>NZ_JACMSF010000120.1 GCF_014257025.1 Streptomyces cupreus
CTCCTTGGCCGTGAGCTGGAGCTCCTCGTCGCCCATCCAGGCGCGGTGCGACTCGACGTCGATCCGCACACCGTGGGTCGCCGGCGGCTGCTGCGGCTCCGCGGCACCGCGGCGCAGCAGCGCCCGGACGCGGGCGAGCAGCTCGGCGAGGCGGAAGGGCTTGGTGACGTAGTCGTCGGCGCCCGCGTCGAGCCCGACGACCGTGTCCACCTCGTCGGCGCGCGCGGTCAGGATGAGAATCGGGACGCTGTGGCCCTCGGCCCGCAGCCGTCGCGCCACCTCCAGGCCGTCCATGCCGGGCAGACCGAGGTCCAGCACGACCAGGTCGACGCCGCCCTGCATCCCGGCTTCGAGCGCCGTCGGTCCGTCCTCACGCACCTCGACCTCGTACCCTTCCCGGCGCAGTGCACGGGCCAGCGGCTCCGAGATGGACGCGTCGTCCTCGGCGAGCAGTACACGGGTCATGAGCTGATGGTAGTCCGCCCATGACAAGAGCCGGGACGTGATGGTCAGGAGTGATTCTCACCTTGCGTCTACCTGGTTCTTACCTTGGTACAAACCAGTAGCTCTGAGGTGCGATCCTGGTAGTGACCTTCGAAAGGGTGTGCGCGGTTCCCCCGACACCTGTGATCTGTGCCTCAAGTCCTTCCATATCAGGCGCTGTCCTGCCGTATGGTGATTGGACGCCTGTAGCACCCTGGGGACCTTTGGCGAGGCATTTGACGCTGAAGGTCTCTTTTGTGTGCGGGCTGGTTTCCACCAGCCGCGAAAGGAATGACCTGTGGCCGGGCCTCACAGCGCATCGTCGCGCGCCGAGGCGTGGATCCCGGTGGTCGGAGTCCACCGCTTCGCAACCCGGAGCAAACTCCCCTGGGCGTGGGGTGGACGGTCCGACATCGCCGGTGCCGGCCGCCCCACCGGGCGCGCAACGCTCCACACGCGCGTCCCGACCAGCAAGGAACGACCATGGCGTCCAGCCTGACGAAGGACTCGGTCTCCCCGGGCACCCCCGGTTCCGAGAAGACCTTCTTCGGCCACCCCCGCGGACTGGCCACTCTCTTCATGACCGAGATGTGGGAGCGGTTCTCCTACTACGGCATGAGGGCTCTGCTCCCGCTGTACCTCGTGGCGCCGGGTGGTCTCCACCTCGACGCGGCCACCGCCACCGCGATCTACTCCGTGTACGTGTCGCTCGTGTACCTGCTCGCCATGCCCGGCGGCTGGTTCGGCGACCGGGTCTGGGGTCCGCGCAAGACCGTCGCGGTCGCCGGCGCGGTGATCATGCTGGGCCACCTCACGCTGGCCCTGCCCTCCTCGGGCACCTTCTACGCCGGTCTCGGCCTGGTCGCCATCGGCTCGGGTCTGCTGAAGGCCAACATCTCCACCATGGTCGGCCACCTCTACGACGGCCCGGACGACCCGCGCCGCGACGGTGGCTTCACCGTGTTCTACATGGGCATCAACCTGGGTGCCTTCGCCGCGCCGCTGATCATCGGCACCATCGGTGAGAACGTGAACTGGCACCTGGGCTTCGCACTCGCCGCGCTCGGCATGGCGCTCGGCCTCGCCCAGTTCCTGATCGGCAGCCGCAACCTCGCGGAGCGCTCCAGCGTCGTCCCGACGCCGCTGTCCGCCGAGGAGAAGTCCTCGACGCTGCGCAAGGCCGCCATCTGGGCCGGTATCGCCGTGGTCTTCTACGCGATCGTCGGCTTCTCCGGCAGCTACACGCTGAACTGGATCCTGGTCCCGCTGACCCTGCTCGGCGTGATCATCCCGACGATGGTCCTGGTCCGTATCAAGCGCGACAAGGACCTGGACCGCACCGAGCAGAAGTCGATGTCCGCGTACATCTGGTTCTTCGTCGCCGCGGCCGTCTTCTGGATGATCTACGACCAGGGCGGCTCGACCCTGTCGATCTTCGCCGACTCCTCGGCCGATAACAGCGTCCTCGGCTGGGACTTCCCGGTCTCCTGGTACCAGTCGGTCAACCCCGTCCTGATCATGGCCCTGGCCCCGGTCTTCGCCTGGTTCTGGCTCGCGCTGAACCGGCGCGGCAAGGAGCCGAGCACGATCGTGAAGTTCGCCTCGGGTCTGGTCCTGGTCGGCGCGTCCTTCTTCCTGTTCCTCGCCCCGCTGTCGATCGCCGAGGGCGGTCACAAGGCGGCCGCGATGTGGCTGGTGGCGATCTACTTCGTGCAGACCGTCGGTGAGCTGCTGGTGTCCCCGGTGGGTCTGTCGGTGACGACGAAGATGGCGCCGGCGAAGTACGCCTCGCAGATGATGGGCGTCTGGTTCCTCGCGGTCACCGCCGGTGACGCCACGACGGGTCTGCTGTCCATCGGCGGCGTCGACCTGAACAAGACGGGCGTCGTCGCCCTGGAGGCCACGCTCGCGGTGGTCGCCGGTGTGGCGGTGTGGATGTACCGCAAGCGGGTCAAGGAACTCATGGGCGGCGTGCACTGACGTGATCCGAGCCGCGAATGGGGCCGCTGCGATCCTCCTGGGTTGCAGCGGCCCCGTTCGTTTTGGCTCCGTGCGCGGTCCCCCGCGCCCCCTGCCGGAGTCAGCGTGCCCTTCGCCCCGGCATGAACGTGAACACCGCTGCCCCCAGCAGCACCGCCGTACCCGCCACCAGGCCCAGCGCCTTCAGGGACCCGTCGTTCTCGGCGCCCGTGTCCGCGAGGCCGCCGTCCGTGCCGCCGCTGGTCGACGACGAGCCGCCCGATGCGGAGGAGCCGCCGCCGGACGCGCCGCCCTCCTGTTCCGTCGTGTCCAGGGTCAGCGAGACCTCCGTCTTCTCCGGTGTGCAGGTCGTCGTCGTGCCCAGGGCCTCGATGGTCAGCACGCCCGGCGAGAGCGTCGACTCACCGCTCGCGCCCGGCTTGTAGGTGCCCTTGAGGTCGGGGATCTCGATCGGGTCGCCCGCCTTGATGTCCTCGGAGTTGGTCGGGCCCTCGACATGGACCGTGCCCTTGTCGGCGCCGCCCAGGTCCACCTCCATGGACGGCTTGACCGAGTCCTTGGGGATGTCGGCGGGGCTGTCCATCACCGACTTCTTGAACTGCACCGTGAGGTCGAAACTCCCGCCGTTCTTCTTGGCGTCGATCTGCACCGGCGAGGTCGCGTTCTTGTCACCGATGGGGGTCTTGCAGGCGTAGGGGACCTGGACCTCCTTGCCGGTGAAGTCGGTCCGACCGCCACCGCCCGTCTCGGAGGGGGACGCGCTCGGCTGCTGGGACGGAGGGGACGGAGACGGTGGACTCCCCTCCCCCGCCGTCACCTTGATCGTCGCCGCCGGCTTCACCGTCTCCTTCGGCGTGCACTTCGTGTCCGTCGACATGGCGTTGATGGCGTACGCGTCCGGCGTCAGCGTCACCTCGCCGGGCGTCGTCAGCTTCAACTTGCCCTTCATGTCGGACAGCACCATGTCGCCGCCCTTGGGGATCGCCGGGTTCTCCCGCGGCCCCTGCATCGCGATGTCCGCGGCCTGCGCACCGGCCGCCTTCAGCGTGCCGCTGGGCTGCACGGAGTTCGCGGGCAGGTCGATGAGGTCGGGGTTCTTGGAGGCGGCCTGGACGAACTTCCAGACCACCTCGACCTCCTCGCCCACCTTCGCCGTCCCGGGCGCGGTGATCTCCACCTTCGTGGTGCCCTGGACCGGCGGCAGCCCCGAGATCGACGGCGGGACGCATTCGGTCGCGTAGGACACCTCGGCGGCCTGGGCCGGAGCGGCGCCCAAGCCCAGCAGCAGTACGGCCGCGACGACCGGTATGACTCTCCTTCGCTTGCTCACGTGGGTCCCTTCCTGGTGGGAGTCGTAGGACTCGTCGGGCTGTCGTCGTGCGGTGCGGAGAGTCGACCGGCCGTGCCCGGATCGGAGTCCGGGGTGAACCACGGCAGGGTCGAGGACATCGAGTGCCTGGCCTCCTCGCGGGGCTTCAACCCCGGTAGGCGCAGGGCGAGTTCGGGCAGGCGCAGCCCATGGCGGCGCAGGCGCGGCCGGGGCCGTACCCGGTCCACCACGGCCATGCCGACGCGGAACAGCGCGGCCGGTACGACCAGGCAGACCAGGATCCAGAACAGGGTCACACCCCAGGGGCGGCCCACGCCCCAGGGCTGTTCGGCCATCACCTTGCCGCCGTACTTCAGCGAGACGGTGTAGCCGCCGTGCGCTCCGGCGGCGAGTTCGACCGGCAGCTCGATACGCGCCTTCGCGCCGGGCGCGATCGTGCCGCGCCACTGCTGTTCCTGCCACTCGGGGGCGAACACCCCGTGCGAGGTGCCGACTTGGAAGACGGGGTTCTTCACGGCCGAGGTGCCGACATTGCCGACGGTGAAGACAAGGGTGCGGGAGGGCGGGGCCCCGAACCAGGTCAGCAGCGAGCCGGAGCCGTCAAGACGGGTGTCGGTGAGGACGGACAGCCGCCCGCCGGAGGCGTCCGCGGGCAGCGGTTCGACCGCGTGCCCGGCCACCTGGAACACGGCGTCCGCCTCGGCCTTCGCGCCCTGGACGGTGGCGACATGCACCACGCACGGACACGGCACCGGCGGCTCGGCCACCGGCAGCTTCCGGCTGAACCGGCCCTCGGCATCGGTCGTCACGGCCCGGCCGTCGGCGTTGGCGCAGGAGTCGGTGCCCCCGGTCACGCCGGTCGACGGCACCGACTGCCCGCAGATCAGGATCATCAGCAGCGCCCGGGACCGCCAGCCCTGACCGCTGACGGTGACCGAACCGCCCGTGCCCGCCTGTGACTTGGAGAGCTTCACGGTGGGCGGATCGGCGGCCGAGGCGGGCGCCACCGACAGCGCCAGCAGCAGCGAGACGAGCAGCGCCGAGATCCGCACCTTGCCGTTCACTTCACCGCTCCCGTCAACTCGGCGCCTCCACCAGGCGGTTCGGCCACGTCGTCCGTACGGCGCCGACGACGTCGTACGACGAAGAAGGCGGCGCCCGCCACCGCCCCCGCAC
The DNA here is from genome assembly GCF_014257025.1 of Streptomyces cupreus. GTDB lineage: Bacteria > Actinomycetota > Actinomycetes > Streptomycetales > Streptomycetaceae > Streptomyces > Streptomyces cupreus. The sequence goes on from NZ_JACMSF010000120.1 coordinate 4,970, forward strand.
CGCCCGCCACCGATCCCCACGGCACGAACCGCGCCGACGCCCGAGCCGTGTCGCGGGCCCCTCCCCCGGCGGTCACGGTCAGCCGGACCTCGGCCGTGTCCAGGGACGGGCGGTCGGGCCAGGGCTCGGTGAGCTTCACGCGCTCGCCCGGGGACAGTTCGACCGGGAGGGCGCGCGCGGGGCGGTTCAGGAGCGGGCCGAAGAGGCCGTCGGCGCGTACGGCGAGGCGGGGTTCGAGGGTGGTCGTGCCGCGGTTGACGATCTCGTACGAGATGCCGGCCCCGGTGACCTTCACCTGCTCGACCGTCAGCGCGGCCAACTGCGGGACCTCGGCGCGCAGATGGAGGGTGACCGAGCTGGAGCGGCCGTCAGGGCCGCAGACGACGATGCCCGCGGAGCGGTCGGCATCCGGGACGGTCACCGTGAAGGGGACGTCGGCGCGGGTGCGGGCCGGGACGCGGACCTCGGAGCGGGCGAAGACGACCCGGGCGCCGGTGGCGGACAGGCGGACGGTGACCGGCTGGCCGCCGCGGTTGGTCACCGACACCGTGTCCTGAAGGACCGCCCCGGGCGCGCCCTCGGCGTAGAAGGAGGGGCGCCCGCCGCCGAAAGGCGCCACGGACCAGTCCCCGGCGGCGGCCGCGGGCGGGGCGGCCACCAGCAGGAGCAGCAGGGCGGGGGGAAGGACACGGGCGGTCAGCGACATGGGCGGCTCCAACGCTGGTACGAGGTGTTCAGCGGCGTACCGTCTGGGTCCGCCGCGTCAGCCACAGCGCGCCGGCCGCGCCCGCGAGGAGCACGGTGCCGCCGAGGGTGCCGAGGGCGACGGCCGAGTCCTCGGGGCCGGTCTGCGGAAGTTCGGAGCCGCTGCCGCTCTGGGTTCCGCTTCCGGCTCCGCTCGCGGCCTTCACGTCGAGGGTCAGCGCGGGGCCCGGGCTGTTCGACGGGGTGCACGTGGTCGTCGTACCGAGCGCCTTGATGGTGAGCACGGCCGGGGTGAAGGTGACCTTGCCGGACTTCTTCGGCGTGTACGTGCCGGTCAGGTCATTGATCTTGATGGGGGTGTCGGCCGGGACGGCCTCCTGGTTGGCCGGTCCTGTCACCGTCATGGTGCCGCTGTCGGCGCCGCCCAGCTTGATGGTGGCGCTGGGGTTCATGGCCCCCTTGCCGAGCTCGACCGGGCTGGAGGAGACGCCCTTCTGCCAGGACATGGTGATCTTGTAGCCGCCGCCGCTCCGGACACCCTTGATGTCGATGGGCGAGACAGCGCTCTTGTCGCCGATCGGGGTCTTGCACTGGTAGTTGACGTCGACGACCTCGGCCCGGGCTGCGGGGGCGGCCATCAGCACCGCCGAGCCGGCCAGGGCCGCGACGGACGCGAGCGCGGTTCGTTTCCGGTACGACACGGTTCCGCTCCCTCTCGATTCCTGACGGCACATCAGATCGGCCGTCAAGGTACGCCCGGGGCCGAGAGGAGGGAAGACACGATGCGCGCCGGAGTTGTGACGATCCGGCGCGCACGGAAGGGGGTTCGAGTGGAGGCGAGGGCCAGGGGATAACCCGGGGTAACCCCTAGGCGGGAGCCCCGAGCTCGGCCCAGACCGTCTTGCCGGTGGCTCCCGGGGTCCGTACGACCCCCCAGTCCAGGCAGAGCCGCTGCACGATGAACATGCCGTGGCCGCCGGGGCGGCCCGCGCGGTGCGGGGTGCGGGGTGCCGGCTGACCGGTGCCGCGGTCGGAGACCTCCAGGCGGATGACCTTGTTGCCGCAGGTGATCCGGAGCTGGTCAGGACCCTCCGCGTGCAGACAGGCGTTGGTCACCAGTTCGGAGACGACCAGCAGCACATCCTCCGCCGCGGCCCGCCGATCGGCGGTGGCCGCCGGCAGCCAGCCCCACGCGTACAGCGCCTGACGGGTGAAGTCACGGGCGAGCGGCACGACACCGCTCTGCCCGTCGAGGCCGAGGCTGCGAACCTGCCGGCCCGCCGCCGGCTCGGGCGGCACGGCCGCGCCGGCGTCGGACACCCCGGAAGCGCCGCTGGGCTCGGGGCCGCGGTCGCCCGGCGAGTAGGGCCGGGTGGTGCTCATCAGCGCTTCACCTCACCGATTCACCAGTTCACGATTCAAGACGTCAGTCACTACAGAGGTCCGGTCCGGTATCCACGCCACCATGACAGCGACATGTTCAGGATGTCTCCTGCCCGAGCGGACCGGCGGAACACCCCCGTATTCGGCACGAATCACGTGACGTCCGGAGAGTGGCGTTCCGCATGAGACGGCCGGTGCGGCGCGCGGGGCCGCCACGAGGGTCAGTCGGCCTCGTCGGTCAGCGCGGACTCAAGGCTGTCATGGACGGTGAAAACCGCCTCCGCCCCTGTGATCTCAAACACCCGCGCGACCACCGGCTGCATCCCCGCGAGGTGGACACCACCCCCGGCGGCCTCCGCCTTCAGACGGGCGCCGAGGAGCACATTGAGTCCGGTCGAGTCACAGAAGTCGAGCCGCGCGCAGTCGACGACCAATCGGCTGAACCCTTTCTCAAGGCAGTCCTCAAGTGGTTCACGCAACAAATCGGCGGTGTGGTGATCCAACTCACCCACGGGGGTCACGACGGCACTGGAGCCCTCTTCCCGCACCTCCACCAGAAGTCGGCCGGACTGTGCGCTGCCGACTGTCCCGCGGTCCATGCCGTGTCTCACTCCCGACGTCGTGGCTGCTGACTGACGCCCTCGAACACTACGCCTTCCCTGCGCCCTTCGACACCCGAACATCCACCCAGAAACGGACATTTCACCACAGAACGCACTTGCGATGACCTCGGGAAAGCGGGTAGGGCTAGTAGGAACACGAAACCAACACGGCCGGCTTTGGAGGCGCCGCACACCGACAGTGCACGTATTGGCATCGGCAGCCATATGCCGAGAACGATGGAGGACACCATGTCACCCCGGCTCGACGCATCGCATACCCATGAGGCGACGTCGACATCCCCCCCGGAACATCTGGATCCCATCGAGCAGGACGACGTACTCGCCGGACTACCGGAGATACCCCCCTACGACGAGGTGGGGCCGGTGGACGCACGGGCCCTGTCCAAGACCCTCTTCGAGCGCCTTGAGTCGCTGGAGGAAGGGACCCACGAGTACTCCTACGTCCGCAACACGCTCGTCGAACTCAACCTCGCGCTGGTGAAGTTCGCCGCCTCCCGTTTCCGCTCGCGCAGCGAGCCCATGGAGGACATCATCCAGGTCGGCACCATCGGCCTGATCAAGGCGATCGACCGCTTCGAACTCAGCCGCGGAGTCGAGTTCCCCACCTTCGCGATGCCCACCATCGTGGGTGAGATCAAGCGTTTCTTCCGGGACACCTCCTGGTCCGTGCGCGTGCCGCGCCGGCTTCAGGAACTCCGGCTCGACCTGGCCAAGGCGGGCGACGAACTGGCCCAGCAGCTCGACCGCGCCCCGACGGTGGCCGAGCTCGCCGAGCGGCTCGGCCTGACCAACGACGAGGTCGTCGAGGGCATGGCGGCGTCGAACGCGTACACCGCCTCCTCGCTCGACGCCCAGCCGGAGGAGGACGAGGCCGAGGGTGCGCTCGCCGACCGCATCGGCTACGAGGACCACGGACTCGAAGGCATCGAGTACGTCGAGTCGTTGAAGCCGCTGATCGCCGAACTGCCGCCCCGGGACCGCAAGATCCTCTCCCTGCGGTTCGTCGCGGGCATGACCCAGTCGGAGATCGGCGACGAGCTCGGCATCTCGCAGATGCATGTCTCCCGGCTGCTGTCCCGGACTCTGGTGAGGCTGCGCAAGGGGCTGACGGTCGAGGAGTGACGGCCGTCCTCCGTCGGACCTGTCGAGCGGCCCGGTTCCTTCATGGACCGGGCCGTTCGGCTTTTTCTGTGCCCACACTGTGAGTTACCGACGGAAACTCTTTCCCCACGACTTCCCTTCCACCACTATGTGCGGGTCATACCCGCCAGTAGGTGCGGGCCGCGAGGAGGCAGTTGATGGCGTGGGCCGACGACAGTGACGTACGGCTGACCGAGCTGTTGCGCGCCGACTCCGCCACCGCGTTCGCGGCGCTCCAGGAGCTGCGCGCCCGCCATCTGCCCGCCGTACTGAGGTACGCCCGGCTGTGCGCCACGAGCGACTCCGTGGCCCGGCAGCTGGCGGCCCAGGTCTTCACGCTCGCCGCCCGGGAGACGGCTCGCGGGATCGACCCCGGCGGGCCCTGGCGGCACCGACTCCTGCTGCTCACCGGGCGGTTGGCCGCGACCTGGGCCACGGACGAGCACGCGGCGGGCCTCGACGCGGGGCTGCTGCTCGTGCTGAACGCGGCGGGTCCGTCCGGCCCCGTGCCGCCCATGCTCGGCGCGTTCCAGTCGCTCCCCGCGCGCGTGCAGGGCGTGATCTGGTACGCGTGTGTGGAGCGCGAACCGGCCGACCGTACGGCCGCCTTCCTCGGCATCACCCGCGAGGACGTGACCTACGGCACGGGCGCGGCCCTCCAACAGCTCGGCCGCGCCTGTCTGCGCGCCCGCCTGGCCGCCTCGGACGACCCCGACTGCCGTGACTTCCACCGCCTCATCGAGGAATCGGTACGACCGGACAGCCCGCGCGGAAGCGCCGACCTGCACACCCACATGGCGCGCTGCGCGACCTGTACGGCCGCCTACGAGGAGCTCTCCGCCCTGCGGGACGACCCGCGCCGAACGCTGGGCGAGGGGCTGCTGCCGTGGGCGGGGACGGCGTACGTCTCGGACGACTCCTCACCCCGCGACCAGGGCACGGGTGCCGCGAGCCCCGACTGGCCGCTGTCCCGGCGGTTCGCGCTGGTGTCGGCGGCGCTGGGGGTGGCGCTGGCGCCGCTGCTGGTCTTCCTGCTGACACAGGGCTCCGCCGAGGAGGGTCAGGACCCGGTGAGCGCGGTGAGCAGTCCCACGAGTGCGCCGCCGGTGACGGTGACAGCGACGGTCCCGGCGACTCCGTCGTCGCCTTCACCTTCGCCGTCCGCCAGCTCAAAGTCCCCTTCTCCTACGAGGAGTTCGGCTCCGCCGCCGTCACGGAAGCCCAGTGCGACGCCGACGCCGACTCCTTCGTTCCGGCCCCCGGGCGCCTCGTACGCGCGCGTGGTGAACCTTGCCAGCGGGCTGTGCCTGGACGTCCGCGACGGCTACTTCGAGAAGGGGACGGACGTCATCACGGCGCCCTGCACGTCCTCCCGCACCCAGCTGTGGCAGGCCGACGCCGAGCGCGGTGTCGTGCAGTCGGCCGCCGATCCGGAGTTCTG
>NZ_JACMSF010000121.1 GCF_014257025.1 Streptomyces cupreus
ACGGATTGGAAGCTAATGCAATAGCTAGCTTGCCACTCGTTGCAATGGAGTGGAGGTGAATGCTATGGGTGAAGCGTCGAGGAGGGTGAAGAAAGCCGTACTGCCGGGAGACGGGCCTGCCCAGCCTGGCCGGTGGCTGGCTCCTGTCGGTGGTACGAGTTCCCCGACCGGGATCGCGCCCGTGCGGCTATGTTTCTGGCGTGGACACGCTCACCTGGATATCGGCGGCCGTGGCATTGGCCAGTGCGGCAGCGACGGTGCTCTTGGGGTACTGGCAGCAGCGCCGGATCGCCGCGGTCGAGCGGCTCAACTACATGGACCGGTACGGCGCGTCACTCGCCTGGGCGGCATTCGACCTGCAGAGCCGCCTGTTCAACATCCTCGGCGGCAGATACCTGACGCTCTTCCTTGTGCACGGAACACGGGAAGATGCGGAACTCGCCCGGCGCAGCACCGTGTTCGTCATCGCCGAGTATCTGGGATGGGTCGAAATCCTCCGGCGCGACGTGCAGTTCCTCGACCTCGGCAGCAGCGGATCGAATCGCCAGGTCATGACGCAACTGTCCCAGATCGCCGAGACGTTCAACCGGTCAACCGCCCGCCACGACGAGCTACGGCTGTTCCGCATCCAGCAGCGCGCCATCGGCAGCGTCATGATCCACCCGAACGGCGAACCGGGCCGCCGACGCTGTCTCGACTACGCCGAGTTCTGCGAACGCCTCGACACCGACAGCCGCTTCACCGCGTGGTTCTCCGAACTTCTTGCGGACGTGGACGTGATTGCCGCGGACATCGCTCCCGCCGAACAGCGCCTGCAAGCGCTGCAGCGGCAACTGGTAGAGCTCATCAACCTGCTCGACCCGGACGCCATACGGTTTCCGCAGTTCCACCGGCAGGTGTACACCCCGTAGGACGGCCTTGGCGGCAGTCCGTACGGTGGCCCCGACGAAGCCGAGAGTCCAGCCGCCCGCTGCTCTTTTGGCGGTGGGTAGCGTCTGAAATGATCGACGAAGCGCCGCACAACGCGACTGACCGCTCACGATCACCGGCCGGGAGGCTTCGATGGAGGTAACGCTGCGCGAAGTGAGAGACGCTGATCTGCCCGTTCTCTTCGCCCATATGAACGAGCCCGAGGGAATCCGCATGGCAGCGTTCACGGCCAAGGACCCATCGGACAACGCCCATTTCCAGTCCCACTGGGCGCGGATCCGCCAGGATCCCGCGGTCATCGCGCGCACCGTCGTCGGCGACGGCGGTGAGATCGTCGGGAACGCCGGCGTGTTCGGCCCGCCCGAGGAGCGCGAGGTCACGTACTGGATCGGGCGGCAATACTGGGGCCGAGGAGCCGCCACCGCCACGCTGCGAGCACTGCTCGACCTCGCCCCCGAGCGCCCACTGCACGCCCGGGCGGCTGCGGACAACGTCGGCTCCATCCGGGTCCTGGAGAAGTGCGGATTCGTGGCCACCGGCAACGGCCTGGATTTCGCGAACGGTCGAGGCGAGGAAGTCGACGAGGTGCTGTTCACCCTGCTCGACTGACGCCGCTTCCCCGATCAGGAACGGTGGAGCCGAAACTTACTGCCGAGCCGGGCCACTCAACACCGTCAATATCTGACGTACTCATAGCACGCCGGAGCGACGGACGACGCCGATGCGCCTCGGGCCGGGGTGGCGTCGTGGACTCGATTTTTCGTGTGCGCCGTGCGCATGGGGCTCTGGTCGTAGGTCGCAGGTCGGTGGTCAACTGTCGGGCGACAGTGGCAGGTTGGAGCTGTGGCCTCTCATGACTTCGATGTGGACGCGTTCCTCCGGCAACCGTTGACGGCTCGCATCGCGACGAGCGGGCCGACGGTGCGCCCTGTCTGGTTTCTCTGGGAAGACGGCGCCTTCTGGACCTTGACGGGGCCCTGGGCAAGGTTGTTCAGCCGTGTCAAGGAGGATCCAAGCGTCGCCCTCGTCGTGGATGAATGCGACATCGCAACAGGGCGTGTCCGGCAGGTGATCGCCCGGGGCCGGGCCGAGTTGGTGCCCTTCGACGTACCGAGGGGGCGTCGTAAGCTCACCCGCTACTTGGGCGCGGACGAATCTCGCTGGGACGAGCGTTTCGTGCACTACCTGCACGACGATCCCGGCGAACGCGGCACGATGTGGCTGCGTTTGGTACCTGCCTCACTCAGCGCGACCGACTTGAGCTATTCCGTCGCGCCGTAATGGTATGCACGTCGGCGCCATGACCAGCTCGGCGGGGAAGCGCCCTGTGCCACGCGCCTCCTCAGATCCGGACATCCGGGCGCGCGGCTGATGCTGCCGATGGGGAGTTGCCTGATCGTCGGCAGTCCAGGCTGCGCATCCGGCAGGCCGCACCACCTGCGCCTTCGGACGCCACGGGCGGTTGTCCAGGAACCGTGAAGATCACGGGTGCTGGAGTGACCGCCAGCGTGGCGCCTGGTCGTCAGGGGCGTCTGGGGAGGGGAAGTGGAAGGGCACTTTGAGGTGGTGAGCCAGGGCCTTGCCTGCCTCTTCGGCCCTGGTGCCCGGTGGAAGCCCGTCAGAATGGTGGTACACGATCGCCAAGTGGCCTTCCCCGGAGGGGTTCTCCAGGACTGCGACAAGGATCACGAACCAGCCGTGGACAGTGTCGCCGTCCCAGAGTGCCTCGACCGCGATCACTCGACCCGGGTGGGCTGCGGCACGGGCTGCGAGTGCGGGCACGTCGAGCGGATCGGGCTGCGGGTACTGCACGCGATCGCCGAAGAACTCGTAGCGCGCATGGACGACCTGCTCCGCCTCCCGCAACCCCAGTTCCAGTGGGCGCAACGCCTCCCATACGGCTTTGATGGCCATGATCCGGCGGTCCCGCAGTACGTTCGCGTCCACCTCCTGGCGGGTCTGTTCCTCCAGATAGGCCCACCAGTTGCTCACCGGGCAACCGTGCGATCCGTGAAGTGCGTCATGGGCCGAACGTACCTCAGGTGCGAAAGACCCTGCCGACCGTTGCCGGCGAAGGCCGTGAGGGCAGATAGCGGCGTCGGTCAGCGGACTGACGGGCGGCGGCCTCCCGTGAGAGGCTCTGCGGACCGGATCGGCGCCCTTGCACCGCAGTGCGGTGACCAACTCGCCGAAGACGCGCGGGCTCAGCCCGGTGAACGGGGGTGAGGAGCCGTTCCAGGGAGAACACGGGCGCAGGGATCGCCGGTTGTGGATCCATCCCGCCGTTGAGGTGGGCCAGAATGCTGCCGTGGCCGAGGAAACAGAGGACAGAGAGAGGGTGCGCGCATTGCGGGCGCGCGCGTTCCTGGAGGCTACGGCTGAGGTGGCTCGGCTCCTCGGGATCAGCGACGAGGCGCCGGGGTCGGACAAGGCCCGCGCACGGCGCCTGGCCGGCCGGGTGAGGAAGCCGCTGCGTGAAAGCACGCGCCTGCCTGAGGAGTTCTTCGTCCCGGTCATGGCCGCGGCCGTGGCCGACCCGGACCCCAGCTTCTGCGGCTGGTTCGTCGAACCGGCGCTCCACTCCTTCGGCCGCAGCCGCGTACAGGCCGCCCTTGTCGAATACCTGAGGTCGGGAACCGACGCTGAGCGCGCGGGCGCATTGCGCGCCTGGTACTGGACCGGAATGCCGCTGCGCGCACCCCGGTCGCCGGCACACGAACCGCATGGCACCCGCGCCTCCGCACAGGACGCCTCGCAAGACGTATGGGAAGCGTGGTTGGAGGTGTCGATGCAGGTGTTTGCGGAGGCCACCGACACGTGGATTCGATACCGCATCCTGCTCATGCTGCCTGTCTCACGCGAGTCATACCCGCCACGGCTGCACGACCTGTTCGAGCGCACGCTCAGCATCGCTCGAACCGACTCCGACGAGGACAATCGCCGCTGGGCCCGTGCCGTTGACCGCGCCAGATCCTGACCTCCCCGGGCAACCTCCCGTGGCATCGCGGGACGCCCTGACGGATGTACCTGTTCGCCGGCCCGCATTCCGCCGTAGGGGCGGGGCGTGCTGGGTAGGTTGGCCGATCAGGTCTGCCGCAGCGTTGCCGTGGCGGTCTGCAGGAAGTCGCGCAGCAGCTTCTCGCGTCGGTCCGCGGCGACGGCCAGGCACGTCTCGACTTCTGGAGCGTCGGTGACGGGAAGGTGGACGAGGTCGGGGCGAGAGTAGGACCGCGCGACGCCGAGCGGGATGAGCGCGATGCCGTGCCCGGAGGCGATGAGCTCGAACTTCTCCTCAAGTGACGATGTCCGCCGCTTCGGTGAGTCAAGCAGACGCTGGCCGTCGAGTTCCGCGGAAGTGAGGTCCTGACGGCACGCCAGCGGGTGTGCCGCGGGCATGCAGGCGACCCTGGGTTCGTGGCCGATGGGGATGACGTGCAAGCCCGTTTCGTTGAACTGCCGCCGCAGATAGCCGACTTGGGCCCGGCTGGTGCGGAGCGGGGCGTCCTGTTGCCACCAGGGTGCCGGGACCACGTCGGTCTCGACATCCGGGTGGCGCGAGGTGAACGCCCGGATCGCATCCGCGACATGCAGCCCGGGGGAGAAGGCGACCACGAGACGCTGGACGCCCCGATCGGTGTCGTGTACGCGCCGCACAGCCGAGGCGACGCTCGCGAGGATCCCCTGTGCCTCCTCGTAGAGCTGCTTCCCGGCAGCGGTCAACTCCACGCTACGGGTGGTCCGGACGAGCAGGATGCATCCCAACTCCTGCTCGAAGGCCCTGATCTGACGGCTGAGTACCGGCTGGGCGATGTAGAGCTCTTCCGCCGCTCGCCCGAAGTGCTGGTGCTCGGCCACCGCGACGAAGTAGCGGAGCTTGCGCAGATCGAGATCCATGCCCGTAAGGTATCAATCGCCGGAAAGGGTATTGGACGCCACAGATGGCGGCCCCCGAGACTCAAAACATGATCGTCATCACGACACCCACCGGCAGGATCGGCAGCCGACTTCTGCACATCCTTCTCAACGAGGCCTCCGGTCGCGACGAAGAACTGCGCGTCATCGTGCGCGACCCCGACAAACTCCCCGACACGGTCCGTCCCCACGTCGATGTCGTCACCGGCTCGCACGGCGATGCCGAAGTGATCGACCGAGCCTTCGCCGACGCCGACGCCGTCTTCTGGGTGCCCCCCGTGGACCGGCGGGCGCCGAGCGTGGACGCCGCCTACTCGGGGTTCACGCGCGCCGCGGCGAAGGCGCTCACGGAGCACGGAGTTGGCCATGCCGTCGGCGTCTCGGCGCTCGGCCGCGGCACCGACGTCGCCGGCCGCGCCGGGCTGGTGACGGCGTCGCTGGCCATGGACGACCTCATCGCCAGTACGGGCGTGGCCTACCGGGCGCTCGCCAACCCGAGTTTCATGGACAACCTGTTGTGGCAGACGGCCTCGATCCGTGACGCCGGCATCTTCACCGACACCGTCGCCGCCGACCGCAAGGCGCCGATGGCCGCCACCCGGGACATCGCCGCGGCCGCCGCACGTCTGCTGCGCGACCGCTCGTGGACGGGGACGGGCGAGGTCCCGGTACTGGGCCCCGAGGATCTGTCGGCGAACGACATGGCGCGCATCATGTCCGACGTGCTGGGCCGCCCGGTCCGCTACGCGCGGCAGTCGTTCGACGCGTTCCGCGCCACACTTGCCGAACAGGGCGTGGGGGAGGCGTTCGTGGAGGGCTACGTCGACATGATGCGGTCCAAGGACGAAGGCCTTGACGACGGTGTGCCGCGCACCCCTGGGACCGCGAGCCCGACGTCCTTCCGCGAGTGGTGCGAGCAGGTCCTCAAGCCGGCGATACAGGCCTGAGCGGGCCCAGCGCCGCCCCACCCTGCGGGACGTGACACCGACGGCCTCGCCTGTTCCACAGCATGCTGTGGAACAGGCGAGGAAGCGAACCCGAAGGGTGTGCTTGTGCTTGAGTTCCGCGCCGAAGTCCCGGGCAGGCAACTCGGCCATCCATCAAGCAGGTTGGTGCGGCACAACATCGCCGGGTCCGGGAACCCGGGCAGGCGGCGGTGAGTCCTTAGCCGTTATGAGAAGGAGTGGTGAGCGCTCCGGAGCGGTGGGGTGTCTCGTGGCGGCTGTCGCCGCGGTGGCGGGTTTCGGTGTCTGGCTGAACGGCTCAAGACCAGGGCTGCGGGGGAGCTTCGAGGACCAGCGCGACCTGAGTCTGCTGTACGTGGAGCTGCCGCTCATGCTGCTGGCCTTCCCGGCGCTCACGCTGGCGGCCCGGTGCCTGGCAGGGGCGGCGATGCCCCACGGGGCCGGCCGGGGCACACGGGCTGCCGTGTCCCTGTTGGCGGGGTCGGCCACCGTGCTGGTGCTGGCGTGGGCCGGACACATGTGGCTGGACACCCGCGTCGCGCCCTTCGTGCATCCGGCATGGTGATTCCTGGGCCCCGCGGACTGTGCCGTCGCCCGGAAGGGATTCCGCTGGTCGTCGAACCGGCCGGTGAGCGCGCCCCTGGGCATGATCGGCAGCCCCGGCAGCCCCGGCACTCCTCGCCCTCAGCACCGCCACACCGCCGCAGTCCGCGCCAGCCGCAGGACGAAGGGCGCCACTGCCATCAGTGATCCAAACGAAGCCGCCTAGTCAATCCCGCGGTCCAGGACGCGACGGGCGGCTTCGGCTTCTGCTGCCGGCGGGGACAGTTCGTCGAGGGTGTCGAGTTCGTCATCGGCTTCCAGTTCCCGTTCCCAGGCTGCCGCCAGGCGTTCTTGCTCCTGGCGCGGCTTGGCGCCGACGGCCTTGCGCTGCTCCGGGTTCAGGACTGCCAGGAAGCGTCCGATCGGTTCTGTGGGCATACGGTGCTCCTCGTCGTAAGAAGGGGGTGTCGCCCTGCTCCAGCATGGCTGGACGCTCCACGCGTCGGCCGCCCGACACTGCCGGGGACACCCCGTTGGCCTCTTCCGACTGTCTGACACCGTGCGGGGGAGGGGCCGTTGCGATGCCGGTCACCGGGGCGTGCGGGTCGGGTCAGTAAGGCGGGAGGGCTGGATCGGCGCTGTAGAGCATCCGCGGTTTGGCTGGGTCGTACCGGACGCGTATTCGCGTCGAACGGTCCAGGCTCACACGGGCAGGCTGTCCCGCCCCGTTGGTCTTGCCCGCCTTGGTGCGGGCCAGGCGATATGACTCGGTGCCGGTCTCGATGAGGGTGGCGTTGAAGGTCAACACCAGAGACGGACTTGACGTGCTCTCTCAGGATGAGTCTCCGTAGCGGGTGGCCATCGCGGCGGCACGGTTGCGTAGGGAGGTACGCAACGACTGCGGGGCCAGGGCTTCCGCATCCACGCTGAGCTGCCACAGCGCCCATTCGGCGTGTCGGGAATCCTGGAAGGTCACCTCCAGACGCAGCCAGCCGTCTGCGTCGGGTTCTTCGGCGCGGACAGCCAGCGCGGTGTCCAGCAGCTCCTCCCGCCGCGCCGGGTTCACCCGTACCAGCACGGTGATGTGGTCGCCGCCGGAGAGGAACTGCGCGGAGCGTTCCCGCCAGATCCGGTCCAGATCGACCCGGTTCGGTCGCTGTGCTGTTTCGGGCAGTTCCTCGGCGGCCAACACCCGCGACAGCCGGTAGGTGCGGTCCGCGCCAGATCTCGTGGCCAGCAAGTAGCCCCGGTCGCGTACGGTGACCAGGCCGATCGGGTCCACCGTGCGCCACCTTGGTGTCTGGCCTGTGGCCGCGTAGTGGATGCGCAGCTTGTGTCCGGCGAGCACCGCGCGCCGGACCTCGATCATTGTGGAGTCGGGCACCTCCTCGGTGACCAGTCGGCGTGAGAGCAGGTCGGTCTCCGGGTCGACGAGAAAGCGCTGGGACGCGTCGCTCGCGGTGGCCCGGTGGCTTTCGGGTAGCGCGTCGACCACCTTCCGCATGGCCGATGCGAGCGCCGAGCCGAGGCCGAACGCCTGCTCGCCGCGCCCCGATCCGGCGGTCAGCAAGGCGAGGGCCTCGTCGTGGTTCAGTCCGGTGAGCTCGGTCCGGAAGCCGGGCAACAGCGTGAAGCCGCCGTGCCTGCCGCGCTCGGCGTAGACCGGGACGCCGGCCGCGGACAGCGCCTCGATGTCGCGCAGCACGGTGCGGGTGGAAACCTCCAGCTCGCGGGCCAGCGTGTCCGCTGTCAGTCGACCGCGCCGGCGCAGCAGTAGCACCAGTGAGACCAACCGGTCGGCGCGCATGCGAGAACGTTAACGGAATACATGACTAAGGGTGTCGTGATTTGTTGGGAGGCTCGTTGCCGCGACGTCGAAGCCGGCGGTTGCCGAGCCGATGGGCGTACGTACTCCCGATGAATCGAATGGAGCCGATGTGGCAGTGGAACGAACGGCGGTCAACCCGGTGACGTGGTCGGTGGGGATGGGATTCAACCAGGGTGAGGCCGTCTCCGGGCACACACGGACGCTGTACATCTCGGGGCAGACCGCGATGAGCAGAGACGGCAAGCCCCGGCATGACGGTGACATGGCGGCGCAGCTGACACTGAGCATCGACAACCTGGAGGCCGTGCTCGGCGAGGCCGGCATGTCTCTCGCGAACCTCGTCCGGCTCAATGTCTACACGACCGACGTCGATCTGCTCTTCGCGCACTACGGCGGCTTGACGGCGCGGTTGGGCGTCGCCGGGGTGGCGCCGACCACCACGATGCTCGGGGTGACGCGACTGGCGGTCCCCGGCCAGATGGTCGAGTTGGAGGGGACCGCCGTCGCGTAATGCGAACTCGCCGCCCCTGCTAAGGCGTGTTTGGTAAGTGGTTCGGGCTGTGGCCGTTCGTCGGCGTGGCGGTGATCGTGAGCATGCATCGCGAGAAGGCCCGGTGCATCGATGTACTGCCAGTTCCTAGAATGCGTGGGTGAACCTTTCGCATCTCGGCGCGCCGATCGGGCCGATGATCCGCGTCCACGGCGGGTTCGCCAACCGGATGTACCGGCTCGACACCGACCAGGGGTCGTTCGCGGTGAAGGAGTTGAACCTCGTCGACCGCCGCTGGACCTATCGCGTCGAGGACGTGTTCAGGTTTGAGCGGGCGGCCTTCGCTGCCGGCATTCCGATGCCAGAGCCGATCTCGGCCAGCCACTGCACGCTCGTTCACCGATGGGTCGAGGGCGAGAAGGTGCCCGAAGCGCCGGTGTCGGCGGCGTACGCGTTCGAGATCGGTGAGATCCTCGCGCGCATCCACGCGCTCGACGTCGCGTGGACCCATGTGTCGATCGAGGACCCGACGTCACGGGACTGGCCCGAGCTCGCCGCGCGGGCGGCGGCGACCGGACAGCCGTGGGCCGACGAGCTCGCCTCTCACGTCGAGACGTTCCTCGCGATTGCCCACTTCGTCGACACCTGCGAACGGCCAGGCCCCGTCGTGCTGACCCACAGGGACATCCAACCGTGGAACCTGCTCGCTCAAGAAGGTCGGCCGGTGGTGCTCGACTGGGAGCTCTCGGGGATGCTCGACCTGTCCGGTGAGCTCGGCTCGACCGCGCTGAGCCTCGCGAAGGGACCTGGCTTCGACGACATCAAGCCCGCCATCTTCCGCTCGGTTCTCGACGGCTATGTCGCG
>NZ_JACMSF010000122.1 GCF_014257025.1 Streptomyces cupreus
GAACTTCCTGATGCCCTCGGGCTTGTTGACGAGCATGGACCGGGTCAGCTGGTAGTGCGTGCGGAACAACACGAGAGCCATCACCCCAGCACTGGCCCCAACTGTTCCTGGCGTCCCTGACGGCTCGTAAATCAGGCTCCACAAAGCGATCAATAGGCACAGTTCCGTCAGACGGCTGATCCATTTGGTCAGGCGTCGCCCCAGGAAGCGGGCCTCGTTGAAGACTGCCCCCACTCTAAGGGCCACGCCTTCCTCCCATGCTTTGGATCCACCTTCGATCCGCGCTACGGCCATGTGCGGCCAGTCGAAGATCTTGTCCAAGCGGTCACCGCCGATCTTGAAACTGATTTTCTGCGGATCGGAAGGCGCGGTGAGCTCGATCTGCAGTTCAGTAATCAGGGGTTCGCTGTCCAGGTGTGCCCGCAACGATGCGAGGTCGGCCCACTCATGTGTCTCAGCGGTACTGAAGACCAGGTCTTCTCTGGTCTTCTTGCGGGTGTTCTTCATGTATCGGACGGTCAGATGACCGGTCGGCAGAGCATCCTCAAAGATCGCCAGCAGGTCTTCCAAGTTCTTCCACGAGAACCAGCAGCCACCACGCGCAACGCGCATCCCCCACTCCGCCATGGCAGGAACCTAGCGGCTCAGTGATCGATTTGTCAGCAGGCCAACAGTTCTGCGGAACCGCCCAGTTGCGGTGGACTCAGGGGTCATCATGGGGACAACCGTCACAGACATGTCCCTCACGCAAAGCACCAGATCAGATCCCATGAACCACCGCTGAGCTATCCATAACGGTGGGCACAGGCCGGTTCTCCGGGCTCTTCCCGGCGAGGATGCAGTTCGCCCAGGGCTGGCGGATCGTGATGCCGCGGATCCAGTCGCCCTCGGGCAAGGTCGCGACGCTCATGCGACTCGCCCCCACAGGCTCGTGCCCGGGCGGCCGGCCCGGCGCCCGTTGACGGACGGCAATGTGGCGTACGCGGCGGTGGCGAGATGAGCGCGGCCGGAGTGCTTGCCCTCGTAGAGGGCGGCATCGGCCGCGCGCTGCAACACGGACAGGTCGCGGGTGCCGACGATGTCGCAGGCCGCGGCGCCGACCGAGGCGGCGACGTCCACCACCTGGCCGTCGTCCAGGGTGACCGGCACACGCAGCATCTGCACCAGCTGCGCGAGGCGGACCTCACGGCGGGCGGCGGGCATCTCCAGCACGATCGCGAACTCGTCACCACCAAGGCGGCTTACGGCAGCGCGCGGGCCCGCCCAGGCGGTGAGCCGGGCCGCGGTCGCCATCAGGACGACGTCCCCGGCCGCGTGGCTCATCGTGTCGTTGACGTCCTTGAAGTGGTCCTGGTCGACCAGGACCACGGCGGTGTCGTCGCCGTGCCTGCGCAGGACCTGCCGGGCCCGGGCGGTGTACGCGTCGCGCCGCAGCAGCCCGGTCAGCGGGTCCTTCTTCGCGGCTGCCAGGCGCCGGTGCAGGGTGATGGCGTGGACGGTCCAGCCGGTCAACGGCAGCGCGGCGGTGGTCAGTAAGAGTGCGCGATGCCCGATCCGGGCCTGAAAGCGCAGGACGGAGTCCATACTGAGGGTCTGCCTCTCGTCTCGTACGGGATGGATGGGTTCGGGACAGCCGTCGACGCCAGCAAGCAGAGCGGCTGTCCCCGGGCGTTGTAGAGCTCGAAGCCACCGTTGTTGGCGGCACGGATCCAGCTGTGTCGTTCCACCGGTCGGCGGCCGCGCACAGCAGCGCGTCCCCAGCCAGGCGCCCGGGTCCGTCGTTGATCGCCTTGAAGTGGCTTTCCTGGTTGCCCAGGATCACGGCGGTGTCGTTGCCGAGGCGATGCAGGATCTACCGGCCCCGGCCCTTCTACGTGTTGCGCCGCAGCAGCCTGGCGAGTGGGTCGCGGCTTCGCAGGCGGCCGTTCGGCGGTTCAACGCAACGGCCTGCACAGTCCAGCCCCTCAACGGAACAACGGCGGTGGTCTGCAGCAGCCGGTGGGGAAGTCGAATCCGTAGGGCGATGCCGCGGAAAGGAGAAGTCACTGCGTTGTCAGCGGCGGGCCGTAGGGTGAACACATCGGCCGTGATCAGGGGAGACAGAAGCAGGGGAGGAGCTGGTCATGATCCGCGCGTATAAGTTCCTCCTGCGCCCCACAGCTGGCCAGGAACAGGCCTTGCGGGCGATGCTGGCCGACCACTGATGCTGATCGTCTTCACCTTCCCATTCACGGGCCGGTGCTGGTGAATGCGGACGTGCCCGACACCTTGCAGACGGACCCCAGCCGTCCGGCCGGTCGTGGGGGATCTCGAGTCCGGCCTCGCGCGCGGCGCGTGCCGCGAGCTCGCCGCGAACGGCGAGGAGACCACCGTCTCCTCTGTCGCCCGTGGCCGGCGTCCACCGCAGCCTGATCCACCGCCACGGCGACCTGCACGCGGCCGTCCTCGCCCGCGCAGTCGAACCACCGCCCGACGCGACCAAAGGGGCCCAGGTCAGCCGCCAGTCTTTGCTGGCCGAGTCGCGAACCTCACGGCCCGCAACGGCCGCCTGTCCGCGCACATCACCCGGCTCGAACGACGCCTGTCCGAAGCTCTCGGACAGGCCGCATGGGAAGCCTTCGGACTCGGTGCCCCCGCCGACGTCGAGACGCTCCCACTGGATCGGCGAGCTGGAGCCGTAGGTCCTCGACCTCAGCACGGAGCTGGCGGAACGCCACGAAGACCTCGCCGCGGCACGCGCGGCAAACCGTGAGCTGATGGCACAGCTCAACCGTTGAACGCGTCAGTCCGCGGCAGCCGCGAGGCCGTGCGCGAGATCGATCAGATCGGCCAGCCGCAGCACCCGTTCGCCGAACCCCGGAAGGGGGACATGCAAGGGCCCAGTCCAGCGGGCAGGGATTGCATCCAGTCCGTGATACGCGCCCGCGAGACCTCCAGTGACCGCGGCGACAGTGTCTGTATCGCCGCCCACGTCAATCGCCGCGCGAATGGCGTCCTCGAACCTTGTTGTGTTGCGCAGAGCCCAGACCGCCGACCCCAGGCAGGGCCAGACTGCGCCGTTGAACTCGGTTGCCTGGTCGGGATGCCAGTCAGCAGCAAGGACTGTTGCATATCGCTGACGGTGGTCGGGATGGACGAGATCCAGAACGTCAGGAAGGGCACAGAGGGGGTCGGCGCCGGCCAGGCTGAGGCGAATGAGTTCGTGGAATATGGCGGTGCCTTCCCAGGCGGCGCGGTCGCCGTGGGTAAGGGCAGCGATGCGCCGGGCGGCATCCATCGTGGCCGACTGGCCAGCGCGCGCAAAGTAGACCGCAGACGTCGACGCCCTCATCAAAGAGCCGTTACCGGCTGCTCGCTGGTTGACCTGGAAATTAATCGCGGCGGCCAGATTCCACGGCATGCCGTTTGTCAGCACATCCTCGGTTTGCAGGCCGATGTCTTTGGGGTCAGCTGCCGCCCACCGCTGGAAGCGGGCAAAGATGTCCGGCAAGTCCAGTCCATCCCGCTGCAGTAGCGACTCCGCGACAAGAACGGCCATCTGCGTGTCGTCCGTGGCTTCGCCCGGTTCCCAACCGCCGCCTCCGCACATCTCGCCACCGCTGCCGGGTTTTGGGAACCGGGCAGAGAACGCACCAGGCGGACCGAACTCGAAAGGGGCTCCCAGCGCGTCGCCTACCGCTGAGCCGACGACCGTCGCGAGGGCTCGCTCCATACGCTTCATCTGCGCAGGCTATCGACGTCACACGGCAGCCGCGCCATTTCTTCGCCCGGTTATCGGAGGCCCAAGGCAGCTTCAGTTCCTATCGCTCGATCACTGCCGCCCGGCAGCGACGTCACGAGTCCGTACGGCCTACAGCGTCGCAACGCATCCTCTGCAGCTCTGTCCGCGACACCTGTCGTGCACCCGCGCCAGATCGACACAAGCCGTTGACCTGGGTCATCAATGCGACCCTAGAATCTCAGATCCAGCCAAGCCCGAGAGAAGCGACGTGCACGGTGCAGGCGATACGCCCGGCACGGCTGGACTGGTCCTCGTTCTCGTCGTGCTGGCGCTTGGTGACGGCCTGGTGGTCGGACTGGATCCAGTTTGTCGCTGCTTTCTTGGCGTGTCTCACATTCCTCAACTCCCGTTGATCGGACGTGGGGATACCAGTTGATGAGGGTCGTGTCGCGGACCTACCGTCCCGACGCGTGTTGGTTCACTTCTTCTCTGCCGAGGGCTGGCAGTCCTGGGGGCTCGATGGCGAGCCGTTGATCCCCGAGCGGATGCGGGTGCTGTTCGACGACGACTTCCTGTTCGAGGACGAGGGCGGCCCGCGGGCGACGCGGGCGGTGAACTCCTGGCTTCGCACGCTGCCGTCGAGCGGGGCGCCCTCGCCGAACTCGTGGCGGGCGTACGCATCTGCGGCACCGTGTCGCGGTGTTCGGTACGCGGCAGGAGCTAATGGCCGCGCTCGGTACGTACGCGGACCGTCGGCTGTCAGGGCCGGTTGGACGAGCGGCTGGAGTCCTCGTCTTGGGAGTTGCAGGTCACGGCGCTGAGCCGGTTCTACGACTGGGCTGAGCGTGAGGGCCTGGCCGCGGCGGTGCCGTTCACGGTGGCCACCGGCAAGCGGATGGTGCAGGGCCGACTGGTGGAGACCCGGCACAACCGGGCCCGGCTGCGGCGGCGGAAGCCGCACGTGAAGGTGCAGTACCTGGAGTCGGACTTCGCCGATCTGTTCCGCTACGGCCTGGCCGGGCTGGGCCCGGATGGGCTGGAGGACGCGACGTTCCGCGGCCGGTTCCCTGGCCGGAACACGGCGATGGGCGGTCTGGTGCTTGGCACCGGGATCCAGATCGAGCGGCGCATCCGCGCGGCCGTCGACCGGCTGCGTGATCTCAACCAGCGGCTCACCGGAAAGCTCGCTCGCCCGCACCCACACCGAGCTCACGCAGCTCAAGGAGCGTCACCGGCACCTGCTGTCGGTCCTGGCGGCCAAGGACGACGAGCTCTAGCGTCTGCGCCGCCAGCTCAGTACGTTCGCTTCGGTCCCGGATCAAGTGCAGGGGAACGACACCAAGGGCGTCGTCCCCCTGCCCCGGCGCTGATGTCAGGTGTGACGACGCAGCACAGTTGGCAAATCAGCACGCTTGGTGGCAAACGCCGAGAGCCGGGTCTTCTACATCGCTGAGCCGTGACACGTTAGTTGGAACTTCGCCACGAGGACTGGCACCGTCGTCGGCTCGAAGGCGAGAACGTCTCCGTCCAACTGCTTCCTGGCCAGGTCAGGCCCTGTGGCACGATCCGCGGCCGGTTCCAACAAGCGTGACAACTCCCCGCAGGTGCCAACAAGACTGTCCCGTCGGTTCCAACTCCAGTGTCCCACTGGACGAAGAAATGCAGGTCACTGCTCCCTTCCGGTTCCAACTAACGTGTCACGGCTCAATCGCTGAGCCAAAGCACGATAGATGTCACAAGGCAGGCTTACTGTCACCAAGATCGACAGCGCAGTATCCGGCGTTCCTGCCCGAGGGTTCCCGTGCAGCTCAGCACGTCGGCAGAGCCGCGTGGTAGGTGACAGTCACCGCGCTGTCTGCACCGCTGGTGACAAGTATCCCGCCGATCTGGTGACAACTACGGTGCCTCGTCGGCGAGAAGCAGCAGGTCAGTGCGCCCCGGTGGTGACAACTACCCTGCTTCGGCCAATCGCCCATGTGACGAGGGCTGAGGGGGAACCGCCTACGGTTCGACGATGTGCCGCAGATAGGTGTACGGGTCGGCGAGATAGCGGCGCCAGTGATCCACGACGCCGAGCTCCCGCCAGGCGACCCTCCGCATACCGTGCTCACCGACCTCGATGATGTCCGCGCCCGGCAGTGCGGTCAGCAACGGGGAGTGCGTGGCACAGATGACCTGGCCGCCCTCCTTGGCCAACCGGTCGATGTGCCCGATCAGCTCGAGGCACGAAGAGAAGGAGAGCGCTGCCTCCGGCTCGTCGAGAACATAGAGCCCGGCGTGAAGGAACTTCCCGCGGAACGCCGCGAGAAAGCCCTCACCATGGCTGACATAGTCCGGCGAGAACCCCTCCCTGCCCAGGGCGTCCAGCGCGGTCTCGGCACGCAGGAAGAAGCCCTTGCGGGCTGACCAGCTGGTGACCATACGGCGCCCGCGCCCCGAGGCGGCGTCGAATTTCATACGCTCGCCGAGGGTCGACTTGCCGCGCGGGGAAGCGTAGCGCCAATCGTGGGAGCCGCCGTAGGAGTCCAGGCCGAACCCCTCCGCCAGCGCCTCGACCAGGGTCGACTTCCCCGAGCCGTTCTCACCGACCAGAAAGGTCACCGGTGCGGTGAACCGCAGCCCTTCGCTGACTAGCTGTCGGACGCAGGGCACCGTCCAAGGCCAGGTTTCCTCGTCGTACGAGGGGAGATGGACATACGCGCGTTCGATAATCACGCAACCAGTGTCGCCTGGACTCGGAAAGCGTACGTGCGCATAACCTGCGTCACTCCTGCCAACTACGAAGCGCCACAACCTTCTGACTAGGGCAGTCCGGCACCTCCATTTGCCAACTGTGCTGCGTCGTCACATCAGGGTCGGCGACCTGCCGGGGCATGTCACCCACAGGCAGGAAGTGGGCGGCGCAACGGCGGGCAGGATCAGCGGTTGCATCAGGTCCTTTCAGTAGACGCGTTCCAGGCGGGTCACCGCGGCCCCGTCACAGCGCGAGGCCGACGGCGGCAAGCGCGAGCAGGGCCAGTGCTGCGAGCGAGAGGTCGACCGCACGCTGCAGTTGGGTGAACTTCCGTACAGCGAGGATCGAAAGGACCCGGATGCGGGCGGCTCGGGTGTCGCCGTCCATGCAGGCTCGGATCTCGTCTTCGTCCAGGCATGCCCAATGCGGGAAAGAAGCCCGGTCGTCGCCGCGCAGGCGGGGGCTGACGACCAGGAGCAGCAGTACGGCGGCCGCGCCCAGGGCGAGAACGGCGAGGGCGCCGAAGGCTTTCGTCACCGGCGGCAGGTCATTGTCGGCGACGGATGCGAGGCCGGCGAGGACGGCGCCGTTGAAGGCAAGCAGTAAGGAGGCCTCCGTCCGTGCGTCCGATCTCGTTGACGACGCAGGCGCGCGGTGTCCAGGTTCTTGTCGGCGACGGTGGGCGGGACCGTGACGGTCGTCATGAGCAGGGTTCTCCTTGTGGAAGGCGAAGGGGAGTTGGGGTGTCAGCGGGCGGGGCGCTGCCGAGATCAGGCGACCAGCCCGTGAGAGCTCGGGGCGGTGGACGCGATGTAGCTGCTGGGGGTCCACTGGCGTGCCGTCGAAGCACCCCAGGCAGCATCCGAGCTTTTTGGATACTGGCGCAGAGCACTTGTTCCATGGCTGTCGTATTCCTGGCCAAGAAGGTCCGTCAGCCCCTTCGTCCGTGACCCTGGGCCGTGCGAAATTGTTGGTCGAGAGAGGGGTCCGTGAGGGAAGCTGCATGCGTGATCGAGCGAGAGGCCGCCGTTCAGGCTGTCGAGGACCAGCTGGAGCGCGACTATCAGCAGTGGCGGGCTGCGGGTACGGACGCGATGCGGATGGCTGTGCTCGACGTCAAGGAGCACGAGCTGGTGTGGATCGTCTCCTGGACCTCCGAGGAGTTCGTACGCACCCGGAACCCGGAGTTCATGCTGGCCGGTAACGGGCCGTACCTGGTCGACCGTGTCGACGGCGGACTGCACCGGATCGGCGTCGTCTCCGCGGTAACCGGGGAGTGGGAGGCCGACTATCGAGCCCGGATACGTGGGCTGCTGGTGCGCACCGCAGTAGACGATCTACACGATGCGCTGTGCGAAGTCGCCGCTGCGCGCGGACGCATGCACGCTGTGCGGACGCTGCGCCAGAGGCTTCCTGTGCTCTCGCCTGCGGAGGCCATCGAATACGTGAGCGCCTTGCTGGACGGTGATGTACCCGCGCGTCTCGTGGCCGTCGCCACCAAAGAGCTCGTGGAGCCTCTCAACCCGGTACTCGCTGTAGAGACGATTCTGAGCGGGGCGGCGATCCGAGCCGGTCAGAGACCCCAGGGATGACTGGAAAGCCAGTCGGCATCGGATGCAATATGGCCCATTTCGGGCAGCCGTAGCGGCGGCCGCACTTGGGGCAGGTCTGGCGAGCGGCCACGGCCCTGTCGAGCGCGTACTCCAGGCCGAGCGTCATCGCCGGACCTGCCTCGCCTTGGCGATCTCGTAGAGGTAGCCGCTCTTCGGGCCGAGGGTCTCAACTTCGGCGACCACATCCAGGCCGCCGTAGCTGAGGCCCATCGCACGCAACTGCCGTTGGGTGGCGAGGCCTTCAGGGGCCTGGTTGCGCTTGTAGACCGAAACCAGCGGTTTGCAGAATCTGCAGGCCACCTGGCCGGGAATGCGCTGGCGAGGGTGGGTTATCGCCCAGGGAGGCACGCGGATTCGCCCGGAATGATGGCTTCGGCTGCTCTCGCCTGGTTGTCAGTGTGGTGTGAGAGCCTCGCGGGCATGAGCTACGACTTGGCCGTCTGGGAAGGCGAGAGACCAGCGGACGACAAGGCCGCGGGTCGGGCCTTCAATGACCTCTATGACCGCCTCATCGATGCGGAGGTTGGCCGGCCTCCGACTGAGCGCATCGCGGCTTATGTCGCCGCGCTCCTTGAGCGTTGGTGTGACCTGACCGAGGACGACGACGACACCTCGCCTTGGTCGACCGGGCCGTTGATCGGCGAGGCCCGGGGTCCGCTGATCTACTTCCCGATGCGATGGAGCATGGCCGAGGAGGCCTCCGCCTTCGCAGCTGACGTTGCGCAGTCCATGGGACTGGTCTGCTTCGACCCTCAGCTGAACAAGCTCAGGCCCTGACGCCTTGGCCAGTCGGCCACGAACTCCCCAACGGCTCGCCAGCATCCTCGGGAAGGTCGGCCGCCAGCGGGGCATCGAAGCTGAGACCGAGCGGCTCCGCGAGATCTTCCGCGCCGAATACGCTCACCAGCCGCCGCTCGTCGAGGACGCACTCGGCCAGCAGATGCTCGCCCTCCTCATCCAACTTGAGGCCGCCTGTACTGCGGCCGACGACCTCGCCAAGGCGGTGGAGGAAGTTTTCCCTCAGCACCCGGTCGCTGAAGTGATGTTGAGCTTCCCGGGACTCGGCGTCCAGCTCGCCGCCCGAGTGCTCGCCGAGATTGGAGATGACCGCTCCCGATTCGCTCACGCCCCGCGGCCTCAAGGCTTACGCGGGCTCCTCGCCCATCACCAGGGCCTCCCGCAAGAAGTCGAGCATCACCCGCCGCCGTGTGAAAAATGACCGCCGCCGACGACGTGATCAGCACGGAGACCGGCACGCAGCCGCATTGCGCAATCTCTTCAATCGCTTGATCGGCCAGCTCTATCACTGCCTGCAGCACGGTCATCTCTCTGACGAGACATTCGCCTTCCCACCTTCGCCGGAGCAACCTGAGGTCACCGCCGCCTAGCGGGCAGAGTGCGCCTGGCTTTGTCCACGAGAACGG
>NZ_JACMSF010000123.1 GCF_014257025.1 Streptomyces cupreus
TCTGGCGATCGGCGCGGAGGCCTCCTTCGTCGCGCGGACCGTCGACTCGGACCGCAAGCACCTCACCGAGGTCCTGCGCGCCGCCCATCAGCACCCGGGCACCGCGCTGGTGGAGATCTACCAGAACTGCAACATCTTCAACGACGGCGCCTTCGAGGTCCTCAAGGACAAGCAGCAGGCGCAGGAGTCAGTGATCCGTCTGGAACACGGCCGGCCCATCCGCTTCGGCATGGACGGCGCCAAGGGCGTCGTACGCGACCCGGCCACCGGCGATCTGGAGGTGGTCGAGGTGACCGCGCGGAACGAGGACCGGATCCTCGTCCACGACGCCCGCTCGGCCTCCCCCACCACCGCCTTCGCCCTGTCCCGCCTCGCGGATCCGCAGACCCTGCACCACACGCCGATCGGCGTCTTCCGGGACGTCGAACGGCCGGTCTACGACACGACGATGGCCGACCAGCTGGACGCCGCCATCGAACAGAACGGCAAGGGCGACCTCGCGGCCGTCCTCGCCGGCAGCGACACATGGAGCCGCTGATCCGTGCCCGCCCCGCCCGTAGTTAAGGAGACCCAGTGAGCTCTCTCGCTGCCGCCAACTCAGAGTGGCTGACCACAACAGTGATCGGCGGCGTCGCGCTGACGCTGTTGGTGGGCGTCGCCTTCGCCATCGGTGCCCGCCGCATTCGCCAGCCCGCAGTCGTCGGTGAGATCGCCGCGGGCATCTGCCTGGGCCCGAGTCTGCTCGGTCTGCTGCCAGGAGATCTACCGGAAAAGTTCTTCCCGGCCGAGGCGCGGGCCCATCTGGGCACCGCGGCCCAGATCGGCCTCATCCTCTTCATGTTCGTCATCGGCTGGGAGTTCGACGGCACGAGCTTCAGCGGACGCCGCAAATCCACCGGCATCATCTGGCTGAGCTCGATCGCCTGCCCGCTCGCCCTGGGCATGGGCCTGGCCGCACTGATCTACGGCACCTACGGGACGGTGAACGGCAAAGAGGTCGGGATGTTCGAGTTCACCCTCTACCTCGGCGTGGCCATGTCGATCACGGCCTTCCCGGTACTGGCCCGCATAGTCGCCGACCAGGGCCTGCAGTTCAGCCGGGCCGGCGCGCTCTCACTGGCGCTGGCGGCGGCCGACGACGTGCTGGCCTGGTGCATGCTCGCCCTGGTCGTGGCGCTGGTGACGGCCTCCGGCACGGGCGCGTTCGTCACGATGCTGCTGTGGTCGCTGGTGTACGTCGCCGGGATGCTGTGGATCGTCAGGCCGCTGCTCGCCAAGGTCTCCGCCAAGCTGCCGCAGTCGGCGGGCCCCTACATCATGGTCTTCGCCGCGTGCGGTGCCTTCGGCTCCGCCTGGCTCACCTCGGAGATCGGCATCCACGCCATCTTCGGCGCGTTCTTCTTCGGTCTGGTCATGCCGCGCGACCGCATGCTGATGCAGTCGGCCTTCGGTCCGATGGAGAGCGCCAGCAAGTTGCTGCTGCCCCTGTTCTTCGTCGTGACCGGCCTGTCCGTCGACCTCACCACGATGACCGGCCAGGGTCTGCTCGTGCTGCTGGCCGTCATCACGGTGGCCTGCCTCGGCAAGCTCGGCGGTGTGGCGATCCCGGCCAAGCTGACCGGGATGAACTGGCGGGACGCCACCACGCTCGGACTTCTCATGAACACCCGCGGTCTGACCGAGCTGGTGATCCTCAACGTCGGTCTGCAACTGGGTCTGCTCACCGTCGAGCTGTTCAGCGCCATGGTCATCATGGCGCTGGTCACGACCGCGATGGCCGCG
This sequence comes from Streptomyces cupreus, assembly GCF_014257025.1. Taxonomy (GTDB): domain Bacteria; phylum Actinomycetota; class Actinomycetes; order Streptomycetales; family Streptomycetaceae; genus Streptomyces; species Streptomyces cupreus. The sequence continues at coordinate 1,783 of NZ_JACMSF010000123.1, forward strand.
CCGCTGTTGTCCGCCCTGCTGGCCCGGTCCAACGAGCGCGCCCATGAGGAGCTGCTGAAGTCCCGGCCCGCACTCGAGCAGGACTCCGTGCTCACCACCCCAAAGTGACTGAAAGGCAGGCACGCGCCATGGATTTCGCCTGGTCCGAGGAACAGCGACAGGCATACGACCGCACCCTGGCCGCCGTACGTGAGGCGTTCCCCGCGGGCGACGGCACGGCCGAGTACTACGACCGGGGCGACTGGAAGCAGCTCGGCAAGCTCGGTCTGCTGGGTCTTTCCGTGCCGGCCGAGTACGGCGGTGGCGGGCTCGGTGCCCTGGACACGGCGCGGCAGGTGGAGGCCCTCGGCCGCGGCTGTGACCGCACCGGTCTGGTCTTCGGCGCCTCGGCGCATCTGTTCGCCTGCGCCATGCCGATCGTCGACTTCGGCAGCCCGGCCCTCAAGTCCCGGATCCTGCCGGGGATGTGCTCGGGCGAGCTGATCGCCGGAAACGCGATGACGGAGGACGAGGCCGGCTCGGACGTCTCCCGGCTCGCCACGGTCGCCGAACGCACCGACGGCGGCTGGATCCTCAACGGTGAGAAGAGCTTCGTCACCAACGGGCCGGCCGCGGACGTGTTCACGACGTATGCGACGACCGACCCCAAGGCGGGCTATCTGGGCGTCACCGGGTTCGTGGTGGAGCGTGACGCGCCCGGTCTGACGGTCGGTGAGCCCTTCGAGAAGATGGGCATGGCCCATGTCCCGGCCGGGCGGCTGAAGTTCGACAACTGCTTCGTGCCGGACGACCAGATCCTCGGTGAGGAGGGCCAGGGCGGCTTCATCTTCCAGCACTCGATGGGCTGGGAGCGGTGCTGTCTGTTCGCCGGGTTCCTCGGGCTCGCCGACCATCTGCTGGACCGGGCCGTGGAGCAGGCCCGTACCCGCAAGCAGTCGGGGCGCCGGATCTCCCGCTTCCAGGCTGTGTCGCACCGGATCGCGGACATGAAGCTGCGCACCGAGAGCGCCCGGCTGCTGCTGTACCGGGCGGCCTGGGAGATGGACCGGGGCGGCCCGGCCACCCTGTGGATCGCCCTGTCCAAGCTGGCCGTCTCGGAGGGCGTGATCTCCACCGCGCTGGACGCCATCCGGCTCTTCGGCGGTCGCGGCTACCAGCGCTCCGAGGGCATCGAGGCTGCCCTGAGGGACGCGGTGCCCTCCGTCATCTTCTCCGGCACATCGGACATCCAGCGCGACATCATCTCCAGGGAGCTGGGACTATGAGCACCAACGTCAGCCTGCACCGCCTGCTGTACGACTCCGCCCGGCGCCACCCGTACGCCGTGGCGGTGCACGGGGCGGACGGCCCCGTCGACTACCGCACGCTCGACCGTCGCGCGGATCGGTATGCCGCGGCCCTGCTGGAGAGCGGGGTGGGGGTCGGCGACCGGGTGATCATCTGGAGCCACAAGAGCGTCGACGCCATCGCCGTGATGCAGGCCGCGCTGCGCATCGGCGCCCTGTATGTGCCGGTCACCGGCTCCAACCCGCCCGCGAGGGTGGCCCGGATCGCCGCGGGCTGTGAGCCGAAGCTGGTCGTGGCCGACGCGGGCGGCGTGGAGCGGGCCCGGGCGGCGGAGTTCGACGCTGCGCCGCTGGCCGGCTTCGAGGAGCTGTTCGGCCGGGCCGAGGACGGCGCGCGTCCGACGCAGTACCGGAACGAGCCGGACGACCCGGCGTACATCCTCTACACCTCGGGTTCCACCGGTGAGCCCAAGGGCGTGATGATCAGCCACCGCAACGCGCTGGCCTTCGTCGACTGGGCGGTCGAGGAGCTCCAGCTCAGCGTCTCCGACCGGCTGTCGAACCACGCGCCGTTCAACTTCGACCTCTCGGTCTTCGACCTGTACGGCGCCTTCGCCTCCGGCGCCTCGGTGCATCTGGTGCCCGAGGAACTGGCCTACGCCCCGCTGCAGTTGGCGGAGTTCATGCGGCAGCGGCTGATCACCGTCTGGTACTCGGTGCCGTCCGCGATCAGCCTGATGATGCGGGAGGGCGGTCTGCTGGACGGGCCTCCCCCCTCCGCGCTGCGGGTCTGTCTGTTCGCCGGTGAGCCGTTCGCCATCCACCACGTCCAGGAGCTGCGCAAGGCCTGGCCCGGGGTGCGGCTGCTGAACTGGTACGGGCCGACCGAGACCAACGTCTGCACGTCCTACGAGGTCACCGAGGCCGACCTGAAGCGGGAGTCGCCGCTGCCGATCGGCACGGCCTGCTCCGGCGACACCGTCACCCTCGACGGGCCGGAGGGCGGTGAGGGCGAGGTCGTCGTCACCGGCCCGACGGTGATGCTGGGCTACTGGGGGCGCGGCCCCCACGAGGGTCCGTACCGCACCGGCGACATCGCGCGCCTGGACGCGGACGGGAACCTGGAGTACGTCGGACGCCGCGACCACATGGTGAAGGTGCGCGGCAACCGGATCGAGCTGGGCGAGATCGAGGCTGCCATCGGCACCCTCGAATCCGTCGCCGAGGTGACGGTTCTGGTGATCGGCACCGGCCTCACGTCCCAACTGCACGCGGTCGTCGTCCCCTCGCCGGGGCAGCGGCCCTCCCTGCTCGCCATCAAACGCCGTTGTGCGGAAAGGTTGCCCACCTATATGAACATCGACCGTTTGCACATCGCAGAGGATCTGCCCAGGACGCCGAACGGCAAGCTCCACCGGGCCGCGCTGGTCACGGCCGTAGAGGCGGGTGAGCTGTGATGCAGACCGCCATGCCCACGCTGGCCCAGTCCGTCGACATCCAGCTGTTCCGTACCGTCATGGCGTCCCTGGCCAGCGGAGTCTCCATCGTGACCACACTCGACAAGGAGGACGAGCCGCGCGGTCTGACCTGCTCCGCGGTGTGCAGCGTCTCCGTTGACCCGCCGCTGCTGCTGGCGAGCGTCAGCAACCGCAGCGGCACGCTTCAGGCGGTGCTGGACCGGGCCCAGTTCTCGGTCAACATCCTCGGTTCGCAGGGCCAGATGGCCTCGCAGCTGTTCGCCTCCGGCGCGACGGACAAGTTCGAGCGCGTCCGCTGGACCCCGGGCCCGGAGACGGGCACCCCGCTGCTGGCGGTCACCGTGGGCCACGCGGAGTGCGAGCTGCACGACGCGGTGGAGGCCGGCGACCACACCCTCCTGATAGGCCGGGTGGTGGGCGGCGGCACCGCGGAGGACCGCTTCCCGCTGACCTACTGGCGCGGTTCCTACGCCCGACTCCTCCCCAACGCGGCGTAGTCACCCCGGCCCAGCCTCCCCTCCCGGCCCGCCACCGAACTCGGTGGCGGGCTTCGGGCTTTACGGACCGGGGCCTGCACACACCACGACGCCGCCCCCTTGTGAGGGGGCGGCGTCATGTCTGGGAAGGAGGTGCGGTCAGCGGGATGTTGCCGACGTCACCGAGGTCACGTTGTCGCGGGTCAGCAGGCGGCGGAAGTCCGCGGGGGCCGAGGTCTTGACCCACCACAGCATCTTCAGGCGCTTGGGGATGGTGAAGTGGTAGACCTTGGCCTCGGGATCGCCGAAGGCGTACAGCGGGGGGATGAACTTCTCCCGGCGCAGTTCGGCGAAGATGCCGTCGGCCGCCGGCGCGGCCGTGAGTTCGCCGGCGCCCACGCGCTCGATCGTCCGCAGCGAGCGGTCGATGATGCCGCGCAGCCCCTCGGGTACGTGGAACCAGATGCCGCCCAGCTCGAAGCGCTCCACCGGCGTCCAGTCCCGGCCGGCGCTCGCCTCGACGTCAAGACGGGCCCGCTTGAGCGAGAGGTCGGCGAGGATCTGCCACAGCAGCCAGACCCGGGAGAAGGCGTTCCAGAGCCGGAAATCCTGGCTCGCGATACGGGCGCCGGCCAGCCACCGGTCGTTGAAGGCGGCGAGCTCGTCCTGGAAGGCGGCGATGCGGGCGAAGGGCGCGGGCGAGAAGTCGTCGCGCCGAACCGCGGGGACGAGGGCCGTGGCGAGGGCGTGGACCAGCTCCGCGGCCATGGTGACGTCACGGGAGAGGAACATGTCGTTGCGTGCCGCGGTCCGCTCCAGCGCGAACCAGCGCTCGCCGTGGCTGCGGGCGGCGGTGCGCTGCCACAGGGGGGCGTTCGTCCAGGGCCGTACCGACTGCGCGGAGGCGAACTGCCGGGCCAGATCGGGGTATTGCTCGACCACGGCCCGGAAGGCCTTCTCGGGGTCCTCCGGAAGGTGCTCCCAGCGGCCGGGGTCGAGGCTGAGCGTCACGCCGGTGGCGGGGTTGCCGCCGTCGCGGTGGTTGTCGAAGCGGACGAGCTGAATCCAGCCGCCGTCGAAGATGTGGTGCACGGTGCCCTGGGACCAGGGGGTGGTGCGCGGGTACTCCGAGGGGCTGCGTACCTCCTCGAAGCGGGCGACGCCCGTCATATGGGTGGCGATGACCCGGGAGCGAAGTCCGAGCCGCGGCTCGGCGTCGTCGCCACCGTTGCGCGCCAGCAGCGGGGAGTCGGGACCGCTGACGTCCACGAGGTAGCGGGCGCGCCAGATGTGACCGTCGCTTGTCTCGACCCGGGCCCCGTCCGGGTCGGTCCACGCGTCGGTCATATGCACGCCGTGCGGCAGGACGGCCGCGCCGTAGCGGTGCGCCAGGCGCACGGTGTACATGTCGACGCCGCGGCGCTCCAGGTGCCACTCCGCGTGCTCGCCGGGGACGTTGAACTGCACGCTCTCGTCGGGGCGTTGTTCCTCGCCGGTGCGGTGGTAGAGGAAGCCGAGGCTCTTCTTGATGCCGCTGTCCCGGCGGATGTCCTCGGGCAGGTCCGGGAAGAGGCCGAAGGCCGCGATCTCCGGGATGCCGAAGCGCTTGGCCAGCAGCAGGAAGACCTCGGCCGTGTACGGGACCGTGGTCTCCCCGGAGGCCTCGGTGCGGTCGTGTGCGGCCGGTACCAGCAGGACCCGCACGCCCTGCTTCGACAGCACGGCGCCGAGCAGGCCGCCTGCGAGCGTGCCGCCGAGGATGGCCACGTCATATTTCTCCGCGGGATCGGGGGCCCGGGCGCTGCCCGGGTCGGGCAGCGCGGACGCCTGGGATTTCGTCACGCTCTCCTCCAGATGTCTGGCATGTCATTCGGGTACGGCGCGAGTGCGCCGTCACAACCCTGTGGCCGGCGGGACATGACGTCCCGCCGGCCGCGAGCGGGCCCCCTCGCCCGCTCAGAAGATTCGCTTGCCCTTCACGAAGTGCTTGATCGCCTCGACCGCGGTGCCCACCATGTACGGCCGCATGTCCTCGGGCGCCTTGGTGCGGGACCACAGCAGCATGTTGCGCAGCCGCTTCGGGCTCGGGTCGATGAACCTGACGTCACGCTGTGCGATCTGCAGGGACGGCGGAATCCAGTCGGCCTTGCGCATCTTGGCGAACAGCTTGTCCGCGGCGTCCTGGGAATCCATCTCCCCGGCTTCGACGGCCTCGCAGTAGTCGGCCATCTCGTCGAAGATCTCCCGGTACTCGGGCTTGTCCGGCCACCACAGACCGGGGCTCGGCACGTCCTCCATCGCCTTCCAGATCTCCGGGTCGTTCTGCCGCCGGGCCTTGAGGTCCTCATGGATGACGCGGAAGGCGCCGGGCAGGGAGCCGTAGCTCCAGATCCGGAAGAGGGCGTTCCACAGGTCGTAGTCGGAGAAGCTGATGAACGCGGAGTTGACCAGGCGGTCATTGAAAGTGAGCAGGTTCTGCTCCAGCTTCTCGACGTACTCGAACTGCGCCGGGTCGAAGTCGTCCCGCTTCAGTGCCCGGATCAGCCGCCAGGCGAGCACGTTGAGGATCTCCGCGGTGTTGGAGAGACCGCGTGAGAACAGCGGGTCGACGAAGCCGGCCGCGTGCGGCAGCAGGACCCAGCGCTCGCCGACGACCTGCTTGGACGAGTACTGCAGCCGGCCGGTGCTCACCCACGGACGGACACTGCGCGCGTTGGCCAACTGCCGCTTGACCAGCGGGAACCGGTCGACGTGGTGCCAGAACTCCTCCTCGGCCGTCATGTCGCTGGGCTTGGGGTAGCGACGCGGGTCGAGCTGGAGGCCGACGCTGCACAGCGGGTTGGTGCTCTTGGGGTGGTTGTCGAACGGGATGATCCAGAACCATCCGCGCTCGAACATGTGGTGCATCGTGCCCTCGTGCCAGGGCCGCGGGGGCACATCGTTCGGTCCCATGCGGGTGTGGTCGTCGACGCGGTCGACGTTGATCATGTGCGTGAAGATCGAGCGGGCGTGGTGCTTGAGCCGACACGGCTCGTCACGCAGGCCCAGCTGTTCGGCGAGCGGCGAGCGGAAGCCACTGCCGTCGACGACGAAGCGGGCCCGGTGAGTCGTACCGTCCTCACCGATGACCGTGACGCCGTCGTCGTCGAAGTCCACCTTGTCGACGCGGTAGTTCTGCAGGGCCTGGCAGCCGTACTTCAGGGCCACATGGAACAGGTACTGGTCGATGTCCTGGCGGAAGTAGTGGCTGGCCAGGTGGAGGACCTTCGGCAGCCGGAACTGGTTGATCTCCCGCGGGTCGGGCTCCTGGCCGTCGCGGTGGATCATGAAGCCGAAGTGCCGCTTCAGGCCGGAGGACGTGCTGATGTATTTATTGCACTCCTCCAGGCTGCCGAGGTGACCGATCTCCGGCACGCCGTAGCGGTGGGCAAGCATCCTCAGGTGGACCAGCGTGTAGCCGACGGTCGACTCACCGATGGCGAACCGCGGATGGGAGCCGGCGTCCATGAGCAGGACCTTGTTCCCGGCCTTGGCCAGGATCGCGCCGAGGACGGAGCCGGCCAGGCCGGTGCCGAGGATGACGACGTCGTAGGTGTCGTTGGATTGCTGCTTCATCTCACTCCTCGTCTCGGTGGCCATCAGCTCGCGCTCGCGTTCCGCTGCTTGATGACCCGGCCGATCACCGGCCAGTACGCGGCCATGTGCTTCAGCTCCTCGGTGACCTTGAACTCCTCCTTGTCGAACCGCTTGCGCAGGAAGAGGGTGAGACCGTCATAGACCAGCTCGCCGATCTCGTCCGGGGCGTCCTTCTTCGCCCACTGCAGCGTCTGGAGGACCTTGAGTGTGGTGGCGTCCGTCCAGTGGTTGTCGGGGTCGGCGAGACCGAAAGCGGGCGGCACGAAGTCGGCCGCGCGCAGCTGCGCGAGGATCTCCTCCGAGGCGTCGCGCGGGTCGACCGCCCCCTTCTGGACCTCCCGCACCAGGCTGCTGACGTTCTTCAGCAACCGGCGGACCGGGGCGTAGTCGGGGATGGCGCCGTCGGGTGCCTGGCGCTCCAGCCGTTCGAGGCCGGCCGGGTCCCGGCGGTCCAGGTACGTGGCGTAGGCACGATTGATCTCGAAGGTGGCGAGGATCTGGCCGAGCGACCACACGCGGAACCAGGCGTTCCACAGGAACCAGCTGCCGAACGAGGTGTAG
>NZ_JACMSF010000124.1 GCF_014257025.1 Streptomyces cupreus
TGGGGAAGCGCACCGGCAAGGTGATCCAGTTCGACCATGACCAGCTCTCCGTCTTCGGTATCGGGGAGGAGCTGAGCGAGGGCGAATGGCGGGGTGTCGTCCGGCAGTTGCTGGCGCAGGGGCTGCTCGCCGTCGAGGGGGAGTACGGGACGCTCGTGCTGACCGAGGGCAGTGGGGCGGTGCTGCGGCGGGAGCGGGAGGTGCCACTGCGGAAGGAGCCGAAGAAGGCGGCGACCTCGCGGTCGGCGTCCGGGTCGGCTGCGAAGGGGGAGCGGAAGGCCAGGGCCGCGGTGGTGGAGTTGCCGGAGCGGTTGGTGCCCGCGTTCGAGGCGTTGCGGGTCTGGCGGGCGGAGCAGGCTCGGGAGCAGGGGGTTCCGGCGTATGTGATCTTCCATGACGCGACGCTTCGGGAGATCGTGACGGTGTGGCCCTCCTCCGTGCGGGAGTTGGGGAGCGTCAGTGGGGTGGGGGAGAAGAAGCTGGCGACGTACGGGGAGGGTGTGATCGGGGTTCTGGCGGGGTTGGACGGGGGTGTGTCCGAGGCCGAGGGAGATCACTGGCCCGAGACGGACGCGGAGCCGGAGCCGGACGACTGGGTGTGAGGGTGCGGCCCGTGCAGCCGCTCCAGCGGCACGACTGCCCGCAGCTGGGCCAGCCGATCAGTACGGCTGGCCGCATCGCCCTCCGCCGCTAGCCCAGCGCCGTCAAGCCCGGGGCGAATGTGATCAGTAGTGGTACCAGTGGGACCAGGGCTGCCACCGCTGTCGTCAGGGCTCTGTGGTGGCGGGTCAGGCGGGGTGGGGGTTCCAGGAGGCGGTCCACTCGTTCGCCGAGGAGGCGGTTGCTGGAGGCGCAGGAGAGGACGCCTCGGTGTTGGTTCAGTTCGATCAGGGCCAGCGCCGTGGTGAGGTGGCCGCAGCGGCGGGATGCCGTGTCGTCGGCCGCCAACTCGACCAGGCGGTGGGTCTGGTCGCAGAAGTGGGCGAACAGGGGGATACGGGGGAAGCCGGTGGCAAGCGCGGTGGAGAGGTGCAGCAGCCAGTCGTGGCGGGCGCGGGCGTGGCCGCGTTCGTGGGTGAGGACCGCGTCCAGCTGGTGGTCGGTCAGGCGGTGCAGGGCGCCTGTCGTGACGATCAGCTGGGGCGGGTTGCCGGGCATCCACCAGGCGTCCGGGTATTCGTCCTCCAGCACCAGCAGGGGGCCGCGCGCGGCCGGGAGGCCGGCGGGCAGGTCCGGAGCGCGTTCGCGCAGGTGGGCCCTGGCCTGGCCGCGGCTGCGGTGGGCCTCGACCAGTTCACGGGCCAGCATCGCCGTCGTCCAGGCGGCCCCGCAGGCCAGCAGCAGTGTGAGGGCCGTTGCCCAGACCGGCGTCGCGGAGAGGTCGTACGCCGCGGTCACCGCCGGCGGCGCGGGCGCGAAGACATGGTCGCGGACCGTGGCGAAGACGGCGGCGGTGCCCAGGACCAGGGCCGTCAGACAGCACAGCAGAACGGTCGCGACCAGGCACTGCCACACCCACAGCGCGACCACCGGCTCCCGCTCCGGCCACGCGGCCCGGGTCAGGGAACGCGGTACCGGCACGGCGGCGGTCAGAGCGACGGCGCTCAGCAGGAGCAGGCAGACGGTCATGCCACGGGCTCCGGATCCTGGTCGGGACAAGGGCGGCTGCGGGGGCGGGCTGTGCGCGGGGCCGTGCGGAGCGTGTGCCGCGCGCACCGTCCGCCGCCCAGTATGACGGCGGCAGGCGGTACGCGGCAGACGTAGGCGACCATCGAATCGTCTGGTGAGACGGGGGAGGGTCCGTCCCGCGCGGAGTCGGCCACGAGCGTCAACTCCCCTACGGGGGCGGGCTATTCGGCAGCAGGCGGCGCCAGGCCCCTCAACCCGCCACCACTCGCCCGGTGACCTCGCCCAGCCCCACATGCGACCCGTCCGCCCCCGGAGCCCATGCCGACAGCGTCACCACGTCGCCGTTCTCCAGGAAGGTCCGCTTGCCGTCGGGGAGTTCCAGGACGTCACGGCCGTTCCAGGTGAGCTCCAGCAGGGAGCCCCGTTCGCGCTCCGTCGGGCCGCTGACCGTGCCGGAGCCGTAGAGGTCGCCGGTGCGGAGGGAAGCGCCGTTGACCGTCATGTGGGCCAGCTGCTGGGCGGCCGTCCAGTACATCGTCGAGAAGGGAGGTTCGGAGATCACATGGCCGTTGAGGGAGACCGAGATGCGCAGGTCGAAGCCGCCGGGTTCCTCGGCCGCGTCGTCCAGGTAGGGCAGCAGCTCGTGCGTGCGCTCCGGAGGGGCCACGCGGGCCTCGTCCAGTGCGTCCAGCGGGGTGATCCAGGCCGACACCGACGTGGCGAAGGACTTGCCGAGGAAGGGGCCGAGCGGGACGTACTCCCAGGCCTGGATGTCGCGCGCGGACCAGTCGTTGAGCAGGCACAGGCCGAAGACGTGCTCCCGGAAGTCGGAGAGGCCGACCGGGCTGCCCATCGCCGACGGCACGCCCACCACGAAGCCGACCTCCGCCTCGATGTCCAGGCGGACGGACGGGCCGAAGACGGGTGCCGCGTCGGTCGGGGCCTTCCGCTGGCCCGACGGCCGTACGACGTCCGTGCCGGAGACCACGACCGTGCCCGAGCGGCCGTGGTAGCCGATCGGGAGGTGCTTCCAGTTCGGGGTGAGGGAGTCCGCGGCGTCCGGGCGGAACATCCGGCCGACGTTCCGTGCGTGGTTCTCGGAGGCGTAGAAGTCGACGTAGTCCGCGACCTCGAAGGGGAGGTGCAGGGTCACCGAGGAGAGTGGGTGGAACAGCGGCTCGATGGTCTCCCGGTGGGACGGCACCGAGACCCAGGCGGTCAGCGCGCGGCGTACGTCCGACCAGGCGGTGCGGCCCGCCGCCAGCAACGGGTTCAGCGTCGGCCGGGCGAGCAGGGAGGCGTAAGGGGAACCCAGTGCCAGCGCCGCCGCGCCCGCGTCGAGGACATGGTCGCCGAGCCGTACGCCGACCCGGGGCGCGCTGTCCTCACCGGGGAGGGAGAAGACACCGTACGGAAGGTTGTGCGGGCCGAAGGGGTCGCCCTCGGGAACATCAAAGGGGGGCATCGGTGCTGCCTCACTCTCGTGCGTGCCACGGGTCCGTGTCGTCGCCGCACACGTTACGGGTGGGGCACCCGTCTTGGGCAGTGCCGAAGGAGCGGGGCGATCAGTCGTCGAAGTGACCCGCCGCACGCTGCCAGGCCAGAAAGCCCTCGATCAGCTCGGGCGGGTTGGCCGCCTCGGTCGCCTCGACCTCCCAGCCGGGACAGTCCATGTCGAAGACCACCACGGGCAGCGGCCGGCCGAACACCGCCTCGATACGGCCGCTCGCATGCAGCCGGCGGGCGAGGCCGATGCAGGCGTCGGCGAAGTGGAGCTGGAGCAGGTCGAGCTCGGCGTCGTCCTCGTCGGACTCGTCGTCCCCCTCGAACCACAGGCCGAGCCGCCTGACCTCGTCCTCGTACAGCGGGCCGCCGGCTGGGTCCTCGGGCACGTTGCCGAGCGTCTCGAAGCCGTCGAGGAGCCAGCAGGCGTAGTTCCAGCGGGCCTCTCCGGGGTCCTCCGGGCGCCGCTCCCGCCCGTACTGGGTCTCGGTGTTGTAGCCGATGGCGACATACGGACGGCGGTAGTCGTAGTCGACGCGCCAGATGCGGAAGGAGAGAGCGTAGATCTCGGGTTTCAGTTCCTCGGGGAAGCGCTCCAGGATGCCGACGGCGGCCTCCTGAAGATGCGTCGCGAAGTCCTTGCTCTCGCCTGTCACATCACTCGCCCCCGTCCGTCACCACAGGGCTCCATTTCACCAGAAGCTGACGGTGGCAAGGGAGTTGAGGGGGCGCGCGGGGCGGTGGTGGACGCCGGGGTCGTCCGGTTCGCGCTGAGTCGCCGGAGCGTCCTGTCCGTATTCTCTGATCATGGCCGCACCCATCGCATATTCACTCATCGCCACCGACCTGGACGGAACCCTCCTCCGAGGCGACGACACGCTCTCCGACCGGTCGCGCGCCGCGCTCGCGCGGGTGGCGGAGTCCGGCGCCCGGCACTTGGTGGTGACCGGCCGACCGGCGCCCAGGGTGCGGCCGCTCCTGGACGACCTGGGCAGCGAGGGGCTCGCGGTGTGCGGGCAGGGCGCGCAGGTGTACGACGCCGGCGCGGACCGTCTGCTCTGGTCCGTCACCCTGGACAGGGAGTTGGCCGAGACCGCGCTCGGCAAGATCGAGGCCGAGGTGGGGGAGGTGTACGCGGCGGTCGACCAGGACGGCGTCGACGGGCTCACACTGATCGAGCCCGGGTACCTGATGCCGCACCCCACCCTGCCCGCGGTGCGGGTCGGCAGGCGCGACGACCTGTGGTGCGAGCCGATCAGCAAGGTGCTGCTGCGCCATCCCGAGCTGTCCGACGACCAGTTGGCGGCGACGGCGCGTTCGGCGGTGGGTTCGCTGGCGACGGTCACCATGTCCGGCCCCGGGACCGTCGAACTTCAGCCATGCGGTATCACCAAGGCGACCGGACTCGCGCTGGCCGCGGACCACTTGGGCCTCGGCCAGGACCGGACGATCGCCTTCGGTGACATGCCCAACGACATCCCGATGTTCGACTGGGCGGCCCACGGCGTCGCGATGGCCAACGCCCACCCCGAACTCAAGGCGGTCGCCGACGAGATCACCCTGTCGAACGAGGACGACGGCATCGCCGTCGTCCTCGAAAGACTCTTCCGGTGAGGCTCATTGAGCCGGAAGGGAGTCGGATCAGTAGGCCCCGAAGACGTTGTCGATCGAGCCGTATCGATGGGCCGCGTAGTGGCAGGCGGCGGTGATGTTCGCGACCGGGTCGTAGGGGTCGTACGAGGTGCCGGCCACGTGGTACGCCTGGAAGGTCGGGTCGATCACCTGGAGCAGACCCTTGGACGGGGTGCCGGCGGCGGCGTTGGAGTCCCAGTTGTTGATCGCGTACTGGTTGCCCGAGGACTCCCGCATGATGTTGCGGTGGATGCCGTCATAGCTGCCGGGGATCCCGTGCTGCGCCATGACCTGGAGGGAGGCGCGGATCCAGCCGTCGAGGTTGTTGGCGTACCCCAGCGAGGCGGCGGTGGTGACGGTCGGGGTGGCCGCGGAGGCGCTGGTGGCGCCGATGAGCGGGAGCGCGAGTACGGCGGCTCCGGTGCCGAGGACGGCGAGCTTGCGGGCGATGCGCTTACGGCGGTGCTGAGCGGCAGCAGGCATGGCGAAGTTCCTCTCCGGCGCCTGCGAGGTGAGCTGTCGGGTTCGGGCGGGAGCTGCCCGGCCGCGCACCGCGAAGGGCACGCGACTTCACCCCGAGCCGTACCGGCGCGCCCGAAGACGTCCCGGCCCGGCGGCTTACCTGGGTCCCCCGCTCCTGCCGTACGAAGAATCTCGGTGGAGCCGGACGGCGGCAGGATTCGGCGTCCGCCCGACAGGCCGGGAACGTATGCGAGAGCACATGTCCGAAACAAGTAGCGGATTCACATATCAAGGGGTTTGATCTTCGTTCGGAGGGTGTGTGGCATGTGAATCTTTGCGGGTGCCAAGGCTCAACTGGCCGTCGGGGGACGGGTGTCGGGTGGAGTCTGTGGGGTGTCTGTGACCCGGCGGGCGTGAGTCAAGTCACGCGCAATCGCAAGGCGGTCCAAAACGGGCAATCCCCCCAATAGGGCTCTACTGGCCAGCCGTTCGCGGAATCCGCTTCTCCCACGTCCTATGAAAGACAACTTCGCCACCATCCGTGCAAATCACCTCATTCGAGGCGATGAAGTCCTCCGTGTCGCAGGTGATCTCCGAGCGGGTCCGCACCGTCGTGTCCCACGCCAGTTCCGGCCGGTGCAACCGGATCGACCAGTCCGAGCGGGTGCGGGCGGACAGCGGGTCCGCCTCCCGGATCGTGTACGTCTCCAGCGCGTCCTCGGTGAACTCCAGGCCGTCGGGGTACACGCGCGTGCCGCCGTACCGCGGATCGACCTCAAGGCGCCACTCACCCTTGGCCACGTCACGGACGACCAGCCGCTCGGGGCGCGGCTCGTCCAGCGTGACCGGGTGGCTCACGCCCAGCGGCTCGGCCTGTTCCGGTTCTTCGAAGGCGACCTCGGAGGAATCCCCACGCGCGTGTACCGGCAGTTCCAGCAAGCTCCCCGCCGAATCCAGCGTGAACCCCGCCCCCGACTCCGCCTGCGGCCAGACCCACGGCCAGTACGCCGACGACACCGCGAGCCGGATGCGATGCCCGGCCGTGAAGGCGTGCCCGATGCCGTTCAGCTCGAACTCGACGTCCTCTGTGGCACCCGGCTCCCACGGCACCGCCCGCTCGCGGCCATGGCGCGCGGAGAGGTTCAGCACGCCCCGCGTCACGAGGGTCGAGGAGCCGTCGGGGGCGACGTCGCAGACCCGCGCGACGACCTGCCCGCGCGACACCTCCGACGTCAGCCGCAGCCGCACCTTCGGCCGCCCCAGCACCCAGGTCTCCTCGCCCACCGCGAACTCGAAGCAGGCCGAGCGCGCGTCCTCCTCCCGCTGGTCGGGCGGCAGGTCGGCATCGTTCCCGAACGGGAGGAAGCGGCCGGCGTCCACACCGGTCTGCATGGGCGACCGTACGAGCACGGGGGCGCCCTGCAGGGCGTACGTCACGTTCGTGATGTGCGGGGAGGGCCAGGCCGGCTCGCCGACCCAGCGGCCGGGCAGGGTGCCGTAGACCGTGGCGGGCGGATGCGAGTCGCTGACGTAGGCGCGCAGGAGGGGTTCCTTCATGGCGCCGGTGTCGGTGCCCTTCAGCCAGTGGTCCCACCAGCGCAGGGTCTCCTGGAGGAAGCCGATCGCCGGGCCGGGCGGCAGGCCGCGGTCGGGGTACTGGTGGGACCAGGGGCCGATCAGACCGCGGACGCGGTCGGCGGGCAGGTGCTCGACGAGTCGTAGCACGGTGTCGCGGTACGGGTCGTGCCAGCCGCCCACCGCCAGCACGGCGGCCTCGATGGCGCCGTAGTCCTCGCGGACGCTGCCGTGGCGCCAGTAGTTGTCCCGGGTCCGGTGGTCCAGCCAGGTGTGCAGGAACGGTTCGACGGCCTCCAGGCGCCTCAGCCACATGTCCCGCCAGGCGTCCCCGACGTACCGCGGATCGGGCGGCCGGGAGACGAACGCGAGCATGGTGGCGGCCCAGGCGTGCATGTCCACCGCCAGGACGGAACCTCCCGTGTAGTGCGCGTCGTTGTCATAGCGATCGTCGGTGGAGCAGACCGTGACGATCGCCTTGAGCGGCTCGGGCGCGAGGGCCGCGATCTGGAGGGAGTTCACGCCGCCCCAGGAGATGCCGAACATGCCGACCTTGCCGTCGCACCAGGGCTGGGCCGCCAGCCAGTGCACCACCTCGACCCCGTCGGCCAGCTCCGCCGCCGAGTACTCGTCCGTCGGCAGCCCCTCGCTGTTGCCGTGCCCGCGGATGTCCACCCGGACGGAGGCGTAGCCGTGACCGGCGTACCAGGGGTGGCGCTGGAAGTCGCGCGGGGCCGTCCAGTCGGTCAGCCGGCACGGGAGGTACTCAAGGAGCGCCGGTACGGGCTCGTCGGTCAGCGGGCGCCACACGCGCGCGTAGAGCAGTGTTCCGTCCGCGAGCGGGACACGGAGGTCTTCGTGGGTCGTCTCGTAGGGGAAGGACGTACGGATGCGCGGGCTCATCGCGTTGACCTCGGTTCGAGACACACTCCACTACTTCCACGTAAATCGATAGATACCAGTTGTTATCAGGTGATCAAAAACATAACCGGCGTGATCCGATGCCGCCCCTCGTGGACCGGCGGGCGGCATCGGTGATCGAAACGTGACCGGATACGCTGACTTGAGTGAAGGCAGCGACCTATCGACAAACCGCGTAAGCGCCGGTAGACACCAGCAGACAGGAGACCCCTCGTGACCGTCGTCGGGCCGTTCGGGCTGAGCGTGCGGGACCAGGCTCTGGAAGCCGATGTCCAGGCCGGGTTGGCGGCTGTCGAGGAGGGATTGCTCGAAGCCACCAAGAGCGAGGTCCCCTTCATCACGGAGGCGGCCCAGCATCTCGTGCGTGCTGGCGGGAAGCGGTTCAGGCCGCTGCTCGTGATGCTCACCGCGCAGTTCGGTGACCCGTACGCGCCGGGGGTCGTGCCGTCGGCCGTGGTGGTGGAGCTGACCCATCTGGCGACGCTGTACCACGACGACGTGATGGACGAGGCCGACGTCAGGCGCGGGGTGCCCAGCGCCAACACCCGCTGGGGGAACTCGGTCGCGGTCCTCACCGGCGACTTCCTCTTCGCCCGCGCCTCGCACATCCTCGCCGACCTCGGTCCTGAGGCCGTCCGGGTCCAGGCCGAGGCGTTCGAACGGCTCGTCACCGGGCAGATCCTGGAGACGGCGGGACCGCAGGACGGTCGCGACCCGGTCGAGCACTACCTCGATGTGCTGGCCGGGAAGACGGGATCGCTGGTGGCGGTGTCGTGCCGCTTCGGCGCGATGATGTCGGGCGCCGACGAGACGGTCGTGGACGTGCTCACGCAGTACGGCGAGCGGCTCGGGGTCGCCTTCCAGCTCGCGGACGACGTGCTGGACATCGCTTCCGACTCGCGCGAGTCCGGG
>NZ_JACMSF010000125.1 GCF_014257025.1 Streptomyces cupreus
TCGCAGGGTGTGCGTCGCGTCACTGACGGTAGGTATAAACGTTGCGACCACGCAAGCCGTCCGCGTAATCTCGCACCCGAACGAGGCACCTCATGTGGCAAGTTGAAGGAGGGAGCGCATCACATGGCGACGCGGCGACACCCCACAGCGCGACAGATGCGCGTAGGCGCCGAGCTGCGCAAGCTTCGGGAAGCCGCAGGCCTGAAGGCAGCCGAGGCGGCCTCTCTGCTGGGAGTGAATTCCACGCAGATGAGCCAGATCGAGTCCGGTGTCGCCGGGGTCAGCGAGGAGCGCATCCGTCGGCTCGCAGCCAACTACACCTGCGCGGACAGCGAGTTGATCGACGCCCTCGTCGCCATGGCCGGCGATCGGACCCGAGGCTGGTGGGAGGAGTACCGGGGTGTCCTCCCTGCGGCCTACCTGGACCTCTCCGAGTTGGATCACTACGCCACGTTCCGGCACGACGTGGCTGTCACCCACGTGCCCGGGCTCTTCCAGACAGAGGCTTATGCCCGCGCCCTCTTCGCCTATATGAACCCCGAGTGCCCGGAGAACGAGCTGGAGCATCGGGTACGTCACCGGATGCAGCGAAAGGTCATCATCGAAGGGCCCGACCCCATGCCGTACGAGACCGTGATCCACGAAGCCGCCCTACGCATCAAGGTGGCCGGGCAAGCCGAGTTCCGAGCCCAACTGGTCCGCGTACTGGAGCTGTCCGAAGCGGATCACGTGACCGTACGGGTCGTCCCGTTCGGTCTGGACGACTTCGCGGGGGCCGGTAGCGCGATGGTGCACCTGGGCGGCCTGGTGCCCAGCCTGGACACGGTGGTCCGTGATGCCCCGCATGGCACGGCTTTCGTCGAGTCCGCGGCACAACTGGAGCACTTCCGAAAGCTCTTCCGTAGGGTGAGGGAAGCGTCACTCGACTCCGAGCGGTCACGTGACCTCATCCACCAGTTGGCCAAGGAATTGTGAGGATCAGCCATGACCACCCCCGCTCAATGGCGGAAGTCTTCCTTCTCCGGCGGCGGGGAGGGCAACGACTGCGTAGAGATATCCAACCTGCACACCCGAGTAGCGATACGCGACTCCAAGGACCGCACCCGCACCTCCCTCTCCTTCCCCACCGAAGCATTCAGCACCTTCATCACAAGCCTTAAGGCCCGCACCCGGTAACCTCGAGTCCCGCCAGGAAGTCCTCGAATTCGGCCAGCGACTTCTCCAGGTCTTCCCGGCCGGCGTCATCGGGCGGGAGGTTCGGGAGGGTGGCCTGGGCGAACTCCTTGGCGGCCTTGTATACGGCGGTTGCGAGTTCCCTCGTCGTCGAGCGGTCGAGGAGCACGCCCCCGTGGGTCGTCTCGATCGAACCGTCGTCCTCCCTTCCCCGCGTGAACTTGAGCGAGAAGGACGAGTCAACCGCGGCGGATTCATAGCTGCTGCGATTCCCGTCCACGAGGAAGTACCGCAGGCCGTCCAGGAGGAGGGTCAGCGAAAGGTAGATCATCATCGCCTGGTCCGGGCGCCGGTCCCGCGAGGTTGTCCGGCCCTTACTGCCCCACACATCCACGTGGCCCAGGTCGAAGCCACTGGGTGGCGGCAGCTCGTCCTCGGCTACGGCGAACTTGAACTCCATCGCATCCCGGCAATCACTAGGATTCGGTGAGCTATCCGCTTCGGGCCTCGGCCCAGCCGCAGAGCAAGGCGTCCACCTTGCGTTGCAGCTCCCGTGACAGATCGACCAGCGTTCCAACCACCTCCTTGAACTTCCGGGCCGAGTCCGGGACTTCCGCCCACGCCTCCGATCCTCTGGTCACAACCGCGTACAGCAGATCATCGTCGTACCAGCCGCCCGCCGCCTGACGGGGAGCGGTGTCCCGAAGGATCTCCACGGCCAGTGGAAGCAGCCAGGGCAGGCCTACGTCCTGGCCGATCAGGCGGGCGAGCTCGTGCGGTTCCAGGGTGCCGATGGGGCGGCGGCGGAGTTCGTACACGTTCTTGACCATGTAGGTCGTGTCTTGCGGTGGGTCCGGCCAGCGCTGCCCGTCAAGCTCTTCAAGAGACCGGCTGTGAGCCTTCAATGCCACACCTCCGGGTTCAGAGCGGCTGCCACATATCCGTCCCCTGCCGTGATCGTCAGGTCCGGTTGTTCCAACCTGAGTGCGATCCGCTCGCCTTCGAACTCGCTGAACTCGAAGACGAAGTACGCGGCAATCGCAGGCCGGTCCAACGGGAAGCCGTCAAGGTCCACCGCCGAGTTCGCACGGTCCGCTCCCTGGCACAGGACGGACACGAACAGGGGGAAGTGTTCCGCCTCCAGGAGTCGATCCACTTCGCCGATGACAGCGGCAACCCCTACTCCCCCGGTCACCGCACCGCACAGGTCATCCAAGCAGTCCACCATCGCGTCCCAGTTCCTGCCGAAGTAACCGGGGAACTGCAGAACTTCGGCGAAGGTGTCGTAGATCCCCTCCTCGGTCATCAGGTCACTGGAGTCGAGGCGAAGGACACGACCTCCCCTCGCCTCCAGCTCCCGCAGTTGCCGGTGCACCTCGGCCCTTCCTCTGGGGGCGAATACGACCCACCCGCTCGCCTCGTTCATCAGCGACCTCACATCCTGGAACGGCACAAACGTCTATCGGATGCCCTCGACCAGCTTCTCCAGGGCCCCGTCCGGCGTTTCCGCCAGCAGGGTCACGCTGTCCATGCCGACGTAGACCGCGCCGGTCGGTGCGATGCCCAAGTACACGTTGCGACGGTCGGCCGCCCCGATCGGGTAAAGGTCGGTTCCCGCCTCTTCGCTCAGCACGTCGAAGATCTCGTCCTCCCACTCGGCCACTGTGGGATCGAGCGTGAATCCCATGCGCGCCATCGTCTGACCGGGACCTCGCTCGGCGCTCTCCAGCCCGCCGAACTCGGCAAGGAAACGCCGGGCCGCCTCATGGATCTCAAAGCCGCCGCGTTCGAGGAGCGTGCTCTCCCACTCTGCCGTGGACACCGAGCGGCACGGGTACCAGCCGGCTCTGCGCAACACCCGATCGGTCTCGGCGGACCATCGCTGCTCGTGTCTCATCGCTCAGGCAGCAGGCGTTCGCGGTGTTCCTCGAAGGCGTCTCTGAAGGCACGCGCGCTGGAGTCGTCCACAGGGTTGTCCATGTTCATCAGCCCGAGGTTGAGCTCGACCGCCGAGATAGGCACCTCCTGCGTGCTGTTCCATTCCACGATCGCCTGGAAGCAGCGCGATGCGGCAAAACGGGCGGGGTGGATGTCCGCGTAGTCCGTGTGGACTTTCCAGTTTCCGTCTGAATCCTTCGCCATGGGCCTGGTCGGCGGCACGATGACCAGATCGGGACAGCCGTCGCCCCGCCGGTTCTGCAGGATTTCCGCCTCGGAGAAGCTCGGTCGGCCGCCATAGCGTTCGTGGGCGAACAGCCCGGCCATGAGGACCGCGTCGACCGGTGTTTCGGCACGCGGTCCGCGTCGGCAGGTCACCTCGGCGCAGCCTTCGAAGGCCCGCTGCCACCGATCGAGCGTGTCGGTCTTCTGGGACGTGATGACTAGGCGCACATGGTTCCTCTGCTGCTCACGAACGACGCCGACGCAGGGCCTTCCAGGCGTCCTCGGCCGCGTCCGTGGCGGTCAGCCGCCAGGAGTCCAGCTTGTCCACCACGGTTGTGCGCACCATCTGCCACTTGAACCACGGCGGGAGATCCCGGAAGGGTACGAACGTCAGCGTGTCCCTGATGGCGTGGTCGGCGAAGCCGCCCAGGCCCTCCGCTCGGAGCGCGGCGTAGAGCTCCGGGGTCAACCGGCCGTTGAGCCGGGCCACATGGGCCGCTGCCGTGAATGGGAAGTCCCGTCGGGATCGGTCCAGGACCTGGATGGCCCGGATGATCCGCGGCGACGCCACCTCCGGCGGGCAGTTGAGCGCCAAACCGATCACGGCCGCGCCAAGGGATTCCTCGCCACGCTCGAACGCCGCGTCCACCTCGGCAGGATCGTCGATGCCCAGCAGACCCTCGCCGGTCTCCCAGTCCCAGCTTCGGCCGTCAGTCATCGCAGGGCGGCGGCGGGAACACCCGCTGCTTCTTGACGTTGTCGATCATTCCTGCCTTCTTCAGCTTGGTCAGGTCGCCCTGGGTGTCACCCGCACCGGTGGATCTGCGGATTCAGTGGTACGGGTCCGGCGAGAACGAGGGCCGCTCGCTGGGAAAGTCGTCGGGGAAGAAGGGGACGCGCAGGGCCCCGGTGAGGAGTCCGAGGACGGTGTCGGCCGAACTGCGGGCAGTTACGACCGCACCGAGCCGACCGGCCTGGATGATCACGGTCGGCCAGTGGTCGGGGTCACCCGCCGGGATCCATGCGAGCAGATCGGCGTTGTCCGTGACACCCCACTGGACAAGATCCCCGGATTCGGCCCGGTACTCCTCCAGGACCGGGCCGAGGCCGGGCACCACCTTGCCTCGGAGGAGGGAGCGCATCTGCCCGGTCTGCTCGGCGATATCGAGATGCCCGTTGGACGCGCCCTGCGCGAAGATCCACAGAAATTCGTCGAAACAGCCCGCCCCGTAGGTGTCGGTCAACGCACGGTGGCTAGCGGGCACGGTCAGGCCGGGCTCGCCTGGCACGGCCCGAGGTACCGGCTGGACCACGGGGCGGGGTGGTGGGGGACACAGGTCCTTGAGGCGTGAGAGCACGGCATCCGCGCCCGGCTCCTCCATGGATCTTCCTTTCTCAGAGATTGGGAAGTCTTCTTCTGAACGACCAGCCGAAGTCGTCTACGGCCTCGATGACCACGTGACTGGGCACGTCGCCGCCGTTTGCGTATTCGGGGGTCACACTCATGGTGACGGTGTTCCTCGTCGACCTCACGTGATCGGCTATGAGGTCCTCGGCATCCGAAATGGGTCCGTTGTTCTGGCTGGATCCCTGCGTCACGATGTTACGCATGTCCCTGCCGTCGCCGCCGAACTGCTGTCCGATCAGATGCCCGCGTGAATGCCCGGCGGCACCGCCCTGGAATCCCGGGGGTGCATACCGCGCCCCTCGCCCGGGAGGGCTGCCGATGAGCCCGGCGGCGGCGTCATCCAGCGTTTGTGGCGTGACAACGGCGTAGGCGGGACCTCGCTGCCCGTTGGGCGCGATTTCGCTGTAGTAGGGACTTAGCCCGACGAGATCGAGCCCGGTCTGCGGATTGGGCACGTATGCGACGGGGTTGGGTGCCGGAGCCAGGCCAAGAGGATCCGGGGTCAGATATCGAGCCGTCTCGGGGTCGTAGTACCGGAAATAGTTGTAGTGCATCCCGGTTTCGGGATCGAAGTACTGACCGGGAAACCTGAGCGGTGTATAGGCAGAGGCGTCGGTGTTCCAAGCCGTGAGACCCCATAGTGTGGCGCGCTGGCGCCAGGCTGTGTTGCCTCTGTCGTCGATGAGCTCCGTCGGCGTACCGATGAGATCGGTGGCGATGGAGAAGAACCTGGCATCGATTTCTTCCTGGGAGGCGTCCGCTGCAAGAAGTCGCTCCGTCTGCGCGATCGGTCGGATTCCGTCGTGATCCCATGTCGTCACCACCAAGGGGGACACGGACCCCGTTCTGGCCGTCTGTTCGCACAGGACAACTCCGTCCCAGGTGAAGTCGGTCTGCTCGACCACGCTCCCGCTGTCCACGGCCATTCGCTGCTTGGCGATTCGTCGGCCCAGCGGATCGTAGAGGTAGCGCCAGCTGGTGCCGTCCGGTGTAGTGACCGAGAGCAGTCGGTTCTCCGTGTCCCAGGTGTAGTGCCAGACTTCGGTCCGACCGGAAAGGTACTTCTTCTGGCGCCGCACGACGCGGCCAAGGGCATCGTGCGTATATCGGGTCCTGCCCGCGTGAGTGATCGACGTACCGGTGTAAGAGCGCGGGCCCACGGCTTCCGCTCCCGGGTGTCGGGCCGGCCAGTGAGCAGCCGTCAGGTTGCCCGCTTCGTCGTAGGCGTAGGTCTCCGTCCAGTTCTCGGCACTCACCGCCGTGACACGGTGGGCCGCGTCAAGGGCGAAGCGGCGGCTGCCGGAGCGGGAATCCTCTATGCCGACGAGGTTTCCGTCCTCGGCGTACGAATAGGCACGGTGTATCCGTTCGTCGTCCCCGCTCATGAGCTTCTGCTCGGTCAACCGCCCCAGAGGGTCGTATGCCTGGGTGAAGACGGTACTGTCGCCCAGCTGCCGGGCGGTCTCCAGACCTGACCAGTCATGCTGGAACCGTATCTCGCGGCCGGACGCATCGAGGCGCGTGCGGTTGCCTGCCATGTCGTACGTCCACCTGGTTGTGGCTCCGGACGGTGTGGTGCGCCGCGTAACCCGCCCCAGCAGGTCGTAGACGTAACGCAGCCGTCTGCCATTGACGGTCTCGCAGGTGACTTGTCCAGTGGCGTCGCGCGACAGCACCATCTCCACGCCGGGCGCCGCCGCCGCGACCAGATGCCGGTTCAGGTCGTAGGTGAAATGCGTGATCCGGTCGCCGTGGCTCTTCTCCACCAGGTTGCCAATGGCGTCATACGCGTAGCGGACGGTGTTGCCGAGCAGGTCGACGCGGGAGGTGAGGCGGCCGGCGGCGTCATGCTCGTACGCCAGGGTGCGCCCGTCGAAATCCGTCTCCGCCACGAGGCGTCCGGCCGCGTCGTGCTCGTACGTCCAGGTCAGGCCTTGCGGACTGAGTACCTGGACGAGGCGCAGATTCCGGTCGTGGATGAACTCGTACCGCGCCCCGTCCGGACCCGTTCGCGCCGAGGGCAAGTCGAAATGGGTGTACTCAAAGCGCGTGACGTCGCCGGACGGGGTGGTGTGGCTGACGCAGTTTCCCTCCCCGTCGTATGCCCAGGATTCGACAGCGCCGTCGGCGGTGACCATCCAGGTCAGGAGCCCCTCGACTGTCCATCCGAGGAGGGTGACGGCACCCAGCGGGTCCACATACTCGACGATCCGGCCGAAGGCGTCCCGCTTCCACGTGGTGGTGGCGCCACGGGCGTCCGTGGTGGCCACGGGCAGTCCGGCGGCGTCGCAGCGCACGGTCCTGGTCCCGCCCAGGGCATCGACCACCTGGGTCAGAGACCCGGACTCGTCGTAGGTGAACCGCGTGACGCTGCCCGCGGGGTCCCGCATCGCCGTGCAGTTGCCGCGTTCGTCGTAGGTTCGGCGCCAGGCGAGCCCGTCGGGGCGACCGATGCACGTCAGCAGGCCCGCGGCACTGTACTCGAAGCGGAAGACGGCGCCGTCCGCGCGGACGACCTCACTGGGATGGCCTGCCTCATCCCGCGTGACCGTGGTTCGGTAACCCAGCTCGTCCGTCCGGGACACGACGTGATGGTGCTCGTCGTAGCCGGTGTGTGTGGTGTTGCCGAGCGGGTCGATCTCCGCAACGACCTGGCTGACCTCGTTGACGACGAAACGACTCACCGCCCCTTCCGCGGTGGTGAGGGTGGTGAGGCGGCAGCCCGGCCAAGCCGGGTCCGTGGCGTCGTAGGCGAGCGTGATGGAGATGTGGCCCGCCTCACCGCCCTCGGCGACGCAGCGGTCCTGGACGTCGTAGGTGTAGTCGTAGCGGCTGCCGTTGGTGTCGGTCCACGACGTGACGCGCGACCGGTCGTCGTAGGTGAAACGCAGGGGAAGACCGGAGGAGTTGACGACCTCCGTGAGTCTTCCGTCCGTGTAGCCGTAGCGCTTGAGGACGACGTCCGTACCGTCCTGTCCTGCGTCGGCCAGGCTCAGGGCCGTGATGTGGCCGTCGTCGACGGTGAACTTGAGGTTGTAGCCGCCGGAGTGGCGGATCGCCAGCGGTGTGCCCTGGTCGTCGTAGTCGAAGGTGATCGCGTGCTGGTTGCGGTCGGTGATTCGGGCCAGCAGGGCGATGCCGTTCTCGGGCCGGGTGAAGTGGCGGGTGTGGCCGGTCAGTGGGTCCTCGACGCTGTAGCCACCGTCCTCCAGACGGGTCAGCGGCAGCCGTGGGCCCGTGTCGGGCATCACCGAGACGTGCGGACCGGCGGGGTGAGGATAGGAGAGCAACAGGCCGTCCTCGGTGACGAGAACGACACCATCCTCGTCGGTTTCCAGGCGCTGGTCCACGGTGGACGCCCAGGTGGGACCGAACCACCAGCCGCACCGGTAATCCGAGGCCACGCGCCGGGTGAACGCCAATGGGAGCATCCCGGGGAGTTCCACGTCGGTCTGCGGAAGGAACATCGCTCCAGTCGCCATGTCGACGGGGTCGCTGCCCTTGGAACGGACGACGCTCTTGACCCGGTTGTACGCGCCCTTGGCGCCGTCAGCGATCATGCCGCGAGCGCTCTTGCCCAGCCCGCG
Organism: Streptomyces cupreus; assembly: GCF_014257025.1. Taxonomy (GTDB): domain Bacteria; phylum Actinomycetota; class Actinomycetes; order Streptomycetales; family Streptomycetaceae; genus Streptomyces; species Streptomyces cupreus. The sequence continues at coordinate 8,332 of NZ_JACMSF010000125.1, forward strand.
CAGTCCCGCGGCCATGCCCTTGAGGCCCTTGAGCCCCTTCATGCCCCTGGCCAGACCGCCGAGGGTGGTCAGGCCCTTCATGCCGGGTATGCAGTCCATCGCGGCGAAGGCGACGTCGAGTAGGCCTGCTTGGCCCTTTGAGTATTTGTAGAGGGTGTCGGCCAGGACGATGAGGCCGCCGACGATGACGATCGCGGCCAGGATCGGCCCACCGATGATCATCGCGATCACGCCGACCACCGCGACGACGACCTTGCACACGGCGACGATC
>NZ_JACMSF010000126.1 GCF_014257025.1 Streptomyces cupreus
GTCGACGCCCGCCTGGGATACTTGGACAACCCCGTCGCGGTTCCCGACGCCTGAGCGTCTCGACGGGGCGTGCTGCCCGATCTGGGAGGGAAGCCGATGGTGGTCCGGGTGGTCCACTGATGGGGGATATCGTCGTCCGTATGAGTGAAACTGACGCGCAGGCAGCCGCGGAATGGATGCTGGCGCAGATCACAGACGGCCGGAATCACGAGCTGTTCCAGTCGGACGCGGTCGACTACATCGCGAAGCACTTTCCGGGCCTGACGTACGAGAATGACAACGGCACCCGGCGATCAGCAAGGAAGTCTTGAAGGCCTTCAAGCGGATCAGCGAAACAACGGTCATGTGGGAGAGGGGCGCTCGGTATTGGCGCCTTGTTAGGCGGCGCTGAAAATGCCGAGGATTGCGGCATTGAACGTGCCAACGAAGTGAGCATGAGAAGGCCCCGCTGGGGACGTCCCTGCGGGGCGATGGTCGGCGAGGTGTCGCTGTGGTCGGCAAGGTGCCGGTGGGGTTCAGCGGGTGAGGGCGTCTGGGAGTTCGTCGAGGGAGCGGATGACGCGGATACTGCCGTTGGCCGCGTTGCCGGAGTTGTTCGCCCGGTCGAGCCAGTAGGCGTGCAGCCCCGCGTCGTGGGCCCCCACGGCGTCGAGCGTGTACTTGTCTCCGACGTAGGCCACTTCGCGTGGTGGGAGGCCGAGCGCAGTGCAGCCCGCGAGGAAGATGCTCGGTGCGGGCTTGGCGGCGCCGTGCTGGTCGGAGCAGATGAGCACGTTGTCGAAGTAGGGCAGCAGGCCGATGGCGTGGAGCTTGTCGCGCTGGTGATCGCCGGATGAGTTGGAGACGATCCCGAGGCGGTAGTCCGGTGCGAGTTTCCTGAGGACAGGCTCGGCATCGGGAAATGCAGCCCAGGCGGCGTTGCGGTGGGCCTCGTAGCTGGCGAACCAGGCAGCGGCTTCGTGGTCCGGCATGCCCGAGGTGTCCTGCCCGAGGTGGGAGAGGAATTGACGGGTGCGTTCGAGCCGCTGTTCGGTGAAAGTGAGCTCGCCGTTGAGGAAGCGTGCGTACTGCACTTCCATGATCTTCCGCCAGAAGGCGAGTGCCGTGGCGGGGTCGGGGAACTGATCGAGCAGCCGTTGCTCCCGCAGGTGGGCGAGCACGCCAACTTCTTCCGAGGTCGAGTAGTCGAACAGAGTGTCGTCCACGTCGAAAAGCACACCTTGGATCGGCATGAGATCGCCCCTTCTGGCCCTGGTAGAAACCGCTTCCGGCATGGGTGAGCCTCCCACGAGTGCGGTGGGGAGTCAGTCGCCGACCACCTCGCTCACGGACGCGCGGGCGGCGGCCTCGTCGACCAGGTTCTTGCCGGTCGCGAAGGCGGCGACGAGGGCCTGCAGGGAGAGGTTGTTGACCGCCCGCGGGTAGCCGCGCGAGGTGGTGTGGATCAGTGTGAGGGCGTCCTCGGTGAACAGTTGGTCCGGGCGCCCGGCGATCTTCAGGTGGTGGGCGACGTAGCTGGACGTCTCTGCCGAGGTCATGCCGGGCATGGTGTAACGCAGCGCGGTCCGCTGCTCCAGTGCGGCGAGGACGGCGAGTTTCATGGTGCGTCTGAGCGTGGGTTGGCCGACCAGCAGGCAGGACAGCGGGGAGTCCTGGTCCATGCCCTGGTTGGTCAGCATCCGCACGGTTTCCAGCTGTTCGTAGGACAGCAGGTGGGCCTCGTCCAGGACGAGGACGGGGGTGCGTCCGCGCTCCTCACGCTCGGACAGCAGGGCCTTGGCGGTCTGGACAGCGAGGCGGGATCCGAGGTGGGAGGGGGTCTGGCCGAAGGAGTTGACAATCTCCTCGTGGATGCCGCGGACCCCGATCATCGGGTTGGGGATGTAGATGACGGTGTATTTCGACGGGTCGAGGGCGTCCAGGCAGGTGCGGACGGAGACGGTTTTGCCGGCGCCGACCTCGCCGGTGACCACGCCGATGGAGCGTTCGGCGATGCACCAGGAGATGCGGGCGACGGCTTGGTTGTGGGAGTCGTGCCGGTGCAGCATGCCCGGCGCGAGGTTGCGGCCGAAGGGCATGCGCTCGAACCCGTAGTGGGCCTGCAGTTTCTCAATCACGCGGACTCTCCTGGAAGTTGGCTGGTGAGGGCTGGTCAGGTGGGGTCTGGAGGTGTTCGGTGAACAGCTCCAGCGAGACGGTGATCCAGTCGACGGCGGTGTCGAAGCCGAAGTGCGCGGCCAGCGCCTGGTCGACGCAGGCGTCGCAGGTCTCGAAGAAGCCGTGCAACTCGACCAGGAACGCGGTCCAGTCGCCGCTGGTGGAGGGTCTGGCCATGGGCTCAGCCCTGGTCTGTGAGGTCGGTGCTCGCGGTCGGTGGTTCGGCCAGCGCCGCGTAATTGATCTTTGTGCCGAGGTGGTTGGAGTGTGCGTTGTCGACCAAGCCGAGGTAGTCGATGCCGGTGGTCACCTTGGGTTCCTCGGCGGGAACTTCGGGCCTGGCCTTGGGGTGGGAGTGCCGCTCGATCTGGAACGGAGTGGCGGTGCCCGCGTCCTTGCCGTCGAGACGGACCCTCAGGAAGGTCAGGTCGAAGGGGTCGAAGACCAGCTCGACCTTGTGACCGACCAGTTCGGGTTCGACCTGGTAGCGGTTGCCGTGCAGTGAGACGGTCGCGGTCTTGGCGACCCGGCGGTGTTCGGACCAGCGGAAGGCTTCGGCAAGGTCGGCGGGCCGGGGGACGGGGAAGGGGGCTGCGGCCATCCACCGCTGAAGCGGTTCCTGCCTGGTCTCGCTGTGGACGCGGCGGTGGTAGATGTTCTCGACCCACGCGGTGAACAGACGGTTCATCTCCGCGAGGTCCTTGATCTCGCGGCCGACCTCTCCCTTTTCGGAGGCGATCTCGACGGTGAAATCGCCGTTCACGGTGCGGAAAACCTCTCGATCTTCCCGCGTCCTTCAGGGCGTCCGGGGGCGGAGTGCACCAGCTTGATGCCGAGTTTCGCGCAGGCCCTCAGCAGCCACGAGTCGACGAAAGCACTCCCGTTGTCGACGTCTCCGCCGCAAGTTCGCGATTTCTGAAGGCGCAGCGCGGTGAACTTGCGGGTGTGCGGTCGGGATATCGGGGGTTGGGGACGTGGGTTCGGGCGCATGAGCGCAGGGTGGGGCAAGAAGTGGATACCAATCGGTGAGGAGGGATGGTTGGTTTGTCGGGCCCGGACCCATTGGTGAGGATGAGACCCCGGGCCGGTGGCTTGATCGGTTCGCGCGTCTTGATCGCTATCGAGCCTGCTGGCTAGGTTGGCCGGCATGACCGACCCCAGACCCGTCGCCTGGCCAACTGCCCCGATCAAGACCGAGCGGCTCGTACTCCGAGAGTCCGAGGCCCGGGACCGTGCGGCGGTCATCGAGCTGAACGCCTCGCCAGAAGTTGGTACCTACCTTGGCGGCCCTCGACCGCGTGCTGAGCTCGAACGCACGGTGCCTGAGGTACCCGGGCGGCGCCCTGGCTGGTTCGTGGTCGAGCTCGACGGAGCGATGATCGGCACGATCCAGCTCAAACCGCATGCCCCCGAGCTTCCGGGCAGCAACCACCGTCGGGAGGCCGGAGGGACCGAGCTCGGCTACTTGTTCCTGCCGGAGGCGTGGGGACACGGGTTCGCCACCGAGGCGTGCACAGCGGCACTCGACTGGTTCGGTGGCGCGCTTCCCGGTGAGCCGGTGGTGCTCTACACCCAGACCGCCAACGTCCGCTCGATGTGCCTCGCGGCGAAGCTCGGGTTCACCGAACTGGAGCGGTTCGAGGCGTACGGCGCCGAGCAGTGGTTCGGCGTGTGGTCTTCGGTCACGCCGCCCGCTTGAGCTCGTGCTCGACAGCGCGGATCCACGGCGCCGTAGAGCGGTGGTGGGCCTCGGCGCGGACACAATCGTGTACGCCAGAGCCGCGCGCGGGCGACAGGCGACTTGGACTACTGCTCAAGCGGTGACTCGAGGAAGGCTTTGGCGGCCTTGGCGTAGCGGATCGCGGCGCGTTCGCTGATGCCGAAGACGGCGGCCAGGTGGAGGGCATCGGGCCCGTGGGTGAGGGCCTCTTCGAGCTGGCGGTCCATCCGGATCTGGTTGAGAGTCACGCCGGTCTCACGGAACTGGTCGCTGAGCCAGTGGGGGCTGGCGGGTTTCTCGTTCTGCGCGGTGTGTTCGTTGATGATCAGATGGGGGTTGATGGTGTGCGGCCATCGCCGGTGGCGGTAGAGGAGGTACTGGTTGATGACCTGCGCGGTCAGGTCGTCGAGCCGTCGGGGATGGCCGCCGATGGTGATCCTGCGGTCAGCCAATCCGGCGTCGTCGACAAGGAGTTCACGAAGGGCCGCGGGGCGGGCTGCGTGAACGGCAGTGAGTGCGAGGATGACCCGGCGCAAGGGGGTAGTGGCGTGGTTGACCAGGGCTTCGAGCTGATCTGGGCGGAGCGGCGTCGGCAGGCCGAGGCCGACTCTGCCGGTGTTGATGCGGATGGTGGGGTCTCGGAAGAGGCGTCCGATGCGCTTGTGGAACTGGAAGATCGACCGCAGAGCGACGAGGGCACGCTTGCGTTTCAGGCCGGTCAGACCCGCGGCGACATCCTTGATGTCCTGGGGGGTGACCTCGCGAAGATGCTGATAGCGGGTGGACCAGTCGATCAGGGCAGGTAGGGCGGCGTCCAGATAGTTGCGAATGGTGTCGGTGGACCGCTGCTGGGTGCGCGGGCCGCCGTCGCGCAGGGTGGTGGCCCAGACCTCGATCTCCTCGGCGAAGGTGGGGGCGAGGAGTGCGAGCTTGCGTTTGAGCCAGGCGTCGAAGGTGGGGACGCGGTCGTAATGGAGGATGCCGAGCAGGTCGAGGACCTCGGCGGTGTGCGCGACGTTGTGGCCGAGCTGGTCGATCGGCACGATGTCGGAGTAGGCGATGGTGTCGCCGGGCGCGTGTCCGGAGAGCAGGACCAGCAGCCCGTCGTTGATCTCACGCAGAATCCACCATGCCCATCCGCGGGCCTCGGCGAGCCGGTGGGCGGCGTCTCTGGCCTCGACGAGCGTGGGGTTGTCCGGGGTGGCGTGCCGGTCCCGGTTGAAGCGGAGAAAATCGGGGCGAACGGGGAAGAGGGCGAGTTGCCCCGGGATCTGCCAGGTCACCGGGGCGGGCCGGATGACGGGCGGCTTGCGGGGCCGTCCGCGGGCGCGTCGCGGACCGAGCGGGAAGATGAGGAACAGCTGCCAGGCGACCAGGTCGACGTCGGGCATGGTCTCGCGGATCACCATGCGCCCGAGCTGTCGCAGGGCTTGTCGGTGGCAGAGTCGGCAGTGGCCGTGCTTGAGCGGGACCGTGCGGTGGCATCCGGTGCACTTCGCGCGGTCCCAGACCCGCCAGCCGACGCACTCGCGACACATCCCGCTGAAGGCGATCACGCCCCAGGCCAGGCAGTAGCGGCAACTGCCCACGAAGCCAGGAGGGGTGGTCATGTGGGCGGCAGGGACCAGCCCCGTGGCGCCCGTGGTGTGACACGGTGGCTCTGCCCGACGGCCTGCTGCGGGGCTTCCTTCGGGGCCGACGCCGTGACGGCGTCCGGCTCGGGGATCAGCAGCTCGTCGATGCCGCAGCCGAGCACCGCGCAGATCACGTCCAGGTCCGCGAGTTTGACGCTGATCGGCTGGCCGGACCAGAGCCCGGACATCTTGCCGGCCGAGATCACCAGGCCCCGTTCAGCGAGCATCCGCTGCAGCTCACTGGCCTTCCAGATGCCGCGGTTCGCGGCGGCCAGCCGGAGTTCCACCTCATCGTGCGAGTCCCTTCAGACGGGCCGCGGCCCGCTCCTGCCCGGCGATCCACGCGTCCTCGACATGGGTGTGCAGCACATGGACGTACCGCATCGTGGTCGCCACCCACCAGGGGCCGAGCAGTTCCTGGATGGCCAGCAGGTCCATGCCGTGCCGGTAGAGCTGGGAAGCGCAGAAGTGCCGCAGAACGTGCGGGGTGAGCCGGTCCGACCAGGTGGGCAGGTGGCTTCCGACGGCCTCGGCCAGGCCGCGGCGCAGGGAGTCGGCGCTGGCACGGGTGGCCGAGCCGTCGGCATGGTGGCGTTCGGTGGGGAACAGCGGTGCACCGGGGCGGGTGTGGTCGCCGTCGAAGTACCCCCACACGTCCTCGATGTACCAGCGCAGCAGCCGGTCCGCTCCGTTGATCAGCGGGACCACCCGCTGGCGCGGGCCAGAGCCTTGCGTGCCCTTGCCGAAGCGGACGTGGAGCTTGCCGAAGTGGCCCAGTTCCCAGCGGACATCGTCCAGGTCAAGGCGGCGGGCCTCGTTGATCCGTAGGCCCACCAGGGAGATCAGCTTCGCGGCGGTGTAGTTGCGTGCCGCCGGGGCGAACTTCCGGCAGGTCGCGAGGTCGTCGCGCCAGCCCGTGAAGAGCATCTCGACCTCGGGATCGGTGGGCGGGATGCGCAGTCCGATCTCTCCCCGCCCGCGCGGGCGGTTCATCTCGTCGAGCGGGCATGCGATCACCGTGCCGGTCACCACATGGAGTTCGGCGCGGTAGCGCAACTCCAGGAAGTCGAAGAACGTCGACAGGGACTGGGCATATGCCAACCTTGTGCCCTGCGAAGCAGACCGCACGGTGCGGCCGAAGTACGCGTCCGCGTCAGAGGGTTGCATCTCCCACAACGGGTGCCCGAACCAACTGCGGATCTGTTCCAGGTGGGACATGTCGCCGCGGATCGTGCCATCGGCCAACCCGGCGGAGGCCCGCGCCAGGACGAAGCCCGCGAGCACGTCGGTCTCGAACGCCTCCAGCTCCTCCGGGCTCGCCGGGCGTCGTGCTGTGCTGAGGTCCCGTACGACTGCCAGCGCCACGCTTCCTCCTCCGCAGGCTCAGCCAATGCGAATGAACAGAGGTTAGAGCGAGGAGAGTTCGGGAATCCCGAGAACCCATCAGGTTCACTCGTGAGGGTGGGAAACACGCTGGTGCCCATGGTCAGGCACGGCAGAGCCAGCGGGACGATCGGCGGGCCGCCGGGGAACATACGAGGTATCCCACAAGATGTACTGCGGGACACCGCGGGCGGCGAGTGCGGGACGCAGGGCGGCGGCCAGGCGGACGGTGTCCTCCGCGAAGCCCCAGCGGTGCCCAACCACCGCCCGTGAATGGTCGTCCAGGAAGGCGAACAAGTACGTCTTGCGGCCGTCGATCCGCGGCCCGTGCAGCGCGTCGCCGACCCAGAGTTCGTTCGGCCGGTCGGCCTCGAACCGGCCGAAGGCGTCGGCGGGCTTGGCCGTCTTGAGCGCGACCAGGCCGGTGCGGTAAAACATCCGCTGCAGCGTGCGCTCGTCCGGCGCCCAGCCCAGCTGAGCCCGCAGAATCCTCCCGACCTGTGCGGCCGTGCGATCCGGGTTCTCCTTCTTCAGGGCCATCGCCAGTTCCACCACCTCAGGTGGGGTGCGGGGCTGGGACTGGCGCGGGGAGGGCACGAGCGCGTCGAAGCCACCCTGGCGCCACTCCAGGATCCAGCGGTCCAGCGTCCACCGGGTGATCCGCACCGGCCGTCCGTCGGCGTCGATGTGCTCCTGCTGAGCCAACTTGCGCACCAGAGCACCGCGCTGCCGGCCGGTCAGGCTCGGGTCGGCGGCCTCACGGATGAGCATGTAGCGGAACAGACCGATCCGCCGGGCTCTTTCCGTCCTGGCTGCCTCGTCGTCATCTCTCTTCGACACGTCCACCTTCCTGACGTCTCGTCACAGGCATGGGCCCGCCGAGGCTGTCAGGAACAACCCATCAAAGATCAGGGGCAGTTGGTGTTGATCGGCGATCAAGGCTAGGTCGGCGACAGCAACCGGCCCCGGCTCGCCGCGGAGGCCAACTGCCAGGGCGACACCTCGCCGACGTCCGCCCAGCGTGAGATCGCGGCCTTCCAGGCCCCGATCACTGCCGCCACCGCGTCCGCGAACCGGCTCGCCGACGCGGCAGGCGGGATGGGATCGGGCCCGGTGTCGACCAGCAGCACCGTGAAGTACACGCGAACCTGCTCAGCCTGTTGTTCGAACCGTCGCAGCCAGCCCCGCACAGTCTCCACCGGCCGCCCCAGCAAGACGGCGATCGACCGAGCTCCCGACCCGGCCGCCTTCGCCACCAACGCGGCCCCTATCACGTCCGCCAAGTCCACCCGCCTGACCAGCACGAGCACCGGGAGAAGTACATGCGAACCCCCACAGCCCGAGCACCGCGCCCGCCGCGGCCGCACCCTCACAACACCATCCGTATCCCGGCGCGAGCACACCCCCGCAACCCGGGCACTCGATCTCGCCCGCCGACAACCTGGCCTCGACCCGGGCCGCGTCCTTCTCTACCG
>NZ_JACMSF010000127.1 GCF_014257025.1 Streptomyces cupreus
GTGGTGGTCGTCGACGACCGGGCGGCTGGTGGCGTACGGGTCCGGTGTCATGCGGACCGAGCTGATGCTGCTGGACCGGGATCCGACGGTGGTGGCGCTGGCCTGCCGGCCGGTGGAACTGGTGTGGCGTGAGGAAAGCAAGGTCGCCGGTCATGCGCCGCAGCTGATGGCCAGGCTTCAGGACGGCAGCGGCCTGTTGCTCGACTGCGCGGGACGCAGCGGGCCCTCTGCCCGGCTGGCAAAGCGGGCACGGGTTGTGGCGGCTGCCGCGGAGGCAGCGGGCTGGTCCTACCGGCTCGCGGGGCCGCCGGATCCGGTGCTGGTGGCCAATGTGCGGTGGCTGGCTGGTTACCGGCATCCCCGGTACGCCGCAGGGCCGTGGATGCCGGCTCTGCTGGAGGCCTTCGGCAGTCCGCGGCCGGCGGTAGAGGCGGTGTGCGAGCTGGGTGACCCGATCTCTGTGTGGCCTGCGGTCTTTCACGCGCTGTGGAGCGGTGTGCTGCGGGTGCGGCTGGACGAACCGCTGCACGAGCGTGCCGTCGTCTCGGTCGCACGGCAGGAGGCCGAAGCGGCGTGACGCAGGCAGTTGTCGAGGTCGGGGCGCGCCTTCGCTACGACGGACGGGTATGGACGCTCGCCGTGCTGGAAGGCGCCCGGGCCACGCTGGTGACCGACGAGGGCGCCTCGGCGGTGGTGCTGCTGCCCTACCTGTTCGCCGATCCGTCCTTCGAGGTGGAAGGCGGACCGGCGCCGGGGAGGGTGCCGCCGTTCGGGCTGCTGGAGGAACTGCCGGAACAGGTGCGGGAGCGGGCTCTGGCGTGGCAGCGGCATGTGCGTGAGGTGGAGACCGGCTTTCCTGACGCTATCGGGCAGGGCGCCCCGCGTGAGCAGTTCGATCCGGCGACACGGAGCCTGGCCCAGCGGGAGCGGGCGAAGGCCGAGGAGTTGACGGCGGCGGGCTGGGCGGCCAGTACGGCGACGGTGCGCCGGATGCGGGCGCGCTACCGCAGCGAGGGCTTGTGGGGGCTGGTGGACGGCCGGGCGGTGCGGGAGCGGTCGGCGGTGGGGCGGGCCGATGAGCGGGTGGTCGCGGCAGTCAGGAAGGTGCTGGAGGGGCAGCGGGAGCGGTCGACGGGCACGCTGGTGCGGCTGCGCCGCCGGGTGGGGTGGCTGCTGGAGGAGGAGTACGGCGCCGGGGTGGTGGCCCTGCCGCTGGCGTCGACGTTCAACCGGCTGGTGCACGCGATGGCCGACGGACAGGGGCTGCTGGGGACAGCCACACAGCGGCGGTGGCATGCGTCGCGGCCGGCACCTCCGTTCACGCCGACGGTGGCACTGCGGCCGGGTGAGCTGGTGATGCTGGACAGCACGCCGCTGGATGTACTGGCGGTCCTGGACGACGGTGTGACCGGCCGTCTTGAACTGTGTATCGCGCTGGACGTGGCGACGCGCAGCATCTGCGCGGCGGTGCTGCGTCCGGTGGGCACGACGTCGGTGGACGCGGCGATGCTGCTGGCGCAGATGGTGGTGCCGACGGCGATGCGGCCGGGCTGGGACAAGGCGCTGTCCATGCAGCGGTCGGTCATCCCCTACGAGCGGCTGATCGCGTTGGACGCACGGCTCGAGGGGGCGGCTGCCCGGCCGGTGATCATGCCGGAGACGGTGGTGGTGGACCAGGGCCGGGTGTATGTGTCGGCGTCGTTCGTCTCGGCGTGCGAGAGCCTGGGGGTGTCGGTGCAGCCGGTGCCGCCGGCGAACGGCCCGGCGAAGGGAAACGTGGAGCGGACCTTCCGCGCGATTGCCGACGGGTTCAGCCAGTACCTGCCGGGCCACACCGGCTCGGATGTCTCCCAGCGGGGCGCGGCCGCGGAACAGGACGCCTGCTGGAGCCTGACGCAGCTTCAGGAACTGCTGGACGAGTGGGTCATCTGCGGGTGGCAGGAGCGTCGGCACGAGGCGCTGCGGCACCCGATGATGCCGCGGGTCGCCGTCTCTCCGAACGAGATGTGGGCGGCGCAGGTGGCGTTGACGGGGCATGTACCGGTGCCCTTGTCCGCCGACGACTATGTCGAGCTGCTGCCTCTTCGGTGGCAGGCCGTCAACGACTATGGCATCCGCTTCGGCTACCGCACCTACGACCATCCCGGCCTGAACCCCTACCGGCGCCGCCGCTCACCGCGGGCGGACAAGAACGGACGGTGGGAGGTCCACCACAACCCCTATGATCCGAACCGGGTGTGGGTGCGCCTGCCCGAGGGATGGCTGGAGGTGCCGTGGGTCCACGCGGGGGCGGTCCGGCGCCCGTTCACCGCGTTCACCTTCGACCACGTCCGCCGCACCGTGGAACGCTGGCATGGCCGTGAAGAGCACGAGGCGGCGATCGCCCAGGCACTGGATGCGCTGCACTGCGCCGTGCCAGCCAGGGACTGGGCAGCAGGCGAGAGCGGACGGTAGCCGCCCGGGCCCGGGCGGCCGCGCAGATGACCGATCCCTCCCCCGCCACCGCCCCGCAGCAGTGGCCTGCGCCTCTCGCGCCGGGGGCCTCGTTCGGGCTGCCTGGTTCCTTCACCGTCCCGCTCGAGGATGCCGACGGCTGGGAAATCGACGACAGCCTGGACGACATCGAGGACGACCCGGACGGCGAGGACTACCTTCTCGCCGGCCTCGCCGACGGCCAGGACGCCGCGGCAGGCCACGCGGATGAGGCATCCGAGCCGACGGCCGGAACAGCCCGGGACCAGGCCGCTGAGCAGACGCTGGACGCCGCCGAGGCGGGCGGCATGCGCATCTACGACCCGTACCAGGAGGCCCAGGCATGGTGACAGCGGCCCAGCCCGCCACCACGAGCATTTTCAGTCCGCCTGACCACGTGGGACGGGTGGCAGCAGTTCGTCGACACGCCCCACACAGCGGCACGGGACGCCGGCGACCAGGAATGGACGCTGGAGCAGCGGGAGGACTACCACGCGCGGTTCGTGGTGCTGAAGACCCCCGCGATGGACACCATCTCCACCGCGGTACGCCGTCTGCTGCTGCTCAACCGCGGCCAGCAGGGCGGAGCCCGGCGCGGCCTGATCATCTCCGGGCCGGCCACTACCGGGAAGACCACCGCCATGCAGCAGCTCGGGCGCACCGTCGAACTCGCCGACCGGCGCCGCCACCCGAACCAGGACGGGCGTCTGCCGGTGCTGTTCATCACCGTGCCCCCGTCCTCCACCCCGAAGATGCTCATCAGCGAGTTCGCCCGATTCCTCGGCCTGCCCGCCCTGGAACGGATGAACCAGATCCAGATCACCAACGCCGTGTGCGAGCTGCTGTGCGAGATGAGCACCCAGCTCGTCCTGGTCGACGACGTGCACCTGATGGACACCCGCAGCCGGGCCGGCGCCGAGACCTCCGACCAGCTGAAGTACCTCGGCGAGCGGATCCCGGCCACCTTCGTCTACTCCGGCATCGACGTCGAATCCTCACCCCTGCTGACCGGCGTGCGCGGCTCCCAGCCCGCCGGCCGCTTCAAAATCGTGCGCAACCAGCCGCTGCGCTACGGCAGCGCCGCGGACCAGCAGATCTGGCACGACCTGGTCCGCAGCATGGACAACGCCCTGCGGCTGCGCCACCACCGGCCCGGCACCCTGCTCACGCACGCCGCCTACCTCCACGCCCGCACCGGCGGCCGCATGGGCAGCCTCTCCCACCTCATCCGCGAAGCCGCTCTGGTCTCGCTGCTGGACGGCACTGAGAAGATCACCAAGAAGCTGCTCGAACGGATCGAGCTCGACAGCGCCGCCGAACAACGGGCCCGGGCACCGCACCGCCGCCGGATGCCCTCGCAACGCCAGCCCTGACCGGCGGCGTCTGCCTCAACCCTCCGTCCCGTCCCCCCGTTTGGCCACTGCCCGGATGCCAGCACATCCGAACCCTCCAGGAACGACCTCTGCCCCCTCATGCACTCTCCTCCACCACAGCCGCCGCGTACCGCGGCGGCACATCCGGGGCCGGTACGGCTCGCGCCGCTGCACGGCGAGACGAACCTCTCGTACCTGGACCGCCTGGCCGACCGCTACCGGCTCGGCGTCAGAGACCTCATCCCCGCCCTCCTCCAGACCGGCGGAGACCTGTTCAAGGGCTACCGCACAGACGGCGAGGTCTACCTCAACGCCGAAGCCCGCGCCCGCATCTCCGCGTTCAGCCGCGTCCCCGAGGAGATCCTTCAGCGGGCCCTGCCCGCCTGGGCCGCGCAGGAGTCCCTCTCGTCGGACAGGGCGGGGGCAGCCGGGCGGTTCCGCTTCGGGGCCGTGGTGCCGACCGCGGGAGAAGGCTGCCGGCTGTGCACGGCCGCACGCACCGGACGCACCAAACCCGCCCGGCTCTATCTGCAGCCGCACACCCGCATCTGCCCGCGGCACCGGCGCTGGATGCTCGGCACCCACTGGCTCGACGGCGCGCCGACCGACACCGAGCAGGTGGACCTGGCGGGGCTGGCGGAGGTGGTCGCGGCGCACCGGCGGCATCTGGATCTGCTGCGCCATCGGCCGGACGCCGTTCGTGCGTTCGAGGTCGCGCATGCCGTGGTCGTCTCCTGGTGGGCGCAGCAATGGTCCGAAGAAGAGCAGTGGCCTCGCCGGGTACGCCAACTCACGCCCCAGGGGGCCGATCCCTGCTGGTGGCGGCTGCTGGCCAGGGACGCGGTCACCTACCCCGAGACCGTCGCCCTCGCCTCAGTCCTCACCGACGAACGCACCAGGCAGCGGCTGCTCGCCGACACCGGCGGACACCTGCCCCACACGCTCGCTCACGTGCCTGGTCTGGTCGGCGAACTGGCGCGGGGCACGGGGCGGCCGTGGCTTGTTGAGCGGATCGCCTCGACCTCGGCCGGTCCTTTGCTGCTCTGGGTGCAGCACTGTGTACGGGCCAATGCGGACGCAGCCGTCGCCGACCGCTTGTGGACGCTGCACATGGCGCACCGGCCCCGCCCCATCGCCCGCGAACTCACCGCCTACCGCGACACCGCACAGCAGCCGGAGAAGGCTGCGGGCGGTACGCGGCTGCACCTCGGGCTCCGGCACAGGTCGGATCAGGCGTTCACGACGGGTCTGGCACACGCCCGTGGCTACGCCGCGGTCCACGGCCACCTCGCCGCCCCGATCCACAGCCGGTTCGACGGCTTTGCCCTGGGCCGATGGCTGTCGAATCATCGGAAGTTCCCAGCGATGCCGCCCGAACATGTCGCGGAACTCGAGGCGCTGGATCCGTGGTGGCGGCCGCCGTGGACGGTGATGTGGCAGCGCTTCTACTACCAGGCCCGTGACCACACCCGCGCCCGCGGACCCTTGCGGCCCGACCGCGGCTTCCCCACCACGAGCTTCAGCCTGGGCGAATGGCTGTACAACCAGTGCACCGGCTATGACCACCTGCACCCCGCACAACAACGCCTCCTGGCCGACATCGGCCTCACCCCTGAGGCGGTACAGGCGGCCCGGCCCCGCCGCAAGCACATGGCCACCCACTTCCAGCGCGCCCTCGCCTGCACCAGCACCTTCGCCAGCGCCCACGGCACCCTGGTGAACGCGACCACCGACACCGTCCAGGACGGACTGAAGCTGGGGCAGTGGCTATCCAACGAGCGCAGCAAAGACCGCACCTACCAACACCGTCACGGCACCCCCTCGCCCCGGGCCCTGGCGCTGTCGGCGATCGACCCGTGGTGGAACCCGCCCTGGACACTGGAATGGCAGCGCTCCTGGCACCAGGCACACACCCGCGTCCAAGACGGTCACGTCCTGGACGCCGCGGCCGGGTTCCCCGGCACCAGCAGCGTGCTCGCCACATGGCTGACCACCCAGTGCGCCCAGTACGACACCCTCCAGCCCGACCAGCAGGACCTGCTCGCACGTATCGGACTGACAGAGAAGACTGCCCGCAGCGCCGCCGTCCGGCCCGCCGAGCGCGAGACCGACTTCGCCGTCGGTCTCGGATACGCGCGCTCCTACCACGCGACGCACCGCACCCTCGCCGCCGCGATCGACACCGTCCACGACGGATTCCAGCTCGGGCGATGGCTGCGCCGGCAACGCCAGCACGCCCGTACCGACGCCCACCGGGGGACACCTCCCTCTGCCGCGGCGACGGCGCTGAACAGGCTCGATCCCTGGTGGTGCCCGCCCTGGAACCTGGCATGGCAACGCGCCTTGCAGCACATCCACGACCAGATCCAGGCCGGCCACCGGCTCGACGCCGACCACCACTTCCGCGGCTTCGCCCCCACCCAGCGCGCCTGGCTACGCCTCCAGCGCACCCACTACGCCGACCTCCACCCCGACCAGCAGCGCCTCCTGGCCGACATCGGCCTCACCCACGAGACCGTCCATACCCGTCCCATCAACCCGTACGCCGAGACCGCACTCGCGCACGCCCGCGCCGCCGCCCACCACACCCTGGCTGTGGC
The DNA here is from genome assembly GCF_014257025.1 of Streptomyces cupreus. Classification (GTDB taxonomy): domain Bacteria; phylum Actinomycetota; class Actinomycetes; order Streptomycetales; family Streptomycetaceae; genus Streptomyces; species Streptomyces cupreus. Next base: position 6,446 of record NZ_JACMSF010000127.1, read on the forward strand.
CTACTCCACCGTCCACAACAGCTTTCCCCTCGGCCGCTGGCTCAACGACCAACGCCAACAAGCCCGACGCGAGTCCACCCCCAACGCCCGCCACCAGGCCCTCACCGCGATCGACCCGTGGTGGAACCCGCCCTGGGACCTGGCCTGGCAACGCGCCTACACCCGCGCCCGCACCACACACGACCAACCCGGCCGCCCACCGGCCGACGTACGACTGTGGATCACCGCACAACAAACTGCCTGGCCCGCCTACGCCTCGAACAACACCAACTGTTGGGCGAGATAGGAGTCCACAGCGGCAACACCGCCGACCGACCCCGCGCCACCAGACGCGTCTACCCCCTCGGTCCCGGCCTGGGCCACGCCCGCGCCTACGCCGCCACCCACGGCCACCTCGCCTGCAGCAAAGACACCCGTCACGACGACTTCGCACTGGGCGACTGGCTGACACAAAAACGCCGCGCAGCCCGACAAGGACGCCTCTCCCCCACCACCACCCACGCCCTCGAAGCCATCGACCCTTGGTGGTGCCCGCCCTGGCCCCACACCTGGCAACGCACCTACCAACAAGCCAAGTTGCACCACCACACCGGCCAGGACCACCTTCCCGCCCTCCAGCGATGGACCGAGCAGCAACGCACCCACTGGAACACCCTCCACCCCTCCCAGCAGGAGCTTCTATCCGCCATCGGCATCCACCGCAGCACCTGACCGCCTCCACCAATCTGCAGCGAGGCAGCAACGCGGCCAGGCACGCTATACCGATGAGCGACGCGCGCTTCTTCAACGACGAACCGTTCCTCGACGACGAGGGGTCCGACCTGCTGGGGCGCGAACAGTACGCGCAGCACGCGGTGGAGTTGCTGGGGCGCGTCCGGGCCCAGACCGAAACCGGCGTCCTGGCTTTGATCGGTTCCTGGGGTTCCGGAAAATCGACGGTCCTGGGCAAGGTGATACGCCTCCTGCAGCGCCAGGACGACCGCGAGTGAACCGTTCCGGGTTCGGTAGAGATCTCAGATGTTGGTTGTGACCTGGGCTTTCGTGGCGCT
>NZ_JACMSF010000128.1 GCF_014257025.1 Streptomyces cupreus
GTGCCGACGTGGCACTGGCAGAATCCTTTCTCAGTCTCCGTGTTCCTCTTTGTGTCCTGGTCTGGGTTGAACAACACTCTCACCCACCGCCGCCGGCTCCGGCGCGACGGTGACCCTGCCATGCGGCGTGGGCGATGATGAGCGATGCCGTGATGGTGCCAGCGTCTGCCACGGGCACACCGAGGCAGACCAGGACAACACCAGTCACCAGGACGGCGACGAAAGCCAGCAAGCCATACGACTCGGGCAGGAAGGGGTGCTCCATTGAGGGCTCCAGCTCCGTGCGGATGAGGTGCCCTCAAGTGTCTTATGACGGAGCAGCGTTGCGGCAGTGCGCAACAGTTGGCAGCTGCTGCAACGCAGGTCAGCAGTGGTCCCGCGCGCCTCCGGTGGCAGCCTCGGCGCTCCACACCTGGCAGGCTCGTCTCTTCGGGTAGTCGGTGCCGTGCGGCATCTCGGTAGCGTCAACGCCACGGCGCACCATGGAGCCATGAAAGTCCCCCACACGGCGCCTGACACCGTTCGAATCGAGATCCTCTACTGGAGTTCGGCTGTCGCCCGGGCCGTACATGCGTGCCTGGCCAGCCGCCACCAGCTCGTTTCGGAATTGGAGATGCGACCTGGGCCTGAAGGCCCGCACTGGCGGTTCTTCGCAAGCCTGGCGGGCTCCGCTGTCAGTGGTGGCCTTCCGGAACTCGACCCAGGGCCATCCAGGAACGTTACCGTCCGAGTGGCATGCTCAACCAAGGCTCACGTGGAGACCGTGGCCCAGGAACTGGAAGAAGCTTTCTGGTGCGTGGTCAATCAAGTCCAGTGGGACGATCTTGCCGCCGGGTGGTTCTGCAACCTGGCCGTCGACACCAGTAGGCGGCCGCCAGGCGAGGCATGAGCCCGAGGCGGGGGCCGGGGCCGGTCATCCCGTACCGGGAAGCGTGACTGAGCGTTTGGTCCGGTGATTCGTGTTTCGATCTGGGTCAGGTTCCGCGCCAGTTCAGGGTGGCTTCGTCGGTGAGTCTGCGGGCCATGAGGTTGATCACGGCGAGTTCGATCATCGCGAGGTGGATCATCTCGCTATTGACGATTGGTCAAGTGTTACATCGGTGCCACAAAGTCCGTTGAGCTCTCAGCGAGGTCGGTGGCGGCGGCGGTAGCTTGCGGCCGTTCTGCATGCCGTTGAATTGCGTACTCAGGAGGTCTCATGGCCAGGTCACAGGCGGCGGCTGTGAGGGTCCGTGGATGACCCTGCTGAAGGGTGACCCCACCGAGGTTGGTGGCTACCGGCTGGAGGGCCGGCTGGGCGCGGGCGGGATGGGCGTGGTGTATGCGGCGCGCTCGCCGGGCGGACACTCGGTGGCACTGAAGGTGATCCGCCGCCAGTGGGCCGAGGACCCGGAGTTCCGGGCACGCTTTGAGTTGGAGGTGGCGGCCGCACGGATGGTCCACAGCCGCTTCACGGCGCCGGTGGTCGACGCCGATCCGCACGCGCCGGAGCCCTGGATGGCAAGCTTGCACTTGGGCGGCGAGTCCCTCGACGCCCGCGTTGGCCGGCAGGGCCCGCTGGAGAGCGGGGAGTTGCGTCGTCTGGCCGCGGCGTTGGCCGGTGCGCTTCGGGACATCCATCGCGCCGGTGTTGTCCACCGCGATCTCAAGCCGGGCAATGTCCTGCTGACTGGGGACGGGCCGCGAGTTATCGACTTCGGTATCGCGCGGGCGCTGGACGGGCACCCGCTGACCGAGACCGGCCGGGTCGTCGGCACGCCGGCGGTCATGGCCCCCGAGCAGCTGCTGTCCTGCGCGGAGATCGGGCCGGAGGCGGACGTGTTCTCCCTGGGAAGCGTGCTGGCCTACGCCGCCATGGGGCGCTACCCGTTCGAGGCCGACGGACCTTATGCCTCGGCCTACCGTGTCGTCCACGAAGAGCCGGACCTCGCTGATGTGCCAGACGAGTTCCGCAGGCTCGTGGCGGACTGTCTGGCCAAGGACCCGGGCGGCCGCCCCACTCCTGAAGAGATCTTGGCGAGTCTCAGTATTGCATCGCCGCCGTTACGCACAGCGCCGGGCGCAGCAGTGGTACGGGGGTTGGTTGCGGCGGTCCTGCGGTGGTCGGCTCGGCCGGTGCCCGGGTGGGTGGCCGCGGTGGCGGTGCTGGCGTTGCTGGTCGCAGGCGGGGCTGTCGTGGCAGTCGGTGGGAGACCGGAATTCCCGGCGCCTGCCGGATGGAGACCCTGGGAAACCAGGATCCGCGAGGTTGCAGCCCCCGGAGAAGCCTGTCTGGCTGGCCCGGATGCCATTTACTGCGAGGCCGGGAGCCGGACCGTGATGCGCGTCGATACCACCGACGGTACGGTCTCCTGGCGCCACACGATTCCCGCCCGTGAGGTCGCAGCAGAGCTGTTCCAAAACCATCCCACGGGCCCGGAAGCCACCGTGGAACTGCTGGGCGCTGCGAACGGACGGCTCTGGTACGCCCACCGCGACACCGCCTACAGACGCCTGCGCGTGTTGGACATCCGGACCGGAAAGAGCCTGTGGACCAGGACGTTCACCGAACGCCCGCTGGAGATCCGTCTCACCGAATCCATGTATTTCCTCGTCTACAACCGCAGAGTGGAAGCCTTCGACGTCACCACGCACGCGATCCGATGGACACGCCACTTTCGGCACCTGACGTACTTGATCGCCAATGGTCACGGGGTCTACCTCGCCGATGTGGGACGACCGCGCACCACGGTAACGGCCGTGGAGGAAGACACCGGCGCCCGACGGTGGAGCACCACCGTAGACGGCCCACTGCATTACCAGGTGTCGGCGCCGGGTGCTCTGTACTTCAGGACCCCGCTGGGCGGTGACGGCGGCGGAGCTCTGGTGCGCCTGGACACCCGTAGCCGCAAGGCCGCCACCGTTCTCCCGCCCGTTGCGGCGACGCGGGACAATCTCGCCCATCAGGCCGTGGCTCACAGCGACGTGGTCTGTATAGCTCATCACAACGGCACGGTCATCGCCGTCGACCACAAGACCGGCACGATGAGGTGGCGCACCAGCGTGGGCGTGAGGATCTCGGCTCCTCCGACCCTTGCCGGTGGGCGGATCTACCTTGCCGCCGCGGATGGCAGGGTGATCGCCCTGGACACTCAGAGGGGGAAGCAGGTCTGGGACCACCAGCCCCGCCAGACGGAGCAGGCCCACGGCTCCTGGGCCCGATCTCCGGTCATGAGCATCAACGACAATCTCTACGCGGTCTCCCCACAGGGCAGCGTGTACACAGTCAGATAGACGCCGAGGCGTCCAGAAGGCCTGGGAGTCTTGGCCGTGGCCGCCCAGGGTGTGCCAGGGCAGGCCGGGGTGCTCGAGGCGTAGCGCTTCCAGGCCGGCGGTGGCCAGCTGCACCGCTGGTACTGGTCCATGGTGTAGGGCTGCTCGACCCATCCGAGACGGCAGGGGGTGCAGACGGTGCAGTCGATGGTGAAGGCGACGTCGCCGGTGAGGTTTGCGGCGCGCTCTCTTAAGCCGGGCTGTTCCGAGGAGGGAGTGTCTTGCCAGGGTGTATCCAGTTCTGATCACGGTCCAGCCGGTAGTGCCTGGGCCACTCCTCAGGACCTCTACTCGGCCCTCGCTGAACCGCCGCTCTCCGCCTTCCCCCGCCAGTAGGCCAGGTTATGCCGGGTGTTGAGGGTTTCGGGGTGGTCTTGGCCCAGTACTCGGGTCCGGTCGGTGAGGAGGTCGGCGAGGGCGGTGGCGGCTCCGGCGGCATCTCCCGCCTCCCCCTGCCAGCGGGCCAGCTCGTGGCGGGTGCTGAGGGTGCGGGGGTGGTCCTTGCCAAGGACCCGGATGCGGTCGGTGAGGAGGCTGGCGAGGGCGGTGGCGGCTTCGGCGGCATCTCCCGCTTCCCCGCGCCAGCGGGCCAGGTTATGCCGGGTGCTGAGGGTGCTGAGGGTGCTGAGGGTGCGGGGGTGGTCCTTGCCAAGGACCCGGATCCGGTCGGCCAGCAGGTCTGTGCAGGCGGTGGCGGCTCCGGCGGCATCTCCCGCTTCCCCCTGCCAGCGGGCCAGCTCATGCCGGGTGGCGAGGGTATGGGGGTGGTCTTCGCCTAGGACCCGGGTCTGGTCGCGCAGTACGTCGGAGAAGACGGTGGCGGCGCCGACAGCATCCCCGCTTCCCCCCGCCAGTAGGCCAGCTCGTACCGGGTGCTAAGGGTGTCGGGGGCGTCGGGGCCCAGGACCCGGATCTGGTCGCGCAGGAGGTCGGCGAGTGCGTCGATGGCTCCGGCCGCATCCCCCGCCCGCGCCTGCCAGCGGGAGAGTTCGTATCGGGCCGTGAGGGTATCGGGGTGATCGGGACCAAGGCGGGATGTGGTGACGAGGGCCAGGCGGTCGAAGTGGTGGCGCGCGGCGTATACCTGGCCGCTTTCGCCGAGACTTTCTCCGATGCGGTAGAGCACCGGGTGTGCGTCCGGTTCGATCAGCGCGTCTTGGGCACTGTCGGTGAGGGCAGTGGTGTTCGCGCGCAGTGCCCGGGCCAGCGCGGTCTCGTTCTCGATGCCGGGCCAGACGGCGAGCAGGGCATCCGCAGCGCTACGGGCGATCTCGTTGTACTGGGCGGGGGTGAGGGTGTCGCGGACGGCGCGCTGGACGAGCTGGTGGACACGCACTGCGGTCTGAGGTGTGGTGGGATCGTGCTGGATGAGGCTGAGCCGGCGCAGGGCACTCAGGGCCAGGTGGGCCTCTTGCTCCGACACTTCCCGCTCTGGCATGTCTTCGGCCGGGTTCCCCGGGATGGGCTGGTCGGTGCGGTGGTGGGTGAGGTGGGTGCGGGCGGCCGGGCCGGTTAGGACGTTGTGGGGAACGCCGTTGGCGTTCAGGAACGCGGCCAGCTGGAGCAGCGGGCGGGCGAGTCCTGCGGGGCGGAGCCGGTTTGCGTGCTCGATCGACAGCGCCCAGGTTGCGGCCACTGTCACCTGCTGTCCGTCGGGCAGGGCATCGGGTGCGGCGTCGCGCAGGGCGGTGGTGCGGCTGGCGAGGAGCTGCCGGTAGCCGGCTACGGGGGTGGTGGTGTCGGTGAGGTAGGCGGCGGCTTGGGAGAGGGCCAGCGGCAGATGCCCCAGGTCCTCGGCGAGCGCGGCGAGTTCCCCGGCGGGTTCGGTGCGGGGGAGGGCATCGGTGAGGTAGGCGAGGGCTTCTTCGGGGGTGAAGACGCCGACGGGTATGTGGTGGCGGCCGGTGGTCAGGGCGGCGTCCTGACGGCGGGTGGTGACCAGGACTCGACCGGTGGGACTGACGGGCGGCCACCAACCGTTCAGGTCCGCCGGGTCACTCACGTCGTCCAGCACCACCAGCCAACGGCAGCGTTTCTGGCCTGCCTTGGGCTCCAGCCAAGCCAGAAACATCGCGGCCGCCCGCGCCGGAACTTCCTCGCCAATGCCCATGAGTTCGGCAGCCGCAGCCGCAAACCCTTCCACAACGGCCTCGCCGCTGCTGGCGGTGATCCACACGAGCACATCCAGCTGCCCGGCCTGCCACAGGGTGCGGGCGTAGTGGGCGGCGAGCTGGGTCTTGCCCACCCCGCCCAACCCGACGACCACCCCCACCGCAGCGGTCGGCGTGACGACGGCCGCACCGCCGCCGGTGAGTGCTGCGGCCAGGCGGGCGACCTCGGCCCGGTCCTGGAAACAGACGGCCTGCGGTGGCATGGTCCCGACCTGATGCGGCCACGGCGCCGGAGTGCGCGGTACAGCGTGGTGGTTGTGCTGCACGCCCACGACCGGTCCATGAAAGGCGCTGTGACCGAAATCGATCGCATCACCCCGCGCCGCGTCGACGCCCGCGTCGTCGTCCAAGGGCTCCATGCATTCCACCCCCTGCCCCCGCCCGGCCGAGCCGGCATCCCAAGCCTAGGAGTGGCTGAAGGGAGCCGTCGGGCATGGAGCCACCCTCACACCCTGACCGCTTCTCACACGGCTTCAGAAGGCGCCCTGGCGCCTTGCTGAAGCCCTCTTCCCGCTTCCTGGACACGGAGAGGAGCACCCGCGATGGTCGTGTACGTGAGTCCCGTACCGGGCGTGAGCCTGCGCCCCTACACTCCAGCCGACCGGGCGGCGGTCCTGGAGCTGGTCAATGCCGACCGGCTGCCCGGCCAGCCCGCCGCTACCCCCGCCATGCTTGCCGACGCCGTGAGGGGCCGCTCCAGGGTGGATGCAGGCTGGTGGGCCGAACTCGCCTGCCCCACAACGACCGTGGCCACCAGCGCCGCCGGCACCGTCCTGGGCGTCGTCTCCTACGCCCTGCGTCCCAAGGACGGTCACGGTGTGATCCTGTGGCTGCACTGCCGCGAGGACGAGAGTGTTGCCCGCGCCCTGCTGGACCGTGCTGGGACCGAGTTGGGCACCCGCACTCTGGACGCCTTCCACTTCGCCACCGCGCTCACCCTGGGCGTGGAAGCCCTCCCCGCAGGCCACCGCCCGGCCACGCACGCCGCTCTGACAGCCGCTGGCTACACGGGAGTTGACCTGTGGCGCTACATGCACCGCACGCTCCCCGCCCCCGAGCTGCCCCGCCTCACCCGCTACGACACCGAGCCGGCCACCCCCGACACCCGCCGTCTCCTCGTCACCGAAGACGGCAAGACCCTCGCGGACGCCACCATCGGAACACCCGTACAGGGCACCGGAGTTGTGTGGTGGATCGGCGTCCAGCCAGCCGCACGCGGACAGGGGACCGGCCGTGCCCTCCTTGGCACCGCCCTCCACGCGCTCAGCCGCATGGGCGCAGCCGACGTCATCCTGTTCGTGGACGACGCACCGCCCGGCGGTGACCGGGACCGGACGGCCGCCAAGGCCCTCTATGAATCATCGGGATTCGAGGAGATCGACCGTCTCTATTCCTTCACCAAGCAATCCCGATAGCCCTTCTTGTGAATCCGGTGTCGGATTGATGGAGATTCTCAGAGGTCACCGGATTTCTTTTTGGGAGGGGGCATCTGATCCCAATCCCTACACAGCTACCTAGTGTGATGCATCACCCTAGATCTACCCCTGATCGTCACCGTGATGCGTGCATGCCCCCTTCACGGTGACGGGATGTCAGGACGGGGGCCGGCGGGGGCGTAGCGAGGTTGGGACGCCGGGCGAGTTCGGCCCCGAGGGAGGGGGGGCGGACTGCGGTCTATCACGTTCACCGGATGGTGAGGGCTGACGCCCTGTCGGCTGACCGCCCGTCAAGTCACGCGGTGGCAGTAGCCATGATTCCCAATGGCTACACAGGCTTGCGAACGATGCACCGGGCCCCTTGTTGCCAGCCCTTAGGAGTCCCGCTTGCGGGACTCCCTCAATTCGCGCTTGCGCGAATTGACATCCTGTCAGAATTCCGCTTGCGGAATTCTATTCCCGCGTTTACGCGGGAATTTCGAATTGCGCTTGCGCAATTCGTGCTCTAT
>NZ_JACMSF010000129.1 GCF_014257025.1 Streptomyces cupreus
ACGGAAGCGGACCGCCGACTTGCGGCCGGGCGCAGAGAAGTTGTCGCCGTGCGCAGCACATGCCGAGGGCCCTCGCCCGGACACGCTACGTCCAAGTAGCTTTACCGGTCGTATTGATGAGCCAGCGCCAGGGAGGCTGCCATGGGACACCCCCGCCCCTTAGTGATCGACCCGACCGGCCGCGACATCCACGGCGAGGCCGCCCGGATCCGCGAGCGCGGACCGGTGACCCTCGTCGAACTGCCCGACGGCGTCCAGGCCTGGGCCGTCAGCAGTCCCGACCTCCTCAAACGTCTGCTCACCGACCCACGCGTCTCCAAGGACCCGCGTCGGCACTGGCCCCGGTGGATCAACGGCGAGATCGCCCCGGAATGGCCGCTGTTCACCTGGGTCGCGGTGCAGAACATGTTCACCGCCTACGGAGGCGAGCACAAACGGCTGCGCGCCCTGGTCTCCAAGGCCTTCACCGCACGGCGCACCGCGGCGCTCCAACCTCGCATCGAGGAGATCACCGCGGCCCTGCTCGACCGCATCGAGGAGGCCGGACGGCACGGCCAAGTCGTCGATCTGCGCGAGGAGTTCTGCTATCCGCTGCCGATCCGGGTGATCAGCGAACTCTTCGGCCTGCCCGAGGAACAGAGTGCGGAGCTACGGGCCGTCGTGGACGGCGTCTTCCACACCTCCGCCACCCCGGAGGAAGTCACCGACAACTACGCACGGCTGTACGCGGCGCTGGGCGAACTCGTCGCCCTCAAGCGGCAATCGCCGGGCGACGACCTGACCTCCGCGCTCATCGCAGCCCGTGACGACGGCGACGCCCGACTGAGCGAGCAGGAGCTGCTCGACACCCTGGTGCTCATGGTCAGCGCCAGCCACGAGACCACGGTCAACCTGATCGACAACGCCATCCACCTCCTGCTGACCCATCCGGACCAGCTCGCCCACGTCCGCTCCGGCCGCGTCCTGTGGGAGGACGTGGTCGAGGAGGCGCTGCGCGTGGAGGCGCCCGTCGCCAGCCTGCCGCTGCGGTATGCCGTCGAGGACCTGAAGATGAGCGAGTTCGGCGGCCCGGACGACGTGGTGATCGTCAAGGGCGAGGCCATCCTCGCCGCGTACGCGGCCGCCGGACGTCACCCGGGCAAGTACGGCGAGGACGCCGACCGCTTCGACGTCGCCCGCGCCGACAAGGAGCACCTCGCCTTCGGCCACGGCGTGCACTTCTGCCTGGGCGCCCCGCTGGGCCGGCTGGAGGCCCACATCGCGCTCCGGGCCCTCTTCGACCGCTTCCCCGGCCTCCGACTCGTCGTTTCCCAGGACGAGTTGGAGCCGGTCGACTCCTTCATCTCCAACGGCCACCGCTCCCTTCCGGTCCGCCTGTCCTGATCACTCGCCACGCCACCACGCCAGCAGCCGGGCGGCCCATCCACGCCGTACGCGACCGGCCTCGGGCACCTCGGACGGCCGGGGCGCCGACGCGGCGCTCTCCACGGGCGGCTCGTCGTCAGCCGTGGGCGGGGTGACGGCGGTCGGCGGGAACATCACCGGCAGTGCGGCCAGCGCGCGGTGGAAGGGGCCCGGCCGCCAGGCCAGTTCCTCGACGGGTACGGCGAGTTCGACGTCGGGAAGCCGGTCGAGCAGCTTCTCCACGGCCACCGCGGCGATCAGCCGGGCCGGACTCTGCGCCGGGCAGTTGTGCGGGCCCGCGCTCCATGCCAAGTGGGCGCGGTTGCCCGCACGCTGATCGGTCGTCAGGGACGGGTCCGTATTCGCCGCGGCGAGACTGACCACGAGCGGATGACCCGCCCGCAGCAGCACCCCTTCGTGGACGACGTCGTGGACCGGGTAGTGCACGGCGTAGTTGGCCATGGGCGGGTCGGTCCACAACACCTCGTCGAGGGCGTCCTCCACCGGCAGGCTGCCGCCCGAGAGGCTGCCCGCGAACCGGTCGTCGGACAGCAGCAGCCGCAGGCTGTTGGCTATCAGGTTCTGCTGCGGCTCGGTGCCCGCGCCCATGAGCAGAACGAGGGTGTGCACCATCTCCTCGTCAGTGAGACCGGCGGAATGTGCCATGAGCCAGGACGTCACATCCGGTCCGGGCCGGCGGCGCTTCAGCGTGACGAGGTCCAGCAGGGTCGTCGCGAGCAGTTCATTGGCCTGCTCGGCGTCGACTCCGTCGAAGATCCCGGACATGCCCCGCACCAGCCGCTCGCCGTAGTCGGCCGGGCAGCCGAACAGGCGGTTGAACACCAGCAGGGGAAGCACCTGGGCGTACTCGCCGAGCAGATCCGCCTGTCCGGCCGGGGCGATGCGGTCGATGAGGGTGTCCGCGCTCGCCTCGACGTGGCCGCGCAACGTGGCTGGGTCGACCCGGGCCAGGCTGTCCGTGATCGCGCCGCGCAGCCTGCGGTGTTCCGCACCGTCGGTCCACAGCGCGTTCGGCCGGTACATCATCATCGGCACGACCGGGCTGTCCGTGGGGACGGTGCCGTCTGCCAGGTCCTTCCAGCGGCGGGGGTCCTTGGAGAACGTCTCGGTGCTGCGCAGCACGTGCAGGGCGGCGTCGTATCCGACGACAAGCGAGGCCCGCACCCCGGGCGCCAGCTCGACCGGCGCGATCGGGCCGACCTCACGCAGCCGCCGGTAGACGGCGGCCGGATCGGCGGCGAACTCGGGCCCGTGCAGGGACTCGTGCGCGGGGCAGCCCGGCGGCGGGACGGGCGGTACGGGGGATGCGGAGGTCACGCGTGCTCCAAGTGGCCGGTGCGGTTGAGGAGGTACTCGACGAGGCTGATGAGAGCCCGCGTGGACGAGACACGGTCGCGGGCGTCGCAGCGGACGAGGGGGGTTTCGGGCAGCAGGTCCAGGGCCTCGCGCACCTCGTCGAGCTGGTGCCCGGCAGCGCCGGGGAACTGGTTGAGGGCGACCGCGTACGGCAGTCCGTGCTCCTCCAGCACGCCCATGACCTCGAACGACTGGCTGAGACGGCGGGTGTCGGCGAGGACGAGCGCGCCGAGCGCGCCCTGGGTCATGTCCTGCCACAGCCTGGTGAAGCGCTGCTGGCCCGGGGTGCCGAAGAGGTAGAGCACCAGGCGGTCGTTGAGGGTGAGCCGGCCGAAGTCGAGGGCGACCGTGGTGGTCGTCTTGTCCCGCATGCCCGCCAGGTCGTCGACCAGGGCGCCGGCCTCGGTCATGACCTCCTCGGTGCGCAGCGGCCGGATCTCGGAGAGCGTGCCGACGAACGTGGTCTTGCCGACCGCGAAGTGGCCCACGATCAGTAGCTTGACCGCCGTCTGCACACTGGGCCGCAGGTAGACGTCGTCAGAGGCGGGCGCGGAGTCCATCGAGCACCTCCTGGAGGATTCGGGCGTCGGTCGGCCGGGCGGCGGGAATCGGCGCGCGGGTGACGATGTGGCCGCTGTCCATGAGGTCGGCGATCAGCACTTTGGCCACGCCCACCGGAAGCGACAGATGGCCGGCCACCTCGGCCACGGACAGGGCTCCGGGCCGGCACAGCTCCATGAGCCTGCGCTTTTCCGGATTGAGGCCGGTCAGCGGCAGATCGTCGGTCGCGATCAGCAGGGTGACCAGGTCGAGAGTGTTGCGGGTGGGGTGGGCGCGGCCGTCGGTGACGACGTACGACCGCACCAGCCGGTCTGCGGGGCGGCGCCGGCTAGTCATGCCGGGCTGCCGGTGTCCTGCCGGGCGGGGCTGGTCAGCTCCTTGCCGAGCCGGTCGACGAGTTTGTGCATACGGTAGGTGACCGCCTCCATGTCGACGTCCTCGCCGGTGGAGACCGCGAGGTAGGCGCCCTCGCCGGCGGCGACCAGGAAGACGTAGCCGTGGGCGAACTCGATCAGGGTCTGCCGCCACGGGGTGTGCGGGGTGCCGCAGAACTCGGCCGTGCTGCGACTGATCGACTGGACGCCGGACAGGCCCGCGGCCAGCCGTTCGGCGTCGTCCCGGTCGATGTCCTTGGAGAAGGCGCGGAGCATGCCGTCGGCGGAGAGCAGGATCGCGTGACGCGCCCGCGGAACCTTCAGCACCTCGTCCAGCATCCAGCCCAACGTGTTGTTGGTGGGCCCGGTCATTCGTGGCTGTTCCCTTCATCGTCGTGGAGCGTGTGCCGGGCGGCCCTGCCGGAGCTGGTGCCGCGTGCGAAGGCGCCCATGCGCCGGGCGTTCTCCTCTGCCGAGCGGCCGCCGACCTCGTCGGCCGGTACGGGCTCCGCGGCCGGTCGCCGTGCGGAGCGGCGACGGCGCCTGGGCAAGCCTCCAGGCGTGGTCGCCTCTGCGGGTTCCGGATCGGGATCGGGTTCGGGGTCGAGTTCAGGGTCGGGGTCGGGGACGACCTGATCGGCGGTGGGATCTGCGAGGGGCGTGGTCCCTGGCGCGGCCGCCTGGACGGAGTCCAGGTGCGTGAGCAGGGCGGCCGGCAGGAACACCACGGCGCGTACACCGCCGTACGGGGAGAGCGTGTCCACGGAGACACTGAACCCGTAGCGCTCGGTGAGCGCCCCGATGACGGCGAAGCCGAAGCGGGGCGGGTCGCCGAGCCGGGTGATGTCCACCGCGTGGGTGCCTGCGAGCAGTTCGGCGGCGTGCTCGGCCGCCCGGCCGTCCATGCCGACCCCGGCGTCGTCGATCACGACGCAGGCGCCGTTGTGCACTGTCTGGACGGTGACCTCGACGGTCGTGCCCGGCTGGGAGTGACGTGCCGCGTTGTCGAGGAGTTCGGCGACCGCGAGCACCACCGGCTCGACCGCCCGGCTCTGTACGGCGATGTCGACCTCGCCGTTGATACGGATGCGCCGGTAGTCGCGGATGCGGGAGGTGGCGCCGCGTACGACCTCGACGAGCGCGGAGGTGACGCGCTGGCGGCCCGGCCACGAGCCGCACAGCACGGCGATGGCCTGGGCACGGCGGCCGAACTGGGCGTTGGCGTGGTCGATTTCGAGCAGGTCGCGCAGCACGCCGGGGTTGTCGTGGCGGTCCTGCATCTCGGCGATGGACACCTGCTGTTCGTTGGCCAGGCCCTGGATGGAGCGCATCGACGCCTTCAAGGCGGCTTTCGCCGACTGGTCGGCGCGCGAGCGGGCGTGCTCGACGGCGCCGGCGAACCGTTCCAGGACGGCGTCGAGGCATTTCCCGAACTCCGTGTCGGCGAGCCGGTCGTCGAGCAGACCGACGGCCGGGACCTGCTCGTGGGGTGCGTCGTCCAGGGCCGGCAGCCGGGCCGAGACGAGGTGGCGGAGTTCCTCGTCCCGGGCCCGCAGGCCGTCCCTCAGTTCAGCGTTGCCTCTGCGCTGCCGTGCGGTGATGCCGCGTTCGCGCACCAGTAGCACGGCGACGGCGATCAGGCCCACGGCCAGGCACCAGAACACCGCCTCCGGTATCCGTTCCGTCATCAAGTCCTCACAGCTGGTGGCGGGTCGACGGGCGCACGACGGTAGTGGGGCGTCCGGGTGCGCACTTGTTCGGGCGCGCAAGGAAGTTGCCGTGGGACGCAGGCGCGTTCGTGGGACCGCCCGATCGCGACAGGCTTGCCTCCGGCATAGGCCAATGAGGCTGGGGCGAGTTCCGGAAACCGATTGCTGGTCCCTAGTCTGCGCTGGGTAACAGCCCTCGGGCACAGGGGAGTTCCGAGCTGCTCTCAAGGCCGTTCGGGACACATCGCAGCGGAGGGGATGCGTTGTCCACGGGAAGCTATGTCGTGGAGACGACGAGGACTGCCGAGGTCGCGGCAG
>NZ_JACMSF010000013.1 GCF_014257025.1 Streptomyces cupreus
GCCTGTGCGGGAGGAGTGGTCGGGGCGGGCGGCGCGGGCTGGTCTCCGGTGCCGCTGGGGGTTGCGGTGGGCCAACCGCCGGGGCGGCGACCGCTGCCGGTGGGGGCGGCGGTGGGCCAGGCGCCGGGGGCGGGGGCGGGAGCCGGGGTGGGCTCGGGGGGCTGGGGAGCCGGGGCTTGCTCAGCGGGCGGGGCGGGCCGTGCCGGCGGTGCCGGCGGTGCGGACGGTGCGGACGGGGCCGACGGGGCCGACGGGGCGGGCTGGCCGGCCGGGGCCCCCGGCCCCCGTACCGCCGCACGAGCCGCAGCCGGACCGCCGCCCGGCGGAACCGCGGCCGCCTGGGCAGGCCCGGGGACCGGTGCGTGGGCCTCGGGCCCGGGGACGTACCCCATCGCGGGGGCCGCGCCGCCCCCGGAGAAGTTCACGCCGCGCTCCAGACGGTCGAGCCGGGCCATGACCGAACGCTCGTCCCCGTACGCGGCGGGGAGCATCACGCGCGCGCAGATCAGTTCGAGTTGGAGTCGGGGCGAGGTGGCGCCCCGCATCTCGGTCAGGCCCTCGTTGACAAGGTCGGCGGCGCGGCTGAGTTCGGCGGCGCCGAAGATGCCGGCCTGGGCCTGCATACGCTCCAGGACGTCCGCGGGGGCGTCGATGAGCCCCTTCTCGACGGCGTCCGGCACGGCGGCGAGGATCACGAGGTCCCGCAGCCGCTCCAGCAGGTCGGCGACGAAGCGCCGGGGGTCGTTGCCGCCCTCGATGACACGGTCGACGACCTCGAAGGCGGCGGCGCCGTCACCGGTCGCGAAGGCCTCGACGACGGAGTCGAGGAGCGAGCCGTCGGTGTACCCGAGGAGGGAGGTGGCCATGGCATACGTCACACCCTCCTCCTTGGCGGCGGCGAGCAGCTGGTCCATGACGGACATGGAGTCACGCACGGAGCCGGCGCCCGCGCGCACGACGAGCGGAAGGACGCCGTCCTCGACCGGGATGGTCTCCCTCCCACACACATCGGCGAGGTAATCCCGCAGGGTCCCCGGCGGCACGAGCCGGAAGGGATAGTGATGGGTCCGCGAACGGATCGTCCCGATGACCTTCTCGGGCTCGGTGGTGGCGAAGATGAACTTCAGATGCTCGGGCGGTTCCTCGACGACCTTGAGCAACGCATTGAACCCGGCCGACGTGACCATGTGGGCCTCGTCGATGATGTAGATCTTGTACCGGCTGGAGGCGGGCCCGAAGAAGGCCTTCTCCCGCAGCTCACGAGCGTCGTCGACACCGCCGTGCGAAGCGGCGTCGATCTCGATGACGTCGATGGAACCGGGGCCGTTGCGCGCGAGATCCCGACAGGACTGGCACTCCCCGCACGGGGTCGGCGTAGGCCCTTGCTCGCAGTTCAGACACCTGGCAAGAATCCGCGCGCTGGTGGTCTTCCCGCACCCACGCGGCCCGCTGAACAGGTACGCGTGATTGACCCGGTTGTTCCGCAGCGCCTGCTGCAACGGGTCGGTGACATGCTCCTGCCCGATGACCTCGGCGAACGACTCCGGGCGATAGCGGCGGTACAGCGCGAGAGACGACACGCATACGAGGTTATAGGCGCCCACTGACAACCCGGCCCACGAGAACGCAAGCGCCCCCCACGCACCCGCCAGAGCCAACCTACCCTTGCTGCCTTCCGGCCCTGGGGGAGTTCAGTCAGATAGCGCCGCGTGAGGGGCTCCGCACAGAGTACCCGACGTCAGCAGGTGGGAACGAGTTCGCGAGCACTCCTCTCGGTCATGTAATGTTTCCGGCGGAGGATTCGCCTAGAGGCCTAGGGCGCACGCTTGGAAAGCGTGTTGGGGGCAACCCCTCACGAGTTCGAATCTCGTATCCTCCGCCAGTGCCTCACCGGGCACGATGTCGAAGGGCCCCACCGTTCGCGGTGGGGCCCTTCGACGTTGTCCGTCTCAGTTTCCGTCTCAGTTGGTCTTCGGGAGCTCCCACAGCGCATCGCCGACTTGCTGCGCGACCTTGCGGAGCATGGTCCCCGTCACATGTAGCGAGCGCGCATCCGGGCCGCTCCCCCAGGCTCCCAGCCCATGATCGCGTCGATCACAACATCCGGGACGCCGAGGATCAGTAGGACGGTGGCGGCGGTGTGGCGGGCGTCATGGAGACGGCCGTCCCGTACGCCCGCGGTCGGCTGAGCGGATCCGTTCGCCTCGCGTTGTGTCCACTAGGCGTTGCTGTCCCGATGGCGGCGTCGCAGTCTGGAAAGAAGAAGCCGCCAACGCCTGAGTCCACGACATCGGTGCCCGAGCCGACAACGCCGGCGCCCGCTTTCCCCCGGCCGACGCCCACATCGACGGTCACCGACGCGTCGTCCGTCGTCCGCGCATATTTCGCTGCCATCAACGCTCAGGGCTATCGACGAGCCTGGGACCTCGCAGGCAAGAACCTCTCAGACTCCTACTCAGCCTTCGTCAACGGGTTCGCCACCACCGCCCACGACACCCTTCGCGTCCTCCATGCCGACAACGACACCGTCTCGGTCAGGCTGGAGGCCACGCAGACCGACGGCTCGCTGAGGATCTTCGAAGGCACCTACACGGTGCACGACGGCACGGTCGTCGGCGCTGACGTACACGAGGTGACTGGGCCGGAGCCGCGCCCCAGCGAAGACTCCCCCTACTACGAGAACTGCGACGAGGCACGACCCGCAGGCGTCGCACCCATCTATGAGGGTGAACCTGGCTACGCCGCATCTCGATCGAGACGGCGACGGAGTGGCCTGCGAACCGTATCCCCCGTGAGTCACAAGATCTCGGCGCCCCCAGCTCCCAGGCAGCCCCCGGTCCCGTGTGATCGCAGCTTCCCAGGCTGAGGTGCCGCAGTTCGGTGACGAGGTGAGTATCACTGCGCCTGCTGGCAGCAGGGGACGATGCCGCGGTCGTGCTCGGCAAGGTCTTCGCCCCTTCGCCATCGTCGAGAAGGAAACCGGGCTGACTGCCTACGACCCTCAGACGGAACGTCCGCCGGCGGAGATGGAACCGCCAGGCGCGATAGAGCTGATGTCGAGGATCACCAGGATCTGCGCAGCCGCTGTGGCGGTTGATCAACCACCGACGGAGGCGTGGCGGAGGCCGGTGGGGGCGCAGCGAGGCACACGCGCGCCTGATCGGTCGGCGCAGGGCAGGTCCTGGCCTTCCTGTCCTGGCCCGCGGCCGACGCCCTGTACGGCGTCGACCTCGCCGGCGACCTGCACCGCAGCACCGACAACGGGGCGACCTGGACGAAGACCGGGACCGTTCCGGGCGGGCAGCCCCAGGCGCTGAGCGCTGTGGACGCCAAGCGCGTCTTCGCCGCCACGCAGGACGGCGTGTACGAATCCGGTGACGGTGGCAGGACGTTCACCGAGCGCCTGCCTGTGTCCTCCTGAAGGGCACTGAGCGCGCAAAGTTCGTCAGTGGCTGTGTCCTGGTACGCCGTGGTCATCGGCAGCCCGGGAGGAGGTGGCCGTCGTCGGCTCCCCACTCGGGCGGGCACTCGGAGTCGCACTGCGGGCCGGGCTCTCGGAGGAACCGGGGTCGTGCTGGTGGCCGTCTGTCCCGCTCGTCTGCGGCTCCTCTTCGGTGGCGGGCTCTTCGCCGTGGCTGTGGCCGTGCCCGTCGCCGCCCGGCTGCGCGGCCATCTCCTGGGCGATGCCCTTCAGGCCGACGAAGGCGACGGCGGCCGTCACTGCCACCAGGACCCCGGCCGGACCGAGGATGTTGCGCCACCGGGTGGGCTGGTGGCGCAGCACGTAGGCGACGAAGGAGAGTGCCAGGCCGAAGGGGATGAGCATCGCCGCCCGTTCGGGAAAGTCCTCGAAGTGCTGCAGGCCGCCGCTGAGCATTCCGATGCCGAACGACAGCGCGAGGGAGGCCGCCACCACGCCGAAGA
Source organism: Streptomyces cupreus (assembly GCF_014257025.1). GTDB lineage: Bacteria > Actinomycetota > Actinomycetes > Streptomycetales > Streptomycetaceae > Streptomyces > Streptomyces cupreus. The sequence continues at coordinate 3,925 of NZ_JACMSF010000013.1, forward strand.
CCTTCGCGGGGCTGGGGCGGCTGCGGGTGAGGACGAACTCGTTGAGCACGGTGGCACAGAGGAAGACTGCGGCGCCTATGACGGCGATGAGGGTGTAGCGGGTGGGATCGAGCGGGTGGTGCACGATGGCGCCGCTGATCAGCCCGGCTCCGACGAAGGTCGCGGCATAGCTCAGATAGTCGCCGAGCAGCGGGGTGCGCTTGGGTGCCCGGCGACGCCCGCGCCGACCGCCGGTCCTGTTGGCGGGCTCGCGTTCCGCGCGGCGCGGCGCGGGTGCGGTGCCGTCTCGGTCGGCTGAGTGCGAGCCGTACTGCGCGGCTTGGTGGGAGAGGTATGTGGGACGGGTCGCGTATGGCGGTGCCGACAGCGGGCGGGGGTCGGCGAGGTGGTGCTGGGACATGGGAACAGTGACACCCTTCGGCACGGGCCGGCTGCAGCGCGGTACGCCGGTACGGATGTACGGCGCAGAGGGCGCTGGGTGGCGGCCCGGAGAACACGGACGGGGGGAGAGCGGTCGGGCAGGCCCCTCGGCGGAGCGGCGGACCGGAACTGTGAGCCGCGCCGAGGCAGTGTGGTGCCGTCGGTGCGGGTCCCCTCTCTAAATCCGCAGGACTCCCAGCGCGTGGGGTGAGGTGTACGCGCGGAAGCTGAACAGCCCGTCGGCGGGCGGCGCCGCGTGCGTGGCGGTCGTGGTCCCGGCCGCGAGCTGAGCCGTCGGCACTGGCCAGGGCCCGGCGGGTACGGAAGCCCAGCAGCCGGCCTCGGGCAAGGAGTCCGAGTCCGCGGTGGCATGGGCCGTTGTGCGGTGCGGGGCTTCGCCGGGCAGGTCCGGCTCGTGTCCGTGAGGCCGGGCACAGGATGCCGGGTCCGCCGGGCCGAGGTCGAGGTGGCGGGCGGTCGAGTGTCCGGTGACGCCGTCATGGGCGTCGGCATGCGCCAGGGTGTGGACGACACCGAGGCCGATGAGGAGCAGGCCGAGCAGCAGCAGGCGCACCAGGAGACGCCCGGCTGCCCTCGATCTGCTCGTCACGTCGCCCCTCGTCCGCGCCTTGGGCGGAGTGCTCGTCCTCGTGTTGGCGGCATCAGCGTACCCACGGCCCGCCGGCGTCGGTTCCCGGATCCGGACGAGTGATCCTCAAGCCTCGCGCCAGGTGAGTCGGATGAGCAGGTTCTTCGCGTCCTCCGAGACCTCGGCCTCGGCGGCGACGTCGTAGCAGGCGGCAGCAATCTGACTGCGGAAGGCGAAGTCCCGGCGACCGCCGGTCACGGCGTGGCCGACGAGGTGCTGTACGCCTTGTCCATGCAGAGCCGACCACAGATCCTGATCACATATCTCCCGCGCGGGCCGTCTGCATGTCGTAGTCGCTGAGCAGTTGCCTCAGTTGTTCCAGCGCCTGCTCCGGGATGTCCGGTGGCGCGGACTCGGTCACGAAGCGGGCGGCGGCGACGAGCGCCGCGAACTCGTAGGCGTGAGCGGTCACCCGCACAATCCCCGGCCGAGTCCACTCCAGACGCATGATCAGCCCTTCGCCGCCAGGTAGTCCTTGATCTGTTCGAGCTCCTGGGCGAAGCCGTCGTAGTCCTCACGGATGCCGTTGAGGTACGCGCTCCAGCCGATGCTGTTCTTCGCGTAGTGGAGGGCTTCCTGGATCTCCTCGTCCGTGGCCCCGAACATTTTCGCGGCCTCCATGTGGAAGAGCGTGCAGTACCGGCACTTCGTCTCGGAGTGCACCGCGAGTCCGATCAGTTCCTTGTACTTGTTGGGTATGAGCGTCTCGCCGAGCTCGAGCTTCTTGAAGAGCTCCCACTCGTGGTCCAGCAGGTCATCGGGGATACGGGAGAAGAAGTGAGGTACTAGACCCAGCGTCTCCTTGATCTCCGACTCGACGGCGCCTCGGTTGCGGCCTGCCATGGCGACCACTCCTCTCAGCCATTCGGAATAACTGCCTCCATTTCCAAGCTAGAGAGCGCCGGCTCCCCCTGCCACCGCTGTCGATCCCGCCGCCTGCCGCCCCTGCGGACACCAGCTGTCTGCCCGCAGGTAAGCACCTTGCCCGCGGCCGGCGGCATCGCCCACACCACTCTCACCCGAGCCACTGACGTCCTGACCGAGAAGCGGGTCGTTGCCGCCGAACCGCCGCTTTCACTGAGGCCGTCGAAGGAACGCCGATACCGCATCAAGGAGCGGTGGACGAGCCGGCGAGGGCGGGCGATCGAACCCCTCGCCTGCAGGCGGTGTACGGCCCCGAGGAACTGCTCAGCGCTTGGCGCAGAGCGTGAGCAGGGACTGAGCCCGCCCCCCACGAGTTCCGATCTCGCATCCTCCGCCAGCCCCCGGAATACCCCATGGGGGTATATGGTTGATCGCAGTGGGCCCGGGGACACGGGTCTCAGTCAGTGGGGATTGGGGACGTAGTCATGGATCACAGTGCTCATCACGCCGCTGCCGCGCACGACCATGTCGGGCACTCAGGGCACTCCGGGCACGAGGGGCATGCCTCCGGTGCTTCCTGGGGGATGGCGATCAAGGCCACGCTGCACTGCCTCACCGGGTGTGCCATCGGGGAGATCCTGGGGATGGTGATCGGGACCGCCCTGGTGTGGGGGAACGCGCCGACCATGGTGTTGGCCATCACGCTGGCGTTCCTCTTCGGGTATTCGTTCACCCTCTTCGCCGTGGTGCGGGCCGGGCTGGACCTCAAGTCCGCGATCAAGGTCGCGCTTGCCGCCGACACCGTGTCCATCGCCGTCATGGAGCTCGTGGACAACGCGATCATCGCCCTCACCCCCGGCGCCCTGGACGCCCATCTCGACGACGGGCTGTTCTGGTCCGCTCTGCTCGGTGGATTCGCCGTGGCGTTCGTGATCACCACACCGGTCAACAAGTGGATGATCGGGCGGGGCAAGGGGCATGCCGTCGTGCACGCCTATCACTGATGACGGTCAGTCCATGCGGAGAAGGCGAAGGCTTCGCCTTCTCCGCCACGCACCTCAGCCGCGCGGCTCCCTCACCACCGCCACTTCCCCCGCCGGCACCCGCACCGAGCCCTCCGCCGCCGTCCCGCTGAGCAGTTCCCGCGCCCCGGACGCCACCGGCACCTCCGCCTCCCGGTCACCGTGGTTGATCAGGAACAGGTACTCCGCGTCCGCCCCGCGTCGTAGCGTCGCCTCCACGGCCGGAGGGACGGTTCGCACCGGCGTGACGCCCGCCTCGGTACGCATCCGCTCCAGCAGGGACGTCAGCGCATCCGCGTCCGGATGCGTCGCCACGTACCAGGCCGCCCCGGCGCCGTGATCCCGTCGCGTCACCGCCGGGACGCCGCTCAGGGCACCCGTCGTGTACGACGTCACGGCCTCAGCCCCTTCGAGGCGCACCCGTTCCGTCCACAGGGTCCCCGTGCCGCCGTCGCTCAGGCCCACCGACTCCCCCGGCAACAGCGGGAACAGTTCGTCCGTGCGTACGCCCAGGAGTTCCCGGAAAGCTCCCGGGTAACCGCCCAGCCGCACATGGCAGTTCTCGTCCACCGCCCCGCTGTGGAAGCCGACGGCCAGCGTTCCACCGGCCTCCGTGAAGGCCGTCAGGTTCGCCGTGCCCTCGTCGTCCACCAGGTACAGGCTCGGCGCCAGCACCAGCCGGTACCGCGACAGATCCGCGTCCGGGCGTACAAAGTCCACCGCCACTCCCGCTCGCCACAGCGGCTCGTACCAGGCGCGGACCAGGTCATGGAAGCGCAGTTCGCCGCTCGGCTGGGACGGGAGTTCCATCGCCCAGCGGGAGTTCCAGTCCCAGACGATGGCCACCTCGGCCGGGGCCACGCTTCCGCGTACCTCCGCCAATGCCTTGAGATCCGCGCCCAGTTGGACCACGTCCCGCCAGATCTGGCTGTCCGTCCCGGTGTGCGGCAGCATCGCCGAGTGCCACTGCTCGGCGCCCGCCTTCGCCGCACGCCACTGGAAGTAGGCGATGCCGTCCGCGCCTCGGGCGACATGGGCGAGGGCGTTGCGGCGCAGCTCCCCCGGACCCTTCGCCCTGTTCACCGGCTGCCAGTTCACCGCGCCCGTCGAGTGCTCCATCAGCAGCCAGGGCCCGCCCGCCAGGGAGCGCACCAGGTCGCCGCTCAGCGCGATGTCGATCTCCGACTCGGGGTCCGCGGACTGGAGGTAGTGGTCGTTCGAGACCAGGTCCAGCTTCGGGGCCCAGCGCCAGTAGTCCAGCGCGTCGAAGTTGTACATCACCATGAAGTTGGTGGTGGCGGGGATCGAAGGGGCCGCCTCCAGGAGCACCTGCCGCTCCGCCTCGTACAGCGAGAGCAGTTCGTCGCTGCAGAAGCGGCGCCAGTCCAGCTGGTGGGTGGGGTTCGGTACGGCGCCCGTGGCGCGGGGCGGCAGGATCTCGTCCCAGTCGTAGTACCACTGGCTCCAAAAGCGCGTGCCCCAGGCGTCGTTCAGCGCCGCCAGATCGTCCTCGTAACGGGCGCGCAGCCAGCGCCGGAAGGCCGCCGCGCTCTCGTCGCAGTAGCACTCCGCGTTGTGGCAGCCGTACTCGTTGTGGATGTGCCACATCACCACCGCCGGGTGGTCCGCGTACCGCTCGGCCAGCGCCCGCGCCATCCGCAGGGCCGCCTCCCGGTAGGCGGGGCTCGACGGGCAGAACGTCTGGCGGCTGCCGTACGACAGTCGGCGGCCGTCCTTGTCCATCGGGAGCGCCTCCGGATGGGCGCGGAAGAACCAGGCCGGGGGCGCCGCCGTGGGGGTCGCGAGGTCGGCCGCGATGCCGTTCGCCTCCAGCATGCCGAGGACGCGGTCCAGGAGGGAGAAGTCGTACGACCCCTCCTTCGGCTCCAGCAGCGCCCACGAGAAGATGCCGACGCTGACCATGGTCACCCCGGCCTCGCGCATCAGGCGCATGTCCTCGGCCCAGACCTCCTCGGGCCACTGCTCGGGGTTGTAGTCACCGCCGTACGCGATGCCCGGAACCTTCAGCATGCCGCGGCTCCCCCGAGAAGACGGCGGGTTGTCGCCACTCCCCACTCGTCCAGTGACAGCAGCCGGTCGCTGGAGGCCATCAGGCCGCCCGTCGCCTCCACGTGCGCAGCCCACTGTTCCCGGGTCTCCACCGCCGGGCGGGCCATCAGGCAGTCGGGGTCGTTGATCCAGAGGCGGCCGTGCTGCCACTGCCGTCCGACGCCGGTGAACTCGGCGGCGTCCTGGCCGGGCTGACTGTAGTCGTCCGCCTCGGGGCGGCGGTGCGGGGCCGTGTCGGGGCTGACCCGCATCGCGTCGAACAGGCCGATGGACGCCAGAAGAGGGGCTCCGCAGCCCAGCAGGTACGCCTCCTCGCCGATCGCCTCCCGGATCAGCTCGATCCCGGAGCGGTACGCCGTGAGCGCGTCCGCGTCTTGATGGCGTACGCCGTCCAGGGCGCCGGCGTACAGGAAGTCGACCTTGAAGTAGTCGTAGCCCTCGGCGCGCAGCGTCCTGAAGACCTCCGTCAGGTAGGCCGCCGCGTCCGGGTGGGTCGTGTCCAGGACGTTCAGGTCGTGGCCCCAGTTGCGGCCCGCGTGCACGGGGGCGCCCGTGGTGGAGCGGACCAGCCAGTCCGGGTGCTCGGCGGCCAGGTCGCTCGCCGGGTCGACCAGGAAGGGTGCCGTCCAGATGCCGGCCCTGCGGCCGCGCTCGCGGATGGCGTCCGCGATGCCGGCTCGGGAGCGGAAGCGGCCGGAGAGGGTGAGCCAGTCGCCGAGTGCCTTCTGGTAGCCGTCGTCGATCTGGACGACGTCGATGGGCAGGTCGAGGGTGTCCATCGCGCGGAGGTTCTCGTGGATGTCGTCCTCGGTGACGGCGGTGAAGTACTCGTACCAGGAGCACCAGACCGTTGGCGCCGGACGGGGGGCCTGGAGGCCGAGGCTGTCGGCCCAGTCGGCGAGGGCGCCCTGGATGCCGCCGGGGCCCAGGTAGGAGTAGAAGTCCACCTTGCCGTCGGCGCTGATCTCCGCCTGGCCGTCGCGCACTTCGAGCCGGATGGAGGGCACCGAGCTCAGCGGATCGGCCGCCGCGCAGACGATCACCGGCCCGTCCTCGCCCTTGGGGGCCAGGGCCAGCAGCCCCTCCCCCTGGAACACCCCGTCGGGCACGGTCACCCCGGGCCGGTAACACACCGTCGCCCAGTTGGAGTTGGTCGGACGGTACGGCCTGGCGTCCAGCGCGTATGCCCCACTGGGGCTCCAGGACTGCCAGCCCTCCTCGTGGACGCGGGCGGTGCTCGGGTCCACGGGCACGGAGGCGACGGGGGTGAAGGCTTGGGACACGGTGGTTCTCTTTCCGAACAGGGGGAGCGTCAGCCCTTGTTGGCGCCGAGGGTGAGACCGCTGACGAACTGCCGCTGGAGCACGAAGTACACGATCAGTGTCGGGATCGCGGTGAGCAGGGCGCCGGCGGCGACCAGGTTGGGGTCGGTGAAGTACGTCCCGGTGAGGTTGTTCAGCGCCGAGGTGATCGGCATGTTCTCGCCGGTCGAGATCAGGACGAGGGCCCAGAAGAAGTCGTTGTAGATCCAGATGGAGAGCAGGGTCGCAAGGGCCGCCATCGCCGGGCGGCACAGCGGGAGCACGATCTGCCAGTACATGCGCCACACCGAGGCGCCGTCCACCAGCGCGGCCTCGGTCAGCTCGTGCGGCAGCGTGCGCATGTAGTTGCTGAGCACGAAGGCGCAGAAGCCGGACTGGAAGGCGACATGGATCAGCACCAGGCCGAGCGCCGAGTCGTACAGCTTGCCGCTCATCGTGATGCCCGGCAGGTCGATCAGCAGGTAGAGGCGGTACAGCGGGGTGATGATGACCTGCTGCGGGAGCAGGTTGCCGGCCGTGAAGACCAGCAGCAGGGCCAGGTTGAGGCGGAAGTCGAAGCGGCTGACGTAGAAGGCGACCATCGACGACAGGAACAGCGTCAGCAGGACCGCCGGGACGGCGATGATCAGCGTGTTCACGAAGTAATGCGTCATGTCCGACTGCTGATACGCATTGGTGAAGTTGTCGAAGTTCAGCGTGTCCGGCCAGGACACGTATCCCTTCTCACTGGTCTCCCCGTACGGCCGCATCGCCGCGTAGACGGCCCACAGCAGCGGCGCGAGCCAGGCCAGCGCGGCGCCCGCCAGGAAGAGGTGCAGCAGGATCCGGGCGGGGCGGACCGGCGTACGGGCCACGGTGACGGTGCTCATGCGCGCCGCTCCTTCCGGAAGGTGCTGACCAGGTACGGGATGATCACGACGAGCGAGATCAGCAGCAGCACGACCGCGATGGCGGAGCCGTAACCGATCCGGCTGGACTCGCCGATGATGTTGCTGGTCACCAGGATGGAGAGCAGCTCGGTGCCCTCGGCGCCACCGTTGAAGACGTAGACGAGGTCGAAGGCGCGCAGGGCCTCGATGATCGTGACGACCAGGACGACCGTGTTGGTCGGGCGCAGGGTCGGGAAGATGACGTTCTTGAACGTCTGCCATTCGCCCGCGCCGTCCAGCGCGGACGCTTCCCGCAGCGACGGGTCGACGCCCTTCAGGCCCGCCAGGTAGAGGATCATCATGTAGCCGGCATGGCGCCAGGACGCGGCGATGAGGATGGCCCAGAGGTTGAGGTCGGGGTCGCCGATCCAGTCGATGTACTTGCCGGGCTCGTTGGCGCCGATGAAGCTGTTGATCAGGCCGGTGTCGGGGTTGTAGATCAGCTGCCAGACGAAGCCGATCACGGCCATCGACATCACGACGGGCAGGAAGAAGGCGGTCTGGTACACCCGGCTGAAGCGGATCTTCTTGTCCAACTGCACGGCCAGGAACAGGCCGAGCGGGGTCGGGATCACGATCAGCACGACGAACCAGATGACGTTGTGCTGGACGGCGGGCCAGAACTGCGGGTTCTGCTCGAAGAGTTCACGGAAGTTCTGCAGGCCCACCCACTGGATCGAGTCGAAGCCGATGCCGTCCCAGGTGGTGAACGCCAGCGCGATCGAGGCGAGGGCGGTGACCCAGACGAGGGCGATGTGCAGGATCGTCGGCAGGCCCGCCATCAGACCGAGGGTGAGCCGGTCGCGGCGGGTGAGCAGACGGCGGTGGCCGGAACGGGCCTTGGGCGCGGGGGCGGCGCCCGGAGGCGGCACGTCGGCCGCCTCCGGGATCTCCGCGGTGATCTGGGTGCTCATGAGGACGCGAAGATCGTCTTCTTCTGGCGCTCGATCGAGGACAGCAGACTGTCGACGCCCTTGGGGTCACGGATGAACTTCTGGAGCGCGGGCTGCATCACCGTGGAGGTGAAGTCGGGGCGGCTGTCGCGGTCCATGAACTGGGTGAGCGACTTGGCGCCCGCGATCATCTCGTACGCCTTCTTCTGAAGGGCGCTGTACGAGGCGGTGTCCGCGTCGGTGGTGGCGTGCACCACGCTCGGGTCGGACTCGAGGTAGACGTCCTCGGCCTCCGAAGTGCCGAGGAACTCAAGGAGCTTGACGGCCTCGGTCTTGTTCTTCGGGCTCTTGCTCATCATGAAGCCGTCGGTCGGCGCCTCGACGGTGTCCTGGCCGAAGGCCGGGTCGATCTCCGGGAAGGCGAAGAAGTCGAGGTCGTCCAGGGCGGACTTGTCGGTGAACTGCTGGGCCACGAAGGTGCCGAGCAGATACATGCCCGCCTTCTTGGACGCCAGGGTCTGCGCCGCGTCCTGCCAGGTGCGGCCCGTGGAACCCTCCTGGTGGTAGGGGAGGATCTCGGTCCACAGGTCGAAGGTCTTGCGGACCTTGGCGTCGGTCCAGGATGCCTTGCCGGCCATCAGCTCGACATGGAAGTCGTAGCCGTTCTGGCGGAAGTTGATCTGGTCGAAGGTGCCGAGCGCGGGCCAGGCGTCCTTGTCGCCGAAGGCGATCGGGACGAGCTTGTCCTTCTGCATCTGCTTGCACAGCGCCACGAAGTCGTCCCAGGTGGTGGGGACTTCGTAGCCGTACTGCTGGAACACGCTCTTCCGGTAGAAGACCGCCCAGGGGTACGAGTACAGCGGCACGAAGTAGTACTTGCCGTCCTCGCCCTTGCTGAGCTTGTGCATCGCCTCGGGGAAGTTGCCCCCGATGGTCTTCCACACGTCGTCGATCGGGGTGGCCAGACCCTTGGCCGCGAAGAACTGCATCCGGTAGCCGGCGAACCAGGTGAACACGTCGTCCGGCGTGCCCTGGAGGTAGGAGTTGATCTGCTCCTGGAAGGTGTTGGAGTCCTTGGTGTTCACGTCGACCGTGATGCCGGACTGCTTCTTGTAGGCCGCGTAGATGTCCGCGAACGCCTTCTTCGGCACCGGGTCGGACGCCTTGGAACCCAGGGTCACGGTCTTCGGATCGGCGGCCGAACCGCTGCCGCCACACGCGCTCAGCAGGGGTATGCCGGCGCCGAGAACGGCGGCGCCGCCGATGCCGCGCAGCAGGGTGCGGCGGGAGGGGGAGGGGAGGTTGTCGAGCATGTGCGGCTCCTGAGGCAGGGGCGGTCCCAGGAGCGGTGGCGCGCACACCGCCCCGAAATTGATCGAAACCAAGCAGAAATCAACTGGACCGAACAGAGGGTGGCGTAATAACAGCCGGATGTCCTGTCATGAGTCAAGAGCGGACGGCGCCCTTTGTTGAAACGTGACCGACTCGACTCCGCGCGGTGGACGCCTCGGTGGACGCCTCAGCGGACGTCGATCCGCCGCTCCATGCTCACCTGGTCGATCTCCGAGACCCGCACGGTGATCTTCATGGTCCAGGTGCCGGCGAGGGGGAGGTCGACGAAGCTGTTGGCCCAGTAACCGCCCTGGTCGGTCAGCTCGGCGTCGAGGGGGCCGACGTCCTGGGCGGGGAGGGTGAAGGAGACGCGCAGCTCAGGAACGGTCGACAGACCGCCGTCCGGTCCGAACACCACGGCCTGAAGGGCGTTGTCACCGACCCGGCCGGGGTCGAGGGTGAGCTCGACCTTGCCGGTACCGCCCGGGGTGCCGACGTCGAAGGGGACGGTCACGGCGACGGTGCCGCCGACGGGCGGCGCGGCCTCGGCCGCCTCGGCGGCCCTTCCCGGCAGGGTCCCGGTGAGCACGGTCGTGATCACCAGCACGACCACACCGACGGTGACTTCGGCCAGCACCGACCGGCGCAGGGCACGGCGGTGGGCGTCGGTGGGCGGGGGTTGGGGCGGCGGCTCGGGCAGCGGGGGGCCGCCGGCCGGCTCCGGCACCTTTTCGGGTACGACCGTCCCCGCCTCGACCGTCGCCAGCCGTGCCGTCCAGCGGCGGGACACCGCCGCGGCCCCCAGGAGCAGGGCGACGGCGGCCAGCTTGAGGGTCAGGAGCCTGCCGTACGTCGTACCGGTGAGCGCGTCCCAGGAGCCCAGGCCGCGCCAGGACTGGTAGACGCCGGTGACGGCCAGGACGGTGACGGAGGCGAAGGCCAGGCGGGAGAAGCGGGTGACTGTGGCGGGGGTGAGGTGGGAGCGGTGCAGGGTGATCAGCAGGGCTGTGAGGCCGCCGAGCCATACCGCTGTCGCGAGGAGGTGCAGGGCGGAGGACGCCATTGCCAACGGCACCTGGATGCCGGCCGAGGCATGATCCGAAGCGGCCCAGGTCAGTGGGAGGCCTATGGCTGTGCCGAGAAGGGTTGTTCGGCGGGTGCGGCTTCGTCGTGGCTGGTCGCGCCCGCGCGGCGGAGCCGCAAGATCGAGCACCGCCCCGCGCCCCTTACCGGTACTGCTGAGCCGGAGGAAACACGCGGCCGTCAGTAGGAGCAGGACCAGCCTTGCCAGCAGGGCCAGTCCGGGCCGGCCCGTGAGGGTGCGGACGAAGGCCTCGGGGTCCAGGGCGGCTGCCGGGCCCTCGCCGGTCTCGTACGGGGCCCTCAGCACCAGCAGCGCCAGAGTCGTGCCGAGCAGGGTCCACCAGCCGATCACCAGCGGCCTGCGCAGCACTCCCGGCTCCGGTGGCCGGCACACGACGATGAACGCGGCCGTACCAATGAGCACCGCCGCCGCCAGATACGCCAGATACCGGGCGATCTTGTGCAGGGCCGCGGTCGCCGGATCCTCCGTCGGGCCCGTGTCCACCGCCACCGGCGTCGGCGACGGTTTGCCCACCGAGAAGGTGAACGCGCCCGACACCGGGTGGCTGTCCGCCGACACCACTCGCCAGGCCACCGTGTAGGTGCCCTTGTCCAGGGAGCCCGGCAAGGTCACGCGGGCCGTACTGGAGGTCTCCGCGTGCTCGGCCTCCCCCAGGCGCAGGCGCCTGCCGTCCGGGCCCAGGACGCGGACCGAGTCGTCGAGCAGGCCTACGGACTCCGTGAAGGTCAGGGTGAGCTGACGGGGGGCCGTTCGCAGGACGGTTCCGTCCTCGGGGTCGGTGCCACTGAGGGCCGCGTGTGCCGAAGCCGTTCCCGCGCCGCCGAGGAAGAGCAGGACCAGCACGGCGCCCAGCAGCACCAGCCCTTGAACTCCGCGCCGTCGAACCACGTCGTCTCTCCGTCTTCCCCGGTCTCCGCCACGAGGACAGATACGTACGGCAAGCGCTCCCCGCTCACCACGTCGGGCGGGCCGATACTCCTCCGTCCACCACCAGGTCGTGGCCTGTGATCCAGGTGGCCAGCGGTGACGCCAGGAACACGCAGGCGTCCCCTACGTCCTCGGGCCGGCCCAGCCGTCCCACCGCCGTCGCCCGCCGCCAGCGCCGTACGCCTTCGGGCCAGGCCTCCTCCAGGCCCTCCCGTTCGATCAGGCCCGGGGAGACCGTGTTCACGCGGATGCCGTCGCGGCCGTACTCCAGGGCCGCCGAGCGGGCGTGCATCAGTACCGCTGCCTTCGCTGCCGCGTAGTGCGCGTGCCCCTCGGCCGGCATGCGGGCCTCCACCGAGGCGATGTGGGTCACCGAGCCGCCGCCTCGCCCCCGCATGACCTCGGCCGCGGCCTGCGTGCAGGCGAAGACACTGGTCAGGTTGGTGTCCACCACCGCCCGCCACTCGGCCGCGGTCATCCCGGGAAGCTCCCTGACCGGCTGCGCCCCGGCGTTGTTGACCAGCGCCGTCAACTTGCCGCCACCCCACTCGGCGGCCTCCCGCACGACCCGGTGGCACTCCTCCTCGACCGTCAGATCCCCTCGCAGGACGACCGACTCCCCGATCTCGGCGGCCAGTTCGCGCGCCGAATCCACAGACGTACGGCAGTGCAGAGCCACCGCCGCGCCCTGGTCGGCGAAGCGCAGGGCGATGCCCCGGACGATGCTTCCTCCGGCTCCCGTGATCAGGGCGACCTGGCCCTCAAGCAGCTTCATGGGCGGCACAGTTCCATGATCCGGGCCGCCTCGTGGGGATAGCGCGCGAGGAGGTGTTCCGCGTCGCCGTGCTCGTAGTCCTCGTAGGTGAAGCCGGGGGCCATCGTGCAGCCGAAGAAGGTCCACGCGCCGCCCGCGACGACCCGTGCGCCCATCCAGGTGCCGGCGGGGACGGTCAACTGCGGTTGCTGGGCATGCAGAATGTCCGGGCCCAGGGCGACCGTGCGGGAGCTGCCGTCGGGGGCGAGGAGCAGCATCTCCAGGGGATCGCCGAGGTAGAAGTGCCAGACCTCGTCGCCGCTCAGCCGGTGCAGCGCGGAGAAGTCCCCCGGCTCGGCGGTGAGCAGGGCGACTATGGCGGTGCCCGCGGGTCTGCCGTCCGGCCGCGCGGGCCCTTCCCAGGTACGGCGGAACAGCCCGCCCTCGCGTGGTATCGGCTCCAGGCTGTAGTGGGCGACGAGGTCTTCCGGGGTCACCCGGGGAAGGCTACCTCCCGGCGAAGGAAGGCGAGTTGGGCCTTCTTCTCGGGCAGGTGGACGTCCGGGATGTCGATCTCGGGGAGGGTGACGAGCGGTCCCGCCTCGAAGCCCTGCCTCAGGAAGCGGGCGACGGCCTTCTCGTTCGCCACGTCGGGGTCGACGACGACCCGCTGCCGGTCCAGCCCGATGAGGACGTAGCCGGTGATCGCGGTGAGCAGCGCCGACGTAAAGCCGGGGTGGACGCCCTCCGGGCCGGCGGGGGCAAGCAGCAGGTGGACGCCGATGTCGCCGGGCAGGACGTCGTAGCACTCGCTGACCCGGTCGGCCTCGGGCTCGTACGTCTGGAGCAGCGCGGCCGGGACGCCGTCGCGCTGGATCAGGAAGGCGTGGTGGGTGTCGAGGGTGTCCAGGTGGGCGTAGATCTCGGCGACCTGGTCGCGGGTGAGGCCGTTCATGCCCCAGAAGGAGGCGCGTTCCTCGCTCACCCAGGAGTGCACGACATCGGCGTCGGCCTGGGGGTCGAGGCGCAGGACGCGCACGGTGCCGAAGCCGTGGACCGGCTGCTCGTACACCGTCTCGCGAAGCTCAGACATCGGTTTCCTTCTCCAGTCGGTCGAAGTCCGTGACGACGGGGACGAGATCTCCCCGGGTCCACAGGGGCAGTTGGTCGCGGTGGTGGGGTGTACCGGGCACTCCGGATGCGCCGAACGGCACCACCCACAGGCTGTGTTCGCGGTCGGCCAGGTCCCACACGTACCGGGCGGCGGGGCCGCGGGCAGCGAGGTCGGTGATGCCGGGCACGGCTGAGGTGCACAGCACGCAGTCGTGGTCGCCGGAGATTCCTGGTTCGTCGTAGTCGCCGGGCAGCGCCCGCCAGGGGGCGAGGCGGTGGGTGTCGCCCCACACGCCCTGGGGCGGCTGGGCGGCCACCTCTTCCAGGGCCGCGCGCACGGCCTCCGGGCGGTCGATGCCGTACAACTCCTCGGTGCGCAGCAGGTGTTCGAGGGCGTAGCCGATGCGCGGGACGAGGGCGAGCCAGGGGAGCAGGGTCTCGGGGTAGGCGGGCGGGGTGGTCAGCGCGGCGAAGGCGGGGTGGGCGGCGAGTCGGCGTACGACCGCGCTGCGCACCGCCGCGTGGAGGGCGGCGGGTCTGCTGTCCGCGTCCATGCGGCGGTCCCAGGCGAGCAGCGTCTCGCGGAGGCGGGCCGCCTCGGGGGAGAGGCCTTCGAGGGTGGCCAGGTGGTCCAGCAGGGGTGCGGCGGAGGCGAGATGGGTGTCGGTGTGGATCGCGGGCATGTCGCCGGGGGCCCACCGCTCCTTCTCCCCCAGCAGCGCGGCGATGCGGTCGGCGCGGTGCGGCGGGGCGAACTCGACGCCGAGGGGTGCGGCGGGGCCGCGCTGGTTGGCCATCACCGCGACCGAGTCGGTGAGTTCGCCGTACGGCGTCTCGTGCCAGCCCCGCCATTCGTGGCCGGGTTCCCAGGCGGGCACGAGGTGTACGCGGTTGGCGTCGGCGCGCAGAGGCACGCGCCCGGCGACCCTGTGCAGCAGGCCGCCCTCGGTGTCGGCGGCGTGGACGACGTTGACCGGCTCGGTCCAGCGGTCGAAGGCCCGGTCCACGTCGGCGACTCGGCGGGCCCGAAGCAGCGGGAGGAGAGCGCCGAAGCCGAGGTCGCCGGTGACGCGGGGCGGGTAGCGGAGGCTGACGGCGCACTCGGCGTCGGAGCCGTCGTAGAGCCCCTCGGGTCCGCCGATGATCACCGGGCCCCGTTCGGTCTCGATCACCTCGACCTCGACCGCCTCCTCGCCGGCCACCTCGATGGTCTCGGTGTGCCGGGCGGCCCGGTGCCAGACGCCGTCCGGGCCGAGGGCCTCCACGCCCGCGCCGGTGCGGCGCAGCCGCTCCCGGTACAGGTCCTGGTAGTCGGCCATGGCGTTGGTGATGGCCCAGGCGACCGAGCCGGTGTGCCCGAAGTGGGCGATGCCGGGGACGCCGGGGACGGCGAGGCCGACGACGTCGAACTCGGGGCAGGACAGATGGATCTGCTGGTAGACGCCGGCGTCCTCGATGAACCGGTGCGGATCGCCCGCGATGATCGGCTGCCCGGTGACCGTCCGCTCGCCGCCGACCAGCCAGCCGTTGCTGCCGGAGGTGCCGGGCCCGTCGGTGGCGAACAGGCCCACGGCCGCCTCGCCGAGGTGCCGTACGGCGTGCTCGCGCCAGAGCTTGGCCGGGAAGCCCGCGAAGAGGATGTGGATGCCGAGCCAGATACCGAACGGCGTCCAGGGCTCCCAGCGGCCGGGGGTGCCGACGGGCAGGGTCGCCTCGGCGAGGCCTTCGTTGACGCCGTCGACGTACGCCTGGATCCAGTCGGCGGTCTCGGGGTCGGCGCTCTCCAGCTCGGCCCAGCAGCGGCGGGCGGTGTCGTCGAGCCTGGCCCGCCGCACGAAACGGTCCCAGGCCAGGGAGTCCGGGCCGAGGAGGGCGGCCGAGGTGCCCTGTGCGCGGTGCCGCTCCACCTCCAGCTGCCAGGCCCGGTCGAGGGCGGTGACGCGGCCCTGGGCGCGGGCGAGTTCGCGGACGCCGTCCGCCCGCAGATGTGGGATGCCCCAGGCGTCGCGGTAGATCTCGGCGGTCACCTGCCACCCTCCTGTGCTCGTACTGTGCTTTAGGTTAGCCTTGCCTAAGTTATTCGTGGCGGAATAGTACGCGAAGGGTGAAGAGGCGATATGGGGCAGGGGCACGGTTGGCAGGGCACGGTCCTGAAACTGATGGGTGCCAAGGACTTCGAGTTCACGGTCACCGGCGCCGAGGACGTCTCCCCCGACTACCGGCGGCTCCATCTCACCGACGGCGGCATGCTCGCGGCCACCGGCGTCCACCCGACGATGTGGGTCCGGCTCTGGTTCGACAACGGCGGCAAGCCGCACCAGCGGGCGTACACGCTGGTCGACCCCGACACCGAGGCCGGCACCTTCAGCCTCGAATTCGCGCTGCACGAAGGTGTGGCCAGTGACTGGGCGCGGGCAGCGAAAGCCGGGAGCACCATCGAGGCGACGGTCCAGGGCACGGGCTTCCAGCGGCCCCGGCCCGAGCCCTCGCACGTCTTCGCGATGGCCGACCCGGCCTCGCTGCCCGCGCTCAACTCCCTCCTGGAGGAACTGGGTTCGGCCCCGGCGACGGTGTGGTTCGAAGGGAAGCTGGACGGGCTGCCGTTCCGTGGGGACACGGCCGACGTCCGCACGGTCCCGCGCCACGGCCTCGTCGACGCCGTACGGGCGGACCTGCCCGACCTGTTGAAGGGCGCCGGACAGCCGTACGTCTGGATCGCCTGCGACACGACGACCACCCGGAACCTGTCCACGTACGTCCGCAGGGAGCTCGGCGTCGCCAAGGACCGGACGCACGCGCTCGGGTACTGGCGCGCGGCCTGAGCCCGTACGCGGGATCATCGAGCCATGGACGTCACCCTTCACCTCGCCCAGGACCCCCAGGCCGACGAGCTGCTCGGCCGCAGTCCGCTCGCCGCGCTGGTCGGGATGCTGCTGGATCAGCAGGTTCCGATGGAGTGGGCGTTCAAGGGACCCCGGACGATCGCGGATCGGCTCGGCGCGGACGATCTGGACGCGCACGACATCGCCGCGCAGGACCCGGAGGCCTTCGCGGCGCTGCTCTCGGAGAAGCCGGCCGTGCACCGCTACCCGGGGTCCATGGCCAAGCGCATCCAGCAGCTGTGCCAGTACCTGGTCGAGCACTACGACGGAAACGCCGAGCTGGTCTGGAAGGGCGTCACGGACGGCAGGGAGCTGCTGCGGCGCCTGGAGGGACTGCCCGGCTTCGGCAAGCAGAAGGCGCAGATCTTCCTCGCGCTGCTGGGCAAGCAGCTCGGCGTGGCGCCGAATGGCTGGCGGGAGGCGGCCGGCTCGTACGGCGAGGCCAGGTCCTTCCGCTCGGTCGCGGACATCACGGGACCCGAGTCCCTGGCGAAGGTGCGAGCGCACAAGCAGGAGATGAAAGCAGCGGCGAAGGCGGCCAGGAAGTAGGCCGTTCGGCGCATCCTTGGTGGCAGGGCGGGCCCGCTCGTTCTGAGCATGGACCATGGCAGACGCACCGTCCGGCCCCGCCTGGGGCCCCGAGTACGACGACCGCAGAGTTCACGCGCGGCACGCATCGCGTGGCGGCCATGAACCCGAGCCGCCCTTCGAGGGCCCCCTGCACGCCCTGTCCCAGGCCGCCTGGCAGGTCGTCCTGCTCACCGGTGTCGTATCGGTGATCCTGGGCGTGCTGGTGCTGGTCTGGCCGGGCTCCACGCTGCTCGCCACCGGCGTCCTGTTCGGGCTCTACCTCGTCATCAGCGGTGTCTTCCAGCTGGTCTCCGCGTTCGGCACGCACAGGACGACCTCGCTGCGCGTGCTCGGCTTCATCAGCGGTGCCGTGTCGATCCTGCTGGGCCTGTTCTGCTTCCGCGGGCCCATGCAGTCCCTTCTGCTGCTCGCCCTGTGGATCGGCATCGGCTGGCTGATCCGCGGCATCACCCAGACCGTGGCAGCCGTCTCCGACCCGGCGATGCCCGCGCGCGGCCGGCAGATCTTCCTCGGCATCGTCACCTTCGCCGCCGGGATCGTGCTGATCGACTCGCCCTTCGAGTCGGTCGCCGTCCTCACCGTGGTCGGCGGGATCTGGCTGGTCGTCGTCGGAATCATCGAGATCGTCACGGCGCTGGGCATCCGCGGCCGCGCTCGCCGGGTCCCCCGCGAGCTGTGAGCGGGTACGCCGTGCGGGCGTATCTCGGCGCGGCGCGATGAACGGCGCGTCCTCCCGCGCGGCCGCGCCTGGCCGCGACCGTCACGCCGCGCCCGTGAAGTTCAGCCACAGGAGAACTGACGGCGCGTTCATCCTGCCTGGACGGTACGCGGAAACAACCGCGTCCACACTCACCCTCTTTGACCAATATTGACCACAATCTGCATGTACTTGCTCGCGCGAGCCGAGCCTGGAGGCTGCGCCCGGAACGTCTGGACCGGTAGGCTTTCCGTGTGATCTTCAAGCGCATCGGAAACGGCCGGCCGTACCCCGACCACGGCCGGGAAAGCACCCGGCAGTGGGCGGACGTCGCGCCGCGCCCGGTCCGCCTCGATCAGCTCGTGACGACCAAGGGCCAGCTCGACCTGGAGACCCTGCTCGCCGAGGACTCCACCTTCTACGGCGATCTGTTCGCGCACGTGGTGAAGTGGCAGGGCGACCTGTATCTGGAGGACGGCCTGCACCGGGCCGTGCGCGCCGCGCTGCAACAGCGCCAGGTGCTGCACGCGCGCGTGCTGGAGCTGGATTGACGTCGGATCAAGTGGCCGTCCGGTGAAGGGTTGGCCCTTTCGGGTTCTCCTCCCCGGCATCCAATGATCATCTAGTAGGCATCGTCGCCCCGGCGCACTACGCTGCGCCCATGAGCATGCTGACTCCCCCTGGCATGGGCGGCCAGTACCGGATCAGGGGGGACAAGTACCCGCGGATGCGCCGACCCCGGCGGCGCGGCAGGCTCGTGCTCCTGGCCGTCGCCTCCGTCACCGCGCTCGGCGTGCTCGGCTGGGGCACGCTGCAGCTCATCGACGTCTTCACCGGCGGCGGCAAGGAGGCCTCGGCGACCGGTCCCAAGGCGGACTGCGGCACCCGGGCGACCCCCTCGGCCTCGGCGAGCGCCGCCGCGCTGCCCGAGCCGGGCCGGATCACCGTCAACGTGCTCAACGCCACGCCCGTCAGCGGCCTCGCCAAGAAGACCGCGGAGGAGCTGAAGAAGCGCGGCTTCAAGATCGGCAGCGTGGGCAACGCGACCAAGGAGTACGACAAGAAGGTCAAGGTCACCGGGATACTGCTCGGCCCCTCCTCCGCCCTGCACACCTCGCTGCCGGTGCTCGCCACCCAGCTGACCGGCGCCGAGCGCCGCACGGACGCCGCCCGCAAGGGCACCGAGGTCGACCTGATCCTCGGCACCGCGTTCAAGAAGCTCACGCCGAAGGCGGACGCCGACAAGGCACTGGCCGCATTGACCGAGCCGAAGCCGACGCCCGCCGCATCGAAGAAGAGCTGTTAGTTATTCGGCGGCGCCGTACATCCGGTCTCCCGCGTCCCCCAGCCCCGGCACGATGTACCCGTGCTCATTGAGCCGCTCGTCAACAGACGCCGTGACAACGGTCACCGGCGTCCCCGCCAGCTCCCGCTCCATGACCTCGACGCCCTCCGGGGCGGCCAGCAGGACCACCGCGGTCACGTCGTCGGCACCGCGCTTGATCAGCTCCTGGATCGCCGCGACCAGCGTGCCGCCCGTGGCCAGCATCGGGTCGAGGACGTACACCTGGCGCCCGGAGAGGTCCTCCGGCATGCGGGTGGCGTAGGTGGAGGCCTGGAGCGTCTCCTCGTTGCGGATCATGCCCATGAAGCCCACCTCGGCGGTCGGCAGCAGCCGGACCATGCCCTCCAGCATGCCGAGTCCTGCCCGCAGGATCGGCACCACCAGCGGGCGGGGGTGGGACAGCTTGACGCCCGTGGTCCGCTCGACCGGCGTCTGGATGTCGACCTGTTCGGTGCGCACATCACGCGTGGCCTCGTAGGCGAGCAGGGTGACCAGCTCGTCGGCGAGACGGCGGAAGGTCGCGGAGTCGGTGCGCTGGTCGCGCAGCGTGGTGAGCTTGTGGGCGACCAGGGGGTGGTCGACGACGTGGAGACGCATGCCCCTAACAGTAACCGGGCCACCGCGCCCCTCGCGCTGGCATCAAACCGCCCATCAGGGGGAAAGTGGGAGGGACGTACTGGGGGTGCGCATATGCCTGACAGTGAGTCCCGGGAGGACCCCGCGCAGCAGGAGACCGACGCACAGCGACGCCGGCGCCGGGACCGGTTCCTGCGCGAACTGGCCGAGGCCCGCGCGCTGCGCGACCGCGTACAGCCCCGCCGCGCCAAGGCCGCACGCCTGCGCCACGCCATGCGCATGCGCACCTTCCGCTGGTAGACCACGGGCCTTCTTGGCCCGCCTGATGCGTGCGCCACGCCGAGGGCCGCGTACGATCCCGCTGGTGGACGATCAAAACGGGCGGACACAGGGAGCCGAAGACGTCCCCTGAACGCTCTGTTTCTGCCACGATTCCGAGTGGGTGGGGCTCGGAGCACCGCTCTCCCCGCCCGCAACCTCCGCCGGGGGAACCCCCAACCGGCACGCCTATGACCAGTGGGAGAGTCACGGTGTACTTCGCCGCACTGCTCGCGCGCACCGAAGACGGGTGGGAAGCGAGCGACACAGAGCTCGACGATGTGGAGACCTTGTCGGACCTGGCCGACCTGGCCCGTGACGCCTCGCCCGAGGACGACACGGTGCTCGTGCTCATCGAGCAGGAGGACGCCTGGTTCGGTGTCGTCCGGATCGACGGCGAGGACGACCCTCGTATCTACGTCTCGGACGCCGCCGCCGCTGCCCGCAGCAGCTACGGCGAGATCCTGCTCACCGACGAACTGCTCGGAAGGGAGCCCGGCGAGGACGACGCCGACCTGGACGCCCTGGACCTGGACGGCACGGAGGAGCCGGACGGCGACTCCGACGACGAGGACGGCGGCACGTCCGCCGACGCGGTCCCGCACAGCCCGGTGGGCGACAGCGAGATCCTCGACGACCTGGGCGTCAGCGAGAAGGAGCTGAAGGCCCTGGACGCCGACGACGCGCTGAGCGCCATCGCCGAGGCTCTGGGCGCCGCGGAGGTCCTGGAGACCGTCCGCTGACCCCGACCGTCCCCCCGGGTCCCCCGGACCCGGTACGCGACCGCTGGCGGGCCGCGATGCGGCTCGCCCTGGACGAGGCCGAACTGGCCGTCCGGGGCGGGGACGTCCCCGTCGGCGCTGTCGTGCTGTCCGCGGACGGTACGACCGTGCTCGGCGTCGGGCACAACGAACGCGAGGCGACCGGCGACCCGACCGCGCACGCGGAGGTCCTGGCCATCCGCAGGGCCGCCGCCGTGGTCGGGGAGTGGCGGCTGACCGGCTGCACGCTCGTCGTCACGCTGGAGCCGTGCACGATGTGCGCGGGGGCGCTGGTGCAGTCGCGGGTGGACCGGGTCGTCTACGGCGCCCGGGACGAGAAGGCCGGCGCGGTGGGCTCCCTGTGGGACGTCGTACGCGACCGGCGGCTCAACCACCGCCCCGAGGTGATCGAGGGCGTGCTCGCCGAGGAGTGCGCCGGGCTGCTCACGGAGTTCTTCCGGAACCGGTGAATACCGATTTCTGAGCAGGGCACCCCGTGCTGTAAGGTCTCCCTCGGTAGCGTGTCCGAGCGGCCGAAGGAGCTCGCCTCGAAAGCGAGTGTGGCGCAAGTCACCGAGGGTTCAAATCCCTCCGCTACCGCTCCGAGTAGGGCCCCGTCGAAAGACGGGGCCCTACGTGTGTTCGGTTACACTCGCCGCCGGCAATAGGGGGCCCATCGGGGGCGACAGGCGCAGGGAGGCCGCAGTGGCGGTGAATTCGAAGAAGGTCGCCGTCTATGTGCTCGTGGTCTTCGTGCTCTATGTGATCATCACGGACCCGGCCAAAGCCGCTGATTACGTGCAGATAGGGTTCGAGGGCATATCGGACGCCGCCAAGGCCATCGGCGACTTCATGACGTGGATCGCCAACGGAGGAGAATCATGATCCGCCACCTGGTCCTCTTCAAGCTCAACGAGGGTGTCCAGCGCGACGACCCGCGTGTCCTGGAGGGCGAGAAGGCCTTCCGGTCACTGGAGGGCAAGATCTCCGAGATCCGCTTCTGGGAGCTCGGCTGGAACCTCAGCGACCGCCCCATCGCCTACGACTTCGCGATCAACTCCGGCTTCGACGACGTCGATGCCCTGCGCCGGTACGTGGAACACCCCGAGCACCAGGCGGGCGTGGCCCTCTGGAAGGAGTTCGCCACCTGGGTGATCGCGGACTACGAGTACTGAGCCCACCGCGCGCACCGAGCCCCCCGCCGGAACGGCGGGGGGCTTTTCTGCGCCCTTTGCTCACATTTCGCCCTCAACACGGCGTTAAGCGGTGCTTGCACACAGTGCACATGTCTTGTGATGCTATGACCGCTTTTGATGGATGAGTTGATGGATCACGAGGTGGAGTTGACCGTGTCGGCCAGTACTGCGCCTCCCCAAGAAACGGCGGCAGCCGCCCGGCGCAGCCGCGGTGCCGACACCCGCGCGCTCACCCAGGTGCTCTTCGCCGAGCTCAAGGAGCTTCGGCCGGGCACGCCGGAGCACAACCGGGTGCGCGGGGCGCTCATCGAGGCCAACCTCCCGCTCGTGCGCTACGCGGCCGCCCGCTTCCGCTCCCGCAACGAGCCGATGGAGGACGTGATCCAGGTCGGCACCATCGGGCTCATCAACGCCATCGACCGCTTCGACCCGGACCGCGGGGTGCAGTTCCCGACCTTCGCGATGCCGACGGTGGTCGGCGAGATCAAGCGGTACTTCCGGGACAACGTCCGCACGGTCCATGTGCCGCGCCGGCTGCACGAGCTGTGGGTGCAGGTCAACAGCGCGACCGAGGACCTGACGACCGCCTTCGGGCGCTCCCCGAGCACCGCCGAGATCGCCGAGCGGCTGCGCATCAGCGAGGAGGAGGTGCTGTCCTGCATCGAGGCCGGGCGGTCGTACCACGCCACCTCGCTGGAGGCGGCCCAGGAGGGCGACGGACTGCCCGGGCTGCTGGACCGGCTCGGCTACGAGGACCCCGCGCTGGACGGTGTGGAGCACCGCGATCTGGTGCGGCATCTGCTGGTCCAACTCCCGGAACGGGAACAGCGCATTCTGCTCCTGCGGTACTACAGCAATCTCACCCAGTCGCAGATCAGCGCGGAACTCGGCGTCTCCCAGATGCATGTCTCGCGGCTACTCGCGCGTAGCTTCCAGCGACTGCGGTCCGCGAACCGGATCGACGCCTGACCGAAAGGCCCGAACGAAAGCCTGACCGAAAGTCTGAGCGAACCGTAACCGGGGCGAGCGAATCGCTCACCAGGGCTGTTCCCGACAGTTTCGCGCCGAAATACCGTCAGACCCCTTGTTTCCAGGGCGGATTCGCGTCTTACATGTCGACATGTCACTACAGCGTGTTGCCGACATGTGACATTCTGCCGGAAGCGCGTTTGCCGTGGCCTCGGCTCCGGTATTCAGGTGAAGGCTGCGTTCCTCAGTGGGAGCGTTCGCCGCGACCGTCCCGCGACCCAAAGGGGGTGGCATGTCCGCAGACCAGGGCAGCTCGAAGGTGCTCACGCTCACGAAGAGCGAGGCTGCGCCCGCGCTCGACGACGACGTAACGGCCCTTGTCGAGGCCGCGCCGGCTCCGGCCCTCCCCACCTCGGGAGCCATCGACACCCGCACCCTGTCCCGCTCCCTGTTCCTGCGGCTCGCCGCGCTGGACGAGAACAGCCCCGAGCGTGCGTACGTCCGTGACACGCTGATCGAGCTGAACCTCCCGCTCGTCCGGTACGCGGCAGCGCGTTTCCGCTCCCGCAACGAGCCGATGGAGGACATCGTCCAGGTCGGCACGATCGGGCTGATCAAGGCGATCGACCGGTTCGACTGCGAACGCGGCGTGGAGTTCCCGACGTTCGCGATGCCGACGGTGGTCGGGGAGATCAAGCGGTTCTTCCGGGACACCTCCTGGTCGGTGCGTGTGCCGCGCCGCCTCCAGGAGCTTCGCCTGGCCCTGACGAAGGCCAGCGACGAGCTCTCCCAGAAGCTGGACCGCTCCCCGACGGTCACCGAACTCGCCGCGGTCCTGGGCGTGTCCGAGGAGGACGTGGTCGACGGCCTGGCGGTCGGCAACGCCTACACGGCGTCCTCGCTGGACTCCCCGGCCCCCGAGGACGACGGCGGCGAGGGCTCCCTCGCGGACCGTCTGGGCTACGAGGACAGCGCCCTGGAGGGCGTGGAGTACCGCGAGTCCCTGAAGCCCCTGCTGGCCAAGCTCCCGCCCCGCGAGCGCCGCATCATCATGCTGCGCTTCTTCGCCAACATGACCCAGTCCCAGATCGGCGAGGAGGTCGGCATCTCCCAGATGCACGTCTCTCGTCTGCTGACCCGGACGCTGGCGCAGCTGCGGGAAGGGCTCATCTCGGACTGAGGGGTTCCCTTCTGACGAAGCGTCAGCCACCATGGCGCGATGCTTCGGGCGACGACATGGACACATGGCCGCCAAGGCGCCCTTATCGGCGCCTCGGCGGCCGTCGTGTGTCTGGGCGGCCTGCTGGCCGCGTGTGCGGGCGGCGGGGAGGGTGACGGCTACGTGGCCGTGGGCGCACCGAGCGGACCGGCCCGTACGGCGGCCCCGACGGGCGAAGTGGAGCTGGTGCCGCTGGAGTCTCCGGCCTCGAAGACGGCGCGAGGTTCGGCTCCCCCGGCGAACTCCACGTCAGCAAGCAGCACTTCGGCGGATCCTCAGCGCGGGACGAGCAACACCCCGACCCCGGCGCCGCCGCCCGAGGGCGCCGATCCCGGCCGTACCACCGCGAGTTCACCCACTCCCACGCCCAGCCCGGTGACCCCGGCCGCCCTCACCTGGTCCGAGCCGAAGCGGGAGGCCGCTGAGAAGCGCTGGTGCGAGAAGGTGATGCTCGGTTTCCACAACTCCGGGGGCAGCCCCGTGCGTTCGGGCACCGTGACCTTCGGGACGCACGTCATCGGGGCGCTCGGGATCGACTGGGGGACCGTCGAGTCGGTCGAGGAGCTTCCGGTGCCGGTGGAGGCCGGCGCGCGGAAGGAGAAGACCTGGACGGTGTGCGTCGACGCGTGGCGCGTACCGCTCGGGATGCATGTCGAGACGCGGGACGTGTCCGTCCGGTGGAAGTGAGCCGCGCGGACTACTTCAGCGCCAGCCAGGCCACCGCCGCGACGACCGCGATGGCGACGACGACGCCGACGATCAGGCCGATACGGGGACCGGAGGAAGCGGCCGCCTGCTGAGTGCCCTGCGGCGCCTCGTCGACGAACGCGCGGAACATCTGGGTGCTGCCGGCGGGGTCGTAGTTGCCCTGGGGGCCCTGGGTGTTAGCCATGGCCCGAAACCCTAGCGAATCCAGGGGTGGCGCCCAAGTGCGGGAGGGGCACCTGCACCACCGCACACACAACCCGCCCCACCTGCACATTTACGTTCGCAATACTTGCCTTTGCCAAGTTTTTATGGCATCCACACCCCTTTTATTTGCCTGCAGCAACCAACCGCTTCTATGGTTGCTCTAAGCAACGAAATCCGGGAGGTGTGATGGCCGAACAGGCGCAGTACGAGGAGCTCGTCCGCCAGTTCAGTGCCTTCGGTGCCGTGAAGCGGGAGATCGGGCGGACGCTGCCGTCCGGCTGCCCCGCCGGCTCCGCCGCCGTACTGACGCTGCTGGACCGGCACGGCGACATGCGCCTGAGCAGGCTCGCCGAGCTGCTCGCCGTCGACATGTCGGTGACCAGCCGCCATGTCGCCCACCTCGCCGAGCGCGGCTGGATCGACCGCTCCCCGGACCCAGCCGACAAGCGCAGCCGCATCCTGCACCTCACGCCCTCGGGCCGGGCGCAGGTCGACGAGCTGCACCGCCGGACCACCCAGCTGCTCGCCGAGCGGCTGAGCGACTGGACCGACGACGACATAGCCCGGCTCACGGGGCTCATGGCACGGCTGAGGCGTTGCTTCGACGAACAGTCCCCCCGTACACCCGCGATCACCGAGTAAGAGAAGGAAGTCCATGGCAACGACCACACCAGCCGGTGTGCGGGCTCATGCCGAGCACTCAGGAGGTTCAGGCGAGGCTCCCATGACGCATCGGCAGATCATGGAGGCGCTCTCCGGGCTGCTGCTCGGCATGTTCGCCGCGATCCTGTCCTCCACCATCGTCTCCAACGCGCTGCCCGAGACCATCCAGGACCTCGGCGGCGGACAGAGCGCGTACACCTGGGTCGTGACCGCCGCGCTGCTGGCGATGACGGCGTCCACGCCCCTGTGGGGCAAGCTCGCCGACCTGGTCAGCAAGAAGGCCCTCGTCCAGATAGCCCTGGTCGTCTACATCATCGGATCGGTCATCGCCGGTCTGTCCCAGAACTCCGGGATGCTGATCGGCGCCCGGGTGATCTAGGGCCTCGGTGCCGGCGGTCTGACCGCGCTCGCCCAGATCATCATGGCCGCGATGATCTCCCCCCGGGAGCGCGGCCGTTACTCCGGCTACCTCGGCGCGACCTTCGCCGTCGCGACCGTCGGCGGTCCGCTGGTCGGCGGTGTCATCACCGACACCGACTGGCTGGGCTGGCGCTGGTGCCTGTACGTGGGTATCCCGTTCGCGCTGATCGCCCTGTTCGTGCTCCAGAAGACGCTGCACCTGCCGGAGACCAGGCGCAAGGTCAAGGTCGACTGGGCCGGTGCCTTCTTCATCACCGCCGCCGTCAGTCTGCTGCTGATCTGGGTCACCTTCGCCGACGACAAGTACGACTGGCTCTCCTGGCAGACCTGCTCGATGGTCGGCGGCGCGCTCGCGCTCGCCCTGGTCTTCCTGTTCGTGGAGACCAAGGCCAGTGAGCCGATCATCCCGCTGCACCTGTTCAGGAACCGTACGATCACGCTGGCCTCGCTGGCCTCCCTGCTCGTCGGTGTCGCGATGTTCGCGGGCACGGTCTTCTTCAGCCAGTACTTCCAGCTGGCCCGCGACAAGTCCCCGACGATGTCGGGGGTCATGACCATCCCGATGATCGCCGGTCTGTTCGTGTCCTCGACCGTCTCCGGCACGATCATCA
The DNA here is from genome assembly GCF_014257025.1 of Streptomyces cupreus. Classification (GTDB taxonomy): domain Bacteria; phylum Actinomycetota; class Actinomycetes; order Streptomycetales; family Streptomycetaceae; genus Streptomyces; species Streptomyces cupreus. The sequence goes on from NZ_JACMSF010000013.1 coordinate 30,485, forward strand.
CCAAGACCGGCAAGTGGAAGGCCTGGCTGGTCTCGGGCGGTGTGCTGGTGACGGCGGGCCTCGGACTGCTCGGCACCATGCGCTACGACACCGCGTACTGGCACATCGCGGTCTACATGGCGGTCATGGGCCTCGGCATCGGCATGATGATGCAGAACCTGGTCCTGTCCACGCAGAACCAGGTCGCCCCGCACGAGCTCGGCGCCGCCAGCTCCGTGGTCACCTTCTTCCGGTCCCTCGGCGGCGCCATCGGCGTCTCGGCGCTCGGCTCGGTGATGTCGACCCGGATCAGCCACTACGCCACCGACACCATCGGCACGCTCAGCCCGCAGGAGCAGGCCGGCGCGGCCAAGGCGATGGGCTCCGGCGAACTGCCCGACATGGACGCCCTGCCCACGCACATCCGCACCTGGCTGGAGAGCGCCTACGGACACGGCATCGCCGACATCTTCCTGTACGTCGCCCCGATCGCCTTCCTCGCCTTCCTGGTGACCCTGTTCATCAAGGAGGTCCCGCTGCGGACTTCCGGCGCGCTGGCGCAGGCGGCGGAGAACACCAAGCCGGAAACCCCGGCCGCCGCGGAGGCTCCCGTGGCTCCTGTCGCCCCTGTCCTTGAGGCGGAGGCCCCCGTGACCGCTGCCGGAATCCCCGTGCGCGGCTTTGTCCACGGCGCCGAGAGCGCCCCCGTACCGCGGGCCGCCGTCACACTGATCTCACTCGCGGGACGGCAGCTCGGCCGCGTGGTGGCGCAGCCGGACGGCTCCTACGGCATCGACGCGCCGGGCACCGGCAGTTACGTCCTCATCGCCTCCGCCGACGGCTTCCAGCCGCAGGCGTCCACGATCGTCGTCGGCGAGGAGCCTTTGACGTACGACATCCCGCTCAGCGGCACCAGCGGGCTGAGCGGTGTGGTCCGGGCGGCCGAGGGCGCGCTGCCGGTCAAGGACGCGACGGTGATCGTCACCGATGTGCGCGGGGACCTGCTGGCCAACGCCGCCACCGGGGAGCAGGGCGAGTTCGCCTTCGGCGAGCTGGTGCCGGGCACGGTGACCGTCGCGGTGAGCGCCGCAGGGTTCCGGCCGCGCGCCCTGCCCGTCGAGATCGGCGGCACCGGCGTCACCCGGGTCGAGGTCGACCTCGACTCCGGCGCACAGATCCAGGGCGTCGTACGGGCGCCGCACGGTCCGCTGTCCGACGCGCGGGTCACGCTCGTGGACGCGGCGGGCAATGTCGTCGGCACGGCGACGACCGGTGCGGACGGGGTGTACGCCTTCACCGACCTGGACGGCGACGACTACACGGTCATCGCGACCGGTTACCCGCCGGTGGCGACCACGCTGACCCTCAGCGGCGGCGGGGTCGACGGCCACGACATCGAACTCGCGCACGTCAGTGAGTAGTTGAGGCCGGTTTCATTCGAGGAGCTGTGCGAGATGGGACTGACGGGCGGTGCGGGACCCGAATCCCCTGGCGCTCGACCTGGACCGGCGGTACAGGGGGATTCGCTGCCGCAGGCCTAGGCTGGGCCCATGGCACCGAACATCGCGACCAACACCGCCGTTTCGCTCGACGAGTTGCTGGACTTCGTACGGCCGCGTCATCGCGCGATCCTGCTGACGCGGCGGGCCGACGGGAGCCCTCAGGGGTCGCCGCTGACCTGTGGAGTGGACGACTCCGGGCGGATCGTGGTCTCCACCTACCCCGAGCGGGCCAAGACGCGCAACGCCAAGCGGGATCCGCGGGTGAGCCTGATCGTGCTGAGCGACGACTGGAACGGGCCGTGGGTACAGATCGACGGCACGGCCGAGGTCATCGACTCCCCCGACTCCGTGGAGCCGTTGGTGGAGTACTACCGGAACATCGCCGGGGAGCACCCGGACTGGGACGAGTACCGGGCGGCGATGGTGAAGCAGGGGAAGTCGATCATCCGGGTGACGCCGGAGAGGTGGGGTCCGGTGGCCACCGGAGGATTCCCGGCGCGGCTCGCCGAGGATTCCTAGCCCGACCTCTCCACCATCGCCTCGATGCCCGCCACCAGCAGATCCAGCGCGAAGACGAAGTCCCGTTCCAGCATCTCCTCGACCGTGTCTCCGCCCCGGGCCGCCATGATGTCCTTGGCCTCCTCGATGACCTCCGCGGTCGAGGGGGTCTCGCTCACCGTCGTCATGGCGTTCTGGAAGTAGGCGTCGGGGGTCATGCCGGTGTCCTGGACGCGGGCGAAGAAGTGGCCCTCGATCGTGCCGTAGCCGTACACGAACTGGAAGACGGCCGAGATCGCGCCCGTCACCCCGTGGGCCGGCAGCCCCGTCCTGCGGATCACGCGCTGTACGACCCGGGAGAATGCCAGGGAGTTCGGCCCGATGTTGAGGTACGTCCCGGCCAGCGGGGACGTCCAGGGGTGGCGGACCAGCAGGGCCCGGTACTCGCGGGCCAGCGTGCGCAGTTGGTCGCGCCAGTCCTCGTCCGCGCCCGGGTCGGGCAGTCGGAGTTCGCCGTAGACCGAGTCGAGGGCGAGTTCGAGGAGGTCGTCCTTGGTGTCGACGTACCAGTAGACGGACATGGCCGTCACATTCAGCTCGGCGGCCAGCCGGCGCATGGAGAACTTGGCGAGCCCCTCGGCATCGAGCAGCCGCACGGTCACCTCGGTGATCCGCTCCCGGTCGAGCCCCGAGGGCTGTCCGCCACGCCCGCCCCGGCGGGTCTTGTCCTCCAGCCAGACGCTGGCCCGCGTGGCTGCCTTCACCATGGCGCACCTTCCTGGACGTTCTGAGTGCGGGTCATGCTCTCCGAGTCTGCCCGCTCCGCCCTGCGCAGCAACGCCGCCGCGACCAACCCCCCGAGCAACACGGCCAACGCCCCCACCAATTGACTGGTCTCCAGGCCGGAGGCGAACGCGTCGGTGATCTGCTGCTTCTCCTCCGAGGACTCCGCCGAGGCCAATGCCGCAGGCAGCGAAGACGCCGCGACCGGAATCAGCGCCCCGAACCGGGAGTTCAGCACAGCCCCCAGCACCGCGACACCCAGACCGTTCCCGAACTCCGCCAGCGTGCCGTTGATCCCGGCCCCGACCCCCGCCTTCTCCCGGGGGATCGCGCCCATGATCGCGTGCGCCATCGCCGGATTGGCAACGGCACAGCCGACGCCGATGAGGACCAGCCCGAGCAGTGTCCCGGTGTAACCGCCGGAGGCGAGCGTCGCGATGGACACCAGGCCCGCCGACATCAGCACCATCCCGATCAGGATCGACATCGGCGTCCCCAGTTTCGTCGTCCACTTCGCCGACACCCCGGTGAAGTTCAGCGCCACCACGGTCAGCGCCAGCGGAGCGGTCCGCAGGCCCGCCTCCAGGGCGCCGTAGCCGAGGACGAACTGGAGGTGCTGCGTGAGCAGGAACAGCGCGCCGCCCATGCCGAAGGTGATCAGGACCGCTCCGGCGACCGCGCCCGTGAACCGGCGGTTCCGGAAGAAGTGCAGATCCAGCATCGGATACGGGATCCGGCTCTCCCAGTACGCGAACACCGCCAGCACCCCGACCGCCACCGCGCCCGTGGTCAGCACGCGGCCCGAGGTCCAGCCGTGGTCGGGGCCGGAGATGATCGCGTAGACCAGGGATGCCATGCCGATCGTGGAGAGCAGCGCGCCGAGCAGGTCGGGACGGTCGCCCTGGGGGTTCTTGGACTCGGGGACCAGGGCGACCACGGCGACCAGGCCCAGCGCCGCGACGGGGAGGTTGATCAGGAAGAGCGCGCCCCACCAGAAGTGGTTCAGCATGAAGCCGCCGATCAGCGGACCGCAGGCGAACCCGAGTGCGTTGACCGCGCTCCAGATGCCGATCGCCTTCGGGTGCTCCTCCGGTGCGAAGATCTGCATCGCCACCGCGAGGGTCGTGGTCAGCAACAGCGCCCCGCCGACGCCCATCCAGGCCCGCGCGGCGATCAACTGGCCCGTGCTGTCGGCGAGTCCGGCCACCAGCGAGCCGATGCCGAACAGCGCGAGGCCCGTGATCAGCATCTTCTTACGGCCGTAGCGGTCGGCGGCGCTGCCCGCGGTCAGCAGCAGACCGGACTGCACGAGCGAGTACGCGTTGATCATCCACTGGATGTCGGAGGTCGCCGCGTCCATCTCCCGGGTCAGCGTCGGGATCGCCACGTTCAGGATCGTGTTGTCGAGCAGCACGGTGAGCTGGGCGAGACAGATGACACCGAGGATCAGCCAGCGCTGGGGATGACCTTGGGGGGTTTCGGGCGTGGACGTGGGCATGTTGTACACCGTAGAACAACTCCTATACGGTGTACAACATGCCCTTCGCCCTTAGCCACTGGCCTTCTGCGTCAGGTCGTAGAAGGTGGCCGAACCGACCGTGACCTGCTTGAAGTTGGCCTCGACCCACTCCGTGATCTGCGCGGACGTACCGCTGTCGCCGCCGCCCATGCCGCCGCCGGAGCCGCTGGAGATGAAGTAGTGGATCCTGCCGTCCGCCACGTACTCCTTGAACTGGGCCGGCGTCGGGGACGGGTCGGTGCCGTTGAAGCCGCCGATCGCCATCACGGCTTCGCCGGTGGAGAGCTGGTAGCTCGCCGCGTTCTGGGCGCCGATGGCCGCGGCGGCCCAGGTGTAGTCGTCGGCGTTCTCCCTCAGCAGCTCCTTGGCCTCGTCGGAGACCGTGGCGCCGTTGAGCAGACCGCCCATGCCGCCACCGCCGCCACCGGCCATACCGCCGTCGCCGTTCCGCTGGCCGCCCTGCTGGCCCTGCTGGCCGGGCATAGCGCCGGTCGGGGGCTGGCCCATGCCGCCGCCCTGCTGACCCTGCTGGTTCTGCTGGCCCGGCATGCCCCCGCCACCCGGGAAACCGCCGCCACCGCCAGGACCGCCGCCACGGCCGCCCTGCACCGACGGACCCGCGGTCACGATCGAACCGGTGTGACCCTCGTTGACCGTGGTCAGCGTGTACGCCGTAGGCCCGGCCAGCGCCGCCACCAGCCCCAACCCGACGACCGCCATGGCGAGTCGGCGGCCGAGCCTGCTCACGAAGATCAGCCCGAGCGCCGCCACCAGACCGCCCACCAGCACCAGCCACTTCAGCCAGGGCAGATAGTCGGAGGACCGGTTGAGCAGGACGTAACCCCAGGCCGCGGTGGCCGTCATCGCGCCCGCCAGCGTCAGCGACGCCCACGCCCTGTCCCGCTTCTCCCACAGCAGCGCCGAGCCCATGCCGATCAGGGGCGCGATGTAGGGGACGAGGGCCACCGTGTAGTACTCGTGGAAGATGCCCTGCATATAGCTGAAGACCACCATCGTGATCAGCAGCGCGCCGCCCCAGACGAGGAACGAACCGCGCGTCACCGACGTGCGCTTCGCCTTGCGCGTCGCCACCAGCCCCGCGATCAGCAGGATCAGCGCGGCCGGGATCAGCCAGGAGATCTGGCCGCCGATGCTGGAGCTGAAGAGCCGGTCCCAGCCGGTCTCGCCCCAGTTGCCTCCGCCGTTGCCGCCACCGCCGCCGACGCTGCCGGTCTCCTCGCCGTTGAGCCGGCCGAGGCCGTTGTAGCCGAAGGTCAGCTCAAGGAAGGAGTTGTTCTGGGAGCCGCCGACGTACGGGCGGGAGGAGGCCGGCCACAGCTCGACGATCGCGACCCACCAGCCGCCCGAGACGACGATCGCGGCCAGGCCCGCCGCCAGCTGTCCGATCCGCTTCTTCACCGTCACCGGGGCGCAGACGCCGTAGACGAGGGCGAGCGCGGGCAGGATCAGGAAGGCCTGGAGGGTCTTGGCGAGGAACGCGAAGCCGATCGCGGCTCCGGCCCACAGCAGCCACTTGGTCCGGCCGTCCTCCAGGGCTCGGATAACGAAGTAGCAGGCCGCCGCCATCAGCAGCGCCAGCATCGCGTCCGGGTTGTTGAACCGGAACATCAGCGCCGCGACCGGGGTGAGCGCGAGCACCGCGCCCGAGATCAGACCGGCGGCCGGGCTGAACCGGCGGCGGACGGCCGCGTGGACGACTGCGACCGTGCCGACGCCCATGAGCACCTCGGGGACGAGGATCGCCCAGGAGCTCAGGCCGAAGATCCGCACCGACAGGGCCATGGGCCACAGCGCGGCCGGGGGCTTGTCGACGGTGATGGCGTTGGCCGCGTCCAGCGAGCCGAAGAAGAACGCCTTCCAGGACTCGCTGCCGGCCTGGACGGCCGCGGAGTAGAAGGAGTTGGCGTAGCCGGAGGCGCTCAGGTTGTAGAGGTAGAGGACGAAGGTGGCGGCGAGCAGTCCGAGGAAGGCCGGGCGTGCCCAGCGCGGGTCCTCGGGCCGGCCGCGCCACAGTCTGCGCAGGACCGGCTGCTTCGGTTCGCCCGCGTCAGGGGCGGCCGTGATCGGCTCCTGTACGGCCGTACTGGTGATGGTCATCGGGAGTCCCCCAGGTCGGTGTCGGAGGGGCGCACCGGCTGAAGCCGCATGGTGGCGTCCCTCCAGGTGTGGTCCGCGGCGTCACCGGCGCGGAAGTGGGGTGCCGGGCGCTGCGGGAGCGGCGGCTGGGGTGTGGCGTACGTCGGGATGTGCTGGGCGACGACCGTCGACGGCTCCTCGGTGCGGTCCGGGAAGACCCACACCCGGAAGAGCAGGAAGCGCAGCACGGTCGCCGCGAGGTTGGCGGCGATCAGGACCGCCAGTTCGGTGGAGCGCGCGGGGTTCGCGGTCGCCGCGTTCAGGGCGGCCAGCGAACCGCTGGTCAGGGCGAGTCCGATGCCGAAGACCACCAGCCCCTGCGCCTGGTGCCGGATCGCGCCGCCGCGGCCGCGCACCCCGAAGGTGAGGCGCCGGTTGGCGGCCGTGTTGGCGACCGCCGAGACCAGCAGGGCCAGCGCGTTGGCCACCTGCGAACCGGTGAACTGGCGGAAGCCGCTGTAGAGCAGCAGATAGAAGAGGGTCGACAGACCGCCGACCACGCAGAAGCCGACGAGCTGGCGGGCCAGGCCCTTCGGTACGTCCTTGATCTCGCGGTCGCGCGGGTCGTCGCCGAAGGGACGGGCGAGGCGGTCAAGCGGCAGCGAACCGGTGGCCAGGGCCTTGCCGACCCGCCACACGCCCTTCAGGTCGTCGGTCGCCGTCCTGACGATATGGACGGTGGAGTCCGGGTCGTCGACCCAGTCGACCGGCACCTCGTGGATCCGCAGCCCGGCGCGCTCGGCGAGCACCAGCATCTCGGTGTCGAAGAACCAGCCGGTGTCCTCCACCAGCGGCAGAAGCACCTGGGCCACCTCACGCCGGATCGCCTTGAACCCGCACTGGGCGTCGGAGAAGCGGGCCTGGAGCGAGCCGCGCAGGATGAGGTTGTACGAGCGGCTGATGAACTCCCGCTTGGGACCGCGTACGACGCGGGAGGAGCGGGAGAGACGGGAGCCGATCGCCAGGTCCGAATGGCCCGAGATCAGCGGGGCCACCAGCGGCAGCAGGGCGTTGAGGTCGGTGGACAGGTCCACGTCCATGTAGGCGAGGACCGGGGCGTCCGAGGCGGACCACACGGTGCGCAGGGCGCGACCGCGGCCCTTCTGCTCCAGGCGGAAGGCCCGGACCTCCGGAATCCTCGCCTCCAGCCGCTGGGACACCTGAGGGGTGGTGTCCGTCGACGCGTTGTCCGCGATCGTGATGCGGAACGCGTACGGGAAGGTGCGCTTGAGGTGCTCGTGCAGTCTCAGCACACACGGCTGGAGGTCCTTCTCCTCGTTGTAGACGGGGATCACTACGTCCAGGACAGGCGTACCGGCGTCTCCGGCCGGGAGGTGCTCCCGCGCCGGCAGGGTGCCGGGAGAAGAGTCGGTTCGCATGGAACCGACTCTTCTCAAGCGCCCTGTTGTACCCGTGTGGTGGCGCTGTGCTGTGCCTGTGAGTGCGATTGCCAATTCGTTTCGGGCGCCGGCTGCGGGGCGAGCGCGGGCAGATGGACCGTGAACACGGTCCGCCCGGGCACGCTGTCGACGGTCACGGCACCGCCGTGCGCGGTCGCGACGGCCTGCACGATGGCGAGGCCGAGCCCGGTCGAGCCGGAGGCGCGGGAGCGCGAGGAGTCGCCGCGCGCGAAGCGTTCGAAGACATGCGGCAGCAAATCCGGCTGGATTCCCTGGCCGTTGTCCTCGACGTCCACGCACATCCACGAGCCGCGCCGCTCGACACGTGCGGTGATGGTCGTACCGGGCGCGGTGTGCTTGCGGGCGTTGCCCAGCAGATTGACCAGAACCTGCTGAATGCGCGCCGCGTCAGCCGACACGAGGGCCGGTTCGTCGGGCAGGTCGAGGCGCCAGTTGTGATCCATGCCGGCCGCGCGGGAGTCGCTGACAGTGTCCACGACCAGTGGGATGAGGTCGGTCTGCTCGAACTGCAGGGGCCGTCCGGCGTCCAGCCGGGCGAGCAGCAGCAGATCCTCCACGAGCAGCGTCATCCGGCCCGCCTCGGACTCGATACGGCCGAGGGCGTGCCGAGTGTCGGGCCCGATCTGCTCTCTGCCGCGTCTGGTCAGCTCCGCATAGCCGCGGATGGACGCGAGGGGCGTCCTCAGCTCATGGCTGGCGTCGGCCACGAACTGCCGTACCCGCATCTCGCTCTGCTGTCTCGCGTGCAGGGCGCCGTGGACGTGATCCAGCATGCGGTTCAGGGCGGCGCCGACCTGGCCGACCTCGGTGTGCGGGTCGCACTCGGACTCCGGGACGCGCTCCTTGAGGTTCACCTCGCCGGTGTGGAGGGGGAGCTCGGAGACGCGGGTTGCGGTGGCGGCGACCTTGCGCAGGGGTCGGGTGGCAACGCCCACGATGACCGTGCCGGCGAGGGAGGCGGCGATCAGGCCTGCGGCGGTGACGCTGACCTCTATGAGGATCAGCGTGCTGAGGGTGCTGTTGACTTCCTCGGTGGGGATGGCGACGTAGTAGCTGCCGTTGGCGCCGGTCTTGTACGGGACCCGGTACTCGCCGAGGCTGCCGAGGTCGACCGTGTGCTTCTCGCGGTCCTGGGCGACGGAGTTGAGCGCCTGGATCTGGTCCTCGGTGAGGTCCTTGGCCTCCATCCCGCTGATGTCGGTGGTGTTCTCGTCCTTCTCACCGACCTTGGCGGCCGTGATGGAGCCGTTCTGCACCTCGGCGACGACCGTGCCCTGCGGCTGGGGGCCGCTGGTGACCAGCCGGTCAAGGGTGAAGCCGTTGGCCCTGTCGACCGCGTTGTCCTTGGCGGGGTCGCCGCCGGGAGGCCCGCCGAAACCGGCCGCTCGTCCGGCGACCTCGGTGAGCCGTTCGTCGAGCTGGTCGTACAGATGCGATCGCAGCGCCAGTGTGGTGACCGTGCCGATCACCGCGCAGACCACGGCGATCAGCACCACGGAGGCGACGACGAGCCGCGTCCGCAGGGTGCGCGGCTGTCCCGCTCGCGTCTTCTGCGGACGCGTCCGTCGTCGCCCGCTCATGACGCCGCGGGCTTGATCAGATACCCGGCGCCGCGCCGGGTGTGGATCATCGGCTCCCGGCCCGCGTCGATCTTGCGTCGCAGGTAGGAGATGTACAGCTCGACGACATTGGCCTGGCCGCCGAAGTCGTAGGACCAGACCCGGTCGAGGATCTGCGCCTTGCTGAGCACGCGCCGCGGGTTGCGCATCAGGAAGCGCAGCAGCTCGAACTCGGTGGCGGTGAGGTGGATGCCCTCGCCGGCGCGGCTGACCTCGTGGCTGTCCTCGTCGAGGGTGAGATCGCCGACGACCAGTACGGAGTCGGAACGCCGGTCGGCGGCACCGGAACGGCGGATCAGCCCGCGCAGCCGGGCGACGACCTCTTCGAGGGAGAACGGCTTGGTGACGTAGTCGTCACCCCCGGCGGTCAGCCCGGCGATACGGTCCTCGACGGCGTCCTTGGCGGTGAGGAAGAGGACGGGCACGTCGGGCAGCTCGCGCCGCAGCCGCCCGAGAACGGTCAGCCCGTCCATGTCGGGCAGCATCATGTCGAGGACGACGGCGTCGGGCCGGAACTCGCGCGCGGTCTGGACGGCTCCCGTGCCGTCCCCCGCGCTGCGGATCTGCCAGCCTTCGTATCGCAGAGCCATGGACAGCAGCTCGGTGATCGACGGCTCGTCGTCCACCACAAGCACTCGGACGGGGCTCCCGTCCGGCCTCAGCAGTTCGGTGCGCCCCTGGGGCGAGGTCGTGGTCATGCTGGACACCCTTTCGGGGCCCTCTGAGAACACGCTTTCTACAACCTGTGATTTTCCTGAGAAACGCACAGGAGGCTCTCAGGGAATGCCTGGGCGGGGGATGGCATTCCGGTTCAGAACAGCCCGTCCTGGGTGGTGACGTCGGCCTTGAACTCCTTGATGGGCAGGGCCGGGGCCCCGTCGGTGGCGGCCACCAGCTCCCACCCTCTCATCAGCCGGGTGTCGAGCACGACGACCCCGCTGTCCGTCTCCAGATGCAGATCGGGCCCGGCGGCGGCGAGGAGCCCTCCCCGGATGGCTCCGCCGGCGATGAGCTCGGTGACTTCGCCGACGGCGGGCGGGAGCTCGGCGAGCCCGAAGGCGTCGACGTGATCGACGGGGTGACAGGGCGCGGGGGTGAGGGACTCGGGCCAGGCGGGGAGGGCGAGCGCCTGTGCGTGCAGGTCCCGCACTTCGGCCGCCCGCTCCTCGGGGGAGGCCGACAGCCCGGACCGTACGGCTCTCTTGTCGCCGTACGGAATCCGATCCGGCACCCGGAGCGCGGCGCGCAACAGCTCCTCGGTGCGCCGGGCGGCCATGAGCGGCCCGGTACCGAGCCAGCTGAAACAGACGGCACCTTGCTCAAGAAGCCGCGCTGGGCCTCGCTCTTCGGCGGTGATCCCGACCTTGACCATGCCGGGCCCGAACCAGGCGAGATAGACGCGGTACGGCCGGGGATCGTCGGCGAGCGTATCGGCGGCCACGGAGTGCGCACGGTCCAGCCGGGCGCACTCCTCGCACCGCACGCCGGTACTGCGCCCCGACACAACAGCCCGCACGGGACAGGCATGCCCTCTGGCCCCCACACACGTCCGCACACCCCCTTCGGCGACCCCGAAGGCCACCTGTTTGCCCCAGCTCAGCGCACTGAGCCGTCCACCGCCCCACACCAGCACGGGACCGTCCGCCGACCACCGAAGCCCCGAGCACGTCCATGTCTGTGCCATCACCTTCGAGACTAGGCGGAGGCACTGACAACGGCCTCCGGGGGCGGCTCTGTTCCGGTACGGTGCCCGGCAGCTTCGGGACGGGACGGACGGCTGAGGCGTCGCGCTGCGGCATCATGCTGCGGCTTCCGCCGGTCAGCGCCGCCGGGCACGGTCCTTCTCCTCCTCGCGCGCGTCATAGGCCTCGCGCGCCCGCTCCACCCGGTCCAGGTTCACCGACCACTCCGACAGGGCCGCGAACAGCGGGGCCAGGCTGCGGCCCAACTCGCTGATCTCGTACTCCACTCGGGGCGGGACCTCGGGGTGGTAGGTGCGGACGACCAGGCCGTCGCGTTCCAGTTGCCGCAGGCGCTGTGTGAGCACCTTCGGGGTGATCGTGGCGATGCGGCGCTCCAGTTCCACGAAGCGCTGCCTGCCGTACTCGTTCAGGGTCCACAGGATCGGCGTGGTCCACCGGCTGAAGACGATGTCGACGACCGGGGCGATGGGGCAGGCGTTCTCGGGCGCCACCTCTACGCCGCGCGTTGTGCTCTCGGTCACATCCACTCCTCCTCCCAATACTTTCCCCTAGGTACCTACTTACCCCATAAAAGTAACGTTCATGAGCAGGGAGTTGACGACTCGGAACGGAGTACGACGATGATCGTGGTGACCGGAGCGACGGGCAATGTCGGGCGGCCGCTGGTGCGGGCGCTGGTCGAGGCGGGGGAGCGGGTCACGGCGGTCTCGCGCCGGAGCCCGGCCGGGGAGGACGTACCGGCGGACGTCCGCCATCAGCAGGCCGACCTGGCGGATCCCGCTTCCCTGAAACCCGCCCTCGACGGTGCCTCCACCCTCTTCCTTCTGACCTCCGGCGACTTCATGGGCGCCGGCGGAGACCTCGGCGCGGTCATGGAGGTCGTACGGGCCGCCGGGGTGCGGCGCGTGGTCCTGCTGTCCTCGCAGGGTGTGGGCACCGGACACCTGCCCGCCATGCTGGAGGACGCCGTCAAGGCCTCGGGTGTGGAGTGGACGATGCTGCGCCCGAGCGGCTTCCACTCCAACGCCCTCCAGTGGGCCGAGCCGATTCGCACCCGCCGTGAAGTCGCCGCCCCCTTCGGCGATGTGGCGCTGCCGACCGTCGACCCCGTCGACGTCGCCGCGGCCGCCGCCGTGGCCCTGCGTGGGGAGGGCCACGGCGGCAAGGTCTACGAGCTCACCGGACCCGCGCCCGTCTCGCCCCGGCAGCAGGCCACCACCATCCAGGCGGCCCTGGGCGAGCCGGTGCGGTTCGTGGAGCTGACCCGGGAGCAGGCGCGGGCGCACATGGTGGGGTTCATGCCCGAGCCGGTCGTGGAGACCACACTCGACATGCTGGGCAATCCGCCCGAGGCGCTGAAGCGGGTGAGCCCCGACGCCGAGCGTCTTCTCGGCCGCCGTCCTCACGACTTCGCGGAGTGGGCGGCACGGCACGTTGAGGCGTTCACGTAGGCCCGGTTGCGGACGGGCATCTGGAGCGGACCCAACCGCCTTGGTAGGGCTGGCCACACCCCCGATTCGGGAGTTCGCCTCCTCGTGGGGGGCCGGGGATCACGGGATCGTTGTACGCGGCTGATCACGACAGCCGCGTACAACGCTCAACGGCCCCCGCCCGGAAGGAAGTTCCATGACGTCGGCGCTCGCGTCCTTCGCCCGGTTCGTGGTGTGCGGGGGCGGCGTCGGGCTGGTCTCCGGTGCGACGGTGCCGCTGCTGGCGTACTCGATGCCGTGGGCGCTGGCCAACGCGCTGATCACCGTGGCCTCCACCCTGCTCTGCACGGAACTGCACGCCCTGTTCACCTTCGGCACCGGCAGCCGTCCCGGCCTGCGCCGGCACCTTGAGTCGGCGGGTTCGGCGGTGGTCGCCTACGCGGGGACGTCCGCCGCGATCCTGGTCCTGCACCTGGTGGAGCCGTCTCCCACGCTGCTGTGGGAACAGACGGTCTACCTCACCGCAGCCGGACTCGCCGGGATCGGCCGCTTCCTGGTACTGCGGCTGTTCGTCTTCGCGGGCGAGGGGACCCGTCCGTCGGCCCTACCGCGCGGCCACGGCAAGCGAGTAGTCCACCTCGGTGCTGAAGTCCCCCGAGCTGCCTCGGATCTTGAGCGTGTGGGCACCCGGCGACAGGGCCGGCAGCTGCACCCACAGCCCGCATCCGGTGGCGGTGAAGGTCCCGGCCTCCGCCGTCACGGGATTGCCCTCGGCGCTCGTGACAGTGATCGTCTCCCCGGCGTACCGGTCCGCCTCGACCGCCTCGCCGTCCAGTACGGCCGACCCCTTCGCCGTACTCATGAAGTCGGCGCAGTCCTGCTCCGAGGCGATCATATTGACCAGCGGAAAGGCGACCGGCACCCCTGCCGGGACCGGGCAGGAGCGCTTCTCCTTAGTCCCGAAGGAGCCGGCCAGGAACCAGACGTCGTCCGGCTGGTTGACCGCACACGCGCCCCCGTCCGTGTCGGCCACGGGATTCGTCGCCTCCGGCTCGGAGGTGGCCCAGGTCCACCAACGGCCCTGGAGATCACCGGAGGAGAGCCGGGCGGCCTCGGTGGTGGTGGAGGGCGACGACGCCTTCTGTGCCGTACCGGACCCGGAGTCCTCCCCCGATCCACCCCCGCACCCGCCGACGAGGGCCACGACGAGCCCCGCGACCGGGACCGACCAACGCGCCCTCATCGATGCCGCACGCATGATTCCCCACAAGTTCGGAGCCGGCCGACGAACCCGGATTCCCCCCCTGGTCGTGGACACGGCAAGCTGGCGCGAGAATACGACATCCCCGAACCAGGCGATCCCTACAGAGCGGTGCCGCCCTGCCGGTTCCCCCCTGCGCGCTGGCTCACCGCCATCACGATGACGCCGGCCACCAGAAGAACACTGCCCGTCAGGGTCCCCCACGTCCGTGTGTCGAGGTCTTCGAGGACCAGGCCGAAGATCGTCTGCCAGCACAGGGCGAAGGCGACCACCAGTTGTCCACAACCGAAGAGTCCACGGCGGTGGACGCGCTTCCTGTGCATGGGCAGCACCCAGCCACGGGCAACCGCGGCCACACCGGAGGCCGCATAGAGCAACGCCAACAGAACCAGCGGTACGACCAGGTACAGCTTCACAATCCCTCCCCCCGAAACGCAAGAGGCCCCGGATCTCTCCGGGGCCCTCGTCTGTGTGCACTCGGCAGGATTCGAACCTGCAACCTTCTGATCCGTAGTCAGATGCTCTATCCGTTAAGCTACGAGTGCTTGTTCTGTTTTCTCGTCGCTCTCGGTCCTTCTGGCCCGCTCGCGGCGACAGGAAGAACATTACATGACTGCCGCCGCCATGTGAAATCCATTAGGCGCACCCCTTGTGAGCTGCGGAAACGTGTTCAGAGCGGTCGGGAAACACCGAAGCCCCGGTCGGGTGACCGGGGCTTCGGTGATCTACGGCGGAGGCGGAGGGATTTGAACCCTCGATGGGCTTTAAGGCCCAAACCGCATTAGCAGTGCGGCGCCATAGACCGGACTAGGCGACGCCTCCAGCACAGCCGCCCGCGCGAGCGCGAGTGGTGCGTGCCGATGATGACACAGTCGAGCGTGGTGTCACCAATCGCCCCCTACGGTACTAGGCAGGCGGGGTGCGGGGCAAAGCCCTTGCCGCTGGTGGGGCGGGGGGGCGCAACGTCCCGGCGCTCGGCGCGTTAGTCAGGTCATGCCTCAGGTCTCTCGCCCCTCGGGCGCCCATCGCGCCCCCCGCCCCGCCCGCACCGGCCGTCTGGGCCGGTTCCTGGTCGTCGCCGCCGGATCGGTCGTCGCCGCCTCCACCGTCCCTGCGGCCGCCCACACCGGCGCCGCCCACTCCCGCGACCACCTCACCGTCACCGTCCAGAACGTCGGCGACGGCGTCGACGGCCGGTACGAGCTGTACTGCCACCCCGGCGGCGGCGACCACCCCGACGTCTCCGGTGCCTGCGCCGCCCTCGACCGCGGCAACCGCTGGGGCAAGGACGCCTTCGCTCCCGTACCGGAAGGCAGCTTCTGCACCATGCAGTACGGCGGAGCGGCCACCGCGCGGATCACCGGGACCTGGGCCGGGCGGCCCGTCGACGCGTGGTTCGACCGGGGCGACGGCTGCGAGATCGCCCGCTGGGACCGGATGGTGCCCGTACTGCCCGATCTGCGGCCCGCCCGGCCATGGGTGACCGGACACGGACCGACAACGGCTCCGTAAAGGTCCCGCGAAGGTCTCGCGAAGCGAGCGGACCATGAGCGGACAGCCAGCGGACGGCGAGCGGACAGCAAGCGGACGCGGTCATACGTTCTGGGTCACTTCGTCGTGCGACGTCCCTCTCATCCGGCGTCGCCGTCACAACCCCAGCCCTTAGAATCCCTCGCGTGACACGTCGCGGGCCGGTTGGCAGGATGGCCCGAGCGGTCGGCAAGGTGCGGTAACAGGAGGGAAGCGTCTCGTGAGCAGCAGGCCATCCCGAGGCGCTGCTCGCCTCGCAGCCATACTCGACGCGCTGCCCGACGCGTTGGTGCTGGTCAACGCCAATGGGACCGTCGTCAACGCCAACACCATCGCGCTGGAGGCCTTCGAGGCGCCGGGGACGGCTCTGGTGGGGCGCGGACTGCTCGATCTGCTGCCGCAGTTCGACTCCAAGCTCATCCCGGGCTCCATGCGCCGGCCCGACCACATGGACCCGCGCGGCCGGACCAAGCCGACCCGGATGACGGCCCGGCGGACCGACGGGAGCGAGTTCCCCGTCGAGGTCACCTCCGCGAACCTGGAGAACGGCCAGCAGGCCTACGACAATTACGGCTACACCAGCGACGAGCTGCTGATGCTCGTCGTCCGCGATCTGTCCGGGACCATCGACACCGAGGCCGAGCTGGCCCGCTCGCAGCGGCAGACCGAGATGATCCTGCGGGCCGCGGCCGAGGGTGTCGTGGGCACCGACACCGACGGACGGATCGTGCTCGTCAATCCGGCCGCCGCCCAGATCCTCGGCTACCGGGCCAGCGACCTCGGCGGCCGCGGGCTGCACGACCTCGCCCTGCACTCCCGTCCCGACGGCACGCCCTTCCCGTACGAGGAGTCCCCGCTCGCCGACACCCTGCGCTCCGGGCGCAAGCACCGGGTGCGCGGGCAGGTGCTGTTCGCCAAGAGCGGCGAGCAGGTGCCGGTCGACCTGACCACCGCGCCCGTGCGCGACGGCGACCAGCTCGTCGGCGCCGTGATGACCTTCACCGACCGGCGGCCCTACGACACCCTCGTCGAGGAGAAGGCCGCCGCCGAGAAGCGGCACGAGGAGGAGCTGGAGCGGCTCTCCGAGGAGCACGCCTCCGAGCTCACCGCGCTGCGCCAGAAGCATGTCACCGAGGTCGAGGAGCTCCAGGAGCGGCACGAGGAGGAGCTCGGCGCCAACGAGGAGCGGTACGCCGCGCTCGGCGAGCGGGAGAAGGACCGCTTCGAGGCCCTCGCCGGGCGCCACGAGCAGCTCCTCACCCTGCTCGGGACGTCACTGCGCGGGCCCCTGGACGAACTGCGCCGTGAGCTGGCCGCGCTGGCCGCGGACGACGCCGGGCAGTTGTGGCCCGAGGCCAACCAGGTGCTGCACCATCTCTCGGCCGGCTACTCCCGGATCACCACCCTCATCGACAACGTCCTCGGCTACCAGCGGCTCGACACCGGCAGCGAGGCGATCACCCGTACGAAGGTGATGCTCGACGCGGTCGTCGCCGCCGGTGTCGACGGGGCCGTCGAACTCATCGGGCCCGGCCGGGTGCAGTTCGCCGTGCACGCGCCGCCCATCGAGGCGGAGGTCGACTCCCGGATGCTCGCGACCGCCCTCGCGCATCTGGTCGCCGATGTCGCGGGCGTCGACGCGACCGGCAACGCGCCCGTGTCGGCGGGCGGCTACATGGACAACACGGTCGTCGTGGCGGCGGCCCAGCGCGGTGAGGTCGTCCGCATCGAGGTGCGCGGGCCGTACGCCGGGGGAGACCCGGTGCACGAGCCGATCGTGCGCGGGATCGTGCGGGCGCACGGCGGTGTGCTCCAGACGCACGAGGTGCCGGGGATGAGCGGCAGCGCGTTCGTGCTGGAGGTGCCGATCGGCGGCGGGGCCGGGGCGGTTCCGGCCGCCGAGATCGCCCTCGCCTCCCCTCCGGCCGAGGCCGAGGCCGCCGAGCAGACCTCTGGTGGCGGGCGGCGGCGGGCCCGGCGGTCCTCCGTGGACGCCTTCCTGGAGAGCGAGGTGGCCGCACAGTCGGGTGGCGCCGAGAGCGAGTCCGCGCCCACCGGGCGGCGCAGGCGGCGGGCGGCGGAGGCAGCACCGGTTCCGGCCCAGGAGCAGGCACCGGCCGAGGTGTCCGGCGGTACGGGGCGGCGGCGCGGGCGTCCGGCCGAGATCGCCGGTCCGGACGGCGCGGACGCGGGTGTGGCTGAGGGGGCCGTGGTCACGGCTGCCGAGCACGCCGCCGGAACCGCGGCCGTGGGCACCGGGCTTGGCGGCACAGTGCCGCCTCAGGGCGTGCCCGCGCCGGGCGGACGGCGGGCCCGGCGCGACTCCGGCGAACAGCACGCGCTGCCTCCGGCGTTGCCCGCGGCCTCCTCCGAGCCGGTTCCGGCTCAGGGCGGCTCCGGTTCCGGTTCCGGTGAGGACGGGCAGCCGACCGGGCGTCGGCGGCGGGCGCTGGCGGCGGCGAATGAGCGTGCGGCCGCGCAGGAGGCGGTGCCTCGTACGGTGTTCGCCCTGCCGCCGGCCGAGGCGGACCGGGCGGAGGGCAACGGCCAGGCGCAGACTCCGGTCTCGATGCCCGCGCCCGCTCCTGTTCCGGTTCCGCCACAGGCCCCGGCCGCCGCTGCCGCCGCTCCCGCCACGGACGACGGCCGGCACGACGCCGTACCGCACGACCACGCCGACGACCACACGCCGCCGCAGCCGCATCCGACGAACGCGCCGACCGGGCGCCGTCGGCGGGCCGTGGGGCAGCCGGGTCAGGAGGCGGGCGTACCCGCCGAGGCCCAGCCGGTCCCCGCCGGGCCGATCACCGCTCCAGCGGCCCCCCTCCCCGCCGAGGCCGCCACCCCGGCCCAGGGCACCCCCGCCCCCCAGCCACAGCCGACGCCCGCCGCGGGCACCCCCGCGCAGGGGACCCCGTCCCAAGGCACCCCGCTTCCCCCGGAGGCCGACAAGCCGCGGGCGGCGCAGCCGCTGCCCGCAGAGGCCGCCGCTCCCGTGGATCCGAACTCCACGCAGGGGCGGGCGATCAGCGTGCGGACCCTGGGGCAGGGCGTGCCGTTCACTCGGCAGGCGGCGCGGGTGCAGCAGCCGTCGGCGACGCCGCCCCCGCATCAGACTCCCCCGCATCAGACTCCTCCGCATCAGACGAACGGTGGCGGCCGTCGGCGCAAGCTGGGGACCCGGCCGGATCCGGAGAGCGCCGCGCAGCCGGAGCAGTCGGCGCGGCCCCATCCGCAGGCGGAGCAGCCCCAGCCGTCGCCGGCCGGGCAGTCCCGGCTGGCGCAGGGCACCGAGGGCACGGGACGGTCGTACGCCATAGGCGCGCCGGACGAGAACGCCGCCGAGGGGCCCGAGCCGTTGGACGGTCCGGGCGGGGCGGTCGAGGTGGCGGACACGCCGCGGCCGCAGCCGATGGACGACGAGCTGCCGCCGGAGCCGCTGGACAACCCGCGGCGGCTGCTGGTGTGGCCGGCACCGGACGTCACCACGCAGCAGGCGCTGAGCGACCGTGGCTACCGGCCGGTCATCGTGCACTCGCGCGAGGAGGTGGACGCGCAGATCGCGGCGTTCCCCGCCGCGCTGTTCGTGGATCCGCTGACCGGGCCGATCACCCGTACCGCCCTGCAGTCCCTGCGGCAGGCCGCGGTGGCCGCCGAGGTGCCGGTGATGGTGACGGCGGGGCTCGGACAGGCCTCGCGGGAGGCGGCGTACGGCGCCGACCCTGCCGTACTGCTGAAGGCGCTGGCGCCTCGGGACAGTGAGCAGCATCCGCCGCGGGTGCTGCTCATCGAGGAGCACGCGGAGATCGCGCTGGCGCTGACCGCGACGCTGGAGCGGCGCGGGATGCAGGTGGCGCGGGCCGCGAGTGATGTGGACGCGGTGACGCTGGCGGGGCAGTTCCGGCCGAACCTGGTGGTGATGGACCTGATGCAGGTGCACCGCCGGCAGGCCGGGATCGTGGACTGGCTGCGCGCGAACGGCCAGCTCAACCGCACCCCGCTGGTCGTCTACACGGCCGCCGTCGACCAGGCCGACCTGCCGCGCCTCGCGTCGGGGGAGACGGTGCTGTTCCTCGCGGAGCGCTCGACGAGCCCCGAGGTGCAGAGCCGGATCGTGGATCTGCTGGCGCGGATCGGCACCAACTAGAATCGGCACCAACTAGAAAGAAAAGAGCCCCCGGCCGATGCCGGGGGCTCTTTCAGTCGAGGGTCAGCTCAGCTGGGTCACGTCCAGGGTGCCCTCCGCGTACTGCTTGCGCAGGACCTTCTTGTCGAACTTGCCGACGCTCGTCTTCGGCACCGACTCGATGACCGTCCAGCGCTCCGGGAGCTGCCACTTGGCGATTCCGGCATGGTCGGCGAGGAAGGTGCGCAGGGTGGCGAAGTCGGCCGTGGCGCCCTCCTTCAGGACCACCGTGGCGAGGGGGCGCTCGCCCCACTTGTCGTCGGGGACCGCGACGACCGCCGCTTCGGCGACCTCGGGGTGGGACATCAGGGCGTTCTCCAGCTCCACCGACGAGATCCACTCGCCGCCGGACTTGATGACGTCCTTCGCGCGGTCCGTCAGGGTGAGGAAGCCGTCCGGGCTGATCGTGCCGACGTCACCCGTCTTCAGCCAGCCGTCCTCGCTGAACTTGTCCGCGGGGCACAGGGGTTCGGCGTCGGGGCCGTTGTAGTAGGCACCCGCGATCCACGGGCCGCGCACCTCAAGCTCGCCCGCCGACTCGCCGTCCCAGGGCAGGCGCTCGCCGCCGGGGCCGGTGAGCCGGGCCTCCACCGAGGCGGGGAAGCGGCCCTGGGTGAGGCGGTAGCCGAACTCCTCGTCAGTGCCCACCGCGTGGGCCGGCGGACGGGCGATCGTGCCGAGCGGGGAGGTCTCCGTCATGCCCCAGGCGTGGCAGACCCGCATGCCCAAGCTGTCGAACGCCTCCATGAGGGAGGGCGGGCAGGCCGAGCCGCCAATGGTGACCTGGGTGAGGGAGGAGACGTTGCGCGGGCGGGCCGTCAGCTCGCCGAGCAGGCCCTGCCAGATGGTGGGGACCGCCGCCGCGTGCGTCGGCTTCTCGCGCTCGATCATCTCCGCCAGCGGGGCGGGCTGGAGGAAGCGGTCCGGCATCAGCATGTTGACGCCGGTCATGAAGGTGGCGTGCGGCAGGCCCCAGGCGTTGACGTGGAACTGCGGGACCACGACCAGGGAGGTGTCCTGGTCGGTCAGGCCCATCGACTGGGTCATGTTGACCTGCATGGAGTGCAGGTAGATCGAACGGTGGCTGTACACCACGCCCTTGGGGTCGCCGGTCGTGCCGGAGGTGTAGCACATGGCCGCCGCGGAACGCTCGTCCAGCTCGGGCCAGTCGTACGAGGTCGGCTTGTCGGCGATCAGGTCCTCGTACTCGTGCACCTGGACGCCCGCGTCCGCCAGCGGACCGCGGTCGCCGGGGCCCGAGATCACCACGTGCTCGACCGTCTTCAGGTGCGGGAGCAGCGGGGCGAGCAGCGGCAGCAGGGAGCCGTTGGCGATCACGACCCGGTCTGCGGCGTGGTTGACGATCCAGGCGAGCTGCTCCGGGGGGAGGCGGAGGTTGAGGGTGTGCAGGACCGCGCCCATGGAGGGGATCGCGAAGTACGCCTCGACGTGTTCGGCGTTGTTCCACATCAGGGTCGCGACCCGCTCGTCGGCCGCCACGCCCAAGTCGTCCTTGAGCGCGTGCGCCAGCTGGGCCGCGCGGGTGCCGACCTCGGCGAAGGAGCGGCGATGCGGTTCGGACTCGCCGGTCCAGGTGGTCACCTGTGATGTGCCGTGGATCGACGACCCGTGGGTCAGGATCCTGGAGATCAGCAGCGGTACGTCCTGCATGGTGCTCAGCACGGTGGTCCTCCCGGGGGCGACATTGCCTACGCGGTGGCAAGGGTTGCGCAGATTCTGCGCGCATACCGCGCGGTATGTCACTAGGGAAGTGCGATCGATCACATCACGTTGACAAGGTCAGCGTACGGGGACCAGCTCCGGGTCCTCACGGAGCTTGCCGAGCGCCCTGGACACCGCCGACTTCACCGTGCCGATCGACACACCGAGCACCTCGGCCGTCTGGGCCTCGCTGAGGTCCTCGTAGTACCTGAGGACGACCATCGCCCGCTGCCGCGCCGGCAGCCTCATGATCGCCCGCCACATCGCGTCGTGCAGCGCCTGCTGCTCGGCCGGGTCGGCGCCGCTCGGGCAGGGCTCGGGCTCGGGCAGTTCATCGGTCGCGAATTCGTCGACCCTGCGTTTACGCCACTGTGAGGTACGCGTGTTCACCAGGGTCCGGCGCACATAGCCGTCGAGCGCGCGATGGTCCTCGATGCGCTCCCAGGCAACGTAGGTCTTGGTGAGCGCGGTCTGCAGCAGATCCTCCGCGTCGCACGGGTTCGAGGTCAGCGACCTGGCGGTACGCAGCAGCACCGGCTGGCGGGCCCTCACGTACGAAGAGAACGACGGGTACGGAAGGGTCTGCGCCCTGGGTGTGGCGGCGTTCGAAGCTCTGGTGCAGACGGGTGTGGTCATGGCTCCACGCTAGGAGCGGGCACCACTGTCACTCATCGGCCGGAGGTCCCGAAGCAGAGTCCCCCTCAGGTTGTAGGGGTGGGGTCGGCTCCACCTCCTGAGGGTGGACGAGAGGGCGGGGGCTACTACGGGATGACCCCCAGGGGTCATCCATCCGCCGTCAGCACCAGACCCGAGGTCGGCACCCCCGTCCCCGCCGTCACCAGCGCCCGCGCCGCCCCGGCGACCTGGTTCACCGAGGTCCCCCGGATCTGGCGAACGCCCTCTGCGATGCCGTTCATCCCATGGAGGTACGCCTCGCCGAGCTGACCGCCGTGGGTGTTCAGCGGCAGCCGGTCCTCCGCCACGAAATACGCCGCCTCGCCTCTTGCGCAGAAGCCGTACTCCTCCAGTTGCATCAGCACGAACGGGGTGAAGTGGTCGTAGAGGATGCCCACGTCGATGTCGGCCGGCCCGAGCCCCGTCGTACGCCACAGCTGCCGGGCCACGACCGCCGACTCGGACAGGCCGGTGAGGTCGCCGGTGTGGAAGCCGGTCATCTGCTCCTGGCCGCGTCCGGAACCCTGGGCCGCCGCCGCGACCACCGCCGGCGGGTGGGGCAGATCGCGGGCGCGCTCCAGCGAGGTGACGACGATCGCCTGGCCGCCGTCCGTCTCCTGGCAGCAGTCCAGCAGCCGCAGCGGCTCGGCGATCCAGCGGGAGGACGCGTGGTCGGCGAGGGTGATGGGGCGGCCGTGGAAGTAGGCGGCCGGGTTGGTCGCCGCGTGCCGGCGGGCCGTGACGGCGACGGGGCCGAAGGCGCTCTCGGGGGTCAGGCCGTAGGTGTGCAAATAGCGCTGGGCCGCCATCGCCACCCAGGACGCCGGGGTGAGCAGCCCGAACGGCATCACCCAGCCCAGCGCCGCGCCCTCCGCCGACGGCTCCCTCCGCTGCACCCCGGAGCCGAAGCGGCGGCCGGAGCGCTCGTTGAAGGCGCGGTAGCAGACGACCACCTCGGCCACCCCGGCCGCCACCGCCAGCGCGGCCTGCTGCACGGTCGCGCAGGCGGCGCCGCCGCCGTAGTGGACGCGGGAGAAGAAGGACAGTTCGCCCATCCCGGCCGCCTGGGCGACGGTGATCTCCGGGCTGGTGTCCATGGTGAAGGTGACCAGCCCGTCCACGTCGGCCGGCGCGAGACCCGCGTCGTCCAGCGCGGCCCGTACCGCCTCCACGGCCAGCCGCAGCTCGCTGCGCCCGGAGTCCTTGGAGAACTCGGTCGCCCCGATCCCGACGATCGCCGTACGGCCGTTCACCGCTCGCCTCCCAGGGTGAGGACAGCGGTGCCGGTCACATGGGCGCCGATGCCGTTCGTGCCGATGACGCGTACGGTCGCGGTGTCGCCGTCGAGCTGCTCGATCGTGCCGGTCAACACCATGGTGTCCCCTGGGTAGTTGGGGGCGCCGAGCCGGATGGAGAGCTTGCGGAGCACCGCCGTGGGACCGAAGTGGTCGGTGAGGTAGCGGCCGACGAGGCCGTTGGTGGTGAGGATGTTCATGAAGATGTCCGGGGAGCCCTTCCGCCGGGCGAGTTCCGGGTCGTGGTGCACGTCCTGGTAGTCGCGCGAGGCGATGGCTCCGGCGACGATCAGGGTGCGGGTGATCGCAAGCGTGAGCGGGGGCAGCACATCACCGGTCCTCATCCGGTCACCCGCCACACCGGAAGGGTCGACTCATCGTCGTGCTCCCGGAATTCGACCCTCACCGGCAGCCCGATCCGCACCTTGTCGTACGGCACCCCGATCACGTTCCCGAGCATGCGCACGCCCTCCGCCAGCTCGATCAGGGCGACCGCGTACGGGGGGTCGAAGGCCGGGAAGGGCGGGTGGTGCATGACGACGTACGAGTACACCGTGCCCTCGCCGCTCGCCTCCACGGTGTCCCAGTCGAGGCCGCCGCAGGCGTTGCAGCCAGGCAGCCAGGGGTGACGCGGGGCGGCGCAGGCGGTGCAGCGCTGGAGGAGGAGCTTGCGGTCGCGGACGCCTTCCCAGAAGCCCGCGTTGTCGCGGTTGACGACCGGGCGGGGGCGCGGGGGCTTCTCGGGCCGGGCCGCGGGGGCGTACTTGAGGATGCGGAAGCGGTGGGTGCCGGCGAGGTCGGGGCCCACCCGGATGTCGGTGCGGGTGGTGACGAAGTGGCCGCTGCCGAGCTTGGTGGTCTTACGGTCCGAGACGGACTCGATGACCGTGTCGAAGGTGATCTCGTCGCCGGGGCGCAGGGGGCGGTCGTATTCCTGCTCGCAGTCGGTGGCGACGACCGAGGTGCAGCCCGCCGCGTCGAGCAGGCCGAGCAGTTCGTCGTACGCCGCCGAACGCCCGGTGTGGCCGGAGAGGCCGCCCATCGTCCAGGCCTGGAGCATGGTGGGCGGGGCGATGGCGTCGGGGCCGCTGTACGCGGGGTTGGTGTCGCCGAGGGCCTCGCACCAGTGCCGGATCATGGGCAGGTTGACGGGGTCCTTGCCGGTGCCCTCGGTCGCGGCGGGCCGGCCCTCGAAGGCCTTGAGCCGCTCGGTCAGGTCTTCGTCGGTGTGCACGACTCCCTCCCCTCTCAAGGTTTCTGACTCTCCGTCAGATACGGTGGGGAGTCAAGACCGTCCGGGGCATGTGAAAACGTCTGCGCGGCGATGCCGTAACACCGCCGCACAGACGCGTCAGCCCCCTGAGCACACCGCACGAGAGACCGGGACCGGCGCCGGGGCGCCGGTCCTCAGCTCACCACCACAGCGGGGTGAAGTTGATGGCCACGTTGTCGTTCCCCTGGTTGATGGCCGTGAACGCGGAACCGTCCACCTGGGCGGTGTTGCTCTGGTTCGAGGCGCCGGAGCCGATCGCCTGCTGCTGGGTGGTGGAGGAGTTGCCGTTGTTGTCGCCGCCCACACCACTGCCGATGGCGCCCTGCCAGACATTCGTGACGGCCGCGCTCGATCCGTCGTCCGCGATGGCGCCGTTGTCCGCCGACGCCACACCGGTGAACAGGGCGGCGGCGAGCGGAAGTGCGGAGACGGCGGCGATGACGCGGGCGGTACGGATGCTTGCCATGTTGTCCTCCAGAACGTGAAGTACGTGAAGCACGTGAAGTACGGCTTCTCCCAAGGCAGTTGGCCGACCGCCCCGGCGTTGTGCACGACGTCGCGAATCCAGAGTTGCCCACCGAATCCCCATCGAACCACCTCGAAAGCCATGATTCGCCCTCAAGCGTGATGACATGTCGATAAACCACCATGATCGACCTGAAGGCCCATTTCATAACAGCGGGAACAACTCATCCCAAGTGCCGCAAGAGGTGCAGCGTTCCGGCACATTTCCAGCCAATCCGTCCCCCCGGGCGAGTCACCGCGGCGCCCCCTTCCCTTTCTCGAACATACGTACGAACATGGAGGCATGGCCACCACCGACCGGCAGGCCACGACGCTGGCCCTCGCACACGCCCTGTCAGCCGCGGAGCGCGGACTGGCCGTCATCCCCCTGTCCCGGACGAAACTCCCGGCCCTGCGCTCCCCCCACCGCGACGACCCCATCCCCTGCCACGGCGAGTGCGGCCGCTTCGGCCACGGCGTCTACGACGCCTCGACCGACCCCGCGCACATCCGCGAACTGTTCGCCGCCGCGCCCTGGGCGACCGGCTACGGCATCGCGTGCGGCCTGCCGCCGCACCATCTGATCGGCATCGACCTGGACACGAAGTCGGGCACGGACTCCTCGGCGGCCCTGCGCGAACTGGCCCTGCGCCACCTGTTCACGATCCCCGACACGGTGGTCGTCCTGACCCCCAGCGGCGGCCGCCACCTCTGGCTCACCGGCCCACCGGACGTCGTCGTCCCCAACTCGGCCGGCCGCCTCGCCCCCGGCATCGACATCAGAGGCGCCGGCGGCTACCTCGTCGGCCCCGGTTCCCGCACGGAACACGGCGTCTACGGCACGGCCCCGGGCACCGCACACCTGTCCCCCGCACCCTGCCCGCCCTCACTCCTCCGCCTGCTGCTTCCGCCACCCCGAGCACCGCAGAGCCCGGTCCCCCCATCGGCAGGCGACCACGGCCGAGGCCTGGTCCAGTTCGTCCTCGCCGCACACGAGGGCCAGCGCAACACCCGCCTGTTCTGGGCTGCTTGCCGAGCGTACGAGGACGGGATCGGGCCCGCGCTGAACGATCCCCTGATCGAGGCGGCGCTCAACACAGGGCTGACCGAACGGGAAGCCCGGGCGACGATCGCTTCGGCAGCGCGGATGACGGGGCATCGGGCGTGAGCTCCACCCCCGCGGAAAAGGGGCCGCCGATATTCTCGGCAGCCCCTCTCACCTGCTCAGCAACGCGGAGGCGGTGGGATTTGAACCCACGGTGACATCGCTGCCACGACGGTTTTCAAGACCGTTCCCTTAGGCCGCTCGGGCACGCCTCCCCGCACCGCTGATCGGCGGCGCGGGGACAAGAGTAACCGGTGGGTGTGGGCGGGTGGGGTCTCAGTTGTCGCCGACTCGGGAGCCGAGGGTCAGTTCGACCGTGCGGGTCTGGCCGTCGCGTTCGTAGGTGATCTTGACCTTGTCGCCGGGCTGGTGGGTCCAGATCTCGCCGATCAGGGTGGGGCCGGAGTCGATCACGCGGTCGTCGAGCTTGGTGATGACGTCGCCGGGCTTGAGGCCGGCCTCGGCCGCGGGGCCGCCCGACTCCACGGCGTCCGAGCCGCTCGCGCCCTGCTCGGTGATCTTCGCGCCGCCGGTGCCCTCCTCCAGGGAGACGGAGGCGCCGATCTTGGCGTACACCGGCTTGCCGGTCTTGATCAGCTGCTGGGCGACGACCTTCGCCTGGTTGATCGGGATGGCGAAGCCCAGGCCGATGGAGCCGGACTGGCTGGTGCCGCCCAGGCCGTTCCCGGCGGACTGGATCGCCGAGTTGATGCCGATCACATTGCCCTGAGCGTCCAGGAGCGGGCCGCCGGAGTTGCCCGGGTTGATCGACGCGTCCGTCTGGAGCGCGCTCATGTACGACGCGTTGCTGCCGGTGCCGTCACTGGAGGCCACCGGGCGGTTCTTCGCGCTGATGATGCCCGTCGTCACCGTGTTCGACAGGCCGAAGGGGGCGCCGATCGCGATCGTCGAGTCGCCCACCGCCACCTTGTCGGAGTTGCCCAGCGTCAGCGGCTTGAGGTCGCTCGGCGCGTTCTTGAGCTTGATCACCGCTACGTCGTAGCCCTGTGCGTTGCCCACGACCTCGGCGTCGTACTTCTTGCCATTCGGGAACGTCGCCGTCAGCTTGCCGCCGTCGACCGCTTCGGCCACCACGTGGTTGTTGGTGACGATATGGCCCTCGGTGTCGAAGACGAACCCGGTGCCGGTGCCGCCCTCACCGCTGCTGCTCTCCGCCTCGATGGTGACGGTGCTGGGCAGTGCCTTCTGGGCCACGCCCGCGATGGTGCCCGCGTCGCGCTTGACGTCGCCTCCGGTGTCGGAGGCGGAGACGGTGGTGGAGGAGTTCGCGTCGTCCTTGGCCAGGGTGTAGCCGAGTCCGCCGCCGATGCCGCCCGCGACCAGCGCGGCGATCAGGACCGCGGCGAGCAGACCGCCGCGTCGGCCGGACTTCGGCGCGGGCGCCGGCTGCTGGTACGCGGCGCCCCAGACCGTGCCCGAGCCGGTCCCGCCCGCACCGGTCTCCGGGGCGGCGGCGTACGCGGGCGTGGCCGGGGCAGGGGGCGGCCAGGAGGCGTCCGGTGCCGACGAGCCCTGCGGCTGCGTCGGCTCCGGTCCTGCGGCGGCCGTCTGCGGCGTGCTCTGCGGCACCGGCGGGAGCGGGGTGGTCGGGGCGCCGGTGTCGGGAGCCGGGTGGCCCTGCGGCTCCGGAGCAGCGGGAGCGTCCACCGGCACGGGGGGTGCGGACGGGGCCGAGGGTACCGCGGCTCCCTCGTTCTCGGTGCTCACAGCTTTTCTCCTCGATCCACGGCTGTAGTTTTCGGTCGCACTCGGTCACGCCCGTTCACGTGTCGACGACCCGGTGCGCTTCAGCTGTGCAGGCCTTTTTGTATGCCGTCAGCTTTTCCCATGGGCCGTCAGAGCACCATAAGCGGTGGCTGTGGGTCCGAGGCCATTCTTTATATTGGTCATGTACGACGAAAAGGGCGCAATCCCAGCGCCTCCGTCGAGGCGTCTACCCCCGCTCGGTGGCACCATGACGCGGTGACCCACGCACGGCAGCACACGCCTCAAGTCGTCGCCCACCGCGGAGCGTCCGAGGAGGCCCCCGAGCACACCCTGGCCGCGTACAAGAAGGCGATCGAGGACGGGGCGGACGCCCTGGAGTGCGATGTCCGCCTCACCGCGGACGGCCACCTCGTCTGCGTCCACGACCGCCGCGTCAACCGCACCTCCAACGGCCGCGGCGCGGTCTCCGCCCTGGAGCTTGCCGACCTCGCCGCGCTGGACTTCGGCTCCTGGAAGAGCCGCGACGAGGAGCCCGACTGGGAACACCGTCCCGAGGACCGGGAGGACACCTCCGTCCTCACCCTGGAACGCCTGCTGGAGCTGGTCGCCGACGCCGGTCGCCGGGTGGAGCTGGCCATCGAGACCAAGCACCCCACTCGCTGGGCGGGCCAGGTCGAGGAGCGGCTGCTGCATCTGCTGAAGCGGTTCGGGCTCGACGCCCCGGCCTCCGCCGCGGAGTCCCCGGTCCGCGTGATGAGCTTCTCGGCGCGCTCGCTGCACCGCGTGCGTGCCTCCTCGCCGACGTTGCCGACGGTCTATCTGATGCAGTTCGTCTCCCCCCGGCTGCGCGACGGACGGCTTCCGGCGGGGGTGCGGATCGCGGGTCCTTCGATCCGGATCGTGCGCAATCACCCCGCGTACATCGAGCGTCTGAAACGGGCCGGTCACCAGGTGCACGTGTGGACCGTGAACGAGCCCGAGGACGTCGATCTCTGTGTGGAACTGGGCGTCGACGCCGTCATCACCAACCGCCCGCGCGCGGTACTGCGTCAGCTCGGCCGCTGAACTGCGACAACCCATCTGCCCCGGTACGACCTCTTGACCCGGTGGCCACATCGGCCCCATCCTCCACATCTCGGCCACACCGTCGATTTCCAGCCAGGCGATTACAGGGAGTGCTCCGGCGTGTTCGGTCCGTGTTCGATCGTTGCGAATGCGTCACCGGACATGGATTGGCCGGTTTCCGGTACAGGCCAATGGGGCATCCACACCGTGGCGTGGGGCGAAGGAGGTCTCGGGGGTGGCGTTGGTGGTGGCACAGGAGGTGCCCACGTCGTCGAGCATGGCCGTACCCCATGGCCCTGCGGGCGTGGGGAAAGCGAGACACCGGATGCGCGATCAGTTGCGCAGGGGTGGCGTGGCGGAATCGGTCATCGACGACGCCGTACTGATTCTTTCCGAACTCTTGAGCAACGCGTGCAAACACGGCCGACCACTGGGCGACGCCCTGGCCGGGGACGGTGACGTACGAGCCGCATGGCGGGTGGACACCGCCGGGCGGCTCACCGTGGAGGTGACGGACGGCGGCGGGCCCACCCGCCCGGCTCCGGCCACGCCCTCGGTCACCGCGCACGGCGGCCGTGGGCTGAACATCATCACCGCGCTGGCCGACGACTGGGGCGTCCGGGACGACGCCCAGGGAGAGGTCACCGTGTGGGTCGTCGTCCACGACGACGTGCATGACCGCGACGCCGGACACCGACGCCACGATTTCGCTACGCGCATCGCGGCCCCGTCGGTCGCCGCGATCCCCGAACTGGACTTCGCGGACGCGTTCGACGACCTGGACTGAACCTCCGGTTCCCGAGGTGAGGCGTTGTCCACAGAGACGCGTTGTCCACAGGGTCGCGTCGGCCATGGCGTGAACAGCTAGGCTCCCGCCGTACGAGACGAGCCGTTTCCGGGAGACACCCTCATGGCCAAGAAGCGACCCCAGACGAAGGCCACGCGCCCGCAGCTCACGGACGGTGCCCGCGCTGATGAGAACGTTCCGGTCGTCGGCGCCCGCGAGCCCTGCCCGTGCGGCAGTGGCCGTCGCTACAAGGCCTGTCACGGCAAGGCCGCCGCCGAGGCCGTGACCGAGCTGGTGCAGCGCCCCTTCGAGGGGCTGCCCGGCGAGTGCGACTGGGTGGCCCTGCGCGAGCTGGTGCCCGCCGCCACGGTCCCGCTGCACCTGAAGGGCGGCCTGCCCGAGGGCGTCCCGGCCGTCACGCTGGCGACCGTGCTGCCGATGGCCTGGCCGGCGCTGCGCCGTGACGACGGCTCGGTCCTGCTGGGCCTGCAGAACGACACGGCGTCCGGCGACATCAGCCGCGATCTCGCCGACACCCTCCGGCGCGCCCTGGAGGCCATGCCCGGCTCCCCGGTGCAGGCGCGGCGCGCCCCGGCCGACGGTCCCCGGCTTCAGGACCTGCTCGACCCCGAAGGCGCGTTCGAGCCAGTTGTGCACCCGGGCTTCGAGTTCTGGGTTCCGGACGCGGAGAACGCCACCCCGGAGGTGACCGCCTCCCTGGAGCGGGCCAACGCCGCCGCCATCCCGACCGTGCGGCTGACCGGCGTGGACGCCGCGTACTGGTGCGAGACGCCGGAGAAGAACCACCTGCGCTGGGTCATGCCGTACCCCGAGGAGCGGCTTCTGGACGCGCTCGCGCGGCTGCACGCGGCGGGCCGCTCCAACCTGGGCGAGGGCACCCGTCTCGTGGGCTCCTTCCGCGCTCATGGCCTCATCGTCCCGGTCTGGGACCTGCCGAGCGAGGTCGGCGCCCAGGACGTGGAGAAGCCGGCCGCCGAGTTCGCCGAGCGTCTCACCGCCGCGCTGGCCACCGACGCCCCGCTCACCGCGGACGAGCGCCGCGCGCGTGGTGGCCTGACCAACCGCCAGGTCACGCTCAGCTGACGCGCCGGAAGACGATCCTCCGCGGCTGATCGACCGGTCAGCCGACGGGGGCGCGCGGAACAGGTGACTCCGATCACAACTCCCCGTCGGCACGGGGAAATCGGTGACCGGAAAGCCCGGATCGAATTTGCGAACCGCCGATCTCTTGTTACCGTTCCAGTAGCCCGGTTGCTGGTGCATCCCCCGTCGCCAGCAACCGGGTCTTTTCATGTGCAGGGCTCTGTACAGAACGCCGCCGCATGTCAACTGCCCGTAGGAGCACCGGAGTTGCTCCCGGAACGCAGCAGCAGCGGACCCTCACCGGCGCCGGCCGCGAACTCCGCGACGGCGGTGTAGCCGTCCGGTTCGCCCCGGGTCCGCTCGCGCGGGGTCTCACAGGTGCCGGGCTCGTCCTCGGCGCCCACCGCGCACCGCATCTGCACGGTGCGTCCGCCCGGTCCCATGACGCTCAGCACCGAATCCAGCGCCTCGCCGGTGGTGTTGCGGTAGTAGGTGCGCGCCCATGTCTGTTCGCCCTGGGTGAGCACACAGGTCTGCGCCTCGATGCCCTCGGGGGAGGTGAGTTCGGGTCCGCAGCGCGCGGCGGTGGCAAGGCCGAGGCCCAGCCTCAGGGGTGAGGGGGAGGGTGCCTTGGCGTCGGCGGACGCGGACGGACGTACGGAGGAGGCGGGTGCGGCGGTACGGCCCTCTTCGCCCACCTGCCCCGCGGACGCCACGGCCAGCGGCAGCGCCACCGCGCACACCGCGACGCCCACGAGGGCGAGCAGACGAGGGTTCATACTGCGGAAGATAACGAGGTGGGGCGGGCGCCCCGACCGGCGCGCGCCCGACACCCCTACAACTCGGGTGCGCTCACACCCGTACGAGTGAGGGCCTCCACCGCCGCGTCCACCACGGCCTCCACGTCCGGCAGCCACGGGGTCGCCGAGCCGGGCAGCGGCGCGCGCTCCCAGCGGACGGTGCCCTCGCCGGTCTCGGAGGGGGGCAGGGCGAGATAGCCGCCCGTGCCGTGGAACCTCAGGGAGCCCGGGACCCAGTCCTTGGCGTACAGCAGTTCGCCCAACCGCTCCATGGAGTACGGCTTGACGAGCAGGGCCCAGCGGGTGGGTGAGGCGATCACGGGACCGAGCCGCAGGCCCATGCGGTCGAGCGCGAGGAGGGCCTGGGCGGCCGGCAGGGCCGGCAGGCTGACCGCGCAGGGCGCCCTGCCGCCGGTGGCCAGCACGATCGGTGCCGACGGGCGGTTGGTCCACCACCAGCGCACCATGCGCTCGTCGGTGGTGGCCGCGAGCAGGCCGGGGTCGAACGGGTGCGCACCGGGCACCGTGCACTCCGGATCGGGGCAGCCGCAGCGGGACCGCCCCTGCGGGTCCGCCGTCACTCCCGGGAGTACGGGCCACTGCCATTGAGTCGCGAAGGTCAGGGCCGCGCTGAGCAACTCAGGCCTCCCGCCGTTGCGCTGGGACAGGAGCCTGCGTCGCCTTCCGAGGATCTCGCGCATGAGCGCTCGTTCCTTTCCGTTGCACCGCTGGCAACACCGTGGTCCACATCACACCATGTGTCGATCACTTCACTGTGCGTACCTGTTGGCGCATCACACCCCTGCCAAGAGCAAGGGGAACCCCTATGGGCCGAGCGTTGGCTGCGTCCGCGGCAGCCTCGCCCATACCGCGTCTATCAAAAGCATGGGCGTGGCGTGGGGTGGCGAAGTCTGGCGTTTTGCCGTCGCACGTATTTCTCTTCGCCTCCGCCACGGGAGGATGGGGCACGGTCGTCGGTGGCTAAGACGCCCGGGTCCGCCACCAGGTTCCGGGTGGCTGTCAACCACCCCTGGCCTTCTCCGAGTACGTACCCATCACGACCGCTGTGACGCTCCGTGGAGCAAGCCCAGTCGACCGCAATAAGGCG
Organism: Streptomyces cupreus; assembly: GCF_014257025.1. Lineage (GTDB taxonomy): Bacteria > Actinomycetota > Actinomycetes > Streptomycetales > Streptomycetaceae > Streptomyces > Streptomyces cupreus. Next base: position 63,239 of record NZ_JACMSF010000013.1, read on the forward strand.
TTCCCTGAGGCAGTTTTAAGCCAACTTTGCCTTTCTGCAAGGGGTCGGGAAGATGTGCTCTGGTTACCCACGGACACCAGGAATCCCGGCAGGACAATGCTGGACATCCCCTCACGAGTGCGTGTACATGTGGAGACACTGCTAGCGGCGCAGAATGACATGGGGGTTTGCGATGCTTTTGAGCAATACGCACCGGTCGGAAAGCCGGACGACATGAACGCCCCTCACCCTCCGAAAGTGGCCGGAATCGATTCAACGGTTCCCTCGCCCGCACACACTGTCGCGCCCGCGCCCGCGGCCTCCGAAAACACAGCCACCACTCCCGTCTCACCGCCCACCACACCGGGCGCCCCCGGACTGCTGCTCCAGGACCGTCTCGCCGGCTGGGTCTCCGACCTCACCACGCTGCACGAACTCACCGAACGCATGGCCCGTACGGACTCCCTGTCCGACGCCCTCCAGGAGCTGCTGCGCGCCGGATCCGCCCTCGTCGGCGCCCGGCGCGGACTCGTCGTACTGGAACCGGCCGACGGACGGGGCCCGGACACCACCGTCGGCCTGGGGCTGGCCCGCGCGGACCTCGGCCATATCGAGACCGTGCCGCGCGGCTCGATGTCGTACGGGAAGATCCTCGACGGACTGCCCGGCGGGGACGGCGAGATCGCGCAGCCCGATCTGTTCGCCGAGGACGGGCTCGATCCGCGCCACCGCGAGGTGGCCGCGCGCCTCGGCTACGCCGCGAGCTACGCACTCCCCCTGCACACCGACGCCGCCGGCCGGCTCGGCGCCGCCGTGTGGCTCTACGACGAGCCCGCCCAGCCGGCCGAGCGCCAGCGGCACCTCGTCGGCCTGTACACGCGCTACGCCACCGAGCACCTCGCCCGGCTGCTGGAGGTCGAGCGCACGCGCGCGTGCATGGCGACGATGTCCGAGGAACTGCTTCCCTCCCGGCTGCCCCGGGTGGCCGGCGTCCAGCTCGCCGCCCGGCACCGCACCGGGCCGCTCGGCGGCGGCGACTGGTACGACGCGCTGCCGCTGCCGGACGCGGCCCTCGGTCTCGCGGTCGGCGCGGTCACCGGATCCGGGCCGAGCGCGGTCGCCGCGATGGGCCGGCTGCGGGCGTCGCTCCGGGCGTACGCCGTGATGGAGGGCGAGGACCCGGTGGCGGTCCTGTCCGATCTGGAGCTGCTGCTGCGGCTGACCGAGCCCGCCCGCTCGGCCACCGCCCTGTTCGCCTACTGCGAGCCCGCCCTGCGCAAGATCACCCTCGCCGGGGCCGGGCACTGCCCGCCGCTGCTGATCGGCGAGCGGCGCACCGAGTTCGTGGAGACCTCCGTCTCCGCCCCGCTCGGCATGCTGGCCTGCTGGGAGGCGCCCAGCGTAGAGCTCCAGGCAGAAGCAGGAGAGACGGTTCTGCTCTACACCGACGGGCTGCTGCGCCGTACCGGCGACGCCACGGACCGGGCCTTCGCGCGGCTGCACACGGCGGCGGCGAGCGTCCCCCGGTCGATCCGGCACGACCCGGACGCCATCGCCGAGCACGTCCTGCGGGCGGTGCTGCCCGACGGTCTCGACGTGGCGGACAGCACGGAGGACGTCGTCCTGCTCGCCGCGCGCTTCGAATGACACCGGTAACAGGTCCTTCGCCCCTGGGCCCCCTTCCGTACGACCGTACGATGGAGGGGGTCCAGTGCCGTATCAAGGAGGATGACCGTGGCCGAGGAGCTCACCCCGGAGACCCCGGAAGAGTCTGAAGAGCCGATCAAGCAGCGCAAGAACGGCCTGTACCCGGGCGTGTCCGACGAGCTGGCCGAGAACATGAAGTCCGGCTGGGCCGACACCGAGCTGCGCGGCCTGGAGCCGATCCCCCAGGCCGCCGAGACCGCCGCGCGCCGCGCCGCGCTGTCGGCGCGCTTCCCGGGCGAGCGTCTTGTGATCCCCGCGGGCAATCTGAAGACCCGCTCGAACGACACGGAGTACCCCTTCCGGGCCTCGGTCGAGTACACCTACCTCACCGGCAACCAGACCGAGGACGGCGTCCTGGTCATGGAGCCCGTGGCCGACGGTCACCGGGCGACGATCTACCTGCTGCCCCGCTCCGACCGCGAGAACGGCGACTTCTGGCTCTCCGGCCAGGGCGAGCTGTGGGTCGGCCGCCGGCACTCCCTCACCGAGGCCGGGAAGCTGTACGGCATCCCCGCCTCCGACGTGCGCGAGCTGGCCGAGGCGTTGCGCGAGGCGACCGGTCCGGTGCGGGTCGTCCGCGGTTACGACGCCGGGATCGAGGCCGCGCTGACCGACAAGGTCACCGCCGAGCGGGACGAGGAGCTGCGGGTCTTCCTCTCCGAGGCGCGGCTGGTCAAGGACGAGTTCGAGATCGGCGAGCTGCAGAAGGCCGTCGACTCGACGGTGCGCGGTTTCGAGGACGTGGTGAAGGTCCTCGACAAGGCCGAGGCCACCTCCGAGCGCTACATCGAGGGCACCTTCTTCCTCCGCGCGCGTGTGGAGGGCAACGACGTCGGCTACGGCACCATCGCCGCGGCCGGGCCGCACGCCTGCACGCTGCACTGGGTGCGCAACGACGGGCCGGTGCGGTCCGGGGACCTGCTGCTGCTCGACGCGGGCGTCGAGACGCACACGTACTACACCGCCGACGTCACGCGGACGCTGCCGATCAACGGCCGGTACACCGAGATCCAGAAGAAGATCTACGACGCCGTGTACGAGGCGCAGGAGGCCGGGATCGCGGCCGTGAAGCCCGGTGCGAAGTACCGGGACTTCCATGACGCCTCGCAACGGGTGCTCGCCGAGAGGCTCGTGGAGTGGGGGCTTGTCGAGGGGCCCGTGGAGCGGGTGCTGGAGCTGGGGCTTCAGCGGCGGTGGACGCTGCACGGTACGGGGCACATGCTCGGTCTTGACGTCCATGACTGCGCTGCGGCGCGCGTGGAGACGTATGTGGACGGTGTTCTTGAGCCGGGGATGTGTCTGACTGTTGAGCCCGGTCTGTACTTCCAGGCCGATGATCTGACGGTGCCTGAGGAGTATCGGGGCATCGGTGTGCGGATCGAGGACGACATTCTGGTGACGGAGGACGGGAACCGTAATCTGTCCGACGGGCTTCCTCGTCGCTCTGATGAGGTTGAGGCCTGGATGGCTTCGCTGAAGGGCTGACTTGTTGGATTGATGGCCGGGCACCGGTGGGGTGTCCGGCCATCGTTGCGGTCTGCGGGAGTGGGGGCTTGGGTGGACCTGCATGTGGAGCTTGTCGCTGCTGATGGGCGGCGTGCCGGGCTGGAGCGTGCCCTGCGTGACGCGGTGCGGGACGGGCGGTTGGCGCCCGGGGAGCGGTTGCCCGCCACACGGCGGCTCGCCGAAGAACTGGGAGTCTCCCGCAACACCGTCAAGGGGGCCTACGACCAGCTCGTCGCCGAGGGGTACTTCACCGCTCGGCAGGGGTCCGGTACTCAGGTCGCCTCGCTGCCTGCGGAGGACGCCGTCCCGCCGGAGGCTTCCGCACGCGCGCGTGAGCCTCTGTTCGATCTGCGGCCCGGCAGTCCTGACGTGGGGGCGTTTCCGGCTGCTGCCTGGCTGCGGGCGCTGCGGCGGGCCATCGCCACCGCGCCCTCCCTGGCCTACGACTATGGCGATCCCCGGGGGCGGATCGAGCTGCGGGCCGCGCTGTCCGGGTATCTGGGGCGGGCTCGGGGGGTGATCGCGCCGCCCGAGCGGATCGTCATCACGTCGGGGTATGTGCAGGGGCTCGCGCTGCTCACGCGTGTGCTGGACGGTGGCGACATCGCCATGGAGGATCCGGGGCTGCCGTTCCATCGGGATGTCGTACGGCGCAATGGTGGCTCCGTGGTGCCTGTGCGGGTCGATGAGCGGGGGGCCTGCGTGGACGGTCTCGGGGAGCCCTCGGCGGTCGTTGTCACGCCCGCGCATCAGTATCCGACCGGGGTCACGCTCCATCCCGAGCGGCGGCGGGCGCTCACCGACTGGGCACGCGCGCGTGACGGACTGATCGTCGAGGACGACTACGACGGGGAGTTCCGTTACGACCGGCAGCCCGTGGGGGCGTTGCAGGGGATGGCGCCGGGGCACGTCGTGTATCTCGGGACCGCTTCCAAGACGCTCGGGCCGGCGCTGCGGCTCGGGTGGATGGTGTTGCCGCCGCAACTCGTCGACGACGTCGCCGACGCCAAGCTGCACAGCGACCATCACACCGAGTCGCTCGGTCAGTTGGCGCTCGCCGAACTGATCGACAGTCATGCCTACGACCGTCATGTGCGCGCGTGCCGGCTGCGGTACCGCAGGCGGCGGGACCGGCTGGTGGACCGGCTCGGGTCGCGGCGCGGGGTGCGCGGGATCGCCGCGGGGCTGCATGCGCTGATCGAGGTCGACGACGAGGCCGAGGTACTGGCGCGGGCCGAGGCGGAGGGGCTCGCGGTGGGGTCGCTCGGGGAGCACTGGCACTCACCGGAGAGTGAAGGGCGGCCGCAGGGGCTGGTCGTGGGGTACGGGACGCCTCGGGAGCGGGTGTATCCCGAAGCGCTGGAGGTGCTGGGGAAGGTGCTCGACGCAGGGTGAATTGGGCCATGGATTTCGGCCCTTAGTGGTTCTGTTTGGGGATCCAGTCCGCACCTAGTGTCGTAGGCATGACGAACTCCCTCGTTCCGCCCGCGGGTCCGCAACGCGTCCTGGCTCTGGCCCAGTTGGCCAACTCGGTCGGGGACGGTGCCTTCTATGTCACCTCGGCGCTCTACTTCACCCACGTCGTGGGTCTCGACCCCGCGCGCGTGGGGCTCGGGCTGACCGTCGCCTGGGCGGTCGGGTCGCTGGCGGGGGTGCCGCTCGGGCGGCTCGCGGACCGGCGGGGGGCGCGGGGGACGGCGGTGCTGCTGGCGTTGGCGACCTCGCTCGCGGTCGCGTCCTTCCTTGTGGTGCGGGGGTTCTGGCCCTTCGTGGGGGCCGCTGTCGGCTACGCCACCGCTCAGTCCGGGCTCGCCGCGGCGCGGCAGGCGCTGCTGGCGGGGCTGGTGTCCGCCGGGGAGCGGACGGGGTTGCTGGCGCATCTTCAGTCCACGCTCAACGCCGGGCTCGCCGTGGGGGCGGGGCTGGGCGGTCTGGCGCTGCATGTGGGGACTCGGGGGGCTTATCTCGGGGTGTTCGCTCTGGACGCGGTGAGCTTCCTGTTGTGCGCCGCGGTGTTGTTGCGGCTGCCTGCTGTGGCGCCGGTCGTCTCCGTGAAGGGGAACGGGCTCGCGGTGCTGCGTGATCGGCCGTATGTGGTCATCACGGCGCTCAACACCGTGCTGTTGCTGCGGATGCCGTTGCTGAGTCTCGGTCTGCCGCTGTGGATCGCCGAGCGGACCGCTGCGCCTGCGTGGCTGGTGTCGGCGTTGTTCGTGCTCAACACCGGTGCGGTGATGTTGTTCCAGGTTCGGATGGCTCGTGGGGTGACCGGGCTTGCCACGGCCGTGAGTGCGGTGCGGCGGTCGGGGTGGGTGATGCTGGCGGCGTGTGCGGTGTTCGCGCTGTCGGCGGGGGCGTCGCCGTGGGTTGCCGTGGGGGCGTTGGTGGTCGGGGCTGTGCTCCAGGTCGTCGCCGAGATGGGGCAGTCGGCGGGATCCTGGCAGCTGTCCTTCGATCTCGCGCCGGCGGATCGGGTGGGTGAGTACCAGGGCTTCTTCGGTACGGGGGTCACGGTGGCCCGTACGGCAGGGCCGTTGGTGCTGACGACGCTGCTGGTGCAGTGGGGGGCGCCCGGGTGGCTGCTGTTGGGTGGGGTGACGTTGGTGGCGTCCTATGCGATGGAGCCGGTGGCGCGTCGGGCTGCGGTGCCTCGTACGGGGGTTCTGGTTCCCGCTGGTTGAGCCGTTGCCGGCAGCGCATCCAAGAACAGTGCCCCCGCCATCAGTCCCGCGCTCCCCCTCGGGCTCCAGCCTCGGTTGTGCAGGTCCGTGTCCAGTGCCGTCAGGGCCTTCGCTCCCGCTGCCGTTCCCGTTCCGCCTGCCTCCAGCACCCTCCTTGCGCCCGCCTGTACGTGCCGTAGCCCTGTCGGGCCCGCTGTGTACAGGAGTTCCGTGTCCTGGAGGGTGGACATGATCGTGAGCAGGGCGTTCAGGCGGGACTGGGGCCTCGGGGTGCCGTCGGCGAGGACGGCCCATGCCCGCCGTATGTGCGGGAAGCCCGCGCGGGCCTCTCCCCTCGCCCCGGCCGCTCCGTACTTCGCGGACATCGACGAGCCTCGGGAGGGTCGGCGCGGGGCTCCTCTGTCGGGATGCGCGGCGATGCGCTTCGCCGTCGCCGGGACCTCCCTCGGTTCTATCGCTGCCGCCGCCACCAGCAGGCCCAGCGTCCACAGGGCCCCCCGGTGGCCGCCGCCCGCCAGACCGACCGAGTGCTCCGTGCAGCGGCCTATCGCGCCCAGCTCCGCGCGCAACCCCGGAGTCGGTTCGCCGGTGCGGCGGGCCGCCGCCGACATGGCCGCGAGGCCCGGGGTCAGGGCCTTCGCCGACCAGCGCAGGGTGTTGTGGTCCCGGTGGGAGGGGTCGGGGAGGCCCGGCTTCGGGGTCAGCGCCAGCTGGTCCGTCAGCGCGGTCACCGCGGCCCGCGCCAGCGCCTCGTCCTCGCGGCTCGTCATCGCCGTACCCTACGAAGACGCCGGGGCCGAAGGGGCGTCGCTGGGAGGCGTGCCGTCGGGAGGCGTGCCGCCACCGCCGCCGCTGCCCGCGCCCGTGTTCTCCGCGTCCGGGTCGATGCCGAGGGTCAGGAAGCCCTTGTAGCCCTTTGACGGGTCGGCCTTCTTCACCGCCTTCAGGGTCAGCAGGCCGCTGGACGCGCCGCCTCCGTCGTAGACCATGTCGTTGTCGAGGGTCGTGTAGCTGCCGGAGTGCTGGGAGTACGGCTCCAGCGTGAAGATCTCCTGGGCGATCTCGTCGTCGAAGAAGAACTGGCCGGTGTAGTTGACCTTGCCGCCCTCGTAGGTGCCGTCCTCCTTCTCACCGCCCGTGTGCACCTTGACGTGGATGTGGCAGGTGCGCGGGGTGTACCAGCCGGGGAAGATCGTCTCGAACTTGACCACCCCGTTGGCGTTGGCGATCTGGTAGCCGCGCAGGTAGGTGTTGTCGTCGGCCGTCGAGCCGTCCTCGCTCTCCGCGGGGGCCGAGCCGCCGGGGTTGGCCGTCGTGTAGCCGGAGTAGTAGCCCCAGGCGTCGCAGTGCCAGATCTCTACCGCCGCCCCGGGGACCGGGGTGCAGCCGTCCGCGGCGTCCACGACCGTCAGGCGCAGGGTCAGCGGGACTCCGCTCTTGCCCTCGGTGATGTCCTTCCGCACCAGGGCGCCGTCGAGGTGGTAGGGGCCCTCGGTGACGCTCGACATCAGCGTCATGCAGGTGCTGGAACTTGAAGAGGTGGCCGTGGCAGTGGTGGTCTCGGCCGCCGTCGTCTCGTCCGCGAACGCCGCCTGGTAGCCCGCGAACGCCAGCCCGCCCGCCGCCACCGTGCCGCCGGTCACCGCGAGGGCGCGGCGCCGGGTGATCGAAGTGTCCTTGTGGTTTCCCGTCATGGACATGAACGTAGGAACGGTGGCCGTCAGGACCGTGGGTGACGGCTGTGCGTGGGCTGAGAGTCCTGAGGAAGCTGAAACTCAGCGGGTGAGCGTGGGCGCCGGAGTGCGCGGCCACACCGTCCAGCCGTGGCGGCGGGCCTGTTCGCGCATCTCCGGGTCGTCGCCGACCACCACCGCCCGGCCCGTCATGCGCAGCAGCGGTAGGTCGGAGATGTGGTCGCCGTAGGACGTGGACGCGGGCAGGTCCAGTCTGCCCGTGGTGCTCAGGGTGCGGACCGCCTCCGCCTTCGCCTCGCCGATCATCGGGCGCTCCACATGGCCGGTGTACGTGCCGTGAGCGGTCTCCGGGTCCGAGCACACGACGATGTCCGCGTCGAGGTGCCGGGCGATGGGGGCCAGGCAGGCCCGGAAGGAGCCCGACACCAGCACCACCAGGTCGCCCTCGCGCTGGTGCCGGCGCAGGGCGGCGACCACGTGCTCGTTGAAGAGGGCGCCCCGGTCCAGCTCGGTCCGGAACCACTCCTCGGCGAGGGCGGCTATGGCGCGTACGTCCGCTCCGGCGTAGGAGGCGAAGTAGGCGCGGTTGGTCTCGGTGCGCGGGACCCCGGCGGCCGTCATGGCCTTCAGCCGCTGGCGCTCGTAGCGGTAGGCCGACGGTGGATGCCCCTCGGCGGCCAGCCGGAACTCCAGGAACCGGAACATGCTGGTGACGTTGATGACGGTGCCGTCGACGTCGAAGAACGCGGCTGTACGTCGTCGCAAGGCGGTTCCCTCCTGCGTGAAATGGGTGTCCCGCCCCGCGCGGCCGACGGGGGGTTGAGGGCACGCGCGGGGCGGGAGCGGTCAGCCGGCCGCCGCGGCCTCGGCCACGGGGGCCGGGGCCACCGGCAGCAGCCCCCGCTCGGCGAACACGCGCTTGGCCGTGCTGAGGCTGTTGAAGGTGCGCGGGAAGCCGACGAAGGCCAGGCCGTGCACCAGGGCGTCCACCACCTCCTGCGGGGTGACGCCCGCGTTCAGCGCCAGGTTCAGATGGAAGGCGAACTGGCGCTCGGTGTCGCCGAGTGCGGTGAGCAGCGAAAGGGTGACCAACTGCCGCTGCCGGTCGTCGAGTCCGCCCCGGCCGTACAGGTCTCCGAAGACGAACTCGGCGACGTAGCGGCCCATGTCGGGGGCCACGTCGGCGAGCGCCGTGAAGATCGCGTCGCCCGAGTCGCCGAGTTCCAGCAGTTTGGCGTGCCCGCGCTCGAAGCGGGGGTTGCCGCGCTGCTCGTCGCGGATGTCGCGGGTCATACGGCGGGCTCCGCGTGGCGCGCGGTGAAGTCCAGCAGGCGCTGCCAGGCGTCCGCGCTGATGTCCTTCCACTCCGGGGCGCCGCCGTCGAAGAAGGAGTGCGGGGCACCGTCGTAGATCTTGTACTCGTACGGCTTGCCCGCGTCGTCCAGCTTGCCGCGGAAGGCCGCGAAGTCCTCCTGGGTGGTGGCGACGTCGTCGCCGGCGAGGAGCAGCAGCAGCGGGGCGGAGATGTCCCCCAGGCGGTCCTCCGCGAGGCCCGGAAGGCCGTAGAAGCCGATGGAGCCCGCCAGTTCGAGGTCGGTGCCCGCGAGCCGCCAGGAGTGGCCGCCGCCGAGGCAGAAGCCGACCGAGAAGACCGTGACACCGGGGTTCTTCTCGGTCAGGTAGGCGACCGCGGCCGCGGCGTCGTCGGCCACGCTGTCCGGGACCAGCTGCTTGAAGTGCGGCTGCCACTCGAACTCGTCGTCGCGCGGCCCGAGTCCTGCCGTACGCCCGTAGTAGTCGAGGACGACGGCGGCGAACCCGGCCTCGGCGAACCGGCGGGCCAGCTCCTGGTAGTAGGCGTGGACGCCGCGGATGTCCGGCAGGATCACCACGCCGCGTCCGTTGGGCTCACCCGGCTGCGCGTGGAAGGCGCTGAACGCCGTCCCGTCCTGGGAGGTCAGCTCGATCAGCCCCTCCTCGGCCACGCTGCCGGGGTTCTCGACGGCGGGGGGCCTGCTGTCGGTGCTGTGGCACATGGGGTGTTGGCCTCTCTTCGATGGTGATTGCGGGGGGACCCCGGATTCCTCACGCCGTGCGCAGAACGCCGCGGGAACGGGCGCGGACGCTGACGGCGCAGGTCAGCCGAGCGGTGCAGGTGCGTCTGCCGGAGCTGTCGATGATGACGATCTCGTAGGTGGCGGTGGTGCGGCCCTCGTGCAGGGGACGGCACTCACCGGTCACCGTGCCGCCGGCCACCCAGCGGTGGTGGGTGCAGGACAGGTCCAGGCCGACCGCGTGGCCGCCGGGTCCGGTGTGCAGGAACGCGGCGATGGATCCCAGAGTCTCCGCCAGTACGGCGTTGGCGCCGCCGTGCATGATGCCGACGGGCTGGCGGTTGCCGGCCACGGGCATGGTGCCGATGACCAGGCCCGGCTCGCAGCGCACCAGCTCGATCCCCATCTTCGGGACGAGCTGCTGCTGGCTGAACTCGGGCGTCACGGCCCAGGGGCCGAGCGTGGTGTCGGACATGGCTGCCTCCCCGTGTGCGGCACTGGAATCCGTGTCCGCGAACACCTCGGACGCTAGTCAATTCCGGGGTGTTCGGAAAAGGGCGCCAACTGGTGGTGTCCAAGGTGGTGTTGGCAGTAACCGCATGAGCCGACTCTCGTTGCGGCGAAATATTTCGGCTAGCTTCGAGCTCACCGAGAAGCAGCCCGGGAAACATGCCGGGAAATCGCCCCGCTGGGCCCGACACAAGGGAGTTAGCGTTGTCTGGAATGCTGCCTGCCAAGGAATTACTCCTCGACTCGGTCGACGACTATCTGGGGCCCGGCGAAAAGCGGTTCTTCGGTTCCGGATTCCGGCGCGTGCAGTACCGCTACGACAAGGTCGAGATGACCGGCGGCCGGGATGTGCCCACCGAACTCGGCAGCCGGCTCGACGTCGTCTACCCGGCCGACTGGTCGACCAAGGCGAAGACCCGCGGCGATCTGCGCCCGCATCTGAGCACCGTCGACGGACTGATCATCGCCGTGCACCTGAGCGAGGCGGCCCTCACCCACGCCCTCGGCCTCGGCCCCGAGAGCCGGCGTGCGGGCCGGGTGCTGTCGGTGCGGATCAAGGCGGGCACCGAGCCCGACGAGGAACTGACCGGCCTTCCGGTGCGCACCACCGTGCTCGGCGTGCCGGTACGGAACAGCGAGGGCGAGGCGGTGTCGCGGCTGCAGACCATGGTCGGCGCGATGCGGGTCCGCACCGACCTGCGCCATCCGCAGCCGGGTCCCTCCTCCGACGGCCCGGTCGCCACGGCCACCTACAGCGGCCCGGCGGAACTGCTCGGGCCGGTGGAGCGGCAGTACTACGGCACTGGTTTCGCGGCCCGGACGCAGAGCGTGCGCAAGGTCGCGGTGCGGGCCGCCGAGGCCCGCGCGCACGCCGTCGTGGACGTGGCCCAGGAGCCCGGCACCGTGCTGGCCACCGAGGGCACCGAGGGCCTGTACCAGCCCTTCGTCGGGCTGATCGACACCTTCGTGACGAGCCTTCAGCTCGGTCAGATCCTGCTGTACGAGACCGACGGGATCTCCCGGGGCGCGAGCAACACCCTGTGGATGCGCACGACCGTGCTCCAGGCGAGCGCGGAGCCCGATCCCATCCGCTACGAGACCCCGCTGGATGTACGGCTGGAAAACAGCACGTTGCTTCGGCGGGACGAAGAGATCTGGCGCACGGCCGACATCGTCGGACGGCTCGCCGGAAACACCGTGCGCTGCTCTGTCGCGCACCGACTTCCCGGCTGATTTACCGGCCACCTTTTCAGAACTGGAGCCTGTCATGCGTATCGCCATATCCGGCACGTATTCCTCCGGAAAGACCCTCACCTCGTATGCCCTCGCGCATTACGTGGGAATTCCGCGCACCCGTGCCCGCACCATGCGCGAGCTGCTGCCCGAGGCCGTGCCCGGCAAGACCCTGGAGCAGTGCACCGCGGCCGAGCTGGTCCAGCTGATCGTCCGCCGCCATGTGGACCGGGCCGTCCACGAGAGCCGCTTCGAGGGCTCGTTCATCTCCGACGGCTCCTCGCTCCAGGAGTGGATCTACGGCGCGGTGCGCGTCATCGTCGGCATCAACCCCAATGACTCCGTGCACCTCAGCGAGCTGGAGAGCGTCGAACGCACCGCGGACATCCGGGTGTTCGACGCGGTCATGGAGCAACTGGGCATCGCCTTCAAGCAGCACGTGAAGCAGACGTACGACGTCTTCGTGCACCTGCCCAACGAGCTGGCACTGGCCGCCGACGGGCACCGTCCGGTCAACGAGCGGTTCCGTTCCATGGCCGACGAGCGGCTGCTGGAGGTCGCCGCCGAACTCGGCATCCCCGCGCACGTGGTGGGCGGCACCGTCGAGGAGCGGCTGGTGGAGATCGCCCGGCTGTTCGACCTGCCGGCGCTGATGTCGCCGGAGGAGGCCATCGCGAAGGCGCAGGCCGAGTACGAGGCCCTCGACATGCGCACCGAGTCCGACCGGGCCTCGGTGATCGTGCGATGACGGTCCGCTCGGGCCTTGGTGATCCGGGCACGGCGGGCCTTGGTGATCCCGGCACCGCGGCGCCCACCGCCGTTCTCGCGGGCCTCGGCTCCGCGCTGCCGCCCCGGGTGGTGACCAACCACGATCTGACCGCCCGGATGGACACCTCCGACGAGTGGATCCGTACCCGCACCGGTATCGCCGAGCGGCGGATCGTCGACCCCGGCACCGCCACCAGCGACCTCGCCATCGAGGCTGGACGGCGGGCGCTGGACTCGGCGGGCGGGCCAGACGTCGGGGCCGTGGTGGTCGCCACCGCCACTCCGGACCACCCGTGCCCGGCGACCGGTCCGACCGTCGCCGCCGGGCTCGGGCTCGGCACCGTCCCCGCCTTCGACGTCGGGGCCGTCTGCTCGGGGTTCCTGTACGCCCTGGCCACCGGTGCCGGTCTGATCGCCTCCTCGGTGGCGGACAGCGTGCTGGTGGTCGGCGCCGACGCCTTCACCACCATCGTCGACCCCTACGACCGCAACACCGCGCCGATCTTCGCGGACGGCGCCGGCGCGGTGGTGCTGCGTGCGGGGCGGGCCGACGAACCGGGCGCGCTGCGCCGTACCGAACTCGCCAGTGACGGGATGCAGGCCGACCTGATCCGGGTGGCGGCCGGCGGCTCCCGGCAGCGCAGTCACCACAGCGCGGCGCTGCGCGAGGACCAGTACCTCACCATGCGCGGCGGCGAGGTGTTCAAGAACGCGGTGCTGCGGATGACCGAGGCATCGCGGACCGTCCTCGACCGCACCGGCTGGTCCACCGCCGACGTGGACCTCCTCGTCGGCCACCAGGCCAACGTCCGCATCCTGCACGCCGTCGCCGAGCAGCTCGGCATCGGCCAGGAGCGGGCCTACGTGAACATCGGCCACACCGGGAACACGGCCGCCGCGTCGATCCCGCTGGCCCTGGACGACGCGCACGGCGAAGGGCGGCTGCGGGCGGGGGACAAGGTGCTCCTGACCGCCTTCGGCGCCGGTACGACCTGGGGCGCGATCACTCTCACCTGGCCCGACGGCCTTCAGTACACCGGAATGCCCAACTCCGCCGCGGCCTGATCCAGCCCGGCGCCCGCACACCTCACCCCCGCACCCCCGCCTCACCGATCCACGCAAGCCCCGGAGCACGGCTCCGAGGAGGGAGTACGAGATGCCTGTCACGGCATATCCCGGACTGGTCGCGTTCATAGCCGAGAAGGCCGAGATCCCCATCGAGGAGATCGACCCGGAGCGGACCCTGGAGGACCTCTCGCTGGACTCGCTCACCCTGATCGAGATCGCCCTGTTCATCCAGCGCGAGTACGGCATCGAGGTTCCGGAGGGCGACCTCGTCCTCAGTCAGAAGCTGGCCGAGTGGGCCGCCTACCTCGACGAGCGGAGCGGCCGATGAAAGCCGCCGTCACCACCGGGATCGGCGCCCCGGACGTGCTGCGCCTGACCGAGGTCGACCGCCCGACGCCGCTGCCCACCGAGGTGCTGGTCCGGGTCGAGGCCGCGGGCGTCAATCCCGTCGACTGGAAGATCCGCGCGGGCGTCTTCCCGCCCGGCGCGCTCGGCGCCCCGCCCTTCGTGCAGGGCTGGGACATCGCCGGAGTGGTGGAGTCCGGGCCCCGAGTGACCCGTTTCGAGCCCGGCGACGAGGTGTTCGGCCTCATCGGCTTCCCTCGGCCCGGCGGCACGTACGCCGAGTATGTGACCGCGCCCGCCCGGCAGTTCGCCCGCAAACCGGTGGGGCTGAGCTTCGAGGAGGCGGCCGCGCTGCCGCTGGCGGGACTCACCGGCTGGCAGACGCTGGTGGAGACCGCGCGGATCAGGCGGGGCGACAAGGTGCTGGTCACCGCGGCGGCGGGCGGCGTCGGCCACCTGGCCGCCCAGATCGCCCGGGCCCACGACGCCGAGGTCACCGGCACGGCCCGCGCCGAGAAGCACGACTTCCTGCGCGAGGTCGGCGTGGACCACCCGGTCGACTACACGGCGGGCCCGCTGCACCACACGGTCACCGGACAGGACGTCGTCCTCGATCTGCTCGGCGGGGAGCACAGCTTCGAACTGCTGCGCACCCTGCGCCCGGGCGGACTGCTGATCACGGTGATCGGGCACGTCAGCCCCGAACTCGCCACCCACGCCGCCAGTTTGGGCGTACGGGTGACGGGCTTCCTGGTCGAGCCGGACCACTCCGGGCTCGAAGCGCTCGCCGCGCTGGTCGAGGCGGGCCGGCTGAAGGTGCGCGTGGACCAGGTGTTCAAGCTCGCCGACGCCGCCAAGGCGCACGAGTACGGCGAGGCGGGCCGCACCACCGGAAAGATCGTGCTGGTCCCATGACGTCATCCATCGCCGCGAACGGCTCGGCCGGACGCCGTACCGCCAGGATCCGTCCGGCAGTTCAGGTCCGCCGGGAGGAACGGCACATGGCAACCGTGTCGAGCGGCGGCGATGGGGGCGCCCCCGCCGCGGGGAAGCGTGCCAGGAACCGCCGGGCCGGGCCCGAGGCACTGCGCCCGGCCGGCGGTCTGCCCGACCGGCTGGTCACGGTGTTCGCCGTGGCCGCCGGTCTGGCCGTGGCCAACATCTACTACGCGCATCCGCTGCTGACGTCGATCGCCTCGGCGTTCGGCGTCAGCAGCACCGCCGCCTCGCTGGTGGTCACGGCCTCCACCGCCGGGTACACCGTGGGCCTCGCCCTGCTGGTGCCGCTCGGCGACACGGTGAACCGGCGCCGGCTGCTGGTGGCGCTGCTGCTGGTGACCGCCGTGGGGCAGGCCGCCTCGGCCGCCGCGCCCACGGTCACCGCGCTGGTGGTGCTGTCCGGACTGATGGCGGTGACAGCGGTGGGCGCCCCGCTGCTGGTGGCGTTCGCCGCCGCCCTCGCCCGGCCCGAGCAACGCGGCCGGGTCACCGGCCGGATGCTCAGCGGGGTCCTCCTCGGCGTGCTGCTCGCCCGCACCGGCGCGGGCCTGCTCGCCGAGTGGACCGGCAGCTGGCGCTCGGTGTTCGCGGTCGCGGCGGTGGGGATGCTGGTGCTCGCGGCGCTGCTGTGGCGGCTGCTGCCCGACCTCGAACCGGCCGAGCGGCTCGGCTACTTCACCCTGCTGCGCTCGGTGGCGTCGGTGGTCGCCCAGGAACCCCTGCTCAGGCTGCGCTGCCTGTACGGCTTCCTCACCTTCGCCTCATTCAGCGTCTTCTGGACCTCGGCGGCCTTCCTGCTCGCCGAGCCCCCCTACTCGTACGGCGAGGCCCTGATCGGCGCGTTCGGGCTGCTCGGGGCGGCCGGGGCGCTGGCCGCGCGGTCCATGGGGCCACTGGTGGACCGCGGCCGGGACCGGCTGGCCTCGACCCTGCTGTACGTCGCGAACCTGGCCGCCTGGGGGCTGCTCGCCCTGGACGGCGGCCACCTGCTGATGTGCCTGGTGCTCGGTGTGCTGCTGCTCGACTTCGGTGTGCAGGGCGCCCAGGTGACCAACCTCGGTGTCCTCTACCGGCTGCGCCCCGAGGCCCGCAGCCGGATCACGATGGCCTACATGACCGCCTATTTCCTGGGCGGCGCGGCGGGTTCGGCGCTTTCGGGCGCCGTCCATTCCGCCGCCGGGTGGGCCGGAGTGTGCGCGGCCGGGGGCGGCCTGGCCGCGCTCGTGCTGGTGCTGTGGGCCGTAGAACAAGCGCGCACCCCACGGCCGTAGCGAATCCCTCCACATACGAACCCTGGAGTTCTCGTGTCCACTCCTTCGACGGGTGCCGCACGTTCCCGTCCCCTTCTCACCCTCATCGCGGTCTGTGTCTCCTGCGGACTGCTGCCCGCCTCCCTGACCGGAACCTCCGTCGCCCTGCCCGACCTCGGCAGCGATCTGGACGCCTCTCTGGTGACCGTGCAGTGGGTCGTCAACGCCTACAACCTCACCTTCGCCAGCGTGATGCTGGTCGCCGGCTCGCTCGCCGATCTCCTCGGCCGCCGCCGGATGTTCACGCTCGGGCTCGTGGTCTTCGTGCTGTGCACGGCCGGTTCGGCGCTCGTCTCCGAGGTCGTGCTGATCGACGTGCTGCGCGGCGCCGCGGGCGTCGGCGCCGCGATGGTCCTCACCGCGGCGACCGCGCTGCTCGCCCAGGCCTACGAAGGCGCCGCCCGCGCCAAGGCGTTCGGGTTCCTCGGCTCCTCCTTCGGACTCGGGCTCGCGCTCGGCCCCTCCCTGTCCGGGCTGCTCGTCGGCGCCTGGGGCTGGAGGTCGGTGTTCCTCGCCCATGCCGCCGTCGCCGCGGCCGTGCTGCTGCTGCGCCCGGCACTCGCCGAGTCCCGCGACCCGGAGGCCTCCGGCGTGGACTACGCGGGCGCGACCACCTTCAGCGGCGCCCTGTTCGCCTTCACTCTCGCCCTGGTCGAGGGCCCGCAGCTGGGCTGGGCGCACCCGGTGGTGCTGGCGCTCGCCGTGCTGGCCGTCGTCCTGATGACGGCGTTCGTGCGGATCGAGAAGCGGCGGGCCCGGCCGATGCTGGAGCTGTCGCTGCTGCGCGAGCCCAAGTTCGCCGCGGTCAGCCTGATGCCGGTGCTGCTGGCCTTCGGCTTCGTGTGTCTGCTGGTGTTCCTGCCGTCCTTCTTCATCGGCGTGAACGGCATGAGCTCGCAGCGCGCCGGTCTGACCATGCTGCTGCTCAGCGGCCCGGTGCTGGCGCTGCCCGTGATCAGCGGCGTGCTCGCCCGCAAGGTCTCCACCTCGGTGCTGCTCGGGGTGAGCCTGCTGCTGGTGGCGGGCGGAGCGGCCTGGCTCACCGTCCTCGACCAGAACTCCACGACCGCCGTGCTCGCGGGGCCGCTGCTCGTCATCGGCACCGGCGTCGGCATCTCCTTCGGTCTGCTCGACGGCGCGGCGATCGGCGCCGTGGACGCGAGCCGGGCGGGCATGGCGGCCGGACTGTTCAACACCATGCGGCTGACCGGTGAGGCCGTCGCCATCGCCGGTATGGGTTCCGTCCTCGTCAGCATCACCCAGGGCAACCTCAACAACCCCGAGGGCTGGGAGGGCGGCGTCGGCGAGCTCGCCAACCGGGTCGTGCAGGGCGAGATCAGCGCCGTAGCCGACCAGGTGCCCGCCGACGCGCGGGCCGACTTCACCGCGTACGTCTCCGGCGCCTACACCTCCGCCCTGCACACCGTGCTGTGGCTGCTTGCCGCGGTGTGCGCGCTGGGCGCCCCGCTGATCATGCGGATGCTGCGCCCCGCCCCGGCCGGGCGGAGCGCCGACGCCACCGAGCACGAGACCCGGGAACCGATCACGATGGGAGAGACCTCATGAGCACACCCGATGACAGGCCGGTGCTGGTCGTCGGCGCGGGCCCGGTCGGTCTGACCGCCGCGGCCGAACTGGCCCGCCGGGGCACCCCGGTGCGCCTGGTCGACAAGACCGACGCGCCCAGCCCGCTGACCAAGGCCCTGATGGTGTGGCCGCGCACCCTGGAGGTGTTCCGCGGGCTCGGCGCCGACGCCTACATCGACAAGCACGGTCTGCCGGTGCACTCCTTCCGCTACAACTCCGGCACCGACCCGATCTGCGACATCGTCTTCGGCGACCGCACCCGCCCCATGGTGATCATCCAGCCGGACGTCGAGGAACTGCTCCGCGAGGCGTTCACGGAAGCCGGCGGCAAGATCGAGTGGCGCACCGAGCTGACCCGGCTGAGCCAGGACCCGGACGGCGTCCTGGCCACCCTGCGCGCCCCGGACGGCACCGAGACCACCGAGGAGTTCGCCTACGTCATCGGCGGCGACGGGGCGAGCAGCACCGTCCGCAAGTCGCTGGGCATCGAGTTCAAGGGCGCCACCTACCCGAACGTCTTCATCCTCGCCGACACCGAGATCGACGGGGACCTCCAGCGCGACGCCGTGCACTACTACTGCACCGAGAACGGGATCATGGTCCTGGTCCCGCTCTACAACGGCCGCTTCCGTGTGTTCACCGCGGGCCCGCCCGGCATGCGCCCCGAGGACCTCACCGAGGAGGTCCTCCAGGACTTCGTCGACAAGCGGGGCCCCGGGGGCCTGAAGCTGTACGACGTCTCCTGGCAGACCACGTTCAGCATCCACGCCCGGCACGCCGAGCGGTTCCGGGCCGGACGGGTCTTCCTGGCGGGCGACGCCGCGCACATCCACAGCCCCGCGGGCGGCCAGGGCCTGAACACCGGGGTGACCGACGCCCACAACCTCGCCTGGAAGCTGGCCCTGGTGCACCGCGGCGCGGCCGCGCCGGGGCTGCTGGACAGCTACGGCGCCGAGCGCGCCGCGGTCGCCCAGGGCGTGGTGAAGCAGGCCGAGGTTCAGACCAAGGCGTGGATGCTCTCCAAGCGCTGGCAGATCGTGCTGCGCGATGTCTCCGCCCGGCTCGCCGAACGCTCCGGCGTCTTCGACCGGTTCTACTCGCCGTGGCTCGCCGGTCTGACCAACCACTACCCGGCGGGACCGGCCGTCGACGAGGAGCAGGGCGGACGGCTGCGGCGCACCCGCCTGCGCAACGGCCATCTGGTCACGGACACCGCGCTGCGCGAGTCACTGCAGGTCGACCGCTACACGCTCCTCGTCACACTCCCGCCCTCCGGCACCCGCCCGCCCCGGCTGGCCGAGCTGGAGAAGACGTACGGCGATCTGGTGACGGTCCGTTCGGCGCCGGGCCGGCGTTTCTCCGCCGTCCTGGTCCGCCCGGACCACTATGTCGCCGCCCAGGACCAGACCCCCGAACTGAGCCGCATCCTCGGCCATCTGGCCACGCTGGCCCCGGCCGGCAACCTCACCAGGGAAGGACACAGCGCATGACGCAGAGCAACGTCCGCAGCACCGCGGACACGGTCCAGGAGTTCTTCGGCCGCTTCGGAGTGGGCGATCTGCCCGGTCTTCCGGAGCTGTTCGCCGAGGAGGCGGAGCTGGTGGTGGCGGGCGCCCCCGTCGTCCCGTGGACGGGGCGCCTGGTCGGCCGCCAGGAGGTGGAAGGCTACTTCCAGCGGTTCGTGGCCGCTGTGGACACCCAGAACTTCGATGTCGAGCGCATAGCCGTGGACGGCGAGGACGCCTTCGTCCTCGGGGAGTTCACCCACAAGGTGATCTCGACCGGCAAGTCGTTCTCGGGCCCCTTCGCGATCCGGATCACGGTCCGCGACGGCCTCATCCAGCGGTATCAGACCTTCGAAGACTCCTACGCGGCCGCGATGGCCTTCGACGGCAGCTGATCGTCATCGTCTCCCTCGCCGTCCTCGCCCGGCCGGTCCGGATCGTCCGGACCGGCCGCGGCGAAGAAGGCGTCCAGTTTGTCCCGTGTCTCCTGCACCGTCGGCATGTGCAGGACCAGCTGGACCTCGTGGTCGGCGGCGAGTTCCCATTCGTGCACATCGAAGCTGAGCGCTCCGACGCCGTCGTGGCTGATCTCCTTGGTCCGGCTGCGGGACGGTTCCAGCACTTCGTGGCTGCCCCACAGCCGGGCGAACTCCGGGCTCCGGTCGGTGAGCTCGTCGAGGATGCGCTCGACCTCGGGGCGGCCGAAGCAGTCGGCCACGTCCGCGCGGAAGCGGGCGACCGTGCTGCGGGCGAGCTCGTCGGCGTGTGCGTAACGGCGGCGGCAGGTCTCGTCGGTGAAGAACTCCACCAGGATGTTCCCGCCGGGGCCCTCGAAGCCCAGGAACTCCGGTACGGCCGAGTTGGCGGCCAGGATGTCCCAGGAGCGGTCCCGCACGAGCGCCGGGTTGGGGAACCAGTGGTTCACGATCTCGGCAAGACGTTCGGGGTCGGCGGGACCGCTGTCGGCCCGCTGGTCGACGTCCGGCGTCTTCAGGCCGGCCAGCCGGTGCAGGTAGATCTCCTCGGCGGGGTTGAGCCGTAGCGCTCCGCTGATCGCGCCGAGCACCGATTCAGAGACGTTGATGTCCCTTCCTTGTTCCAGCCAGGTGTACCAGGACGTGCCGACCCCGGCGAGGACGGCCACTTCCTCCCTGCGCAGTCCGGGAGTACGCCGGCGACCCGACGCGCTGAGCCCGACTTCCGCCGGGGACAGTCGCATTCGCCGGGTCCGTAGAAAGTGAGACAACTCTTCAAGTTGACGCTTTCGGCGACCTATCGTCATGAATCACGAGGCTGTATGAAGGGCAATAACCAGTCAAGCAAAAGGTTCGTCAAGGATGGCCGGAAACCGACCGCCCTGAGCCTTTGAGCCACAGAACAGCAGGTCTTGAGGGAGATTCAAGAAACCTTTGAGCTTCCCGTGTGGCTGATTCTGGCCGTCGATAAAGGCGGATTTCACACCTCCACTTTCGGCCACCGAGGATTTCTGATTCGCGGTTCACATACCCCAGTGCCGCTTTCGCGGAATAGTGACGAGGAACACTACACCGCCATCAAAGGGGAGACGTCCTTCCGCCACTTCAGGATCTTGTCGAAGCTCACCACGGCGCCGCCCTGCCCCGGCTTGTTGCCGATGTGGACGTGGTCCGCGAGCTCCTGGATCAGATACAGCCCCCGGCCGTTCTCGGCCTCCATGGACATCGGGCGCGAGCCCCGGCCCATACCGCCGAAGCCGGGTCCGGAGTCGGCGACCTCGATCCGGCAGGTCTCTCCGTCGAGATAGGCGGTGACGCGGTAGGCCTCCGAGCCGCCGTCGAGAGCGGTGTCCCCGCCGTGCTCGACGGCGTTCGCACAGGCCTCGCTGAGCGCGATGGAGAGGTCGTACGACACGTCCGGGTCCACACCCGCACTCTCCATGGTGCCGAGCAACAGCCTCCGCGCGAGCGGCACGCTCGCAGCTTCCCGCCGCAGATGGAGTGACCACCAGATGCTCATGCTCCAGCCTCCCGGCCGCGGCTCGACATACCGTTACGTATTGCCGCGAGCGCCGGGACGTAAGCACATCGCTGACGTGATACCGCCCATATGGGCGATGCGTCCGAAGCCGTCGACGGTGTATATGGGGGCGGTTCACGCCAGAAGGGATCTTCCACCCGTAGGTCATCTTGCGGACCTGCCGTATGGGCGCGGTAAGGCCAGTGCGATGATTGGGCCGCCATGAGTGCCCCCCACCAGCGCACGGCGCGCGCCGGACGCGACGTCCGGATCCTGCGGGCCGCGGTGTTCGCCGCGGTCTGTGTCGTGCTGGCCGCGGGCGGACACGCACTCGGCTCCTGCGCCTCGATCCCGCTGTGGGCTCTGGGGGCGGGATTCCTCACGGTCCTCGCGGTCGCCGTACCGCTCGCCGGACGCGAGCGCTCGCTGCCCGGCATCGCGGCGCTGCTCGCGCTCGGACAGACCGTGCTGCACTCGCTGTTCGGCCTCGCCCAGCACGGCACCACCGCCACCACGACCGCCACCGCCTCCGACGCCTCGCTCGTCGCCCAGGCCGCGCGGATCGTGTGCGGGACCACGGCGGCGGCCATCAGCCCGGCCCAGGCCCACAAGATCCTCACCGAGGCGCGGCTGCGGCCGGACTCCGCCCACCCGGACCACCGGGCCGAGACCGTCACCGACTCCGCCTCGCTGCTGCCGTCGCTGCCGATGCTGCTCGGCCATCTGCTCGCGGCCCTGGTCGCCGGCTGGCTGCTGCGCCGCGGCGACCTGGCCCTGCGCCGCCTCGTCGAACTCTCGGCCCACTCCTTCGTCGAGGGGGCGGCCGTACGGTCCCTGCGCGCGGCCCTCGCCCTGGTCCGCACCCTGCGCGCCGGGCTCCCGGACCTCCCCGGAGCCGGCCCGCGCCTGACGCGCACCGCGGAGCTCGCACCACCCCCTCCGCACACCACCGCGCTCCAGCACACGGTGATCCGGCGCGGCCCGCCCGCCGCCGCCCGCGCACTCGTGCTCGCCGCCTGACGCGACGCGACCACCGCTGGGAGATCCACCTCGGATTCCGGTAGGGACCGCCGTCGCGCGGCCCGCGCATGCCACCTCATCGCGCATGCGTCCCTCTTCACTTCCGGAACAACCGAATCTCACTCACCGTGGAGTGCTCCCGTATGAAGGCCTCTTCCCGCATCGCCGCCGTCGGCGCCCTCGTCGGCACCGCCGTGCTCGCCCTGTCCGCCCCCGCCTTCGCGCATGTCACCGTGCAGCCCGAGGGCGAGGCCGCCAAGGGCGGTTACGCGGTCGTCGACTTCCGGGTCCCGAACGAGAGCGACAAGGCGTCCACCGTGAAGCTGGAGGTCAGCTTCCCGATGGACACCCCGCTCGCGTCCGCCATGCCCGAGCCGATCGCCGGCTGGACCGCGAAGGTCACCAAGGCCGAGCTGGACAAGCCGATCGAGCTGCACGGCCAGGAGATCACCGAGGCCGTCAGCAAGATCACCTGGACCGCGACCGGCAAGGGCGTCGGCCCCGGTTTCTTCCAGAAGTTCCCGGTCTCCATGGGCGTCCTGCCCGAGGACGCCGAGGAACTGGTCTTCAAGGCGGTCCAGACGTACGACGACGGCGAGGTCGCGCGCTGGATCGAGGTGCAGCAGGAAGGCCAGGAGGAGCCGGAGAAGCCGGCCCCGGTGCTGGCCCTGTCCGAGGCCTCCGAGGACGGCCACTCGCACGGCTCCGAGCCGAGCGAGGAACCCTCCGAGGGCGCTTCCGACGCCTCCCAGGCCGCCGCGACCACCACCGCCGACGACGCCGACTCCGACAGCAGCGACACCACCGCCCGCGTCCTGGGCGTCGTGGGCATCGTCGTCGGCGCCATCGGTGTGGCCTACGGCGTGCTCGCCGGCCGTCGGCGTACCAACGCCTAGTCCGTCACCTCGGCGCGCGCCGGTGCCTCTGCCCACCGGCGCGTGCCCGAGCCCTTCACCTCCGGGACATTTCGCCATGCGCACCAAGAAGTTCACGGCGGCCGCGCTGCTCGCCGCCACCACCCTGACCCTCTCCGCCTGCGGAGGCGGTGACGACGACGCGTCGCCCGTCACCGTGGTCTCCGAGGAGGCCGGCTCCCAGAAGGCCGCGACCGTCCTCGACAAGCCGTTCGAGAAGCCCGACCTGGTCCTCACCGACACCAACGGCGAGAAGTACGACTTCCGCGAGGAGACCGCGGGCAAGCCGACGCTGATCTACTTCGGCTACACCAACTGCCCCGACATCTGCCCGCTGACGATGAACAACATCGCCGTCGCCAAGAAGCAGCTGTCCAAGGCCGAACAGGACGAGCTGCGCATCGTGTTCGTCACCACCGACCCGGAGCGCGACACCGCCTCCGCGCTCGGCAAGTGGCTCAAGGGCATCGACCCCCAGGTGGTCGGCCTGACCGGCGACTTCGACACCATCCAAGCCGGCGCCCGCACCCTCGGCATCAGCATCGAGCCACCGCACGAGGAGAAGGGCAAGATGGTCTCCACGCACGGCACCCAGGTCATCGCCTTCTCGCCGAAGACCGACGGCGGCTATGTCCTCTACGGCGAGGACGCCACCGTCGACGACTACACCAAGGACCTCCCCAAGCTCATCAAGGGGGAGAACCCGTGAGGCGTCCGGCAGCCTCCGCCGCGGTCCTCGCCGCGAGCCTGAGCCTGGTGCTGTCCGGCTGCGGCTCCTCCGAAGACGGCCCCGAACTCTCCGTCAGCGGCGCCTATATGCCGCAACCGGTCTCCGACTCCATGGCGGCGGGCTTCCTGACCCTCGCCAACGACGGCGGCACTCAGGACGAACTGACCTCCGTCACCAGCGACATCGCGGGCGCCGTCACCGTCCACGAGACCGTCGACTCCGCGATGCGGGAGGTCGAGAACCTCGCCGTGCCCGCCGATGGCGAGGTCGTGTTCAAGAGCGGCGGAAACCACCTGATGTTCGAGAAGCTGAAGCGCAAGCCGAAGCAGGGCGACACGGTGTCCGTGGTGCTGCACTTCGCCGAGACCGACCCCGTCACGGTCGAGATGCCGGTGAAGCCGGCCACGTACACCCCCGCGACCGGACACTGAGGGAGAAAACCCTTGACGCCGACCATCGCCCCACGCGTCCGGACCCTGGTGCTGCTGCTCCTGGCCGCCGCCGGACTGCTCCTCGCCGGTGCCGGACCGGTCTCCGCGCATGCCGCGCTGACCGGCAGCGACCCCCAGCAGGGGGCGGTGGTCGAACAGGCCCCGGACCGGGTCTCGCTCACCTTCTCCGAAGAGGTCGCGCTCTCCGACGACTCGGTGCGCGTCCTCGCCCCCGACGGCAAGCGCGTCGACACCGGCAAGCCGTCCAAGGCGAGCGGCACGACGTACGCCGTGCGACTGAACGGCGGTCTGGCGGACGGCACCTACACCGTCTCCTACCAGGTCGTCTCGGCCGACAGCCATCCGGTCGCGGGCGCCTTCACCTTCTCCGTCGGCGCCCCCTCGGCGACCTCCGTGTCCCTCTCCGACCAGACGGCGGGCGGCGGGGTCGTCGGCGTGCTCTACGGCATGGGCCGCTACGTCTCCTACGCGGGCTTCGTCGTCATGGTCGGCGGCGCCGCCTTCGTGCTCGCCTGCTGGCAGCGCGGGTCGGGGGTGCGGGCCGTGCAGCGGCTCGTCGTCTCCGGCTGGCTCGCGCTCACCGCGGCCACCCTCGCGCTGCTGCTCATGCGCGGCTCCTACACAGGCTCCGGCAAGGCCGGCGACATCTTCGACCTCAACCTCCTCGCCGACGTCCTCGAGACCAAGACCGGCGCGGCCCTGGTCTCCCGGCTCCTGCTGCTCGCGGCGGCGGCGCTGTTCATCGCGGTGCTGTTCGGGGCCTATGACAAACGCGAGGACCAGGAGAAACGGGACCTGACCTTCGGGCTGGCGATCGGCGGTACGGTCGTCGCGGCCGGGCTCGCGGCGAGCTGGGCGATGTCCGAGCACGCCTCCACCGGCCTCCAGCCCGGGATCGCGATGCCGGTCGACGTGGTCCATCTGCTCGCCGTCGCCGCCTGGCTCGGCGGCCTCACCGCCCTGCTCGTCGCCCTGTACCGCTCGCCCGGGACACCGGTGGACGGCACGGCCGTACGACGGTTCTCGGCGCTCGCGTTCGGGAGCGTGGTCGCGCTCGTCGCCACCGGGGCCTACCAGTCGTGGCGTCAGCTCGGATCCTGGTCGGCGTTCACCGAGACCCGCTACGGTCAACTGCTGCTCGTCAAGATCGGCCTGGTGACGCTGCTCGTCGGCGTCGCGTGGATCTCTCGGCGGTGGACGGCTCGGCTGGCGAAGACGGTGGCTGCCGCACCGCAGAAGCAGAAGGTCGCGGCGACGGCGTCCGGTGATCCCGACGCGGCGAGTACGACTGGTGACCTCGACGCGGCGACCGCGTCCAGTGATCCCGAGCGGGCCGCCCAACTCGCCCGGCAGCAGGCCGCCATGGACACCGCCCGGCAGAAGCGGCTGCGGGACGCCGACCCGAACCGCTTCGGACTGCGCCGCTCGGTGCTCGCCGAGGCCGGAGTCGCGGTCGTGCTGCTGGCGGTCACCACCGTCCTGACGTCCACCGAACCCGGTCGTACGGAACAGGACGCCGCCAAGGCCACCGCCGCGTCCTCCTCGTCCTCCGCCGACGCCTCCGGGGCGCTGACCCTGGACATGTCCTTCGACACCGGCGGCGAGGACGGCAAGGGCGTCGTACGGCTCGAACTCGACCCCGCGCGCGTGGGCGGCAACGAGATGCACGTCTACGTCCAGCGGCCCAACGGACGGGCCTTCGACATCCCCGAGGTGAAGGTCGCCTTCACCCTCGAATCCCAGGACATCGGGCCGCTGCCCGTCGTCCCTGACCACATCACCACCGGACACTGGTCGGCGAACGGAGTGCAGATCCCCATGGCAGGCGACTGGAAGATCGCCGTGACCGTGCGGACCTCCGACATCGACCAGACGACCGTCTCCAAGAACGCGCAGATCGGCTGAACACCATGGCTGACCAGTCCATCCCGCAGGCCCGCACTCCTGTCACCGACGAGAGCGTGTCCTCTCAGGCTTCGTCGGGCATTTCGCGACGCGCCCTGCTCGGCACCGCCGGTGCCACCGGGCTCGTGCTCGGCGCGGCGGGCGGGGCCGTGGGTTATGCCGCCGCGCCCTCCGAGGCGACTCCGCTCACCTCGCTGGGCGCGGACGAGGTGATGTTTCACGGGAAACATCAGCCCGGCATCCTTCAGGGCCTCCAGGCCCGTGGCCATGTCCTCGCCTTCGACCTGGCGGCGGGCGTGGGCCGCAAGGAGGCCGCCGCGCTGCTGCGCCGCTGGTCGGAAACGGCACGGCGGCTGATGGCGGGCGAGGCCGCCGCCTCGGACGACACCGGTGTGGCCCGGGACGCCGGCCCGTCCTCGCTGACGATCACCTTCGGCTTCGGGCACAGCTTCTTCGCCCGTACCGGCCTGGAGAAGCAGCGCCCGGTCGCCCTGGACCCGCTGCCCGACTTCTCCTCCGACCATCTCGACAAGGCGCGCAGCAACGGCGACCTGTGGGTGCAGATCGGCGCCAATGACGCGCTGGTCGCCTTCCACGCCTTGCGCGCGATCCAGAAGGACGCGGGCAGCGCCGCCCGGGTCCGCTGGCAGATGAACGGCTTCAACCGCTCGCCGGGCGCCACCGCCCACCCCATGACGGCCCGCAATCTGATGGGCCAGATCGACGGCACCCGCAACCCGAAGCCGACGGAGTCCGACTTCGACCGGCGGATCTTCGTGCCGTCCTCGGGGGAACCCTCCTGGATGGCGAACGGCTCCTATGCCGTCGTACGTCGGATCCGCATGCTCCTCGACGACTGGGAGCGGCTCTCCGGCAAGGAGCAGGAGGACGTCATCGGGCGCCGCAAGGCGGACGGGGCGCCGCTGTCCGGGGGCACCGAGACCACCGGGATGGACCTGGAGAAGACGGACGCGGAGGGCAGCCTGGTCGTCCCGATCAACGCCCACGCCCGGATCAGCCGGCCCGACCAGAACGGCGGGGCGGCGATGCTGCGGCGGCCGTTCTCCTACCACGACGGCATCGACGCGGACGGGACTCCGGACGCGGGGCTGCTGTTCATCTGCTGGCAGGCCGATCCCCTGCGCGGCTTCGTGACCGTGCAGCGCAAGCTGGACCGGGGCGACGCGCTGTCGAAGTTCATCCGCCACGAGGCGAGCGGCCTGTTCGCGGTGCCGGGCGGGGCGGCCGAGGGAGAGTACGTCGGGCAGGCGCTGCTGGAGGGGTGACGCGAGGCGGCTTCACCCGGTCGTGAGACACGTGCGCCGGGCTTCCCCGAGGCCATTAGGGTGAGGTCATGCCAGCGAGCTATGCGTATCTCGGTCCCGAAGGCACCTTCACCGAAGCCGCCCTGCGCACGCTTCCCGAGACGGCCACGCGGGAGCTCGTCCCGTACGTGTCCGTGCAGTCGGCGCTCGACGCGGTGCGTGCCGGTGAGGCCGAGGCCGCCTTCGTGCCGATCGAGAACTCCGTCGAGGGCGGGATCACCACCACCCTCGACGAGCTGGTCGCGGGCGCCCCGCTGATGATCTACCGCGAGGTGCTGCTGTCGATCACCTTCGCGCTGCTGGTCCGGCCGGGCACCAAGCTCTCCGACATCAAGACGGTCTCCGCGCACCCGGCCGCCCAGCCGCAGGTCCGCAACTGGCTGAAGAACAACCTCCCGGACGCCCACTGGGAATCGGCCGCCTCGAACGCGGACGCCGCCCGCCTGGTCCAGGAGGGGCAGTACGACGCGGCCTTCGCGGGCGAGTTCGCCGCCGCCCTGTACGGCCTTGAGGCCCTGGAGAGCGGGATCCACGACGCGGAGAACGCCCAGACCCGGTTCGTGCTGGTCGGCCGCCCGGCCCGGCCCGCGGCGCCGACCGGCGCGGACAAGACCTCCGTCGTGCTGTGGCAGCGCGACGACCACCCCGGCGCGCTGCGCGATCTGCTGGGCGAGTTCGCGACCCGGGGCATCAACCTGATGCTGCTCCAGTCCCGGCCCACCGGCGCCGGTATCGGCAACTACTGCTTCTGCATCGACGCGGAGGGTCATATCTCCGACCGGCGGGTGGCGGAGGCCCTGATGGGGCTGAAGCGGATCTGCCTGGAGGTGCGGTTCCTCGGCTCGTACCCGCGCGCGGATGTGGGCGTGGAGGACGTGAGCGCGCCGCGAACCGGGACGTCGGACGAGGCGTTCGTGTCGGCGTCGGACTGGGTGGCGCGGTGCCAGGACGGGCGATTCTGAGCCGGTACCACCAGCGTATTGTCGTTATCCACAGGAGTTATCCACAGGTCGGCCTCTCGACCTGGGGACAAGTCGACACCGCCATGCGACTCAGTCGACAAATCGCCCTACAGCGCACCACCTCGTCCACCGGCGCGCAGTTCACCCTTCGTCCACTCGTTTCCTGCGAGCCATCCTTTGGGGCGACGCAATTCCACTCGAACGTGGGCGTAAAGGAGGTTTGGCCTGGGAATCACCAGGATCAACCACGCAATTCGGAGTGATCAATTCCGGCGTCCACAGATCTTCCACACAGCCTGTGGATAACTCTTGGAGGGGTGTGGACGCCTGTGGATGACGAGACCCCAAGTCCCGTTCTCCACAAGGAAATCCGGTCAACATCGCGCCCGCCGCCTGCCCCGTCCCAGGGAGTGAGACGCCTTTTATTGACACGGGGCGCAATTCCCTCATAACGGTATGTAAGCCGCAAATCGGGGCGCCCCGGAAAAGCGAGTCGTGAGCAGGGACCGGGCCCCGGTAGCCTTGACCGCGTGATTGACCTTCGCCTGCTCCGTGAGGACCCCGACCGTGTGCGCGCGTCCCAGCGCGCCCGTGGAGAGGACGTCGCGCTCGTCGACGCTCTCCTGTCTGCCGACGAGCGGCGCAGGTCGTCCGGCGTCCGCTTCGACGAGCTGCGCTCCGAGCAGAAGTCGCTCGGCAAGCTGATCCCCAAGGCCACTCCGGAGGAGCGGGCCGAGCTCCTGCAGAAGGCGGAGCAGCTCAAGACGGACGTCAAGGCAGCCGAGGCCGCGCAGAACGAGGCCGACGACGAGACCAAGCGCCTCGCCCTCCAGCTCGGCAACCTCGTCCACCCCGACGTGCCCGTGGGCGGCGAGGAGGACTTCGTCGTCCTGGAGACGCACGGCACCATCCGCGACTTCGGCGCCGAGGGCTTCGAGCCCAAGGACCACCTGGAGCTCGGCGAGGCGCTGGGCGCCATCGACGTCGAGCGCGGCGCCAAGGTGTCCGGCTCGCGCTTCTACTACCTCACCGGTGTCGGCGCCCTGCTGGAGCTGGCGCTGGTCAACGCCGCCATCGCCCAGGCCACCGAGGCCGGCTTCACCCCGATGCTCACCCCCGCGCTGGTCCGCCCGCGCGCGATGGAGGGCACCGGCTTCCTCGGCCAGGCCGCGGAGAACGTGTACCACCTGGAGAAGGACGACTACTACCTGGTCGGCACCTCCGAGGTCCCGCTCGCCGCGTACCACATGGACGAGATCCTCGACGCCGACCGGCTGCCGCTGCGCTACGCCGGCTTCTCGCCGTGCTTCCGCCGCGAGGCCGGCACCTACGGCAAGGACACCCGCGGCATCTTCCGGGTGCACCAGTTCGACAAGGTCGAGATGTTCTCCTACGTCGACCCCGAGGACGCGGAGAACGAGCACAGGCGGCTCCTGGAGTGGGAGAAGCAGTGGCTGACCGGTCTTGAGCTGCCCTTCCAGGTCATCGACGTCGCCTCGGGCGACCTCGGCGCCTCCGCCTCCCGCAAGTTCGACTGCGAGGCGTGGATCCCGACCCAGGGCAAGTACCGCGAGCTGACCTCGGCCTCCAACTGCGACGGCTTTCAGGCGCGCCGCCTGTCCGTCCGTATGCGTGACGGCAAGAAGGTGCAGCCGCTGGCGACGCTCAACGGCACGCTGTGCGCGGTGCCGCGGACGATCGTGGCGATCCTGGAGAACCACCAGCTGGCCGACGGTTCGGTACGGGTGCCCGAGGTGCTGCGTCCGTACCTGGGCGGCCGGGAGGTCCTGGAGCCGGTCGCCAAGTGAGCGCCGGCCTCCCTTACAGGCTCATCGCGACCGACCTCGACGGGACGCTCCTGGGCTCCGACGACTCGATCTCGCGGCGCACCCGTGACGCGCTCGCCGCGGCCACCGCGGCGGGCGCCGCGCACATCGTCGTGACCGGACGTGCGGCGCCCTGGACCCGGCACATCCTCGACGACCTCGGGTACCGGGGGCT
Source organism: Streptomyces cupreus (assembly GCF_014257025.1). Lineage (GTDB taxonomy): Bacteria > Actinomycetota > Actinomycetes > Streptomycetales > Streptomycetaceae > Streptomyces > Streptomyces cupreus. Next base: position 93,489 of record NZ_JACMSF010000013.1, read on the forward strand.
CGCGGTGTGCGCGCAGGGTGCGCAGGTGTACGACGCCGGTGAGCACCGTCTGCTGACGTCGGTGACGCTCGACCGGCAACTGGCCGGGGTGGCGCTCGCGAAGATCGAGGCGGAGGTCGGTCCGCTGTTCCTGGCGGCGAGCCGGGACGGTCTTGACGGGGAGGTGCTGGTCGGCCCGGGGTACGCGGTCACGGGCAAACTGCCGGCGACGCCCTTCACGGACGCGGCCGATCTGTGGTCGGCACCGCTGAACAAGATCTACATACAGCACCCGGAACTGTCGGACGACGAACTGGCGGACGCCGCGAGGCGCGCCGCGGGCGGGTTCGTCACGGTCGCGATGGCGGGCGCGGGGATTGTGGAACTGCTTCCGCTGGGGCTGTCCAAGGCAACGGGACTGTCGATCGCGGCCCGCCGCCTGGGCCTGAAGGCCGCCGACACGATTGCCTTCGGCGATATGCCGAACGACCTGCCCATGTTCGCGTGGTCGTCATACGGCGTGGCGATGGCGGGCGCGCACGAGGAACTCAAGGCGGTGGCGGACGAGGTCACGTCGTCGAACGACGAGGACGGGATCGCCGTCGTTCTGGAACGGCTGCTGGCGAGCTCCTAGACCGGCGCAGCCTGCGGGCAGTCGTGCCGCTGGGGCGGCACGGGTGGGCGCTGGGGTCCCCCCTCGGGGGGGGAGGCACCTCGCGGCGCCGAGTTGCGCAACCGACCCGCGCCGGCCCCAGCGCAGGGTGCCCCCTTCAGCGAGGGAGCGAAAGGGAAGGCGGCCTCACGCAAGCGCAGCGCGCCGCGTGCTCGAAGCGGCCGCCCGGGCAGCTCCCCGATGCGGTGCGGGCTCGACGGAGGGGTAACTACTCCGGAGCCCGCCGCGGGCTGCCCTGTGGGGAACTCGACGGACTGTCGTGCATGGACGTCGTCGCGCTCCTCCCCAGCTGGTGGCGCCGACTGGATCCGGCGTCCTGGACACCAACCATCCTGCCCGCCCCCCGAGTTGACCGCCACCGAATAAAACAGCTCAGGGGCGCCGCCACCTGCGACGCCGCCCCTCGCTGAAGAACCAGCCCGCCCAGGCAATGAGCGGGCCGTCTACTCCTCGCCCGCCAGCGTCAGCGACCGCAGCTTCTGGCCCGCGTACCAGGTGGCCAGGACGGTCACCGCGACAAGCAGCACCGTCGCCGTGGTGATGCCCACGTCCGACGTGACGAGTTCCCCGCCCGTCACCTCATGGGCCACCGCGAGCGACCACTGCTGGACGCTCAGCGTGCGCGCGCCCTCCACCAGGGAGCCGAACAGGGCCTCCCAGACCAGGGCGTAGACGAGCCCGAAGACCACCGCGTGCCGCGACACCGTGCCGAGGAGCAGGAAGAGCGCGGCGTAGGCGATGGAGGCGACCAGCGCGGCCACCGTGTAGGCCACGGCGATCTGCTGGCCGTTGCCGTTGAGGATGAGGCCGGAGATCATCGTCGGCACCGCGGAGAACACCATGGTCACGGCGATGGCCACGATCAGCTTGGTGAAGATGATCGTCGGGCGCTTGATCGGCTTGGAGAGCAGATACACCACCGAGCCGTCGTCGATCTCGGGTCCGATCGCTCCGGTGCCCGCGATGACGCCGATGATCGGCACCATGGTGGCGAGCGCGATCCCGCCGAGCAGGTCGGAGGCGGTCTGGTCGTCGGCGCCGGCGAGGGCGCGGACGATCACCGAGATCACGATCAGCAGCAGCGGAAGGGCGCCGAGGATCAGGGCCCGGCGCCGGCCGAGCAGGGCCCGGTAGGTGAGTCGGGCGACTGTGGGGTCGTACATCTTCGGCCTCCTACGCCGCGACGAGATACGAGAAGACGGACTCGAGCGACTCGTCGGACGGCGAGACCGTGTGCAGCCGGATGCCGTGGTCGCGGGCGACCCTCGGCAGCAGGGCCGTGAAGCGGCCGAAGTCGACGGCCTGGATGCGCAACGCGCCCTCCGCCAGGTCGACTTCGATGCCGGACGTCGACGGGTCGGCGATCAGCGCGGCTGCGAGAGCGCGGTCGTCGCTGGAGCGCACCAGGTAGCGGTGCGGCCGGTCGGTCATCAGGCGGCGGATCTTGCGGAAGTCACCGCTTGCCGCATGGCGTCCGGCGACGACGACCTCGATGTGCCAGGCGAGTTGCTCGACCTCTTCGAGGATGTGGGACGAGAAGAGCACCGTGCGGCCCTCGTCCCCCATCTTCCGCAGCAGGTCCATCAACTGCATGCGCTGGCGCGGGTCCATGCCGTTGAAGGGCTCGTCCAGCAACAGCAGCGAAGGGTTGTGGACCAGCGCCGAAGCCATCTTCACCCGCTGGCGCATGCCCTTGGAGTACGTCTGGATCTTGCGGTCCTGTGCGTACTCCATCTCGACCGTGGCCAGGGCCTTTTGGGCCGCCTTCGCGCCGAGGCCGTGCAACTCGGCGTTGGCGACGACGAATTCGCGGCCCGTGAGGAAGTCGTACATCGCCTCGCGCTCGGGGACGATGCCGATGTGCTTGTAGATCTCCTCGTTGCGCCACACCTGCCGGCCGTCGAGGGCGACCGTGCCGGTGGAGGGGGCCAGGAAGCCGCCCATCATGTTGATGAGGGTGGACTTTCCGGCGCCGTTGGGGCCGAGCAGGCCGGTGACACCGGGGCCGATGGTCATGGTGATGTCGTTGACGGCGACCACGTTGCCGAACCAGCGGGACACATGATCGATGGAGAGCGTGGTCACAGTCCGACCTTTCGGTAGCGGCGCATCAGCAGGCCGTAGGTGGCGGCGATCAGGCCGAGCGTGACGAGGACGTACACCGCGCCCTCCGCGTCGGACGGTCCGAATCCGCCGGGGAAGGCGGAGGAGGCGCCGAGGAAGGCGGACTGCACCCCGTCGATCAGGGTGATCGGCGAGAACAGGCCGATCCAGGCGATGGCGTCGGTGCTGCCCTGGGTGTCGGCGATGGCCTGGAGGGTGGAGACGGCGCCGTAGGAGATGGTCAGTACGGCGATCACGGCGGCGATGCCGAAGCCGCGGCGCGGGGTGACCGAGGCGATGACCAGGCCGAGGCCGGCGAAGAGCAGTGAGAGCAGTGCCACCGAGACGAGTCCCTGTGCGAATCCCTTGGTCTGGTCGGTGAAGTCGAGCTTGGCCAGCAGCGCGCCCACATAGAGGACGAGCAGCGGGGCGGCGGTGAGGACGAACATCGCCGAGGCCAGCGCCGCGAACTTCGCGCGCACATAGTCCGCGGTCTCGATCGGCCGCGAGAAGTACAGCGGCACGGTCTTGAAGCGCAGGTCGCGGGAGACGGACTGGGGTGCCTGGGAGGCGACGTAGAGGCTGATGACCGCCTGCATGACGATCGCGTAGCGGGTGTAGTCGACGGGCAGGTCGTTCGCCTTGGTGGCGACGGCGACCGCGACCATGATGGCCGCGGGCACGCACATCACCACGAACAGCAGCATCGGCAGCACCTTGGACTTCACCGAGCGGCCGAGGCCGTAGGCGCCGCGCAGGGACTGCGAGTAGAGGGACCGGGTGGCGTACGAACGGCCGAGGCGGGGGCCGTCGTAGTTGCGGTAGCCGATGTCGTGGATGCGGGTCTGGTCACCCGCCACGGGCTGGTCAAGAGCCATGAACGGCCGCCTCCTTCCGCTGCTCGTCGCTGTCCTGGAAGACCTCGGAGATGTGGTGCCGGCGCTGTTCCATGCGCACCAGGCCGAGGCCGAGGTCCGCGATCACGTCCCGGACAAGGTCGTACGTCTCCTCGCCCTGCGCGCTCAGCAGCAGGATGTGCCCGGCGCCCGGCAGGCCGCTGCCGGCCTCGACGGTGACCCCGCGCGCGTGGAGCGCCTCGCGCACCGCGCGGGTGCCGTCGGGGTGTTCGTCGGTGTCGGTTACCTCGATCGCGAGGGTGGTCGTGGTCTGGGTGAAGTCGGTGGTGGAGCTGGAGCGCAGGAGCTTGCCGCCGTCGATGACGACGACGTGGTCGCAGGTCCGCTCCAGCTCGCCCAGGAGGTGGGAGGTGACCAGCACCGAGATGCCGAAGTCCGTGTGGATACGGCGGATCAGGCCGAGCATCTCGTCGCGGCCGACCGGGTCGAGGCCGTTGGTCGGCTCGTCGAGGAAGACCAGGTCGGGGTCGTGGACCAGGGCCTGGGCCAGCTTCACACGCTGCTTCATGCCGGTGGAGTAGCCGCCGATGGGGCGGTAGCGCTCCTCGTACAGGCCGACATGGCGCAGTGTGTCCGCGGTGCGCTCGCGCGCGGCGGTCGGCGGCAGCCCTGACATGCGCGCCATGTGGACGACGAACTCGGTGGCCGAGACGTCCGGCGGCAGACAGTCGTGCTCGGGCATGTACCCGACGCGCTCACGGATGGCGGCGCCCTTGGTGGCGACGTCGAGGCCGAGCACCTCGGCGCGGCCCTCGGTGGCGGGGGACAGACCCAGCAGGATCTTGATCAGTGTGGACTTGCCGGCTCCATTGGCTCCGACGAGTCCGGTCACACCGGGCCCGACGTCCACGGAGAGCCGGTCAAGCGCGGTCACCCGGGGGAACCGCTTGCTCAGGCTTTCGGTCGCGATCACAGTCACGTCAACGACGGTAGTGACGTGGAACACGCCGGTCGTCAGACCGTAGAGCCGTCTTGGGGTCCCTCTGGAGTCGTACGGGTCCTTAGGGGTCACCCTGAGGTCGAACAACGGGAGCTGTGGTAGAGCCGTCGCCACCCCGCCTATTGACGGTGGGTCTAACAAGTGTCAGATTCTCCGATGTCACGTTACGAGCGCGTACCGCAACCGGTAGGACGGGGTGCCATGGCTACCGCACTGACCAGTGAACGCTCTGCGGAGCTGCGAGGTTTCCGAAGAGTGCAGCGTCTTGCCTACGAGTGCGCCGAGACGGTGGCGGCCCAGCTGCAACCCGGTGTGACCGAGCGTGAGACGGCTCGGATGCAGCGGGAGTGGCTGCGCGAGCGCGGCGTGCGGGACTGGTTCCACCTCCCCTTCGCCTGGTTCGGGGACCGCACGGCGTTCGTCGGCTTCCGTATTCCGCTGCAGTTCTTCCCGACCGACCGCCGACTGGAGCCGGGGATGCCGTTCATCCTCGACATGGCCCCGGTGTACGAGGGTTTCACCGCCGACATCGGCTATTCGGGCTCGCTCGGTGTGAACCAGGTCCAGCACAAGCTGATGGACGACCTCCAGGCGCACCGCGAGCTGATCCTGCGCGAGGTGCGTGAGCGCCGGTCGCTGCGGGAGATCTACGAGGACGTGGACCGGCTGATGGTCCGCCAGGGCTATGCCAACCGGCATCGCGCGTATCCCTTCGGCGTGATCGCCCACAAGGTGGACCGGGTGCGCGAGCGGCGCTGGTCACCGCGGCTCTTCGGGTTCGGCACGCAGTCCCTCAAGGGCCTGGCCGCCGACGCGCTGCACGGCCACCGCGAGGGCTGGTCCCCGCTGTGGTCGCCGTACCGCTTCTCCGACCATCCGCCGCGGCCGGGCCTGTGGGCGGTCGAACCCCACCTCGGATTCCGGGGCACGGGCGCGAAGTTCGAGGAGATCCTCGTCGTCACGGACTCCCGGGACACCGAGGAGAGCGCCTTCTGGCTGGACGACGATCTGCCGCATGTGCGGCGCTGGGCGGAGGAGAAGTGACAGTGCTGACGGGCGCGCGTGAGCGCTGGGTGCGGACCGGCGGGGTCGAGCTGTGCGTGGCGGAGCTGGGGGATCCTTCTCAGCCGACTGTGCTTCTGGTGCACGGTTATCCGGACAGCAAGGAGGTCTGGTCTCAGGTCGCCGCGCGGCTGGCCGACCACTTCCACGTCGTGCTGTACGACGTCCGGGGCCATGGCCGCTCCACGGCCCCGCAGCCGCTGCGGGGCGGTTTCACGCTGGAGAAGCTGACGGACGACTTCCTGGCGGTCGCGGACGCGGTGAGCCCGGACCGTCCGGTGCATCTGGTGGGCCATGACTGGGGTTCGGTGCAGTCCTGGGAGTTCGTCACGGTGAAGCGCACGGAGGGCAGGATCGCTTCCTTCACCTCCATGTCCGGCCCGTCCCTGGACCACTTCGGCCACTGGATCCAGAAGCGGATGAAGCGCCCGACCCCGCGCCGGATGGGCCAACTCCTGGGCCAGGGCGCCAAGTCCTGGTACGTCTACCTGCTGCACACTCCGGCCCTGCCGGAGATGGCGTGGCGCGGACCGCTGGGCAAGACCTGGCCGCGGATCCTGCGCCGGATGGAGAGGGTACCGTCCGACAACTACCCGACGTCGTCGCTCCCTTCGGACGCGGCGCACGGGGCGTGGCTGTACCGGGACAACGTACGGTCGCGGCTGCGCCGCCCGCGCACGGACGCATACGCGCATGCGCCGGTGCAGCTGATCACACCGCTGGCGGACGTGTTCCTGTCGGAGCAGCTCTACGACGAACTGGAGCTGTGGGCTCCGCAGTTGACGCGCAGGACGCTCCCGGCGAAGCACTGGGTCCCGCGCACCCGTCCCGACCAACTGGCGTCCTGGGTCGCCGCATTCGTGAGGTCGGTGGAGGGCGGCAGGCAGGAACCGAGGGCGACCGGCCGCTACGCCGACCGATTCGGGGGCCAGTTGGTCCTGATCACGGGCGCGGGCAGCGGCATCGGCCGGGCGACGGCGTACGCGTTCGCGGAGGCCGGTGCGCGCGTGGTGGCGGTGGACCGGGACGGGGAAGCGGCGGCCCGTACGGCGGAGATGTCCCGCTTGATCGGCGCTCCGGACGCATGGGCGGAGACGGTGGACGTCTCGGACGAACAGGCCATGGAGAAGCTGGCGGAGAAGGTCGCCACGGAGTACGGAGTGGTCGACGTCCTGGTGAACAACGCCGGGATAGGCCTGTCGGGCTCGTTCCTGGACACGACGTCGGACGACTGGCGCACGGTGCTGGACGTCAACTTGTGGGGAGTGATCCACGGTTGCCGTCTGTTCGGAAGGCAGATGGCGGACCGGGGGCAGGGCGGCCATATCGTCAACACTGCCTCGGCGGCGGCGTATCAGCCGTCGAGGGCCCTTCCCGCCTACAGCACGACCAAGGCGGCGGTCCTGATGCTGAGCGAATGTCTGCGTGCCGAACTGGCCGACGACCGCATCGGCGTGACGGCGATCTGCCCCGGCTTCGTGAACACCAACATCACATCGACGGCGCGTTTCACTGGTGTTGACGCGGAGGAGGAGGCCCGCCGCCAGAAGAGGTCGGCCCGTCTGTACGGCATGCGCAACTACCCACCGGAGAAGGTCGCGGAGGCGATTCTGCGCGGAATCGTCAACAATGAGGCGGTTGTTCCGGTGACTCCGGAGGCACGTGGGGCGCATCTGCTGTCGCGGTTCGCGCCGGGGGTGCTGCGGAGGATCGCGCGGGTCAAGCCACCGGTGTGACAGGGCAGTTGGCCAACTGGTCAAACGTCAACGGATCTTGACGAAACCCCTTGGTACGAAGGCTCGTTGTCCACAGAATCGCCAATTCCCCTGTGGATAACCTCACTTGGCTGTGGATCAAACATCGTCGACAAAATCATTCGCGTGATCCAGGTCTCTCCCGCCACTCTGAGGAGATGGAAGAAAGACCCATGGACGACCGTCGCACGGTGAGGGTGTCGAAGTACCTCTCCAAACACCTCCGCCATCAGCCCGAGCGCATCGGCCTCACCCTCGACGAGGGCGGCTGGGTGGAGATCGACACCCTCATCGCCGCGGCGGCGGCACACGGCTTCCGGTTCACCCGGGAAGAGCTGGACCACGTGGTCGCCAAGAACGACAAACGCCGCTTCGCCATCGACGGCACCCGTATCCGGGCCAGCCAGGGCCACAGCATCGAGGTCGAGCTGGGCCTGCCCCCGGCGACCCCACCGCCGTACCTCTACCACGGCACGGTGGCCCGTCGGCTGGACGCGATCCGCGCGGAGGGCCTGCGCCCCATGAACCGCCACGACGTCCATCTCTCGGCCGACCGCGAGACGGCGACCCGCGTAGGCGCCCGCCGTGGCCGCCCGGTCGTCCTCTCCGTCGACTCGGGCGCCATGCACCGCGACGGCCACGTCTTCCACGTCAGCGCCAACGGGGTCTGGCTGACCCGGTCGGTCCCACCCCCATACCTGCGTTTTCCGGAGTCGCACCGCGGCACACGGTGACCGTTTCACGTGAAACCCTTTCGGCCGCATACGCTCGAATCATGAGTCTGCGTTTGAGCACCGTGATCCTCCCGTACCGCCGCTGGCACGAGGGGAGCCGTGAGGCCTGGCAGCGGGCGGAACAGCTCGGCTTCCACACCGCCTACACCTACGACCACCTGTCCTGGCGCAGCTTCCGCGATGGCCCGTGGTTCGGTGCCCTACCGACCCTGACCGCCGCCGCGGCCGCTACCGACCAGCTCCGCCTCGGCACCCTGGTCACCTCCCCGAACTTCCGGCACCCGGTGACCCTCGCCAAGGAACTGATCTCGCTCGACGACATCTCCGGCGGCCGTATCACCCTCGGTATCGGCGCCGGCGGCACCGGCTTCGACGCCACCGCCCTCGGCCAGGAGCCCTGGACGCCGCGCGAGCGGGCCCAGCGGCTCGCCGAGTTCGTGCCGCTCCTGGACCGCCTCCTCACCGAGGACGCCGTCTCCTACGAGGGCGACTTCTACTCCGCGCACGAGGCCCGCAACATCCCCGGCTGCGTCCAGCGCCCCCGCCTGCCCTTCGCCATCGCCGCGACCGGCCCGCGCGGACTGCGGCTGGCCGCCCGCCACGGCCAGGCCTGGGTGACCACCGGCGACCCGAAGCTGTACGAGAACGGCACCCCCGAACAATCGGTTCAAGCCATTCGCGGACAGATCGACAAGCTCGCCGACGCCTGCGCCGCGATCGGCCGGGACGCGGCCGCCATGGACAAGATCCTGCTCACCGGCTTCACCCCCGACCGCGCCCGTCCGCTCCAGTCCCTCGACGCGTTCGTGGACTTCGCGGGCCGCCACCGCGAGCTGGGCTTCACCGAGATCGTGATCCACTGGCCGATCCCCGACTCGGACTTCGCCGCGGACGAGAAGGTCTTCGAGCAGATCGCGATGGAGGCGACGGCCCAGCTCGACTGAGCCAGGGCGCGGGTGAGCGTCGTTCCCACTCAGATGCGCACACTCCCGCACGGGCGTGCGGGCATATGCGGGACAATGGCCCGGTGACCTCAGCGACTCGACAGCACGAGCCCCCGGCCGCCGCCCTACCGCCCCGGCTGATCGCCACCGATCTCGACGGCACTCTGCTGCGGGACGACAAGTCGGTCTCCCCGCGTACGGTCGCGGCCCTCGCCGCCGCCGAGGAGGCGGGCGTCGAGGTCTTCTTCGTCACCGGCCGGCCCGCCCGCTGGATGGACGTCGTCAGCGACCATGTCCACGGTCACGGCCTGGCGATCTGCGGCAACGGCGCCGCGGTGGTCGATCTGCACGGCGGCCCGGGCGCCCATCGGTTCGTGAAGGTGCGCGAGCTGGCCCGGGAGAACGCCCTGGACGCCGTACGCCATCTGCGGGACGCGGCGCCCGGCACGGTCTACGCGGTCGAGCAGACGTACGGCTTCCACCAGGAGCCGGATTATCCGAAGCTGCACATGGAGATCCCCGACAGCCTGGCGCCCGCCGAGCGGCTGCTCGCTGAGGACGCCCCGAGCGCCGACGAGCCGGTGCTCAAGATCCTCGCCTACCACCCCGACCTCGACCCGGACGCCTTCCTCACCCTGGCCCGCCTGGCCATCGGCGACCGCGCCGATGTCACCCGCTCCAGCCCCAGCGCCCTGCTGGAGATCAGCGGCCCCGGCGTCTCCAAGGCCAGCACCCTCGCGCTGTGCTGCGCCGAGCGCGGGATCTCACACGAGGAGGTCGTCGCCTTCGGTGACATGCCGAACGACGTCGAGATGCTCACCTGGGCCGGACGGTCCTACGCCATGGGCAACGCCCACCCGGACGTGGTCGCCGCGGCCTCCGGGCGGACGGTCGCCAACAACGACGACGGTGTGGCGGTCGTGATCGAGCGGCTGCTGGCCGAGCGCGGGTGACTACCCGAGGCTCACGTCCCGCGCCGCGAGCCAGGCCACGGGGTCGACCGCCGATCCCGACTCCGGGGTGACCCGCGCCTCGAAGTGCAGATGCGGTCCGGTGGAGTTGCCGCTGGTACCGGACTGCCCGATCCACTGCCCGACGCCCACCCGCTCACCCTGTTCCACGGCCACGGCCGCGAGATGGGCGTACTGCGTGTAGTAGCCCCCGGCATGCTCCAGCACGACCTCGACGCCGAACGGGCCCCCGCAGGACACCCGCACCACCCGTCCCACGCCGACCGCCCGCACCGGAGTGCCGATCGGCACCGCGAAGTCCTGCCCGGTGTGCCGCCGCGCCCAGCGCTCCCCGCCGCTGCCGTAGGACGCGGACAGCTCGTACGTCTCCACGGGCGCGACCCAGCGGTTGGTGAAGTGGGTCTCCGGCTGGTCCAGGCGTACCGCGCCCCGGCACGAACCGGCCGCCACCGAGGCGTCCGCCTGGCCCTGCAACTGCCAGCGGGCGTCTTCGAGCTTGCGCTCGATGTCCTTCTTCATCGCGGCGAGCTCGGTGTTCCGTTTTTCCAGCGCCCGCCATGCCGCGGCGGCCTTCTCCTCGTCGGCGGCCAGCCGCGTCTCGGCCCTGCGGCTCTTCTCGATGGCGTTGTTGACCGCCAGGTTGGTCCGGGAGAAGACGTGCTGACCTCGCATCAGCTCATCGGGGCTGTCGGCGAGGATGATCTGCGCGGTGACCGGCATCCCGCCGCCGTCGCGGTACTGGGCGCGCGCGATACGGCCGAGATCCTCGTGCAGGGCGGAGATCTCGCGGCGCTGGCGGTCGAGGAGCACCTCGAACCGCTGGGCCCGCGCCCGCTGCGCCTCCGCCTCGCGCCGCCCGGCCTCGTACTGCTGGGTCGCCACGGCCGCGTCCTCGTACAGCCGCGCCACCTCGGTGCTGAGTGTGGAGTCGCTGTCCGTGTCGGCGGCGTCGGTGGGCCGGGCCGCGAGCACGGCCAACGCGCACAGCAGCGCCGGAACGATCAGCGGATGACGGCGATGTGAGCGCATGTCAGCGATCGTGGCCCGCGCGGGGGTGCGCGGTCCTGTTCAAGTCGTACGGCTGGGGGAACGGTTGGCCCGGACGGACCAGCCGGGCGCTCGGTCGGACGTTCACAGAAGCGCTCAGCGAGGCGCCTGCCACACCACCGTCGTACCGCCGCCGTGCTCCCCGGAGGGAGACCGGAGGACGGTGACATGACCCGAGCCCAAGGAAGTCGTTTTGGTCCGGAAAGTCGAACCGGCTACCCCACCGACACCAACAGGTCCGCCTCCTCCTCCCGTTCCACCATCGCCCGCAACGGCCCCTCGACCGCCGCGAGCTCCGCGTAGGAACCGCGCTGCGTCACCCGTCCCCGATCGAGGACGACGACCTCGTCCACGGCTTCGAGCCCGGCCAGCCGATGGGTGATGAGCAGGGTCGTACGGCCCTCGGTGGCCGCCAGCAGATCGGCGGTGAGCGCATCGGCGGTGGGCAGGTCGAGATGCTCGGCGGGCTCGTCGAGCACCAGCACGGGGAAGTCGGCGAGCAGCGCACGCGCCAGCGCCAGCCGCTGCCGCTGCCCGCCGGAGAGCCGCGCCCCGTGCTCGCCGACCAGCGTGTCGAGCCCGTCGGGCAGTCCGTCGGCCCACTCCAGCAGCCGGGCCCGCCTCAGGGCGTCGTGCAGTTCGTCCTCGTCGGCGTCCTTCTTGGCGAGGAGCAGGTTCTCGCGCACCGAGCTGTCGAAGAGGTGCGCGTCCTGCGCGCACAGCCCCACGAGCCGCCGTACGTCGTCGCCGTCGAGGGCGTGGGCGTCGACGCCGCCGAGCGTGTACCCGCCCGCCCTCGCGTCCAGGAAGCGCAGCAGCACCTGGGCCAGGGTCGTCTTGCCGGAGCCGGACGCCCCGACCACGGCGATCCTGCGGCCCTTCCCCAGAGTCAGGTCGAGCCCGGCGAGCGCGTCCCGGTCCTGCCCGGCGTGGCGGGCGGTGAGGTCCCTGAGGACGACCGGGAAGGGCGAGACGGGCGCCTGCCGGGGCCGCTCCGGCTCCCGTACGGGCTCGGGCGCGTCCAGCACCTCGTAGACCCGCTCGGCGCTCCTGCGCACCCGCTGCCGGTACTGCACGGCGAGCGGCAGCCCGAGGACCGCCTCGAACGCGGCCAGCGGGGTGAGCACCACCACGGCCATGGCGACCCCGCTCAGCCGTCCGTCGGCGACACCCTGGGCGCCCACGAGGGCGGTGGCGGCGACCGTCAGGCCGGAGAGCAGCGCGGTGAGTCCGTCGCCGATCGCGGTGGCGGTGGCGGCGCGCGAGGCGATCCGGGTGAGCGTCCCGTCGGCCCGCCGTGCCTCGGCAGTACGGGCGGGCAGGGCGCCGGCGACGGTCAGCTCGGCGGTTCCGGTGAGCAGATCGGTCACCCGGGTCGCCAGCAGTCCTCGGGCGGGGGCCAGTCGGCGCTCGGCGCGGCGGGACACGGCGCCGGTGAGGAGCGGGACGCCGGCGCCGGCCGCCAGCAGTCCCACGGCGAGCACCGCGCCGGCCTCCGGCAGCAGCCAGGCCGTGAACCCGACGGACACCGCCGAGACGACGGTCGCGGCACCGGCGGGCAGCAGCCAGCGCAGCCAGTAGTCCTGGAGCGCGTCCACATCGGCGACGAGCCGCGACAGCAGGTCGCCGCGCCGGGCCGTGCGCAGTCCGGCGGGCGCCAGCCGCTCCAGGCGCCGGTACACGGCGACGCGGGTGTCGGCGAGCATCCGCAGGACGGCGTCGTGCGACACCAGCCGCTCGGCATACCGGAAGACGGCCCGCCCGATGCCGAAGGTGCGCGTCGCCGTCACGGCCACCATCAGATAGAGCACGGGTGGCTGTTGCGAGGCCCGGGAGATCAGCCAGCCGGAGGTGGCCATCAGCCCGACGGCACTGCCGAGGGCGAGGCTGGCAAGCAGCAGGGCGAGGGCGAGTCGGCCCCGGCGGGCGCCGGACATCGCGCGGACGCGGGCAAGGACGCCGCCCGTGGTCTTCGCGGGCTGTTCCTCGGCGGCGGCAGGGGCTTCGCCCACCACTTCCTCGATGAGGCGGGCCGCGGGGGCCTTGGAGACGGCGGCGGTCGCCGGGGCGGGCACGGTGGCCTCCGCCAGCCGCACCACGCGGTCGGCGATCCCGAGCAGCGCGGGCCGGTGCACGACCAGCAGGACCGTCCGGCCCACGGCGAGCCGTCGCACCGCCGCCACGACCTCCGCCTCGGTCCAGCCGTCCAGCGCGGCCGTCGGCTCGTCCAGCAGCAGCACCGGCCGGTCCGCGAGGAACGCCCGGGCCAGCGCCAGCCGCTGCCGCTGCCCGGCGGACAGCCCGGCGCCGTCCTCACCGAGCACGGTGTCGGCGCCCTGGGGCAGCGCGGCCACGAACTCCAGCGCCCCGGCGTCCTCCAACGCCCGCGCCACGGCGGTGTCGTCGGCGTCGGGGCGGGCCAGGCGGACGTTGTCGGCGATGGTCCCCGCGAACAGGTGCGGCCGCTGCGGCACCCACGCGATCCTCGACCGCCACCGCTCCAGGTCCAGTCCGGCAAGGTCGGCGCCGCCGATCCGGACCCGCCCCTCGGCGGGCCGCACGAATCCCAGCAGCACGTTCAGCAGCGTCGACTTGCCCGCACCGCTCGGCCCGACCAGCGCCACGGTCTCCCCGGGCTCGACGACGAAGGACACGTCCGACACGGCGTCCCCGGACCGGCCGGGGTAGCGGACGGTCACGCCCTCGAAGGCCAGGGCACCCGAGGGCACCTCCGCGCTCCCGGACGCCGGCACCGGCGTCTCCAGCACGGCGAAGATCTCCTCGGCCGCCGCAAGGCCCTCGGCCGCCGCGTGGTACTGCGCGCCCACCTGGCGCAGCGGCAGATACGCCTCGGGCGCGAGCACCAGGATGACCAGACCGATGTACAGGTCCATCTCGCCGTGGACGAGCCGCATGCCGATCGTCACGGCGACCAGTGCCACGGAGATCGTGGCGAGCAGCTCCAGCGCGAAGGAGGACAGGAAGGCGATGCGCAGGGTCCGCATGGTCGCCTGCCGGTACTCGCCGGTGATCCGCCGGATCGACTCGGCCTGCGCCTTGGCCCGGCCGAACACCTTCAGCGTCGGCAGCCCCGCGACAACGTCCAGGAAGTGCCCGGACAGTCGCGACAGCAGCCGCCACTGACGGTCCATCCGGGACTGGGTGGCCCAGCCGATCAGCATCATGAAGACCGGGATGAGGGGGAGGGTCCCGACGATGATGGCCGCCGAGACCCAGTCCTCGGTAACGATCCGCGCGAGCACCGCCACGGGCACCACCACCGCGAGCCCCAGCTGCGGCAGATAACGCGAGAAGTAGTCGTCGAGGGCGTCGACCCCCCGGGTGGCGAGGGCGACCAGCGATCCGGTCCGCTGCCCGCCCAGCCACCCCGGGCCCAGCGCGGCGGCGCGCTCCAGCAGCCGCCCCCGCAGCTCCGACTTCACCGCCGCGCTCGCCCGGTGAGCGGCGAGCTCGGTGAGCCAGGCGACCAGAGCGCGCCCGCACGCGACGGCCACCAACAGCAGCAGAGGAGTACGGAGTTCACCGACCGAAAGCCCGTGCTGAAACGCACCGACAACGATCTCGGCGATGAGCATCGCCTGGGCGATGACCAGCAGGGCCCCCACAACACCCAGGCCGACCACGGCCACCAGGAAAAACCGGGTGGCCCGGGCGTAGCGAAGCAGACGCGGATCGATTGGTTTCACGTGAAACACACCTCAATGCACGGTCTCAGCGATGTGCTGCGTACCGATCCGCTTGCGGAACACCCAGTAGGTCCAGCTCTGGTACAGCAGCACGATCGGCGTGGCGATCGCCGCGCACCAGGTCATGATCTTCAAGGTGTACGGGCTGGACGATGCGTTGGTGACCGTCAGGCTCCACTCCTCATTGAGCGAGGAGGGCATGACGTTCGGAAAGAGCGACAGGAAGAGCATCGCCACGGCGGCCACGATGGTGACGCCGGACAACGCGAACGCCCAGCCCTCACGCCCGGCTTGATTGGCCACCAGCGCCGCCACCAGTGCGGCCACGGCCACGACGAGCGCGACCAGACTCTCGCCGTCCCCGCTCTCGACCTGCGTCCACAGCAGGAAGACCAGCGCGAGCACGGCTGCGGCGAGGCCGACCCGAAGCGCCAGTTTCCGCGCCCGCTCCCGGATGTCCCCGACGGTCTTGAGCGCCACGAACACCGCACCGTGGAAGGTGAACAGCGTCAGCGTCACCAGTCCGCCGACCAGGGAGTACGGGTTGAGCAGGTCCCAAAAGTTGCCGACGTACTCGAAGTCCCGGTCGATCTTGACGCCCCGCACGATGTTGCCGAAGGCCACGCCCCACAGGAACGCCGGGATCAGCGAGGACCAGAAGATCGCGGTCTCCCAGTTGCGCTGCCAGTTCTCCTCGGGCCGCTTGGCCCGGTACTCGAAGGCCACGCCCCGGACGATCAGACAGACCAGGATGATCAGCAGCGGCAGATAGAAGCCGGAGAAGAGGGTCGCGTACCACTCGGGGAAGGCGGCGAAGGTCGCACCGCCCGCGGTGAGCAGCCACACCTCGTTGCCGTCCCAGACGGGGCCGATGGTGTTGATCAGCACCCGCTTCTCGGGCCGGTCGCGGGCCAGCAGCCTGGTGAGGATGCCGACCCCGAAGTCGAAGCCCTCCAGGAAGAAGTAGCCGGTCCACAGGACGGCGATCAGGACGAACCAGACGTCGTGCAGTTCCATGACTGTGCAGCTCCCTCGGCCTAGTACGAGAAGGCCATCGGCTTGTCGGCGTCACGGGAGTCGCCGCCGATCTTCGTGGGCGGGTTGAGGTCGGCCTCGGTGAGCTCGGGCGGGCCGGCCTTGACGTACTTGGCGAGCAGCTTGACCTCGATCACGGCCAGGATGGCGTAGAGCGTGGTGAAGACGATCATCGAGGTGAGGACCTCGCCCTGGGAGACACCGGGGGAGACCGCGTCCCGGGTCTGGAGCACGCCGTAGACGACCCACGGCTGGCGGCCCATCTCGGTGAAGATCCAGCCCCAGGAGTTGGCGATCAGCGGGAAGGCCAGGGTCCAGATCGCGATGCGCCAGTACCACTTGGTGAGCTTCGGGCCGAGTGCCTTCTTCCGGAACAGGACCAGGTTCGGCACTTCGTCGTCACCGACCCGCAGGTGCTGCGGCAGCATGAACTTCTTGCGGGTCAGCCAGAGTCCTGCCACGCCGAGAGCGAGGGACGTCATGCCGAAGCCGATCATCCAGCGGAAGCCCCAGTAGGCGACGGGGATGTTGGGCCGGTAGTCGCCGGGCCCGAACTGCTCCTCCTCGGCCTTCTGGACGTCGTTGATACCGGGGACGTACGAGCTGAAGTCGTCCTTGGCCAGGAAGGACAGCAGGCCCGGAATCTCGATGGCGACCTTGTTGTGGCCCTTGTCGACGTCGCCGTAGGCGAAGACCGAGAAGGGTGCCGGCGCCTCGCCGTCCCACAGCGCCTCGGCCGCGGCCATCTTCATCGGCTGCTGCTCGTACATGATCTTGCCGAGGACGTCACCGCTGATCGCGGTGAGCATGCCGCCGATGACCACGGTGACGAGGCCGAGCCGCAGCGAGGTCTTCATCTCGCGGATGTGCTTCTTGCGCAGCAGATGGAAGGCGGAGATGCCGACCATGAAGGCGCCACCGGTCAGGAAGGCGGCGGAGAGGGTGTGGAAGGCCTGGGCCAGCGCGGTGTTCTGGGTCAGAACCAGCCAGAAGTCGGTGAGTTCGGCCCGCCCCTTGGCCTCGTTGATCTTGTAGCCGACCGGGTGCTGCATCCACGAGTTGGCCGCGAGGATGAAGTACGCCGAGAGGATGGTGCCGATCGACACCATCCACATACAGGCGAGGTGGATCTTCTTCGGCAGCTTGTCCCAGCCGAAGATCCACAGCCCGATGAAGGTGGACTCGAAGAAGAACGCGATCAGGGCCTCGAAGGCGAGCGGGGCACCGAAGATGTCACCGACGAAGCGCGAGTAGTCGGACCAGTTCATACCGAACTGGAACTCCTGCACGATGCCGGTGACCACGCCCATCGCGATGTTGATCAGGAAGAGCTTGCCCCAGAACTTGGTGGCTCTGAGGTACTTCTCCTTCTCCGTGCGCACCCAGGCGGTCTGCAGGCCGGCGGTCAGGGCGGCGAGCGAGATCGTCAGGGGGACGAACAGGAAGTGGTAGACGGTAGTGATGCCGAACTGCCATCGCGCCAGAGTCTCCGGCGCCAAAGCCAGGTCCACGTCGTCAGTCTCCTCACATCGCCGTGGTCACAGCGGCAGTGTGCCCGTTACGTCCCGCACATCAGGGATCAATCCGGACACGCTTGTGAACGCGTTCACATTCACAAGCAATTATGACGCACTGATTATCGAAGCTCGAAGGGGGGTCCCCGCTTGGGCCTTTCGGCACACTCCTGGCAGCAACTTCAACATCTTGTTGAATTGCCTGCCGACTCGACGACCGCACACCGATCTCGCGAGGCTGGGGGTCCTCCCAAACGGAGTTTGGGAGGACAATGCCGCCTCGCGAGCCCGACCTCAGAGCTCCTTGCGGAACCCTTCCGTCACCTTCAGGAAGATGTCGCTCGCCTCGGTCTCCCCGATCGTCACCCGCACTCCCTCGCCCGGGAACGGCCGGACCACCACGCCGTGCCGCTCACACGCCGCCGCGAAGTCGACCGTACGCTCCCCCAGCCGCAGCCACACGAAGTTGGCCTGGGTCTCGGGCACCGTCCAGCCCTGGGCCCGCAGCCCCTCGACCACGCGAGCGCGCTCGCAGACCAGTGAGCCGACCCGGCCCAGCAGTTCGTCCTCGGCCCGCAGCGAGGCCACCGCCGCGTCCTGGGCGAGCTGGCTCACGCCGAAGGGCACCGCGGTCTTGCGCAGCGCCGCCGCCACCGGCTCATGGGCGATGGCGAAGCCGACCCGGAGCCCCGCGAGGCCGTACGCCTTGGAGAAGGTGCGCAGGACGCAGACGTTCGGCCGGTTCCGGTAGATCTCCACGCCGTCCGGCACCTCGGGGTCGCGGATGAACTCCCGGTAGGCCTCGTCCAGCACCACCAGCACATCACCGGGCACCCGGTCCAGGAACCGCTCCAGCTCGGGGCGCTTGACGACCGTGCCGGTGGGGTTGTTGGGGTTGCAGACGAAGATCAGCCGGGTCCGGTCGGTGATGGCGTCGGCCATCGCGTCCAGGTCGTGCACATCGCCGGCCGTCAGCGGCACCCGTACCGAGGTCGCCCCGCTGATCTGCGTGATGATCGGGTACGCCTCGAAGGACCGCCAGGCGTAGATGACCTCGTCGCCGGGGCCGGAGGTGGCCTGGAGCAGCTGCTGGGCGACGCCGACCGAGCCGGTGCCGGTGGACAGATGGGTCAGCGGGACGCCGAAGCGCTCGGAGAGCTCGTTCATCAGGCCCGTGCACGCCATGTCCGGGTAGCGGTTGAAGGCGGAGGCGGCGGACGTCACGCTCTCCATCACCCCGGGCAGCGGCGGATAGGGGTTCTCGTTGGAGGACAGCTTGTAGGCGACCGGGCCGCCGGACGCGGCGGGCTTGCCCGGCTTGTAGGTGGGAATACCCTCCAGCTCGGCGCGCAGCTTGGGGCTCGTCTCGCTCACCGCAGTCCTCCTCGCGACCACCGGCGGCCCATCGTCACCGCCGGCTTCCAATGCTTCTCACCTTATGAGGATTCGGCTCGGCTGCGTACAGGTGAGAGCAGACCTCCTTCGTCACACCGGCATCAGGGGCATCACACCGCGAAGCCGTACGAATTAGGGGGCGCGTCACACATATATCTACGCGCCGGTGGCTCACGCCGTAGCGCGCATCCCTCGTGAAGGTGAGTTGAGACCTCTTCGAAACATCGGGAACTTGGCAGGTGTGCGCACGCCGACAAGTCACGTATTGCCATGGGAGCGCTCAACTCCCTTGTAATCCAAAGCTTCTGACGGTGTATGACCTTGCAGAAACGTGCCTGTCAACCGCTGCATATGCGTCCGCACTACCCCACCGCATGAGCCCTACTATCGGCTCGCCATGACAGCAGCAGGGAAGCACCAGGTGAGCCGCGCGGAAACCGCCCGCCGGGGCAACCGGCCGGGCCGGGCAGGCATCAGAGACGTCGCCGCCGCCGCCGGAGTCTCCATCACGACCGTCTCCGACGCCCTCAACGGCAAGGGCCGGCTCCCCGACGCCACCCGACGCCATGTCCGCGAGGTCGCCGACCGGCTGGGCTACCGCCCGTCGGCCGCGGCCCGAACCCTCCGTACCGGCAAGTCAGGGCTCATCGGCCTGACCGTGACGACATACGGGGATGAACCTTTCACCTTCACCGAGTTCGCGTACTTCGCCGAGATGGCCAGAGCCGCCACCTCGGCCGCGCTCGCCCGCGGCTACGCCCTGGTCATCCTCCCCGCGACCTCCCGCCACGACGTGTGGTCGAACGTCGCCCTGGACGGCACGGTCGTCATCGACCCGTCCGACCAGGACCCGGTGGTCAGCGAGCTGGTGAGGCAGGGCTTACCGGTCGTCTCCGACGGCCGCCCGGTCGGCTCGCTGCCGGTCACCGCCTGGGTCGACAACGACCACGAGGCCGCCGTCCTCGGCATCCTCGACCATCTGGCCGACGCCGGCGCTCGCCGCATCGGCCTGCTGACCGGGACGACGACGGACACCTACACCCATCTGTCCACCACCGCCTATCTCCGCTGGTGCGAGCGGGTCCGCCAGGACCCGGTGTACGAGGCCTACCCCGCGCACGACCCGTGCGCGGGCGCCGTAGCCGCCGACCGGCTGCTGGCCCGCCCCGACCGCCCCGACGCCGTCTACGGCCTGTTCGACCCGAACGGCACCGATCTGCTCGCCGCCGCCCGCCGCTACGGGCTGCGGGTACCGGACGACCTGCTTCTCGTCTGTTGCAGCGAGTCCACGGTGTACGCCAACACCGAGCCACCCATCACCACGCTCTCGCTGAAGCCACGCCGGATCGGCACGGCGGTGGTGCAACTGCTCATCGACGCGATCGAGGGGGTCGAATCGGACCAACCGGTCGAGCAGGTGATACCGACCGAGCTGATCGTCCGTACCTCGTCCCAGCGACGTCCGCCGCGGACGACCGTCAGTCTGCCGCGGTCGCCCGAGGAGCGGTAGAACCCGACCGGAAGGCAGGCGGGAGAAGCCCTGCCCAATCGGGGCGAAAGCCGCGGTGAACCAGAGCCCTGCTTTGATTCACCACCCCTGGGTCATCACATGGCGCGATCGGCATTCCTATGATGGGCCCACGACACCGCGGGCCGCTGCGACCAGGCAGTCCGATGCGGTGCAGCTGCGGCGCGATGGTGGAGGGGTCTGATGACTCAGGGGGCCGGTCAGGGACCCGAGGCGGAGCGGACAGCGACGTTGCGCGACTTCCGGGTGCCCGCGTACGTCCACGAGACCGGTCCGTACGTCCACAGCACGCATCCGGGCGACATCGCGCCGCCCATGGAGGAGACCTACCCGGAGGGGTACACCCCCACCCAGCGCGATCTGCCCGTCATCAACCGCGGTGACACGGTTCAGGTGACCGTCGATCCGGTGGCCGCGGTCGTTCCGCAGCAGTCGGGCGGCCCCGGTCCGCTGTTCGTCGTCGGCGATGTGCACGGCTACCTCGACGAACTGGTGGCCGCCCTCCAGGAGAAGGGCCTGATCGACTCCGCGGGCAACTGGTGCGCGGGCACCGCCCGGCTGTGGTTCCTCGGCGACTTCACCGACCGCGGCCCGGACGGCATCGGCGTCATCGACCTCGTGATGCGGCTGTCCGCCGAGGCCGCCGCGGCCGGCGGCTACTGCAAGGCCCTGATGGGCAACCACGAGCTGCTGCTGATCGGCGCCAAGCGGTTCTCCGACACCCCCGTCAACTCCGGCGCGGGCACCGCCACCTTCCAGGCGGCCTGGCTGCTCAACGGCGGCCAGAAGACCGACATGGACCGCCTCCAGGACCACCACCTCCAGTGGATGGCCCGCCTGGACGCCATGGAGGAGGTCGACGGACATCTGCTCGTCCACTCCGACACCACCGCCTACCTCGACTACGGCCACTCCATCGAAGAGGTCAACGACACCGTCCGCGAGACCCTCACCCGCAACGACGCGGACGAATGCTGGGACCTGTTCCGCAAGTTCACCAAGCGCTTCTCCTTCCGCGACGAGGGCGGCTCCGACGCCGTACGCTCCCTGCTCGATACGTACGGGGGCACCCGCATCGTTCACGGCCACAGCCCGATTCCCTATCTGCTGGGCGAGGTCGGCTCCGAGGACGGCGAGGACGGCGGCGGCCCGGTGGTCGAGGGACCGCACATCTACGCCGCCGGTCTCGCCATCGCGATGGACGGCGGAGTGACCATGGCCGGAAAGCTGCTGGTCCAGCAACTTCCCCTGGATAACTGAACGTTCACTGGGCAGACGTCCCCCCGGGTCGGAACGACCGGAGACGACGCAGGCCAGGGCCCAATTTCTGGAAACCCCCTGTCACCGTGTGCCGTCACCGCTCTACCATCGGCTTATCCGTAGCAGGCTCCCCTCCGTTTCTGCCCGACGGCTCGTCGTCATGCGAGCCCCAAGCCCTACGGAGCATCGGGGGATGCACATGAACAGCGTTCCGCAGCACCTGCACAGTGAGGACCGCCAGGAGTACGAGCGGATCCTCGATGAGGCGCTGCGCTCCGCACCAACCCGCCCGGAACTGGCCGCTGTCGGACAGCGGCTCAACCCCGAACAGCTGCGCACCATGGCGCTCAACGCCTCCGCGATCATCACGGCGGCCGCGGCGACCGAGTACCAGCACTACGTGAAGGTCCGCGAGGAACTGCGCCAGCCGGCGCCGTCCACCCCGTCGTCCGTTCGCGAGTCCGGCTCCACCGAGTCGGGTCAGAGCGCGATGGGGCTCGCCACCACCATGGGAGAGGCCGCCGCCGAGACAGCCGGCGCGGGCATCGTCGCCGTCGCGGCCGTCCTCACCCCCGTTCTCGCCGGAATCGCCGCGGCGATCTTCCTGCTCGTCGGGTACATCCTGAAGATGCTCGAACCCGAGCCGGCGTTCGCCCAGACCATGCTCACCACCGGATGGGTGTTCGGCGCCGTGACGGCGGCCGCGATCCTCGTCGCCGCCGTCGGACTGCTGCTCACCGCCCTGCGCAACAGGCCGGCACTCGACACCGGCCCGTACGGGGAGCTGGGCAGCGAGGTGGCCCGGGCCAGGGAAGCCTGGCGTGAAGCCCTGCTGGAGCGCGGCGTCCTGCCGTTCCTGCGGGACGCGCTGGCCGACCCCGGCACCGCCGCCGCCCTGCACCGCACGGCACCCACGGCGCCGAGCCGCATCCCGCACCTCGGCTACGACCGCCCGGGCTTCTCCAGCCCCGGCGAGGGCCCTGCGTCAGGCCCGCGCCCGAGCTTCAGCAGCCCGGACTACACCAGCCCGGATTTCGGGGGCCCGGAGCAGCAGCCGGAGTGACCCCTGGCCCCTCGGCTTGCGCCCCCGTCGCGGGGAGCGCAAGCCGGATGTCCGGGGCGTTCAGGTGTGATCAGAGGATGCCCGCGCCGCGTGCGGCCACCGTCCAGTGCGGGAACTCCGACAGCAGCCGGTCGTACAGCTCCTGGTCGGGGACCGTGCTGATGTCGTCCACGGCGAAGAAGCCGACGTTGTCGACACGGCGGCCGGGAAGGGTGTCGAACCTCTCCAGCACTCCGTAGTCGGACTTGCCGAGCCCCACGAACTGCCAGAAGATCGGCTCCTCGACCGCCGCCCGGAGCTCCTTCTCGATCTGGGCGTTGCGGTAGATGCCCCCGTCGGAGAAGAACAGCACCAGCGTGGGGGCCGCGACCGGGGTCTGGCGGACGTAGTCCCGGACCTCGGCGATCACCTTCTGTTCCTCGTTCTGGATGCCGACAGCCCGCATGTCGACCTGGCTGTCCTCCAGTCCCTTCTTCCGCTTCTTGCCGCCGAAGAGGCTGAGCTCACCGCACCGGACGTGCAGCCGTGTCCACTCCGGCAGTTCCCCGATCCGGAAGTCGGGCAGCCGGGCCGGGTTCGAGGCGAACGTCCAGGCCTGCATCTCCCCGTCGTCGTCCAACTGCGCGGCCACGGCGGCCATCCGCTCCACGACGTCCGCGACGACTCCCCGGGAGTACAGGAACGACATGGACCCGGAGGCGTCCAGCACCAGGATGACCCGAGCGGTGATACCGGCCGCGCCGTGCTTGCTGAGACTGACCGCGACCTGCTGCTTACGGAGGTCCAACCGCTTGCGCATGTCCACGGGCAGGCGCTCTTCGCCCTTGGTGAGGTTGGGGGAGGCGGGAGGGGCGGCGGGGGCGACGGGGGGCGCTGCGGGTGTCGGCTGCGCGGCGGGTGCGGCCGGAGCCGTCGGTACGGGCGGTGTCGTCGGTACGGCGGTCTCCTCCTCGTCCACCGTGATGCCGAAGTCCGTCGCCAGTCCCGCGAGCCCGGACGCGTACCCCTGTCCCACCGCCCGGAACTTCCACTTCCCCTGGCGCAGATACAGCTCCCCGCCGATGAACGCGGTCTCCGAGTCCGCCTCCGTGACAAACCGGGCGACCTCGCTCCCGGTCCGGTCGTCGAGCAGCTTCAGCGTCAGCCCGGGCACCTGCCCGAACGTCCCACCGTCGGCCGACGCGCACAGCACGATCCGTTCGACGGCCGGCTCCACCGCCCCTAGATCCACCGCCACGGTGTCGGTGACCACGCCCCCGGCCCGTTGCTTGCCGAGGTGGCTCACGGCCTTGGAGGCGTGGTGCGGCTGGTTGTAGAAGACGAAGTCGGCATCGTCGCGCACGCGTCCGGCGGCGGTCAGCAGCAGCGCCGAGGCGTCCACATCGGGCACCCCTGGTCCGTCGGACCAGGAGAGCTCCACGCGTACCGCCGGGGAGTCGACAGGAAGGTTGGCGCCCTTGCTCAGTGCGGTCATGGGATCAGTCTGCCGAGTGGGACGGTGAAGCCGGAAGGGCCCCGTAGTACGTCCGTACGGGACGGCCGACTGTTTCACGTGAAACAACGATCAGCAGCTGACGGCGCCGGCCCGCGCCCCGGCCGACGCTCTCACGCCGGCCCGGAGACGCGTACCCGTGCACCACCCCTCAGTCCACGATCGGCAGATACACGCGGTTTCCCGCGGCCGCGAACTCCTTGGACTTCAGGGCCATCCCCTCCTCGATCTCCCCCGCTGCACTGCCGTGCTGACGGCGGATGTCCTGCGAGATCTTCATCGAACAGAACTTCGGACCACACATGGAACAGAAGTGGGCCGTCTTGGCGGGCTCCGCCGGCAGTGTCTCGTCGTGGAACTCCCGTGCGGTGTCCGGGTCGAGGGCCAGATTGAACTGGTCCTCCCACCGGAACTCGAAGCGGGCGTCGGACAGCGCGTCGTCCCACTCCTGGGCACCGGGGTGTCCCTTGGCGAGGTCGGCGGCGTGGGCGGCGATCTTGTAGGTGATGACGCCGGTCTTGACGTCGTCCCGGTTGGGCAGGCCCAGGTGCTCCTTGGGCGTGACGTAGCAGAGCATGGCCGTACCCCACCAGGCGATCATCGCGGCACCGATGCCGGAGGTGATGTGGTCGTAGGCGGGCGCGACGTCGGTCGTCAGCGGGCCGAGCGTATAGAACGGGGCTTCTTCGCAGATCTCCTGCTGGAGGTCGATGTTCTCCTTGATCTTGTGCATCGGGACATGTCCCGGGCCCTCGATCATGGTCTGAACGTTGAAGCCCTTCGCGATCCGGTTGAGTTCCCCGAGCGTCCTCAACTCCGCGAACTGCGCCTCGTCGTTGGCGTCCGCGATCGAGCCGGGCCTGAGGCCGTCGCCGAGCGAGTACGTCACGTCATAGGCGGCGAGGATCTCGCAGAGTTCCTCGAAGTTCTCGTACAGGAAGCTCTCCTTGTGGTGCGCGAGACACCACGCGGCCATGATCGAGCCGCCCCGGGAGACGATGCCGGTCTTGCGGTTGGCGGTCAGCGGTACGTACGGCAGGCGGACGCCCGCGTGGACCGTCATGTAGTCCACGCCCTGCTCGGCCTGTTCGATGACCGTGTCCTTGTAGATCTCCCAGGTCAGTTCCTCGGCCTTGCCGTCGACCTTCTCCAGGGCCTGGTAGAGCGGCACCGTGCCGATGGGGACGGGGGAGTTGCGCAGCACCCACTCGCGGGTGGTGTGGATGTTGCGGCCGGTGGACAGGTCCATGACCGTGTCGGCGCCCCAGCGGGTCGCCCAGGTCATCTTCTCGACCTCCTCCTCGATGGAGGAGGTCACCGCGGAGTTGCCGATGTTGGCGTTGACCTTCACCAGGAACCGCTTGCCGATGATCATCGGCTCGATCTCCGGGTGGTTGACGTTCGCCGGCAGGACGGCACGGCCGGCCGCGATCTCCTCACGGACCACCTCGGGCGCCACGTTCTCCCGGATGGCCACGTACTCCATCTCGGGCGTGATCTCGCCCCGACGGGCATACGCGAGCTGTGTGACCGCCCGGCCGTCACGGCTGCGGCGAGGCTGGCGCGGCCGCCCGGGGAAGACCGCGTCGAGATTGCGCAGGCCGCCGCGCGGCGAGGTGTGCTTGATCCCGTCGTCCTCGGGGCGGACAGGGCGGCCCCCGTATTCCTCGGTGTCGCCGCGGGCGATGATCCAGTTCTCCCGAAGTGGGGACAGACCCCGGCGGACGTCGGTGTCGACGGTCGGATCGGTGTACGGGCCGGAGGTGTCGTACAGCGTGACGGACTGCCCGTTGGTGAGGTGCACCTGACGGACCGGCACCCGTAGATCGGGGCGCGAGCCCTCGACGTACGCCTTGTGCCAGCCGATGGACTTCCCGGCCTCCTGGGACTTCTCATCCTGGATGGAGGCAGGCGTGCGCGCGTCCTTGATGGTCATGAGACCTACTCCCTACGCCGGCATTACCCGGTAACAGGTTCGGCGGTCGACGCAGCGGTTTCCGTCTGCCGATGTTCCGTGGGGAATGTCACTCGCTCTCGATGACGTTCCACGTGAAACATTGCTGGGACGGAGGTCAGCGCCCTCTCAGCCCGGTGCTCCGAGCTCCCGCGTGTACAAAGGTGCCCCCACGCTAGCGTCAATTCGGGCGCGGTGAACAGGGGGCCCCTGTCGTTCTTGCGATGATCGGTCGGTGACCACACCGCATGAACCTCCGTTCCCACCGCCCGAGCCGCGCCACGGTCCCGGTTCCGGATCCACCGGCGGCGGTGACGGGCTTGGGCACGGACACGGCCATTCCCACAGCCACGTGCACGGTCCGGCGGCTCCGGTCTCCAAGCATCTGCGCAAGGTGATCGCGGCGATCCTCATCCCGTTCGCCACGGCGGTGGTCGTCGGGCTCGTGGTGCTGTGGCCGGGAGGCGCGCCTGCACACGAGCGCACCGGAGTCGGTTTCGACCGGCAGACCCAGCAGGCCACGGTCACCAAGGTCGACGAGGTCAGCTGCTCCTCGGTGAACGCCTCCGGGGTCCCCCCGACCGGCGACACCTCCACCGCCGAGGGCTCCTCGGCCCAGCAACAGGCCGACGGCACCTGCAAGAAGGCGACGATCCGGGTCGACACAGGCAAGGACAAGGGCCGTACCTTCACCGAGATCGTCCAGCCCGACCAGTCGCGGCAGCTGCACGAGGGCGAGAAGGTCGTGGTCGCCTACGAGCCCTCCGCGCCCGAGGACCTCCAGTACTCGGTCACCGACGTCAACCGCCGGGTCCCGATGGCGGTGCTCGCCGGAATCTTCGCGCTCGCCGTCGTGGTGGTGGGCCGGCTGCGCGGTGTCATGGCGCTGGTCGCGCTGGCCATCAGCTTCCTGGTGCTGACCCTGTTCATCCTGCCCGCGATCCTCCAGGGGTCGAACCCGCTGGTCGTGGCGGTGGTCGGGTCGAGCGCCATCATGCTGATCGCCCTCTATATGTGCCATGGGCTCTCGGCCCGTACATCCGTGGCGGTGCTCGGCACCCTGATCTCGCTGCTGCTGATCGGCATCCTCGGCTCCGTCTTCATCGACTGGGCCGCCCTCACCGGCAACACGGACGACAACACCGGTCTGATCCACGGGCTGTACCCGGAGATCGACATGAGCGGTCTGCTGCTCGCCGGCATCATCATCGGTTCGCTCGGTGTCCTCGACGATGTGACGGTCACCCAGACCTCGGCCGTCTGGGAGCTGCACGAGGCCAACCCCACGATGGGCTGGCGCGGGCTGTACCGGGCCGGCATCCGGATCGGCCGCGATCACATCGCGTCCGTCGTCAACACCCTCGTCCTCGCCTACGCGGGCGCCGCGCTGCCACTGCTGCTGCTCTTCTCGATCGCGCAGAGCAGTGTGGGCACGGTCGCCAACAGCGAGCTGGTGGCGGAGGAGATCGTGCGCACCCTCGTCGGCTCGATCGGCCTGGTCGCCTCGGTCCCGGTCACCACGGCCCTGGCCGCCCTGATGGTCGCGGCCGACCGCCCCGAACGGGAGCCCGCGATGGCCGGTGACCGGCCGGCTCCGGCGCGTGGGGGGCGGGGGCGGCGGCGGAAGCGGTGAGGCCGGGGGCGGGACCGGACGCCTCTGGCCAAGGAAGAAGCGTTCCTGCACTACTCCGCGGCTCCTGCTGAAGCGTTACGACCTCCCCTCGCGCTGTCCTGCCGTAACGCTTCAGCCCGCGCTCTGTTCCTCCGCCAGGATGCGGTCCAGGGCCTCGTCGAGACTGGCGTCGAAGTCGGACAGCACACCCTCCTGGCCCAGCGGCACCAGCTTGTCGGTGCGGTCGAGGAAGGCCACGAGCGGCGCCGCCGAGGAACGGAACAGCGCGTGATCGCCGCCGACCTGAAGCCGGATCAGCACATCGCCGAGCGACTCGGGGTCGGCCGGCGCGACCCGCACATCGCCCTCACCGCACGGCCGACCCACGCCGTCGATCAGCAACTCCCTGCCGAACGCCCAGGTCACCGGGGCGTCTCCGGGCAGATGGAAGGTCAGCCGCACGGCATAGGGATCGCAGGTCTCGTACCGCAATTCCACCGGAATGCGGAAAGAGAGCTCCTCGGAGACGAGGAAGCTCATCATGACCTCTGCCTGTACGGACTCGTGCATCGCCTACCCCGTCATCTGCCGTCGTAAGAGCCAGGAATGACCCGCTGACACTGAGGGAATCTTGCTGAACGTACACGACAGATCACAAGGAGTGAGTTTTCAGATACTGATAGAGATCGCCAGTGACCCGAGCCGGCGTCCGATCTCTGTCTGCAACTGCCGTGCCGTGACCAGCAGCCGGTCGGCCTGGTGGGCCGGAAGGGAAAAGGCCATCGTCGCCGCGGTGGTGCCCACGGTGATCGGAATCGCGGCGCAGACCGTGCCCAGCGCGTACTCCTGACGCTCGGTCACCAGCTCCATCCGCCGCAGCCGGTCCAGCCGCCGCAGCAGCGTGTGGTCGTCGCGCACGGTGTACGGGGTGAGGGGCTGCACGGGATAGCGCTCCAGATGGTCACGGCGCATGGCCTCGTCCACCTGGGCCAGCAGACACTGTCCGATGGCATGCGCGTGCCCGGTCTCACGGAAGTCGGCCCACTCCTCGACCGCCGGGTTGCCCGGGGTGTCGGAGACGCACATGACCTCGATCTCGCCTTCCCGGTACATCGCGTAGTACACGGGTGCGCCGATGGCGTCCCGCCAGTGCGCGAGCACGTCGGCGACCGTGCTGCGACGTTTCTGCTGTGCTCCGCTGCTGCTCAGCCGTTCGGCCGCCTCCCCGAGGAAGAACAGGCCTTTGTCCCGGCGGAGATAGCCCTCGTGAACGAGGGTGCGCAGCAGGTGATACGCGGTGGGCAGCGCCAGGCCGTTCTCCCGGGCCAGTTGCTTGGCGGGGGCGCCGTGCTCGTGGTCGGCGACGGATTCCAGCAGGCGCATGGCGCGCTGGACGGATCCGATGAGGGTGGCGGAGTTGGCGGAAGCCGCCGGATTGGGAGGGTGCGCGGAAGCCGCCGGGCCGGGAGGGTTCGCGGAACCGGGGGAACTCCTGTGGCGCGCAGGGCCCGTCGGGCCCGTCAGGCTCTCGGTGCCTGCGGGGTTCTGCGGTGTCGGCTGTGCCGGGGGCCGGACGCAGGTCCCGGTGCCGGGGTAGGGGGCCCGGGCGGGTGCGCGGGCTGTGGGTGGCTCGGAGGGTGCGGTGTCAACCGTGGCCAAGGGTCACTCCCGAAGCGCGAGGGGGCAGCCCGTGCGGGGAAACACGGGTGGGGGTGTACGCCGCTCGCGGGGTCGTCCCCGCGTCGATTTCCGGACTCTAATCGTCGGCCACCGCTCGCAGACGGCCTGCCCGGAAAACTTCCCTCGGCCGAGGGAACCGCTGATTCTGGTTACCGCTCAGCGGTTGCCCGCGGATCCCTCAGAAGTCGCTCCGTGATGAGGAACTCGACGTGAACTTCCGTACGACATAAATGAGTCCGCCGACCAGGGCCACCAAGACGAGCACCTTGAACAGCAGCCCGATGACGAAGCCGACGACGCTCGCTATCAGCCCGCCGAACACGACCAGGGCGATGACCGGCACCGCGATCCACTTCACCCACCACGGCAGTCCCGCGAAGATCTCACCCATCGCCCTCGTCCTTACCTCTCCGCCCGTCGCTGTGCCGGGTCGCTTGGAAGACGGCCCGCGCTGTGCCCGCGGACCTGTCCCTTCCTGCCTGCCTTCGATGCTAGGGCCGCGGAGGGCTCCGGCGGGGGCCTCGCGCCCCCTGTCCTCCCCTGATCGATCCCCTAGGGAATCCGGGGGCGGACCCTCAGCTCTCGGGCGGAGAGAACACCACGAGGACCCGCAGATCCTCGCTGATGTGGTGGAACTTGTGGGCGACTCCGGCCGGCACGTACACCACGCTGCCACGCGCCACCTGCGTGGTCTCCATGCCGACGGTGATCGCGGCGCGGCCGCTCACGACGAAGTAGACCTCGTCCTGGTTGTGCGGCTTCTGTGGATCGTGCTCGCCCGCGTTGAGCGCGTACAGACCGACCGACATGTTCCGCTCCCGCAGAAACTGCAGGTAGGCGCCCTCATTGGCGGCGCGCTCCGCCTCCAGTTCATCCAGCCGGAATGCCTTCATCGCTCTCGTCCGCCCTCGTCCCACTGCTCGTAACCGGTCTCGTCTGCCACGATCAGACACATGAAGAATTTCGTAGTCAAGACGATCGCCAACGCGGGTGCCCTGGCGGTCGCCGTATGGCTGCTGGACAAGATCACCCTCACCGGTGACAGCACCGGCAAGAAGGTCGGCACCCTGCTCCTGGTCGCACTGATCTTCGGCCTGGTCAACTTCCTGGTGAAGCCCATCGTGAGCCTGCTGAGCCTGCCGCTGCTCATCCTCACGCTCGGCCTGTTCACGCTGGTCGTCAACGCGCTGATGCTGCTGCTGACCTCCTGGCTCGCCGACAAGCTCGACCTGAGCTTCCATGTCGACGGGTTCTGGACCGCCGTCCTCGGCGGCCTGATCATCTCGATCGTCTCCTGGGCGCTCAACGTCGTCCTGCCCGACGGGGACTGAGCGCCGATGACGTATCGCGTCTGCTTCGTGTGCACCGGCAACATCTGCCGCTCCCCGATGGCCGAGTCCGTCTTCCGCGCGCGGGTGGAAGAGGCCGGGCTCGACGGCCTGGTCGAGGTCGACAGCGCCGGCACGGGCGGCTGGCACGAGGGCGACCCGGCCGACCCGCGCACCGTCTCCGTCCTGGAGGCGCACGGCTACGACGGCGGGCACACCGCCCGGCAGTTCCAGGCCTCCTGGTTCGCCCGCCTGGACCTGGTCGTGGCGCTCGACGAGGGCCACCTCAAGGCGCTGCGCCGGCTCGCCCCCACCGAAGAGGACGCGGCGAAGGTACGGCTGCTGCGCTCCTACGACCCCACGGCGGGCGACGACCTCGACGTACCCGACCCGTACTACGGGGGCATGGAGGGCTTCGAGGAGTGTCTGGCGATGGTCGAGGCGGCCAGCACCGGTCTCGTCGAGGTGGTGCGCGAGAAGGCCGAGGAGCGGGCGGCATGAGCGCCGCCGGAGGCTTGGGCGACGGCACGCGCGCGGTGCGTGCCGGACTGCCCGAGCCGGTCAAGCACGAACCGACCCTGCCCGGTCCGGTGTTCGCGGCCCACTTCCATCTGCCGGGCGACCCCACCGGTCCGTACACCTACGGCCGCGACGAGAACCCGACCTGGACCCATCTGGAGCGGGCCATCGGGGAGCTGGAGGCGCCGGACGGGGACGGCGTCGAGACGCTCGTGTTCGCCTCCGGCATGGCGGCCATCTCCTCGGTCCTCCTCTCCCAACTGCGCGCCGGGGACTCGGTCGTCCTGCCCAGCGACGGTTATCAGGCGCTGCCCCTGGTGCGCGACCAGCTGGAGGCGTACGGCATCGAGGTGCGCACCGCGCCAACCGGCGGCGACGCCCAGCTCGACGTCCTCGACGGCGCCCGGCTGCTGTGGCTTGAGACGCCCTCCAATCCAGGCCTGGACGTCTGCGACATCCGGCGCCTCGTCGAGGCGGCACACGCGCGTGGCGCCCTCGTCGCCGTCGACAACACGCTCGCGACGCCGCTCGGGCAACGCCCGCTGGAGCTCGGCGCCGACTTCTCGGTGGCGAGCGGCACCAAGCAGCTCACCGGGCATGGCGACATCCTGCTGGGCTACGTCTGTGGCCGCGCCGGTGAGGCGATGACCGCCGTCCGCCGCTGGCGCAAGATCGTCGGCGCGATTCCCGGCCCCATGGAGGCATGGCTCGCGCACCGCTCCCTCGCCACGCTCCAGTTGCGTGTGGACCGGCAGAACGCCACCGCCCTGGCGGTCGCCGAGGCGTTGCGCGACCGTCCGGAGGAGCTCGGGGTGCGCTACCCGGGGCTGCCGGCCGACCCCTCCCACGCGACCGCCGCACGGCAGATGCGCGGCTATGGGTGCGTGGTCTCCTTCACGCTCCCCACGCGCGCGCGTGCCGAGCGTTTTCTTGACGCGCTGCGGCTCGTGGACGACGCGACGAGCTTCGGCGGGGTGCGGTCCACGGCCGAGCGGCGCGGACGCTGGGGAGGGGACGCGGTGCCGGAGGGCTTCATCCGGCTCTCGGTCGGTGCCGAGGACACCGAGGACCTGGTGGCGGATGTGCTGCGAGCGCTGGACGAGTCGGCGCGCTGACCGCCTCGGTGGGGGGCCGGCTACGCACAACGGACGGTCCGAGCCTCCCCCCTCGTGGCTCGGACCGTCCTCGGTTCCGCGCGCGAAGAACCGCGCGAACAAGGCTAGTTGACTCTGTGTCAGTGTCCAATCACAGTAGCGACAGAGACCTATCGACTTATTTATAGTTGGGCGCGGCCGGGGGGCTGAGGGAGGGCTGAGAAGGGGAGGGTGCGGCATGGACTTGGCCTTGTTGCGCACCTTTGTGACCGTGCACCGGGCCGGCTCCTTCACCCGCGCCGCCGCATTGCTCGGCATGTCCCAGCCCGCCGTGACCTCCCAGATCCGCACCCTCGAACGGCAGCTGGGCCGCCCCCTGTTCCTCCGTCAGGCCCGCGGTGTGACCCCGACGACCATCGGCGACGAACTCGCGCACAAGGCCGCCCCGCACCTGGACGCCCTGGTCGAGATCGCCGAGACCGGTCTCGACGACGAGTCCTCCTTACGGACCCTGCATCTGGCCGGCCCTCCGGAGTTCACCGCCGAGCGGGCGCTGCCCGCGCTCACCGAGCTGACCGGCGACGACGGCCAGGGCTTCGCGCTGCGGGCCTCCTTCGGAAATGCCGAGGAGACGCTGGAGGGGCTGGCCGCCGGACATCATGATCTGGCCATCAGTACCGCCCGCCCACGCGGCGCTCTGCTCACCGCGACTCCGCTCTGCGACGAAGAGCATGTTCTGCTCGCCGCTCCCCGCTGGGCCGAGAAGATCGGCGCCGGAACACCGGACCGCAACGGCGCGCCCGCGCTGGAGGACGTGCCGGTGATCGAGGTGCACGAGTCGCTGCCCTTCGTCTCCCGCTACTGGGCCTCCGTCTTCGACTCCCGCCCTGCCGGCCCCGGCACCGTCATCGTCCCCGACCTGCGGGCGGTCCTGGCCTGTGCGGTCGCGGGGGCGGGCCTAGCGGTGCTGCCCCGCTATCTCTGTGCGCCCACGCTGGACCGCGGCGATGTCGTCGCCCTGCACGAACCCGCCGTACCGCCCCTGCGGACGTACTTCCTGGTGGTCCGCACCGGGACGCTGGCGATGCCCCATATCGCGCGCGCCCATGAGTGGCTTTTGCGGGCGGCCTCCGACTGGTGCTGAGCCGCCGCGCGAGGGCGTGATCAGCCGGGACCCATGGGCGTCACCCGCTGAGCTCACCTCGTGACGTTTCGCGATGTTTCACGTGGAACCAGCCGGGCCACATTTCTCCCATGACCGTCCGACCCGTGGTCAAGCGCACCGCCCGCGCCATTCTGCTGGACGGTGACGACCTGATTCTGATCAAGCGCACCAAGCCGGGCATGGATCCCTACTGGCTGACCCCCGGCGGCGGAGTCGAGCCGACGGACACGACCGTCGTGGACGCCCTGCACCGCGAGGTGTACGAGGAACTCGGCGCCAAGATCATCGACGTGGTGCCCTGCTTCGTCGACACCGTCGAGCACATCGGTGAGGACGGCGGCGCGACCGGTGTGAAGGTGCAGCACTTCTTCGTCTGCCGTCTGGAGTCGATGGACACGTCCCTGCGGCACGGGCCGGAGGTCGACGAGCCGATCGGCGAGTACGAGATCGTGCGGGTGCCGTTCACCCGCGTCGGCATCGCCTCCGTACACCTCGTTCCGTTGTCGCTGCGGCACTATCTGGACGGCAATATCGAGGGCGTACGGGCCATGCACGCGCCGGACCTGGGCTGAGCTCAGCTCCCTGCGGTGACCAGTTCCTCCAGCGCGTCGTGGCGTATGCGCTCCGAGGGAACACCGATGTCCCGGAGGACGTCCACACCGCTGCGGATCATCCCCGGTGGGCCCGACACATAGGCGTCGTACTCGTCCCAGGGCCCGAACTCGCGTATGGCGTCGGGCAGCTGGACCAGTCCGTGCCGGTCCACCACGGGGCGGACCTCCAGCCACGGGTGCGACTGCCGGAGCCTGAGCATCGTGTCGATGTCGTACAGGTCGTGGTCGCTGCGGGCGCCGTAGAACACCTCCACGGGCCGCCGCTCGCCGTGCTCGGCGACGTCCTCGACCAGCGCCTTGATGGGGGCTATCCCCGTGCCGCCGCCGAGGCAGAGCAGTCCACTGTCGGTGGTGTGGTCCACGGTCATCGAGCCGGCCGGCGGACCGAGCCGGAGGATGTCGCCTGGCCGGGCCCGGTGCACCAGCGCGTTGGACACCCAGCCCGCGGGGAGGGCCTTCACATGGAACGACAGCAGTCCGTCGGAGCGAGGCGCCGAGGCGAAGGAGTAGTGCCGCCAGATACGCGGCCACCAGGGTGTCTCCAGGCTTGTGTACTGCCCGGCGAGGAAGGGGTAGGGCTGGTCGGGGCGGACGGTGACGACCGCGACATCCGGGGTCCGCAGATCGTGCGCGACGACCTCCGCGTACCACCAGGCCGGGGCACGCAGCTCGTCCGCGGCCGCCGCGTCGATCATCACCTGCGAGATCGTCGTGTACGTCCGCACCCAGGCCGCCTCCGTCTCCGCGTCCCAGACGGCGGAGGCGTACTTGCTCAGCGCGCCGATGAGGCACTCGCCCACGGCCGGGTAGTGCTCGGGCCGGGTGCCGTACTTGCGATGGCCCCGGCCGAGGTTCTGCAGATACGCGACCAGGACCTCGGTGTTGTCGATGTGCTCGGCGGCCGTGAGCAGCGCCTTGAGCAGCCGGTCCCGCTGGGTGTCCATGGCGGCCGGGAACATGGGGCGCAGGTCGGGGTGGCGGACGAAGAGCAGCGCGTAGAAGTACGAGGTCACCTTGTCGGCGACGGGGCCGACTTCGGCCATCGTCCGGCGGACGAGGACGGCGTCCGGGGAGGCCTGCCGCGCGGGGGCGGGGCGCTGGACGGGGACGCGGGGTTCGGGCGGCGGAGGCGGGGTGGAGGGTGTGGGCTGGACAGGTATCTCGGGCGG
This sequence comes from Streptomyces cupreus, assembly GCF_014257025.1. Classification (GTDB taxonomy): domain Bacteria; phylum Actinomycetota; class Actinomycetes; order Streptomycetales; family Streptomycetaceae; genus Streptomyces; species Streptomyces cupreus. The sequence goes on from NZ_JACMSF010000013.1 coordinate 128,742, forward strand.
TGCCGCCTCCTGCGCTACCGGCGGTGAAGTGTCCTGCCTTACCGGCGGATTCTCCTCGGCACCCGCCCTGGGCCTGCCCACCGGGCGCATCGCCGCCAGCCGGCTGCCCTCGGCCGTCTCCGGCTCACTGCTCTGAGCCGTCGTCGGCTGCGTGCGCGGCGTGAACCAGCCGCCCCCGCCGCCGGGAGTGCCGTTGTCGGCCGGCGTGGTGGTCGGAGCGTCCATCCTGTGTGCCTCGCCTCGAACATCTCTCGGTCGGTCTGCGCACTTCCTTGGTCGGAAGGTGCCTGCTTTCCCCCGCAGACGGCTTGGTCTCCCCGTTCGGCGCCCTGGCCAATGCAGCCACATTCAACCCGTATTCACACTTCGTACGGACAAGTAAGGGGAGAGTGTGACATTGGCCGCAGTCTTGTCACCGCAGCATCCCACCGCGCGTGCAAACCCCGGCCGCATAAGCGCAAATGCGGGTCTTCGATCTCTCCGTCCCGTTAGGCTGCGTTGCCCTGTTCTCGGCTCGCACAGGTCGTGTGCGCTCACCCCGGCGCCCGTCCCGGATGCGAACCGGAGTCGACCCTACCGGCCAGCGCCGCGCACACAAGTCCCCCCATCCCCTGTCACTTGTCAACCAGGGGTGAAGCTGTGACTTCGGTCAATTACCGGGCATACCGCACTAATTCATAGGCTTCCCATAGATCCCTCCCCAGGTCGGAGTGGGTCGCAAGACCGGACAGATGGCGGTCCGCATTGACCGCCACAGAGATCGGTACGGCTGCGAACAGGTCCATGTCCGACAGGGAGTCGCCATAGGCAATGCAGTCGGCCCGGGTGACCCCGAACTCCGCGCACAGCCGGTCGGCGATACGCACCTTGGCGGCGGCGCTGAGCACACCGGCCGGATCGACCGGCTCGGTGAACGGCACCGCGGGAAAGAGCGATCCGTGGGCCGCGTGAGCGCCCCACCCGATGAGCCGCTCGACGAAGAAGGACGGCGAGAGGGACACCACCGCGCAGTAGTCCCCCCGCTGTCCGATCTCCGCCCAGACCTCACGGATACGGTCCAGCCAGGGCGCGCCCTCGAAGGCGGCCGTGACATGCGCTTCGGTGAGCTCCGCCCAGAGGCCGTGCACCTGCACCGCATACTCCGGCGGGCCGATCCTGCCGTCCGAGATCGCCCGGTCGAGAGCCATCGTCTCGGCCTCAAGACCGAGTTGCCGTGAGATCTCCACGGGCGCGGACGTGCCGTGCAGCAAGGTGCCGTCGAGGTCGAAGAGATGCAGTCGCGCCATGACCGGTGAGGCTAGTGCGCCTTGGCCGACGACCAGCGGTCGGATTGCCGGACGCACGCTGTTCGTCCATGTTTCACGTGAAACAGCCTGCGTCGGTCAGCCCCCTGCACAGTTGGCCATGACATGGCCAAAAGCGCGTGCGTCTCCCCGGAAACAGGTGGACGACGAGGCCACCGGTCAGACAGCCTGACCTGCGTGCCGACTCCTTCCCCCGCCACTTGGTCCATCCGCCGTCTGACGCCGCGCGATCTCACCGCCTGCGCCGACCTGTCCGAGAACCGGGGGTGGCCCCGGGAGGAACACAAGTGGGGCTTCCTCCTCACCGCGGGACAGGGTTACGGCATCGACGACCCCGAGGGCGGACTCATCGGCGCCTGTGTGGTCACCCGGTACGGCCCGCCCGAGCGCCCCGATCTGGCGGCCATCGGCATGGTGCTGATCGCCGAACGGCACGCCCGTCAGGGCATCGGACGCCATCTGATGCGGCACGTCCTCACGGCTCAGGGCACCACCCCGCTGACGCTGCACGCGACGCCGACCGGCCGCCCGCTGTATGAGGAGCTCGGCTTCAAGACCACGGGCCGGGCGGAGATGCTGCTCGGGCACCTCACGCCCCGAGGCCCGGAACCGGAGGCCAGCACGCGCGCGGCCACCGCCGAGGACCTCTCCGCGATCCTCCGGCTCGACGAGGAGGTCTTCGGCTCGGATCGCACGCCTCTCATCACCCGGCTGCCCGCCTTCGCCGACCAGCTGCGGGTGGCCGAGGAGGACGGCCGGATCACCGGATACGCGGCGGCCTGGCCCAACATGCACACCCATGTCGTCGGCCCGCTGATCGCCCGCGACACCCGGACCGCACAGTCCCTGATCGCCTCCCTCGCCGCAGGCACCGACCGCCCTCTGCGCACCGACATCGACGTACGGCACGAGGAGCTGCTGACCTGGGCCAAGGAGCGGGGTCTGGCCTCCGTCGCCTTCAACTCGGTGATGACCTACGGCATCCCCGAACTGCCCGGGGACTGGCAACGGCGGTTCGCCCCGCTCACGGTGGCGGCGGGCTGAGCCGGGCGGACATGACGACGCCGGTTCCCGGGGGCAGTCGGGAACCGGCGTTCGAGTTCGGTCAGCGGTGAGCCAGAGCCTGCTCCTCGGCGGGCGCCGACCCGGCCACGACGGTGCTGGTCCTACGGTCCCGGCGCTCCAGGGCGGCCGAGAGGAAGGCCAGCAGCAGCGCGGCGGCGGCGAGGGCGGCGCCGACCCAGTTGGGGGAGGTGTACCCGAGGCCGGCCGCGATGACGAGGCCGCCGAGCCAGGCGGAGAGCGCGTTGCCGAGGTTGAAGGCACCGATGTTCACGGCCGAGGCCAGGGTCGGAGCGCCGTGGGCCTGGTCGAGGACGCGCTTCTGAAGCGGCGGGACGGTGGCGAAGCCCAGGGCGCCGATGAGCGCGATGGTGACGGCCGCGAGGACCTTGTTGTGGGCGGTGAGGGTGAACAGTGCCAGCACGACGGCGAGGGCGCCCAGGGAGACGTACAGCAGAGGCATCAGGGCGCGGTCGGCGAGCCTGCCGCCGACGAGGTTGCCGCCGACCATGCCGAGCCCGAACAGGACCAGCAACCAGGTGACGGAGCCGTCGGCGAAACCGGCGACTCGGGTCATCATCGGCGCGATGTAGGTGATGGCCGCGAAGACGCCGCCGAAGCCGAGCACGGTCATCGCCATCGCGAGCAGGACCTGGGTGTTCTTGAAGGCGGCCAGCTCATGGCGCAGCCGTACGCCTTCCGGCCGGGGCAGATCGGGGACGAGCCGGGCGATGCCGACCAGGCCGATCACACCGAGGGCGGCGACGATGCCGAAGGTGACGCGCCAGCCGATGGACTGCCCGACGAAGGTGCCGAGCGGGACGCCGACCACGTTGGCGACGGTGAGGCCGGTGAACATCATCGCGATGGCGCCGGCCTTCTTGTCCGGGGCGACCAGCTCGGCCGCGACGACCGAGCCGATGCCGAAGAAGGCCCCGTGGGCGAGTGAGGCGACGACCCGGCCGATCAGCATGACGGCGAAGGCCGGAGCGAGCGCGGAGAGCAGGTTTCCGGCGATGAACAGGCCCATCAGCAGCATCAGCATCCGCTTGCGGGAGACCTTGGTGCCGAGCACGGTCATCAGCGGCGCTCCGGCCACGACGCCGAGTGCGTAGCCGGTCACGAGCAGCCCCGCGGTGGGGATGGAGACCCCGAAGTCGGCAGCGACCTCGGGCAGCAAGCCCATGATCACGAACTCGGTCGTTCCGATTCCGAAGGCCCCGATCGCCAGGGCCAGGAGCGCGAGCGGCATGAGGAGCCACCTTCCCAGAATATTGCAGGAGAGCTTTACGCGCCACGACAATACTTGCATGCGCACTATATTTGCAAGCGACGGCAATCGCGGCCCTGCCCTCATCCGGCTTCAGCCGCTCAGGGACGAAGGAGACGCACATGACAGCGACGGACCCCGCACTCACCGCCCTCGCCCAGGGCTGGTGCGCGCTCTCCCTGTTGCACGGGCGGATCGAGGCCCACATCGAGCGCACCCTGCAGACCCGGCACGACCTGAGCGTCCGGGAGTACTCGCTGCTCGACGTCCTCAGCCGGCAGCACTCCGGCGAGGGCGGCCACCTCCAGATGAAGCAGGTCGCCGACGCCGTCGTCCTCAGCCAGAGCGCCACCACCCGTCTGGTGACCCGCCTGGAGGACCGCGGGCTACTGACGCGCTATCTGTGCCGCACCGACCGGCGGGGCATCTACACCGATGTCACCGAGACGGGCCTGAAGCTTCTGCAGGAGGCGCGGCCGACGAATGACACCGCCCTGCGAGAGGCGCTCGACGAGGCCGCGAAGCATCCCGAACTGGCCCCGCTGGTCCGGGTCATGGAGTCCCTGCGCGTTCCCGGGCACGCCTGAGCCGATCAGGCCTGCCATCCGCCGCTTAGGGTGAGCCCCATGGGAGATCTTGAGATACGCCCCGCCACAGCGGACGACGTTGCGGCGATCGTCGCCATGCTCGCCGACGACCCTCTCGGCGCCCAGCGCGAGTCCCCCGACGACCTGAGCCCCTATATGTCGGCCCTGGAACGCCTGAACCGCGATCCGAACCAGTACCTGATGGTGGCCGAGCGGGAGGGACGGGTCGTCGGAACCCTCCAGCTCACGCTCATCCCCGGGCTCTCCCGCAAGGGCGCCACCCGCTCGATCATCGAGGCCGTCCGCATCCACGCCGACGAGCGCGGCAGCGGCCTGGGAACACAGTTCATCGAGTGGGCGGTGGAGGAGTCCCGGCGCCAGGGCTGCCAACTCGTCCAGTTGACCTCGGACGCCTCCCGCACCGACGCCCACCGCTTCTACGAGCGACTCGGCTTCGAGGCCTCCCACGTGGGCTTCAAGCTCGCCCTGTGACGGCCGAGGCGCCTTGTTTCACGTGAAACAAGGCGCTCCCCACTCAACAACCGCTACCCGATGCCCCGCCACCCCTCCGGGTCCACTCCACCCGGCACCGGAGCTCCCTCGTCGTACGGCTGACGCGTGAACACGAACGACCCGAGGTCGAGATGGCTCACGCCCCCGTCCGGGCGCCGTACGGCCTGCAAGACCTCTCCCGCGTAGTAGCCCTCAAGGCCGGTCCAGGTGCCGTCACCGTTCGCCCGGAACCGTGAGCGACGGCCCTTGCCGGACAGCGGCTCCAGCGAGACAAGCCCATCGGCCGTCAGCCGCAGCGCGAAGCCGTACGTCCCCCAGTACCACTGCCCCGCCAACTCCAGTACGCCCGGATCGACTTCGGTCATCGGCCGCCAGGGTTCGGGGATCCGCGGCTCCGCCTCGGCAACGACGCGCACGAGGTCGGTGGCGACCAGGGAGAGCAGCGGGCCCGAGGTGCAGTTGGCGAGCACCACGGCCGCGACGTCGTCGCTCTCGCTGAAGAAGAGGCTCGCCAGGAAGCCCGGCAGCGATCCCGAGTGCCCCGCGAACAGTCGGCCGTGCCGGTGCTGGATCTGCAGCCCCAGTCCGTACGCGGCTCCGTCGGCGACATCCGCGGCCTCGCCCGGCGCGGCCGGCGTCCGCATCTCCCGTACGCTCTCCGCGCTCAGCACCCGGTCGTCCCCCTTGACCAGGAAGGTCGCGAACCGCGCCAAGTCGGCTGTGGTGGACCACAGTTGACCGGCCGGGGCCATCCGCCCCAGGTCCTCCGCGGGCTCCGGCAGCATCACATCGGCCCACGGGTGCACCGCCCAGCCACCCGCGTGCGGCGCCTTCGGCTGCCCGCTCGTGCGGCTCAGGCCCAGGGGGCCGAGCACCTCCCGCCGCAGTACGTCCTCCCAGGGCGCCCCGCGCAGCTTCTCCACCAGCGCTCCCAGCACGGTGTAGCCGGGGTTCGAGTAGTGGTGGCGGCGGCCGACGGGATGCAGCAGGGGCTGTTCTCCCAGCACATCGGAGAGTTCGGGCCGCATCGAGCCGGGCGTCCGCTCCCACCAGGGCCCGGGGGACTCGGCGGCCAGTCCGCCGGTGTGGGCGAGCAGTTCGGCGACCGTGGCCTCCCCCGCGCCGGTCCCGGGCAGATGCTTCTCCAACGGATCCCCGAGGTCGAGCAGCCCCTCGTCGCGCAGCCGCATGACCAGAACGGCCGTGAAGGTCTTGGTGATCGAGCCGATCCGGTACTGCACGTTCTCGTCCGGCCCGTGCCCCTCGACCGACGTCCGGGACCCGTGCCACACCGCGCTCCCGCCCCGAACGACCGCCGCGACCAGCGAGGGCGCCCGCCCTTCGGACTGGGCCACGGCGATCCGGTGCAGCAGCGCCCGTCGGGTCCCGGGCAGCAACTCTTCCTGAGGTGTCGTCATCCCCCCAGTCCACCCCGAGGGGCCTGTGGGAGTCGAGCGCATATCCCGCGGCGCGGTGTGGGGTCTCGCCGCTCGTGACATGTCGATCTTGCGTGACCTGGGCGTTGTTGGCTGTCTCACGGCCTTGTCACCCATGATCAGTCTCAAATCCGTGGCATTTCCTCGCGAGGGCGAGGTCGAGATCAGCCGGCTTGCCCGTGTCGGCCGAGTACACCACGCTGAGCCCCGAGCACGAGGACTACCGGCGAGCCCAGATCGCGCACCGATGTGTTTCCCGCGCCGCGCTGGTCTATACGCCGGACACCCACGGACGGAAGGCTGGGCCATGCGGAAACTGATCTACGGCATGAACCTGACCCTGGACGGCTACATCGCCGCGGCCGGCGACGACATCGGCTGGAGCGGACCGCCGAGCCACGAGCTGTTCCAGTGGTGGCTCGACCACGAGCAGGCGAGTGGCCTGTCGCTGTATGGGCGCAAGCTGTGGGAGACGATGAGCTCCTACTGGCCGACCGGCGACCAGCAGCCCAACGCCACCCCGGCGGAGATCGAGTTCGCGCGGAACTGGCGGGACACGCCGAAGGTGGTGTTCTCCTCGACGATCGACAAGGTCGACTGGAACACCCGCCTGGTCACCGGCGACGCGATCGCCGAGATCACCCGGCTCAAGGCCGAGGACGGCGGCCCAATGAACATCGGCGGCGCAACGCTCGCCGGGGCGGCCATGCGCGCCGGGCTGATCGACGAGTACGTGATCGCCGCCCATCCGGTCCTGGTGGGCGGCGGCACGCCGTTCTTCACCGCGCTGGACAGCTGGGTGAACCTGAACCTGGTGGAGACGCGAACGTTTCCCGGCGGCGTGGTCCTGACCAGGTACGAGACGAGGCGCTGAGCAGCTTCCCGCGGTCTCACGGCTTGGATGGGTGTTTTGCCATCGGAGATGAGTTTGTGCCGCGAGATTTGAGACCCTACATGCGGACGGATCAGGTCTGCGCCATGTCGACGAAGCGTGAGTAGTGGCCCTGGAAGGCCACCGTGATCGTCGCCGTCGGACCGTTACGGTGCTTGCCCACGATGATGTCCGCCTCGCCGGCACGCGGGGACTCCTTCTCGTAGGCGTCCTCGCGGTGCAGCAGGATCACCATGTCGGCGTCCTGCTCGATGGAGCCGGACTCACGCAGGTCGGACACCATCGGCTTCTTGTCCGTGCGCTGCTCGGGTCCACGGTTGAGCTGCGAGAGCGCGATCACCGGGACCTCCAGCTCCTTGGCCAGCAGCTTGAGGTTACGGGACATGTCCGAGACCTCCTGCTGACGGCTCTCAGAGCGCTTGGAACCGCCGGACTGCATCAGCTGCAGATAGTCGATGATCACGAGCTTGATGTCGTTGCGCTGCTTCAGCCGGCGGCATTTGGCACGGATCTCCATCATCGACAGGTTCGGGGAGTCGTCGATGTAGAGCGGTGCGGCCGAGACCTCGGGCATCCGGCGCGCCAGTCGGGTCCAGTCCTCGTCCGTCATGGTGCCGGAGCGCATGTGGTGCAGGGCCACGCGGGCCTCGGCGGACAGCAGACGCATCGCGATCTCGTTGCGCCCCATTTCGAGGGAGAAGATGACGCTCGCCAGGTTGTGTTTGATCGACGCCGCCCGCGCGAAGTCCAGCGCGAGCGTTGACTTACCCATGGCGGGACGGGCCGCGATGACGATCATCTGACCCGGGTGCAGGCCGTTGGTGAGCGAGTCGAGGTCCGTGAACCCGGTGGGCACACCGGTCATCTCGCCGGTACGCGAGCCGATCGCCTCGATCTCGTCGAGCGCGCCCTCCATGATGTCGCCGAGCGGCAGATAGTCCTCGCTGGTGCGCTGCTCGGTGACCGCGTAGATCTCGGCCTGGGCGCGGTTGACGATCTCATCGACGTCGTCGTCGGCCGCGTATCCCATCTGGGTGATGCGGGTTCCGGCCTCGACCAGGCGGCGGAGCACGGCGCGCTCGTGGACGATCTCCGCGTAGTACTCGGCGTTCGCCGCGGTCGGCACCGTCTGGACGAGGGTGTGCAGATACGAGGCGCCACCGACCTTGTTGATCTCGCCGCGCTTGGTGAGCTCGGCGGCGATGGTGATGGGGTCGGCAGGCTCGCCCTTGGCATAGACGTCGAGGATCGCCTGGAAGATTGTCTCGTGCGCGGGCTTGTAGAAGTCATGGCCCTTGAGGACCTCGACCACGTCCGCGATGGCGTCCTTGGACAGGAGCATGCCCCCGAGGACGGACTGCTCTGCGTCCAGGTCCTGGGGCGGCACCCGCTCGAAGGCCGAACCGCCACCGTCCCACTCGCCGCTCTCCCGGCCGCGGTCGTGCTGCTCGTCCCGGCCCCGGCCCCCGTCACCGCGGCGGCGGGAGGCAGGCAGACGATCACTGGGCCCGCTGTCGGCCCACGGGTCGTCCAAGGGCTCGGAAATGCTCACCGAGCCACCTCCTCCCGTCCGCCGAGCGGACCTCGCGTGCCCCTCATTTCTACGGCACGCCACTGACAACTAAGAGGCCCAACTCCGGTTCTTGCTCGTCGGTTTTGTGTCGTTTTCTCGACCGACGGACGGAGCGGGCGCCGGACCACGGTAGGCCCCTCGGCACCGTCAGCCAATCTGGTTATCCACAGGCCATGTGGACGACGGCCCGGATGCTGTGGAGAACTCCGCAAAACCTGTGCACGACCCGGTGGACAGCCCTGTGAACAAGCCGCGCCGATTTCCCAAGCACCGCCTCTGAGCTGCATGTTTCCCATCCACCGGCTGTGCAGAAGAAAAACTTCCCCAGTCGGCCCAAGATCACTTCGAACGGTGCGCGAGAGCACACACCCCGAGACGAACAGTAAGGGTCATTCTCTGATTGCATCTCTTACCTGTGGACGATTAGATTGGTGCTCATGACACAGGCTCCCGCGACCCCCAAGGCCATCCGCCGCCAGCACGATCGAGAGATCATCGCGCTGGCCGTCCCGGCCTTCGGCGCACTCGTCGCCGAGCCCCTCTTCGTCATGGTCGACAGCGCGATCGTCGGCCACCTCGGCACCGCCCAGCTCGCCGGCCTCGGCGTCGCCTCCGCGCTCCTCATGACGGCCGTGAGCGTCTTCGTCTTCCTGGCCTACGCCACCACCGCGGCCGTCGCCCGACGCGTCGGCGCCGGTGACCTCCAGGCCGCCATCCGCCAGGGCATGGACGGCATCTGGCTGGCCCTCATCCTCGGCGCCGGCGTCATCGCGGTCGTGCTGCCCACGGCACCGTTCCTCGTGGAACTCTTCGGCGCCTCCGACACTGCAGCCCCGTACGCGACCACCTATCTCCGGATCTCCGCACTCGGCATACCGGCGATGCTCGTCGTCCTCGCCGCCACCGGCGTCCTGCGCGGACTCCAGGACACCCGAACACCGCTGTACGTCGCCATCGCGGGCTTCGTCACCAACGCCGTCCTCAACCTCGGCCTCGTCTACGGCGCCGACCTCGGGATCGCCGGATCCGCCTGGGGCACCGTCATCGCCCAGTGCGGCATGGCGGCCGCCTATCTCGTGGTCGTCGTTCGCGGAGCCCGCGAGCACCAGGCCTCCCTGCGCCCCGACGCGGCCGGGATCCGGGCCTCCGCCCAGGCCGGTGTGCCGCTGCTGGTGCGGACGCTTTCGCTGCGGGCCATCCTGATGATCGCCACTGCGGTCGCCGCCCACCTCGGAGACGCCGATATCGCGGCCCACCAGATCATCCTGTCCCTCTGGAGCCTGCTCGCCTTCGCCCTCGACGCGATAGCCATTGCAGGGCAGGCGATCATCGGCCGCTATCTCGGCGCTGACGACGCCGAGGGCGCCCGCGCCGCCTGTCGCCGCATGGTGGAGTGGGGCATCGCGGCAGGTGTCGTCCTGGCCCTGCTCGTGGTGATCGCCCGGCCCCTGTTCCTGCCGCTGTTCACCAGCGACCCGGTCGTGAAGGACGCCGCGCTGCCCGCTCTGCTCATGGTGGCGCTCTCCCAGCCGATCTGCGGCGTGGTGTTCGTCCTGGACGGCGTCCTGATGGGCGCGGGCGACGGCCCGTATCTGGCCTGGGCCATGGTGCTCACCCTGGCCGTGTTCACTCCGGTCGCCCTGCTCGTCCCGGTCCTCGGCGGTGGACTCACCGCGGTCTGGGGGGCGATGACGCTGATGATGACGGTACGGATGCTGACGCTCTGGCTCCGCGCCCGCTCCGGCCGATGGATCGTGACGGGCGCGACGCGCTGACTGTTTCACGTGAAACCGACGTTTCACGTGAAACATGGCCCCAGGCACGAAGAAGGGGCCGCACCCCACGGGCACGGCCCCTTCTCTCAGCTCTTCAAGCCGAGCGCAGCGATCAGGCCGCGACGACCTCGATGTTGACCTTGGCGGCAACCTCGGGGTGCAGACGCACGGACGTCTCGTGGGCGCCCAGAGTCTTGATCGGCGCGCCGAGCTCGATGCGGCGCTTGTCGACCTCGGGGCCACCGGAAGCCTTGATCGCGGAAGCGATGTCGGCCGGGGTGACGGAACCGAAGAGACGACCGGCGTCACCGGAGCGGACGGCCAGGCGGACCTTGACGCCCTCAAGCTGGGCCTTCACAGCGTTGGCCTGCTCGATGGTCTGGATCTCGTGGATCTTGCGAGCACGACGGATCTGCTCGACGTCCTTCTCGCCACCCTTGGTCCAACGGATCGCGAAGTTCCGCGGGATCAGGTAGTTGCGAGCGTAACCGTCCTTGACGTCGACGACGTCGCCCGCGGCACCGAGGCCGGAGACCTCGTGGGTGAGGATGATCTTCATGTGTCGGTCACCCTTCCCTTATCGCGCGGTGGAGGTGTAGGGCAGCAGCGCCATCTCACGGCTGTTCTTCACGGCCGTGGCGACGTCACGCTGGTGCTGCGTGCAGTTGCCGGTCACGCGGCGGGCACGGATCTTGCCGCGGTCGGAAATGAACTTCCGCAGCATGTTCGTGTCCTTGTAGTCCACGTACGTGACCTTGTCCTTGCAGAAAGCGCAGACCTTCTTCTTCGGCTTGCGCACAGGCGGCTTCGCCATGGTGTATCTCCTGTGTGATCAAGAAGTGTGGGTACGACCCACCCTCGGCCCGAGGGCCTAGAAGGGGGGCTCGTCCGAGTAGCCGCCACCGCTGCCGCCGGAGTTTCCACCCCAGCCGCCGCCACCGCCGCCCTGCTGGCCACCGGCGGGAGCGCCGGTCGCCCACGGGTCGTCGGCCGGAGCGCCGCCGCCCTGCTGACCGCCGCCGGGGCCACCGCCCCAGCCGCCGCCACCCTGGCCGCCACCGCCACCGAAGCCACCGCCCTGGCCACCGCGGCCGGCGGTCTTGGTGACCTTGGCCGTGGCGCTGCGCAGGCTGGCGCCGACTTCCTCGACGTCCAGCTCGTAGACCGTGCGCTTGACGCCCTCACGGTCCTCGTAGGACCGCTGCTTCAGCCGGCCCTGCACGATGACGCGCATGCCTCGCTGGAGCGATTCGGCGACGTTCTCCGCCGCCTGACGCCAGACCGAGCAGGTCAGGAAGAGGCTCTCGCCGTCCTTCCACTCATTGGTCTGACGGTCGAAGGTGCGGGGAGTGGACGCGACACGGAACTTCGCGACCGCCGCACCGGAAGGGGTGAAGCGCAGCTCGGGGTCATCGACAAGATTGCCGACGACCGTGATGACGGTCTCGCCTGCCATTGGGGGAACCTCTCGGCGGGTTTGCTGCTGGCTGCTTGTGCTGCTACTCGAAATCCCGAGATCAGCTGAGCGGGAGAGCTCAGTGGGTCTCGGGGCGGAGGACCTTGGTCCGGAGGACCGACTCGTTCAGGTTCATCTGGCGGTCGAGCTCCTTGACGACCGCAGGCTCGGCCTGCAGGTCGATGACCGAGTAGATGCCCTCGGGCTTCTTCTTGATCTCGTACGCGAGACGACGACGGCCCCAGGTGTCGACCTTCTCGACCTTGCCGTTGCCCTCACGGACGACGGAGAGGAAGTTCTCGATCAGGGGGGCGACAGCGCGCTCCTCCAGATCGGGGTCGAGGATGACCATCACCTCGTAGTGACGCATGTGGAACCCACCTCCTTTGGACTCAACGGCCACGGTCGTTCCGTGGCAGGAGGGTTGTGATGCGTACGCAACGGTATCGGCCACAACTGACAATCGGGGTCCCTCTCGGGATTCCCGGCCGTGACGTGGGCAGACACCGGTGCAGACGGTACAGAGTACCCGCACACCCGCTTCCGGTTGAAATCCGGCCGTGAGCGCCGACAATCTGGATACATCGGGTGTGTATGGCGCTACGATGCGCCGCCTTCCGCAGGAGGTGCCCTCATGGCACAAGCAATGCGACCCAACACCGTCGGAGGCCTCTTCGCCACGGACGGAAAGTCCCACCCGCTCCAGGACACCCTGCTCGCGGTGACCCTGGTGCTGGGCATCACGTCTTTCGTCACGGCGATGTTCCACGACCTGCATCTGCTCAGCTCCTGGACCGGCCTGGTGGGGATCGCCACCGGTGCCTACGGCCAGTGGGTCTCGGAGACGACGCGGGAGCGCTTCGGCCTGATCCTGGGCCTGGGCGCCGCGGGCGTCGGCTTCTTCCTGGGCATGGCGCACGGTGGGCTCTTCGGCGGGGTCGTCGGCTGATGCCATAGACACCGTCCTCGGACTCCTCCGACACCGCCACCGATCGCCCCGGCGGCCCACAGGCCGGGGCGAAGCTGCCGTATGCCCAGTCGGGCCGCTCGCGAGGCGCAGTAGGCTTCGGCGCGAGAGCCGGAGCCCCTGAACCCATGGGGACACACCAGCCCGAGGAGCGCCCCGAATGAGCCTGACCCTGAGGACGATCAGTCGCGAGCAGCATCTGGCGTACATCCAGAGCCTGCCGGCGGCGAGCCACATGCAGGTTCCGGCCTGGGCCGATGTCAAGGCGGAGTGGCGCTCCGAGAACCTCGGGTGGTTCGACGACCGGACCGGTGAGATGGTCGGCGCGGGCCTGGTGCTCTACCGCCAGCTGCCCAAGATCAAGCGCTACCTCGCCTATCTGCCCGAGGGCCCGGTCATCAACTGGTTCGCGCCGAATCTGACGGACTGGCTGGAACCGATGCTCGCGCACCTCAAGCAGCAGGGCGCCTTCTCCGTGAAGATGGGCCCGCCGGTGATCATCCGGCGCTGGGAGGCGGGCTCCATCAAGGCCGGCATCCAGAACCCCGACGTGAAGCGACTGCGCGACATCGAGGCCGACTTCATCGAGCCGCGCGCCTTCGAGGTCGCCGACAAGCTGCGTCGTATGGGCTGGCAGCAGGGCGAGGACGGCGGGGCCGGCTTCGGCGACGTACAGCCCCGCTACGTCTACCAGGTGCCGCTCGCCAACCGCTCGCTGGAAGAGGTGCACAAGAACTTCAACCAGCTGTGGCGCCGCAACATCAAGAAGGCCGAGAAGGCCGGTGTCGAGGTCGTCCAGGGCGGCTACCACGACCTTGAGGAATGGCAGCGGCTGTACGAGATCACGGCCGTGCGCGACCACTTCCGGCCCCGCCCGCTGGGGTACTTCCAGCGCATGTGGACGGCCCTCAACACCGAGGACCCCAACCGCATGCGGCTCTACTTCGCCCGGCACAACGGCGTGAACCTGTCCGCGGCGACGATGCTGATCGTCGGTGGACACGTCTGGTACTCCTACGGCGCCTCCGACAACATCGGCCGTGAGGTCCGGCCCTCGAACGCGATGCAGTGGCGGATGCTGCGCGACGCCTACGCGCTCGGCGCGACCGTCTACGACCTGCGGGGCATCTCCGACTCGCTGGACGAGTCCGACCACCTCTTCGGCCTGATCCAGTTCAAGGTGGGCACCGGCGGCCAGGCCGCCGAGTACCTCGGCGAGTGGGACTTCCCGCTGAACAAGCTGCTCCACAAGGCGCTCGACATCTACATGTCGCGCCGCTGAGCCACAGGCATTTGCTTCGATAGCTTCCATACCTCTGATACACCGCAGCCACCAGAAAGGTTCCAGGTCCGGCCATGGCGCTCACGCTCTACGTCGACACCGCGCGCTGGCGGGCGCACCACAAGCACGTGCAGGAGCAGTTCCCGGGCCTCGTCCCGGTCTGCAAGGGCAACGGCTACGGCTTCGGGCACGAGCGGCTGGCGGAGGAGGCCACGCGGCTCGGCGCCGACGTCCTCGCCGTGGGCACGACGTACGAGGCCGCGCGCATCAAGGACTGGTTCGGCGGTGACCTGCTGGTGCTGACGCCGTACCGGCGCGGCGAGGAGCCGGTGCCGCTGCCCGACCGGGTCATCCGCTCGGTGTCCTCGATCGACGGCGTGTACGGCCTCGTGGGGGCCCGGGTGGTCATCGAGGTGATGTCCTCGATGAAGCGGCACGGCGTGAGCGAGCAGGACCTGCCGCAGTTGCACTCCGCCATAGAGAACGTCCGCCTGGAGGGCTTCGCCATCCACCTGCCGCTGGACCGCACCGACGGCTCGGACGCCGTCGAGGAGGTCATCGGCTGGATGGACCGCCTGCGCGCCGCCCGGCTGCCGTTGCACACGATGTTCGTCAGCCACCTCAAGGCCGATGAACTCGCCCGGCTCCAGCAGCAGTTCCCGCAGACCCGCTTCCGCGCCCGCATCGGCACCCGGCTGTGGCTGGGGGACCACGAGGCCACGGAGTACAGCGGCGCCGTCCTCGACGTCACGCGCGTCGCCAAGGGCGACCGTTTCGGCTACCGGCAGCAGAAAGCGGCCTCCGACGGCTTCCTGGTGGTCGTGGCGGGCGGAACGTCGCACGGGGTGGGTCTGGAGGCCCCCAAGGCGCTGCACGGCGTCATGCCGCGCGCCAAGGGCGTCGCCCGCGCCGGACTCGCCACCGTGAACCGGAACCTTTCTCCGTTCGTCTGGGGCGGCAAGCAGCGCTGGTTCGCCGAGCCGCCGCACATGCAGGTCTCCATCCTGTTCGTCCCTGCGGACGCCCCGGAGCCGAAGGTCGGCGACGAGCTGGTGGCCCATCTGCGCCACACCACCACGCAGTTCGACCGCATCGTCGACCGCTGACATCCTCCCCAGCCCAACACAAAGGCCGTGCACGGGTTTTCCCGCGCACGGCCTTTCGCATGTCCCGCACTCCTTCGTCCCAGGCCTCCCGGGACGGTGTTCGCTCAGAGCGAACGATCGCCCGCCCCCGGACTGCCCCACTCCACCTGCGGCCCGTCGAAGTGGGCCGCGTGCTTGGGCGGATGGGCCGCGGCCCCGAGCACGAAGACGTCCTCCGCCCCGTCGAGCACCCCGCCCGAGGGATCGTCGTCGCCCGTCCGGCGCACCACGTCCCGCTCCGGCATGAGGATGTCGCGGACGATCACGGCGCACAGGTAGAGCGTGCCCAGCAGATGCACGCCGATGGCCCAGTGGTAGCCGTCGGTCGGCAGCCCCTTGTGGGCGTCTCCGCTGGTCGTGTACGCGAGGTACATCCAGATCCCCAGGAAGTAAGCCACCTCGCAGGCCTGCCAGATCAGGAAGTCCCGCCACTTGGGCCGGGCCAGCGCGGCCAGCGGGATCAGCCACAGGACGTACTGCGGCGAGTAGACCTTGTTGGTGAGGATGAACGCCGCGACGATCAGGAACGCGAGCTGGGCGAAGCGCGGCCGGCGCGGGGCGGTCAGCGTGAGCGCGGCGACACCGGCGCAGCACAGCAGCATCAGGAGTGTGGCCAGCGTGTTGACTGTGTCGGTGCTCAGCGGGTCGTCGGAGTTCTGGGCCAGGATCAGCCAGAAGGACCCGAAGTCGACGCCCCGCTTCTGGCTGAACGTGTAGAACTTCGACCAGCCGTCGAAGGCGAGGAGCATCACCGGGCCGTTCACGATCACCCAGGCGACGGCCGTGCCGCCCAGCGCCTTGCCGAAGTCCCGCCATTTGCCCGCACGCCAGCACAGCACGAACAGCGCGCCCAGCAGCAGGGCGGGATAGAGCTTGGCGGCCGTGGCGAGCCCCAGGAGGACACCGAAGGCGAGGGGACGGCCCCGCGACCACATCAGCATCGCTGCGGCCGTCAGAGCGACGGCCAGCAGGTCCCAGTTGATGGTCGCGGTGAGCGCGAAGGCCGGTGCCAGCGCGACCAGCAGTCCGTCCCAGGGACGCCGGGCGTGCGTGCGGGTCACACAGACGGCGATGACGGCCGCGCAGGCCATCAGCATCCCCGCGTTGACCATCCAGTACCACTGCTCCTGGTCCTGGATGCTGCCGCTGCCCGGTGTGAGCCAGGAGGCCACCTCCATGAACACACCGGTCAGCACCGGGTACTCCAGGTACTCCATGTCGCCGGAGAGCTTGTCGAAGTACGGCACGAGGCCGTCGGCGAAGCCGCGCCCCTGGTAGAGGTGGGGGATGTCGGAGTAGCAGGCGTGTGTGTACTGCGAGCTGGCGCCGACGAACCAGGCCCCGTTGTAGCAGGGCGCCTTCTGGACCATGCCGAGGGCGAACATACCGATCGCCACGAGCGCGATGACCCGCACCGGGGTCCACCAAGACGTCCCCAGCAGGGCACGCCGTCCGATGGGGCCGCCGATCAGCTCACTGCCGCTGCGGGCCACCTCGTCGTCCTTGGTGGGCCGCACCGGGTCAGGCTCGTGCACGCTCGATTGCGTCGTCTCTGCACTGGGCATGGGGCACATCCTGCCGTACGCGCCTGGGAACACGCCGAGGGCCGCCGCACCTGGTAGGTGCGGCGGCCTATGTTTCACGTGAAACACCCGCGCTGGGCGATATGGCGCCCAACCGGACGCCCACCGGATTCCCGGCCTGTCGGGTCAGCCAGGGCTAGCCGGTCGAGTCCTCTCCTCCGAAGAGGCCTCCATTGCCGTTGCCATTGCCATTGCTGGTATCGCTGGATTCCGTGGGCGTGGGTGATGTGGTCACCCCCCCGTCCGTACCACCGCTGTCGGTCCCGCCGGTCGTCTCCTCGCAGCCGAAGAAGCCGCATTCCGGCTCGGACTCCGTGGGCTTCGGATTGCCGTGGGTCTTGCTGGGCGTCGGAGTCGGCGTCGGGCTCTCCTCCTCCTCCGTCTCCGTGGGCGTGGGCGTCGCGGTCGGGCTCGGAACGTCGTTGATGACCTTGCCGATGGGCTCCGGGGTCGGGAAGTCCTTCGCCGGCTCTCCCTTCAGTGCCTGCTCCATGTAGTCGTGCCAGATCTCGGCCGGGAACGAGGCACCGTGGATCGACTGCTCGCCACCCGTGCCGTACATCTTCAGGAACTTGCGGTTCTTGATGGTCTCGTCGTCCGGGTACCGGAACATGCTGATCGCGGTGGACAGTTGCGGGGTGTACCCGACGAACCAGGCCGACTTGTTGCCGTCGGTCGTACCGGTCTTGCCGGCGACCTCACGGCCGGTGAGCTGGGCGTTGGTACCCGTACCCTTCTCGACCACGGTCTTGAGGACGTCGGTGACGTTGTCGGCCACCTGAGCGGTGAAGGCCTGCTTCGTCTCGTCCTCGTGCGTGTAGACCGTGCCGTCCGCGCTCTTGACCTCGGTGACGGAGTACGGGGCACGCTGCTTACCGCTGGCCGCGAAGGTGGCGTACGAGCCCGCCATACGGATCGCGCTGGGCTCGGAGATACCGATGGAGAAGGACGGGAAAGTGGTGCCCGTCAGGCTCTCCTTCAAGAGGCCCGCGTCGGTGGCGGCCTCCTGCACCTTGTCCAGACCGACGTCCATACCGAGCTGCACGAAGGCCGAGTTCGCCGAGAACTGCATCGCGGTCCGCAGGTCGACCTGGTAGTTCGGCGGGTCACCGAGCGACTGGTCGCCGTCGTTGGCCTGGAGCCACTCCTTGCCCTTGTCGTCCTGCCAGACCGTCCCGTCGTAGTTCTTGATCTTGAGGTCGTTCTTGCCGCTGTACAGGCTCTTCGGGGACACCTTGGTCCGCTCGTCCTGTGCCTGCTCCGGGACGCCCTCGGGATCCCGGACACCCCACTTCATGGCGGCCGCGAGAACGAACGGCTTGAACGTCGAGCCGACCTGGGCGCCGGTCACGTCGGCGTTGTTGGTGAAGTGCTTGGTCGCGTCCGCACCGCCGTAGATCGCCCTGATGGCCCCCGTCTCCGGGTCCACCGAAGCCCCGCCGAACTGGACGTGCTTGTCCGTCTTCGGGCGCTTCTTGGGGTCGATGTTCTCCTTCTCGACCTTCTTGACCGCGGCTTCCAGCGCCTTGACCTTCTTCTTGTCGAAGGTCGTGTAGATCGAGTAGCCGCCCTGCTGGAGGTCGTCGGCGGTGATGTTCGTGTTGTTGATCACGTATGCCTTGGCGAGGTCGACGAGATAGCCGACCTGGCCGCTCAGCGCGGTGTTCGACCGAGGGTTCTGGACCGCCGGAAGCTCCCTGTACTTGTCCCGCGTGGTGGCGTCGAGGTGGCCGTACTCGACCATCTTGTCCAGCGTGTCCTGCATCTGGATCTTGGCCCGTCGGCTGTTGGCCTCGGGCGTCGCGGCCGCGTCGACGGAGGTCGCGCCCGCCGGGTCGTAATAGGTGGCGCCCTTGAGCATGGCCGCCAGGAAGGCACACTGCCCGGGGCTCAGGTCGACCGAGTCCTTGTTGAAGTACGCCCGCGAGGCCGCCTGGATGCCATAGGCACCGCGGCCGTAGTACGCGGAGTTCAGATAGCCCTCCATGATCTGGTCCTTGGAGAACTTGGCGCCCACCTTGACCGAGACGAAGATCTCCTGGAACTTACGGGTCAACGTCTGCGACTGATCGTCCAGCATCGCGTTCTTGACGAACTGCTGGGTGATCGTCGAGCCACCCTGCGTCTCGCCGCCCCGTGCCATGTTGAACACGGCGCGGGCGATGCCCTTGGGGTCGATGCCGCTGTCGGTCATGAAGGTCTTGTTCTCCTGGGAGATGACCGCGTTGCGCATCTCCTCGGGGATCTGGTCCAGCTTGACGATCTGGCGGTTGGTCTCGCCACCCGTGGCGACCATCTCGGAGCCGTCGGACCAGTAGAAGACGTTGTTCTGCGCCTTGGCGGTCTTGGCCACGTCGGGGACGCCCACCATCGCGTAACCGATGCCGGCGATGGCCACCAGGCTGCCGAAGAAACCGATGCACAGCCCGGACACGAGCTTCCAGGACGGCACCCAGCGGCGCCAGCCGTACTTGCCCGCGCGCGGATAGTCGATGAACCGCTTCTTGACGGGACCGGTGGCCCGCCCGCGGCCCCGCCCGGGACCGGTCGGCCCGCCGGGAGCACCGCGCCGGCCGCCCCGGCCCGGCTCGGCCGCTCTACGGCGGCCGCCCCCGCTTCTCTGGGCCGCACGCCGGGCTTCGGCGCGGCCGCCGTACGGACGCTCCTCACCACCCGGACCATACGACTCCGACCCATGGGAACTCGTCCCATAGGAGTCGGCGGGAGATCCGGTGGCGCCTCGCGGTGCCGCGCGGCGGCCGGAGGACGAGCCGGACTGGCCGCGTCGGGCCGCGGCACGTCCGCCTTCCTGCGGCTGCGGCGGTTTGCGACGGTGCTCGCTCATCGAACGACTACTCCTCGGGCAGGCGCACCCGTGTGACGCGCCTGGAAACGGCGGCAGGTTTCCGGTCCCCCCGAAGTACGGATGTGGTCGGTACCGCATTCACCCGTACTGCACCGAGGACGACGACGCCCCCAGACGTCACTTGGTTCCCGGTGGTGTGCATGGCGCACAGACTACGCACCGTCAAAACCCGCCTAGCCCCGAAGTTCCCCCCAAATCAGGCAACTCGCCTCCCATGAATCAGTGATGTGATCCCGTTCACCATCCTCCCTCTTGTCGCATGCGGAAGGCCGTTCTATCGTCGTGATGTATCGAGTCGATACATCAGCGCGAGATAAGGCGAGGAGGCGAGAGGATGAGCCGACGTTCCGGGATCCTTGAGTTCGCCGTCCTCGGCCTGCTCCGCGAGTCCCCGATGCACGGCTATGAGCTGCGCAAACGACTCAATACGTCACTGGGTGTGTTCCGTGCGTTCAGCTACGGGACCCTCTACCCCTGCCTCAAGACGCTGGTCGCCAACGGCTGGTTGATCGAAGAGCCGGGGAACGCCCCCGAGGACGCCCTCGCGGCGACCCTGGCCGGCCGCCGCGCCAAGATCGTCTACAGGTTGACGGCGGAAGGTAAGGAACACTTCGAGGACCTCCTCTCCCAGACCGGCCCCGACGCGTACGAGGACGAGCACTTCGCCGCTCGTTTCGCCTTCTTCGGGCAGACCTCGCGCGACGTCCGCATGCGCGTGCTGGAGGGCCGCCGCAGCCGCCTGGAGGAGCGTCTGGAGAAGATGCGCGCCTCGCTGGCGCGCACCAGGGAGCGCCTCGACGACTACACGCTTGAGCTCCAGCGCCACGGGATGGAGTCCGTGGAGCGCGAAGTGCGCTGGCTGAACGAGCTCATCGAGAGCGAGCGGGCCGGACGGGACCTGAAGGGTTCCGGCTCCGGGGGGTCCGCTCAGCAGGACACCACCAATGGATCGACGGGCGGCCTGCCCCGTCCCGGGGACACCCCCGCGACGGATACGCCCGACGACACCGCCACGTGAGCGCCCAGCCAGGGCCTCACTCGTACACACAGGGAGCAACCGGAATGGGTTCGGTTCGCGTAGCCGTCGTCGGCGTGGGCAACTGCGCCGCGTCGCTGGTGCAGGGCGTCGAGTACTACAAGGACGCCGACCCGGCGTCCAAGGTCCCGGGCCTGATGCACGTCCAGTTCGGCGACTACCACGTCCGTGACGTGGAGTTCGTCGCCGCGTTCGATGTCGACGCGAAGAAGGTCGGCCTCGACCTCGCGGATGCCATCGGCGCCTCCGAGAACAACACCATCAAGATCTGCGACGTGCCGAACAGCGGCGTGACCGTCCAGCGCGGCCACACCCTCGACGGTCTCGGCAAGTACTACCGCGAGACCATCGAGGAGTCCGCCGAGGCCCCGGTCGACGTCGTCCAGGTCCTGAAGGACAAGCAGGTCGACGTTCTGGTCTGCTACCTCCCCGTCGGCTCCGAGGACGCGGCGAAGTTCTACGCCCAGTGCGCCATCGACGCCAAGGTCGCCTTCGTCAACGCCCTCCCGGTCTTCATCGCCGGCACCAAGGAGTGGGCGGACAAGTTCACCGAGGCCGGCGTCCCGATCGTCGGTGACGACATCAAGTCGCAGGTCGGCGCGACCATCACGCACCGCGTCATGGCGAAGCTGTTCGAGGACCGGGGCGTCATCCTGGACCGCACGATGCAGCTGAACGTCGGCGGCAACATGGACTTCAAGAACATGCTGGAGCGCGAGCGCCTGGAGTCCAAGAAGATCTCCAAGACGCAGGCCGTCACCTCCCAGATCCCCGACCGGGACCTCGGCGAGAAGAACGTCCACATCGGCCCGTCCGACTACGTCGCCTGGCTCGACGACCGCAAGTGGGCCTACGTCCGCCTGGAGGGCCGCGCGTTCGGTGACGTCCCGCTGAACCTGGAGTACAAGCTCGAAGTCTGGGACTCCCCGAACTCCGCGGGTGTCATCATCGACGCCCTGCGCGCCGCGAAGATCGCCAAGGACCGCGGCATCGGCGGCCCGATCCTCTCCGCGTCGAGCTACTTCATGAAGTCCCCGCCGGTCCAGTACTTCGACGACGAGGCCCGCGAGAACGTCGAGAAGTTCATCCAGGGCACGGTCGAGCGCTAAAGCCGCTCCGCGATTCTGCTCCTGCCAGGGCCGTGAAGGGTCCCCGGGTCATGCGGCCCGGGGACCTTCCCGTATGTGAGGCTGAGCCCCATGTCCGTCGCCCGCGACCTGCGCGTACTGCTGCGCTTCGGTAATTTCAGGCGTCTGCTCGCCCTCCGGCTGCTCTCCCAGGGCGCCGACGGCGTCTATCAGGTCGCGCTCGCCACCTACGTCGTCTTCTCCCCCGAGAAGCAGACCTCGGCCGCCGCGATCGCCTCCGCGATGGCGGTCCTGCTCCTGCCGTACTCCCTCGTCGGCCCCTTCGCCGGCATCCTCCTCGACCGCTGGCAGCGCCGCCAGGTCTTCCTCTACGGCAGCCTGCTGCGCGCCCTGTTGGCGACGGCGACGGCCGTGCTGATGCTCAGTCCCGTCCCGGACTGGCTCTTCTATGTCTCCGCCCTGTGCGTCACCGCCGTCAACCGCTTCGTCCTGTCCGGCCTGTCCGCCGCTCTTCCGCGCGTCGTCGACGAAGAGCGCCTGGTGATGGCCAACTCCCTGTCCCCGACGGCCGGAACGCTCGCGGCGACCGTGGGCGGCGGTCTCGCCTTCGTCGTACGGCTGCTGGTGTCGGACTCCGACGCGGCGGTGGTGCTGCTCGGCGCGGCCCTGTACCTGTGCGCGGCGCTGGCGTCGCTGCGGATGTCCCGCGATCTGCTGGGCCCTGACCCGGAGTTGGTGCGGCCCGGACTGCGGACGGCGATCGCCGGCACCGCGCGCGATCTGGTGGCGGGGGTACGTCATCTGGCCACACCCGCACGCCGGGAGGCGGTGTGGGCGCTCGCCACCATGACCCTGATGCGCTTCTGCTACGGCGCCCTGCTCGTCATCCTGCTGATGCTGTGCCGGTACTCCTTCTCCACGACCACCGACGACGGACTCGCGCTGCTGGGGCTGGCGTTGGCCGTCTCCGGCGCCGGCTTCTTCACGGCGGCCGTCCTGACGCCCTGGGCGGCCCGGCGGCTCGGCCCCGGCCGCTGGATCGTCGTGTGCGCCGGCGTCGCGGCGGTGCTGGAACCGGCCCTGGGGCTGCCGTTCGCCACGGTTCCCATGCTCTTCGCGGCGTTCGTCCTCGGGTTGACCACCCAGGGCGCGAAGATCGCCACGGACACCATCGTCCAGTCCTCGGTCGACGACGGCTTCCGAGGCCGCGTCTTCTCCTTCTACGACGTCCTGTTCAACGTCGCCTTCGTCGGCGCCGCGGGAGTCGCCGCCCTGATACTGCCCCCGGACGGCCGCTCGGTACCGCTGGTGGTAACGGTCGCCGTTATCTACGGAGCGGTTGCTGTTGCTATGGCCCGCTTTGAGCGCCAGTAAGTGTCACATCAGTGCCACAGAGCCCCTCCTGACTACTGGTGTGTCAGTGGGGCCCGATAACTTACGTGGGTCTTATGCGCGCTCCGTTCGCGTCACTCACCCATGTTCTTAGGGGGACCCCCAAGTGACCACTCCGCCGCCCCAGGGCCAGAACCCGTTCGCTCAGGGCCAGAACCCGTATGCCCAGCCTGAGGGCCAGGCTCCGTACCCGCAGCAGCCGGGCTTCCCGCAGCAGGGTGCGGCCCCGTACGCCCCGGTCCCGCCGGAGCAGCCCCGCCGCAAGCTCAGCTTCAAGACGATCAAGAACATCGTCATCGGCGTCGCCGTTGTCTCCGTGATTGTCGGCGGTTACATAGCCAGCCAGGACGACGCGGCCGCGGCCGCTGTGGGCGACTGTATGCACCGGGGCAGCACCGACGACAACAACCCGGACCTTGAGGTCGTCGAGTGCAGCTCCTCGGACGCTCAGTACGAGGTGCTGGCCAAGATTGAGGGCTCGTTCAGCGGCCTCACGGCCGAGACGCAGTGCGAGGCCAAGGCGAAGGACTTCCAGTACGTCTACACCGAGTCCGGTGACGGCAGCGACTTCCTGCTCTGCCTGAAGGACTACAAGAAGTAAGCAGACAGCCGAGAGGGGCGTTGTTTCACGTGAAACAACGCCCCTCGGTGCGTCCGGGGTCATGTTTCACGTGAAACATGACCCCGTTTCACAGCCTCAGCCCTGCTCCTCCTCGGCCCACCACTCCTTGAGGGCAGTCACCGCGGCGTCGCGTTCCATCGGGCCGTTCTCCAGCCGCAGCTCCAGCATGTGCTTGTAGGCGCGGCCGATGACCGGGCCCGGGCCGACTCCGAGGATCTGCATGATGTCGTTGCCGTCGAGGTCCGGGCGGATCGCGTCCAGCTCCTCCTGCTCCTGGAGCTGGGCGATCCGGTCCTCCAGACCGTCGTACGCCCGGGACAGCGCGGCCGCCTTGCGCTTGTTGCGGGTCGTGCAGTCCGAGCGGGTCAGCTTGTGCAGCCGGTCGAGCAGCGGTCCCGCGTCCCGGACATAGCGGCGGACCGCGGAATCCGTCCACTCGCCGGTGCCGTAGCCGTGGAAGCGCAGGTGGAGTTCGACCAGCCGCGAGACGTCCTTCACCAGTTCGTTGGAGTACTTCAGCGCCGTCATGCGCTTCTTGGTCATCTTCGCGCCGACCACCTCGTGGTGGTGGAACGAGACCCGGCCGTCCTTCTCGAAGCGCCGCGTACGCGGCTTGCCGATGTCGTGCAGCAGCGCGGCCAGGCGGAGGGTCAGGTCGGGACCGCTCTCCTCCAGGGCCATCGCCTGCTCCAGGACGATCAGCGTGTGCTCGTAGACGTCCTTGTGCCGGTGGTGTTCGTCACTCTCCAGCCGCAGGGCCGGCAGCTCGGGCAGGATCCGATCGGCGAGACCGGTGTCGACGAGCAGGGACAGACCCTTGCGCGGGTGGGCGGAGAGGATCAGCTTGTTCAGCTCGTCCCGCACCCGCTCCGCCGAGACGATCTCGATGCGCTCGGACATCTCCTTCATGGCGGTGACGACCTCGGGAGCCACCTCGAAGTCGAGCTGCGCCGCGAAACGCGCGGCCCGCATCATCCGCAGCGGATCGTCGGAGAAGGACTCCTCGGGCGTGCCCGGGGTGCGCAGCACACGCTCCGTGAGGTCACCGAGCCCGCCGTGCGGGTCGATGAACTCCTTCTCCGGCAACGCGACGGCCATCGCGTTCACCGTGAAGTCACGGCGGACCAGATCCTGCTCGATGGAGTCGCCGTACGACACCTCGGGCTTGCGCGAGGTCCGGTCGTACGCCTCGGACCGGTAGGTGGTGACCTCGATCTGGTAGCCGTCCTTCTGAGCACCCACCGTGCCGAAGGCGATCCCGACCTCCCATACGGAGTCCGCCCACGGGCGCACGACCTTCAGGATGTCCTCGGGCCGGGCGTCGGTCGTGAAGTCGAGGTCGTTGCCGAGCCGGCCGAGCAACGCGTCCCGCACCGACCCGCCGACCAGGGCGAGTGAGAACCCGGCCTCCTGGAAACGGCGGGCGAGGTCGTCGGCGACAGGCGCGACCCGCAGCAGTTCACTCACCGCGCGGTGCTGCACCTGACTCAGGACACTGAGGTTGTCTTTGGCGTTCGGCACAACAAAAGAGGGTACGTGGCCGGAACGGCCCCCTGCGCCCCCATTAACGTGCACAGACCCGCTCCCTTTCATACGGGCACATAGGGGACAGCCCGGGGGTACGAGCCGATCTTGTGGAGGAGTCCGCGGCACTTCCCCTCAGCGCGCATCGTTACCATGCCTGGACGCACATTCCGACGACCACTGACGACGACGAGGGACGGGCGAGCGCGTGGCCGAGGCGGCAGACTTCCAGGGGACGAGTGCCTCACCTGCCCGCCGGTGGCTGCGGCGCACCGGGGCACTGCTCGCCGGTGCCCCCCTGCTGGCGGGGCTTCTCCAGCTGCCCGCCGCGTCCCCCGCCGAGGCCGCCACCGCCTCCGAGACGGTCGCTGTCTCCGTGGACTCCCTCACCCCGAGCATCCCCACGGACGGCGACACGCTGACCGTGTCCGGCACCGTGACGAACAACGGCAAGCAGGCGGTCACCGACGCCCAGGTGGACCTCCGCGTCGGCCAGGAGCTGAACACCCGCTCCGGCATCGACACCGCCGCCAAGACCACCGGCCACCAGCCGGGCACCGACGGGGTGCCGGTCGGCGGGAAGTACGTCGAGAAGTTCTCCAAGCTCACTCCGGGCGTCTCCGAGTCCTTCGACATCTCCGTACCGGTCGACGAGCTGGACCTGGGCGGCAACGGGATCTACCAGTTCGCGGTCTCCCTGTCCGGCCAGACGGCCGCGCAGCCGTGGCCCCAGGTGCTCGGCATCCAGCGGACCTTCCTGCCGTGGCAGCCCGACGGGCCCGACACACAGACGAAGACGACCGTGCTGTGGCCGCTGATCTCCACCGTCCACATGACGGCGCAGACGGGGTCGAACGAGTCGCAGACGCCGGTCTTCCGCGACAACGACCTCGCCAAAGAGCTCGCGCCGGGCGGCCGCCTGGAGCAGATGGTCTCCCTCGGCAAGGACCTCGACGTGACCTGGGTGGTCGACCCGGACCTGCTGGCCTCCGTCGACGCCATGACCCGCAGCTACCGCGTCCAGGACGAGGACGGCACCACCACCACGGCCGGTACCCGCGCCGATCAGGAGCTCGCCAAGCAATGGCTCGCCGAGCTTCAGGACGCGGTGGCGGACAACGAGGTCGTCGCCCTGCCCTTCGCCGACCCCGACCTGGCCTCCCTCGCCCACAACGGCACGGCCGTCACCGGCTCGCTGGGCCACCTCAAGGAGGCGACCGATGTCGCCGCCGACACCGTCGAGTCGATCCTGCATGTGGAGCCGACCACCGACTTCGCCTGGCCGGTGGACGGCGCCGTGGACCCGTCGATCGTGAAGGTCGCCACCTCCGCAGGTGCGGACAAGGTGATCGCGCGCAGCGACAGCCTGGATGAGACGGCGGGCCTCACCTACACGCCCTCGGCGGCCCGCCCCATCGGCAGCGGTACGACGGCGGTGGTCGCGGACGCTCGGCTGTCCACGGCGTTCCAGGGCGACATGACGAGGGCGTCCACCTCGACGCTCGCCGTCCAGCGGTTCCTGGCCCAGAGCCTGGCGCTGAACCTCCAGACGGACAAGCAGCGCAGCATCGTCATCGCCCCGCAGCGCATGCCGACGGCCGGCCAGGCCCGGGCGCTGGCGGAGGCGGTGACGGCCCTCCAGGGCGGCGGCTGGACCGAGCCCCAGGACCTCACCGAGGCCGCCACGGCCAAGCCGGACCCGGACGCCACCACCAAGGTCCCGTCGGCGTCCGCCTACCCCTCCGCGCTGCGCAAGCAGGAGCTCCAGCGGTCGGCCTTCGAGCAGATCGCGGCCACCCAGGACAAGCTCGACAAGTTCAAGGTCATCCTCAGCAACGAGTCCCGGGTCGTGACCCCCTTCGGTCGCGCCATGGACCGCGGGATGTCCACGTCGTGGCGCGGCCGCGGCACCGAGGCGGCCGTGTACCGCAACGACGTGGAGACGTACCTGGAGTCCCTGGCCGACCAGGTCACCCTGATCGAGAAGTCCGAGACCAAGCTCTCCGGCCGCAGCGCCACGATCCCCGTGACCGTGCAGAACAACCTGGTCCAGGGCGTCGACAACCTGGTGCTGCGGCTCACCTCGACGAGCCCGAGGCGCCTGAAGATCGGCGGCTACGCCTATGAGGAGCAGCCGGTCACGGTCTCCGGCGGGCACAGCCAGACGGTGAAGTTCACCACCTCCGCCGAGGCCAACGGCCAGGCCGAGGTGATCGCCCAGCTCTACACGGAGGACGGGCAGAAGTACGGTGACCCGGTCAAGTTCGACGTGAAGGTCACCGAGTTCACCGCCACCGTGATGCTGGTCATCGGCGGCGGCTTCCTCCTCCTCGTCCTCGCCGGCTTCCGGATGTACACGCAGCGCAAGCGTGCCGCCCGGGCGGTCGAGGAGAACGGCCCCGACACCTCCGACGAGAACACGGACGGACCGGAGAACCCCGAGGGCCCCGACGACCGTCCTACGGAGGAGTCCGGATCCGGTGCCGGGGCAGACGACCCGGAGCAGCCGAGTGACCCGGCACCGGACACCCCAGCGGAAAGCGCCGACCCGTCCGGCACGGGTGAGAGAGTGGACCGTTGAGGATGTCGTGGCCGGTGGGCCCGGGACGATGAGGTGGGGTAACCATGAACGCGCCGTACGACGGTGCCCGCGGCCAGGGCGCGGGCAGCTCGGGCTACCCCGAGGGCCCGCCGCCCGAGCATGGCCCGGTGCCGCCGCAGCCGCCCGCGGACATGTACCTCCAGGACGCCTACGACCAGGACCCCTACCGGGCGCAGGACCTCTCGGCCCAGGACCCGGTCGCCGAGGCGCTCTACGACCGCGCCGCGCACCCCCCGCCGCCCCCGGGCTCGTACGCGCCGCAGCAGCCGCTCTACGCCCAGCCCCAGCAGTCGCCGTACGCCCCCGACCCGAATGTGTGGGCCCAGACCCCGGCCCCCGAGCCGGACGGCGCCAGCCAGTACCTGCCCTACGGCGACGATCCGCGCACCACGCAGTACGTGGGCGTCGACGACCTGGTCACGCACTCCGCCGACGAACGCCACGAGCCCGACGCCTTCGCCCACCTGTTCAGGGACCAGCAGCAGGGCGGCGTCCGCCCGCCGTACGAGCAGCCGTCGGTGCCGGGCCCTGCGTCGGAGCCCGGGCAGTACCAGCAGCCGCAGCCGGCCGGCCCACCCCCGGCCGACGCGACCATGAACCTCGGCACCGCACCGGTACCACCGCCGGCCTCACCGACTCCGGCTCCCGCGGCTCCAGCGGCTTCCGCGAAGAGGGGCGGGAAGGCCGCGGGCCTGCTGAAGTCCAGCGCGGTGATGGCGGCGGGCACGATGGTGTCCCGGCTCACCGGGTTCATCCGGTCGGCGATGATCGTGTCGGCGCTCGGTGTGGGTCTGCTCGGCGACACCTTCCAGGTCGCCTACCAGCTGCCGACGATGATCTACATCCTGACCGTCGGCGGCGGCCTGAACTCCGTCTTCGTGCCGCAGCTGGTGCGCGCCATGAAGGACGACGAGGACGGCGGCGAGGCGTACGCGAACCGTCTGCTGACGTTGGTGATGGTGGCGCTCGCCGCTCTCACCACGCTCGCGATGGTCGCCGCGCCGCTCCTGGTGAGCGCCCTGTCGACCAAGGTCGCCAACGACCCCGCCGCCAACGACGTGGCGGTCACCTTCACCCGCTACTTCCTGCCCTCGATCTTCTTCATGGGCGTCCACGTGGTGATGGGCCAGATCCTCAACGCCCGCGGCAAGTTCGGCGCGATGATGTGGACGCCGGTCCTGAACAACATCGTCATCATCGTGACGCTCGGGATGTTCCTCTGGGTGTACGGCACCGCTGAGCACTCGGGCATGGCGGTCACCAGCATCCCGCCGGAGGGCCAGCGGCTCCTCGGCGTCGGCGTGCTGCTCGGCCTGGTCGTGCAGGCCCTGGCGATGATCCCGTACCTGCGCGAGACGGGTTTCCGGTTGCGATTGCGCTTCGACTGGAAGGGCCACGGTCTCGGCAAGGCGGCGATGCTCGCCAAGTGGACGATCCTGTTCGTCCTGGCCAACCAGGCGGGTGCGCTCGTCGTCACCCAGCTGTCCACCGCGGCCGGCGTCAACGCCGATGTCGACGGAACCGGCTTCGCCGCCTACGCCAACGCCCAGCTGATCTGGGGTCTGCCGCAGGCCATCATCACCGTCTCGTTGATGGCCGCCCTGCTGCCGCGTCTTTCCCGCTCGGCGGCCGAGGGCGACCGCGGCGCCGTCCGGGACGACATCTCCCAGGGCCTGCGGACGACGGCGGTCGCGATCGTCCCCATCGCCTTCGGGTTCCTGGCCCTGGGCGTCCCGATGTGCACGCTGATGTTCGGCTCCTCGGGCACCAGCGAGGCCACCAACATGGGCTACATGCTGATGGCCTTCGGCCTCGGCCTCATCCCGTACTCCGTGCAGTACGTCGTCCTTCGTGCCTTCTACGCCTACGAGGACACCCGAACCCCCTTCTACAACACGGTCATCGTGGCGGCCGTCAACGCCATCGCCTCGGCCGTCTGCTTCTTCGTCATCCCGGCCCGCTGGGCCGTCGTCGGCATGGCCGCCTCGTACGGCCTGGCCTACGCGATCGGCGTCGGCGTCGCCTGGGCCCGACTGCGCAGGAAACTGGGCGGCGACCTGGACGGTGCACGGGTGATCCGGACGTACGCGAGGCTCGGCATCGCCTCGATCCCGGCCGCGCTGCTCAGCGGTGCGGCCTGCTACGGCATCGCCCAGAGCCTCGGCCAGGGCGTCCTGGGCTCCTTCGCGGCCCTGATCGTCGGCGGCGCCGTCCTGCTCGGGATCTTCTTCGTCTTCGCCCGCAAGATGCGCATCGAGGAGCTGAACTCACTGGTCGGAATGGTCCGCGGGCGTCTGGGGCGCTGAGGCGGGGGTAAGCGCACAACCATCGTCCGCCGCTGCGTGTCGTGCATAGCGGCGGACTGTGGGCACAATTGGTTTCGGCGTCTGAGAGCGCGCAATGGATGGGGAGGCAGGAGCGACGGTGGCGGAACGGAGCACGGCTGCCGTCGACGTGGCAGACAACAGCGGCGACGAGTCGCTGACCGCACAGGCGGACCAGTCCACGGCCGACGGGGTGGTCAAGAATCGGGAGCGGGACACGGACACCGACCAGGCACAGGGGAGTGGCGGGACCGAGGGTTCCGGGAAGGCCTCACCACCGGAACTGCACAGCGGCCACAAGCTCGCCAGACGCTACCGGCTGGAGGAGTGCGTCACCCGTCTGGACGGTTTCAGCAGCTGGCGTGCGGTGGACGAGAAGCTGCGGCGCGCCGTCGGCGTCCACATCCTGCCCGCGGACCATTCACGGGCCCGTTCCGTGCTGGCGGCCGCCCGCTCCTCCGCGCTGCTCGGCGACCCCCGCTTCGTCCAGGTGCTGGACGCCGTCGAGGAGAACGACCTCGTCTACGTCGTCCACGAGTGGCTGCCCGACGCCACCGAGCTGACGACGCTACTGTCCGCCGGGCCGCTGGAGCCGTACGACGGCTACCAGATGGTCTCCCAGGTCGCGGCGGCCATGGCGGCCGCGCACCGGGAGGGCCTCGCCCATCTGCGGCTGAACCCCAACGCGGTGCTGCGCACGTCGACCGGCCAGTGGCGCATCCGCGGACTGGCCGTCAACGCCGCGCTGCGCGGGATCAGTTCGGACACTCCGCAGCGCACCGACACCGAATCGATCGGCGCCCTGCTGTACGCGGCGCTCACCCAGCGCTGGCCGTACGAGAGCGACGCCTACGGTCTGTCCGGGCTGCCCAAGGACGTCGGTCTGATCGCTCCCGACCAGGTGCGGGCCGGGGTCCACCGCGGTCTGTCCGAGCTGTCCATGCGCGCGCTCGCCAACGACGGCGCGACCGCCTCCCGCCACGAGTCCGCGTGCACGACGCCGGAGGAGCTGGTGAAGGCGATCAGCGAGATGCCGCGCATCCGCCCGCCGGAGCCGGCGTTCACCGCACCGCCGGAGTACCAGCGCACGACGTACCAACAGGGCACGTACGGCCGCCAGGCCCCCCGCCCCGGCGCGCCCCAGTCGGTTCCTGCCCCGCCGCCCCCGCTCCAGAGCCGCACGGGCCGGGCCCTGAAGTGGGCCGTCTCGGCGCTGCTCATCGCCGCGCTGGGTCTTGGCAGTTGGCAGCTGGCGGATGCCCTCATGGACCAGGGCAACAAGTCCGACGACACGAATCAGACGCAGACGACGGACGGGGACGACAAAAGCCCGAAGAAGCCGGCGAGCGGCAAGCCGATCGCCATCCAGAGCGCTCATGACTTCGACCCGTACGGCGAGGACGGCACCGAGTACCCGGAAAACGTGTACAAGGTCTATGACGCCGACCCGAAGTCGTACTGGGAGACCAGCTATTACGAGGGCGCCGACCTCGGGAACCTGAAGCCGGGTGTCGGAGTCGTCCTCGACCTCGGCAAGGCCCAGCAGGTCGGCAAGGTGACCGTCACATTCAAGGGGAGCACGTCCGTCGAACTCCGTGCCGCTTCCGGCGACACCGGTGTGATGCCGACGTCCCTGGAGGGCTACGCCAAGGTTGCCGAGGGTTCGGGCACGACGGTGACGCTCGAGCCCGGCAAGGACCTCAACTCCCGGTATCTGCTGGTGTGGCTCACCGAGCTGCCGATACAGGCGGACGACGGCAAGTGGCGCGGGCGGGTCATGGACGTCAAGGTGACCAGCTGACGTCTCGCACGACGGGTTCGGCCCGCGGCCCTGTACGGGTCGCGGGCCGACCTGTTCAGTCGTCCGGGTCGAGCAGCTTGCGAGCGGCAGCCACTTTGGCGGTCTGAAGTTCTTGGAACCGGTCGAGAACCGCCTGGTTCTTCTTGATCAGGCTCCGCTGGACCGCGGACTCCGCTTCGTTCCAGCGATGGATCAGATCCACCTTCTCCTTGCACCGCACATCGCGCTGGGCCACGGCACGCTCATGGTCGGAGATCGACCCTTTGGAGAACTCGGCACTGCCCATGGCCGCCAGCGGGGTGGGGTAGGAGTAGCCCTTGGCCTTCATACAGGCCGACCACTCCGAGAAGGCCTTCTTCACGCTCGGAGCGGTGAGTGACTTCTTGAACCCGTCGAAGTCGACGGTCCGGGCCGCCGCCACACCCTTGGCGTAGTCGTAGGGAACCCGCACGATCCGGTCCGCCTCACCCATGCACCCTCCGCTGGGGATGGGTTCGCCATGGGGCGCCTTGGCTCCCCGGGCCAGAGCCTTGC
>NZ_JACMSF010000130.1 GCF_014257025.1 Streptomyces cupreus
GTCTTGGCGGCGAAGGTGGGGTACGAGACGTTGGGCCGGTGGGCGAGCAGGATCTGCAGCCGCTCCAGCCTGCTCGCGATGTACGCGGCGGCGGGGGCGGGGTCCGGTGAACCGGAGCCGTAGGCGAACAGCACGCGGTCCCAGCCGTGCTCCTCGTGGGCGCGGGCGAGCCGGAGTGTGTAGTCCTTGTCGAAGGCGGCGCCGGAGCGCGGGGTGGTTTCGGAACCGGCGTTGGTGGCGGCTATGCCGAGGAATTCCACGGGCATGGAAGGGGGGCCTTTCGGAGACGAGCGCACGCGGGCAGGAGCAAGTGCCCTGCGGCGCGGCATGGGTGACTGTCCGTCAGTGATGGCGGGGGTGACGACACCGGGCGTCGGAAGGAAAGACAGTGCTGCGGCAGCGCGCGTGCGAGGAGAGCTCGGCCCGCGACGGGGTCACCGAGGGAGGGAAGGGCCGGTCAGACGGCCCGCTGCCGCGTCAGGCGCAACACGCTGCGGACCACACCCGACCGAAGTCGATGTGGTCGCGTGAGACCAGGCGCGGCTGGAGGTTCATGCGAACCAATTGAGCAGGGCAACTTGCTGTTCGTCAAGCGGCGCCCGGATGGCGGACCACTTCGGCGGGCGGCGGCAGGCGTGGTTGACACGGCCTCGCCAGGGGCCCGTACGATCGCTTTCCTCGGCCGCGTTGAGGGACGCGGCGCGTGTGACGACGCCGGGCGGATCACTTCCATCTCCCCCGGAGAGCCTCCTGATGGTCACGCCTTCCGATGTCTCCCCTGCTCTCGCCGTACCGCCGTCGAAGGCGCCCGGCACCCCCGACGACGACCCGCGTATCGTTCCGCGCCGGCACCTCGGCCGCTGGGTGACGGCGGCCGCCGCGCTGCTGGTCTTCGCGATGGTGGTCAACTCCGTCGTCCGCAACCGGGCCTTCCAGTGGGATGTGGTGGCCCGGTACTTCACCACCGCCGCCGTGCTCGACGGGCTGCTGCTCACGCTGTGGCTGACCGGCGTGGTGATGGTGCTCGGGTTTCTGCTCGGCATCCCGCTGGCCGTGATGCGGCTGACCGCCAACCCGGTGCTGCGCACACTGAGTTGGGGCTATGTGTGGGTGTTCCGGTCAACCCCGCTGCTGGTGCAGCTGCTGTTCTGGTTCAACATCGGCGCCCTGTATCCGAGGCTCGGACTCGGCATCCCGTTCGGCCCGCAGTTCGTGTCGGTCCAGACGGTCAATCTGCTCGGCCCGACCCTCACCGCGGTCATCGGTCTGACCCTGCACGAGGCCGCCTACGCCGCCGAGGTGGTGCGCGGCGGCATCCTCTCGGTGGACGCCGGTCAGACCCAGGCCGCGCAGGCTCTCGGTATCGGCAGACTGCGCACGCTGCGCCGTGTCGTCATCCCGCAGGCGATGCGCTCCATCGTGCCGACGGCCGGGAACATGCTGATCGGCACGCTGAAGGGCACCAGCATCGTCAGCGTGCTGGCGGTGCACGACCTGCTGTACTCGGTGCAGTTGGTCTACAACCAGACGTACCAGGTCATCCCGCTGCTGATGGTCGCCACCCTCTGGTACATCGGCGTCACGACCGTGCTCAGCGTGGGGCAGTTCTACGTCGAGCGCCACTACTCGCGCGGCTCCGTGACGCTGCCCTGAGCAGCCTTCTCCACTTTTCCTACTGATTTACTAGGAAAGCATTGACGGGACCCGATCCCGTTGCGCAGGATGGTGACCATGCCCCACACGCAGCAACGACTCGTACGTCGTCGGCATGTCGACTTTGGTCACGTCGTCAGTGCCGCCTGCTGTCGCGCGTAAGGCACGCGTCCCAGCGTCGCCGCTCCGATCCTTCTCCCCTCCACTCCCCTGAAGGACGTACGCCATGACCACGGCACTTCCCACGACCCCCCTGCCTGATCTATCCGATGTGCGCCATCTGCGCCTGGTGGACGACATCCCGCAGGACACCGCCCCCGGTTCCCCGCCGCTCGTCGGCTATCTCGTCCTGGTGCCCGAGGGCACCGATCCCGCCGAGCTCTTCGCCCGAGCCGGAGTGCAGCCGGTGGCAACTCCCGTCCGGCGGACAGCAGACGACGACATCCGCATCGATCCCGCACGCCATGTGGCCGAGGTCGACGGACAGGAACTCGACCTCACCTACCTGGAGTTCGAGCTGCTGGCGCATCTCGTCCGCCACCCCCAGCACGTGCACACGCGCGAGCGGCTGATGGCCGAGATATGGGGCTACGACCATGTCGGCGACGGCCGCACCGTCGACGTCCACGTCGCTCGGCTGCGCCGCAAGCTCGGCAAGGCCCATCGGGACCGGATCGTCACCGTGCGCAGCGTGGGCTACAAGTACGTGCCCGGCCGGCAAGTCGGCTCCGACGCCGCGCTCCGCGGCCGACCTTGAGGAGAGCACCGCGATGGGCGTCGCCCCTGCCCCGTCCCGCCCCACCCCGCCGACCGGACCTGACCGAGCACACTGGCTGCGCGTCGCCCGGGAGACGGCGGACGACCTGGCCACCGACGCGGTGGCCAGGGAACATGCGGGCAAGGCGCCCTTCGACGAGGTGTCCCGGCTGCGCGAGGCGGGACTGCTGACGCTGCTGGTCCCGGCCGGGCTCGGGGGCGGCGGCGCAACCTGGCCGACGGCCTACGCCGTCGTACGGGAGATCGCCGCCGCCGACGGAGCCATCGGCCAACTGCTCGGCTGTCACTACGTGATGGCGTTCAGCGCCCGGCTCTTCGCCGAGCCGGCGCTCGCCGCACTGGTCGAGCAGCGGTCGGCGGCCGAGCAGTGGTGCTGGGGCGGTGGCATCGCCCGCCAGGAACCGCGGCTGACGCTGGTGAAGTCAGGAGACGGGTATGTGCTCGACGGCCGGCAGAGTTACACCACCGGTGTGCTGGTCGCCGACCGGCTGGCCGTACGAGCGGTGCGCGCCGACACCGGCGAACCGCTCGCCGTGGTCGCCGACCCCACCCGTGAGGGCGTACGGATCGACGACGACGCGGACCCGTTCGGCCAGCGGCTCGCCGCCGGTGGCAGCGTGGAGTTCGACGGCGTCCGGGTGGGCGCCGACGAGGTGCTCGGCTCCCTCTCCGTCGACGAGGATGTTCTGTCCCCAGCGGCCTCGCTTGCCTCGCCGCTGGGGCGGCTCGTCTCGGTCCAGCTCCGCCTGGGCCTCGCGGAAGGGGTGCTGGCCGAGGCCCGTGAGTACAGCAGGGCGGGCCACTCCCCCTGGCATCCGGAGTGGCCGGCCGGCTCACCCCGGGACCCCCGGACACTGACGGAGTACGGGGAGCTCACCGTCCTCACCCGCTCCGCGTCCGCCCTCGCCGCCGAGGCGCTGACGGCCCTGGACAGCGGACTGGAACGCGGAGCGGACCTCACCTACGACGAGTGCGCCGAGATCTCGGTCCTGGTGGCGGTCGCCGAGGCCGCCGCCTCCAGGGCCGCGCAGGAATCCGCGGCCCGCGCCCTGGACATCATCGGCGCCCGCTCCACGTCCTTACACCTCGGCCTCGACCGCTTCTGGCGCAACGCCCGCACCCACACGCTGTACGAGCCCGTGGCCCACCGCCTGCGCGATGTGGGGGACTACTTCCTCAACGGGGAGCACCCCCCGTTCACGCTGCCGGTCTGAGCAGCCCCCCGGGCGCCGCGGTCAGAAGGCGTGCAGTCCGTGGTGGGCCAGCACCCAGTGCACCGGCTGGTACCAGGACCGGTACTCGCTCATGTTCTTCAGGACGACGCCGTGGTTCGTGGTGATGGTCTCGCTCGGTGAGAGCACCGCGCCCCCGAGGTCACTGCTGACCGCACCGGCGCGCTTCACGGACTCCCCGTCGTTGGGGTGCCGCGCACCGGAGAATCGTTCGAGCCTCCATCCCAAATGGCAAGATCGAGTCGTCCAGCATGTGAGCACCCTATTGGGGTGGCGGCCGACTTCTGCCACGATCCATAGCAACCAGGTAGGAAAACTAGGAATCGATGGGGGCTGGCCATGGGACCGTTCGTCCGCGCAGCGCTTTCGCTGCCCCTGCTGACCTCCCGCCGCCACATCGACCTTCGTCGCACGTCGAGCGCCATCTGTCGGCCTGTCTGAGGCCGTTCGCCGGCCCGTCGGACCCCGCACCGCTCTCAGCAACACCCGCCCCTCCCCGGCGCGGGTGCGTGCCCGCGTACCCCTGAACCACCGAATCCTGAGAGGACACCTCCGTGTCTGCCGCAAGACCGCTCACCGCCCTGCGCACCCTCGCCGCCATAGCCGCGCTCCCCCTCCTGCTCACCGCCTGCGGTTACGGTTCGGACTCCGCCGACGACGACAAGCAGGCCCAGGTCGCGGCCGGCGCCGAGAAGCTCTCCGCCGACGAGGTGCGCATCGGCTACTTCCCGAACCTCACGCACGCCACGGCCCTGGTGGGCGTCGAGGAGGGCATCTTCCAGAAGGAACTCGGCGGCACCACGATCAAGTCCTCGACGTTCAACGCCGGGCCCTCCGAGATCGAGGCGCTCAACTCCGGTTCCATCGACATCGGCTGGATCGGCCCCTCCCCCGCCATCAACGGCTACACCAAGGCGGACGGCACGAACCTGCGGATCATCTCCGGCTCGGCCTCGGGTGGCGTGAAGCTCGTCGTCAACCCCGACAAGATCAAGTCCCTGAAGGACGTCAAGGGCAAGAAGATCGCCACCCCTCAGCTCGGCAACACGCAGGACGTGGCGTTCCTCAACTGGATCGCCGAGCAGGGCTGGACGGTCGACGCGCAGAGCGGCAAGGGTGACGTCTCCGTCGTCCGCACCGACAACAAGGTGACCCCGGACGCCTACAAGTCCGGCTCCATCGACGGCGCCTGGGTACCGGAGCCGACCGCGTCCAAGCTGGTCGCCGAGGGCGGCAAGGTACTGCTGGACGAGGCCGACCTGTGGCCCGACAAGAAGTTCGTGATCACGAACATCATCGTGTCCCAGAAGTTCCTCAAGGAGCACCCGGACGTCGTCGAAGCCGTACTGCGCGGCTCGGTGAAGACCAACGCGTGGATCAACGCCAACCCGGACAAGGCCAAGGCGTCCGCCAACAAGGCCCTGGAGCAGGAGTCCGGCAAGGCGCTGCCCGCCGAGGTCATCGACCCGGCCTGGAAGTCGATCACCTTCCTCGACGACCCGCTGGCCTCGACCCTCAACACCGAGGCCGAGCACGCGGTGCAGGCCGGTCTGCTCGAACAGCCCGACCTCGACGGCATCTACGACCTCGCGCCCCTGAACAAGGTCCTCAAGGCCGAGGGCAAGGACGAGGTCGACGACGCCGGTCTCGGCGTCAAGTAGCGGACTCGCAGGATTCCCAGGAGGTGACGACCATGGCCACCACGATCGCCAAGGCCGGCGGCACGGATACGTCGTTCGAGCACGCCGCGCGCATCGACCACATATCGAAGTCCTTCGCCGGCCCCGCAGGACAGCAGCTCGTCCTCGACGACATCACC
>NZ_JACMSF010000131.1 GCF_014257025.1 Streptomyces cupreus
CCGCAGGGCGTGCGTCGCATCACTGACGGTAAGTCCTAAATTTAGGACTCCGCAAGCCGTTGCCGTAATCTTGCGCCCGAACGAGTCGCTGCCTCCTGATAGTTGGAGGTGAGGAGGAAGCCATGCCCCGTCGGCCGCAGCCCACCGCACGCCAGGTCCGCCTGGGCGCCGAACTGCGCAAACTGCGTGAGGCCGCGGGCCTCAAGGCGCGGGAAGCTGCTGCGCTCCTTGGCGCCGACTCCGTCCAGATGAGCCAGATCGAGTCCGGCATCGCGGGCGTCAGCGAGACCCGCGTACGACGCCTCGCCGCGCACTACTCCTGCACGGACGAGGAGTTGATCGGCGCGCTGGTCACGATGGCCACCGATCGTACGAGTGGCTGGTGGGAGGAGTACCGGGATCACCTGCCCACCCCGTTCCTCGACCTGCCCGAGCTTGAGCACCACGCCAGCTATCGCTGGGACGTGGATTTCCTGCACGTTCCGGGCCTCCTTCAGACGGCGGACTACGCCCGCGGCCTCTTCACCTTCGTCAACCCAGAGTTCCCGGAGAGCGACGTGGAGCGCTGGGTGGAACACCGGATGAAGCGCAGGATCATCATCGAGCGCGCCGACCCGGTCCCGTACGAAGCGGTGATCCATGAGGCCGCCCTGCGCATCAGGGTCGGCGACCGGGCCGCGGCGCGGGCGCAACTCTGCCGCATCCTCGAACTCTCCGAGGTCGACCAAGTCGTCGTACGGGTCATCCCCTTCGAACTGGACGGCTTCGGTGGAGCCGGAAGCGCCATGGTCTATGCGGGTGGCCCGGTCCCCCAGCTGGACACCGTGGTGCGCGACAGCCCCAACGGCCCGGTCTTCGTCGACGCAGCAGCACAACTCAGCCGCTATCGAACGCTCTTCCGTAGGGTGGAGGCGGTGTCACTCGAACCCGAGCGTTCGCGTGACTTCATCCACCGCTTGACGAAGGAGCTGTGAGGGCGTGATCACCCCCTGCACCTGGACGAAGTCATCGTTCTCCGGCGGCGGCCAGGGCGATGCCTGCGTGGAGATAGCAAACCTGCACACGCGAATCGCGATACGCGACTCCAAGGACCGCTCCCGCGCGCCCCTCTCCTTCCCCACCGACGCCTTCACCACCTTCATCACGAGCATCAAGGCAGACACCCGGTAGCGCACAGGTGCCGCAGATCAAGACTGCACCGAGTTGAGAAACTCCCTGACCTCATCGATGGTCGTCTGCCACTCAGAAATCTCGTGCCCATCTTCGTCAACCGTGGATCGCGGTTCCACAAAGCGCCAAGGTTCGTCGGTATCGAAATCTCCTTCGAGCTCTTCGAGGAAAATGATCGAGTTCTGAACGTAGACGATTTCCCCGGACCTGTACAGGGGCCAACAGAAGATGAAGTTGCTACTTGCTGGATTCGTGATGGATGAAATGAGACACGACGTAGCAACTTCCTCACGCGCAAGAACCCTCAAAGCCCGGACCCAACTGGCCTGATACTGCTCGACACTCCAATAGGTCAGAGCCATCGGAAAATTCTCTTCGAAGTCCCGAACTACGATACGACCAATTGCGCTGCCGCCGGCCTCGATCTCGGCCAGCGACGGGACAGATACCACCCGTATGGAGAAGGTGTCACTTCTTGATGTAGTTGAGGTCTGCGTCATAGGTGCCAACCCTCTGCCCCTTCTTGTTGAACATCTTCCAGCCGTCAGAGACATTATGGCCGTCCACGTCCGGCGTGATGTAGTTCTTTCCGTTGAAGAACACCTCTT
Source organism: Streptomyces cupreus (assembly GCF_014257025.1). Lineage (GTDB taxonomy): Bacteria > Actinomycetota > Actinomycetes > Streptomycetales > Streptomycetaceae > Streptomyces > Streptomyces cupreus. The sequence goes on from NZ_JACMSF010000131.1 coordinate 1,779, forward strand.
GCCCGTGGGAGTCGAAGGGGGCCTTCTGGGGTGAAATCCGTCTCTTGTACCCGAGCTCTGCGGCCCTGTCTGCCGGAGTCGCGGCATAGCGTTCCTGGTCCGCTTCACGCCGCTTCTTGACCATATCTGGGTGATACGGGTCCTTCTCCAGTGCTGGAGACGGCGTATAGCCCTCAGGGAGGATCTCTTCATCATTGCAGGGAGCCAGACCGAGCGGGTCGGCCCAGGTATGGGTTGTGAACGTAGGTGACAGGATTCGGGGCAGGAGTGAGACCGAGCGGGTCGGGCGTGAGATAGCGAGCGGTTTCCGGGTCGTAGTGGCGGAAGTAATTGTAGTGAAGGCCGGTCTCGGGATCGTGATATTGACCCGGATAGCGGAGTGGAGTGTAAGCATCAGCCCCGCGGTTCCAAACAGTGCAGCCCCATAGCGTTGTGCGCGTGCGCCAGCCTATGTTGCCCTGTTCATCGACGAGTTCGGTAGGAGTACCGACGAGATCAGTGACGATGGCATAGAAGCGACGGTCAATCTCCTGTTGCGCCGTGTCGGCATCAACAGTTGTCTTACGTTCGGTCTGCGCCAAGGGGCGCAGACCATCGTGGTCCCACGTGAGCGTGATCGCTTCAGCCATGCCGGCGTGAAAAGCGGTCTGCTCACACAGACTGCTGCCGTCCCAGACGAAGTCCACCTGCTCGACCACGATTTCACTGCTCTCGGCCAGACGTTGTTTCGCTATGCGTCGGCCCAGCGGATCGTATCTGTAACGCCAGCGCGTGCCGTCAGGGGTGACAACAGCCGTGAGACGGTCCTCGGCGTCCCAGGTGTAACGCCAGGTGTCCGGCTTGCGGGACAGGCGGGACTTCTGACGCTGTGTGATGCGCCCCGCATCGTCGTGTTCATAGCGGATACCACCGGCGCTGCGGATGCGAGTCCCGACGTAGCTACGCGGACCGACAGCTTCCTGGCCCGGCATGCCGGCAGGCCAGGACGCCTGCGTCTGGTTACCGGCCGCGTCGTATGCGTACGTCTCCGTCCACCCTGCCGCGCGGACACTGGTGACCCGGCCTACGGCGTCCAGGTCGAAGTGGCGGGTTCTGCCGAGTTGATCGACAGTGCCGACGAGGTACCCATCCGCGCGGTATGTGTAGGTACGGCTTTGGATACGAGCGTCGTCCAGGCCGACGATTTCCTGTCGGCTCAGCCGGCCCATGGAGTCAAAGCCCTGTTCGAGCAGCAGATTCTCACCCAGGTGTCGGGACAGCTCCCGGCCCGCCCCGTCGTAAGTGAAGCTCAGGAGTCGACCGGAAGTAGCCAATGCGGCGCGGTTGCCCGCGGCGTCATACGACCAACTGCTCACAGCGCCGGACGGGGTGGCACGGCCCGTCCGACGCCCCAACGCATCGTAGGTGTAAGCCGTTGACCGGCCGTTGACGGTCTCCAGAATCACACGTCCCTCGCGGTCACGATCCAGGGTGAGTACCGCGTCGGCCCCGCGGGCCTCGACCAGATCGCCTGCCTCGTCATAGGCATACGTGGTCACTGTGCCCGCCGTGTCCTTCGACACCACACGCCCCAGCACATCACGCTCGTAACGGATCGTCTGACCATCAGGGGTAGTCCGGGCCGTCAGCCAGCCAGTTGCGTCATGGGCGTAGGCATGGGTGCGGTCATCGAAGTCGGTCTCCGCTATAAGGTGGCCGCTGCGGTCGTACTCGTAAGTCCATCTCATTCCGAGCGGATTGGTGACGCCACTCAGTCGCAGCTCTGCGTCGTAATCGAAGGTGTAGCGCGCGCCGTCCGGTTCTGTACGGGCGGCTAGCACATCAAAGTGCGTGTATTCAAAGGTGGTTACTCCGCCAACGGCATCGGTGTAACTCGTGCAGTTTCCCTGTCCGTCATAGGTCCACGACTCGGCGCTGCCGTCAGGTGACACACGGCGGGAGATCTTTCCTTCGGCCGTCCAACCCAGGTACGTCGTAGCTCCCACCGGATCAACGGCCTTGACCGGACGCCCGAAATCATCCCTCTCATAGCGGATAGTGCCACCCAACGGATCGGTGACCCTGATCGGCAGGCCCGCCCCATCGCACTCCACCTTCGCGATGTTGCCGAGTGGGTCGGTTATCGAGGTTCGGCGGCCGAAGTCATCGTAGGAGAACTGCGTGAGCGCCAATTCCGGACTGAGTGTGGTGAGGTGGTTGCCTCGATCGTCATAGGTGTAGCGCCAGATCGCACCACCGGGCTCCACGACTTCTACCGGTTGGCCCAGGCTGTTGTAGGCCATGACGGTCCGTGCGCCGTCAGCGTGCTGGACGATGATGACATTGCCGCTCACGTCCCAGGTGTAACGCGTCGTATGGCCCAGAGCATCAGTGCGAGCGAGCAACTGGTTGTAACTATCGAATGTGTGGCAGGTGGTGTTGCCCAGTGGGTCGATCTCTGCAACGACCAGGCACGCTTCATTGATGGCGAAGCGGGAGGAGGCACCACCAGCCGTGGTGACCTCAGTGATGCGGCAGTCGGCCCAGGCAGGATCGATGCCGTCGTATGTGAAGGTATTGGTGAGGTGTCCGGCCTCGCCGCCCTGCTCCACGCAACGGTCTTGCTGGTCGTACACGTAGTGGTAGCGAGAGTGATTCGTGTCCTCCCACGACGTGATGCGCAGACGTGAGTCGTAAGTGAACTGCAGCGGCTTGTCCGTGTAGTTGACTATCTGGACGAGATTCCCATCGTCGTAGCCATACCGCATGACCGTCTGATCCGAGCCCGAGCCGTCCTGAGCAACGCCTGCCAGGTTCAGAGCAGTGACGCGGTGCTCTTCGACAGTGAGTGTGAGGCAGTATCCGCCGGAGTGGCGTATTGCAACGGGCGTGCCCTCGGAGTCGTACTCGAAAGTGATCGTGTTGTGGTTGCGGTCAGAAATCCGGTCCAACAGCGCCAAGCCGTGGGTGGGTGACGCGAATTCACGACTGCGCCCATTGCTCGGGTCCGTGACGCGGTACCCGCCCTGGTCCAGACGCACCAGCGGCCAACGTGGACCCGAGTCCGGCAGCACCGTGTCGCCCGGCCCTTCCGGATGCGGATACGTGAGCAGCATGCCGTCCTCGGTGACGAACACGATGCCGCGCTCGTCCATCTCAAGGCGCTGGTCAATCGTGGAAGCCCAGCTGGGGCCGAACCACCAGCCGCTGTGGTACCCCGAGGACACTCGGCGGGTGAAGACAAGAGGGAGCACTCCGGGCAGAGTAATGTCGGCCTGCTCCATGTACATGAAGCCGGTCGCCGGATCGACCGGGTCACCACAGCCCTTGATCTTGCTCTTCACGCGGTCGTACGCACCCTTGGCGCCGTCCGCGAGGGCGGTGCGGGCGTTCTTGCCCAGGCCACGCAAAGCGAGCCCCATATTCTTCAGGCCACCCTTGATCCCCTTCACAGCGGCCACGCCGCCCTTCAATCCCTTGGCAAGGCCACCGAGGGTGGTGAGCCCCTTCATGCCGGGTATGCAGTCCAGCGCGGCCAACCCCACGTCCCACAGAGACGCCCGGCCTTGGGAGTACTTGTAGAGGGTGTCCGCAAGGACGACGAGCGCGGCCACAAGGACGATCGCGGCGAGGATCGGCCCACCGATGATCATCGCGATGACGCCGACGACGGCCACGACGACCTTGCATACGGCGACGATG
>NZ_JACMSF010000132.1 GCF_014257025.1 Streptomyces cupreus
CTAGTGTCTCGTGATTCCGTTTGTGTCACTTCGAGTTGTTCCTGACCAGCTTCTTCATGTTGGTCTGGACGAGGCGGACCTTCGCGAGGACCTCACCGGCGGTCGCGGTCCATGTGAAGGGTTTCGCGTTCTCGTTCCAGGAGTCGATGTAGTCACGGATCTGCTTGATCAGGACGTTGACGCTGGAGAACGTGCCGCGGCGGATCGACTGCCGGGTCAGGATCCCGAACCAGATCTCGACCTGGTTCAGCCACGACGAGCCGACGGGGGTGAAGTGGAAATGGACGTGCGGGTTCTTCGACAGCCACGCCTTCACCTCTGGCGTGGTGTGCGTGGAGAGGTTGTCCAGGACGACGTGGATGTCCTTTCCGGCGTGCGGTTTCACGGCCTTCTTCAGGAAGGCCAGGAAGTTCACGGCGTTCCGGTTCGGCCTGCACTCGCCGAGCACTTCGCCGGTGGTGACGTTCAGGGCGGCGAACAGGTTCGTGGTGCCGTGTCGGATGTAGTCGTGGGTGCGTTTCTCGGTGGCCGCGAAGGTGACCGGCAGGACGGGCTGGGTCCGGTCCAGTGCCTGGATCTGTGTCTTCTCGTCGATGGACAGCACCACCGCACCGCCCGGCGGAGCCAGATACAGGCCGATCACGTCGGCGACCTTGTCCGCGAACGCCGGGTCCTTGGAAATCTTGAAGGTGTCGCTGCGGTGCGGCTTGAGATTCTCCTCGCGCCAGATCCTCGCGACGTAGTGCCAGGACACCGAGATTCCCTCGCGCCGCCTCAGGTGATCGGCCAGGGTCCGCGTGGACCAGTGCGACAGACCCGACTCGGCCGGAGGCGACATCTTCGTCAGCGCGATCACCCGTCCCCGTGTTTGTGGCGGCACCTGATCGCGCGGTCCTCCACGGCGCTTCTCCTCCAGGCCGGCCAGCCCACGCGCGGCATAGCGGGCCTTGCATCGGTCCACCGTCACCGGCACCACTCCGGCGAGCTCGGCGATGTCCTTGCGCCGCCGCCCCTCGGCGGACCACCACACAATCCGGGCCCGCAGGGCCACATCAGCGGACACGTGACGCGAGCTCGCCAACTCCCGCAAGTCATCCAGCTGTTCAGAAGAGAGATCCATGCCGGGACCAACGAGCCCATCGACGCCAGGTGACTCAAACGGAATCACGAGACACTAGTTACTCAGATCAAGCTCAAGCAGAAGGAACTGAGCATTGTTCAGAGTGAGATGCGGGCTCTGGAGTCGTCCCAGAGCAGCGAACGTGACGAGGCGGCAGCGGCCATCGCCCAGTTGCACCTAGAAACAGCGGATCTCCAGGAGAAGCTGCGATGGGAGCAGGAGCGGGCACGCCAAGCGGAGGAAGCCTGCCAGAGGCTGGAAGGCGAGATCGAGAACCTTCAGATGAAGATCCGCCTTGAGCGGCTGGAGGCGGAACGCCGGGGAAAGGAAGAGCAGTTGGCGGCCGCGGCTAGAGTAAGAGACCTGGAAGCACAGATCGCGCAGAAGCGGGGAGACTTGGCATTCAATCGGATGCAATCCTTCAGTTCTTTGAGCTCATATGTTGGCTCAGATGCATCCGATTGTGGTGTCTGAAGCTTCCCCTTGATAGTGGACACCTGGAGACTGGGACCTTGAGGTTCCAGAGGAAGTAGCACCAGGTGGGAAGCAGGTACACGAAGCGGTACACCGAAGAGTTCAAGCGGGACGCGATCGCGCTCGTCGACTCCTCGGGCAAGACGGTCACGGCGGTCGCCCGGGAACTCGGCATCAGCTCCGAGTCCCTGCGCGGCTGGTACCGCAAGGCGAAGGCGGAGCGGGGCGAGGGCACTCCCGGCGAATTGAGCAGTGCCGAGCGCGAGGAGCTCAAGCGGCTGCGGCGGGAGAACCGCGAGCAGCAGCAGACGATCGAGATCCTGAAAAGAGCGACCGCCTTCTTCGTGAAGGAGAACGACCGGTGAGCGAGTTGTGCCGGTTCATCCATGCGGAGAAGGCGAACTACCCGATCGTTCTGTTGTGCCGGATGCTGCACGTCGCCCGCTCCTCCTACTACGCGTGGCGCGAGGGCGAGGCCGCCCGCCATGCCCGGCAGGACGCCGACGACGCGCTCGAGCACGAGATCACGGTGCTGCACGTCGCCTCCCGCCGCACCTACGGTGTCCCCCGCATCCACGCCGAACTGCGGTGTCTGGGGCGGCGGGTGAACCGCAAGCGCATCGCCCGCGTGATGCGCGAGCGCGACATCCGAGGCGTCACCCGGCGCAAGCGCCGCTCGTTGACCCGGCCCGACAAGAAGGCGAAGCCGGCTCCTGACCTGATCGGCCGCGACTTCCAGGCCGAGCGGCCCGGGATCAAGCTGGTTGGCGACATCACCTGCCTGCCCACTGCCGAGGGCTGGCTCTACCTCGCCTGCTGGCTGGACCTGTCCACCCGCGAGGTCGTCGGTTATGCCATGGCTGATCACCACCGCTCAGAAGCCGATGACGAGGTTGTCCTGTGACAGCAAATCCTGAGCGCGTGCCATCGAAGTTTGACCGGACCGACGCGCCCCGAGTCACCGGTTCTTCATCAGGTGATGCAGCAGCGTCATCAGCGCGACGCCGACCAAGAGCGCGGTGCCGAACGACGGGTATTCAAAGGCCGCATACGTTGCCCCGCTCCCGACGAGCAGGAGTAGCACCATCCGCTGATCGATCTGACCGCCCATGGGTACGAACCCTTCCCTTCGCGTCACCGGTCGGCCCGGTGCCACCGGTCACCCAGCCCAAGAGCACTCGGCAGCCCCGACTCATCAAGAAGCGGCCTCGCAGTCAGCTTGGGCGCCAACGGCCAGTAGCCTCCAAGACGGCGCCATCCGTACGCCCTCCGGGACTTGCAGTCCTTTTTGGTGCGTTTCCCTCGGGTTCTCTCCAGAAAATGGCAGGTGGCAAGGCAGACGACGCAGCGGGAGACGAGGGCTCGCGTGATGGCAGCCGCGCGGCTCAGGAAGGGACCTATTCGCTGATCAATTCCCTGGCCTGCGGGTAGTCGACCAGCGAACCAGGGGAGAGCCGGAAAACTGCACTTACATGCAAACAGAGTGAGACGCGAGTATCGCTGCATGGACAATGTGCACCGTGGTGGCGCCGACGTACTGCCCGACGCTGCGAAACCCATCGCCGAGTCGAGCAGACACTCTTCGTCTCCAGAGTGCTGATGGGCCAAGCTCGGCCCGCGGCCAGCGCACTCACACTTCGGTGGCACGAACTCACGTTCACCAAACTTCGATGGCACGGGGTGGCCGGTGTCCGGTCCCGGTGAAGCGTGGGCAATCCCAAAGTTCTCTAGGCACGCAGGTGAACGGCCCGCGGCTGGACACGAAGTGGCTGTCCGGTCCCGGATAGCCGGATCCGCGATATCCGTGGGCAGTCCGGACACCGCAGGCTCTGAGGTGGTTGTGGCTCGACTGGTCGGAAGCCCCTGTGATGACAAGGAGCTGCCGTCTTGATGACGTTGACGCGCCGACGGGCGAGGGGACTGCCCCGTCAACGGTGCAAACCGGGACCTATTGATGCCTCATGGTGTGCTGGTCCGCCGGTTGGCTTCAACCGGTGCAGCCGTGGGTTGGGTTAAACATGGGGACGCTGTGTGAGCCGAAGAGCACATCGGGGGTGAGGTGTGGCAGCCGGGGTGTTGCGGACCGTGCCGCTGGCCGGGGAGCTAACCGCGTCGCTGATCAGCCGGGTGGCGGCCCGCTACAGTCTCGAAGCCAGCAGCGTGCTGCATCTCTGGACGTGCCGCAACTCCCCCGCCCGGCACGACGGCGGCGGTGTGAGGGCAGATGCGGAGGTCGTCCTCAACGGGGCCGGGCGGGGTGTGCTCGCCGAGTTGTGCGGGGTGAAGCGCGAGGTGCTGGCGCACGCTTTACCGGCCTTCACCATGGACGACCCCAAGATCAGCACCGGCCGGGAGGCCGGGGTAGCGCAGGCGCGGTGGCGGGCGGCGGCCGCGGTGGCGGGGGAAGCAGCGTTCGGCTGCCGGCTGTGCACGGCGCGGCGCACCGGGCAGGCGCTGCGGGCGGTGCGGTATCTGCCGCGCTGGCAGCGGGTCTGCCTGCGGCACGGGCGCTGGCTGCTGGACGCGGACGCCGACCAGCCGCTGGAACACCTCGATCTGCGCCTGCTGCCGGAGGTGGTGGCCGCGCAGCGGCGGTGGCCGGGCGTGGCACGGCGTGCGGTGGGCGCCGGGGTGGAGCCGGAGCAGGCGTTCATGCTGGCGCATGCGGTGGTGGCCCGCTGGTGGGAGCAGGCTCTGTACTGGGAGCAGGAGGAGATCTGGCCGCGCCGTCTGCACCAACTGGCGGGCGGCAACGCGGGATCACGGCTTGAGTGGTGGCGGATCGTGGGCCGGGACGCGGCGATCTTCCCGGAGGTGGTGGTCGTGGCGCGGGCGCTGCTGGAGCCGGCCATGGCTGAGGTGGCCTGGCAGGCAAGCGGCGGGATGCAGCCTCGGGCGCGGGGCGCCGACGATGCGTTCTGTCACCGGCTGGGCGAGCGGGTGGGCCGCACCTGGCTGGGACCCGAACTTGCGGCCGACCACGGCAGCCCGCTGAACGATTGGAGTGGCGCGATCGTGCGCGCCCGCCGCCACGAGACGGGGCCGCCGGGGTGGCGGGAGGATCCGTGGCGGCTGAAGCGGGAACAGCAGCCCGCCACGATGGCCGGCCAGCTGCGCGTCGTGGCGGCAGAAGCCCAGTCGGGCGGCTCGGGGACCCGGTGGCGGGCCACGGCGAGCGCCGAACAGCGGTTCCGCATCACGCAGTTGGTCGACGAGGCGCGCGAACAGCTGATGGAGCTGCGCGGCGTGCACAGCGGCGCCACTGCCGAGGTGGCCCGCACGCTGCTGGAGCACCTCAGCCACAGTGCCGCCCTGATCGACCAGGCCCTCGTGCACACAGCCGCCGCAGCCGTCTCTGCCGGCGTGGCGCTGGAGGATGTCGCCCAGTGGTCCCGCCTGCCCGCCCAGGAGCTGGCCGAGGTGCTCGCCGCGGGTGAAGGCGAGGACTGACACGACCGGCGGCAGCCGAATGGCGGCGCGGGCCGGTCGGCAGCCGGCGAGCCGTTGCCCGACAGGGTGCGGCGCGGCGGGGTGAGAGTGCAGAACTCCGCACTGACACCGGTGTCCCCGTCCGGCACCCTGGGTGCCCCGCGAAGCCCAACATCCGGCGGTTGCACCGATGTTGCGGTTACCGGCCGGTTCTCCTGCGCGGCAGGTCAGGCATGGCGTTGTGTGGAGTACGTGATCATCGACAGCAGCCAGGAGGCCGCATCGTCCGCGGTACCCGGGGCCGGGTGCCGCATCCCCGAGCCGCACAGCACGGGTGGTGCTGTTCAACCCGAAGGCGCTCCAGCCGTAGACGCCAGCCTG
>NZ_JACMSF010000133.1 GCF_014257025.1 Streptomyces cupreus
TGGAGGTGAAGGGCGATTAGCGCGCCGATAGCTTCGATTGCTCATCCCCAGGAGGGCCAGAACAAGCTCGGCGAGCCTCTCTGGGGGCCAGTCGTCCTCGGCGGTCACCTCTACGTAGGCCGAAGGAAGACGGGGTAACGGAAGGTCATCATCGAGGGGCCCGATCCAGCTGGGCATACGTGCGCCCCACCCTCAGGTGGGCGAGCGTGAGCAGGGCCTGCCGGCCGGCGCTCAGACGGCGCCAGTGGGAGCCGATCGCGCGACGGTACTGCCGCAAACGGGTGGACAGGAAGCGTAGGACAGAACTGGACACGTCGACGCCCGACGGGTAGACAAGCATGCGAAGCCTCTGGTGGAGACGGTTCTCTTGGTCGAAAACCCATCTACCAGGGGCTTCACCACATTGTCAGCCCAACCACCCCGCTCTCGCGGCAGGTTGGAAGGAGCTCATGTGCTTCCCCGCCCTTCCGATCAGCACCCGTTCGCTCCCGGTAAAGGTCTATAGACCCGTGAATGCCTCAGACCCGTACGTCAACGCCTTCGCCGAGATCTTCGGCGATCCGCCGGCCGACTACGCCGTACCTGTCGAATGGGCGGCAGTCGAGTCCTGGTTGGGGACGAGCCTGCCCGCCGACTACAAGGCCATCGCCGCCGCGTACGGCCCACTCGACATTGGCGCCTGGCTCTGGTTTCACACGCCATGCGTCAACCGCGGTTGGTTCGACTATGGGGCCTGGGTCCAGCAGACTCGGCGTAACGCCCCCGACGTCCTTCCCTTCGGTGCCACGCGTACCGCCGATACTTTCTACTGGGACACCACAGCATCCGACGACCCCGACCAGTGGCCGGTCGTTATGCACTGTCAGGACGACGAGAACGCGGGCCGCGACCCCTGGCGGCGCTTCGCGACCCCGCTTGTGCCGACGCTGGCCCGGCTCGTGGCCGACGGCATGCGCCCGGTGATCGCCCGAAGTGGCATGCAAACCGACCTGGAGCGCACCCCGTGGACACCGCCGCCTCGGCGACCGGAGCCAACCGCTCAGCAGCGGGCGGCGCTCACCACAGGCAGCGGGCTGGAGACTTTGATCGCACTCATCCCGCCGCCGGAGACACCCGCGCTCGGGAAGCACAACTGGGACTGGCTGTACGAACGGCTGGGTACACGTCTACCCGGCGAGTACGTACGACTGATGGAGCGGTATGGGGCTGGCTCCTGGTGCGGCTGGCTGCGCTTCAACATCCCCTTCAGCGAGGACCAGTACGCGCTCGCGCCGTGGGCCGAGTGGTACGCGGAGACCTACCAGGGGCAGCGAGCCGATTTCCCTGAGTATCATCCCCTGGCTGTCTATCCCGAGCCGGGGGGATTCCTGCCCTTCGCCGACTCCATCGACGGCGACCAACTGTGCTGGCTGACCGAAGGTGCCACGCCGGACGACTGGCCATTGATCGTTGTACCGCGCCATGCCGACCAAGGCCCACCGCTCAACACCGACCTCACCAAAACCCTGCTGGAGTGGCTGCGCGGCCGGTTCGCGACCGAGGGCCTGCCCCCGCTCGGACGCCGCGACGAGGACCCCCTCGACTACATCGAATTCGAGCCCTACGACGCAGAACCAGCCGCTGATGGCCAATGATCCAGCGCCGCATCGGTCGAGTTCGAGGTAGGTAGCCGACTCCATCAGCACAACCCACCGTGTCGCTGCCGCTCCACGGCAGGCTTCTGCGATCTGGGCGCGCGGCTCATTCGTGGAAGCGGAGGCGATCTGCTTCACGGACAAGGGGGACCAAGTACCGGCCTCGCAGTCCTGGTGCCCTGCCGCGGCCGGTGGGTCCAGTTTCCCTCTGCGTCCTTCGTCATGGGCCTGGTGGGCGGCACGATGAGGAGACCGGGCCAGCCGTCGCCCCGGCGGTTCGCCAGGAACTCCGCCTCGGAGAAGCTGGGTCGGCCGCCATATCGTTCGTGAGCGGCGTCAACCCTCTGCTGCTCATGAACGACGTCGGCGCAGGGCCTTCCAGGCGTCCTCCGCCGCGTCCGTGGCCGTCAGCCGCCAGGCCTCCAGCTTGTCCGCGACCGTTGTGCGCACCATCTGCCACTTGAACCACGGCGGGAGATCCCGGAACGGCACAAAGGTCAACGTGTCATCGATGGCATTCTCGGCCAGGCCGCGATGACCCTCTGCACGCAGCGCGGCGTACAGCTCCGGCGTCAACTCGCCGTTGAGCCGGGCCGCGGTGCCCGCCGCGGTGAACGCGTACCCCCGCTGAGCGCGGTCCTGCAACTGCATCGCCCGGACAATCCGAGGCGATGCTTCCTCCAACGAACACCGGAAGGCCAACCCGATCGCTGCAGTACCGAGATGCTGCGCGCCCCGCTCGAACGCGGCGTCCCACTCGGCGGGGTCGTCCATACCCAGCAGACCCTCGCCGGACTCCCAGTCCCAGCTTCGGCCGTCAGTCATCACAGGGCGGCGGCGGGAGCACCCGCTGCTTCTTCACAGCCTGGCCCCCCCACCCGGAGCCGGTTCCGTGGCGATCACGTGCTGCACCTGCCAGCGGGCTTCCTCCCAGCGGGCGCGACGGTCCGCCTCTCTGCGGTCCGCGTCTTCCCCGGCGCGCTCGGCGTGCCAGCGGCCCACTGCGGACTGGGCCGTCTTCGCGATGTACTGCGGGGAGGGGTTTGTGCGCCCGGCCCGGTTCATGGCGCCGGCCTCGATCAGCATGTCCTGGCAGGCGAGCCGTACGGCGGACTCCAGGACATGCGTGACGTCCGAGTGCCCGGACGTGCGCCAGCCGACCTCGAAGAAGTCCTCGTGGGCACGGACGAGCCGGTCATTCGCCCGGCCGAGCCGGAGGGCCTCGCGGGCAGCGGCCACGTACTCCGAACACGCCTCTCGCATGTCAGGGGTGAGCAGCTCCGCCTGGAGGTCGACCGCCCGTTCCGCGAAGTCGAGGCTCAACGTCGTCGCACGCTGCTCGCCGACCTCCGTCAGCAGTTCGGTGAGCAGCACTGGCAGAACGATCATTACCTGTTCCATTCCCCTCGGCCACGGCTCATAAGTTCGAGCAGCTTCGGGGTGTCCCCTGCTCCTGTGATGACCCGCTTCGGATCGGTGATGTTGACATGCCGGGCGGCAGTCATGGCGTTCTTGAGCTGCTGTCCTGCGTTGCCGCCGCCCATCTTGTGATCGACGACGAACGCCACGAGGTTCTTGGGGTCGGAAGGATCCACCACCATGAAGTCCCCCTGGAACTTCTCGCCGTGCGTTCGGTAGACCTGGAGATTCGGACGTTTCGCGGTGAGCTGCTTCACGAAGTCCATCTCCGCCGGGCTCAGATGATAGGCCCCGGGCAGCTGCTGACCGGCCTTGATCCTGATCGGATCGTAAGGCGAAAGACCGAACGGGTCAGCCCGGGTCAGTGGGTTGTGGACGTAGGTGGCCGGGTTGGGGGCCGGGAACAAGCCGAGAGGGTCACCGCTGAGGTATCGGCCGGTCTCGGGGTCGTAGTGTCGGTGGAGGTTGTAGTGGTGGCCGGTCTCAAGGTCGTGGTACTGGCCCGGGAATCGCAGCGGTATGTACGCTGTGGCGTCCTGATTCCACGTCGTGCCGCCCCACACCGTCGCGGTACGCCGCCACGCGACGGCGCCATGCTCGTCGACGAGTTCCGTCGGGGTGCCGATCAGATCGGTGACGATGGCGTAGAAGCGGCTGTCGTAGTGCTGCTGAGGGACTTCGGACAGGTCCGTGAAGCGCTCTGTCTGGGCCACGGGCACCAGCCCGTCCTCGTCGAACTCCCACGTCTGGATCTGGGCAACCGGCCACTGATGGGAGGTCGCGGTCTGCTCGACAAGCGTCCCCTCGTGCCAGGTGAAGCGGGTCTCCTCCAGCACGGCCCCATCGGTGTCGAGGTGCTGCTTCGCGATACGGCGGCCGAGGGGGTCGTAGCGGTAGTGCCAATGTGTCCCGTCGGGAACGGTCACCCCTGTCAGCTGGTCCTGCGCATTCCAGGCGTAGCGCCACACGTCGGGCTTGCGGGAAATGCGCGGCCGACGGCGCACGGTGGGACGACCGGCGGCGTCGCGCTCGAAACGGACGTGCCCGGCGGCGACGAGGTCGGTGCTGCTGTAGACACGTGGGCCGGTGGCCTCGGCGCCCGGGTGTGCGGCTGACCAGGCTGCGTCCGTCTGGTTGCCGAGCGCGTCGTACGCGTAGGACTCGGTCCAGCCGGGCCCCTGTGCCTCCGTGACGCGGCCCGCGCGGTCCACCGTGTACCGCATGTCGCCGGCAGCGAGCAGCGCTCCGTCCGGTCGCCAGTCGTAGGCCTGCCGTGGGCGACGAACGGGCAGCCGTACCAGCTGAAGGCGTCGATCACCTGGGAGATCTCCTGGGAGGGCACGGGCGGCGCGAACGGCGACCTGCCGGACGGGACGTTCGAGACGACGCAGGACATGAACGTGCAGGAGATCCAGGCGATCAATCGCTGAGGGGCTTGGAGTCGCCTACGAAGAGATCCTCGGCCGCCGTGGCATGTACGGCCCGCTGTGCCCAGACCTCCAGTTGGTCCGGGTCGGTGCAGGCCTGCACGCGCTCCCGCACGGCATCGGGAACCATGACGGTCCGCCAGTCCAAGATCTGGAGGACCATTTCCGCCTTGGCCTGGGCCCGGCCCTCTTCGCGGCCTTCTTCCCGTACCTTCTCGGCGACCTCGTGCCGGAAGAAGTAGTGCACTGCCATCATCAGCTCCTTCCATGTCTGCTTGGCCTCGACATCGACCAGGCATGATTCGACGAACTGCGCGAGCATGCCCGCGCTTTCGGTGTCGGTGCTCGCCAAGGCTGCCGCCAGCGGTTTCAGTATGGCAGTGGCACCTGGGCCCCTACCATGCGTCATCGCCGAGAACGCCGCGAGGAACACGTCCCGCTGAGCTTCTGTCTCATCCGCAATGAGCGGCACGTTCTCCGGACTCAAGACCAGCGGTCTCACGGTGAGCGAGTGCCAGCCGGGCAGCCCCAGACGGATCGGCCGAGCCGCCCAGCGGGCTGTCGCGACGCTCTGCGTCAGAACGATCAGCACCGGCTCCCAGCCGTACTTCGCGTACAGGTAGCTGAGGTAGTAGGCCCAACTGCTCCGCTTGGCGTCGTCCCGCTTCCCCTGGGACTCAACGACCAGCAGGTACATCCCTTCGTCCGTCTCCGCCCGTAACAGCGTGTCCACGCGCCGCTCGACCGGTTCGATCTCCGTCAGATCCGCGTTCAGCACCGCGAAGTCACGCGGTTCGGGAATCGGAATGTGCAGCACACGCTGAAGAGTGCGCGTGAACCCCGCCGGATCCTTCTGGCAGATCTGATGCAGACC
>NZ_JACMSF010000134.1 GCF_014257025.1 Streptomyces cupreus
GCGGCTGACCGGTGCTGAGGATGCGTGGGCGGCATGACGCCGCGCTGAGGGTCCGTAGACGGCATGACGCGGCATTACGGTAGGCGTGCCGAGACCGCCGTACCGGAGAGCTGATGCCCGTACACACCACGACCGCCGCCGATCGGGCCGCTGTGCCCGCCGAGGCGGTCGCGCCGTTGATCCGGGGGGTCTCGGTGCTGCGGGAACTGACGGAGGCCGGCGGGACCATGAGCCCGAGCGGACTGGAGCGCGCCACGGGCCTGGCCCGCTCCACGGTCGACCGCATCACCTCCACCCTCGCCCGCATGGGGTACGTCCGTCTCGACGGCCGGGACGCGGTTCTCACCCCCCGTCTGATGGACCTGGGCAACGCCTACCTGGCGTCCCTGCGCCTGCCGGCGTTGCTGGCCGGGCAGGCCGACGAGTTGGCCGACGAACTGGACGAGTCGGTCTCCCTGGCGGTGCCCGACGCCGACGGCATCCGCTTCATCCACCAGGCCACCCGCCGCCGGGCGATGTCCCTCAGCTTCCGCATCGGCGACCTCCTCCCCGCCGAACGCACCGCCCCCGGCCCGCTGTTCGCCATGGAGTGGACGGAGGAGGGGTGGCGGTCATGGCGCGCGCGTTTGGCGAGAGACCCGGAGAACAGGGAGTTCTCGGCCGTACCGCCGAGGGAACGGCCTTATGGGGAAGAGGAGTTCGTGGTGCGGGTGGCGCGGGCCCGGGAGGACGGCTGGGCGCTGGACGACCAGTTGATCGAACCGGGCCTGGTGGCGCTGTCGGTCCCCGTACGGGAACCGGGCACACACCGGATCGCCTGCGTGGCAAGCGTGGTGAGCCACACGAGCCGCCACACGGCGACGGACCTGCGCGAGGCGCTGCTGCCGAGGCTGAGGCGGGCGGTGGCGACGATGGAACGGGAGCTGAGAAGGGCCCCCGCGGCGGAACCGCCCCCGCCCCCCTCGGCACTGGCGGCGTGGACGGGGGCGTCGAAGCAGGAACTGGGCCGGGACTTCGTGGAATCGCTGGCCCGTGGGCTGACGGTCCTGACGGCGTTCGGCGAGGGAAGGGCACGCCTGACGCTGACGGAGGTGGCCCAGGCGACGGGCCTGGCGAGGGCGACGGCACGCAGAGCGCTGATCACGTACGAGCATCTGGGCCTGGTGACCCGCCCGGACGACCGCACGTACGCACTCACACCGAGGGTCCTGTCCCTGGGCTTCCCCCCACTCTCCCGCACCACACTCCCCCGTCTGGCGACCCCCCACCTGACGGACCTGACGACCCGCATCCAGGAATCGACGTCCCTGGCGACCTTGACCCCCGACGGCAAGGAGATCGTCTACACGGCGGAAGCAACGGCCCACCGGGTCATGAGCGTGACGATCCCCCCGGGCACCCGAGCCCCGGCACCGGAAACGGCACTGGGCCAGGTCCTGCTGTCCCCCGACCGTGACCACGCTCTCCTGGACGAGGAACTGGAAAAGGGCCTACGCACGATCGCGGTCCCGATCCGAGACACCCGCACGGGCGCCCGGGTGGCGGCAGTCGGGGTGGCCATGCACGCGGCCCGCCACACCCTCTCGGACTGCGAACGCACAATCCTCCCGGCCCTCCACTCAACAGCCAAGGCCATCGAAACAGACCTCAAGTCCGCCTCCCGCTTCACCCACGTCCCGATCACCTGACCCCACCCCGACCAGATCCGGTACCCTGACGCCTGTGACCCCACGGGTCACCGTCCGCCTTCGTAGCTCAGGGGATAGAGCACCGCTCTCCTAAAGCGGGTGTCGCAGGTTCGAATCCTGCCGGGGGCACAGTCTCTGACCAGCGCGTTTACCTCTCACGGGTAGGCGCGCTGTTCGTCGTAGCCATGGCATTAACCATGAATAGGTTCGAGACCATGGCGACCACGACGACAAGACGACGTCAGCGCGGCAGCATCCGGCCCAACGGGGCCGGCTTCCAGGTCCGGGTCTACGCCGGGCGTGACCCCCTCACGAAGAAGGACCTCTACCTCCACGAGCAGGCCGCTGACGCGGTGGAGGCCGAGAAGGTCCGCACGAGGCTCCTCCACCAGGTCGACGAACAGCGTCACCCCAAGACGCAGGTGACCATGTCGTTCCTGCTCGACCGGTGGCTGGGTGTCGCGGAACTCGACGAGACGTCGTACGAGCGGGCCGAGGGCATCATCCGCAATTACCTCAAGCCCACGTTCGGCGACCTCAAGGCCGGGAAGCTGACCGCCGAGATGCTGGAGTTGTTCTACGCCCGTCTCCGGCAGTGCCAGGAGCAATGCGAAGGGCGGCGAAACGGCAAGACCGACCCCAAGACGAAGCGAAAGCACCTGTGCGAGCCGCTCGCCGCGAACTCCGTCCGCAAGATTCACTTCATCCTGCGCCCGGCGCTCAACCGCGGCCTGCGCTGGGGTTACGTGACGACGAACGTGGCGGCCCTCGCTGAACCGCCATCCCAACCCAAGCCCAACCCCGACCCTCCAACTCCCGAGGAAGCAGCGCTGGTTCTGAACACCGCCTGGCAGCGGGACCTGGACTGGGGAACGTTCCTGTTCATGATGATGGTCAGCGGCTCACGCCGTGGCGAGATGTGCGCTCTGCGCTGGTCGGACATCAACCTCGACCGTCTCGAACTCTTCGTGAAGCACTCCAACAACGGTCGCAGGATCAAGGACACCAAGACCCACCAGCGCCGTAAGCAGGCCATCGATGTCATCACGCGCTCCGTTCTGGTCGCCCACCGAGCCCGCGCCGAGGAACGCTGCAAGGTGCTCGGCGGTGAACTCGCCCGTGACGCTTTCGTGTTCTCCGGTGAAGCCGACAGCATGGCCCCGCTCGTGCCGTCGAGCGTCAGCCAGCGATACCGCCGCCGCGCGAAGAAGCTGAAGATCCACACCCACCGCCTGAAGGACCTGCGTGCGTACAACGTGACCGAGCTCTTGGGCGCCGGTGCCGACGTACGAACAGTTGCCGGCCGGGTGGGACACGGCGGCGGAGGAGCGACCACGCTCAAGTACTACGCGGCCTTCCTGGCCACGTCCGACCGCCAGGCTGTCACTGCCTTCGCCAAGCAACTGCCGGTGCCGGAAGGACTGCTGGCCGAGCAGCCGGTCACCACCGTCATCAACGGCCTGCGCCTGGCCTGCGAGTGCGGGAACGAATCGCTGTGGGCGATGCTCGTGGTCACGGAGGACGGAGCAGAGGCCCTGTGCGGCCAGTGCGAGGCTGCCGTGCAGGCCCGACCGGATGTGGCCGTGGGCCCCATCGGCCGGACCATCAAGGCGGAAGCGGCCCCACCGCGTGACCTCGCTCCGTGGGAAGTGATCGCGAAGGATCTCGCTGACGCCATCAAGGACAGCACGATGCTGCCCGGCGAGGACGTCCCCACCGTCGGCGACATCGCCCAGGCCCACGGCGTCTCGGTCGGCACCGCTCACCGCGCCTTCACCCAGCTCAAGAAGGACGGCCTGATCGAGGTCAGCCGGGGCCGCCGAGCCGTCGTCCGTCAGCTCCAGGAGGAGGCCTCCGATGCCGCCTAACCTCCGTACTCCCTCCCCAGCCCTCGCCTGGTCCGCGTACCGTGGGTCACGGGACCCGCGACGACTGTCGGAGGCTCAGGCGATGAGCGAGCGGAACTGGACCATCGAGACGATCTGCGAGGCGCTCGGCAGCCCCGCCGCTAAGCAGCGGTTCCTCGGCGAGATCAACCGTGCCCAGGTCCACGAGATCGTCACGGTCTTCGCCAAGTGGCAGCAGATCGCCTCCGACCTCATGGCCGCCGCCGAACGCGGACGCGAGCTCGCCAGGACCGAGGCCGAGACCGGTGAAATCCCGGGCGAGTGGATCGACGTCACCGACCGCATCCAGGCCCAGGCCGCTGCCGCCCGTGCTCGCGGCGTCGCCTGATGACCTATCGCCTGAAGTACGGCACCGGCACGGAAGCGGTGCACGACGCGATGCCGCCGGCCGAGAGCGAGCAGCTGGCGCTCGCTCTCGCGGCGGCCTGCGAGGACCCGATCGGCGCGACCGAGGTGTACGGCGAGGACGACGGGGTGGTGCGGATGCTCGCGACCGAGCACGCGATCGCGGTGCTGCTGGTCGGGCAGGTCACCAAGACACTGACCGTGCTGCAGCTGAGCTACACGGGCTGACGTCAAGGTCCTTTGGTTGGCAGCCATCAGCTTGGGAAGCTGCGGACATCGACGGCCTGCTGTAGATGCTGACCTGCTCAAACGACTGGCTCGAGGCCTTTCCGGGCTCGGCCGCTTTGCACCGTGATTCCCCGCTGTTCCCCGCTCGATCTGGTGCGCTTGTGGTGCGGCCAACGCAGGGGCACATGTGTCAAGGAATGACGTGCGAGATTCCTTGACACACGTCCCTCTCCCACGGACAGCTACGGCTCCGGGTTCGTCGGGTCGGAACCGGGTCCGGGCCGTCCGGCCGTGTTCCTGGCGTCAAGTTGCTGTTGGTTCGTCGGCGATGAGGTCCAGAAGCTGGTCGGAGGTGAGAGTGGCCAGGTCGACGGAGCGGTCTCCGCACACGAGTCGTGCCGCCCCCTGCTGCGTCCTGAGCTGTCGGGCGCGTTCGATGAGCTCGGCCGCACGGCGTCGTTTGTGGATACGGTCGGCGATGTCCGCGACCGCGAGCATGGCCGATGGAATGGACACGATCAGGGATGCCACCGCGACGGGATCGACTCCCTTGGATTCCGGACTGGTTGCGGGTTCCGGCGTCGGAGCTGGTTCGGGTGGGTAGCCCCAGCTCGCGGTCAACGCGGCGACGCTCTTCATGGCGGCTTCGACGTCCACTCCAGCAAACTCGATGATCATCATTCCTCGTTTTCGTCGCCGGTGGCGTTCAGTAGTTCATCAAGTAGGTCAACAGTGTCCGCAAAACCGATCTTGGCGGCAGCTGCTCGGCTCGCCTGCAACACCTGTCGGGCTTGCTCGCGTTCACCCGCGGCCAGCAGAAATTGGCCCAGGGTAGTCCCGACGACCGCGATGCCATCCGGCCGTTGAAGCTTCAGAAGGAGCTGAAACGAGGAGATCAGCCTCGGCATCGCTGCGTCGAAATCTTGGCGACTCAGATCGATTTGCGCCAGATCCCAGGTGGCGGCCGCGATGCCCGCCATGTCGCCTAGCTGCTTATTGACTTCCAAGCGCTTGAGCTGCAGTTCGAGGGCTTCGTCGACTTCGCCGCGCTGCTGGAGGATGTTGGCGATCTTCCCCCAGGTGACCGCG
>NZ_JACMSF010000135.1 GCF_014257025.1 Streptomyces cupreus
GGGGGCTGCCGCCCCCAGACCCCCGCTGTCGGCCCTGAACGGGCCTCGTCCTCAAACGCCGGACGGGCTGGGGGTGGGTGGGCTGAGGATGACTGTTGGCTCCGCCTCAAACGCCGCACAGGCAGGGGATGGCTGGGCTCTGCGTCGCCCCCAGCGGGCGGGTGGGGGGTCGGGACGGCAATCGGCCCGCACTCAAACGCCGGACGGGCTGGGGTGGGTGGGGGCTGAGGATGACTGTTGGCTCCACCTCAAGCGCCGGACAGGCTGAGGTGCAGACTGCCGCTGCTTTCCTCACCTCTCCGTGTTCAATTCGGCCATCCGCCCCTCCCCCATTCGGCCCATCACCACCCACCCCCCTCCCCCCATCCGCGTCATGGTCGTAAGGGAGAGCAGGGAGACATCGGCCCGCACGCCATGAGGGGTGGACGTAGACGTGACCGAGAGTGGAGGTGGGGTTCCGGGGCGGGGGGCCCGAGCCAGTGGGACGGGGCTCATACGTCGGCGTCGGCGGCGGTGGGTTCGGGGGGTTTCGCTTGGGGTGGGTGTTGTGGTGTTGGGGGCCCTTGGGGCGGGGTGGGCCGTCTACGTGAAGCTCGATGGGAACATCACGCCCGACCAGGCCGCCGCCGCCGAGCTCGCTCGGTATGAGAGTGAGCGGCCTACCTCCCTCGTCAAGGGCGCGCAGAACATCTTGGTGATCGGGTCCGACTCCCGGTCCGGTGACGGGAACCGGCGTTATGGGCGGGACTCGGGGACCGAGCGGTCCGACACCACCATCCTGTTGCATCTGTCGGCAGGGCGGCGCACTGCCACCGCCGTTTCGCTGCCCCGGGATCTCATGGTCGACGTGCCGGCCTGTCTACGGCCCGACGGCAAGCGCACAGAGCCCACGTTCGCCATGTTCAACTACGCCTTCGAGATGGGCGGTTCGGCGTGCAGCATCCGTACCGTGGAGAAGCTCACCGGCGTGCGGATCGACCATCACATGGTCGTCGACTTTCGGGGGTTCAAGGACATGGTCGATGCCGTCGGGGGCGTTGAGGTCTGTCTTGACGAGCCCATCAATGACAAGGCCGCCAAGCTTCGGCTTCCCGCCGGGCGCGTCGAGCTCGACGGGGAGCAGGCCCTCGGGTACGTGCGGGCCCGTAAGTCGCTCGGGAACGGCAGTGACACCGACCGCATGGAACGTCAGCAACGCTTTCTCGGCGCCCTCGTCAACAAGGTGCAGAGCAATGACGTACTGCTGAATCCGGTGCGACTCTATCCCGTTCTCGATGCCGCCACTTCCTCGCTCACCACCGACCCGGATCTGGCCAGCTTGCGGGGTTTGTACCAACTCGTCCGCGGTGTGCGCGACATCCCCACCGAACGTGTGCAATTTCTTACCGTTCCCCGGGAGTCGTATGTCTACAACTCCAATCGCGACCAGCTCGTGGAACCCGAAGCAGAAAGGCTGTTCGAGCGACTGCGCACCGACACGCCCGTCGAAGTCAGTCAAAAGGGTCGCTCCGGGGCGAGGGAAGCGGGAAGTCATGACCGTCGCACCCCCTCTCGCACCTCCTCCCCCGCCCCCACTTTCCGCGGCAACACCGCCGCCCAGGACGGCTGCGGGTAAAGCGCTCACCAAGGCGCCGAACTCCATTCAAGGAAATGATCCGTATTGACCGGATGTAGGGGCGTGGAGTTCGTCACCGCCTCGCTCCACGTTGAACTGGGCGGATAGTGTGAGCGCCCCGGTGCACCCGGCCACACCGTTCCCTCCTGGTACGTCATGGGGTCGCGCACTGTTTGACCGAGACCCGAGCGCCTTGGAGGGGGAAGGCGCCGCGTGGCCCCGACGGAGGATTCGGACAACCGTGGACGCGCAAGGCCGTGGGCGGGCGGAGAACATCGATCCCGCAGACCAGTGGGTGCTCAATCCGAACACCGGCGAATACGAACTGCGACTGAGCACTTCCGCAGCGCATTCGGCCGTTCCGACCCCCCGCAGATCCGCCTCCCGCACCGGGACGCCCGTACGCGCGCCGCGTCCGGGCCGTGAGGTTCCGCCGCCCCGCCGGCGGCGCGGTGTGCCCGAGGAGCCCCTTCCCGGCCGGCGCGGACGGCGTCCCGAGAAGAAGTCCAAGGTCAAGAAGTTTCTGTTGTGGACCGGCGGCAGCATGGCGTTCCTGCTCATCGCCACCGCCGGGGCCGGGTATCTCTACCTGGATCACCTCAATGACAACATCGACTCCGTCCCGGACGACGGCGCCAGCACCGGTGGCTTCAAGAAGGACCAGGCCATCAACATCCTGCTGATCGGCACCGACAAGCGCACCGGGTCCGGCAACGAGGGCTACGGCGACTCCGGCAGCGTCGGACACGCCGACACCACGATCCTGCTGCATGTCTCCAAGGACCGGTCGAACGCCACCGCGCTCAGCATTCCCCGGGATCTCATCGTCGACATCCCGGACTGTCCGACCACTCAGGAGGACGGGTCCAAGAAGGTCATCGCCGGGTCGAGCGGCGTCCGCTTCAACACCAGCCTCGGCCAGGGCGGCCGTACTCCCAGTTGCACCATGCGGACCGTGACCGAGCTGACCGGGATCACCCCCGACAATTTCATGGTCGCCGACTTCAACGCGGTCAAGACGCTGACCAGCGCGGTCGGCGGGGTCGAGGTGTGTCTGGCCAAGGACATCGACGACCCGGACTCGCATCTGAAGCTGTCCCAGGGCACCCACACCATCGAGGGCGAGCAGGCCCTGGCCTTCCTGCGCACCCGGCACTCCGTGGGCCTCGGCGGCGACCTGAGCCGGATCGGGCTGCAACAGCAGTTCCTGAGCTCACTGATGCGCAAGCTGAAGTCCAACGACACGCTCACCAGCCCGACCAAGATGGTGAAGCTGGCGGAGGCGGGCACCGAGGCACTCACCGTCGACTCCCAGCTCGACAGCATCGGCAAGCTCAAGGACCTGGGTCTTGAGCTGGGCAAGCTCAACACCAAGAACCTGACGTTCACCACGGTTCCGGTGATCGACAACCCGGCCGAGACGGTGAAGTCGACCGTCGTCGTCAATGAGTCGACGGCCCCCGAGGTCTTCGACATGATCAAGAATGATGTGTCGTTCACCGAGGTCAAGGCGCAGAAGAAGAAGGAGAAGGCCGCCGTCGCCGCCCGGCTCAAGGGCACCAAGGCGGACGCCTCCGAGGTGCGCGTGCAGATCCTCAACGGCGGCGCCGAGTCCGGCAGTGCCCAGGAGACGCTGACCTGGCTGCAGACCGAGGAGGGCGTCATCAAGTCGGAGAACGCGGGCAACGCGCCCGAGGCGCTCGCCAGGACCACGCTTGAATACGCCCCCGAACAGGCCGACCAGGCACGGCGGTTGGCGGATATCTTGGGGCTCTCGGGGTCCGCGATGAAGCCCGGCGAGAGCGTCACCAACTCCCAGGGGCTGCCCACGATGACGCTGACCCTGGGCAAGGACTTCAAGGGCGCCGGTGTTCCGCTCACGGGTTCGTCGTCGGGGAAGACCCCTGAGGGCGTGGACAAGTCCACCGCGGATCAGGTCGAGTGCGCCAAGTGACCTGAGGCGACCTGTCATTTCAGGGAAATGGAACGAATTGACCGCTTGTAGGGACACCTCATTCGGTTGTACGCACGTGGAATTTCTCACCGACGTCGCTCGACGCCGAAGCGTGCGGATAGTGTGAGCGATCCGGTGCATCGGGCCGTGCGGCGAAGTCCCGCGCGGCGCCTTCCCGACGGAGGATTCGGACAACCGTGGACGCAGGCCGTGGGCGGTCGGAGAACATCGACCCCGCAGACCAATGGGTACTCAATCCGAACACCGGCGAATACGAACTGCGACTGCGTACTTCCGCACCGCAATCACCGCAGTCCCCCGTCCCCGGCCCGCGCAGGCGCCCCGTGCCCCGTCCGGACGCCGCCACCGCACGGCCCACGTCCGCACCCGGCCGCCAGGTGCCGCCGCCGCGCAGACGGCGGGCCGAGCCCGAGGAGCCGCCGGGGCGGCGCGGGCGCAGGCCCGGGAAGTCGAAGGCGAAGAAGGCGCTGCTGTGGACCGGCGGCACGATGGCGTTCGTGCTGCTCGCCGCCGCCACCGGCGGCTATCTCTACCTCAAGCACCTTGAGGGCAACGTCGACACGATCGACGTCGGCGACGCGGGCGCGAGCAGCTTCAAGAAGGACGAGGCCTTCAACATCCTGATCATCGGTACCGACAAGCGCACCGGTGCGGGCAACGAGGGCTACGGCGACAAGGGCAGCACCGGTCACGCCGACACCACGATCCTGCTGCATGTCGCCAAGGACCGGTCGAACGCCACCGCGCTCAGCATTCCGCGCGACCTGATCGTCGACATCCCGGAGTGCGAGACGACGCTGGAGGACGGCTCCGAGGAGACGATCTCCGGGCTCCAGGGCGTCCGCTTCAACCGCTCTCTCGGCGAGAGCGGCCGGGACCCCGGCTGCACCATGCGCACGGTCAAGAAGTTCACCGGCATCGAGGTCCACCACTTCATGATGGCCGACTTCAACGCCGTGAAGACGCTGACGACGGCCGTGGACGGGGTCGACATCTGTCTGGAGCACGCCGTCAACGACGACGACTCCAAGCTGAACCTGCCCGAGGGCGAGTCGACGGTGGAGGGCGAGGAGGCGCTCGCCTTCCTGCGGACCCGCAAGAGCTTCGGCAACAGCGGTGACCTGGACCGGATCAAGGCGCAGCAGCAGTTCCTGGGCTCGCTGATGCGCAAGATGTCCTCCAGCGACACCCTCACCAGCCCGACCAAGCTGGTGAAGCTGGCCGAGGCCGCCACCGAGGCGCTGACGGTGGACAAGGCCATAGGCAAGGTGGGCACGCTCAAGGACCTCGCCCTGGAGCTGAAGAAGGTGCCGACGAAGAACATCACCTTCACCACGGTCCCGGTCAAGGACAACCCGGCCGAGGTCGTGAAGGCGACGGTCGTCCTCGAAGAGACGACGGCACCCCAGGTCTTCGACATGATCAAGAACGATGTGTCGTTCACCGAGGTCAAGGCGCAGAAGAAGAAGGAGAAGGCCGCCGTCGCCGCCCGCCTGAAGGGCACCAAGGCCGACGCCTCCGAGGTGCGGGTGCGCATCCTCAACGGCGGCGCGGCGTCCGGCAGCGCCCAGGAACAGCTCGTCTATCTGCAGACGCAGGAGGGCGTGA
>NZ_JACMSF010000136.1 GCF_014257025.1 Streptomyces cupreus
TCGCCATGAAGTACTCGCGGTCCGGGCCGACCTGAGCAGGCGCTGACCTGGCCCAACAGCCCCACCGGCGGCCCGAACATGATCCTCGACGACGGCGGCGACGCCACCCTCCTCGTCCACAAGGGCGTCGAGTACGAGAAGGACGGCAAGGTCCCCTCCGTCGACACCGCCGAGTCCGACGAGCACCGCGTCATCCTCCAGCTCCTGCACCGCACCATCAGCGAGGGCTCGCAGAAGTGGACCCAGCTCGCCTCGGAGATCCGCGGCGTCACCGAGGAGACCACGACCGGCGTCCACCGCCTGTACGAGATGCAGCGCGACGGCGTCCTGCTGTTCCCGGCCATCAACGTGAACGACGCCGTGACGAAGTCGAAGTTCGACAACAAGTACGGCTGCCGCCACTCCCTGATCGACGGCATCAACCGCGCCACCGACGTCCTCATCGGCGGCAAGACCGCGGTCGTCTGTGGCTACGGCGACGTGGGCAAGGGCTGCGCTGAGTCCCTGCGCGGACAGGGCGCCCGCGTGATCGTCACCGAGATCGACCCGATCTGCGCGCTCCAGGCGGCGATGGACGGCTACCAGGTCACGACCCTCGACGAGGTCATCGACAAGGCCGACATCTTCATCACCACGACCGGCAACAAGGACATCATCATGGCCTCGGACATGGCCAAGATGAAGCACCAGGCGATCGTCGGCAACATCGGCCACTTCGACAACGAGATCGACATGGCCGGTCTCGCCAAGATCCCCGGCATCGTCAAGGACGAGGTCAAGCCGCAGGTCCACACCTGGACCTTCCCCGACGGCAAGGTGATCATCGTCCTCTCCGAGGGCCGCCTGCTGAACCTGGGCAACGCCACCGGCCACCCCTCCTTCGTGATGTCCAACTCCTTCGCGGACCAGACCCTGGCCCAGATCGAGCTGTTCACCAAGCAGTCGGAGTACCCGATCGGCGTCTACACGCTGCCGAAGCACCTCGACGAGAAGGTCGCCCGCCTCCACCTGGACGCGCTCGGCGTGAAGCTGACCACGCTCCGCCCCGAGCAGGCCGCCTACATCGGCGTCGAGGTCGAGGGTCCCTACAAGGCGGACCACTACCGCTACTGATCCGGACTCCGTGGTGAGCGCGCCCGTGCACTGACGCCCTCACCAGCAGCAGGTCCTCAGGGCAGGCCCCCGCACCCCCGTGTCGGGGGCCTGCCCGTCTGGCCCTCAGCGGCCGGAGCAGCCCGTCAAGACTCAGGACCCCCATGCCCCGCGGCCGTTATTCGCTCCACGATCCGCACGATCACACTCCCCTCGCAGACGAGCACTTCCACTGCGCGCCCGGCCCCTCCGGCTGGCGCTACGTCTCCCAGCTGACCACCCCCTCGGGCGATCACAGCGGCTCCGTCGACCTAGCCCTCGACGAACTCGGCCGCCCCATCCGCCTCGAACTCCACGCCGGCGGCTGGCAGGTGCGCGGCGCCGCCCTCGACGGCGTCACCTGGGTCCGTACGGACCCCGCCGGGGCTCACGCCACGGAAGGCAATGTGCGCGCCCACGCCTTCACCGGCACGTCCCCCGCGTTCCTGATCGCCACCACCCGTCTCCTGAACCTCACCCCTTCCGAATCCGCAACCCGCGTACGCCTCGTCGCCTTCACGGACCCAGTGCTCGCCCCGCGCACCGTCGACCAGTCCTGGGCCCTGGTGAAAAGAGAAGCACACGCCACTGACAACGGCCCTCTGACCGTGGACGAATACCAGGTCACAGCCCTGGACACGGGCGAGCAGCACGCCGTGCACATCGCCGGTGATGTGGTCCTCGCGGCGCCCGGGATCGAGTTGGAGGAGCTTGAGTCGCCGCCGTCCTCGTTCGCCTGAGGGCCCGCGGTTCGCCTGAGGGCCCCGGTTCGCCTGTCCCGGTCTGCCGAGAGAGCAGGCCGGGATCACGCAGGCGGTACGAATCCGGTGCCGCGGCGTCCGTCGGAGGGCTCCTCGTGCGGCACCGACGGAGGCGGGGGCGTATGGCCTGGGGCGGGCGGCGGTTCGACGGTGGGCTGGGCGGCCGGCGGTCCGTATGCACCCGGCGTCGGCGCAGGCCGAGGCGCGGGCTGGGGCCAGCCGCTGGCCGACGCCCTGTCCGCCGCCGGTCCGCTCGCGAAGGCCCGCCGGGCCTCTCGCGCCTGCCGTTCCTGCACCACGGCTGCCAGATACGCCGCCGGCGGCACACCCTGCGGCGCCGGCGTGCCTGTACGAGCCGCGAGATCGGTCGCGAGCCGCTCCGCCATCGCCCAGCCGACCTGCGGATCCAGCTGCTGCATCCGCGTCAGGTACTGCCGGATGGCCAGCCACAGACCATCCGGCACCGCGGAGAGATCCAGCCCCGAGAATCGCCCGGCCAGCCACGGCGGAGGCGGCGGCACGAAACCGCTCCGGGCCTGAGGTACCCGTTCCCGTACGACGAGGGTCCCCGCGAACACATCCCCGAGCCGCCGCCCCCGCGCCGAGACCAGCGACGCGATACAGGCGACGACCCCGAAGGTCAGCAGAATCTCGATGACACCGATCGCTCCTCGCACCAGCGCATGCCGGAAGCGGATCGGCCCGCCGTCGTCCCGCACCACACGCAGCCCGCACGCCAGCTTCCCGAGCGAACGGCCGTGGCTGAGCGTCTCGACCGCGATCGGCGCGCCCACCAGCACCAGAATGAACGAGGCGATCGACACCGCGATCTGCGCCGCCTCGTCCAGAGAAGAGGTGGCCGCGAACAGACCGATCGACACGGCGATGTAGACGGCGACGGCCACGACCAGATCGAGCAACACGGCAAGCGCCCTGCTGGGCAGCCTCGCAGGGCGCAGCTCCAGCGCCACCGCCTCGCCCGTCACCAGCTCACTCACGCCCGCCGTCCTTCCCCTGGCCTGCCCCTGGAACGGCCAGTCTGCCAAGCTGAGGGCGCATCGCGCCCCAATACGACAAGCTGACATCTACGACGAGCCGCCGACGAACAGCCGAGGAGCAGGCACCCAGATGGACCTCGACGTCTTCGTCACCGCGCACCGGGCCGAGTGGGACCGCCTGGATGCCCTGCTCCAGCGCCAGCGACGCCTGACCGGCGCGGAGGCGGACGAACTCGTCGCCCTCTACCAGCGCACCGCCACCCACCTCTCCCTGATCCAGTCCAGCGCCCCGGACCCACAGCTCACGGGCCGCCTCAGCCAACTGGTGGCACGCGCGCGTAGCGCCGTGACAGGCACCCGACGAGCATCCTGGCGCGACGCGACCCGCTTCCTGACCCATGGCTTTCCCGCCGCGGTCTACAAGACGCGCCATTGGTGGGTACCCACAGCGCTCCTGTCGACCCTCGTCGCCGCCCTCCTGGGCTGGTGGATCGGTACGACTCCCGAAGTGCAGTCCTCCATCGCGGCCCCGAGCGAACTACGCGAGCTCACCCGCCCCGGCGGCCAGTACGAGACGTACTACTCCAGCCACCCCGCGGCCTCGTTCGCGGCCCAGGTCTGGACGAACAACGCCCAGGCCGCCGCACTCTGCCTGGTCCTGGGCGTCTTCCTGGGGCTCCCCGTCCTCTGGATCCTCTTCCAGAACATGCTCAACCTCGGCGTCGGATTCGGCCTGATGTCCTCCGCGGGCCGCCTCGACACGTTCCTCGGCCTGATCCTGCCCCACGGCCTGCTCGAACTGACGGCGGTCTTCGTCGCCGCAGGCACGGGCCTGCGCCTCGGCTGGACCGTCATCGAGCCCGGCCCACGCACGCGACGCACAGCCCTCGCCGAGGAAGGCCGAGCCGCCGTGGGCATGGCAATAGGCCTGGCCCTGGTCCTCTTCATATCCGGCGCGATCGAAGGCTTCGTCACCCCGTCCGGCCTGCCCACCTGGGCCCGCATCACCATCGGAGTCGCCGCCGAGCTGGCCTTCCTGGCATACGTCTATGTCGTCGGCGGCCGTGCCGCGCGGGCCGGCGAGACGGGCGACGTCGAGGAAGCCGAGCGCGGCGCCACTCTTCCGACTGCCGCCTGATGTGCGGACACACCTGATGAGCTGCTAGTCTCCTCTTCGCCCCGAGAGAGCCATTGACACGGATCGATCGGGGAGGTAGATTCGAACAGTTGCCTGGACTGGACCTGATCCGGTCGGTGACAGTGAGTATCTAGCCGCTTCTTGAAGTATCGATCACTCGATTTACTGAGAAGCCCCTCCCGATGAATCGGAAATGGGTGGCCGGTCAGACCGGCCCGAAACTTCTGATAAAGTCGGATCCGCCGGAAAGGGAAACGCGAAAGCGGGAACCTGGAAAGCG
>NZ_JACMSF010000137.1 GCF_014257025.1 Streptomyces cupreus
AGCCCGAACTGCACCGCTTCAGCCGCCGACTGGGGCCCCTGCGTGAGTGAACCGAACACCCCGAACAAGCCCTTCCTGTACGTCGTCGTCTGCGCCTGCGGCATCGCCGGCGACGTCGGCAACTCATCACCGCCGCGCACGAACGCCACTGGGACGCCGGCGTCATCGCCACCCCGCAAGGGCTGGGCTTCCTCAACACCGAAGCAATCGAAGCCCAGACCGCCTACCCCATCCGCTCCGCCTGGCGCACACCCGGTGAGGTTCGCCCGCTGCCGCCCGCCGACGCCATCGCCGTCGCCCCGGCCACCTTCAACACCATCAACAAGAGGGCCGCCGGCATCAGCGACACCCTCGCCCTGGGCATCCTGTGCGAGGCCTACGGCATGGGCATTCCCACCGCCGTCCTGCCCTACCT
Source organism: Streptomyces cupreus (assembly GCF_014257025.1). Lineage (GTDB taxonomy): Bacteria > Actinomycetota > Actinomycetes > Streptomycetales > Streptomycetaceae > Streptomyces > Streptomyces cupreus. The sequence goes on from NZ_JACMSF010000137.1 coordinate 416, forward strand.
CAACACAGCCCAGGCCGCCCACCCCGCCTACCACCGCAGCCTGAGCCACCTGCACGACATGGGCGTACTGATCGGTTCCTACGAACCCCACCCGCCCAAAACCGGCGGCGGCGCCGACCGCTTCTGCTGGCACGAAGCCCTCGAACTGCTCGAACCACACCTCGCCCCCCGACCATGACAAGCCCACGCTTCGAGGGAACATCCCCGCGAGCGCGGGGAGCGGGCGGCCAGCCCCGGCCACGCAGGGACCAGACGACGCTGACGCGGTCAATCCTCGCGATCTGTGGAACATCCCAGCCGCCACCCGACGATCACGACCGCCATCGCGGCTACGGGGAGCGGGCACCCGACCACGTCGCCTACTCGCTCCCCAGTTTCTCAGTCAGGGAGCTGCAGGAACGGTGGCTGCACCCGGAGAAGGTGGGTGTCGGGGAGGGTTTCCTCGTAGCGGTCCAAGACCTTCTTGTGGCGGCCGGCCCCGAAGTCCTGACCGACCAGCTCGCCCCAGCGGGAACTATCCGTGGCGGGTTGGACCTCCCTCGCATGGTGGAGGAACGCAGCGCTCTACTGAGTGGCCGGAAGGGGACAGGTGGCCGTGATCGGTCGGCCACTCTTTTCGAGGATTCGCATGGACGTGTTGGTGAAAGTGACAGGTTGTCAGTGGGCGCCGCCATGCTGATCGTGCGCGGCCGAAACCGGGGCCGGGCTCCGGGATGACCCATCGTACGGGCGGAAAGGATGTGGGGCGTGGCCTTGCGGGCGACGGCTGAGCAGGAGGCCGCCAGGGCGGCATTCGCCGCGGGCGAGGACTTGGCGCTGGTGGCCGGCGCCGGTACGGGGAAGACGTCGACGCTGGTGATGATGGGCTCGGCATCACGTCGTCGGGGCCTGTACGTGGCCTTCAACAAGCCGATCGCGGACGAGGCCAGGGCCCGGTTCGGGCGCAACGTGGACTGCCGTACCTCGCATTCGCTGGCCCACCGGGCGGTGGGTCACCGGTTCCAGGACCGCCTTGACGCCTCCCGCCACATGCCCCTGAAGCGTACGGCGCAGTTGCTGGGCATTGACCGTGATCTGGCGGTGGGCAAGAGGCGGCTGAGGGCGACGACGCAGGCGCGGCTTGTGATGGAGATGGTCCGGCGGTTCTGCTACAGCACAGATGAGCAGGTCGCGGCCCGGCATCTGGGGCCGGTGAACGGGCTGGATGACCACGGTGCGCAGTACCTGGCGGAGGTGCTGCTGAAGCGGGCGCGGCGGGCGTGGGAGGACATCTGCTCTCCCACGGGGCAGCTGCCGTTTCAGCACGACCACTACTTGAAGATGTGGGCGATGACGCGGCCAAGGCTGCGGGCGGACTTCGTGCTGCTGGATGAGGCGCAGGACACCAATCCGGTCCTGGAGGAGATCTTTCTGACGCAGGACGCGCAGCGGGTGTGTGTCGGGGATCCGGCGCAGCAGATCTACGAGTGGCGGCATGCCAAGGACATCATGAGCGGATTTCCGGGCCAGCGGATGGAGTTGACGCAGTCGTTCAGGTTCGGGCCGGCGATCGCGGAGGTGGCGAATCGGTGGCTGCGGGCTGCCTCGTCGACGATGCAGCTGACCGGTCATGCCAGCGGCCTCTCGGGGCTGGGGCGGGCCGAGGTCCCCGATGCGGTGCTGTGCCGCGGCAACGCAGATGCACTCGCCGAGGTGCTGCGTTTCCTTGAGGAAGGCGTGCCGGTTGCGCTGGCCGGGGGCGGGAAGCCGCTGTTGAAGATCGCTGAGGCGGCGATCGATCTGCAGGCGGGCCGGCGGACCTCGCACCACGAGCTGTTCTTGTTCTCCTCCTGGGGCGAGGTACAGGAGTACGCCGAACAGGACTCCGCGGCAGCGGAGTTGAAGGCGATCGTGGAGCTGGTCGACACCTACGGGCCGCATCAGATCATCGCGGCCGTGCAGCGGATGGTCGACGAGGACCGGGCGCGGGTCGTGGTGTCGACGGTTCACAAGGCCAAGGGGCGCGAATGGAAGCGCGTGCGGATCGGGGACGGGTTCACCCCGGCGGCGGACGAGCCCAGGGCACGCGGGGTGCATCCCGCGGAGGCACGGCTGATCTACGTGGCGGTGACGCGGGCTCGCGAGGTGCTGGACACGACGGGGATCCAGTGGGCCGAAGCCCAGATCCGACACACCTCGCGCGCGACGGTGACGAGTACACCGGACGGCGTGCCGCTGGCCGCGCTGCCTTTGACGGGGCAGCTGGAGTACCCCCGCTCGCCCATGGCGCAGTTCCTGGCCCGCCATCTGCCGCGCACGGACCGGCTGGTCGCCTCCTACCTGCACCAGTCGCGTGGGCTTGCGCCAGCCGTGCAGCCGATGGACGAACGGCGCCCCGACTATGCGGCCCTCGGCCACACCATCGACTACCGTCTGAGGCTCCGTCTCGGGTGCGGCCTGGGCGGCGCGGTCACGACCGGCGTGCGCCTTCTTGGCAGTACCGTCCCGATACAGGGTGCTCCCACGCCAGAGGTGCGGCGAGCCCTGCATACGGCCGGCACCCGTCTGCTCGCCCGGCTCCAGACCCACCTAGAGGGTGCGCCGCGGCTGGGAGAGGAGGAGCTGACGCGGCTGTGTCACGTAGCGGGGTACTTTGAGGCCGTCTACCGCAACGGCGTGTTCTCCCGGCGCCGGAACCTGCTCGCACACGCCGATGCGCACACCACGCTCGCCCATCTGACCGCGGCGGTGCCCGTATACGTGGTGGAAGACATCGCCGAGCAGATGGGACTCGCCGAGAAACCCTTCGCACCGTTACTGCAGCTGCCGGATCATCAGCGGGTGTGCGGCCCGGTGTTCGCCGGCAGTGCCGACCTGGGCGGCGCGGACGCGGACTTCATCGTCGGCGGACTGCTCATCGACTGCAAAGCCACCACCCGCCCCCACTCCCTCCACCGCTCCGCGGTCCAGCAACTCGCCGGATACCTGCTGCTCGACTACGACGACACCTACAGCATCGACCGCGTCGGTCTCTACCTCTCCCGTCAGGGCGCCCTGATCACGTGGCCCGTCCCCGAGTTCCTCAACACCCTCGGCGCGCGTGCTCCACTCCCCCAACTGCGCACCCGGCTACGCGACCACCTGCGTCGGGCGAAGCACTCGACGCCGCCACGGAAGGACTGACGGACGCTCAGACGTAGTGGCGTGGCAGGGACGGCTCGCGGCGGGAAAGGGGAACGGGACCCTCCCCCATCGCCCCGACCCACTCCAGTCCGTGTCTGCGGGCAGCCATAAGACTCGCCGGGTACGGGACTGTAAGACGGGCCCTGTCTCACATTCGGTGGTGACGGAGGGTGTCGCTATCCGAGGAGGATGCGGTGGCGGAGGAGGGTGAAGCCTGCTCGTCCGTGCATCTGGCGGGCGATCCGCTTGGTCTTGGTGTTGACGCCCTCGGTGGGGCCGTTGCTGTAGCGGAGTGTGAACGCGGCGATTACGGCGTCGAGGTCTCGCTCCAGCCCTCGAGTGAAGGCATGCAGGTACGGCAGATCGGCAGCGCGGACCTGGGTGATCCAGAGCTCGAGCGCGTCGGCATTGTCTGGGTGAGGCTGCAGGAGCTGGGCGAAGTCCCTGATAAAGACGGCGAGTTGGGTCATCTCAGGGCGGGCCGCGATGAGCCGGTCCAGTAGGTGCTGATGTTCGGCCTTGAGGCTGTCGGGCATGGTGAGGAGCATGCGGGCGAGTCTGCGCGGGGAGATGTGGCTGCGGTCGGCGTCCGCGCGGCCCTGGTTGATGTACTTGTGCAGGAGGTT
>NZ_JACMSF010000138.1 GCF_014257025.1 Streptomyces cupreus
CGTAGGGCCCCCGGCCGGGTGACATGCGTGTGCAGCAGGGTAGGCATCGGTGTTCGATCCCTTGGCCGAAGGCGGCCATCATCTTGGGAAGCTGAGTGGATCTAGGCCTGATCGTGGCGCTGACCTGGGGGAAGGACGGTTCGCGGGCCCGCGTGGCCTCCGCCGTCCTCCCCGTGATTCCTCGCTGTTTCCCACTCGATTTTCCGGCCCCGATGGTGATCCACGACGATGAGGATGACTGGCTCCTGTGCGACGGGCTCCGCGAATGGCCAACGCCGCGACAGTCACTCAAGGCAAACATCCCACCGTGGCCCGTGCCGGTGCGGGGAGAGCCGACGGCGTGAGATCTCGACGTCGCGTCGGGGGCGTGGAGGACCCGGCCGCTGCGGCAGCGGGCTGTGAGAGCCCCTTCGTCCCGCCGCCGCTTCCGATCAGCACATCCGACGAGTCGCCCCCTGACAACCTGAATCTGTAGATTTGTACCGCCGGGCACACAGTTGCCAAGCGCGCCGACAGCCGCGCCGGCGCATGAGCCTCGCAGGCGAGGACATATGTTCGACTTGAGCGCGCCGATCGTGGCCACGTTCCTGGTGTATGTGGCCGCCATGATCGGAATGGGCGTCTGGGCGTTCGGCCGCACGCATACGTTCGCCGACTTCGCCCTGGGGGGCCGCAGGCTCAGCGCGCTCGTCGCCGCCCTGTCCGCAGGGGCCAGTGACATGTCCGGCTGGTTGTTCCTCGCGTTTCCCGGAGCGGTGTACGCGGCTGGCGTCGGCGCCAGCTGGATCGCTGTCGGACTGGTGGTCGGCACCTACCTCAACTGGCTGTTCGTCGCGCCGAGGCTGCGCACCTACACCGAGCGGGCCGGCAACGCCGTGAGCCTGTCGGCGTATCTGGAGCAGCGGTTCGAGGACCGCACCCGGGTGCTCAGGATGGCCTCGGCCGCGGTCACGCTGGTGTTCTTCACCGTCTATGTCGCCAGCGGCCTCGTGGCCGGCGGGCTGCTGTTCGAGAACGTCTTCGACATCCGCTTCGGGCTCGGGGTGACCCTGACCGCCCTGGTGATCGTGATCTACTCGTGCCTGGGCGGCTTCCTCGCCGTGAGCATGACGCACGTGCTGCAGGGCACGCTGATGTTCCTGGCCCTGCTCGTGCTCCCGCTGACCGGTGTCGCGGCGCTCGGCGGCTTCGGGGCACTGGGCGACGCCCTCGACGCCAAGGCACCGGGACTGCTGGACATGGGTGCCGAGGTCCACTACGAGGACGGCCGGTGGTCGGCAGGCGGGTCACTCGGCGCCGTCGCGATCGTCTCGCTGCTCGCCTGGGGCCTCGGCTACTTCGGTCAGCCGCACATCCTGGCCCGCTTCATGGGCATCCGCAGCATCCGCGCCATCCCCGCGGCCCGCCGTATCGGAACGGTCTGGGTTGTCGTCGTGCTCGGCGGCGCCACGCTCGTCGGCCTCGTCGGGATCGGGCGGCTCGGCACGCCGCTCCCCGACCCGGACACGGTGTACATCGTCCTGAGCCAGACCCTGCTCAACCCCTGGATCGCCGGGGTGATGCTGATCGCCGTACTGGCCGCGATCATGTCGACCGCGGACAGCCAGCTCCTGGTGTCGTCCGTGGCCCTCACGGAGGACTTCTACCGCGCGCTCCTCAACCGCCGCGCCACGGACAAGACGCTGGTGTGGGTGGGCCGCGGCGCCGTAGTCGTGGTGATCCTGATCGCCTACGTGATCGCCCTGAGAGCCGACGGGCTGCTGAGCATCGTCGCCTACGCCTGGGCGGGCTTCGGAGCGGCCTTCGGCCCGGTCGTCCTGCTCTCGCTGTACTGGCCCCGCATGACCTGGGCGGGAGCCATGGCCGGGATCGTCTCGGGAGCGGTCACGGTCCTTCTGTGGAAGAGGATCAATCCCCTGCTCGGGCCGCTGGAGTCGGGCGTCTACGAGATGGTCCCGGGTGTGCTGGTCGCCGCACTCGCCGCACTGCTCTTCGGCATGTTCGTCGGCCGGCCACCGAAACAGGCCTTCTGGCGGATGCCGGGCGGCCGGGTGAACCAGCTGATGCTGATGACGCCGTTCCTCACGCACGCACCGGTCGGCATCGCCGTCCTGGACACGGACCTGCGCTACGTCTGGGTGAACGAGCCGCTGGACCGCATGGTCCCGCTCGCGCAGCGGCTGGGGCGGGAGGTGAGGGAGGTTCTGCCCAAACCGGACGCGGAGGCGTTCGAGGAGCGGATGCGGACAGTTCTCAGGACTGGGCGCCCGGTGATGGACCACGAGTTCCGCGGCACCAGCCGCGCCGACCCCCACCGGGAGCGGGCGTACTCCGCGTCCTTCTTCGCCATGAAGGACCGCCAGGGCCGGCAGGTGGGCATCTGGTACATGATCATCGATGTCACCGAACGCTGGCGGGCGCAGGAACGCCTCGCCCTGCTGAACGACGCCGGTGCCCGCATCGGCAGCACGCTGGATATCACGCGGACCGCGCAGGAACTGGCCGACGAGGCCGTGCCGTCCCTCGCCGACTTCGTCGCCGTCGACCTGCTCGACACGGTCATGAGGGGGGAGGAACCGGCCCCCGGACCGGTCGGCATGACCCCCGTCATCCGCCGCGCGGGCCAGCAGTCGGTACGCGAGGTCCCCCCGGAGGAGACCCTTGCCGTCGGAGAAACGGTACAGCGCGCCCCCTCGTCGCCTGTGACCCGCTGCCTGCTGGAGAGCAGGACCCTGGTGGAACGCACCCTCGACCCCGCCACCAGCGCCTGGGTGACCGGTGACCACTCCCTGGGCGACGCCGTCCGCGCGGCCGGCTTCCGTTCGCTGATGGTGGTCCCCGTGCGGGCCCGCGGCGTCACCCTGGGCGTGGCGACGTTCGCCCGGTCCCGGCGCGCGGGCCCCTTCGAGGAGGACGATATACGCCTCGCCGAGGAGATCGTCTCCCGCGCGGCGGTGTGCGTCGACAACGCGCGCCGCTTCACCCGCGAGCGCACCGCAGCCCGCTCCATGCAGCGTTCGCTGCTCCCGCAGAAGCTGACGGGAGGCTCCGCCCTGGAGGTGGCGTCCTGGTACTTCCCGGCGGACGCCCCCAGCGGTGTGGGCGGCGACTGGTTCGACGTGATCCCCCTCTCCGGAGCCCGGGTCGCCCTCGTCATCGGGGACGTCGTCGGCCACGGCATGAACGCGGCGACGACCATGGGGCGCCTGCGCATCGCGGTCCGCACCCTCGCCAACCTCGACCTTCCCCCCGACGAACTGCTGGCCCACCTCGACGACCTGGTCATCGGCCTCATCGGGGCGCACGACGGCGACGGGGCGGCGGGTGCCGGGGACGAGACCGTGAGCGCCGCGTTCCTGGGAGCCACCTGCCTGTACGCCGTGTACGACCCGGTCAGCCGACGGTGCACGCTGGCTCGGGCCGGACACCTCCCGCCCGTGATCGTCGGCCCCGACGGCCGCGCCGACACCCTGGACCTGCCCGCCGGACCGCCCCTCGGCCTCGGCTACCTCCCCTTCGAGTCCGTCGAACTGGAGCTGGCCGAGGGCAGCCTCATCGCCCTCTACACCGACGGCCTCATCGAGAGCTTCGACCGGGACATCGACGTCGGCCTGTCCCGCCTCGGCGACGAGCTCACGGTGCCCGAACCGACGTTGGAGGAGATCGGCCGCAAGACCGTCGACGCCCTGCTGACCGGTCCCCCCTCCGACGACGCGGCCCTGCTCCTCGCCCGCACCCACGTCCTCGCCCCGGACCGGGTCACCTCCTGGGACCTGCCGACCGTCCCGGCCGCCGTTTCTCAGGCCCGCGCCGCCGCCGGCCGGCAACTGGCCGAGTGGGGCCTGGACGAACTGTCGTTCACCACGGAACTGATCGTCAGCGAACTGGTCACCAACGCCATCCGCCACGCGTCCGGACCGGTCCGGCTCCGCCTCATCCGGGACCGCGGCCTGATCTGCGAGGTCTCCGACGCCAGCAACACGTCTCCGCGCCTGCGCCACGCCCGAACCACCGACGAAGGGGGGAGGGGCCTGCTGATCGTGGCCCAGCTCGCTCAGCGCTGGGGCACCCGCTACACGACGACCGGCAAGACCATCTGGACGGAGCAGGTCATCCCCGCCGAGCGGCTCGCCGCCGAAACGGTCGAATAAGC
>NZ_JACMSF010000139.1 GCF_014257025.1 Streptomyces cupreus
GTACACCTCGTTCGGCAGCTGGTTCCTGTGGAACGCCTACTTCCGCGTGTGGTCGCTCGGCCAGATCCTCGCCACCTTCGAGATCAACCGCTCCTACGCGCGCTTCCTGGAGAACCACGACCCCAAGGTCCTCGAACGCCTGGAGCGTCAGGCACCCGACGGCGCCATCCCCGACTACGCTCCGGCCCGGAAGCTGCTCAAGGCCATGAGCGAGACGGTCCAGGAGGTCCAGAACGGGCACCGCGACCACCGCGAGGCCGCCGACGTCCTCATCCGGCTGCTGCGCGATGCCGACTTCGTGCCGCCCGCCTTCGGTCTCGCCGACCCCGACAACCACTGGACCGACGCGTCGACCGCCAAGATCCTTCAGACCCTGCGCTGGTCGCGGACCCAGGCTCCCAAGGAGATCGGGGACCTGACCTGGGAGGGGCTGACGCTCTTCATCAAGAAGCGCTTCGACCGCGAGGAATTCAAGATCACGGAAGAGCTCACCCACATCGCCGCGGGCTGGCCGTTGATCGGGCGGGCGCTGCGGGTGCCCGAGCCCAAGTGACCGCACCCGAACAGAGCCAGACCTCCCATCAGCCCCCACACCTCTGGAGTTCCTCATGTCCGACACTGAGACCACGGCCGGTGGCTCGTCCACGGTGCACGACGTGGCGATCCTCGGGTCCGGCATCGCCGGCTCCATGCTCGCCGCCGTGCTCGCCCGCAACGGCGTCAAGGTCCTGCTCCTGGACGCCTCGTCCCACCCCCGCTTCGCGATCGGCGAGTCCACCATCCCGTACACGCTGGTCTGTCTGCGGACCATAGCCGAGCGCTATGACGTGCCCGAGATCAAGACCCTCGCCACCTTCACCAACGCCACCAAGGTGCTGGGACCCAAGTTCGGGGTGAAGAAGCACTTCGGCTTCCTGCTGCACCACGAGGGCCAGCCCCAGGACCCGCGCGAGGTCAACCAGTTCGGCACCCCCGGACTGCTGCACGAGGCGAGCCACCTCTACCGGCAGGACACCGACGCGTACATGTACCACGTCGCCCTGAAGTACGGCGCCGTGGGCCGGCAGAACTTCCGGGTCGCCGACGTCGACTTCGACGACGCGGGCGTCACCCTGAGCACCGCCGAGGGCGATCAGTACCGCGCCCGGTACGTCGTCGACGCCAGCGGGCACCGCTCCCCGCTGGCCGAGAAGTTCAACCTGCGCGAGGACCCGTGCCGGTTCAGCCACCACTCCCGGTCGATCTGGAACCACATGACGCGGGTACGGCCCACCGACGAGCTGTTCGACCGCGCCCCCGAGGACACCCCGCCCTCGCCCTGGTACCAGGGCACGGTGCACCACCTCTTCGAGCGCGGCTGGTTCTGGGTCATCGGCTTCGACAACCACCCGAAGTCCCGCAACCCGCTGTGCAGCGTCGGCCTCACCCTCGACCCGCGCACGTACCCCAAGTCCGCGGACATGACGCCGGAAGAGGAGTTCCACCACTACGCGGCCCGCTTCCCGGACATCGCCCGCCAGTTCGAGGGCGCGCGCCCGGTCCGCTCCTGGGTCTCCACCGACCGGCTGCAGTACTCCTCCCGGCAGTGCGCAGGCGACCGCTGGTTCCTGCTCTCCCACGCGGCCGGCTTCATCGACCCGCTCTACTCCCGCGGCCTGTCCAACACCGCCGAGGCCATCAACAGCCTCGCCTGGCGGCTGCTGGACGCCGTCAAGGACGGCGACTTCTCCCGCGAGCGCTTCGACTACGTCGACCGGATGCAGCAGGGGCTGTTCGACTACAACGACTCACTCGTCAACGCCTCCTTCATCTCGTTCAGCGACTACGACCTGTGGACCGCCGTCTACCGGATCTGGTCCTGGGGCGCCAACGCGGGCACCTACCGGCTGTCCGAGGGCCTGTTCAAGTACTTCAAGGACGGCCGCGACCAGCACTTCAAGGACCTGGAGAAGGCCCCGTACCCCGGCCTGTACTGGCCGGACCACGACGGCTTCAAGGGTCTTTACGACAGCCTGATCGAGGAGTGCCTCAAGTACGAGGCCGGCAAGGTCACCGCGCGCGAGGCGGCGGACACGGTCTACGCACAGCTGGAGAGCGCGAACTTCGTGCCCAAGCACTTCGGCTTCGCCGAGCGGGACCTGCGCTTCATGATCCCCAACGCCAAGGTGATGGCGAAGACCGCGCGTTGGCTGGCCACCGAGGCCGACCCAGTGGTCAAACGGATGATGCAAGGCAATGCTCGTGAGGCGGTCAAGGCGAAGTTGAAGGGCAGGCGCATCTTCTGACGGCGGCGGAACCTCCCGCCCAGACGGCCGTCGGCTCCGGCGCCGCCGCGTCGGCCGCATCCGCGGCAACCCGATAAGAGAGGCCATCGTTGTGGACAAGAAGACCGCTGCGTACGACGTGATCATCGCCGGCGCCGGCCCCACCGGTCTGATGCTGGCCGGGGAGCTCGCCATGGCCGGCGTGCGCTGCCGGGTCGTCGAGCGTCGCGAACACCGCACCAGGGAATCCCGGGCGCTCGGACTGCACGGACGGACCATGGAGGTCCTGAACATGCGCGGGCTCGCCGAAGAGGTGCTGGCCCGCGCCAATCCGGTGCCGCGGGTGCGGGTGTCGCTCGGCAACTCGCTCTTCGACATGGGCCGGCTCGCCACCGACTACGGGCAGCTGACCATCATTCCGCAGGGCGAGACCGAGGAGATCCTGGAGAAGCGCGCCACCGGTCTCGGGGTGGTCGTGGACCGCGGGGTCACCCTCACCGACTGCCGGCAGGAGGGCCGTATCGTCTCCTGCACCCTGGAGCAGGAGGGCCGGGAGTGGGAGGAGACCGCCTCCTTCCTGGTCGGCTGCGACGGCTCGCGCAGCCGGGTGCGGGAGGCCATGGGCGCCGAGTTCACCGGCGCGACCTACCCGTACACGATCATCGTCGCCGATGTGAAGCTGGGCACCCCGCTCGACGACCAACTGCTGATCCGCGTCGGCCGTGCCGGACTCGTGGTGGCGACCGACTTCGGCAACGGCTGGTACCGCATGGGCGTCATCGACCGGGACAAGCCCTGGTCGGACAACCCCGTCACGCTCGCCGAGGTCGACCAGACCCTGCGCAAGCTGTTCGGCCGGGACATGCGGCCCAGCGAGCCGCTGTGGACCTCGCGCTTCCACATCCAGGAGCGCCAGGCCTCGTTCTACCGCAAGGGGCGCATGGTCATCGCCGGTGACGCCGCGCACGTCCACTCCCCGCTCGGCGGCCAGGGGCTCAACCTCGGCATCCAGGACGCCATGAACCTCGGCTGGAAGCTCAGCGCCGTGGTCAAGGGGCGGGCCGCCGACGACCTCCTCGACACCTTCGCGGAGGAACGCCGCCGGGTCTCCCAGGGCGTGATCAAGGTGACGGACATCGCCACCCGCATGATGACGTCCGACCGGCTGCCCGCGCGGATCGCCCGCAAGGCCGTGATGACCGTGGCCAGCCGGGTCCCCGCCACCCACCAGACCGCGGTCGGACATCTGTCGGGCATCTACACGAGCTACCCGTCGATGGGCGCGGCCGCCGGCGCCTCGCCTCTCGTCGGCACCCGGGTCCCCGACCTCAAGATCGCCGGGCGCGGCACCCCGCAGCGTCTCCACGAGGCGCTGCGCCAGGGCGGCTTCGTCCTGATCGACTCCGGCACCGGCGCTCCGCTGCTGCCGTCGGTACCGGAGCCGGACGGCAACCTCGTCCGGCTCACCGGCCGGGTCGTCGCGGACTCCGGACAGTGGCGCAAGCCCGAGGTCATCCTGATCCGCCCCGACGGCTACTGCGCCTGGGCGGGCTCCCGAACCCGCGCCCAGGCCGAACTGGCCAACACATATCTCCGCTGGATCCAGGCCTGATCCGGCTCCCGGTCCGCCCGGCGTGCCGCCGCCCCACAACGGCGGCGGTACGCCGTGGATGCGGCCGGGCCGATCCGCGGTGGCCCTGAGCGGTGGCCGAGTCTGCCTCAAGCGGGCGTTCTTACGGTGTGCCGAAACGGATGCCGGGACCACGGAGGAGAGATCTGATGCCCC
>NZ_JACMSF010000014.1 GCF_014257025.1 Streptomyces cupreus
GTGTTCAGGACGGACATGCGTCTACGACTCCTCAGCCGGCGGAAAAGGCGGTGTACTCGTCGGCGGAGAGCAGGTCGGCCGGCTCCTCCGAGACGCGTACCTTGAACAGCCAGCCGCCCTCGAACGGGGCGGAGTTCACCAGCGAGGGGTCGTTGACGACGTCCTCGTTGATCTCGGTGACCTCGCCGGAGACCGGGGCGTAGAGGTCGCTGACCGACTTGGTGGACTCCAGCTCGCCGCAGGACTCACCCGCGGTCACCGTGGAGCCGACCTCGGGGAGCTGGGCGTAGACGACGTCACCGAGCGCGTTGGCCGCGAACTCCGTGATGCCGACCGTCGAGACGCCGTCCTCGGCGACCGACAGCCACTCGTGCTCCTTGCTGTAGCGCAGCTGCTGGGGGTTGCTCATGGCCTGAATTCTCCTGTACGCGGGGGAGTGCTGGTGAATGGGGGACTGCTGGATACATGCGTGAGCAGCGGGAATGTGCGCAGGGTCACGCCCAGTGTCTACTTCTGGCGCTTGTAGAAGGGCAGCGCCACGACCTCGTACGGCTCGTGGCTGCCCCGGATGTCCACGCCGACGCCCGTGGTGCCGGGCGCCGAGTGCGCGGCGTCGACGTATGCCATCGCGATCGGCTTGCCCAGCGTGGGGGAGGGGGCGCCGGAGGTGACCTCGCCGATGACCTCGCCGCCCGCGACGACCGGGTACCCGGCGCGCGGGACGCGGCGGCCCTCGGCGATCAGGCCGACGAGAACGCGCGGCGGATCGGTCTTCGCACGCTCGGCGGCCTCGGTGAGCGCCTCGCGCCCCACGAAGTCGCCCTCCTTCTCGAACTTCACCACGCGGCCGAGACCGGCGTCGAAGGGAGTCAGCTCCGTCGTCAGCTCGTGCCCGTACAGCGGCATGCCCGCCTCAAGGCGCAGGGTGTCCCGGCAGGACAGGCCGCAGGGGATCAGCCCGACGGGCGCGCCCGCCTCGGTGAGCGCCTGCCACAGCTTCTCGGCGTCGGAGGGCGCCACGAACAGCTCGAAGCCGTCCTCGCCGGTGTAGCCGGTGCGCGCGATGAGCGCCGGGACGCCCGCGACGGTGCCGGGCAGCCCGGCGTAGTACTTCAGGCCGTCGAGGTCGGCATCGGTGAGCGACTTCAGGATGCCCGGCGACTCGGGGCCCTGGACGGCGATCAGCGCGTAGGCGTCCCGGTCGTCGCGCACCTCGGCGTCGAACCCGGCGGAACGGTCCACCAGCGCGTCCAGCACCACCTGGGCGTTGGAGGCGTTGGCCACGACCATGTACTCGGTCTCGGCCAGCCGGTAGACGATCAGGTCGTCGAGGATGCCGCCGTCCGCCCGGCAGATCATGGTGTAGCGGGCACGGCCGACGCCGACCGAGGCGATGTTGCCGACCAGCGCGAAGTTCAGCAGCGCGGCGGCCTCCGGACCGGTGACGGTGATCTCGCCCATGTGGGAGAGATCGAAGAGGCCGGCCTTGGTGCGCACGGCGCTGTGCTCGTCGCGCTCGGAGCCGTAACGCAGCGGCATGTCCCAGCCGGCGAAGTCGGTCATCGTCGCGCCCAGCGAGCGATGCAGGGCATCGAGGGCGGTACGGCGGGGTTCGGTACTGCTCATCGGACGGTCGTCTCCCAAGGGCATGACGGGCGAGGTTGTTCCTCCCCATCTGTCATCGGAACCTGAGAGGTTCGCCATGATCGGCAAAAGATCCTGGCTTGCACCTTGGGTGGGGCCACCGGGAAACGGCGGCCCGCTTTTCAGATGTGCCTCGCCCGCGCGGTAACGGGGCCTGAGAGATTCAAGGGAGGGACTTGCTCCTTCGGCGCCCCAGCTGAAGGCTGGGAACTCTCCCGCGCGGATTCAAACGGCCGGTATGCAGTTGGCGCGGACATCATTGCACGCTCGGTCCGATCGCGGCAGGCCGCATCTGTAACCGGGCTGTGGCGGTACGCGTACAGAAACGCGAGGCATTCGGCATTACCTTCTCTTTACGCTCAACGGGCAGGTGCCCTACCTGACCCAGGGGAGGACGATCACGTTGAACAGGACCACGGCGTATGCGACCACTACGGGCATCGCGGTGCCCCGGCAGCCGGCTGCCCCCGTTCTGCAGGCGTGCCCGGCCGCGGTCGTGCGCGATCTGCGGGACAGGGACGGTCGCAGCCCGCACGCCCTGCTCTTCGGGCCCAAGGACCTGGTCGTGATCACCGGCCTGCCCGGCAGCGGCAAGTCCACGCTGATGAAGCGCGCGGTGAAGGGCTTCCGTATCGACTCCCAGGACACCCGCGACCGCTGGGACGCCCGGATGCCGGGCTTCCTGCCGTACGCGGTCTACCGTCCCCTCGTCCGGCTCGCCCACTACGCCGGGCTGTGGCGCGCGCTGCGCTCGGGGAAGGGTGTCGTCGTGCACGACTGCGGTACGCAGGCCTGGGTGCGCGGCTGGCTGGCCCGCGAGGCGCGGCGCCGGGGCGGCACCCTGCATCTGCTGCTCCTCGACGTCACCCCGGACCAGGCGCTGGAGGGCCAGCGCGAGCGCGGTCGCGGTGTCTCGCGGTACGCCTTCCTGCGGCACCGCTCCGCGGCGGGCCGGCTGCTGCGCGCGGTGGAGAAGGGCGAGCTGCCCCAGGGCTGCGGCTCGGCGGTGCTGATCGACCGGCCCGCGGCGGGCGTCCTGCGGCGGATCGGCTTCACGGGCTGAGGCCGGGTGCCTGCGCAGGCGCTAGCCTTTTCAGCCACATCAGTGGTTCATGGCAGGCGGTCAGACAGATGGACTTCCCGGCGCAGGCACACCCCCATCCGCATGGCGGATGGCCCGGCAACGAGCTGGAGGAGGTGCTCTCGGCCTCCCTCGGCGTGCCCACAGCGGGCGGCCGGATCATCGAGGTCCTCGGGCGCAGCTTCCTCTGGGTCCCGCTGCCGTCCGGCGGCGGCCCGAACAGCGGCCCGCTGGACCTGCCCACACTGGAGATCGAGGGCCAGGCCTACGTCCCGGTCTTCAGCTCCGAGGAACAGTTCCGTCAGGTTGTCGGCTCGCACATGTCGTACACGATCGCCCCGGCGGTGGAGTTCGCCCGCGGCCTGCCCCCACAGGTGGGCATAGCGGTCAATCCGGACGGCGTGGTGGGAATCCCCCTCCCGCCCCCGGCAGTCGCCGAGTTGTGCCGCGTGGGCCGCACCCCGCTGGACGGCCCCGCGAGCGGCGGCCGCGTCAAGCTCTACGAACCGGACTGGCAGGACGACCCGGTGGACTTCCTTGCCGCGGCCTCGGCGGAGTTCGCCGGGACGGGCGTCGTCACAACGGCCCGCCGCTGCCTCGCCGCCATCGAAACGGCGGACCCGGTGATGTTCGTAGGAGTGGAACTCTCCAACTGGGAGGGCGACCTCCGCACCCGCCCGATGGACGCCCTGGGCCGAGCCCTGGGCAGGGTCCCGGTCCACTGGCCGGTCAACCTGATCCTCCTGGACATGGCAGCGCAGGACCCGGTGGCGGAGTGGATGCGGCAGAAAGTACGGCCCTTCTATACGCAGGGTTAGTGGAGTCACCCAAGGGGCGCGGGGCTGTGTCGATCTGCGGCTCGGCCGCGTGGGCGCGAGAAACCACAACGCATCCGCAGACGCAGCACCGCGGCAAGTCCCACTCCCGTAGGCGGCCTTAAGCTAGGGTCACGGCTCGGTCGACGTAAGTGAAGGGGCGGTACAGGTGAGCGCCAGCGGCATCGCGGCCGGGCAGGTCGAGCACATGCTGCGCCAGGTCACGCCCGGGCGCTACGACGCCTACGAGGCGCTCCTGCGCGCGCTCGCGACCCCGAACTCCGGCCAGATCTGGATGTTGCTGTGGCACGGCCAGGCCGGCTCCCCTGATGCCCAGTACGGGAACATGGAGGTCGACGGCTACGGCTACGCGCCCTGCGTGACCTCCGCCCAGGAGTTGTCGGCCAGCGGCTGGAACCGCAGTTACGAAGTCGTCGACGGAGTCGACGTGGCCCGCACCCTGTACCCGGACCACTACGGCCTCTGGCTGAACCCGCACGCCCCGGGCGGCGGCGTCGGCATCCCCTGGCTCGACCTGCGCCGTATCGCCACGGGCCTGGACCGCCTGCCCGCGGGCCCGCTGCGGCTGTCGGAACCCGGCATCGAGATCCCGCACTTCTACGCCCTGCTCGCGCAGAACGCCCACCGCACCCCGGCCGTCCGCGCTTTGCGCCGCGCCTGGGTGCAGCCCGCGCTCGGGGCGCCGTACCTCGCCATCGGTCTCGATGTGTACGACACCAGCCCGCCCGCCGTGGACTCGGTGCGCGCGATGATGCAGCAGTCCATCGGCGCCGTCCCGGACGGGCTGCCGGTGTCGACGGTGGCGATGTCCGACGAGTACGACCCGGTCGCGATGTGGATGCGGGCGAGCGTCCGTCCGTTCTACGACCGTGAGGCACACGCGGCCCAGGCGCCCGCCGCCGGATATGGCTACCCGCCGGTACACGGCGGATACTGACGTCGTGACAGGCTGCCGACCGTTCACGCACTCGACACATTTCTTCGCGCGTAGATGACGCCGAAGGTCACCGAACGTCCGATATGTCCAAACTCCTTCCCGTCCGGCGTCCGTTATCTGCTGTTCGGATAACGGAATCCCCAGTGCATCATCACGGTTGCGCATACTTTCGCCGCCAGATCTGGCGGGTGATCGTGACGACGCTGAAGACTCCCGAGTCAGACATGGGGTCGGTCGATCCTGTGATCGAGTGCAAGTCGACAAAGCCGTAATCCACGGCAGGCGTAGGCCGGTTACCACCGGCGAGAGGGGTCGGGTCACTGTGACCGCACCGATCGAGACCACCGGGGCAGCCGAGGCACAGCCGGAAGCTGTGCTCAGTGGCGCCGACAAGGGGCAGATCGAGGGCCGTTCCCTTGGGCAGATCGCCTGGACCCGGTTCAAGAAGGACAGGGTCGCCGTGGCCGGCGGCATCGTCGTCATCCTGCTGGTGCTGCTCGCCCTCCTGGCCCGGCCCATCCAGGCACTCTTCGGTCTCGACCCCAACGCCTTCAACCAGGATCTGATCGACCCCAACACCTCACTGCCCACCGGGAGCTGGGGCGGCATGAGCGCGGACCACCCGCTGGGCGTCGAGCCCAAGTTCGGGCGGGACATCGCCACCCGCATCCTGGAGGGCTCCTGGGTGTCCCTGGTCGTCGCGTTCGGGGCCACCATCCTGTCCAACACCATCGGCACGGTCCTCGGTGTGATCGCCGGCTACTACGGAGGGCGGGTGGACGCGATCATCAGCCGTCTGATGGACACCTTCCTCGCCTTCCCGCTGCTGCTGTTCGCCATCGCCATCTCGGCGACGCTGCAGGGCGGTGCGTTCGGCCTGGAAGGTCTGCCGCTGCACATCACCGTGCTGATCTTCATCATCGGCTTCTTCAACTGGCCGTATCTGGGCCGCATCGTCCGCGGCCAGACCCTGGCGCTCAGGGAGCGTGAATTCGTCGACGCCTCCCGGGGCATGGGCGCCAAGGGTCCGTACATCCTGTTCCGGGAGCTCCTCCCCAACCTGGTCGGCCCGATCATCGTCTACTCGACGCTGCTCATCCCGACGAACATCCTTTTCGAGGCCAGCCTGAGCTTCCTCGGCGTCGGCATCCAGCCACCGCAGGCGTCGTGGGGCGGCATGCTCAACCAGGCGGTCGACTTCTACGAGGTCGATCCGCAGTTCATGATCGTGCCGGGCCTCGCCATCTTCGTCACCGTCCTGGCGTTCAACCTGCTCGGCGACGGACTCCGTGACGCTCTCGACCCGCGCAGCCGCTGACATGCGGCCGCGTCGAGAGCCCATCAAGTTTCCAACTATGGAGGGGAAGCAGACCATCATGCGAAGGTCAGCGCTGGCCGCCATCGCGGCCATCGGCACTGTCAGCCTGGTGCTTTCGGGTTGCAGCAAGGCCGATGACGACAAGGACAATGGCGACGGCAGCAAGTCGGCCGGTGCCAACGCGGCGACCAAGGGTGTCGTCAACGCCTCCGACGCGAAGGGGGGCACGGTCACGTACGAGTACTCGGACGTGCCGGACTCCTTCGACCCGGGCAACACGTACTACGCGTACATGTACAACCTCAGCCGGCTGTACGCCCGCCCGCTGATGACGTTCAAGCCCGCCGCCGGCGAGGCCGGCAACGAGCTGGTCCCGGACCTCGCGGCGGCTCCGGGTGAGCCCAGCGACGGCGGCAAGACCTGGACGTACAAGCTGCGTGAGGGCCTCAAGTACGAGGACGGCACGCCGATCACGTCCAAGGACGTCAAGTACGCCGTCGAGCGCTCCAACTTCGCGCGTGACGTGCTCTCGCTCGGCCCGAACTACTTCCAGCAGTTCCTTGAGGGCGGCGACAAGTACAAGGGTCCGTACAAGGACAAGAGCGAGAAGGGCCTCGCGTCCATCGAGACGCCGGACGACACCACGATCGTCTTCAAGCTCAACCGCGCCTTCCAGGAGTTCGACTACCTGGTCGCCACCCCGCAGACGGCTCCGGTGCCGAAGGCCAAGGACACCGGCATCGACTACGTCAAGGACGTCGTGTCCTCGGGCTCGTACAAGTTCGAGAGCTACGAGGAGGGCAAGCAGGTCGTCCTCGTCCGCAACGAGAACTGGGACGCCGCGACCGACCCGCTGCGCAAGCAGTACCCGGACAAGATCGTCGTCAAGCTGAAGGTCAACGCCGAGACCATCGACCAGGACGTCCAGGCGGGCACCGCCATCGACCTCGGTGGTACGGGTGTCCAGGCCGCGACGCAGGCGAAGGTCGTCAACTCCTCGGAGCTGAAGGCCAACACCGACAACACCTACGGTGGCCGTCTGGTCTACATGGCGATCAACACCAAGCTCGCGCCGTTCGACAAGGTCGAGTGCCGCAAGGCCGTGCAGTACGCGGTCGACAAGGTTTCCGTCCAGACCGCGCTCGGCGGCCCGATCCGCGGCGACATCGCCACCACCGTCCTGCCGCCGGACATCCCGGGCTACGAGAAGACCGACCTCTACGCCACCCCGGACAACAAGGGTGACGTCGCCAAGGCCAAGGAGCAGCTGAAGGCCTGCGGCAAGACGTCGATCAAGACCAACATCTCGGCGCGCAGCGACCGTCCGCAGGAGATCGACGCGGCCACCGCGATCATCGACTCGCTGAAGAAGGCCGGCATCGACGCCACCCTGAAGCAGTACCCGTCGGGCAAGTACTTCACCGACAACGCGGGTGTGCCGAAGTTCAACAAGAAGGAGAACATCGGCCTCCACATGATGCAGTGGGGTGCCGACTGGCCGTCGGGCTACGGCTTCGAGCAGCAGATCCTGCACGGTGACGCGATCGGCGAGTCCGGCAACACCAACCTGTCGCAGCTCGACAACGCGGACGTCAACTCCATGCTGGAGGAGGCGATCGGCACCGAGGACGAGGCCAAGCGCAACTCCCTCTACGCCGAGATCGACAAGAAGACGATGGAGGAGGCGGCCCTCGTTCCGCTGTCCTACTTCAAGGTCCTGCTGTACCGCCCGGCCGGCTTCACCAACCTGGTCTCGACGGCGGCCTTCAGCGGTCAGTACGACTACCTCAACATCGGCACGACCAAGAAGTAGCCCCGGAAGGCAGGTGAAGGCATTGGTGCCCGCGGGCTTCGCGGCCCGCGGGCACCAGCGCCGATCCCCGTGATCTCGTATATCCTCCGCCGGATGATCGCAGCGGTGATCCTGCTGCTGGTCGTCACCGCGGTCACCTTCGCGATCTTCTTCCTGCTGCCCCGGCTCGCCGGCCAGACGGCCGACCAGCTGGCTCAGCAGTACATCGGGAAGAGTCCCACGAAGGCCGACATCGCAGCGGTCAAGCAGAACCTCGGTCTCGACCAGCCCGTGTACGTCCAGTACTGGGACTTCATCAAGGGGATTGTCTCCGGCGCCACCTATGACCTGGGCCCCACCACGGCGCAGTGCAACGCGCCGTGCTTCGGCTACTCCTTCAAGACCCACGTCGAGGTGTGGCCGCAGCTCACCGACCGTCTGCCGGTGACGATCTCCCTGGCCGTCGGCGCCGCAGTCATGTGGCTGGTGGGCGGTGTCACGGCCGGCGTGATCTCCGCGCTCAAGCCGCGGTCGTTCGCCGACCGGACGTTCATGGGCATCGCCCTCGCCGGTGTCTCGCTGCCCATGTTCTTCACGGGCCAGCTCGCGCTGTTCCTCTTCACCTTCCAGTGGCCGATCTTCGGCCGCACGTACGTCCCGTTCACCGAGAACCCGGCGCAGTGGGCCAACACCCTCTTCCCGGCGTGGTGTTCACTCGCCCTGCTCTACTCGGCCATCTACGCACGGCTCACCCGCTCGGGCATGCTGGAGACGATGAACGAGGACTTCATCCGCACGGCCCGCGCCAAGGGCCTGCGCGAACGGAACGTCGTGGCCAAGCACGGGCTGCGGGCCGCGCTGACCCCGATCATCACCGTCTTCGGCATGGACCTCGGACTGCTGCTCGGTGGTGCCGTGATCACCGAGACGGTCTTCTCCCTGCACGGCATCGGTGAGTACGCGGTGCAGTCCATCCGGGACAACGACCTGCCCCCGATCCTCGGCGTCACCCTGCTCGCCGCCTTCTTCGTCGTGATCGCAAACTTCCTGGTGGACCTGTTGTACGCCGCCGCCGACCCGCGGGTGAGGCTCTCGTGACCGAACTCTCCAAGACCGGTGCCGCAGTGGGGGAGCCCGTGAAGGCCTCCTCCGACGCGCCCACCGCGTTCCTCGAAGTCCGCGACCTCAAGGTGCACTTCCCGACCGACGACGGCCTGGTCAAGTCCGTCGACGGGCTCAGCTTCAAGCTGGAGAAGGGCAAGACCCTCTCCATCGTCGGCGAGTCCGGCTCCGGCAAGTCGGTCACCTCGCTGGCGATCATGGGCCTGCACCGGCTCGGCGCACGCGGCAAGAACGTCCAGATGTCCGGCGAGATCTGGCTCGACGGCAAGGAACTGGTCACCGCCGACCCGGACGAGGTGCGCCGGCTGCGCGGCCGCGAGATGGCGATGATCTTCCAGGACCCGCTGTCCGCGATGCACCCGTACTACACGATCGGCAACCAGATCGTGGAGGCGTACCGCGTCCACCACGACGTCAGCAAGAAGGTCGCGCGCAAGCGGGCCATCGAGATGCTCGACCGGGTCGGCATCCCCGAGCCCGCCAAGCGCGTCGACGGCTATCCGCACGAGTTCTCCGGCGGTATGCGCCAGCGCGCGATGATCGCCATGGCGCTGGTGAACAACCCCGAACTGCTCATCGCGGACGAGCCGACGACCGCCCTCGACGTCACCGTCCAGGCGCAGATCCTCGACCTCATCCGGGATCTGCAGAAGGAGTTCGGCTCGGCGGTCGTCCTCATCACCCACGACCTCGGTGTGGTCGCCGAGATCGCCGACGACGTGCTGGTGATGTACGGCGGCCGGTGCGTGGAGCGCGGCCCGGTCGACGACATCTTCGAGCGGCCGCAACACCCGTACACCTGGGGCCTGCTCGGCTCGATGCCCCGCATCGACCGTGAGACCTCCGAGCGGCTCATCCCGGTCAAGGGCCAGCCGCCGAGCCTCATCAACGTCCCCTCGGGCTGCGCCTTCCACCCCCGCTGCCCGTACGCGGACGTCCCCAAGGGCGATGTCACCCGCACCGTGCGCCCCGAGCTGACGCAGGTCGGCACCGGACACTTCTCCGCCTGCCACCTCTCGCCCGAGGACCGCACGCGGATCTGGACCGAAGAGATTGCGCCGAAGCTGTGAGTGAAACCAAGAAATCGGACGTGACCGTCCCGGCGCAGACGTCGGCTCCCGCGGAAGAGCGCGAGGTGCTGCTCAAGGTCGAGGGCCTGCAGAAGCACTTCCCGATCCGCAAGGGCGTGCTCCAGCGCCAGGTCGGCGCGGTCAAGGCCGTCGACGGCATCGACTTCGAGGTGCGCAAGGGCGAGACCCTGGGCGTGGTCGGCGAGTCGGGCTGCGGCAAGTCGACGATGGGGCGGGTCATCACCCGGCTCCAGGACCCGACGGGCGGCTCGATCCACTTCGAGGGCAAGGACATCACGCGGCTGAACACGGCCGGGATGCGCCCGCTGCGGCGGGACATCCAGATGATCTTCCAGGACCCGTACGGCTCCCTGAACCCCCGGCACACCATCGGCTCGATCGTCTCGGCGCCCTTCCGGCTCCAGGGCGTCGAGCCCGAGGGCGGGGTGAAGAAGGAGGTCCAGCGGCTGCTGGAGCTGGTCGGCCTCAGCCCCGAGCACTACAACCGCTACCCGCACGAGTTCTCCGGCGGTCAGCGCCAGCGCATCGGCATCGCCCGGGCGCTCGCCCTGAAGCCGAAGCTGGTCGTCGCCGACGAGCCGGTCTCCGCCCTCGACGTGTCGATCCAGGCGCAGGTCGTGAACCTGATGGACGACCTCCAGCAGGAGCTCGGCCTCACGTACGTGATCATCGCGCACGACCTGTCCGTCGTACGCCATGTCTCGGACCGCATCGCGGTGATGTACCTCGGCAAGATCGTCGAGCTGGCCGACCGCACCTCGCTGTACGAGTCCCCGATGCACCCGTACACCAAGGCCCTGATGTCGGCCGTGCCGGTGCCGGACCCCAAGCGCCGGGGCACCAAGAGCGAGCGCATCCTGCTCCGCGGTGACGTGCCCTCGCCGATCGCGCCGCCGAGCGGCTGCCGCTTCCACACGCGGTGCTGGAAGGCGACGGAGGTCTGCAAGACCACCGAGCCGCCGCTGCTTGAGCTGCGCCCCGGTCAGCGGGTCGCCTGCCACCACCCGGAGAACTTCGAGGACCAGGCCCCGCAGGACACGGTCCTGCTGACCGCCGCGAAGGAGGCGGCGGAGCTGGTGTCCGACGAGGTGCTGGCGGAGTCGGCGGAGACTTCGGCAGCCGTGGCGGCGGAGGTGGAGGCGACTGCCGAGGAGTCCACCGAGGAAGCTTCCGGCAAGCCGGAAGCCACCGACAAGAAGGACTAGTACCCCAAGTCTGACCGAGCCCCCGCCTTGCAATGAAAGGCGGGGGCTCGTCTTTGGGTGAGAATGGCAGGGTGCTCCAGCAACTCTTCACCCCGTCCGTCCAGCACACGCTCGACCTGATCGGCATCTTCGTCTTCGCCATCTCCGGCGCCCTGCTGGCGGTCCGCAAGAACTTCGACGTCTTCGGCATCGCCGTCCTCGCCGAGGTCACGGCGCTGGGCGGAGGGCTGTTCCGGGACCTGATCATCGGTTCCGTACCGCCCGCCGCCTTCACGGATCTGGGGTATTTCCTCACTCCGCTGCTCGCCGCGCTCCTGGTCTTCTTCCTGCACCCGCAGGTGGAGCGCATCCAGACCGGCGTGAACGTCTTCGACGCGGCCGGCCTCGGCCTGTTCTGTGTCACCGGCACGACGAAGGCGTACGACCACGGCCTCGGCCTCACCGCCTCCGCCGCCCTGGGCCTGGCCACCGCGGTCGGCGGCGGCGTCCTGCGCGACGTGCTCGCCAACGAGGTCCCCTCGCTGCTGCGCTGGGACCGTGACCTCTATGCGGTCCCGGCGATCGTCGGCGCCACGATGGTCGTCCTGTGCATTCGTTACGACGCTCTCGGCCCCGTCACCAGCGGGCTCGCGGCGGTCACGGCCTTCGTTCTGCGCCTGCTCGCGATGCGGTACCACTGGCGAGCACCGAGGGCGTGGAACCGGCGCTCGACGGTACGGGAGGAGTGAGCGTCCCGGGACCCCCGAGAAAAGCTACCGCTTAGTAGTTACCTGTTGTACGGTTCATCCATGCCAGAAGCAGCGTCCACGCAGGCCACGATCGGCAACAGCGAGTTCGACCGCGACACCGCGCTCACCCGACGTGAGCCCGGGGTCTACGACATCGACCTCTCCGCCGGCTGGACCATCATCAACGCCGTCAACGGCGGCTACCTGCTGGCGGTCCTGGGCCGTGCGCTCGCCGACGCCCTGCCGCACGCCGACCCGTTCACCATCTCGGCGCACTACCTGACCGCGTCCCAGCCCGGCCCGGCGGTCGTCCGCACCTCCGTGGTCCGCACCGGCCGCACCCTGTCGACCGGCCAGGCCTCGCTCTTCCAGTACGACGAGCAGGGCCGGGAAGTGGAACGCATCCGCGTCCTCGCCTCCTACGGCGACCTCGACACGCTCCCCGACGACGTCCGTACGACGGCGAAGCCGCCCGCGATCCCGCCGATGGACCAGTGCTTCGGCCCCCAGGACAGTCCCGCCCCCGTCCCCGGCAGCTCGGCCATCACCGAGCGCCTGATGATCAAGTTGGACCCCTCCACTCTGGGCTGGGCCCTCGGTGCCCCCTCCGGCAAGGGTGAGATGCGCGCCTGGTTCGGCCTGGCCGACGGCCGCGACGCGGACCCCTTCTCGCTGCTCCTGGCGGTGGACGCGCTGCCGCCGACGGCCTTCGAACTCGGCATCAAGGGCTGGGTCCCGACGGTGGAACTCACGGTCCACGTCCGCTCCCGCCCGGCCCAGGGTCCCCTGAGGGTCTCGATCACGACCCGCAACCTGGCGGGCGGCTTCCTGGAGGAGGACGCGGAGGTCTGGGACAGCGCGGGCCGTCTGGTGGCCCAGTCGAGGCAGCTGGCACGGGTACGTCTCGGCTGACCTGCGGGGTCGGGCCCTCGTAGCCTGACACCGTGAAGTCCGACCGCCTGCTCTCCGTCCTTCTGCTGCTGCAAACCCGCGGCCGCGTCACGCGACCGAACTCGCCGAGCGGCTGGAGGTATCGGTCCGCACGATCTACCGGGACGTAGAGGCCCTGTCCGCCTCAGGCGTTCCGGTCTACGCCGAGCGCGGGCGACACGGCGGCATCGAGCTGCTCGCCGGCTTCCGTACCGACGTCACGGGCCTCACGGCCGACGAGTCCCGGGCCCTGTTCATCCTGGCCGCGCAGGGCGCCCACGCTGCGTTGGGCCTGGACACGGCGCTCGGCTCGGCCCTGCGCAAGGTGATGGCCGCGCTCCCGGCACCGCACCGCCCGGCCGCCGAGGTGACCTCCCGCCGCATCCTCGTGGACGCCACCCGCTGGAAGGGCGGCCCACAACCGGCCGCGGACCTCGACGTGTTGCAGGACGCGGTCTTCACCGACCATCGCCTGAAGCTGCGGTACCGCCACAGCGGGGAGACCGAGACCCGGACGTACACCGTCGACCCCTACGGCCTGGTCGCCAAGGCGGGCGTCTGGTACCTGGTCGCCGACAGCCGGGGGAGACCGCGCCTGTTCCGGGCCGACCGGGTGCGCTCGGCGACGATCCTGACGGACCCGGTGAAGCGACGGCCGGGCGTCGAACTCGCCGACGCCTGGGCGGAACTGCGCCGCCAGGTGGAGGAGCGCCCCGGCACGATCGACGTGACCGTCCGAGTCCGCAGCGACCGCGTCGACCTGTTCCGCCGCGTCAACGGCCCCTGGCTGACCGTACTCCCGGAGACCGAGGACGGCAGCGAGTGGGTGACGGCCCGTCTCTCCTACGGCTTCCTCGGCGAGGCCCGCCAACTCCTGGCGTTCGGCGACCAGGTGGAGGTCCTGTCGCCGCCGGAGGTACGGGCGGAACTGCTCCGCACGGCGACCTCCGTCACGGAGCTGTACTTGAGAAGCGCTTTGCCCGACTGGCAGGACAGGGACAGGAGGGCCCCAAGGAAGCGCTGAGTGGCGTTGGTTGAGTGCCTGCTTCAGGACTCCCTCATCGTTCTTGGAGCTGTCTCTCATGAAGCGTGTGCGACTCGTCTCCGCGGTGGCCCTGCTGGCACTCTCGCCCCTGGCCCTGGTGGCCTGCGGTTCGGGCGACTCGTCGTCGTCCTCCGACACCGGCGACTCCGGCCGGAAGAGCTGCGCGCGGCCGTCCGGCATGCCGAGCGGTGGCCCTTCGGATATGCCTTCAGGTATGCCGAGCGGCGGGCCCGGCGGTGGTGGTCAGGGCGGTGGTTGCGGCGGGCGGGGCGGCGGCCAGGGGCAGCAGGCTCAGCAGGGCTGACGGCGGGGGTCAGTCCAGCCAGTGATGGCGGCCGATGCTGATCAGCCGCATCCGGCGGGTCGCGATCTGGACGACGCGTTCGCGCTCCTCCTCCGTGCCCTCCAGGGCGTCCAGGAACAGCGAGGCCGTCATCAGCATCTGGTCGACGTAGAGGTTGGCCAGCATCAGCAGATCGTCGTCGCTCCAGCCGGTGGACACGGGGTCCTTGGCGAGCTCGTGCTTCACCTCCTCGCCGAACCGGGCGAGTTGGTCCTGGATGGCCTGTCGCACCGGCTGGACCCCGCCGTGCCGCTCGCGCGCGATGAAGCGGACGTGGGCCGGATGCCTCGCCACATGGCCGGAGATCAACTCGACGGCGCGCGCTATGCGTTCGTCCGGGTCGCCATTTGCGGACACGGTGGTCCGGATCATCGGGTGCAGACTGCCGAGCGCCTCCTCGACGAGGGCGACGCCGAGATCCGCGGTGGAACGGAAGTGCCGGTAGAAGGCGGTGGGGGCGACGCCGACGGCGCGGGTGACCTCGCGCAGGCCCAGACTGCTCAGGCTCTGCTCCTCCAGCAGCCTCAACGCGGCGTCCAGGAGCGCCTGTCGGGTCTTCTGTTTCTGGGCCTGCCGGATGCCGAGGGTGTGACTCATACCATGCAGTTAACAACTGTTCTCCAGAATTGAAAAGCCGTCGGGCGCGCTAGACT
Organism: Streptomyces cupreus; assembly: GCF_014257025.1. GTDB lineage: Bacteria > Actinomycetota > Actinomycetes > Streptomycetales > Streptomycetaceae > Streptomyces > Streptomyces cupreus. The sequence goes on from NZ_JACMSF010000014.1 coordinate 14,726, forward strand.
CATAAGTCAGTGAACAACTGTAACTACAATCGTTCACCGAAACGTAACGAGACGCATCTCGGAGGGGGATCCCATCCCATGCTGTTCCTCGTCGCCGCGCTCCTGCTGCTGGGCGTCGTCATGGGCACCGTGGCCCACGCACCGCTCGGCTTCACCGTCGTGGCCGCCGCAGTGATCGCCGTGTGGCTGGCCGTCTTCGCGCTCCGCGAGCGCCACGCCCGTCGCCGGACCACCACCCACTGACCGGCCTTCCTTCCTGGGAGTTGACCCACCATGCAACTCACCGCCCCGGCCACCCGCCGCACCGTCGCCCGCGACGCCGACGGCATGGCCGTAGCCTCCTTCATCCTCGGCCTCGTAGGCCTCCTGGTCCTGAACGTCTTCCTGGGCCCGACAGCGATAGCCCTGGCAGTGGTGTCCCTCTGGCGAGGCACCCATCGCCGAGGCCGCGCCTACCTGGGCCTGGCCCTGGGAGTGGCGGACCTCGTGGTCCTGCTGGCCTTCATCCAGGCAGACGGCACGGTGTCCTGGAGCTTCTGAGAAGCAGGCCCTGACCAACAGCACCGTCACCGACGCCGGGCGCAGCCCAGGCCGGCCAGGAGGCCCCGTAGAATCGGCGTCACCATGGCTTACCTCGACCACGCCGCGACCACCCCGATGCTCCCCGAGGCGGTCGAGGCACTCGCCGCGCACCTCACCGTCACCGGCAACGCCTCCTCCCTGCACGCAGCCGGCCGCCAGGCCCGCCGCACCGTCGAGGAATCCCGCGAAACCCTCGCGGAAGCGCTCGGCGCCCGCCCCAGCGAGGTCGTCTTCACCTCCGGCGGCACCGAGGCCGACAACCTCGCGGTCAAGGGCCTGTACTGGTCCCGCCGGGACACCGACCCGGCCCGCACCCGGGTCCTCGCGTCCCCCGTCGAACACCACGCCGTCCTGGACGCGGTCCACTGGCTCGGCGAACACGAGGGCGCCACCGTCGAGTACCTCCCCGTGGACGAGTACGGCCGAGTCCACCCCGAGGCCCTCCGCGAAGCCATCACCCGCAACCCCCACGACGTGGCGCTGGCCACCGTCATGTGGGCGAACAACGAGATCGGCACCATCATGCCGACCCGCGAACTCGCCGAGACCGCCGCCGAGTTCGGCATCCCCCTGCATGCCGACGCCGTCCAGGCCTTCGGCCAGCTCCCGGTGGACTTCGCCGAATCCGGCCTCGCCGCGATGACCGTCTCCGGCCACAAGATCGGCGGCCCGTACGGCATCGGCGCCCTGATCCTCGGCCGTGACCAGGCCCCCGTCCCCGTCCTGCACGGCGGCGGCCAGGAGCGCCAGGTCCGCTCCGGCACCCTCGACGTCCCCGCCGTCGCCTCCTTCGCGGTCGCGGGCCGCCTGGCCGCCGAACAGCGCGAGTGGTTCGCGCGGGAGATCGGCGCCCTGCGCGACGACCTGATCGCCGCGGTCCGCACGGCCGTCCCGGACGCGATCCTCGGCGGCGACCCGGTGGACCGCCTCCCCGCCAACGCCCACTTCATGTTCCCGGGCTGCGAGGGCGACTCGCTGCTGCTCCTGCTCGACGCCCAGGGCATCGAGTGCTCCACCGGCTCCGCCTGCACCGCCGGCGTCGCCCAGCCCAGCCACGTCCTGCTGGCCACCGGCACCGACCCGGACCTGGCCCGCGGCACCCTCCGCTTCTCCCTCGGCCACACCTCCACCGAGGCCGACGTCGAAGCGGTCGCCAAGGCGATCGGCCCGGCGGTGGAAAGGGCCCGCGCGGCAGGCCTGAGCTAGCTCACGCCACGGCCGTACGCGCCTGCCGTACGAGCTTCATGTACCGCTGCCAGTCCCAGTGCTCGCCCGGATCCGTGTGGTCCGTGCCCGGAACCTCGACATGGCCGATGATGTGCTCGCGGTCGACGGGGATGTCGTAGCGGGCGCATATGCGGGCGGTGAGCCGCGCCGAGGCCTCGTACATCTCGTCCGTGAAGCCCTCGGGCCGGTCCACGAACCCCTCGTGCTCGATACCGACACTGCGTTCGTTGTAGTCGCGGTTGCCCGCGTGGTACGCCACGTCCAGCTCGCGGATCATCTGTGTGATGTGGCCGTCCTTGCGGACGATGTAGTGCGAGGCCGCGCCGTGCTCCGGGTCCTGGAACACCTGCACCGCGCTGTCGAAGCTGCCCTGCGTGACATGGATGACCACCATGTCGATGCCGTAGTCGTCGGGCCGGTCCGCGCGCCGCCAGTTCGCGTCCGACGCCGCCACCCAGCGCGCGCCCGCGAAGTCGACCTCACCCTCCTTGCGCGGCTTCTCCACGCCGGGCATGCGCCACCACAGCCGCCCCAGCTCGTCGCGCGCCAGCACGGCGGTGCCGGCCGCGGCGGTCGCGCCACCGATCAGCAGCGCCCGCCGTCCGATGCGCCGGTCCGTGTCCTTGGATGCCTTCCTCGCCCCCATGTGATCGTCAACGGATACTCGTGGGCTCCGGTTCCCGCGGACCCGTACTCTTGAAGAGTTATGACTCACACCCCGCAGCGTCCCCTTCGCGTACTCGCCGCCATGTCCGGAGGCGTGGACTCCGCCGTAGCCGCCGCCCGCGCCGCGGAAGCCGGCCACGACGTGACCGGCGTCCACCTCGCGCTCTCCGCGAACCCCCAGTCGTTCCGCACGGGCGCGCGTGGCTGTTGCACCATCGAGGACTCGCGCGACGCACGCCGCGCGGCGGACGTCATCGGCATCCCGTTCTACGTGTGGGACCTCGCCGACCGCTTCCGTGAGGACGTGGTCGAGGACTTCGTCGCCGAGTACGAGGCGGGCCGCACCCCGAACCCCTGCCTGCGCTGCAACGAGAAGATCAAGTTCGCCGCGCTGCTGGACAAGGCGCTGGCCCTCGGCTTCGACGCGGTCTGCACCGGCCACTACGCCAAGGTGATCGTGAACTCGGACGGCACCCGCGAGCTGCACCGCGCCTCCGACATGGCCAAGGACCAGTCGTACGTCCTCGGCGTCCTGGACGACAAGCAGCTCGCCCACGCGCTCTTCCCGCTCGGCGACACCGTGACGACCAAGGACGAGATCCGCGCGGAGGCCGAGCTCAGGGGGCTCGCGGTCGCCAAGAAGCCCGACTCGCACGACATCTGCTTCATCGCCGACGGCGACACCCAGGGCTTCCTGGCGAAGCGGCTCGGCAAGGCCGAGGGCGACATCGTCGACGAATCAGGCACCAAGCTGGGCACGCACGAGGGCGCGTACGGCTTCACCATCGGCCAGCGCAAGGGCCTGCGCATCGGGACCCCCGCCGCCGACGGCAAGCCGCGCTACGTCCTCGACATCTCCCCGGTCGACAACACCGTGACGGTCGGCCCGGCCGCCGCCCTGGACGTCACCGCCCTGCGCGCGATCAAGCCCCGCTGGTGCGGCACCGCCCCCACAGGACCCGGCACCTACACCGCCCAGCTCCGCGCCCACGGCGGCGAGACCAAGGTCAGGGCCGAACTGATCGACGGTGCCCTGGAGGTCACGTTCACCGAGCCGGTCCGAGGCGTGGCCCCCGGCCAGGCGATCGTCCTGTACGACGGCACGCGCGTGGTGGGCTCGGCGACGATCTCGACGACCACGCGCGCGACGGCGGGCGTCGCCTGAGCGGTCGTACGAACGACTAGGCGCCGAAGAACTCCGCCAGCACCGGACCGAGGACCTGCGGCTCCACCATGTGGGTCTGGCCCGGCAGCGAGCGGTACGAGCCCTGCGGTGCCGCCTCCGCGACGGCCTGCGCGGCCTCCCGCATCCACGCGGGGCTCTCGCCGCCCGCGACCGCCAGCAGCGGTACCTCGATCGCGGCCAGCCGCTCGCGCGGCACCCCGCCGTCGCCCAGCACCGCGGCGTCGTAGGCGAGGCTCGGTGCGATGGCCTCCAGGCCGGCCCACATGGGGGACTGGCGGGCGCCCTCGATCATCGCCTCGGCGAGCCCGGTGAGCCGCAGGAACAGCTCGACCGCGTCCCCTCGCCTGCCCTTTCCGAGCGCCTCGGTCAGGCGCTCGGTGTACGCGGCCCACTCCGCCTTCCCGCCCTCGTACACGGTGAACGGAGTCTCGTACACGGCCACCTGACGCACCGGCAGCCCGCTCGCCGCCGCCTCCAGCGCCAGCGCGCCGCCCGAGGAGACCCCGCACAGCGCCGCCTCACCGCCCACCGCGTCGATCAGCACCGCGAGATCCTCGACCTCGCGGGCCACGTCGTACGGCGCCGTGTCGCCGCTTTCACCACGGCCCCGGCGGTCGTACCAGACCGCGGTGAACCCGCGCTCCGCGAGGGACCCGGCCAGCGGCGCGAGGGTCGCGCCCGTGGACATCGCGCCGCTGACGAGGACGACCGCAGGGCCGTCACCGGTGCTGTCGTACGCGAGGGAGGTGCCGTCGCGAGAAATGGTCTTGTGTCCCATGCCCGACAGACTGCCATCGGGCGGCGGACTAATCGGTCACAACACTTCTACTTCGTAGAAGCACAGGTGGTCCTTGATCTGGGCGACGTCGGGTTTGGGCTCCGGGTACGACCACACCAGGTCCGCCGCGTCCGGCAGCGACCAGTAGGAGGCCGTGCCCTTGAACGGGCAGTACGTGTGGGTGTCGGAGGGGGTCAGCAGGTCCAGCCGTACGTCCTCGGCCGGCAGGTAGTAGCGCACGGGACAGCCGGTCTCCCGCAGGACGAGCGGCCGGTCGCTCTCCGCGAGGACCTCGCCGTCGTGGACGACCCGCACGCGCCGCGTGCCCTGCTCGATTGTGATCGTGTGTCCATCAGCCATGGTTGGTGCAGCGCTCGTGGGGCGTGGGTTCTTCCCGCGTACGGTGGCCGCATGCGAATCTGCGTCTTCCTCTCCGCGGCCGATCTCGACGAGCGTTACACCCGCCCCGCGCGGGAGTTCGCGAACCTGCTGGGCAAGGGCGGTCACACGCTCGTCTGGGGCGGCTCCGACGTCGGGCTGATGAAGGTGGTCGCCGACGGGGTGCAGCAGGCCGGTGGGCGGCTGCTCGGCGTCTCGGTGGGCTTCCTGGCCGCCAAGGCCTACCAGGGCGCCGACGAGATGGTCATCGCGAAGGATCTGGCCGAGCGGAAGAAGCTGCTGCTGGAGAAGGCCGACGCGGTGGTGGTCATGGTCGGCGGGACGGGCACGCTGGACGAGGCGACGGAGATCCTGGAGCTCAAGAAGCACGGGCACACGGACAAGCCGGTGGTGCTGCTGAACACGGCGGGCTTCTACGACGGCCTGAAGGAGCAGTTCCGCCGCATGGAGAACGAGGGCTTCCTGCCCCGGCCGCTGACCGACCTCGTGTTCTTCGCGGAGGAGCCGGTGGGGGCGCTGGCGTATCTGGAGGAGAGCCAGGGTGTGGAGTGACGGCGCTGTAGTGCGACGATGGCCGGCATGGCTACTCATGTGATCACCGGGGCCGGTTCCGGCATCGGCGCGGCCGTCGCGCGTCGGCTGCACGCGCGCGGGGACGAACTTGTGCTGCACGCGCGTGACGCGGGGCGGGCGAAGGAGTTGGCGGCGGAGTTTCCCGGAGCGCGGATACTGGTGGGTGACCTTGCCGACCCCGACAAGCTGTCGTGGGCCTTCTCCCACCAGTCGCTCCCGGACCGGGTGGACTCGCTGCTGCACATCGCGGGTGTGGTGGACCTGGGGCGGGTGGGCGATCTGACCCCCAAGTCCTGGCGCCACCAGCTGAACGTCAACCTCATCGCGCCGGCGGAACTGACCCGGCACTTCCTGCCGCAGTTGCGGGCCACGCGGGGCCATGTGGTGTTCGTGAACTCGGGCGCGGGTCTGAACGCGCATGCCGAATGGTCGGCCTACGCGGCGTCCAAGCACGGTCTGAAGGCGCTGGCGGACTCGCTGCGCCACGAGGAGCACGCGAACGGCGTCCGCGTCACGTCGGTCTACCCCGGCCGTACGGCGAGCCCTATGCAGGCGAAGGTCCACCAGCAGGAGGGCAAGGAGTACGACGAGTCGAAGTGGATCGACCCGGAGTCGGTGGCGACGACGATCCTGACGGCCCTGGACCTCCCAAGGGACGCGGAAATCAACGACGTGACGATCCGCCCGGGCCGCTGACCCCGCACACCTACGTAGGCTTCCCCGCGTGAACGCACACTTCAGCTTTGCCCCCGCCACCGGTGTCGGATCCATGCCGGGCGGCGATGCCCGGGAGGCCGCCAAGACGGTCACCGGGTCCTTCGAGGACTTCCCGTTCCTCGCCGAGCTCCCCGCCCGCGGCCCCGGCGCCGACATGATCGGCCGCACCGCCGGAATGCTCGTCGAGCTGTACGCACGCGTGGAGCCCAGCGGATGGAGGATCGGCGACCGGCCGGGAAGGGACACCAAGCGTGCCCGCTCCTGGCTCGGCCAAGACCTCGACGCGCTGGAGGAGTTCACGCAGGGATACGAGGGGCAGCTCAAGGTGCAGGCCGTCGGCCCCTGGACCCTCGCCGCCGCGCTGGAACTGAAGAACGGCGAGTCCGCCCTCTCCGACCCCGGCGCCTGCCGCGACCTCACCGCCTCGCTCACCGAGGGCCTGCGCGTCCACCTCGCGGAGGTCCAGCGCCGCATCCCCGGCGCCCAACTGGTACTCCAGCTCGACGAACCCTCCCTCACCGCGGTCCTGAGAGGGCAGGTCAAGACCGCCAGCGGCTATCGGACGCACCGGGCCGTGGACCGCCAAGTCGTCGAGGCCGCGCTTCGCGATGTCCTCGGGGTTCACGCCCACGGCCCCACCGTGGTCCACTCATGCGCACCGGACGTCCCCTTCGCCCTCCTGCGCAGAGCGGGCGCCATGGCGATCTCCTTCGACTTCGCGCTCCTCACCGAGCGTGACGACGACACGATCGGCGAGGCGGTGGAGGCGGGCACCCGGCTGTTCGCCGGTGTCGTCCGGGGCACGGACGGCCCATTGTCAGACCCTGCCGGTAGCGTCATGGGTGTCAGGACGCTGTGGCGCAGGCTGGGGCTGCGACCGGGGCTTCTCGCGGAGTCCGTCACGATCACCCCGGCGTGCGGACTCGCGGGCGCTTCCCCGGAGTACGCCCGCAAGGCTCTCGCCCACTGCGTCCGGGCGGCGAGATCCCTCGCGGACAACCCAGAGTAACGGGAGGACAACACGGTGGCCGGCGACAAGCAAGCGGAGACGACGGTGCCCGCCAAGGCGCGGGAAAAGCACGCCAAGCTCGCTGAGCAGATCGAGGAGCACCGCTTCCGGTACTACGTGAAGGACGCTCCCGTCGTCAGCGACGCGGAGTTCGACAAGCTCCTGCGCTCCCTGGAGTCGCTGGAGGAGGAGTATCCGGAGCTGCGCACCCCGGACTCGCCGACCCAGAAGGTCGCGGGGGCGTACGAGACGGAGTTCACGGCGGTCGAGCACCGCCAGCGGATGCTCTCCCTGGACAATGCCTTCGACGACCTGGAGCTCGCCGCCTGGGCCGAGCGCGTCCACAAGGACGTCGGCACCAGCGCGTACCACTTCCTGTGCGAGCTGAAGGTCGACGGCCTCGCCGTGAACCTGACGTACGAGCACGGACGGCTCACGCGCGCGGCGACCCGGGGCGACGGCCGCACCGGCGAGGACATCACCCCCAATGTCCGTACGATCACGGAGATTCCGGACAGGCTGGTCGGCGACAGCATCCCGGACCTCGTCGAGATCCGCGGCGAGGTCTACTTCCCGATGGAGAAGTTCGAGGAGCTCAACGCCCGTCTGGTGGCGGCCGGCGACAAGCCCTTCGCCAACCCGCGCAACGCCGCGGCCGGTTCGCTGCGCCAGAAGGACCCGCGCGTCACCGCCACCCGACCGCTGCACATGGTCGTCCACGGCATCGGCGCCCTGGAGGGCTTCGACGGCCTGACCCGCCTCTCCCAGGCGTACGACCTGCTCAGGACCTGGGGTCTGCCCACCTCGCGGCACAACAAGGTGGTCGGCGACCTCGACGGTGTACGGGAGTTCATCGCGTACTACGGCGAGAACCGCCACTCCGTGGAGCACGAGATCGACGGAGTCGTCGTCAAGCTCGACGAGATCCCGCTCCAGGGCCGCCTCGGCTCCACCTCGCGCGCGCCGCGCTGGGCCATCGCGTACAAGTACGCGCCGGAGGAGGTCAACACCAAGCTGGTCAACATCCGCGTGGGAGTGGGCCGTACGGGCCGGGTCACGCCGTACGCCCAGGTCGAGCCGGTGACGGTGGCCGGTTCGGAGGTCGAGTTCGCCACTCTGCACAACCAGGACGTGGTCAAGGCCAAGGGCGTCCTGATCGGCGACACCGTGGTGCTGCGCAAGGCCGGTGACGTCATCCCGGAGATCCTCGGCCCGGTCGTCGACCTGCGCGACGGCAGCGAGCGCGAGTTCGTGATGCCGAGCGAGTGCCCCGAGTGCGGTACGGCGCTGCGGCCCATGAAGGAGGGCGACGTCGACCTGCGCTGCCCGAACGCCCGGACCTGCCCGGCCCAGTTGCGCGAGCGCCTGTTCTACCTCGCGGGCCGCAAGTCGCTGGACATCGAGCACTTCGGCTACGTCGCCGCGGCCGCGCTCACCAAGCCCTTGGAGCCCGAGGACCCGCCGCTGGTCGACGAGGGCGATCTGTTCGACCTGACCATCGAGCAGTTGCTGCCCATCAAGGCGTACGTCCTGGACCAGGACAGCGGCCTGCCCAAGCGGGACCCGAAGACCGGTGAGGAGAAGATCGCGACGGTCTTCGCCAACCAGCAGGGCGAGCCGAAGAAGAACGCGCTTGCCATGCTGGAGAACATCCAGGCGGCCAAGGAGCGCCCGCTCGCCCGGGTCCTCACGGGCCTGTCGATCCGTCATGTGGGCCCGGTCGCCGCCGAGGCGCTGGCCCGTGAATTCCGCTCGATCGAGCGGATCGAGCAGGCGAGCGAGGCGGAGCTGGCGGGCACCGACGGCGTCGGCGCGATCATCGCCGCCTCGCTCAAGGAGTGGTTCGCCGAGGAGTGGCACCAGGAGATCCTCCGCAAGTGGAGAGCGGCCGGTGTCCGCATGGAGGAGGAGGGCTCCGGCGAGGACGAGGGCCCGCGCCCGCTCGAAGGGCTCACCGTCGTCGTGACCGGCACCTTGGAGCACTTCACCCGGGACGGCGCCAAGGAGGCCCTGCAGACCCGGGGAGCGAAAGTGACCGGTTCGGTTTCGAAGAAGACGTCCTTCGTGGTTGTGGGGGACAATCCTGGCTCGAAGTACGACAAGGCCATGCAGCTCAAGGTGCCCGTTCTGAACGAGGACGGCTTCGACGTCCTGCTGGAACAGGGTCCCGAGGCGGCGGCCGAAGTCGCGCTTCCGACCGAGGAGTAGGCGGCGGTAGCGGTTGAAGGCCACCCGATCGGCGCATACCAGATGCATACGGGTGGCCGGGGCGCATTCGGGCAACCGTCGACGACCGCTGCCCGTGGAAGCCTTCTGCGGCCTACTGTTGAGATGTGCGCCTGCCGTGCCCAGCTGCGGTTGGGGCATTCCCTTGCTCTTGATGAGCTGGGGGAAGGGTTTTCCAACGCGGTGCCGCCCGGGGGTTGTCGGGCAACGGGCCGCGTGGCGTGGGCACCGCCGGCTGTGAGAGGGACGGGAATGGAACCGACCGAGAGCGCCGCCCCGGACTCACGGCTGCGCCTGCGCCGGGTCACCGGCGCCTGGCGGGCGAGCCGCTGGTCCGGGTGGGCCGCCGGGCGCTCGGGCGCGGCCGGACGCGCCGCGGTACCGCTCACCGGGGCGGACGGCCGTGGCGCCGCACAGCTCACCGTCGAGCGCGTCCCCGGCCTGGCGGAGAGCGAGGCCGAACGGCACCTGTCCTGGCCCGCGCTGCCCGCGGCCGTCGTGGCGGCGGCCGGCTTCGTGCTCGGCGCCGGCTTCTACCGCGCCTTCACCGGCGGCCACGCCCTCTTCCCGTCCGGCACCGTCGGCTGGTCGCTGGCCGTGCTCACCGGCATCATCGTCGGCCACCTCGTCGCCCTCGGCCGGGCCCGCTGGTGGGGCGGCACCGGCTCCGGCGCCGCCCTCACCCTCGCCGTCCTGATGCTCTACGGCTGGGTGCCCGCCGGCATGGTCAGCCTCACCGTCGTCGTGCTGGTCGGCATAGCCCGCCGCCACCGCTGGCGGCAGGGCGTCCTGCACGGCTCGGTGGACATCCTCGGCATCGCCGCCGGCGCCCTGGTGATGGCCGCCTTCGGCCGGGTCCCGTCCGTCGAGGACCCCTGGAACCCCGACACCTGGACCTTCTACACCGCCCCCGAGGTGGTGCTGGTCGCCGCCGCCTACCTCCTGGTCACCCGCACCCTGCTGTGGTACCTGCACGCCCCGCGCAGCCGAGGACTGCCCACCGTCGCCCGCACCGCCCTGGTCAGACAGGGCCTCGTCGCGGTCGCCCTGCTCGGCATCGCCCCGCTGGTCTGTGTCGTCGCCATGGCCAAGCCGGTGCTGCTGCCGCTGTTCTCCATCCCGCTGATCGCGCTCGACTCCACCCTGTGGATAGCCCGAGCCCGCGCCGAGGAGCAGCTGCGCGACCCGCTGACCGGGCTGCCCAACCGGCAGTGGCTGCTGGAGCGGATCTGGACCGCGCTCGACGACGCCGAGCGGATCGGCGCCCGGTCCGCGCTGATGCTGATCGACCTGGACCGATTCCGGTCGGTCAACGACACTCTCGGTCATCTCGCCGGTGACCGGCTGCTGCTCCAGATAGCCGACCGGCTCCGGCTGGCGCTGCCCCGCGGCGCCGAGGCCGCGCGCCTGGGCGGTGACGAGTTCGCCGTCTTACTGCCGGTCGCCGACTCCACGACGTCCGCGACCCGGGTCGCCCGCAGTCTGGTCGCCGACCTCAGCTCCCCGCTCGATCTCGACGGCCTCACCCTGGTCCTGGAGGCCAGCGCCGGTGTCGCCGTCTTCCCGGACCACGCCCTGGACGCCGAGGGCCTGCTGCGCCGCGCGGACGTGGCGATGTACCAGGCGAAGCGGGACCGTACGGGCGTGGAGGTGTACGAGTCCAAGCGGGACTCCAACACCCCCGACCGCCTCGGCCTCCTCGGCGATCTGCGCCGGGCGCTGGACGCGCACGAGGTGCAGCTGCACTACCAGCCCAAGGTCCGCTTCGACGGCCAGGTGGCGGGCCTTGAGGCGCTGGTGCGCTGGGTGCACCCGGAGCGCGGGAAGGTGCCGCCGGACGAGTTCATAGCCATCGCCGAGTCCTCCGGGCTGATGCCCTATCTGACCGAGTACGTCCTGGACACGGCGCTCGCCCAGGTCGCCAAGTGGCGGGCCCAGGGCCTGTACGTCCCGGTCGCCGTCAATGTCTCCCCGCGCGACGTCCACACCCCGGGCTTCGCTGGCTCGGTCGCCGCCCGGCTCGCCCGGCACGGCGTCCCGGCGGGGGCGCTCCAGTTGGAGATAACCGAGCATGTCCTCCTGGAGGACCCGCAGCGCGCCGCCGACACCCTCGCGGGCCTGACCGGGCACGGCGTGAAGATGTCCCTGGACGACTTCGGCACGGGTTATTCGTCCCTCGTGCACCTCAGGCGGCTCCCGGTGAGCGAGCTGAAGATCGACCGTTCGTTCGTGGCCCGGCTCGCGGTGGACACCGAGGACGCCGAGATCGTCCGCTGCACGGTGGATCTGGCCCACTCCCTCGGCCTGCTCGTGGTCGCCGAGGGAGTCGAGGACGACGAGACCTGGGAACGCCTGCGCGACCTGGGCTGCGACGCCGTACAGGGGTGGCTGGTCGCGGCCGCGATGCCGCCGGAGGAGACCACGGCGTGGCTGAGGGCGAGGGGATCACGGGGTTGGCAGAGGCCGAGGGCGGCGCTGCCGGCGGCGGAGTGACGTGCCAGTTCAGGCCCACCTGTGCGATAGCGCCCTTCAGGGCGCGGGGCTGTATCGATGTGCGGCTCCGCCGCGTGGGCGCAACCTGCCACGACGGCGCCGCAGCCGCCATACGACCCAGCAAGGCACTCCCATCCGCGGGCCCCGAGCCGCACTCCCGGGAAACCGTTTAACGGCCGGAGCCCCCCGCCCCATAGGATTGGGCCCAAACCACACACACTCACCCCCAGAGGATCGCTGCATGCCTGGCATCACGCGCGAGGAGGTCGCCCACCTCGCCCGGCTGGCGCGTCTGGAGCTGAAGCCCGAAGAGCTTGAGCACTTCGCGGGACAGCTGGACGACATCATCGGCGCGGTGGCCCGCGTCAGTGAGGTCGCCGACCAAGACGTACCGCCGACCTCGCACCCGCTCCCGCTGACGAACGTCATGCGGGCGGACGAGGTCCGTCCGTCGCTCACCCCCGAGCAGGCGCTCTCCGGCGCCCCGGCCCAGGAGCAGCAGCGTTTCAAGGTGCCGCAGATCCTGGGGGAGGACTAAGAGATCATGACGGACATCATCAAGCTCACGGCCGCCGAGACCGCCGCGAAGATCGCTTCCGGTGAGCTCACGGCAGTCGAGGTCACCGAGGCCCACCTCGCGCGCATCGAGGCCGTCGACGAGAAGGTGCACGCCTTCCTGTACGTCGACCGCGAGGGCGCCCTCGCGCAGGCCCGTGCCGTCGACGAGAAGCGCGAGCGGGGCGAGAAGCTCGGCCCCCTCGCCGGCGTTCCGCTCGCCCTCAAGGACATCTTCACCACCGAGGGCATCCCGACGACCGTCGGTTCGAAGATCCTCGAAGGCTGGATTCCGCCGTACGACGCCACCCTCACCAAGCGCCTCAAGGCCGCTGACGTCGTCATCCTCGGCAAGACCAACATGGACGAGTTCGCCATGGGGTCCTCGACCGAGAACAGCGCGTTCGGGCCGACCGGCAACCCCTGGGACCTCACCAAGATCCCCGGCGGCTCGGGTGGTGGCTCCTCCGCCGCGCTCGCCTCCTTCCAGGCGCCGCTCGCCATCGGCACCGACACCGGCGGCTCCATCCGCCAGCCGGCCGCCGTCACCGGCACGGTCGGTGTGAAGCCGACATACGGGGCCGTCTCGCGGTACGGCATGGTCGCCTTCTCCAGCTCCCTGGACCAGGGCGGACCCTGCGCCCGCACCGTCCTGGACGCCGCCCTGCTGCACGAGGTCATCGCCGGGCACGACCCGATGGACTCCACCTCCATCGACGCCCCGGTCCCGCCGGTCGTCGAGGCCGCCCGCAACGGCAGCGTCGAGGGCATGCGCGTCGGCGTCGTCAAGCAGTTCCGCGGCGAGGGCTACCAGGCCGGTGTCATCCAGCGCTTCGACGAGTCCGTCGCCCTGCTCAAGGAGCTCGGCGCCGAGATCGTCGAGCTGGACTGCCCGTCCTTCGACCTCGCGCTCTCCGCGTACTACCTGATCGCGCCCTCCGAGTGCTCCTCCAACCTCGCCCGCTTCGACGGCCTGCGCTACGGCCTGCGGACCGGCGACGACGGCACGCACTCCGCCGAGGCGGTCACCTCCCTCACCCGTGAGGCGGGCTTCGGCCCCGAGGTGAAGCGCCGCATCATGCTCGGCACGTACGCCCTGTCGAGCGGCTACTACGACGCGTACTACGGCAGCGCCCAGAAGGTCCGCACGCTCATCACGCGGGACTTCGAGAAGGCCTTCGAGCAGGTCGACGTCATCGTCTCGCCGACCACGCCGACCACCGCCTTCGCGATCGGCGAGCGCGCCGACGACCCGATGGCGATGTACCTCGCCGACCTGTGCACCATCCCGACCAACCTGGCGGGCAACGCGGCCATGTCGCTGCCCTGCGGTCTCGCCCCGGAGGACAACCTCCCGGTCGGCCTCCAGATCATCGCCCCGGCGCTGAAGGACGACCGTCTGTACAAGGTGGGGGCCGCGGTCGAGGCCGCCTTCGTGGAAAGGTGGGGCCACCCGCTGATCGAGGAGGCTCCGTCGCTGTGAGTGCACTGACCAAGGCCAAGGGCTTCAAGAAGTCCAAGTCCGGTACGTACCTGTCCATGGCCGCCACCGCGTTCGGCGCGATCGGCGTCGCCAAGCGGCTGAAGACGGCCCGCGCCGAGAAGGACACGCTGGTCCTGATCGACGCCACCGTGTCCGCCGTCGCCATCGTCACCGGCCTCGCCATCCTCTACCGCGAGCTGAAGCGGCTGGGCGACGACGACGTCCTGCTGGGCTGAGAGGGAAGTTTCACCGTGACCACCACGACCGACCTGGTGTCGTACGAGGACGCGCTGGCGTCGTACGACCCCGTCATGGGCCTTGAGGTCCATGTCGAACTCGGCACCAACACCAAGATGTTCTGCGGCTGTTCGACCGCGCTCGGTGCCGACCCGAACACCCAGACCTGCCCGGTCTGCCTCGGCATGCCCGGCGCGCTCCCGGTCGTCAACGCGACCGGCGTCGAGTCCGCCATCAAGATCGGCCTCGCGCTGAACTGCGAGATCGCCGAGTGGTGCCGCTTCGCCCGGAAGAACTACTTCTATCCGGACATGCCGAAGAACTTCCAGACCTCCCAGTACGACGAGCCGATCGCCTTCAACGGCTACCTCGACGTACAGCTGGAGGACGGCGAGACCTTCCGTGTGGAGATCGAGCGCGCCCACATGGAGGAGGACACCGGCAAGTCGACGCACGTCGGCGGTGCCACGGGCCGTATCCATGGCGCCTCGCACTCGCTGCTGGACTACAACCGCGCCGGCATCCCGCTCATCGAGATCGTCACCAAGCCGATCGAGGGTGCGGGCGAGCGCGCTCCCGAGGTCGCGCGGGCGTACGTCCGTGAGCTGCGCGAGCTCATCCGGGCGCTCGGTGTGTCGGAAGCCCGTATGGAGATGGGCCAGATGCGCTGCGACGTGAACCTGTCGCTGCGCCCGAACGGCACCGAGAAGTTCGGCACGCGTTCCGAGACGAAGAACGTCAACTCGCTGCGGTCCGTGGAGCGTGCGGCCCGTTTCGAGATCCAGCGGCACGCGGCCGTGCTGTCGTCCGGCGGCACGATCATCCAGGAGACCCGCCACTTCCACGAGGACACCGGGTCGACGACCTCGGGCCGTGTGAAGGAGGAGGCCGAGGACTACCGGTACTTCCCGGAGCCGGATCTGGTGCCGGTCGCCCCGTCCCGTGAGTGGGTCGAGGAGATCCGCGCCGGGCTGCCGGAGCTGCCGCTGGCCCGCCGCAACCGGCTCCTCGCGGAGTGGGGCATCTCGGCCACCGACATGCAGGCGATCCTCAACGCCGGTGCCCTGGACCCGATCGTCGCCACCATCGACGCCGGTGCCGACGCCGCCTCCGCCCGTAAGTGGTGGATGGGCGAGCTGGCGCGCAGCGCCAACGAGTCGGGCAAGTCGCTGGACGAGCTGGCGATCACCCCGGCGCAGGTCGCCCGGGTCACCGAGCTGGTCGCGAAGGGTGACCTCAACGACAAGCTGGCCCGCCAGGTCATCGAGGGCGTCCTCGCGGGAGAAGGCACCCCGGACGAGGTCGTCGACAAGCGCGGTCTGAAGGTCGTCTCCGACGAGGGCGCCCTGACCACCGCCGTCGAGGAGGCCATCGCCGGCAACCCGGCCATCGCGGACAAGATCCGCGGCGGCAAGGTGGCCGCGGCCGGTGCCCTGGTGGGCGCGGTCATGAAGGCCACGCGCGGCCAGGCGGACGCGGCCCGCGTCAAGGAGCTGATCCTGGAGAAGCTGGGCGTCAGCGAGGGCTGAGGCAGAGAACGGCCCCGGAGGTACGTACCTCCGGGGCCGTTGCCGTCGTACCTACTTACGGCGTCCTACGAGTCGTACGAAGCCCAGCGCGCGGCCCTCGTCCGCCCGCACCGCCTCGGCGACCTGGCGGGCCATCGTGCGGTGCCACTCCTCCGGGCTCTCCTCGGCGATCACCTCGCACCACAGCAGCCAGTCCCGCCAGCCGTCCGGCTGCCAGTCCGCCGCCTCGACCTCGACGGCCCCGCTGCGCGTCCACTGGCGTCGCCACCAGTCGGCGGAGTGGAAGCACCACCAGTCGTGCTCCCACCACGGTGCGAGATGCTCCGGCGGCTCGATGCCGTCCGGTTCCTCCCGCAGTGCGGGGACGACGACCCCGATCCGCCCACCCGGCTTCAACAGCCGGGTCAGGGTGGGCAGATAGAGGTCATTCGTGCCGAAGTACTGGTAGGCGTCGATGCTCACGATCGCATTGAAGCTGCCCTCGGCGAACGGCAGGTCGTGCGCCTCGGCGTGCACGGCCTGCACCCGGTCGGCGAACCCCGCCTCGGCGATACGCCGGGCGTTGTCGTCCGCCGTGACCCAGAGGTCGGCCGCGGTGACCTGGACGTCGTACTCCCTGGCCAGGAAGACCGAGGTCATCGCCCGGCCGCAGCCGAGGTCGAGCACATGGGCGCCGGGGCGCAGGGCGTCGAGGCCGAGCGCGGGCGCCAGCCACTCCAGCAGCCACAGCGCGTTCGGGCCCATCTGGTTCTCGATGACCCAGCTGACGTCGTAGTTGTTGCTGCGCGGGTAGCGGGCGTGGGTCAGCCGCTTGGTGAGGTCCTCATTCGAGGTCCTCGGGGTGGTGATGTCCGACATCGGTGAACGGGCTCCTTGAGTCCGGGGAAGCGGAAAGGGATACGGAGGAGCTCGGTCGGACGCTCAAACAACGCACCTGCTTCGGCCGGCGGCGAGGAGCCGCGTGGAACAGCGAACCTCCGGAAGCTAGCAGCGCGGTTGCCCACCCCGCACCCGATTTCCCAGCGGGACCCGCTACGCTCGCCCGCCATGAGTGGACGCCCCGATTCCGAGCACGCCGCGGACATAGCCGAGGCGCACGAGGTGCACGACGCGCGGCGGGCCCGCTGGACGGCGGTCGCGGCCGGCGCGCTGCTGACCCTGGCCGGACTCGCCGCCTCGGCACTTCGCGCCACCGGCTCCGCCCCGGCGCTCGTCCCGGCCGCCTACGCCCTCGGCGCCGCCGTCTGCGGACTCGCGGCCTTCCTCGGCTCCCGCGGCCGCACCCGACGGGCGCTGTGGCTGCTGATCGCCGGGGTGACGGTGATGGCGTTCGGAGACCAGTTCGACTGATGTGACAGCGAGGTCGTTACTGTCCTGTGATCTGGCTCGCACTCCTGTGAATAAGCCCACGAACGCATTAAACGATCACTTTCACCTGTAAGAGTGGCCTTCGCATTGCTCATGCGTTCTTTGCGGGCTGTTCACCTCATGAACGACTGTTCCCGATCAAAGATCCATAAATAGCACCCTGGGAGCAAGGTTCGTGGCAGCCCTCGCACGCTGGTGTGTCCAGCGCCGCCTCGTCGCCGTTCTGCTGTGGCTCCTCGCCTTCGGCGGGGTGACCGCGGCGGCCGTGGCCACGGGCACCGCGTACTCCAACGACTACGAGGTCGCCGGCACCGAGTCCGGCCGCGCCACCCAGCTCCTCCAGGACGGCTTCCCCGGCTTCGGCGGCGACAGCGACACCGTTGTCTGGCACACCGACTCCGGCACCGTCCGCGCCGCCGACGTCCAGCAGACGATGAACCGCACCCTGGAGGAGATCGCCGAGCTGCCCGGGGTGGCCTCCGTGGCCGGCCCCTACGACGGGCACGGCGCGGGCCGGGTCAGCGGGGACGGACGTACCGCCTACGCCACGGTCACCTTCGAGGACCGGGCCGAGCACATCGACCAGGCGGAGGCGCAGGCGGTCGTCGACACCGCCAAGGAAGCCGAGGCCGAAGGGCTCCAGGTGGAGCTCGGCGGCACCGCGATCGGGCTCACCGAATCCTCCGGCGGGCATCTCGCCGAGGTGGTCGGCGTGGCTGTCGCCGCGGTCGTCCTCTTCCTCGCCTTCGGCTCGCTCGCCGCCTCCCTGCTGCCCATCGCCACCGCACTGGTCAGCGTCGGCACCGCCTACGCCGGGACCGTGCTGCTCGGGCACGCCATGACCGTCGCCGACTTCGCGCCCATGCTCGGCATGCTGATCGGGCTCGGCGTCGGCATCGACTACGCGCTGTTCATCGTCACCAGACACCGGCGGGGGCTGAAGCGCGGGCTGACCGTCAACGAGTCGATCACCAACGCCGTCACGACCACCGGACGGGCCGTCGTGTTCGCGGGTGCCACCGTTTGCATCGCCCTGTCGGGCATGCTGATCCTTCGGCTGAACTTCCTCAACGGCGTCGCCATAGCGGCCTCGCTGACCGTGGTCCTCACCGTCGCGGCCTCCGTGACCCTGCTGCCCGCCCTGCTGTCCTTCATCGGCATGCGCGCCCTCAGCCGCCGTGAGCGCCGCCGACTGGTCGAGCACGGGCCCGAACCGGAGCTGCCGACCGGGTTCGCCGCCCGCTGGTCGGCGTTCGTCGAGCGCCACCCCAAGCTGCTCGGCGTCCTCGCCCTGGTCGTCATCACGATCCTCGCCCTGCCCACCCTCTCCCTGCGCCTGGGCACCTCCGACCAGGGCAACAACCCGGGGACCGCCACCACCCGGCAGGCCTACGACCTTCTCTCCGACGGCTTCGGCCCCGGCGTCAACGGCCCGCTGACCCTGGTGACCCACGTCGACGGCGCCGACGACAAGCTCGCCCTGGACAACCTCGACACCACCCTTCGCTCCACCGAGGGCGTCGCCTCGGTGACCCCGGTGACCTTCAACTCGGCCGGTGACACCGCGTATCTCACGGTCGCCCCCGAGTCCTCGCCGCAGTCCGACAGGACCAGCGACCTCGTCGAGCGGCTGCGCTCCGAGGTGCTCCCGCGCGCGGAGACCGGCACTTCGCTCGATGTGCAGGTCGGCGGGGTGACCGCCGGCTACGACGACTTCGCCGATGTCATCGTCGGCAAGCTGCCCCTGTTCGTCGGTGTCGTCGTCGGCCTCGGCTGTCTGCTGCTTCTGCTCGCCTTCCGGTCCATCGGCATCCCGCTGAAGGCCGCCGCGATGAACATCGCCGCCGTGGCCGCCGCCTTCGGCGTCGTCGTCGCCGTCTTCCAGTGGGGCTGGGGGAGCGAACTGCTGGGCCTCGGCCGCGCCGGGCCGATCGAACCCTTCCTCCCGGTGATCATGGTGTCCGTGCTCTTCGGGCTCTCCATGGACTACCAGGTGTTCCTGGTCAGCCGGATGTACGAGGAGTGGCTGGAGACCGGCGACAACCGGCGGGCCGTACGGATCGGCCTCGCCGAGACCAGCCGGGTGATCAACTCCGCCGCGGTCATCATGATCTCGGTCTTCCTCGCCTTCGTGCTCAGCGGCGACCGGGTGATCGCCATGTTCGGCATCGCGCTCGCCGCCGCCGTCGCCCTGGACGCCTTTGTCCTGCGCACCCTGCTCGTGCCCGCCCTCATGCATCTGCTCGGCGGCGCCAACTGGTGGCTGCCGCGCTGGCTGGACGCCCGGCTGCCCCGGATCAGCATCGAGCCGCCCGAGGCCCGCGCCGCCCATGAGAAGCTGGCCGCTGCGACGGACGCCGAGGTGGCGGACGTACTGGCGAAGGAGCAGCGGCAGGATGTACGCGATATCGCTGGGTGACGACGGCGCCGAACTGCGGCCGCTCGAGCCCTGGCACGCCGAGGAGTTCCTAGCGCACCTGGAGCGCGGGCGGGAGTTCATCAACCAGTACGTCCCGTTCGGCTCGAAGGCCAAGGACACCGCCGGTGCGCGCGAGGTCCTCCAGCGGTACGCCGACATGCGCGCCGCCGACACCGGATCCCTGCACGGCCTGTGGACGGACGGGAAGCTGGTCGGCGGGGTGCTCTTCCTGAACTTCGACGCGGAGGCCCGCAACTGCGAGGTCGGGTGCTGGCTGGAGCCGGCCGGGACCGGGCGCGGGCTCGTCACGCGCGCGATGCGGGTGCTCCTGGACTGGGCGTTCGGCGAGCGCGGCATGCGCCGCGTGGTGTGGTGCGCGGCCGCGGCCAACGAACCCAGCATCAATGTGGCCCGGCGGCTCGGCATGACCCGGGAGGGCGTCCTCAGGGAGAACTACCCCCACCGGGGCGTTCGCCATGACACCGAGGTGTGGGCCATCCTCGCTTCCGAGTGGCACGACGCACGCGCGCGTGCCGCTCACAACGATCATTAAGAAAGCTCTCAGACAGCCTCCGTACGGTGCGAGACATGGGAACGAAGACAGTGGACGAGACGAAGACCGCCGAGGAGCAGGAGGCCGTCGAGGCCACCGAGCCCGACGACATCGAGGAGACCGACGCCGAGATCCTCCAGAACGGCGCTGACGACGGCGACGAGCAGCCCCAGGACGTGCAGGAGGGCGCCTCCTTCGTCGGCCAGGGCGCGGTCGCGGTCGTCTCCGCGGCCCTCGGCCTGGTGTCGCTGACGGGCAGTTGGGTCGGCACGGTGGCCTCGGCGCGCGCGGAGATCACCGGCCAGCTGGAGATGCAGGCCGCGTCGAACCCGAGCGTCGCAGCACAACTGCAGGCGCTCTACGGCGACGCCTGGCAGACCACCGCGCTGTGGGGCGGAGCCTTCGCGCTGGTCGCGCTGCTTGTCGGCGTCGTGGTCCTCGCCCGGCCGGCGTTCGGCGCCCCGGGCAAGCCGCAGCCCGTGTGGATCAAGTCGGTCGCCTGGGGCGGCGTCGCGCTCGGTGTGATCGGCCTGCTCCTCGCGGTCCTCAAGTACACCGACGTCCTGCTGGGACTGCCCTCCGCCGGCTGAATCACCGCAGGTCCTGAGGGGTCTTAGGGCATCCGTAAGCACCTTACGGAGCACCTGAGGCCCCTCACGCGCGTCTAAGGCCCCGTACGGCGCCGAAGATGCGGAAGTCTCCCGATGTGGCGGACCCCCCTGGGAGACGAGAGTTGAGGCATCGCAGCAAGTGAAGCCAACTCTCCCAAGGGGACACCATGTTCGAGCACGAGCTCTACCACCTCCGCTCCACCGAGCTCATCCGCGAGGCGCAGAACGAGCGCCTGGTCCGCGAGATCGTCCGCGGCCGCCGCGCCGCCCGCCGGGAAGCGGCCCGCCAAGACGCCGAGGGCGAGGTGCATACCTCCCGCCGCGGCCGGCTCCGCTCCACCCGCACCGCGTGAGCACCCAGGGACGGCGGCCGGGTCATGTCCCTGCCGTCGTCCCGAGAACCGGTGCCCCTCTGTCGGAGCCGCGTGCGATGCTCTGGCCCGTGGAAAACCAGTCCGTCAGCCCGGTGTTCGTCGGTCGCGCCGACGAGATGCAGACCCTGAACGACGCGCTCGCCCGCGCTGAGGCCGGGGGCACCTCCCAGGCTCTCGGCACTGGGGGAGAGCCCCAGGCGCTGCTGCTCGGCGGTGAGGCCGGGGTCGGCAAGACCCGCCTCGTCGAGGAGTTCGCGAACCGCGCCGCTCGCGCCGGAGCCGTCGTCGCCCTCGGCGGCTGCGTCGAGATCGGCGCCGACGGACTGCCCTTCGCCCCCTTCTCCACCGCCCTGCGCGCCCTGCGCCACGAACTCCCCGCCGAACTCGCCGCCGCGGCCGCGGGCCAGGAGGAGGAACTGGCCAGACTGCTGCCCGAACTCGGCGAGACCGGCTCCAAGCGGTACGACGAGAACGGCATGGCCCGCCTCTTCGAACTCACCGCCCGTCTCCTGGAGCGCGTCGCCGCCGACCGCACGGTCGTCCTCGTCCTGGAGGACCTGCACTGGGCCGACGCCTCCACCCGCCACCTCTTCGCCTATCTCGTCCGCACCCTGCGCACCGGCCGCCTGGTCGTCCTCGCCACCTACCGCTCCGACGACATCCACCGCCGCCATCCGCTGCGCCCCCTGCTCGCCGAACTCGACCGGCTGCGCACCGTCCGCCGGATCGAACTCGCCCGCTTCAACCGCGACGAGGTCGGCCGGCAGATCGCCGGCATCCTCGCCGGCGAACCCGACCCGGCCCAGGTCGACGAGATCTTCGAACGCTCCGACGGCAACGCCTTCTTCGTCGAGGAACTCGCCGTCGCCGCCCACGAGGGTTGCTGCACCGGGCTCACCGACTCCCTGCGCGATCTGCTCCTGGTGCGGGTGGAGGCGCTGCCCGAGCCCGCCCAGCGGGTCGCCCGGATCGTCGCCGAGGGCGGCTCCACCGTGGAGTACCGGCTGCTCGCCGCCGTCGCCCGGCTCGCCGAGGACGATCTCATCGAGGCGCTGCGGGCCGCCGTGGGCGCCGGCATCCTCAGCGCCGCGCCCGGCGGCGACGGCTATCGCTTCCGGCACTCCCTGGTCCGCGAGGCCGTGAGCGACGACCTGCTGCCCGGCGAGCGCTCCCGCCTCAACCGTGCCTACGCCGAGGCCCTTCAGGCCGATCCGAGCCTCGTCCCCGCCGACGAACGCGTCATGCGCCTGGCCAGCTACTGGTACCACGCCCACGACCCCGCCAAGGCCCTGCCCGCCGTCCTGGACGCCTCCGTCACGGCCCGCTGCCGGCACGCCTACTCCGAACAACTGCGGCTCCTGGAACGCGCGATGGAGCTGTGGGACTCCGCGCCCGAGGACGTACGGGCGACCCTGCGCCCCGTCGACTACACCGAGGTCTATCCCCCCTGCGGCTGCGACCCCGCCACCACGGCGCTGCGCTATCTCGACCTGATGGCCGAGGCCGCCGTCGCCGGACGGCTGTGCGGGGAGCGGGAACGCGCCCTGAAGATCACCAAGCGGGCGCTGCGACTGCTCGACGGGGAGGGCGAGGGCGATCCTCCCCCGTGCTCTCAACCGCGTTCGAGACGGGGGGACCCCCAGCGCGCCGCGTGGTTCTGGATCCAGCGCTCCCGACTGGTCCAGGCACAGGCCCGTGGCGACGGCTGGCAGGAGATCGCCACCGCCCAGGAACTGGTCCGCGGACTGCCGCCGTCCGAGGTGCACGCCGAGGTGCTGGCCACCGCGGCCGCCTGGGCCATGGTCCGGGCACCGGGACCCGAGGCCATGACCGCCGCCGAGCGCGCCGTCGAGTACGCGCGGATGGTGGGCGCCACCGACATCGAGCTCAACGCCCGTCTCACCCACGGTGTGCTGCTCGTCGACGCCGGGGACATCGAGACCGGGCTCGGCCTGCTGTACGAGGTCCAGGAGCAGGCGGTGTCCTCGGGGCCGGCGTCCGTGCTGGGCCGAAGCCACATCAACCTGGCGTCCGTCCTCGAAGGCATCGGCCGCTCCGAAGAGGCGGTCGGCATCCTGCGCGCGGGACTGCGGCTCACCCAGGACCGGGGCCTGAGGGACTCCGAGGCCTGGATCTGGGCCAATCTCGCCGAGGCGCTGATCTCCCTGGGCCACTGGGAGGAGGGAGCGGAGGCCGCGGTCACCGCCCAGCGCACCGGCCAGGTCGCCAAGCCACGCGGCTGCGCCGCCCACTGCCTGGCCTATGTCTCGCTGGCCCGCGGGCACATCGAGGAGGCCGCCCGGCATCTGGCCGACGGCCGCGCCTCCTACGGCACCCACGACCCCATGCCGCAGAACAACCTGCCGCTGTCCCGGCTCGCGATCGCCATCGCCGCCGCCGAGGGCCGCATCCTCGACGCCCGCGCCGAACTCTCGCGCACCCTCGACACCGGCTTCCAGCCCGGCACCCAGCGCTACGCCTGGCCCCTCCTGCTGGCCGCCGCCACCGCCGAGGCCGACGCCCAGGACCTGCCCGCCGCCGGCGAGGGCCGAGCCGAGACCCTGGAACGCCTCTTCGGCGCGGTGAAGACCCTCACCACCGACGCCCCCATCTGGCACGCGTACGACCAATGGGTCCGCGCGGAACTCCACCGCGCCGAGGGACACGCGCCGGTCGACCTCTGGTCGACGGTGGTCACCGCCTTCGAGCAACTCCAGCGCCCCTACGACCTGGCCCGCGTCCGTCACCGCCTCGCCGAGGCCCTGCTGACCGCGGGCGGTGAGGAGGATCGCGCCCCGGCCGCGGAGCTGCTCCGCCTCGCCCACGCGGTCGCCGAGCACCTGGGCGCCCGCCCCCTGGCCGACGAGGTCACATCGCTGGCCCGGCGAGCCCGGCTCCCCCTGACCCCGGACGCCCCTCGCACCTCCACCGACACCCTCGGCCTCACCAGCCGAGAACACGACGTCCTCCGCCTGGTCTCAGCGGGCCGCACCAACCGCCAGATAGCCGAGGAACTCTTCATCTCCCCGAAGACGGCCAGCGTCCATGTCTCCAACATCCTCGCCAAGTTGGGGGTGGCGGGGCGCGGGGAAGCGGCGGCGGTGGCGCATCGGATGGGGCTGTTCGACCCGGACTCGCTCCGCGCTCCAGCGGCCGGATGAGAACGGCGCCGAGCGCGACGTACGCTGTCAGGGACCGGGGCAGGGAGGCGCCGTGTTCAACATGTTCGAGGAACTGTTCGCACCCGGCCGCAAGCACACCCGCGATGAGCAGAACCGGCTGGAGCTCACCCGGGAGGACGTGGGGGACGGGGATCCCGGGCGGGGGCCGATAGATCTCGCGTCCGGGAAGGTCGTCGTGCGGATGCCGGTCGAGAAGCCGGGGCCGGAGCCGGACGAGGACTGAGCGGCGGTCTACTTCACCCGCACCTCCAGAATCCGGTCGTCCCCGTCCTCCGGGCTGCCCCGGCCGTCGGTGTTGCTCGTCGTCACCCACAGTTTGTCGCCGCCCGCCGGGACCACCGTGCGCAGGCGGCCGTAGTCGCCCTCCAGGAAGGACTGGGGGTCGGCCGAGGCCTCCGTGCCGCTCAGGGGGATGCGCCACAGGCGCTCGCCCTTCAGGCCCGCCATCCAGATCGAGCCCTCGGCGTAGGCGATGCCGCTGGGGGAGGCCTCGTCCGTCGTCCACTGGGCTATCGGGTTGTGGAACGCCGGGTTGTCCGACCTGCCCTCGGCCTCCGGCCAGCCGTAGTTGTCGCCCGGCTTGATCGTGTTCAGCTCGTCCCAGGTGTCCTGGCCGAACTCCGCGGCGAACAGCCGCTGTTCGGGGTCCCAGGCCAGACCCTGCACATTGCGGTGGCCGTACGAATACACCGGGGAGTCGGAGAAGGGGTTGCCGGGGGACGGCTCGCCCTCCGGGGTCATCCGAAGGATCTTGCCGCCCGGGGACTCCTTGTCCTGGGACAGACCCTCCTCACCGCTCTCGCCCGTGCCCGCGTAGAGCATCTTGTCGGGGCCGAAGGCGATCCGGCCGCCATTGTGGATGAAGCCCTTGGGGATGCCCTTGAAGATGGTGTCGGGCGCGCCCAGTTGCTCGCCGGACGGCTTGTCCTCGTCGAGGAGCATCCGGACGATGCGGTTGTCCGAGGCCGAGGTGAAGTACGCGTAGACCATGTGGTCCGAGGCGTAGTCCGGGGAGAGCGCCAGGCCCATCAGACCGCCCTCTCCGGCAGGGGACACCCCGGGCACCTCGCCCACCTCGGTCTTCTTGCCGGTCTCGGAGTCGACCCGGGTGATCGTGCCCTCGTCACGGGAGGAGACGAGCAGATCGCCGTCGGGGAGCGGGGCCAGCCCCCAGGGCGTCTTCAGGTCCTCGGCGACGGTGCGCACCACCTCGGCCGAGCCCTTCGCGGGCGGGGCCTCCTCAGTCGCCCGGGACGAAGGCGGCGCCGCCGAGGTCGTACCACTCGATGCCGCGCCGTCACCCCCGCCGGACGAGCCCCCTTCGTCGTCGGAGGAACACCCGGCCGTCAGCAGGAGCGCGGCCGCGGCCAATACGGCCGACACAGCACGACGTTGCACGATCTTGGTCCCTTCGACGCGGCGACTTCTAGTTGTCATACACCGCTCGCGCCTCACAGGTTCCCGATCACCGAACCCCGAATCACGATCGGTCCGGTCAGTCCCACGACCCCCGCGCCCCCGGCAGCGCCCCCACCTCCGCCAGATCCTCCGCCGTCAGCCGCAGCTCCGCCGCCCCCGCGTTCTCCGCCACCCACCGCTCCCGCTTCGCCCCGGGCACCGGCACCACGTGCCGCCCCTGCGCCAGTACCCACGTCAGCGCCACCTGGGCCGGGGTGACGTCCTCGCCGTGGCGGCGGGCGATGCGGCGCAGACCGGCCACGATCGGCTGGTTCGCCGCCATCATCTCCGCCGTGAAGCGGGGGTGGCGGGCGCGGACATCGTCCGGTTCGAAGCCCTCGCCCGGGGTCAGCGTGCCGGTCAGGAAGCCGTTGCCGAGCGGCATCGCCGCCAGGAAACCGATACCTCGCGCCTTGCACCACGGCAGCAGCGACTCCAGCGCCTCCGGCGACCACACCGACAGCTCCGCCTGCACCGCGCTCACCGGGAAGACCTGCTGCATCCGCCGCAACTGACGCAGGGTGGTGTCGTGCAGACGGGTCCCGGAGCGGCGGCCGCCGCGCGCGCCCACCGCGCACATGCCCAACGCCCGTACCTTTCCGGCCTGGACGAGCTCCGCCATCGCCCCCCAGGTCTCCTCCACCGGAACCTCGGGGTCCGCGCGGTGCAGCTGGTACAGGTCGATCACATCCGTCTGGAGTCGCCGCAGCGAGGCGTCGCACGCCCGCTTCACATAGCCGGGGCGGCCGTTGGCCACGATGTGCTGCTCACCGACCAGCAGCCCGACCTTGGTCGACACGAAGGCGTCCTGCCGACGCTCCTTCAACACCCGCCCCAGCAACAGCTCGTTGGTGAACGGGCCGTACATGTCGGCCGTGTCCAGCAGCGTCGAGCCCAGATCCAGCGCCCGGTGCACGGCCCTCAGCGACTCGTCACCACGCTGCCGCGATCCGCTGTACGCCCAGCTCATCGGCATGCACCCGAGTCCGACGGCCCCCACCGCGAGCGCCGCCGCGCCGATCGTCCTGCGCTCCACCTGCTCGTGACCCTCCCTCTTCCGGCACCCCAACCTAACCTCTGCCGTCCCCGGGACCTGACATAGCCTCCGGAGCATGACTCCTGACGTATGGCTTCCCATCCCGCCGGAAGAGATCGAGGGGCTCCCCGAGGGGCCGGAGTACCGCTTCTGGGACGGCGCCGACGACTATCCCGCTGACCCCGCCGCGTGCGCCTTCTACGTCGTCCCCTACATGAAGCCGCCGGGCCTCGGACAGCGCCCGCTGCCCATGATGAGCTCCGTCGAGGTCGTGCAGACGCTGTCCGCCGGAACCGACCACGTCGAGCCGGGCCTGAAGCACCTGCGCCCCGGAGTGAGGCTCTGCAACGCGCGGGGGGTGCACGAGGCGAGCACCGCCGAGCTCACGCTCGCGCTCATCCTGGCCTCGCTGCGTGGCATCCCTGACTTCGTGCGCGCCCAGGACAAGGGGGAGTGGCGCGGCGGGTTCCGGCCGGCGCTGGCCGACAAGACCGTTCTCATCGTGGGATACGGCTCGATCGGCGCCGCCATCGAGGACCGGCTCGCGCCGTTCGAGCTCGCGCGGGTGACGCGCGTCGCGCGCTCCGAGCGCACCACGGCGCGCGGTCTGGTGCATCCGCTCACCCGACTTCCCGCCCTGCTCCCCGAGGCGGACGTCGTCGTGCTGTCCACACCGCTCACCGAAACCACCCGTCACCTGGTCGACGCCGACTTCCTGGCCCGGATGAAGGACGGCGCGCTGCTGGTGAACGTCGCGCGCGGGGGCGTCGTCGACACCAAGGCCCTGCTCGCCGAACTGGAGAGCGGGCGCATCACCGCGGCCCTCGACGTCACCGACCCGGAACCGCTGCCCCCGGGCCACCCCTTGTGGCAGGCGACCGGCCTGCTCATCAGCCCGCACGTGGGCGGTCCGACATCCGCCTTCCTGCCCCGCGCCAAGCGGCTGCTGGTCGACCAGTTGAGCCGTTTCGTGAACCGGGAGCCGCTGCGCAACGTGATCCTTACGACGGGCGCACCCAGCAGCCCGTCGACAGACGCAATAGCCACGTAATCCGGTTCGGGTACCCTCCGCAATCCTCTGGACGCGGTCCGTGCCCGCATCCCCGCTGGTCGTCACGGAGCGTAGAGAACCTATGTCCCTGAGTGACGATGCTGGTGTATCGTCCCGACAGGGGCTGCGCCGCGCACCGTTCGGCGCCGGGGATGGACATTTCAGACTGTGAGGGGGGCGACGGGCGATGCACGGCCTATGGACCAACGATCCGACGCGGCGGGGCCGCCGACGGCGACCCTGGGGCACGACCGCGCGCAGACGCGGCCACCACGGCAATCACGGCGGACACCACAGCCACCAGCGCAGGCACAGCAGCCGCAGGCGGCATGCCCATCCAGTGCACCGGGACCCGCGGGACCCGGGAGCGGCGCGGACCGGGAGGGACCGGTGAGCTCGCCGCCGCCTCCCACGACCACCCTCAACGGAGCGTTGCGGGCCCGTCCTTCGTCGGGATCGCTGCCCCGGCCGCCGTCCTCGGGCGGCGGGACCGGCATGGCCCCCCAACTCGTCCTGGCCCTGGTCTGCGCGGGATACGCCGTCGGTTCCGCGCTCGGCTGGGGTTCGGACGAACTCGCGCTGATCATGGGTGACTTCGGGCTGAGCGCCGCGGCCGCCACCGCCGCCGTGTCGTGCCTGCTCTATGCCCGCAGCCGCCGGATCCGCTTTCGGCCGGCCTGGCTGTTGTTCGCCCTCTCCTCGGTGATGGCGGCCCTCGGCAATCTCGTCTGGGGGTGGTACGAGGTCGTACTCGGGCGTCCCGTGCCCAGCCCCAGCTACGCCGACGGGTTCTTCCTCTGCTTCGCCCCGCCCGCCATCGTGGGGCTGCTGGTGCTCGCCAAGCGCCCGGTGACCAAGTCGGGTTGGGTCTGTCTCGGCCTGGACGCCTGGCTGATCGGCGGCTCCCTGCTCACCCTGTCGTGGAGCCTCGCCCTCGCCCAGACCGCGGCCGAGTCCGAGGCGACGAGCGTGGCGCACACCGCGCTGTCGCTGGCCTACCCGCTGCTGGACATCGCGCTGGTGAGCATGGTGCTCGCCCTGCACTTCCGGCGCTCGTCGGTGAACCGCACCGCGGTCAACACCGCGATCGGGGCACTCGCCCTGACCGTGATGTGCGACGCGCTGTTCACCTCGCCGCTGATGCACAACACCTACCGCTCCGGCCAACTCCTCGACGCGGGCTGGTTCGCCGGCTCGCTACTGCTCGCCTACGCCCCCTGGGCCGGCCCCCGGGGCGGCGACGCCGAGCGGGAGGAGAGCGAGGGGCACACGCGCGTGGTGCACGAGCACCTGCCGGGACAGCGTGGCGCCGGCCACCACCCCATGCCCGCGCAGGGAGGTGATCACAGCCGGCTCCCGGCGGCCCGGCCGATAGCCGGCTCGCTGGCCGCCCTGACGCCCTATCTCGCCGCCGCCGTCTGCACGTTGGGGATCCTCTACAACGTCCTCAACGGCCGCAGCGTCGACCGCGTCGTGCTCATCACCGGCAGCACCGTCGTGCTCGCCCTCGTGACGCGCCAGGGCATCATGCTGCTCGACAACATCACCCTCGCCCAGGAACTGGCGCAGAAGGAGAACCACTTCCGCTCCCTGGTGCAGGGCTCAAGCGACGTCATCATGATCGCCGCGCCGAACGGCATCCTCCGCTACGTCTCGCCGGCCGCGGCCGGCGTCTACGGCCGCCCCGCCGAGGAACTGGTGGGTACCGAACTGGCCAATCTCATCCACCCGGAGGACCTGGGCTGCGTGGTGCACGAGGTGCGCCGCTTCCTCGCCATCAGCCCACTTGAGGAACCCACTACGCGCATCGAGTGCCGCTTCCGGTCCGGTGACGGCGGCTGGCTGAACGTCGAGTCCACCGTCAACCGCCACCACGGCGGCCTCATCTTCAACAGCCGGGACGTGACCGAAAGAGTGCGCCTGCAGGCGCAGCTCCAGCACAACGCCGAGCACGACCCGCTCACCGACCTGCCCAACCGCGCGCTGTTCACCCAGCGCGTGCAGCAGGCCCTGTCCGGCCGCCGCGCCTCCGACCGCGGCGCCGCCCTGCGCGGTACGGCCGTCCTCTTCATCGACCTGGACGGCTTCAAGGCCGTCAACGACACCATCGGGCACCAGGCCGGGGACGAACTGCTCGTCCAGGCCGCCCGCAGACTCCAGGAGGCGGTCCGGCACGGGGACACCGCCTCCCGGCTCGGCGGCGACGAGTTCGCCGCGCTCATCGTCGGGGACGGCACCCGCGACCGGTCCGCCCGCGAACGGCACATCCTGGAGCTCGCCGACCGCCTCAGGGTCACGCTGTCGCAGCCGTACGTCATCGACGGCAACGATGTCCGGGTCGCCGCCTCCATCGGCGTCGCGTTCGCCGAGCCGGGACTCGGCGCGGGCGAGCTGCTGCGCAACGCCGACCTCGCGATGTACCGGGCCAAGGCGTCCGGCAAGGGCCGGGTCGAGCTGTACAAGCCGCAGATGCAGCAGGACGTCGTACGCAAGGCGGAGCTGGCCACGCGACTGCGGGCCGCGCTGCACGACGGCGAGTTCGCGCTGCTGCACCAGCCGGTGGTGTGTCTGGAGGACGGTCGGATCACCTCGGTCGCCGCCCAGGCGCGCTGGCGGTCCTCGCAAGGGGTGCTGTTCACGCCCGCCGAGTTCCTGCGGGTCTCGGAGGACAGCGACAAGACCGCCGCGCTGGGCCGCTGGATGCTGGAGGAGGCCGTCGAGCAGGCCGCCGAACGCACCGCCACGGGGCTCTCGGTGCCGGTGGCCGTCCGGATGAGCGCGCGCCGGCTGCTGGACCGCTCGATGCCGCTCGACTCGATCGAGGCCCTGCTGACCCAGCACGGTCTGCCGTCGGGCGCGCTGGTGATCGAGCTGTCCGACACCGACGTACGGGTCTCGCTGGATGAGCTGGAGCGGCGGCTCGGTGCGCTGCGCAGGCTCGGCGTGCGGATCGCGCTGGACGGCTTCGGCAGCGGCTCCGTGGCGATCACGGCGCTGCGCAGGCTGCCCGTGGACGTCCTCAAGCTGGACCGCGGTCTGGTCGAGGGGGTCGTGGAGTCCGCGCGGCTGCACAAGATCACCAGCGGGCTGCTGCGGATCGCCACCGACCTCGGGCTCCAGTCCGTGGCCGGCGGCGTGGACCTGCCCGAGCAGGTGGAGGCGCTGCGCGCGATGGGCTGCACTCATGGACAGGGCATGGCGTTCTCGGGCCCGCTGGACGAGTTCCGGCTGCGCAGAGCGCTCCGATCCGGCCACTATCCGGTCCCGCAGGTACCGGTCGAGCCCGCGTTCGCGGGGGGCGGCTCGGGGGTGTACACCGGTGGTGTGACCGCTGTTCTCGGAGGCGGCAGTGCCCTTCTCTCACATAATGAGACTCCCGTCCCACCACCTTGACACGCGGTGTGCGCCGGGGGGAGGGTCAGTGCCATGCGCACCCGAATTCTCGTACTTGGAAAGCGCGTCGGCTGACGCTGAGCCCTTGACCGCTCAGCGATCCACTCCCGGCGCGCTCCCCTCGCTTGCCTTACGGCACGAGGGGTTTTTTGTTGCACAGGCACCTGCCGAGCAGCAGTCGTACACCGCACGAACTTCGCAAAAACCCTCAGCATCGAGAAGAGAATGCCGATGACCGAGCAGGCCACCGGGGCCCATCATCCGCAGCCGCGGCCCCGTTCCGGAGGACAGCAGTCCGCGCCCGAGCACGTCACGGGAGCGCAGTCCCTCATCCGCTCTCTTGAGGAGGTCGGCGCCGACACGGTATTCGGCATTCCCGGCGGTGCGATCCTCCCGGCGTACGACCCGCTGATGGACTCCACGAAGGTGCGTCACGTCCTGGTCCGGCACGAGCAGGGCGCGGGCCACGCCGCCACCGGCTACGCGCAGGCCACCGGCAAGGTCGGTGTCTGCATGGCGACCTCGGGCCCCGGCGCCACCAACCTGGTGACCCCGATCGCCGACGCGCACATGGACTCCGTGCCGCTGGTCGCGATCACCGGGCAGGTCGCCTCCAGGGCGATCGGCACCGACGCCTTCCAGGAGGCGGACATCGTCGGCATCACCATGCCGATCACCAAGCACAACTTCCTGGTCACCAAGGCCGAGGACATCCCGCGGGTGATCGCGCAGGCGTTCCACATCGCCGCCACAGGACGCCCCGGCCCGGTCCTGGTCGACATCGCCAAAGACGCGCTCCAGGCGCAGACCACCTTCTCCTGGCCGCCCACCATGGACCTGCCCGGCTACCGCCCGGTGACCAAGCCGCACGCCAAGCAGATCCGCGAGGCCGCCAAGCTGATCACCTCCGCCAAGCGGCCGATCCTCTACGTCGGCGGCGGTGTCCTCAAGGCCGGCGCCACCGCCGAGCTGAAGGTGCTCGCCGAGCTGACCGGCGCGCCCGTCACCACCACCCTGATGGCGCTCGGTGCGTTCCCCGACAGCCACCCCCAGCACCTGGGCATGCCCGGCATGCACGGCTCGGTGGCCGCGGTCACCGGACTGCAGAAGGCCGATCTGATCGTCGCCCTCGGTGCCCGCTTCGACGACCGCGTCACCGGCAAGCTGGACAGCTTCGCGCCGTACGCCAAGATCGTGCACGCGGACATCGACCCGGCAGAGATCGGCAAGAACCGCGCCGCGGACGTGCCGATCGTGGGCGACGCCCGTGAGGTCATCGCCGATCTGATCCAGGCAGTGCAGAAGGAGCACAGCGAGGGTCACCGCGGTGACTACGAGGCCTGGTGGAAGGACCTCAGCCGCTGGCGCGAGACCTACCCGCTCGGCTACGACCAGCCCGAGGACGGGTCCCTGTCCCCGCAGCAGGTCATCGAGCGCATCGGCCGACTCGCCCCCGAGGGCACGATCTTCGCGGCGGGCGTCGGCCAGCACCAGATGTGGGCCGCGCACTTCATCGAGTACGACAAGCCCGCCACCTGGCTCAACTCCGGCGGCGCCGGGACGATGGGCTACGCGGTCCCGGCCGCGATGGGCGCCAAGGCCGGAGCCCCGGACCGGACCGTCTGGGCGATCGACGGCGACGGCTGCTTCCAGATGACCAATCAGGAGCTGACCACCTGCGCCCTGAACAACATCCCGATCAAGGTCGCCATCATCAACAACGGCGCCCTCGGGATGGTCCGCCAGTGGCAGACGCTGTTCTACAACCAGCGTTACTCCAACACCGTGCTGCACTCCGGCCCGAACGACATCAACCCGGAGGCGAGGGGCACCCGCGTCCCCGACTTCGTCAAGCTGTCGGAGGCCATGGGCTGTTACGCGATCCGCTGCGAGGACCCGGCCGACCTCGACAAGGTGATCGAGGAGGCGAACTCCATCAACGACCGCCCCGTCGTCGTCGACTTCATCGTCCACGAGGACGCGATGGTGTGGCCGATGGTCGCCGCCGGCACCTCCAACGACGAGATCATGGCCGCCCGGGACGTCCGCCCCGACTTCGGCGACAACGAAGACGACTGAGCGAGAGAGACGTAAACAGATCATGTCCAAGCACACGCTCTCCGTCCTGGTGGAGAACACGCCCGGCATCCTGGCCCGGATCGCCGCCCTGTTCTCCCGCCGCGGCTTCAACATCGACTCGCTCGCGGTCGGCGTCACCGAGCACCCCGACATCTCCCGTATCACCATCGTGGTGAGCGTGGCCGATCTGCCGCTGGAGCAGGTGACCAAGCAGCTCAACAAGCTCGTCAACGTGCTGAAGATCGTCGAGCTTGAGCCCGGTTCGGCCGTTCAGCGCGAACTCGTTCTGGTGAAGGTGCGCGCCGACAACGAGACGCGCTCCCAGATCGTGGAGATCGTTCAGCTGTTCCGCGCCAAGACCGTCGACGTCTCCCCGGAGGCCGTGACGATCGAGGCCACCGGCTCCAGCGACAAGCTGGAGGCGATGCTGAAGATGCTGGAGCCCTTCGGCATCAAGGAGCTCGTCCAGTCCGGCACGATCGCGATCGGACGCGGTGCGCGTTCGATCACGGACCGGTCGCTGCGCGCCCTCGACCGGTCGGCATAACGACGGAACCGGGCGGCCGGGACACACCGGCCGCCCGTATACCGAGACCCCCGAACTTCCCTTCCGCCCGCCGTCATACGGTGGGACGCAACACCTGCACACCAAGGAGAGAACCCAAAGTGGCCGAGCTGTTCTACGACGCCGACGCCGACCTGTCCATCATCCAGGGCCGCAAGGTCGCGGTCATCGGTTACGGCAGCCAGGGCCACGCCCACGCGCTGTCGCTCCGTGACTCGGGTGTCGACGTGCGCGTCGGTCTGCACGAGGGCTCCAAGTCCAAGGTCAAGGCCGAGGAGCAGGGCCTGCGCGTGGTGACGCCGTCCGAGGCCGCCGCCGAGGCCGACGTCATCATGATCCTGGTCCCGGACCCGATCCAGGCCCAGGTCTACGAGGAGCACATCGCCCCGAACCTGAAGGACGGCGACGCGCTGTTCTTCGGCCACGGCTTCAACATCCGCTTCGGCTTCATCAAGCCCCCGGCCGGCGTCGACGTCTGCATGGTCGCCCCGAAGGGCCCGGGCCACCTCGTGCGCCGTCAGTACGAGGAGGGCCGCGGCGTTCCCTGCATCGCCGCCGTCGAGCAGGACGCCTCCGGAGGCGCCTTCGCGCTCGCCCTGTCGTACGCCAAGGGCATCGGCGGCACCCGCGCCGGCGTCATCAAGACCACCTTCACCGAGGAGACCGAGACCGACCTGTTCGGTGAGCAGGCCGTCCTCTGCGGTGGTACGGCCGCCCTGGTGAAGGCCGGTTTCGAGACGCTGACCGAGGCCGGCTACCAGCCCGAGATCGCGTACTTCGAGTGCCTGCACGAGCTGAAGCTGATCGTGGACCTCATGTACGAGGGCGGCCTGGAGAAGATGCGCTGGTCGATCTCCGAGACCGCCGAGTGGGGCGACTACGTCACCGGCCCGCGGATCATCACCGACGCCACCAAGGCCGAGATGAAGAAGGTCCTCGCCGAGATCCAGGACGGCACCTTCGCGCAGGCCTGGATGGACGAGTACCACGGCGGTCTGAAGAAGTACAACGAGTACAAGACCGCGGACTCCGAGCACCTGCTGGAGACCACCGGCAAGGAGCTGCGCAAGCTCATGAGCTGGGTGAACGAGGAGGCGTAAGCCTCAGCCGACAGGGCCGGAGCAGTCGCTCCGGCCCTGTTGTCCACCTCGTCCAACCACGGACGGGTGATCCTTCCGCTGAGGCGTGAGACCGCCTCCGTCACGGCACTACACTGCCGTACTACATACGCGTCAGGCCCACAGCGTCGTGCGTCTTCCACGCGGCCACCACCCTCCCTCGCTTGCGGCCGTCGGGACGGCCGTCCGCATTGGACTTGTGAGGACTCACGTGAGCTCGAAACCCGTCGTACTCATCGCCGAAGAGCTGTCGCCCGCGACCGTGGACGCGCTTGGCCCGGACTTCGAGATCCGCCACTGCAACGGCGCCGACCGGGCGGAGCTGCTCCCGGCCATCGCCGGTGTGGACGCGATCCTGATCCGCTCGGCCACCAAGGTCGACGCCGAGGCGATCGCCGCCGCGAACAAGCTGAAGGTCGTCGCACGAGCCGGCGTCGGCCTGGACAACGTCGACGTCTCCGCCGCCACCAAGGCCGGCGTGATGGTCGTCAACGCCCCGACCTCGAACATCGTGACCGCCGCCGAGCTGGCCTGCGGTCTCCTCGTCGCCACCGCCCGCCACATCCCGCAGGCCAACGCCGCGCTGAAGAACGGCGAGTGGAAGCGCAGCAAGTACACGGGCGTGGAGCTCGCCGAGAAGACCCTCGGTGTCGTCGGCCTCGGCCGCATCGGTGCGCTCGTCGCCCAGCGGATGTCGGGCTTCGGTATGAAGGTCGTCGCCTACGACCCCTACATCCAGCCCGCGCGGGCCGCGCAGATGGGCGTCAAGGTGCTGTCCCTCGACGAGCTGCTCGAAGTCTCCGACTTCATCACCGTCCACCTCCCCAAGACCCCCGAGACCGTCGGCCTGATCGGCGACGAGGCGCTGCGCAAGGTCAAGCCGAGCGTCCGCATCGTCAACGCCGCGCGCGGCGGGATCGTCGACGAGGAGGCGCTGTACTCCGCCCTCAAGGAGGGCCGGGTCGCCGGTGCCGGTCTCGACGTGTACGCGAAGGAGCCCTGCACGGACTCCCCGCTCTTCGAGTTCGACCAGGTCGTCGCCACCCCGCACCTCGGTGCCTCCACCGACGAGGCGCAGGAGAAGGCCGGTATCGCCGTCGCCCGGTCGGTGCGCCTCGCGCTCGCCGGTGAGCTGGTCCCGGACGCGGTGAACGTCCAGGGCGGTGTCATCGCCGAGGACGTCAAGCCGGGCCTGCCGCTCGCCGAGCGCCTCGGCCGTATCTTCACGGCGCTCGCCGGTGAGGTCGCGGTCCGCCTCGACGTCGAGGTGTACGGCGAGATCACCCAGCACGATGTGAAGGTGCTGGAGCTCAGCGCCCTCAAGGGTGTCTTCGAGGACGTCGTCGACGAGACGGTGTCCTACGTCAACGCCCCGCTGTTCGCCCAGGAGCGCGGTGTCGAGGTACGGCTGACCACCAGCTCGGAGTCGGCCGACCACCGCAATGTCGTCACCGTGCGCGGCACGCTGGGCAACGGCGAGGAGGTGTCGGTCTCCGGCACGCTGGCCGGCCCCAAGCACCTCCAGAAGATCGTCGCGGTCGGTGACTACGACGTGGACCTCGCGCTCGCCGACCACATGGTCGTCCTGAAGTACGAGGACCGCCCGGGTGTCGTCGGCACGGTCGGCCGGATCTTCGGCGAGGCGGGCATCAACATCGCCGGTATGCAGGTCTCGCGTGCCGTCGCCGGCGGTGAGGCGCTCGCCGTCCTCACCGTCGATGACGCGGTGCCCGCCGGGGTTCTGACCGAGGTTGCTGAGGAGATCGGCGCGACGTCTGCTCGTGCCGTGAACCTGGCCTGAGGTGCCTGGGGGCTGCCGCCCCCAGACCTCCGCTTCGGCCCTGAACGGGCCTCGTCCTCAAACGCCGGACGGGCTGAGTTGATCAGCCTGTCCGGCGTTCT
Source organism: Streptomyces cupreus (assembly GCF_014257025.1). Lineage (GTDB taxonomy): Bacteria > Actinomycetota > Actinomycetes > Streptomycetales > Streptomycetaceae > Streptomyces > Streptomyces cupreus. The sequence continues at coordinate 51,495 of NZ_JACMSF010000014.1, forward strand.
TCCGTACCCGTGGCAGGCTCACCGCCGCCAGCACCGCGGCCCCCACCAGCACCGCCGCCCCCGCGATCGCCGCCCCCTGCATCCCGCTGGTGAACGCCTCCCGCGCGGCCGTGGCGAGGCCCGGCACCCGGTCGGCGACCGCCAGTGCTCCGCCCAGCGTCTCGTGGGCCGCATCCGGGGCCGAGCCCGGGATCTCGTGGCGGTAGACCGCCGTACCGATCGAGCCGAGCACCGCCATGCCCAGCGCGCCGCCGAACTCGGCGCCGGTCTCCATCAGGGAGGACGCGGCGCCCGCCCGCTCCACCGGGGCCGTGCCCATCGCCAGGTCCATGATCTGGGACATCACCACGACACCGCCGACGGCGAGCACCGCGCACGCGGTCAGTACGAGCCACAGCGAGTCCGTACCGGCGAGGGACAGCAGCCCGAAGCCCGACGCGGCGATCACAAAGCCCCCGGTGACGACATGGCCGCGGTCGACGCCCTTCTGCACCAGCTGGGTCGCGATCGGCGCCGCCACTCCTATCGGCACCGACGGCAGCAGCGCCCACAGGGCCGCCTCCAGCGCGCTCTTGTCGAGCACGGACTGGATGTACTGCGTGGTGAAATACGCCGAGCCCATGATGCCGAACGCCGAGACGAGGTTCAGGGCGACCGAGGGGGCGAAGCCCCGGCCCCGGAACAGGTCCGGGGAGATCATCGGCGCCGCGGCCGTGCGCTGGCGGTGGACGAAGAGGGCCGCGAAGAGCAGGCCGACGGTGATCGAGACGACGTACCGGACGTTCCAGCCCTCGGAGGGGATCTCCTTCAGGCCGTAGATCACGGGGAGTACGGCCGCCATCGACAGCGGGACGCTCAGCAGGTCGAAACGGCCGGGCTCGGGGTTCTTCGACTCGGGGAGCAGCACTGGGCCGAGGATCAGCAGCAGCGCCATCGCGGGCAGGTTGACCAGGAAGACCGAGCCCCACCAGAAGTACTCGACCAGCACCCCGCTCATCACCGAACCGAGCGCGATCCCGGCCGTCATCACGCCGGACCACATTCCGATCGCCTTCGCGCGCTGGCCGGGGTCGGTGAACATCGTGCGGAGCATGGCCATCGTCGAGGGCATCAGGGTCGCGCCGCCGATGCCGAGGACCGCTCGGGCCGCGATCAGGGTCTCGGCGCTGTTCGCGTACGCCGCCACCAGCGAGGCGGTGCCGAAGGCGGCGGCGCCGATCAACAGGAGGCGGCGGTGGCCGATGCGGTCGCCGAGCGAGCCCATCGTCATCAGCAGACCGGCAAGGACGAAGGCGTAGATGTCGAAGATCCACAGCTGCTGCGTGCCGCTCGGCTCCAGGTCCGCGCTGATCGCCGGGATCGCGAAGTAGAGCACCGAGACGTCCATGGAGACCAGTAGCAGCGGAAGCATCAGGACGCACAGTGCGGTCCTCCCCCAGAGGGGGGACTCCCACCGGCGCCCGGCACGGGTGGTAGTGCTCGTCGAGTTCGTCATGCCGAGGAATGTACGCACGTCTTAAACGCTTGTCTAGAACGATTGTATAAGTCGACCGTATAGGACGCTCGTATAGGTCGGCGGTAGGGTGGTGGACATGGGACATCGTGAGGATCTGCTCGAAGGCGCCAAGCGCTGCCTGTTGCAGAAGGGGTTCGTGCGCACGACCGCGCGCGACATCGTCAAGGAGTCGGGGACCAACCTGGCCTCGATCGGCTACCACTACGGCTCGAAGGACAAGCTCCTCGCCGAGGCCTACATCGCCCTCGTGGGCGAGGTGTCCGAGGACTGGGAACAGTCCGACGCCTTCGGCACCGCTCCGGGCTCGCTCGAACGTTTCCGCGAGGTCTGGTCGAGCATCATCCGCACCATGCGGGAGCCCGACTCCATCTGGCACCTCAGCGTCGAGATCATCGCTATGGGCGATCAACTGCCCGACGTGCGCGACCACTTGGCGCGGGCGCAGCGGGAAGCCGCCCGAGGGATCCTCCCGCTGTTCCTCGGAGGCCGGGAGGAGGACATCGCGGAGGAGGACGTCGACTCCATCGGGCAGCTCTACAACACCCTGATGACGGGCCTCATCGCCCAGTGGACCTTCGACCCGAAGACCGCGCCCGGCGCGGAGCAGCTCACCGAGGGTCTGCGCCGGGTCGTCGAGGGCGTCAACCGGAAATGACGCGCCCGTCCCGCATCTCGATCACCCGGTGCGCGAAATTCCGTACGACGGCCCGGTCGTGGCAGATGAACAGATAACCGAGGCCCAGCTCGTCCTGGAGCTCGGCCAGCAGGTTCAGCACCCCGGCCCGCACCGACGGGTCCAGTGCCGACACCGGTTCGTCGAGGACCAGCAGCCGCGGCTCGGAGGCCAACGCGCGAGCGATTCCGACGCGTTGGCACTGGCCGCCGGAGAGCTCGTGCGGGTAGCGGGCGCCGTGCGAGGGGTCCAGGCCGACCCGGTCGAGCAGTTCGGCGACCTTCGCGGGGCCGTCGGCCGTCCAGCGGCCCTGGACCTTGAGCGGTTCCGCCACCGCGTCGCGGATCCGGTGGCGGGGGCTGAGGGAGCCGTAAGGGTCCTGGAAGACGGGTTGCATGCGGGGTCGGATCGGGCGCAGGTCGCGTTCGGTGAGGACCGTCAACTCCCGTCCCTCGAAACGGACTTCACCGGCATCCGGGCGGCGCAACTGGAGTACGGCCATGGCGGTGGACGACTTGCCGCAGCCGGAGGGGCCGTCGAGGGCGAGGGTCTCGCCCGCGCGCAGGGAGAAGGAGACCTGGTCCACCGCCGTCACCGTGCCGTAGCGGACGACGAGTTCGCGGACGTCAAGAAGGGGCACGCTGCTTCTCCTGGTCTGCCGGGCCGAGTTCGGCGACGCGTCCGGCGCGCATCACCAGCACGCGGTCGGCGTGCTCCCGTACGACGTCCATGTCGTGGGTGACCAGGACGAGCGCGGCCCCTACGGCCTCCCGCTGCTCGGCGAGCACCCGCAGGACCTGGTCCCGGCGCTCCTCGTCCAGCGCGCTGGTGGGTTCGTCGGCGACGACGAGGTCGGGTTCGTTGATCGTCGCCATGGCGATGACCGCGCGCTGCCGCATGCCGCCGGAGTACTCGTGCGGATAGGCCCGCGCCCTGCGCGCCGCGTCCGGGATGCCGACCCGGTCGAGCGCGGCGACCGCCCGGGACTGGGCCTCCCTGCGGGAGACACGGGCCACCGAGCGTACGGCGGCGGCGAGTTGGTCGCCGACCCGGTGTACGGGGGAGAGCGCGGACAGGGCGTCCTGCGGGACGAGGGCGATACGGCGGCCGCGCCGGTCCGAGAGGTCCGGCCGGATGGTCCCGCTCGTGGTCGCGCCCCGGGGCAGCATGCCGAGCAGCGCCCGGACCGTCAGGGACTTGCCCGCCCCCGACTCGCCGACGACGGCCAGCACTTCACGCGACCGGACGTCGAAGGACACACCCCGCACGGCCTCGACTCCGTCGAAGGCGATCCGCAGATCACGCACCGACAGCAACACGTCCGACTGCATCGGAGACCTCCTTCCTGGTACGGCTCACTCGCCTTCCTTGTGCGTACGCCGCTCCCGACACCGCGAGCCCGGCGAGCAGCGCCAGTGCGGCGGCCGGGGCGAGGGCGGCCCACGGCGCCCGCTCGACGTAGGCGCGCGACTCGTCGAGCAGCAGTCCCCACTCGGGGGCCGGCGGCCGGGCGCCCAGGCCCAGGAAGCCGAGGGAGGCGAGGGCGAGGGCCATGCCGGGGAGGCGGAGGAGGGCGTGCCGGGCGACCGGGGCCGCCACGGACGGGAGTACATGCCGGGTGAGGATCCACCACGGGGTCGCGCCGATGGCCCGCTGCGCGGTGAGGAACGCCGACGCGCGGACCTCCTGCACCAGCGCCGCCGCGTGGGCGGCCGGCGGGGGCCAGGAGATCAGTGCCACGGCGAGGGCCGCGCCGCCGGTGCCGGGGCCCGCCGCGGCGGCGACGAGGATGCCGACGATCACCGGGGGGAGGGCGTTGGCGATGTCGGACGCGCCCGCCGCGACGCCGGGCAGGAACCCGAGCGCGAGTCCCACCAGGAGACTCAGCAGGCATACGGCCGCCGCCGTGCCGACCGTCGGCGCGGCGCCGTGCCCGAGCCGGGCGAGGACATCGCGGCCGAGTCCGTCCGTGCCGAGCGGGTGCGCCCAGGACGGAGCCGTGAGGCGCGCGGCCGTGTTCACCGCGTACGGATCGCGCGACAGGCCCCAGCCGATGGCCACTGCAAGGACTGTGAACAGAGTCAACGGGATCGCCGGTTGTGTACGCACCGGTCGAGCCGGGGGCAGTTGAAGCCCCGCCTCACGCAGCGCGGGCCCCAGCAGCCGGCGCCGCAGCAGAGCGGCCGCCGCACCCGTGACCAGCCCCAGCGCCAGCAGCGCCAGCACCGCCCCCTGGAGCAGCGGCAGATCCTGGGACTTGGCCGCGCCCAGCGCCGTACGCCCGATGCCGGGCACCGCGAAGACGGTCTCCACCGCCACCGCGCCCCCGGTCAGACCGACGGCAACCATTCCGAACTGCGGGACCAGCGGCGGCAGTACGCGCTTCAGCGCGGCCCCCGCGACGATCCTCCGGCTCACCCCGGCCCCCCGCCACAGCTCCACCCACCGCTCGTCCAGCACGCCCGGCAGCGCGTCCGCGACCAGCCGGCCGAGCAGACCGCCCGCCGGGACACCGAGCGCAAGCGCGGGCAGCACCATGTACTCGGGTCCGGCCCAGCCCGAGGTCGGCAGCCACCCCAGCCACACCCCGCACACCAGCAACGCGACCGTGGCCAGCAGGAATTCGGGCACCGCGGCCAGCATCGCGGCCCCCGCCCCGGCCGACCCCCGCCCCCGTACCAGCACAGGCGCGACCAGCGCACAGGCCAGCACCACCGCGACCCCGAAGGCCGCGCCCATCAGCCCCAGCGACACCTGGAGCCCGGTGACGACCGACGGCAGCACCTCGGTCCCCGACACCCACGACGTCCCGAGATCCCCGCGCACCAGCCCGGAGGCCCAACTCCCCAGCAGCGAAAGGGGCCCGGCGTCAAGCCCGAGATCCTGGCGTACGGCGTCCAGCGCCTCCTTCGTCGGTTCCTGCTCGGGGGACCGGGCCCGCAGGACCGTCAGCGCGGGGTCGTTCCCGGAGAGCCAGGGCAGCAGGCCCACGGCGGCCAGGACCGCGACCAGACACAGCGCTCGGGTCACCCCGGCGGCGGTCGGCCTCACTTGACGTAGGTGTCGGCCGTGACCAGTTCGCGCTCGCGCGGGTCGTGCGCGGCGCCGACGACACCCTCGGCGTCGCCCTGGATGACCCGCTCGTGCAGCATCGGGATCGCGGCGTCGGTGGCGAGAACGGCGGCCTCGGCCTCGATGACGGCCTTGCGGCGGGCCTCGCCGGTCGCGGTCGCGCCCGCCTTCTTCAGCACCTTGTCGACCGAGGAGTCGGCGAGTCGGGAGATGTTGAAGGAACCGTCGGAGGCGAAGTCGCTGTAGAGATACGCGGCCGGATCGCCGGAGTCGAGGACGGTGGCCCGGGACAGGATGAACGCGTCGAACTCGCCCGCCAGTGCGTCGGATTCGATGTTCGCGTACTCGCGGATCTCCAGCTTCACCTTGAACCCGGCCTGCTGGAGCTGCTGTTGCAGGGTGGCGGCGACCTCCGGCAGCTCGGCACGGTCGGTGAAGGTGCCGATGGTGACGGTCTCGCCGTCCGCCTTCTTCGCCGCCGCGCGCCTCACGTCGGTGCGCAGCTCGGCCGCCCACGGCAGCGCGGGCCCCAGCAGCCCCTCGGCGACGTCGGCGCGTCCCTCGTACACGCCCTTCACGATCGACCCGGCGTCGATGGCCTTACGGGCGGCGGCGCGCAGGGAGGCGTCCTCGAAGGGGCCGTCGGAGGTGTTGAGGTACAGGGTGTTGGTCCGCGGCATCGGGACCTCGGTGATCGACTCCTCGTCCAGCAGGGCCGCCTGCGACACCGGTACGGCCTCGACGATGTCGGCCTCGCCGCTGCGCAGGGCGGCGGCGCGGGCGGCGCCGTCGGGGACGAACTTCACGTCGATTCCGGGGGCCTTGGCCCGCTCGCCCCAGTAGTCGTCGTAGCGGTCGAGGGAGGCGGAGGAGGTGCCGTTGACCTTGGTCAGCTCGAAGGGACCGGTGCCGGCGCCGAGGGGGTTCACCGTCTTCCCCCGGTACGCCTTCGCGGCCAGGATCGACAGCTGCGGGGAGCTGAGGCGCTGCGGGACCAGGGGGTCCTCGGTGGCGGTGGTGACAGTGACCCGGTCGCCGTCGGCCTTCGCGGTCAGCTCCACGCCGTCCAGGATGCGGGGCTTGGGGGAGGCGTCGGCGGCGGCGGTGAGCGACCGTACGACGGACTCGGCGTCGAGCTCGGTGCCGTCGTGGAAGGTGACGCCCTCGCGAATCTCGAAGGTCCAGGTCCGGCCGGACTGCCGCCACTCGGTGGCCAGCGCGGGTTCGGCGTCGCCCTCGGCGTCCAGCTTCACAAGGGTCTCCGCCGTCGACCAGCGGGACAGCTTGAACGCGTCGTCCGAGAGCGGGGAGAGGCCCGAGCGCGGCGGCTGCATCATCGCGAGGCGTACGCGCTTGCCCTCGCCGGAGGCGCCGGTCGACTCACTCTCGGCGAAGCAGCCGGTGAGCAGCGCGGAGGCGGCCGAGACCGCGGTGAGGGACAGCAGACGGGCGGGGACGCGCACGGCACACTCCGGGTAAAGGCATGGTCAAAGGTTGAGCGTGCGACGACCGTAGCATGATGACAATCATTTTCATAAACCCCTCGGTGCTACAACCGCGCTCCCTTCAACGCCATGTGCAGCAGCAGCCGGTCCTCGCCGTCGTCCAGGTCCAGGCCCGTCAACTGCTCGACGCGGGACAGGCGGTAGTAGAGGGTCTGCCGGTGGATCCCGAGCTCGGCGGCCGTCCGCGCCGCCTGTCCCGCACAGTCGAGGTAGACCTCGGCGGTGCGCGCGAGTTCCCGGTGGGCGGGGGAGAGCAGCGGGGCCACCGCCGGGTCGTGCGCCGTCTCGGGCGGCAGCGCGGTCAGCAGGCGGTACGGGCCGATGCGGGCCCATTGTGCGACGGGCCCGAGCCGTGGCTCGGCCAGGACCGCGCGCGCCGCGGCCGACGCCTCCCGCCAGGCCGCCCCCAGCTCCACCAGCCCGGCCCGCGCGGCCGCGAGGCCCGCACCCCCGTGTCCGCCCGCCCGCTCCAACAGCCGTCCGGCCGCGGATGTCGCCGGGGTCAGCAGCTGCGGGGACCGCAGCCGGATCAGGAGCGCCAGCGAGTGGTCCGTCGTCCCCCACGGCACCGTGCAGAGCGCCATCGCACCCGGCACCGTGCGCACCGACGGGGCGTCGTCCGGGTCGGCCGACGGCCAGGGGGCCACGCAGACGACCGTATGAAGGGAGTCGGCGCGAGGGCCGAGGGCGGTGCGCAGCTCGGCGACCGCCATGTCGCGCTGCCAGTCGCGCTCGGCGGTCAGGACGGCCCGCAGCTCACGGGTGAGATCGGCGCCGTGCTGGGCCTCGTCGGCGAGCAGATCGCCGATGCGGACGGTGACGTCCATCGCGGCGGCCAGTCGGCGGTCGGTGGGGCCAGGGTCGTCGTCCAGGAGCCAGACGTAACCGAGGACGACACCCCGGTGGCGTACCGGCAGACCGATCCGGCCGCGGTAGACCCCGGCCTCCGGGGTGGGCGGGATCCGGACGGGGGCGCTCGCGCGGGTGATGCCGAAGCCCTCGAACCAGGCGCGGACGGCGGCCGTGGAGCGACGGGTCAGGATCGAGCGGGTGCGCACGGGGTCCAGCGCGGAGGCGTCCAGCTCGTCCTCGCTGTCGTAGGCACCGAAGGCGATCAGCTCGAAGTCGCGGTTCTCCAGGGTCGCCGGGGCGCCCAGCAGCTCCGAGATCTCATCGACCAGCTCCTGGTAGTCACCCTTGAATTCCGACGTCACTCGGGCATTCTCCCTCATTTCCCCAGGCCCCTCATACATCTGTATGAGATCTGCGGCACGGATGCGTGACAGCTGTCGATGGCCGACGATCGGAGGGATCCTTAGGTTTCACGGTGGTTCTCCGTGCCGTACCCGAACCGTTGGGTGACGGCCTGTTTCTGATGGTTTGTGGAGGTGCCCCGTGCTGGGTCCCGTGATTCTCGCCGCGTCACGCAGCGACCGGATGCGACGTCTGGTCTCGGCGGCTCCCGTCACCAAGCAGGTCGTCGACCGCTTCATCCCCGGCGAGACCGTGGACGAGATCGTCCCGATCATCGAGGACCTCACGGCCAAGGGCTTGGAACTGACCATGGACGTGGTCGGCGAGGACATCACCACCCCCGCACAGGCCGAGGCCGCCCGCGACGCCTATCTGGAGCTGATCGACCGGCTCAAGGGCCTGGAGCTCGGCACGCGCGCGGAGATGTCCGTGAAGCTGTCGATGTTCGGCCAGGCGCTGCCCGGTGGTCATGAGCTCGCGCTCGCCAACGTCCGCCCGGTCGTCGAGGCCGCCGCCGCCATCGGCACCACGGTCACCCTGGACGCGGAGGACCACACCACCCTGGACTCGATGTTCGCCATCCACGAGGAGCTGCGGAGGGAATTCCCGGGGACCGGCTGTGTGATCCAGGCCTACCTGTTCCGCACCGAGGCCGACGCCCACCGCCTCGCCGCGAACGGCAGTCGCGTCCGCATCGTCAAGGGCGCCTACAAGGAGCCCGCCGAGGTCGCGTACCAGGACAAGGCCGAGATCGACAAGGCGTACGTCCGCGTCATGCGCATCCTCATGGAGGGCTCCGGGTACCCGATGATCGGGTCCCACGACCCGCGCCTGATCTCCATCGCCCAGGAACTCGCCCATCGCGCCGGGCGAAAGCTCGACGAGTACGAGTTCCAGATGCTTTACGGCATCCGCAGCGACGAGCACCTGCGCCTGGCCGCCGAGGGCCACCGCATGCGCGTCTACACGGCGTACGGCACCGACTGGTACGGCTACTTCATGCGAAGGCTGGCGGAGAAGCCGGCGAACCTGCGCTTCTTCCTCCGCTCGATGGTCAGCAAGGGGTGATGCGCACCGGATGAGCCACGGCTGTCGGTCGCCGAGGAGTGCTCGGAAGCCAACAGCCGCCGCCCCGCGGCCGGCTGAGCCGGACCCAGATCCGTGGAAAGGAGTTACGGATCTCGTGACTCCGCCCCCGAAGGGGCTTCTCGCGAACTCGCCACAGCGAGCCGTGACGGTCAAGCCCTGACGGTCAAGCCCTGACCGCTGCTCACCATACGCACATGCTTCAGCCCCCTCGGCCGAAGCCCGGGAATCACTCGGAAGAGGTAACCCCCATGGACGCTGTGACCCAGGTCCCCACCCCCGTCAACGAGCCGGTGCACGGCTATGCCCCCGGCTCGCCCGAGCGTGCCCGTCTTGAGGCCAAGCTCAAGGAGCTGGCGGACAACCCGATCGACCTGCCGATGACCATCGGCGGCGAGAAGCGGATGGGCGGCGGCGAGCGTGTCGACGTCGTGCAGCCGCACAACCACAAGGCCCGCCTCGGCACCTACGGCAACGCCACCCAGCAGGACGCCCAGGACGCCATCGACGCCGCCCTCGCCGCGGCCCCGGCCTGGCGCGCGATGTCCTTCGACGACCGCGCGGCGATCATCCTGCGCGCCGCCGACCTGCTCGCCGGCCCCTGGCGCGAGACGCTGGCCGCGTCCACCATGCTCGGCCAGTCCAAGACCGCCCAGCAGGCCGAGATCGACACGCCCTGCGAGCTGATCGACTTCTGGCGTTTCAACGTCAAGTACGCCCGTGACCTGCTCGCCGAGCAGCCGGTCGCCAACTCCCCGGGCGTCTGGAACCGCCTCGACCACCGCCCGCTCGAGGGCTTCGTCTACGCGATCACGCCGTTCAACTTCACGGCCATCGCGGGCAACCTGCCCACCGCTCCCGCGCTCATGGGCAACGTCGTCGTGTGGAAGCCGTCCCCGACGCAGACCCACGCCGCCGTGCTGCTGATGCGGCTGCTGGAGGAGGCGGGTCTGCCCAAGGGCGTCATCAACCTCGTCACCGGTGACGGCATCGAGGTCTCCAAGGTCGCCCTGGAGCACCGCGATCTCGCCGGCATCCACTTCACCGGCTCGACCAGGACCTTCCAGTACCTGTGGAAGACGGTCGGCAACAACATCGAGAAGTACCGCACGTACCCGCGCATGGTCGGCGAGACCGGCGGCAAGGACTTCATCGTCGCCCACCCGAGCGCCGACAAGGCGGTTCTGAAGACCGCGCTGACCCGCGGCGCCTTCGAGTACCAGGGCCAGAAGTGCTCGGCGACCTCCCGGGCGTACATCCCGGCGTCGATCTGGAACTCCGGCTTCAAGGAGGAGTTCGCGGCGGAGGTCGACTACATCACCATGGGCGATGTGACGGACCTGTCGAACTTCGTCGGCGCCGTCATCGACGACCGAGCCTTCGCCAAGAGCAAGGCCGCGATCGACCGCGCCAAGTCCGACCCGTCCTGCACGATCGTCGCGGGCGGCTCCTACGACGACTCGGTGGGCTACTTCGTCCGCCCGACCGTCATCGAGTGCGGTGACCCGGAGAACGAGGTGTTCACCACCGAGTACTTCGGTCCGATCCTCGCCGTGCACGTCTACGAGGACGACAAGTACGACGAGATGCTGACCCAGATGGAGTCGGTGTCCGACTACGCCCTGACGGGCTCGGTCATCGCGGGCGACCGCGCGGCGGCGGCGTACACGATGGAGAAGCTGCGCTACGCGGCCGGCAACTTCTACATCAACGACAAGTCGACCGGCGCCGTCGTCGGCCAGCAGCCCTTCGGCGGTGGCCGTGCCTCCGGCACCAACGACAAGGCCGGTGCCCCGCAGAACCTGATGCGCTGGACGCTGACCCGCTCCATCAAGGAGACGCTGGTCCCGCCGACCGACTACACGTACCCGCACATGGGCTGACGTCCCGTCACACATGACAGGGCCGGGCGAACTGCCCGGCCCCTGTCACGTTTCCCCGACTGTCGCCCTAGCCGGGCATCTCCGTCCGCTCCCACCACTCGTACACCGCCAGCCGCCCCTCCGGCGTGTCCGCCTGACGTGAGGTCGGCCGGAAGTGCTCGTAGCCGTTGCGGAGCTCGATCTTCACATCCGGCCCGGGGGCCGGTGCTCGCACGATCCGTTCGGGCAGGTCGTCCGGGCCGCCTTCGAGAACCACTTTCTCCGTGTCGTTCATGACTCTCACGGTTTCCCGCCATGGACGTTTGCGAAACCGCAGGTCAACGCCGTGTGACTCGTTCGCCGTCTCAGATAGTAGGAAGTCCGAGTAATTGTGGAGACAGAAGCGCCCGGCTCCCTTAACTTTGTAGGAGCCGAACGTCTCGCTCGATCAAGCGAATGGCGGTCGTGAGTCGGGCCCCCTGCAGGCAACCCCTGTGGCACCGCTCCCCGCCCCACCCGGCGTCTCGTAACCCCCCATCCGTCTCCAGGATTGTCGAAGGAGTCGATTTCCCATGGCCGAGACGACCGCCCGCCGAGTCCGTCACCTCTCGCGTTCGAGCGAGTCCGACCGCAAGAACGCCGCCGCTGCCCTGCAGCGCGCGCTCGACCGCCGTGACAACGGCGGCGCCACCGGCCACTGAGCCGACCCCATACGCCGGGAGCCGCACCCGCGCGAGGTGCGGCGCGGGCTCATGCGCCGCGCCGCACCTCGAAATGGTCGATGCGCTTGCCGTCGTGAGCGAGGGCCGACACCTTCAGACGTGGCCTCGCGCCGCTCTCCGCCTCCACCTTGAGGACCGAGAAGCCCCGGTAGCGAACCCGGGACCACTCCACGGTCTCCTCCTTCGCGGACCGTGACTTGGTCCACTGGAAGGTGTCCACCGACTCACGGTCCTTGACTCGGCCCTCGTAGCTCTCCTCCACGCCCGCCGGGAAGCCGTACAGATCCTTGCCGCCCCCGCCGGCCGTGACGTACACGATGCCGTCCCGCGACGGGTCCGTGGACGCGCCGATCGGCACCGGGCGGCCCACCTCGCCGTTCTTGATGGCGTCGGTCCGCTCGTAGACATGGTTGTGGCCGTTGATCACCAGATCCACCTGGTGCTCGGCGAACAGCGGCAGCCACTCCGCGCGCACCCCGCCGTCGGAGGCGTGTGTGGACGTCGAGTAGGTGCAGTGGTGGAAGAAGACGACGATGAAGTCCACCGCCGCCGAGGCCCGTAGCTCACGCAGCCGCCCGTCCAGCCACTTCGTCTGCCTGCCCCCGGTGTAGCCGAGGTTCGCCGGGATCTCGTACGACACGTCGTTCGCGTCCAGCGCCACGAAGCCGACGTTGCCGTAGACGAAGGAGTACACCCCCGGCGCCGTACGCGGGTCGAAGCCGCTGTCCGGGAGGGAGAAGCGGGCCGACTGGCCGCCGTAGCCGTCCGGTGAGTACCAGGCCTCCATGTCGTGGTTGCCGGTCGTCACCATCCAGGGCACGGTCTTCGCGACCGGCTCGTTCTGCTTGAGGAACAGATCCCAGAACCCGGGGTCGTAGCCGTCCGTCTCCTTGCCCCGGCCGTTGACGTTGGCGTAGCAGATGTCACCGGCGTGCAGATGGAAGGCCGGATCCTGACGCAGCAACAGATGGTCACTGGCCTCTGCCGCGTCACTGACGCCCTGGTCGCCGAACGCCGTGAAGACGAAGGACTCCGGGTTCGCGGGCGCCGTACGGAAGGACGACACGGTCGAGCGGTGCGGGGCCGAGGCGGGGTCGAAGCCGTCGTGGCCGACGCCGTAGTAGTACGTCGTGCCCGGCAGCAGGTCGTCCAGGGCCGCGTGCACGTAGTACTGCTCCGTCGCCAGGCGCACGCCTTGCACGCCCGGCGTGTGCAGATCGCGGATCTCCGCCTCCACCTTGCGGCCCAGCTCGTCCGGACGTGAACCGATGCGTACGTACGGCTTCTTCACCGCCGCCGGGACCTGCCAGGAGATCCGCATCCGGGTGCGCGGATCGGCGCCGAAGGCGAGATGGCGGCCGAAGGGCGTGACCGCCGAGCCGGGCACCTTCGTGGTGGCGGACGGGGAGGGGGACGAGGAGGTCGTCGTGCCCGAGCCCGAGCAGCCGGTCAGCAGGCCGCCCGCCACCGCGCCCGCCGTCACCAGCGCGCGGCGCCGGGTCAGCTTCGTGCGCGCGTACTCGTACTGCTCGGCCATGCTCATCCGGCGCGCGAGCTGCGGCGGAATACCGACGTCGGGGAGGTCCATGGAGGAGAACTTCCCAGCGAACCCCAACACCCGTCGGACATACGGGTGAACGGAAACCGACACGATGGGGTTACCGCTGTCCGGCTGTCCGTATCGCGGACGCCGCATGTCATTCCATGGGACGAGGGGTAGGGTGCCGACATGTCTCGCAGCATCAATCTCGCAGTGATTCCGGGTGACGGCATCGGCCAGGAGGTCGTGGCCGAAGGCCTGAAGGTCCTCTCCGCCGTCCTTCCGCAGGATGTGAAGCTGGAGACGAAGGAGTACGACTTCGGCGCCAGGCGCTACCACGCCACCGGTGAGACCCTCACCGACGCCGACGCCGAGGCGCTCAAGAAGCACGACGCCATCCTGCTCGGCGCGATCGGCGACCCCTCGGTCCCGTCCGGCGTCCTGGAGCGCGGCTTCCTGCTCAAGCTCCGCTTCCTCTTCGACCACCACGTCAACCTGCGTCCGTCGAAGCTCCTCCCGGGTGTCGAGACTCCCCTGAAGGGCCAGCCGGCCATCGACTTCGTGGTGGTCCGTGAGGGCACCGAGGGCCCCTACACCGGCAACGGCGGCACCATCCGCAAGGGCACCCCGCACGAGGTCGCCACCGAGGTCTCCGTGAACACGGCCTTCGGTGTCGAGCGGGTCGTCCGGGACGCCTTCGCCCGCGCCCAGGCCCGGCCGCGCAAGAAGCTGGCGCTGATCCACAAGAACAACGTGCTGGCCTTCGCCGGTCACCTGTGGACGAACATCTTCAACAAGGTGGCCGAGGAGTTCCCGGACGTCACCACCGAGTACATGCACGTCGACGCGGCGACCATCTACCTGGTCACCCAGCCCGAGCGGTTCGACGTGATCGTCACCGACAACCTCTTCGGCGACATCATCACCGACCTCGCCGCGGCCGTCTCCGGCGGCATCGGCGTCGCCGCGAGCGGGAACATCAACCCGAGCGGTGAATTCCCGTCCATGTTCGAGCCGGTGCACGGCTCGGCCCCGGACATCGCAGGCCAGGGCAAGGCCGACCCCACGGCCACGGTCCTGTCCGTCGCCCTGCTCCTGCGCCACCTCGGCTACGACGCCGAGGCCGCCCGTATCGACGAGGCGGTCTCCGTCGACCTCGCCGAGCGCACCGGCAAGCCCGCCCGCAGCACGTCGGAGATCGGCGACGCGCTCGCCGTACGAGTAGCCGGCTGACCCTGCCGCACTCCAAGCCGCCGGGTCGCAAGAGCCCGGCGGCTTCCCCATGTCCGCCGCCGGGTGCCACCATCTTCCCCTGAGCCGTATTCACGCTGATTTCTTCCTCGGCTGCCGCTTGCGATAATCGGACGCGGAGCCGCGACATGAGGGAATGCTCGGACGTCCTAGCACTGGCCACTGGCAGTACTGGCGTGAGCGCGGCTCGTCACACACAACCGGTGAAGGACAACTCATGACGACGCCCACGATCGAGCTCAAGCCCTCCGCCAGCCCGCTCGCCGACGCCGAGCGCGCGGCGATCCTGACCAGTCCCGGGTTCGGCCGCCACTTCACCGACCACATGGTGACCATCAAGTGGACCGAGGGCCGTGGCTGGCACGACGGCCAGCTCGTCCCGTACGCGGCGATCTCCCTCGACCCGGCCAGCATGGTTCTGCACTACGCGCAGGAGATCTTCGAGGGCCTCAAGGCCTACCGTCAGCCCGACGGCAGCGTCGCCACCTTCCGCCCGGACAAGAACGCCAAGCGCTTCCAGGCCTCCGCCCGCCGCCTCGGCATGCCCGAGCTGCCCGTCGAGACCTTCATCGAGGCCTGCGACGCGCTCGTCAAGCAGGATGCTGCCTGGGTCCCGGCGCACGGCGGCGAGGAGTCCCTCTATCTGCGTCCGTTCATGATCGCGACGGAGGTCGGGCTCGGTGTGAAGCCGGCCAACGACTACCTCTTCCTCGTCATCGCCTCCCCGGCCGGCGCCTACTTCCCGGGCGGTGTGCAGCCGGTCTCCATCTGGGTCTCCGAGGACCATGTCCGCGCGGTGCCCGGGGGCATGGGCGACGCGAAGACCGGCGGCAACTACGCCGCGTCCCTGCTCGCGCAGGCGGAGGCCGCGGCGAAGGGGTGCGCCCAGGTGTGCTACCTGGACGCGGTCGAGCGCAAGTGGGTCGAGGAACTCGGCGGGATGAACCTGTACTTCGTGTACGGCAACAAGATCATCACCCCGACCCTCACCGGGTCCATCCTGGAGGGCGTCACGCGTGACTCCCTGCTCGCCGTCGCCCGTGACCTCGGGTACGAGGCCGAGGAGGGCCGGATCTCCGTCGACCAGTGGCAGCGGGACTCCGAGAACGGCACGCTGACCGAGGTGTTCGCCTGCGGTACGGCGGCCGTCATCACGCCGGTCGGCACGGTGAAGCGGACCGGGGCGGAGTGGACGCAGTCGGGCGGGGAGCCCGGCGAGGTCACGCTGCGACTCCGCCAGGCCCTCCTGGACATCCAGCGCGGCACGGCCGAGGACAAGCACGGCTGGATGCACCCGCTCGGCTAGACCTCGCTGTTCACCAGGGCCGCCGTGGACTCCGCGTCCGTGGCGGCCCTGGCGTTTTCCCGAGCCGTGAGCACCAGGTACAGCACGCCTCCCACCACCCCCGACAGCAAGAAGCTGCAATCCACCCCGCCCGTCAGCGACAGCAGCGGACCCTCGTACGACGGCAGGGCCACCGCGAGGACGCCGACCGTCGCGCCCAGCGCCCAGGACACCGTCGCCGGGATGTTCCAGCCGCCCCGGTACCAGTAGATCCCGCCCCGCGAGCGGCGGTTGAAGACCTGGAGGGCCCCGGCGTCGTACTCGCCCCGGCAGCGGGCGAAGCCGATCAGGGTGATCACGGCCCACGGGGTGCCGATCGCCGTCAGCAGCAGCACGAAGGACGTCATCGCGTTCTGGGCCGTGGAGGCGTAATGGCCGACGAAGACGCAGACCGTGGCCACGACCGCGACCGTGTAGGTGGCGGTCGCCCGGGAGGCGCGCGGCAGGATGGCGTCCAGGTCGAGGCCCATGGAGTAGAGCATCAGACCCGCGTTGCCGACCGAGCCCGCGGAGGCGGCGAGCAGCAGCGGGACCAGGTACCAGGTGGGCGCCGCGTCGACCAGGGGACCGGCGTAGTCGAGGGCCGCGCGGGCCGCGTACGCCGTGAAGGTGCCGAAGAGCTGCGGGACGAGCAGGCCGAGGGCGAGGCCGAGCCAGGTCGCGTGCAGGACCTTGCGGGAGGAGTGGCGGGCCGGGGAGATGTAGCGGGTGTAGTCGCCGAGCAGCGTGATGAAGGCGATGGGACCCGACAGGCCCGCGGCCACCGTCGCGAGCAGCCACGTCGGCCAGAACCCGCCCAGCAGATAGCCGCCGGCCTCGGGCAGCGCGGCGGTGGTGAAGTCCGGGGCGTAGGCGAGGACGCCGAGCAGCAGCAGGGCCGTCATGCCGACCGCGAGGACGCGGGACATGGCGAGCAGCGCGCGGTAGCCGTAGACCGCGCCCGCGACCGTCGCCGCGGCGAGCAGGCCGTAGACGACGCTGTACGAGAGGTCGTTCGCGGGGATGCCGAACAGACGGGTCAGGACGCCGAGCATCACGTCGCCGCCGATCCACACGGTCAGCGCGGTGTAGCCGAGGGCCAGCAGTAGGCCGACCACCGAGCCGACCAGTCGGCCGCGCACCCCGAACTGGGCGCCGGAGGACGTGGACAGGTTCGTCGCCGTGCGCAGGGAGATCAGGGCGAGCGGGGCGGTCAGTGCCGTGCCGACCGCCGTGCCCACCAGGATCGAGCTGACCGACGCCCACCAGCCGAGGCCGAAGGACGGCGGCAGCCACCCGAAGATGATCACGCCGAGACAGAGGTTCGACCCCAGCAGGATCGAGACGAGGTCACGGGGTCCGCTGGTGCGTTCCCCTTCGGGGATGGTGTCGACGCCCCGCTGCTCCATCCGCATACCTGCTCTCCTTCGCCTTGCCCAGTAATTTGAATGCCACTCAATGTGAGTCACATGGAGTCGGACGTCAAGGGTTTGTTTAATGGATCTGCTGCTTTAGAGTGTCGCTCTAAAAGGAGGGAATGATATGCGGCTCACGCCCACCGAACGCGACCGGCTGCTGCTCTTCGGAGCCGCTGAGCTGGCCCGTGCCCGCCGGGCCCGCGGCCTCCGGCTGAACGTGCCGGAGGCCACCGCCCTGATCGCGGACACCGTCTGCGAGGCCGCCCGGGACGGCAGGCGTCTCGCGGAGGCCATCGAGGCCGCCCGCTCGGTGCTCGGCCCGGACGATGTGCTGCCCGGCGTCGCGGACGTCGTCACCGAGGTGCATGTCGAGGCCGTCTTCGACGACGGCTCCCGGCTCGCGGTCGTCTCCGACCCGATCGGCGGGGGTCTCGGCGCCGAGGCGCCGGGCGCGCTGCTGCCCGGCCCCGAGCACGCCGAACCCGAGGCCGCCGTGCGCCTTCCGGTCACCAACACGGCCACCGTCCCGATCTCCGTCACCTCACACTTCCACTTCTTCGAGGCCAACCCGCGCCTCGACTTCGACCGCGGGCGGGCCTACGGCATGCGCCTCGCCGTACCGGCCGGGTCGTCGGTGCGGTTCGGTCCCGGCGAGAGCGCCGAGGTCGGTCTGGTGCCGATCGGCGGCGATCGGATCGCGATCGGTTTCGCGGGACTCGTCGACGGCCCGCTGGACGCGCCGGGCGCCCGCGAGGAAGCCCTGCGCAGGGCCACTGCCTGCGGCTACCTGGGAATCCACGACGAGGAGGTCGAACGATGAGCCGCCCCGGAGGCCACCCCGCCGAGGCCCGCCGCCTCACCCCGTACGAGTACGCCGCCACCCACGGGCCCCGGGCCGGGGACCGCATCCGGCTCGGCGACTCCGGGCTGACCGTCGAGGTCGAGTCCGACTCGCAGCGGTACGGCGACGAGTTCCTCGCCGGGTTCGGCAAGACCGCCCGCGACGGGCTCCATCTCAAGGCCGCCGCCGTCCGCGAGACCTGTGACGTCGTCATCAGCAATGTCGTGGTCATCGATGCCGTCCAGGGCATCCGGAAGGTCTCCATCGGCATCCGGGAAGGCCGGATCTGCTCGATCGGGCGGGCCGGGAACCCGGACACCCTCGACGGGGTCGACGTCGTGGTCGGCACCGGTACGTCCATCGTGTCCGGCGAGGGGCTCATCGCCACCGCCGGCGCCGTCGACACGCATGTCCATCTGTTGTCGCCGCGCATCATGGAGGCCTCGCTGGCCTCCGGCGTGACCACCGTCATCGGGCAGGAGTTCGGGCCCGTGTGGGGCGTGGGCGTGAACTCGCCGTGGGCGCTGAAGCACGCCTTCAACGCCTTCGACGCCTGGCCGGTCAACATCGGGTTCCTGGGGCGGGGTTCGTCATCGAGGGAGGCGCCCCTGATCGAGGCCCTCGCCGAGGGGGGCGCCTCCGGTTTCAAGGTGCACGAGGACATGGGCGCCCACACCCGGGCGCTGGACACGGCACTCCGGGTCGCCGAGGAGTACGACGTCCAAGTCGCCCTGCACAGCGACGGGTTGAACGAGTGCCTCTCCGTCGAGGACACCCTCCGGGTACTGGAGGGCCGTACCGTCCACGCCTTCCACATCGAGGGCTGCGGCGGCGGACATGTGCCGAACGTGCTGAAAATGGCGGGAGTTGCGAATGTCATCGGCTCCTCCACCAACCCCACGCTGCCCTTCGGGCGGGACGCGGTCGCCGAGCACTACGGCATGATCGTCTCCGTCCACGATCTGAAGACGGACCTGCCCGGCGACGCCGCCATGGCCCGGGACCGCATCCGCGCCGGGACGATGGGCGCCGAGGACGTGCTGCACGACCTGGGCGCGATCGGCATCACCTCCTCCGACGCACAGGGCATGGGACGCGCGGGCGAGACCGTCCGCCGTACCTTCGCCATGGCCGGGAAGATGAAGGCCGAGTTCGGCGCCCCGGACGAGCACGACAACGAGCGCGTCCTGCGCTACATGGCCAAGCTGACCATCAACCCGGCCATTGCCCACGGGCTTTCGCACGAGGTGGGGTCGCTGGAGGTCGGCAAGCTCGCCGACATCGTGCTGTGGCAGCCGGAGTACTTCGGCGCCAAACCGCAGCTCGTCCTCAAGGCGGGCTTCCCGGCCTACGGCGTGGTCGGCGACCCGGGCGCCGCGACCGACACCTGCGAACCGCTCGTCCTCGGCCCGCAGTTCGGCGCGCACGGCGCCACCCCCGCCGACATCTCGGTCGCCTTCGTCGCCCAGGCCGCCCTCGACCAGGGAGGCGACACCATGCCGACCCGGCGCCGCCGAGTCGCCGTGCGCGGCACCCGTGGCATCGGACCGGCCGACCTGCGCCTGAACTCCCGTACCGGAGCCGTCGACGTCGACCAGCGCACGGGCCTTGTGACGCTGGACGGAGAGCCGCTGCGCTCGGAACCGGCCGACTCGGTCTCCCTGAACCGCCTCTACTTCCTCTAGGACCCTTGATGACCTTCCGCATGCCCCCCGAGTGGGCCCCGCACGAGCGCACCTGGATGGCCTGGCCCGGACCCAACCCCACCTTCACCACCGACGAGGAGCTGGCCGCGGCCCGCGCCGCCTGGGCGTCCGTCGCCCGCGCGGTGCGCCGCTTCGAACCGGTGACGGTGGTGCACGGTCCGGGTCAGGGCGAGTCGGCGCGCGAACTGCTCGGCCCGGACATCGAGTTGGTCGAGCGCGAACTCGACGACGCGTGGATGCGGGACATCGGCCCGACGTTCGTCAAGGACCAGGAGGGCCGACTGGCCGCCGTGGACTGGGTGTTCAACGGCTGGGGCGCCCAGGACTGGGCCCGCTGGGAGCACGACTCCAAGATCGCCCGCCATGTCGCGGACCTGGCCGGAGTACCGGTGCTCTCGTCACCGCTGGTCAACGAGGGCGGCGCGATCCACGTCGACGGCGAGGGCACGGTCCTGCTGACCGACACCGTCCAGCTCGGCGCGGGGCGCAATCCCGACTGGACCCGCGAGCAGGTCGAGGCGGAGATCCACGCCGAGCTCGGCACCACCAAGGCGATCTGGCTCCCGCACGGCCTGGCCGGCGACTACGGCATGTACGGCACCCAGGGCCACGTCGACATCGTCGCGGCCTTCGCACGTCCCGGCACCGTGCTGGTGCACAGCCAGCGCGACCCGGCCCACCCGGACCACGTCCGTTCCCGGACGTACGTCGAGATCCTGCGCGGCCAGACCGACGCCAAGGGCCGACGGCTGGAGGTCGTGGAGGTCCCCGCGCCCACGGTCCTCAAGGACGAGCACGGCGACTGGGTCGACTACTCCTACATCAACCACTATCTCTGCAACGGCGGCGTCGTCCTGTGCGCCTTCGACGACCCGCGCGACGAGATCGCGGCCGGGATCTTCCGACGGCTGTTCCCCGAGCGGACGGTGACACTGGTGGACGCCCGTACCATCTTCGCGGGCGGTGGAGGCATCCACTGCATCACGCAACAGCAGCCGAAGATCTAGGAGCCGTCGGATGGCCGGTGCGCGCAAGCACGCGCCGCCGCGGGAGGACGTCCTCGTCGCCGCCATGGAGATGATCGCCGAGCGCGGTCTGGAGAAGCTCACCATGGCGGCACTCGGCCGTGCGGTCGGGATGAGCAGCGGGCATCTGCTCTACTACTTCGGCTCCAAGGACGAGCTGCTGCTCCAGACCCTGGAGTGGAGCGAGGGCCGGCTCGGCGCCGCACGCGGCCGGCTGCTGACCCGGACCGCCCCGGCCCGTGAACGGCTCGATGCCTACGTCGATCTGTACGTCCCGGACGGTCACCGCGACCCGCACTGGACGCTGTGGCTCGAGGTCTGGAACCGCTCGCAGAACGCCGACGACGCCGCCCGCGACCGGCAGGCCGCGATCGAGGGCGCCTGGCACCGCGACCTGGTCGCCCTGCTGGCGGAGGGCGTCTCGCGCGGGGAGTTCCGGCCGGTCGACCCGGACCGTTTCGCGGCCCGCCTCAGGGCCCTCCTCGATGGCTTCTCCATCCATGTGGCGATCGGCCTGCGCGGCACGGACCGAGCGCAAGTTCTCGGCCACGTACAGGAGTTCCTCCGGGAGGGCCTCCTCGCGGACGCCTGAGGGAGCGCCCGGGTTGTACTCAATTCGGGGGATTGACGCCGTCGCGCGTGGTGCGTTTGCCTCGATGCGAGCCCTCGGCGCGGGGCCGGGGGAGAAGCATCACGGGGGAAACGTGCTCAGAACCATGCGTGGGGTGTCCGTTGTCGTGCTCGCAGGGGCGATGGTCGCGCTGTCGGCCGTCTCGGCGGCTCCGGCGCCGGAGCCGCGGACCGAGCGGGTCACGCTGTCGGCGGCCGGGGAGCAGATCCAGCAGGGGGCGAGCGGTAACGCGCTCAGCGCCGACGGGCGTTATCTCGCCTTCGTCTCGGACGACCCGGACGTGGTGCCGGGCGACACCAACGGCGTGACCGATGTGTTCGTCCGGGATCTGCGCCGGGGGACCGTCGAGCGGGTCAACGTGGCGTCGGACGGGACGCAGGCCGAAGGCGGGGCCTACGGCACCTACCGGGCGGAGATCAGCGGCGACGGCCGCTACATCGCCTTCAGGTCCTCGGCGACGAACCTCGTCGAGTGGCCCGAACCGCCCCAGCCGTACGCGCAGGACGTCTACGTCCACGACCGGAAGACCGGACGCACGGAACGGATCAGCGTCGCCGCCGACGGCGGATCCGGCTGGGCGTCCGACAGCTTCGACATGTCCCGCGACGGCCGGTACATCGCCTTCACCGCCTCCTCGGGACGGATCGAGCCGGACGCGCCGACCGACCAGACCATGGCGTACGTCGCTGACCGCCGCACCGGCGCCGTCAAGCGGATCAGCGACCGCATCCCGTCCGACTGGTACGTCCCGAGCGTCACCCTGAGCGGGGACGGCAGCCACCTCGCCTATGTGCAGCGGCACCCGCGCGGCGGGCGCCACGAACTGTGGCTTGCCGACCTGCGCACCGGTGAGCAGAAGCTGGTCAACGCGGCATCGGACGGCAGCCCGACCAACGGCTCTCCGTCAGGCGCGAGGCTCTCCGAGGACGGCTCGCTCGTCGCGTTCTCGTCCTTCGACGAGAGCCTGGTCCCCGAGGCGCCGACGTACACCTGGGAGCTCTACCTGAAGGACATGCGCACCGGGAAGACCCGGTGGATCACCCATGAGGGCGAGGGCGGGCTCGGTGGCGGGCTGCTCAGTGCCGACGGCCGGCTGCTGGCGTACATGACCGAGACCAAATCGGGCGACGAGGTCGTCGCGGAGAACGTCCATGTCCGGGACCTGAGGACCGGCCGGACCGAACTCGTCACCCGCACCCTCGCGGGCGGACCCCAGGCCAAGGGCTACTCGGCGCCCATCGACTTCAGCCGCGACGGCCGACTGCTCTCCCTGTACTCCGACTCGTCCGAACTCGTCCCCGGCGACACCAACGGCGCGGGCGACGGCTTCCTGCACCGTCTGCGGTGACCGACCGCATTCTGAGACAACCGTGAGTGAGGCACGGGGGTTGTGCCAGACTGCCCCCGTGCTCTCGTTCGCCATGATTATTGGCAGCAGGCGCGCCGGTCCGCAGTGACCGCCACGTACGACCAGGTACGGGCGGACACCGTCGTCCTCGACCCGCGCGCAGACCTCTCGCACCCGCGAGAGGTTTTTCGCATTTCTGGCCCACCTGCAGCCGGGACCGCAGCGCGAGGGATCATTGGAGGACGGTGGAGCCGGTCATTCCGGTACAGACCGAGATCCATACATCAGGAGCCTTGAGACCATGACGGAAACCAGCGAACTCGACGACTCGTTCCACGTCTTCGACACCACCCTGCGCGACGGCGCCCAGCGTGAGGGCATCAACCTCACCGTCGCGGACAAGCTGGCCATCGCACGGCACCTGGACGACTTCGGCGTGGGCTTCATCGAGGGCGGCTGGCCCGGCGCCAACCCGCGTGACACCGAGTTCTTCGCCCGCGCTCAGCAGGAGATCGACTTCAAGCACGCCCAGCTGGTCGCCTTCGGCTCCACCCGTCGGGCGGGCGCCAAGGCGGCGGACGACCCGCAGGTCAGGGCGCTGCTGGATTCCGGCGCCCCGGTGATCACGCTGGTCGCCAAGTCCCACGACCGGCATGTGGAACTCGCGCTGCGCACAACCCTGGACGAGAACCTGGAGATGGTCCGGGACACGGTGTCGTTCCTGAAGGATCAGGGCCGCCGGGTCTTCGTCGACTGCGAGCACTTCTTCGACGGCTACCGCGCGAACCCCGAGTACGCGAAATCCGTCGTCCGTACGGCCTCGGAGGCGGGCGCCGATGTAGTGATCCTCTGCGACACCAACGGCGGCATGCTCCCGGCGCAGGTCCAGGCGGTCGTCTCGACGGTACTGGCCGACACGGGCGCCCGGCTCGGCATCCACGCCCAGGACGACACGGGCTGCGCGGTCGCCAACACCCTCGCCGCGGTGGACGCGGGCGCGACGCATGTGCAGTGCACGGCGAACGGCTACGGCGAGCGGGTGGGCAACGCGAACCTGTTCCCGGTCGTGGCCGCGCTGGAGCTGAAGTACGGCAAGAAGGTCCTGCCGGAGGGCCGGCTGCGCGAGATGACGCGGATCTCCCACGCCATCGCCGAGGTCGTCAACCTCACCCCCTCCACGCACCAGCCCTACGTCGGCGTCTCCGCCTTCGCGCACAAGGCGGGCCTGCACGCCTCCGCGATCAAGGTCGACCCGGATCTGTACCAGCACATCGACCCCGAGCAGGTCGGCAACACCATGCGGATGCTGGTCTCCGACATGGCGGGCCGCGCCTCGGTCGAGCTCAAGGGCAAGGAGCTCGGCATCGACCTGGGCGGCGACCGGGAGCTGGTCGGCCGGGTGGTCGATCGGGTGAAGGAGCACGAGCTCAAGGGCTACACCTACGAGGCGGCGGACGCGAGCTTCGAACTCCTCCTCCGCGCCGAGGTCGAGGGCAGGCCGCTGAAGTACTTCGACGTCGAGTCCTGGCGAGCGATCGTCGAGGACCGCCCGGACGGCAGCCACGCGAACGAGGCCACGGTGAAGCTCTTCGCCAAGGGCGAGCGCATCGTGGCCACGGCGGAGGGCAACGGCCCGGTCAACGCCCTGGACCGGGCCCTCCGCGTCGCCCTGGAGACGATCTACCCCCAGCTCGCCAAGCTGGACCTGGTCGACTACAAGGTCCGCATCCTGGAGGGCGTCCACGGCACCCAGTCCACCACCCGCGTCCTGATCGCCACCTCCGACGGGACGGGCGAGTGGTCGACGGTGGGCGTGGCGGACAACGTCATCGCGGCGTCGTGGCAGGCCCTGGAGGACGCGTACACGTACGGCCTGCTGCGCGCGGGAGTATCGCCGGCGGAGTAGATCAGGTCAGCCTCCACTTCTGGTCGGCGGCGCCCGTGCAGCTCCAGATCTGCGCACGGGCGCCGTTGAAGTGCGTGGTGCTGTGACCGTCTCCGGGCGCCCGCAGCTCATCGGCGACCGGCTCGGGGCCATCGACGCCCTGGTCTCCTCCTGGCTGCCGGGCACCGAGGGCGACGGCGTGGCCGACGTGCTGTACGGGAAGCGGCCCTTCACCGGGCAGCTCCCCGTCACCTGGCCGAAGTCCGAGGCACAGCTGCCGATCAACGTCGATGACGCCTCGTACGATCCGCAGTTCCCCTACGGCTGGGGCCTGACCACGCTGACCAAGGTGCCCGAGGGCGGCGCCACGACCCTGAGGGCGCTCGGCATCGCGCCGCGGCGGCGAGCGGGCCGGGGCCGACGAGGCCGGCCGCGCGCTGGTGACGAAGGCGAGGCTGATCGTCCAGCAGATGGCGATCACGCCGGCGTCCGCCAAGCCCTTCGCCGAGGCGGACCGGCTGCTGACGCAGGGGCGGTACGGAGCGGCGGTGGAGAAGCTGGCGGCTGCCCACCGGGCCGCTCAGCCACTCCGGTACCGGGCCCGGTGGGATTGTCCCCGTCGGTCCCGGTACGTTTGCCCGTTTCGTCAGGTAGCGTCGAAGTATGAGGACTCCGTTGCTCCGGGGCCTTATACGCTGGGCCCTCGTCCCGGTCGCCGCCACGCTGGCGGTGCTGACCGCCGGTGTGCCCGGCGCGTCCGCCGCCGCGGATCTGTCGACGGTCGCCGTGGCGCTGCGCGAGGACCCCGTCTATGTGGACCCCGCCGCCTCCGACCAGCTGTCGTCGTCGGACGCCGAGGCGCTCGCCGACAAGATCAGAGACGCCGACAAGCCCGTCTTCGTCGCCGTCCTCCCGGCCGACCAGCCCGAGCAGGACCTCTTCCTGAACCTCCGTACCGAGACCGGGATCACCGGCCTGTACGCGGTGCGCAGCGGTGACCGCTTCGGCGCCCAGGCCGACTCCTCCGTGCTCGGCAACCAGGCGGTCGACAACCTGGTGACGGCCGTGGAGGACACCGACGACGTCAAGGCCCAGCTGAACGACTTCGTCGACGCAGCACTGCAGAACGTGGGCGGTTCGGCACCGTCGTCCTGGGGTACCTCGACGGACGACGGCGTTCCGGTCGCCGGCCTGATCACCACCGGCGTGGTGCTGGCGGCGGGCGGCGCGGGCGCCTACGCGCTGGTACGGCGTCGGCGGCTGGCGCACGAGCAGGAACAGCGGGCCGCGCTGGAGAAGCTGCGGGTGGTGGTGGACGAGGACATCACCGCGTTCGGCGAGGAACTGGAGCGCCTGGACTTCCATCCCGGTGAACGCGGCGCCGACGACGCGATGCGCACGGACTACGAACACGCCCTGGACTCCTACGAACAGGCCAAGCGCCTGATGGACGGGGCGACGAAACCGGAGGACGTCAAGGCCGTCACCCAGGCCCTGGACGACGGCCGCCACTCGCTGGCCGTACTCGCCGCCCGCCGCGAGGGCCGCCCGCTGCCCGAGCGCCGGCCGCCCTGCTTCTTCGACCCCCGGCACGGACCGTCGGTGGCCGACGTGGACTGGACGCCGCCGGGTGCCGCCACCCGCGAGGTCCCGGTCTGCGCGGCCGACCGGGCCCGTCTCGCCGACGGCCAGGACCCGATGATCCGCGAGGTCACCACCGACTCCGGCGCCCGACGCCCCTACTGGGAGGCGGGACCCGCCTACGGCCCCTGGGCCGGCGGCTACTTCGGCGGCGGCATTCTCCCGGGCCTGCTCATCGGCACGATGCTCGGCAGCATGATGGCGAGCCCCGCCTACGCGGCCGACTACGGCGCCGGTTACGGCGACTTCGGCGGCGGATACGAGGGCGGCGACGTCTCCGGCGCCGACTTCGCCTCGGACGACTTCACGGGCGGCTTCGGCGGCGGTGACTTCGGCGGGGGCGGTGACTTCGGCGGAGGGTTCTGAGCGGTACGAGGCACAACGGGCCCGGCGCGATGCCGGGCCCGTCGTCATGGGTGTGGCGGAACTCAGAGACCGGCCGCCGCCGAGGCGATGGCGGCGGCGAAGGTGGAGACCTCGGTGTAGACACCGGGGGCGTTGGGGCGGGCGCAGCCGATGCCCCAGCTTACGATGCCGACCTGGATCCACTGGTTCGCCGCGTCCCGGCGGAACATCGGGCCACCGGAGTCGCCCTGACAGGTGTCGACGCCGCCCGCGGTGTACCCGGCGCAGATCTCCTCGCTCGGGATGAGCCCGCTGTAGCCGCTGTACGACCGGCAGGTCGCGTCACTCACGAACGGCACCGTCGCCTTGAGCAGATACCGCTGCTGGGCACCGCCCTCGGTGGCCGCGCCCCAGCCGGCCACGGTGAAGGTGCCGGTGTTGTACTGCGTGGTCGTGGCGATCTTCAGCGTGGGCAGATTGATCGGCTGGGCGAGCTTGATGAGCGCCCAGTCCTTGCCGTCGCCGTTGTAGCCGGGGGCGCGGTAGACGTACGTGGAGCGGACCTGGATCCGGCTGCTGGACTGGAGGTCCACGACGCCGGCGGTGGCGGTGATGCTGGTGTTGGCGCCGGTACGGCCCACACAGTGCGCGGCGGTGAGCACGATCTGCTGCGTGTACAGCGCGCCGCCGCAGCCCATCGAGAGCCGCACCATGAACGGGAACTCACCCTGCGCGGCGCGGGTTCCGCCGACGACGGGGGCGGGGGCCGCCTGCGCGGCGGACACGGGCTGAAGGCTGAGGACGGCGAGCGCGGCCGTGGTGGCGACGGCGCATCTCTTGAGCGCCTTGAGGAGAGACTTCAACGGGATGCCTTCCGTGGGGGGTTGGTGGAGGCGTGCGAGGGCGTACGCGACTGTTGTCGCGAACACGTCAATCCTGTGCTCGGATTATGAGAAGCCTGTGAGCGGTGGGCAAGGGGGCCAATCCGGCCAGGCTCGCGGATCCCGGATGCAGGACCCCGATATGGGACAGAAACTGGCCTACTGCGGGCCTACTGTCTCCTCATGACCACCCCGGAACCCGTCCCCTTCGCTTCCGTCGACGCCCTCGATGCCTGGCTCACCGCGCACCCCGCCCCGCATCCCGGGCTCTGGGTGAAGGTCGCCAAGAAGGGCTCGGGCATCGCGTCCGTGGACTGGGTCGAGGTCAACGACGTTGCCCTGTGCCACGGTTGGATCACCGGGCAGCGCAAGGCGCTGGGCGAGTCGTACTTCCTGCAGAAGATCACCCCGCGCCGCCCGGGGAGCCTGTGGTCGATGGTCAACGTGCGGCGGATCGCGGAGCTGACCGCCGAAGCACGGATGCGGCCCGCCGGGCTCGCCGAGGTCGAGGCGGCGAAGGCGGACGGGCGGTGGGAGGCGGCGTACGAGTCGCAGAGGAACGCCACCGTGCCGAAGGAACTGACGGCGGCGCTGGAGCGGAATCCGCGGGCGAGGGAGGCCTTCGAGAAGCTGGGCAGGACAGACCGCTATCAGCTGCTCCTCGGGCTGATTCAGGCCCGTACGCCTCAGAGCCGTGCGGCACGACTGGCCGCGGTCGTCGCGAAGTTGGAGTCCTGAGGGCCCGCCGGACAGCCGAGCGCCCGCCCTCCCCTTCGGGGGAGTTGGAGGGCGGGCGCGCTCGGGGGTTGCGGCGGAAGAGCGGACGTGAGGGCGTCAGGCGTTGCGGATCGCCGAGATGTCGAAGTTCAGCTTGATCTTGTCGGAGACCAGGACGCCGCCTGTCTCCAGGGCCGCGTTCCAGGTCAGACCGAAGTCGGAGCGCAGGAGCTCCGCCTTGCCTTCGAAGCCGACGCGCTCGTTGCCGAACGGGTCCTTCGCGGCGCCGTTGAACTCCAGGTCGATGGTGATCGGCTTGGTGGTGCCGAGGATCTCCAGGTCGCCGGTGATGCGGTAGTCGTCGCCCAGGGCCTCCGCCTTGGTGGAACGGAACGTCATGGTCGGGAACTCCTCCGTCTTGAAGAAGTCGGCGCTCTTGAGGTGCCCGTCACGGTCCGCGGAACCGGTGTCGACGCTCTCCATCTTCACGTCCAGGGAAGCGGTGGACCGAGAAGGATCGGAGCCGTCCAGGTGCAGCGAGCCGGTGAACTCCAGGAATTTGCCCTTGACGTTCGTGACCATGGCGTGCCGGGCGACGAAGCCGAGCGTGGAGTGGGCGGTGTCGATGGCGTAGTCGCCGGTCAGCGCGGCGAGGTCGGGGTTGACGGCGGCGGGGGCCTCGACGGTGTTCTTGCGGCCGAAGATGCTCATGGCGTTCTCCTTGGGGGATGATGTTGAACTTTGAACTAACTAACAGGGGTGACGGTAGACCTATTCCGTTCGGATTTCAACAACATCCCCAGGGTGTTCGGGTGATCACTTTCCGTACGGGGTAGGAGTCGTCACCAGACCGCCGACTGCGTGTTCCTGTCACTCCGGCGGTGGCATGTGCGAGCCTTGAATGTGAGGTGGCTCTCAGTCGGCCACTTTGTGTGACCTCTACAAGGCGAACGCCCTCTGAGCAGTCGGAACGCCTGGATGCCGTCGTGGTTCTGTTCAGGGGTACCAGGAAAACGGGTCGGAGACTGTACGGAGTCGACGGCCCGCTTTCCTTGGTGGGCTTCGTAAGGTCACTACATGACCGTTTTGGAAGAGACGACGGGTGAGCCCACGGACGCGCGCGGCCGGGTCGCCGAGCTGCACGAGATCCGTGCCCAGGCACTGGCCGGTCCCAGCGAGAAGGCGACCGAGGCGCAGCACGCCAAGGGCAAGCTGACCGCCCGGGAGCGGATCGAGCTGCTGCTGGACCCGGGCTCCTTCCAGGAGGTCGAGCAGCTGCGCCGGCACCGGGCCCAGGGCTTCGGTCTGGAGGCCAAGAAGCCGTTCACCGACGGTGTCATCACCGGCTGGGGCACGGTGGAGGGCCGCACGGTCTTCGTCTACGCCCATGACTTCCGCATCTTCGGTGGTGCGCTGGGCGAGGCCCACGCCACCAAGATCCACAAGATCATGGACAAGGCCATCGCGGCGGGCGCGCCGCTGGTGTCGTTGAACGACGGTGCGGGCGCCCGTATCCAGGAGGGCGTCTCCGCGCTCGCCGGCTACGGCGGCATCTTCCAGCGCAACACCAAGGCCTCCGGTGTCATCCCGCAGATCTCGGTGATGCTCGGCCCGTGTGCGGGCGGCGCGGCCTACAGCCCCGCCCTGACGGACTTCGTCTTCATGGTCCGGGACACCTCGCAGATGTTCATCACGGGCCCCGACGTGGTCAAGGCGGTCACCGGCGAGGAGATCACCCAGAACGGCCTCGGCGGCGCGGACGTGCACGCCGAGACCTCCGGCGTCTGCCACTTCGCGTACGACGACGAGGAGACGTGCATCGCCGAGGTGCGCTACCTGCTGTCGCTGCTGCCGCAGAACAACCGCGAGAACCCGCCGCGCGTGGAGTCCACGGACACGGCGGACCGCCGCGGTGATGTGCTCCTGGACCTGGTCCCGGCCGACGGCAACCGTCCGTACGACATGGCCAAGGTCATCGAGGAGATCGTCGACGACGGCGAGTACCTGGAGGTCCACGAGCGCTGGGCGCGCAACATCATCTGCGCGCTGGCCCGGTTCGACGGTCAGGTCGTCGGCATCGTCGCCAACCAGCCGCAGACCCTGGCGGGCGTCCTGGACATCGAGGCCTCGGAGAAGGCGGCCCGCTTCGTCCAGATGTGCGACGCCTTCAATATCCCGATCCTCACCCTTTTGGACGTACCCGGCTTTCTCCCTGGTGTAGACCAGGAGCACGGTGGAATCATCCGCCACGGCGCGAAGCTGCTGTACGCCTACTGCAACGCGACCGTGCCGCGGATCTCGCTGATCCTGCGCAAGGCCTACGGAGGTGCGTACATCGTCATGGACAGCCAGTCCATCGGTGCTGACGTCACGTACGCGTGGCCGACGAACGAGATCGCCGTGATGGGCGCCGAAGGTGCCGCCAACGTCATCTTCCGGCGTCAGATCGCGGATGCCGAGGACCCCGAGGCCATGCGGGCCCGCATGGTCAAGGAGTACAAGTCCGAGCTGATGCACCCGTACTACGCGGCCGAGCGCGGTCTGGTTGACGACGTCATCGACCCGGCGGAGACCCGCGAGGTCCTGATCCGCACCCTCGCGATGCTCCAGTCGAAGCACGCGGACCTGCCCTCCCGCAAGCACGGCAACCCCCCGCAGTAACCCACAGGTACCGCTGCGGAAACCTCTCTCACGGAGACTGACACCCATGAACCTCCCTGACATTCGCGTCGAGAAGGGCCATGCCGAGCCCGAGGAAGTCGCCGCCATAACGGCCATCCTGCTGGCCCGCGCGGCCGCCCAGCCGGCGCCTCCGGCCCACCGAGGCCGAGCGAAGGCCGGCTGGCGCCGCCTGGAGCGCGAACCCGGCTTCCGGGCACCGCACAGCTGGCACGGATAGTCCGCGCCACTCAGCCGGTTTCCACTCAGCCGGTTTCTACGTAAGAGAAGGGCCCCTCCGCCAGGAGGGGCCCTTCTCGGTGTCCGCGGCGGTGTCGCCTACCGGAGTCGCGCCATCAGTGCGTGCTCCACCAGCGTGATCAGCGTCGACTTGGCGTCCGCGCGGTGGCGGGCGTCCGTCGTGATGATCGGGGTGTCGGGGCCGATCTGGAGGGCCTCGCGCACCTCGTCCGGGTTGTACGGCTGGTTGCCGTCGAAGCCGTTCAGGGCGATCACGAAGGGGAGACCGGAGTTCTCGAAGTAGTCGACCGCCGGGAAGCAGTCGGCCAGACGGCGGGTGTCCACCAGGACCACCGCGCCGATCGCGCCGCGCACCAGGTCGTCCCACATGAACCAGAAGCGGTCCTGGCCGGGCGTACCGAACAGGTACAGGATCAGGTCCTGGTCCAGGGTGATACGGCCGAAGTCCATGGCGACCGTGGTGGTCGTCTTGTCTCCGGTGTGGGTGAGGTCGTCGATGCCCGCCGAAGCAGACGTCATGACGGCCTCTGTGCGCAGCGGGTTGATCTCCGAAACGGCCCCGACGAACGTGGTCTTGCCCACGCCGAAGCCACCCGCCACCACGATCTTCGCCGAGGTGGTGGAGCGGGAAGGACCGCCGCTAGAGCTTGCGAAGTCCACTGAGCACCCTTTCGAGCAGTGTCACGTCTGGCTGGCCGCCGGCGTTCTCGTCGCCGCCGGGCTGATGGATGGCGACCAGGCCCGCCTCCGCCAAGTCGGCGACGAGGATCCTGGCCACGCCGAGAGGGATCGTCAGAAGGGCGGAGACTTCCGCCACCGACTTGATCTCGCGGCAGAGGTTGCAGATCCGCTGATGCTCGGGCAACTGGCCCTGCATCTGGTGCGGCTGCGCGGTGGTGTGCACCAGCGCCTCGATGGCGAGCTGGTAGCGCGGGCGCGTCCGGCCGCCGGTCATGGCGTACGGGCGCACCAAGGGGTTGTTCGACGACCCGGCGGGCGTCGGCTCAGGGGCGCGTCGCTGCGGCTGCACGGGCTGGATGCGCGGTGCCTGCGGCTGGTCGTACGGCGACGGCCCGGGGCCCTGGGGCGCCTGCGGCTGTCCGTACGGCTGACGCCGCTGGCTCGGCGTGGAGGGGAAGTTGTACCGGTTCTGGGAACCGTCGTGCTGGCCCTGGGCAGGGCCGTACGACCAGTTGCCCGATGACGAACCGTCTGGGGGTGTTGCCACTTTCTCTCCTCCTCCGACTGTGCCTGGCACCCATCACGTGGAAGCCGCGTCCCGAAACCTTACGGCCCCGGGACGCCAAAACGCACCGTCTGTCTGTTAGTTGAGAAGGCTCCCTTGGAGCTCCGCACGCAGATCCGGCGTCAGGACCGTACCGGCACGGTCCACCAGAAGGGCCATCTCGTACCCAATGAGGCCGATGTCCGCCTCCGGGTGGGCGAGAACCGCGAGCGAAGAACCGTCGGAGATGGACATGATGAAGAGGAATCCTCGCTCCATCTCCACAACCGTCTGGTTCACACTGCCGCCCTCGAAGATGCGCGAGGCACCGGCGGTCAGCGAGGTCAGACCGGAGGCGACCGCCGCGAGCTGGTCGGCGCGGTCGCGCGGAAAGCCTTCGGACATCGCCAGAAGGAGTCCGTCGGCGGAGACCACCACCGTGTGGGACACCCCGGGGGTGTTGTCCACGAAGTTGGTGATCAACCAGTTCAGGTTCTGTGCCGCCTGGCTCATCGGGCTCACACTAACGCTCCTGGTTGTAGGTGCTGTCAGGACCACTGTGTTGACTCCTAGTGGCCTGGCCGTTCGTTTCACTTCCCGCACTGCGACCCCGCTGGACACCCCGGCGCAGGTTGCTCAGCCTGCCCCGGACGTCCTCGGGAGCACGGGAGACCTGTGGGCCGCCCTGGGGGGTGGCTTCGGCGGCTCCCTCGACCAGGTTGGCCTTGGGCACCCGCCGGGGCAGACCGGAGGAGGTGACTCCGCCCGCCTTGGGCTTGCGGAGCTGCGCCGCCTGCTGCCAGCGATCGTCGTTCGCCGAACGCCAGTCGTTGTCGGCGGGGGCCTCCGCGGGGGCCGGCACTTCCTGGCTCACGGGCCGCGCGCCGTTCGTGCCGCTCGCGGTGGATCCGCGGCGGGGGAGCCCGGCGTCCGTCAGCGCGTGGGTGGCGGAGGGGGCCGGTGCCGGACGGTCGAAGCCTACGCGGTCGCGCTCATTTGTGTCAGCACTCCGCACAGGTTCCGTTTCCGGAGCGTAATGGTCCGAGTAGTCACTGCGGTAGTCGTTCTGCTGCGGCCAGTCGTCCTGGTAGCGGCGCTCCTCGAAGGCCGGGAAGGACTCCGGGGCGGACTGCTGGGCAGCCGCGGGCTCCTCCTGCGCGGGCTCCGGATAACCGGGCTCGGGGTAGCCGCCGTTCGACGAGAAGGCGTCGTTCTGCGGCAGGCCGCCGTTCGGCGCGTAGTACTGCTCCTCGTACGACGGCCGCTGCTGCTCCTCGTAAGCCGTCTGCGGGTCGTACGCCCCCTGCTGCTCGGGGTAGCCGCCGTGGCCGTTCGTACCGGCGTTGTCGTAGCCCTGCTGCCCGGTGAACTCGTCGTACGCGGGGCTCTCGGAGCCGTCCTGCGACTGGCCGTGCGTCTGGGCCTCCAGGGCCGCACGGCGCTCCTCGCGCATCAGGGAGCGGCCGACCGGGTCCAGCTCGCGGATGTCGTCCGGGACCTCGGTGTAGCGGCTGTCGTCGAAGCCGAGTTCGGCCGCCGTGCGCATCGGCTGACGGTTGAAGTCCTCACCCTGGAAGTTCTGCTCCGGGATGATCTGCGAGACCGTGAACTCGTCCTGCATCGGGGCCGCCTCGCCGCCACCACCGTGGGTGATCGCGTCGGGCAGCATGACCAGCGAGGTCGTACCGGCCTGCTCGCCGGAGGGGCGCAGCTGGACGCGGATGCCGTGCCGGTCGGACAGCCGGCCGACCACGAACAGGCCCATGCGCTGGGAGATCGCGGCGTCCACGGTCGGCGGGTTGGCCAGCTTGTGGTTGATGTCCGCGAAGTCCTCGGCGGTCAGGCCGATGCCCTTGTCGTGGATCTCGACCATCACGCGGCCGTCCGGGAGACGGGTCGCGGTGACGCGGACCTTGGTCTGCGGGGAGGAGAACGTCGTCGCGTTCTCCAGCAGCTCGGCGAGCAGGTGCACGAGGTCGGTCACGGCACGGCCGTGGATCTCGGCCTCCGGGACGCCGGACAGCTCGATGCGCTCGTACTGCTCCACCTCGGAGGAGGCGGCGCGCAGCACGTCGACCAGCGGGACCGGCTGGTCCCAGCGGCGGCCGGGCTCCTCGCCGGCGAGGACCAGGAGGTTCTCGCCGTTGCGGCGCATACGGGTCGCGAGGTGGTCCAGGCGGAAGAGGTTCTCCAGCTGGTCCGGGTCGGCCTCGTTGTTCTCCAGGTCGGTGATCAGGGTCAGCTGGCCCTCGATCAGCGACTGGTTGCGGCGCGACAGGTTGGTGAAGATCGCGTTGATGTTGCCCCGCAGCAGGGCCTGCTCGGCGGCGAGCCGGACGGCCTCGCGGTGGACCTGGTCGAAGGCGCGGGCGACCTCGCCGATCTCGTCGGTGGTGGTGATCGGGATCGGCGCGACCCGGGTGTCGACCCGGCCGGGGTCGGTGCGCGAGAGCTGGTCGACCAGCATCGGCAGCCGCTGCTCGGCGATGCCGAAGGCGGCGTTGCGCAGCTGGCGCATCGAGCGGGACATCTGGCGGGCCACCATGCCGGCCAGGATGAACGCGGCGAGCAGGGCGACCACGACGGAGGCGCCCACGGTGAAGGCGTCACGCTTGGCGTCGTCGGCGATCGTCGCGGCCTCGTTCACCGCGGTGTCGGCCATGTCCGACTCGATCTGCCGGTAGGCGTCGTACTTGAGGGTGTTGACCGCCCACCAGTTCTCGGCGGTGACGCCCTTCTGGGCGAGCCCCTGTCGCACGATGGGGTCGGTGGACTCCATGCCCGCGACGAGCCGCACCATGTCGGTGGTCTTCTCCGGCGGCGACACATAGTCAGGGTTCTTGGCCTTGGCCTCCTTGGCCATGGCCGCGCCCTTGGTCCTGATGTCCGTCTCGGCGTCTTCGAGCTTCTGCGCGTCCGCCTCGGTACCACCGCCGAGGTACTCCTGGACGGCGATGCCCTCCAGGTAGGCGTACGAGGTGAGGGCGACCCGCTGGCTGGAGAAGCTGCCGGTGCCCGGACCGGGCTGGACCAGCAGGTGCATACCGATGGAGCGCTGGAGCGACAGGGCCGCCTTGGTCAGCTCCATCGCGTAGACCGTACGGCCGTAGGAGGTGATGTTGCCGGTGCCGAGGCCGAGCTCGTTGGCGAACTCGGTCAGCGGGTGGGCGACATCGACGTAGCCCTCTTCGGTCTCCACGCCGGGGCGCTTGGTGGTGTACGCCTCCTCGCGCAGCGTCGCGAGTTGGGGCTCGACCTTGCGGAACAGCGACAGACGGCGCTCGAGGCCGGGCTTCGCCGGCATGCTCCGAGTCGCTTCGTCGAAGGCGTCGGCGGCGTCGTCCGTCTTCTTGCGGGCCGCGGTGACGACGTCCTTGTCCTTGTTCAGCAGGAGGGGCGCCGCGGTGATGTCACGCTCGTTGTACAGCGCGTCCGCGTAGTTGAGGGAGGCCCGCACCAGACGTGCGGTGTTCTCCGCGTCCTCGGCCTCCTGCCAGGTGTCGATCGAGCTCTTCACCTGGAAGCCGCCCATGACGAGGCCGACCAGCACGGGTATGAGCAGGATCGCGTTCAGCCGGGTCGGCACCCGCCAGTTGCGCGGGGAGAGACGGCCGCCGCTCGGAGCGGGCGTGGCCGTCGGCTCGGGACCTGGCACAGGGGCGGGCGCCGCTCCGCGCGGCGGCGGGGTGAAGTTGCCCCGGGCCGACGGCTCGGGACCGTTCTTGCTTCGCCTCACTCGACCAACAACCTTCCGGCGGTCGGCACCTACGTTGTGCCGCAGTGTCTCAGAGCCCAGTACGTCCTCGACTGGTGAGTACGTCATTGACTATTGGGCAGTTCAGGCATTCCAGCACGTGGACCTGCGCACTTCCAAACAGTGGAAAGCGCGGTTCCCAGGTCGTGCAAGCCCCAGATAAAACGGTCATAAAGAGCGAGCCCCGCCAAAAGGCGGGGCCTTCGTGCGCGCAGCGAGACCGGTTGACCGCGACGCGTGGCCGTACCACCCGATTCCTCTGCCGAAACGTTATGAACACCGAAGCCGACCGTGTCAAAAGCCACAGCCGGCTCCGGGACAACTACGACAACTGCCGTACGCGACCACTGATTTGATCGGCTACCTCAGCCGTGCCATCAGCGCGTGCTCGACCAGTGTGATCAGCGCACTCTTGGCGTCCGAGCGGTGCCGGGCGTCGGTCGTGATGATCGGGGTGTCGGGGCCGATCTGGAGGGCCTCGCGCACCTCTTCGGGCGCGTACGGCTGATGCCCCTCGAAGCCGTTGAGCGCCACGACGAACGGCAGCCCGCTGTTCTCGAAGTAGTCGACCGCCGGGAAGCAGTCGGCCAGGCGCCGGGTGTCCACCAGGACGATCGCGCCGATGGCGCCGCGCACGAGGTCGTCCCACATGAACCAGAAGCGGTCCTGGCCGGGCGTACCGAAGAGGTACAGGATCAGGTCCTGGTCGAGCGTGATGCGGCCGAAGTCCATGGCGACCGTGGTGGTCGTCTTGCCTCCGGTGTGAGTGAGGTCGTCGATGCCCGCGCTCGCGGACGTCATCACGGCCTCCGTGCGCAGCGGGTTGATCTCGGAGACGGCGCCGACGAACGTCGTCTTGCCGACGCCGAAGCCACCCGCCACCACGATCTTCGCGGAGGTGGTCGCCCGACCTCCGTCAGAGCTTGCGAAGTCCACTGAGCACCCTTTCGAGCAGTGTCACGTCCGGTGCACCGCCGTTGTTCTCGTCGCCACCCGGCTGGTGGATGGCGACCAGCCCGGCCTCCGCGAGGTCCGCGACGAGGATCCGGGCCACACCGAGAGGCATCGACAGCAGCGCCGAGACCTCGGCGACCGACTTGACCTCACGGCACAGATGGCAGATGCGCTGGTGCTCCGGGAGCAGCCCCATGAGCGCTGCCGGGTCGGCCGTAGTGCTGATCAGGGCCTCGATGGCCAGCTGGTAGCGCGGCCGGGTCCGGCCGCCGGTCATCGCGTAAGGACGTACCAGCGGCTGGTCGCCCTCATCCTCGTACGGCTCCGCGTACGGATCATGAGAGGCGTTGGGCGGGGTCATGAATCCTCCGGGCGGGACAGCAAGTTGGTCAGTCGTGCCGTCTGACGGGGCCGGTGGGGGGACTGTGGCGGCCTGACGGTGATTTGGTGAGGCGGGTGGATCCGAGGTCGGTCAGTGGAGCAGACTGCCTTGCAGCTCGGCACGCAGGTCGGGCGTGAGTACCGCGCCGGCCCGGTCGACCAGCAGCGCCATCTCGTAGCCGACGAGGCCGATGTCGCACTCGGGGTGTGCGAGTACGGCGAGCGACGAGCCGTCGGAGACGGACATCAGGAAGAGGAATCCTCTTTCCATCTCGACGACCGTCTGCGCCACGGTGCCGCCCTCGAAGATCCGGGAGGCGCCGGCCGTCAGCGAGGTCAGTCCGGACGCGACGGCCGCCAGCTGGTCGGCCCGGTCGCGGGGGAATCCCTCCGACATCGCCAGCAGGAGACCGTCGGCGGACACGACGACGGTGTGGGACACCCCTGGGGTGTTGTCCACGAAGTTGGTGATCAACCAGTTGAGGTTCTGTGCCGCCTGGCTCATCGGGCTCAACTAACGCTCCTGCTGGTGAGTGGGGCTCGGGAAGCTGCCGGTCTGGCCGGAACCGGCCTGACGACCCTGCGCGATACCCCGACGGAGATTGGTCAGCCGCCCGCGCACGTCATCAGGCGCACGCGAGACCTGCGGACCGGTTTGGTGCTGTTGCTGCTGAGCCGTGCCCGGGACGAGGTTCGCCCTGGGCACCCGGCGCGGAAGGCCGGAGGTGGTGACACCGCCCGCGGCCGGCTGCCGGACGCGCTCTGCCTGCCGTACGAGATCGTCGTTCGGCGAGCTGCGCCAGGAGCCGGTGTTGGCGGATCGCTGTGGAGCCGGAGCCTGCGGTGCCTGGGCCGGAGCGGAGCCGTTGGGCTGCCGGCCCTGGCCCTGCTGTCCCTGCTGGCCGTGGAACCAGTTGGTCTCCAGCGTGTCGTACAGCGGCGTACGTCCGTCGCCCGGACCGGCTGCTGGCGGCAGCGCCTCGGGCTCGGGACGGTTCGGCCGCTGCTGCGGACGCGGCGGGGCCGGCGGGCGCGGGGCGCCGAAGTCGGCCGGGCCGCCGTGCTGGGGCCGTTCGAACTGACCCGTGGTGGACGGGTTCTGCCGACCGGGCATCGGGTGCTGTCCGGTCGAGCCGTTGTCGTAGCCCTGCGGGGCCGGGAACTGCCCCGTGGACTGATTGACGCCCGAGCCGTAGACGTCCGGGCGGACGAACTCGCCGGTGTTCTGGCCCTGCGGAACATTCGGGTACGGGTACTGGCCCGTGTTCTGCGGGGAGTCGTAGGAGCCGAAGTCGGCAGGTCCCGCCGGGGCCTGACGGCCGTCGCGCGGGATCACCGGGATCTCCGCGGTCGCACCCGGGCCCTGCCGGTCGTCGATCCGCGGCATCCGGGAGGTCTGCGCCGGGTCCTGCTCGTCATGGCCGCGCGGGGTGTCCAGCGAGGCGCGCGGCACCGGCGGCTGGGCGTTCTCGTCGCTCCAGCTCGGGGTGCGCGGCTGCGAGGCGCCGGCGCCGGGCAGCTCGGCCCGCGCGCCACCACGACCGCCCGGCAGCTGGGGCCGACGGCCACGACGGCCACGGCCCTTCTCGGCGCCCGAGTCCGGGGCCTGCTGCGGGGAGGCGGAGGCGGGGCGGCCGCCACCGAAGGCGTCCTGGGCCTGCGGGGCACCGGTGCCGGCGGCCTGGAGGCCCTGCGGGGCGCCGGGCGCCTGGCCGAAGTTCGCGGGGGCCGGCGGAGCCTGGTGGCTCGGCGGGGGTCCGGCCGGAGCCTGCGGTCCACGCGGGGCACCGGGACGGTCGCCCGAGTCACGGCCGGGCAGCGCGGCCCGCGGTCCCTGACCGGCACCGAGCCGGCCACCGGTCGGCGCACCGGCACCGAGAGCACCGGCGCCCGGCGCACCGGCGCCGAGGGCACCGCCCTGACCGGCCGAGCGGCGGGCGGCGGCCGCACCGGCGGCGGCCTGCGCGGCGGCGGGACCGCCGGAGGGGACGCCCTGGCCGGGCTTGCCCGGAGCGGGCTTCTTGCCGCCCTGGGCGACGTCGACGGGGAGCATGACCAGCGCGGTCGTACCGCCGGAGTCGGACGGGCGCAGCTGGATGCGGATGCCGTGCCGCTGCGACAGACGACCGACCACGAACAGACCCATGCGGCGGGAGACCGACACGTCCACGGTGGGCGGCGAGGCGAGCCGCTCGTTGATCGCGGCGAGGTCCTCGGGGGAGAGGCCGATACCGGTGTCGTGGATCTCGATCAGCACGCGGCCGTCGGGCAGCGCGTGACCGGTGACCTTGACCTTGGTCTGCGGGGAGGAGAACGAGGTGGCGTTCTCCAGCAGCTCGGCGAGCAGGTGCACGAGGTCGTTGACCACACGGCCGGCCACTTCGGTGGTCGGCACGGCGGCCAGCTCGATGCGCTCGTACTGCTCCACCTCGGAGGCGGCGGCGCGGAGCACGTCGACCAGCGGGACCGGGCGGGTCCAGCGGCGGCCGGGCTCTTCACCGGCGAGAACGAGGAGGTTCTCGCCGTTACGGCGCATGCGGGTCGCGAGGTGGTCGAGCTTGAACAGCGAGGACAGCTGGTCCGGGTCGGCCTCGCGGGACTCCAGCTCGGAGATCAGCGACAGCTGACGCTGGATAAGACCCTGGGAACGGCGCGAGAGGTTGGTGAACATCGCGTTGACGTTGCCCCGCAGCAGGGCCTGCTCGGCGGCGAGGCGGACCGCCTCGCGGTGCACGTCGTCGAAGGCCGCGGCCACTCGGCCGATCTCGTCCCGGGAGTGCACACCGACCGACTCCACGGACGTGTCGACGTCCTGCGGGTCGGACTCGGACAGCTGCTTGACCAGCTCGGGCAGTCGGTCCGAGGCGACCTTGGTGGCGGTCTCCTCAAGACGGCGCAGCGAGCGGATCATGGACCGGGCCACCACGAAGGCGCCGACCAGCGACACACCGAGCACCAGCAGGATCAGCGCACCGGAGATGTACGCGTCGCGCTCCGACTCGTTGCGCAGCTCACGGGCCTTCTGCTCCATCTGCTCGAGCAGCGTGCGCTCGATGTTGCCCATCTGCTCGATCTTGATCGAGCTGTCGTCCACCCAGTCCTTGTACGAGCGCCGGTCCACCGTGGCCAGACCACTGGTGATGGCGCGGTCGCCGTAGGTGTCGGTGGCCTGGATCGTGGAGTTGCCCTCCTCGACCGGCTTGAGCAGCTCGGCGGCGCCCTCACCGCCGTAGATGGCCTTGAAACTGGCGAGTTCGGAGGTCTGGCTGGCCAGCGCCGACTGGGCGTAGAGCCGGTCATTGTCCGAGAGACGGCCGGCGGACTTGGTGTTCACCGGCAGGGCCGCGGCGAGCACCGCGCGCTGGATGGAGGCGTACTCCTTGGCCGAGGAGAAGGCCGCGAGTGCGCGGGTGCGCTGGATCATGTCCGGGTTGCTGGTCGCCTCGGCCATGTCCTGGGAGAGGTCCAGCAGGTGCTCGATCAGCCGGTGGTACGCCTCGACCGTCTGCGTGGAGTTGTCCTCCGCCTGGTAGGCGTCCCGGCGGATGCTGCTCAGGGTGCGCAGGTCGCGGACCACGCCGACGAGGGTGTCGTGGACGCCCTGGAGGGTGCCGTCCTCGCTGGAGGTGTCGACCTCCTCGGCGGACTCGATGAAGTTCTCGCGCAGCCGGTCGGTCTTGTCGGTGTAGCCCTTGACCGTGTAGCCGGTGGCCTTCTCACCGTGCGCCAGCGGACCGGCGGACTGGTCGCGCTCCTCCTGGAGCGCGGCGGCCAGCTCGGTGGCCTGCTTGGTCATGTCGGTGAGCAGCTTCATGTTGTCGAGCTGCTGCATGTCGTCCATGGAGTCGCTGATACGCAGGGCGCCCAGCGAGGTGGCCGCGACGACCGGGAGAGCGAGCAGCGACACCAGGCGCGTGGAGATACGCCAGTTGCGCAGGGCTATTCGCGGGCCGGGGTTGGTGGGACCGTTCGGCGGCTTGACCGCCGGGGTCGTGGGGTCCGCGGGGCCCGCGGAAGCCGGTCCGCCGGGCGCGCCGGGGCGCCCCGCGCCGTCACCGGCCGGACCCGGGTTCTGGGCGTGCTGGGGCGAGGGACTGCCGGCATTGGGGCCAG
The DNA here is from genome assembly GCF_014257025.1 of Streptomyces cupreus. GTDB lineage: Bacteria > Actinomycetota > Actinomycetes > Streptomycetales > Streptomycetaceae > Streptomyces > Streptomyces cupreus. The sequence continues at coordinate 93,084 of NZ_JACMSF010000014.1, forward strand.
TCCCGCCGTGCAGCTCCGGCTCCGCCGAAGCACTGCCATCCCTCTTGAAACGTCCCTGCACTAGCGTCGCAACCTCTGGACCAGGCACCCCTCCGCGCGAACGGAGGGACACGGTGTCGGCGTCGTAGGGGACGCCCTGAATTACGTCCCCTGATGGTCGTGAGTGACCGGCGCTGGCTCCCCCTTCCGCCGCCGCTCGGCGCTGCGTTGCGCCCTGCGCGCCGGCTCGATCCTGCGGCGGTCCGTGGAATTCCAGCACAGTGCAGGATCTCCAACAAGGGCCGTGGACCGAGCCGTGACCTAGGTGACATCTTGTGAGCGCCGGGTCACCGGTCGTAGAGAGTGATTCGCCACAAAGCGGACTTACGAGAGCGATTCGGCAAGGGCTCGCGGGTGTCCCAGTCGCCATGATCAGGAGCGGAATGATGGCTTCAGTGGGTCAATGTCCGTTTCGTTGCGGTGGGTTGTGGGCCTGATTTGACCGGTTTGGCAATGGACCCGTGAGCAAACTCACATGCAGATCATGGGGTCTTCACGTCTTCCCCGGGGAATCGCATGTTTAGCCTGGCGCTTTACAAGAGGGCGCAAACTGCCAACTCTCTGCCCACCGCACACGACAGGGTTACGAACAACCGTGAAGACGACGACGATGTTCCGCACGATAGCCAACCCGCGGCGCACGACGCTGGCCCACCTTGAGGGCGCCGACGACCTGCAGACCCCGGAGCAGCCGGAGCACTCCGTCGACCTCCCGGCCCAGACGGCCAACCCGCGCCGCACGATCCTGGACGAGATGCCCCTCGCCACCGCCGCGGAGTAATACCGCGAGGTGCCGGCCCCCGGCCACGTTAGCCTGGAGCGTCAGACTCCAGCCGCTTAAGTCAAGGGGCCAAGCATCCCGTGCGCATCGCCAGATTCTCCATCGACGGGAACGTCGCCTTCGGCGCGGTCGAGGGCGACAAGCCTGACGAGCTCGTCCTCGACATCATCAAGGGCATCCCGTTCGCGGAATTCGAGCTCTCCGGCACCAAGGTGCCACTGAGCAAGGTACGGCTGCTGCCCCCGGTGCTCCCCAACAAGGTCGTGGCCTTCGGCCGCAACTACGCCGAGCACGCCCGCGAACTGGGCAACGAGGTGCCCGACGCCCCGTTCGCCTTCTTCAAGCCCTCCACCTCGGTGATCGGCCCCGGCGACGAGATCCAGTACCCCTCCTTCTCCGCGGAACTGCACCACGAGGCCGAGCTCGCCGTGGTCATCGGCCGTATGTGCCGCGAGGTCCCGCGCGAGCGCGTCAAGGACGTGATCCTCGGCTACACCTGCGCCAACGACATCACCGCCCGTGATGTGCAAAGGCGCGAGAAGCAGTGGGCCCGGGCCAAGGGCTTCGACACCTCCTGCCCGCTGGGCCCCTGGGTGGAGACGGACCTCGACCCGAGCGATCTCACCATCCAGCTCACGGTCAACGGCGGGCAGCGGCAGCTCGGCCGCACCAGCGAGATGATCCACCCGATCGAGGATCTGATCGTCAACATCACCGAGGCCATGACGCTGCTCCCCGGCGACGTGATCCTCACGGGCACCCCCGCGGGGGTCGGCCCCCTCGCTGTCGGCGACGAGGTCTCCGTCAGCATCGAAGGCATCGGCACTCTCACCAACAAGGTTGTCAAGCGTGGCTAGCGCACCCGCCTCCCCCGTCCGCGTCCGTTTCTGCCCCTCGCCGACCGGCAACCCCCATGTGGGCCTGGTTCGCACCGCCCTGTTCAACTGGGCGTTCGCCAAGCACCACGGCGGCACCCTGGTCTTCCGCATCGAGGACACCGACGCGGCCCGCGACTCAGAGGAGTCGTACAACCAGCTGCTGGACTCGATGCGCTGGCTGGGCTTCGACTGGGACGAGGGCCCCGAGGTCGGCGGCCCGCACGCGCCGTACCGCCAGTCGCAGCGCATGGACCTCTACAAGGACGTCGCGGCCAAGCTGCTGGAGGGCGGTCACGCCTACCACTGCTACTGCTCCCAGGAGGAGCTGGACAGCCGCCGCGAGGCCGCCCGCGCCGCCGGCAAGCCCTCCGGCTACGACGGCCACTGCCGCGAGCTGAGCGCGGGCCAGGTCGCCGAGTACCAGGCCCAGGGCCGCACCCCGATCGTCCGCTTCCGTATGCCCGACGAGACGATCACCTTCACCGACCTGGTCCGCGGCGAGCTGACCTTCACCCCGGAGAACGTCCCGGACTACGGCATCGTCCGCGCCAACGGCGCCCCGCTGTACACCCTGGTGAACCCGGTCGACGACGCCCTGATGGAGATCACCCATGTGCTGCGCGGCGAGGACCTGCTGTCCTCGACGCCCCGTCAGATCGCCCTGTACAAGGCGCTGATGGAGCTCGGCATCGCAAAGCAGATCCCGTCCTTCGGCCACCTGCCGTACGTGATGGGCGAGGGCAACAAGAAGCTGTCCAAGCGCGACCCGCAGTCCTCGCTGAACCTCTACCGCGAGCGCGGCTTCCTCCCGGAGGGCCTGCTCAACTACCTCTCCCTGCTGGGCTGGTCGCTCAGCGCGGACCAGGACATCTTCACGATGGACGAGATGGTCGCGGCCTTCGAGATCGCGGACGTGAACCCCAACCCGGCCCGCTTCGACCTGAAGAAGTGCGAGTCGATCAACGGCGACCACATCCGCATGCTCGATGTGAAGGACTTCACCGAGCGCTGCGCCCCGTGGCTGAAGGCCCCGTTCGCCCCCTGGGCCCCGGAGGACTTCGACGAGGCCAAGTGGCACGCCGTCGCCCCGCATGCGCAGACCCGTCTGAAGGTCCTGTCGGAGATCACCGACAACGTCGACTTCCTCTTCCTGCCCGAGCCGGTCTTCGACGAGGCGAGCTGGACGAAGGCGATGAAGGAGGGCTCGGACGCCCTGCTGGTCACCGCCCGCGAGAAGTTGGAGCCGGCGGACTGGACCTCGCCGGAGTCCCTGAAGGAGGCCGTCCTGACCGCCGGCGAGGCCCACGGCCTCAAGCTCGGCAAGGCCCAGGCCCCGGTCCGTGTCGCCGTCACCGGCCGCACGGTCGGTCTGCCCCTTTTCGAGTCCCTGGAGATCCTCGGCAAGGAGAAGACGCTGTCCCGCATCGACGCGGCTCTGGCGAGGCTCGCCGCGTGAGGTGACCCACAGCCGAGGGGCGGTACCCGGAACTCCGGGCGCCGCCCCTCGGCGTTTCGGTCACTGGGGGTCGGCTTCGTCGACCAGGTAGGCCACGTAGGCCCTGCGCAGGCGCTCGTCCGGGCCGAGCGGCCCGGTCGAGGTCTTCCGGAACGGGTTGCCGGCCGCACCGGATCGCCACCCTCGCCGAACTCCCCGCGATCCTCGGCTCGGATACCCGTTTTGGAGCCCCGTCCACCTTCGGGTAATGTTCTTTCTGCGCCGCCGGGGAGCGGGCCGAAAGGCCGGGAACCGGAGGCGCAAACTAGAACAAGATCCCTTCGGGGCTTGCGTTCCAGTGGCCTATGGTGTAATTGGCAGCACGACTGATTCTGGTTCAGTTAGTCTTGGTTCGAGTCCAGGTAGGCCAGCCAGCAGAGCTTATCTGCAAAGCCCCCGTTGTGTAGCGGCCTAGCACGCTGCCCTCTCAAGGCAGTAGCGCCGGTTCGAATCCGGTCGGGGGTACGGTGATCTCCTTCGAGACGATCGCTAGGGCCCCCGTTGTGTAGCGGCCTAGCACGCCGCCCTCTCAAGGCGGTAGCGCCGGTTCGAATCCGGTCGGGGGTACTGACTGGTCTAAACCACATTGGTCTATGGTGTAATTGGCAGCACGACTGATTCTGGTTCAGTTAGTCTTGGTTCGAGTCCAGGTAGACCAGCTCGGGCCTGCGGAAACGCAGTGTCCTCGCCCCCGTTGTGTAGCGGCCTAGCACGCCGCCCTCTCAAGGCGGTAGCGCCGGTTCGAATCCGGTCGGGGGTACATATCGCAAGGGGTCTCCGCTTCGGCGGAGGCCCCTTCGGCGTTCATACGATGCCGTAGCGCCGCGCCGACTCCTCCTCCTGCGCCATCCGGTGCAGCGCCCGCAGCACCGGCTCGAAGAGCACCGCCGAGGAGACCGCGAGCTCGACCTTCTCCGTGTCGGACGCGTACGTCTCCATCCGGTCGAGGTCCAGCCGGGCCGCCGCGTGCATCAACTGCGCGTACGGCGCCATGAGTTCGGCGTCACAGGGATAGCCGAGCCGGATCAGCAGTGCCACCAGCCCCACCAGGGAACGGTGTACGGGGGACAGCGCGCCGATTTCCCGGGCGGACTCCCAGCCCAGCTCGGCCAACAGCCGGTCCACCTGGGCCCGCGCGGCGGCCGTCGCCGGGTCCGCCTCGTCCGGCTCGGGGCCCTGCGGCAGCTCCCACAGGGCCGCGCCCAGCCGCATGGTGAGGCCCAGGGAGTCGTCGTCGACGTGCTTGAGGGCCTGCCTGGCGTTCGCCACCGGCACCCTGCCCACCTGGATCAGCGCCCGCACCAGCCGCAGCCGGCGCAGATGGTCCTCGCCGTACTCGGCCGTCGTCGCGTTGATCTGCCGGCCCGGCGCCAACAGGCCTTCGCGCAGGTAGTACTTGATCGTCGCGGTGGACACCCCGCTGCGCTCGCTCAGTTCGCCCAGTCGCACTGTTGACGCCTCTCCTTGGGAAGTGCGACTATCCAAGCACCGCCAGATGGATAGTGCCGCTATCCGACGAGGGAAGCCAGGGGGCCGCCATGTTCGCCGAGCCGGTACTGGGTCGTACGACCGCGGATGCCGAGGGCGATGTGGTGGTCCTGCTCATCGGGATGCGGGTCAATCACTTCTGGGCGGCGCACCAGTGGCTGCCGGTCATGCTGTCGATGTTCCGCATGCTGGGGGAGCTTGCGCGGGACCGTGACCGGGGGCTGCTGGGGCGCGTACTGCTGACGGCCTCACCGCGGACGTACTACGTCGTGCAGTACTGGGAGTCCAAGGAGAAGCTCTACGCATACGCGAGCTCGCCGGAGATGTTCCATCACAAGGTGTGGTCGGTCATCAACCGCGAGGAGCGGGCCGGGAAGGCGCGCGGACATGTGGGGATCTGGCACGAGGCCTACGTCGTGCCCGAAGGTTCGTACGAGTCGATCTACGCCGACATGCCGGCCTTCGGGCTCGCGGCGGCGCACGGGCAGGTGCCCGTGGAGAAGCGCGGGCGCTGTGCGAAGGAACGGTTCACGTACCGGTCGGCGAAGGCGAAGGCGGAGGCCGCCGAAGAAGCCAGGTGACGGGGGATCGGGGGAGTGGGGAGGGCCTGCCGCGGCGTTGAGGCGGGCCCTCCCCGCCGACGTCCCCGAGAACGTCAGCCGGAGCGGCGCAGGGCCTCGGAGAGGCGGGCGGCGGCGTCGATGACCGCCTGGGCGTGCATACGGCCCGGGTGGCGGCTCAGGCGCTCGATGGGGCCGGAGACCGAGACGGCGGCCACCACGCGGTTGGAGGGGCCGCGCACGGGCGCGGAGACGGACGCGACGCCCGGCTCACGCTCACCGATCGACTGGGCCCAGCCGCGGCGCCGTACGCCCGACAGGGCCGTCGCCGTGAAGCGCGCGCCCTGCAGGCCCCGGTGCAGGCGTTCCGGCTCCTCCCAGGCCATGAGGATCTGGGCGGAGGAACCCGCCTTCATCGTGAGCGTCGAGCCGACCGGGACCGTGTCCCGAAGTCCGGACAGGCGCTCCGCCGCGGCGACGCAGATGCGCATGTCGCCCTGGCGGCGGTAGAGCTGCGCGCTCTCGCCCGTGACGTCACGGAGGTGCGTGAGCACCGGGCCCGCGGTGGCGAGGAGACGGTCCTCACCCGCGGCCGCGGCCAGTTCTGCCATACGAGGGCCGAGAATGAAACGGCCCTGCATGTCGCGCGCCACCATGCGGTGGTGTTCCAGCGCCACGGCCAGCCGGTGGGCCGTGGGTCGTGCCAACCCGGTCGCCGCCACCAGACCCGCGAGGGTGGCCGGACCGGACTCCAGGGCGCTCAGGACAAGGGCTGCCTTGTCCAGAACGCCGACGCCGCTACTGTTGTCCATGAAACGATACTCGCGTCTCACTCTGTGAAACGCAAGTTCAATTTTCGGTGGAACACGCCACTCTGGATGTCACGAAGGCACAGCGGCCCGCAGACCAACGGGCCCGGCGGCGGACGCCCGGACACAGGGGCGCGGGCGCTGCCTCCACAAGATCTCTAGTTGGGCCGGTGGACGCTTGCCGGCCGGAGGGAAAGCGATGGGTAGGACACTCGCGGAGAAGGTCTGGGACGACCATGTCGTCCGGCGCGCCGAGGGCGAGCCCGACCTCCTCTTCATCGATCTGCACCTGCTGCACGAGGTGACCAGCCCGCAGGCCTTCGACGGCCTCCGCAAGAGCGGTCGCCAGGTGCGCCGGCTCGACCTGACCATCGCCACCGAGGATCACAACACCCCGACCCTCGACATCGACAAGCCCATCGCCGACCCGGTCTCCCGGATCCAGCTGGAGACGCTGCGCAAGAACGCCGCCGAGTTCGGTGTGCGCCTGCACCCGCTGGGCGACGTCGAGCAGGGTGTCGTGCATGTCGTCGGCCCGCAGCTGGGTCTGACCCAGCCCGGTATGACCGTCGTCTGCGGTGACTCCCACACCTCCACGCACGGCGCCTTCGGCGGCCTGGCGTTCGGCATCGGCACCTCCCAGGTGGAGCATGTGCTGGCCACCCAGACGCTGCCGCTGGTCCGCCCCAAGACCATGGCCATCACGGTCAACGGCGAACTGCCCGAGGGCGTCACCGCCAAGGACCTGATCCTGGCGATCATCGCCAAGATCGGTACCGGCGGCGGCCAGGGCTATGTCCTGGAGTACCGCGGCTCCGCCATCGAGAAGCTCTCGATGGAGGCCCGGATGACCATCTGCAACATGTCGATCGAGGCCGGCGCCCGCGCGGGCATGATCGCCCCCGACGAGACCACCTTCGAGTACCTCAAGGGCCGTCCGCACGCACCCAAGGGCGAGGACTGGGACGCGGCCGTCGCGTACTGGAAGACGCTGAAGACCGACGAGGACGCCGAGTTCGACGCCGAGGTCGTCATCGAGGCCGCCGAACTGTCGCCGTTCGTCACCTGGGGCACCAACCCCGGTCAGGGTGCGCCGCTTTCGGCGTCCGTCCCCGACCCTGCTTCGTACGAAGACGCTTCGGAGCGCCTCGCCGCCGAAAAGGCCCTGGAATACATGGGGTTGGAGGCAGGCCAGCCGCTGCGCTCCATCAAGGTGGACACCGTCTTCGTAGGCTCCTGCACCAACGGCCGCATCGAGGACCTGCGCGCCGCCGCCGAGCTCGTGAAGGGCCGCAAAGTCGCCGACGGCGTACGGATGCTGGTCGTCCCCGGCTCCGCGCGGGTCGGTCTGCAGGCCGTCTCCGAGGGTCTGGACGTCGTCTTCAAGGAGGCCGGCGCCGAATGGCGGCACGCGGGCTGCTCGATGTGTCTGGGCATGAACCCCGACCAGCTGGCCCCCGGTGAGCGCTCCGCATCCACCTCCAACCGCAACTTCGAGGGCAGGCAGGGCAAGGGCGGCCGTACGCATCTGGTATCGCCGCAGGTCGCCGCCGCGACCGCCGTGCTGGGCCACCTGGCCTCCCCGGCCGACCTGTCCGACGCCGAGACCCGTACGCCCGCTGGAGTCTGAGAAGTCATGGAAGCATTCACCACGCACACCGGCCGGGCCGTTCCGCTGCGCCGCTCCAACGTCGACACCGACCAGATCATCCCTGCTCACTGGCTCAAGAAGGTGACCCGGGACGGTTTCGAGGACGGGCTGTTCGAGGCCTGGCGCAAGGACGAGAAATTCATCCTCAACCAGCCCGAGCGCAAGGGCGCGACCGTTCTGGTCGCCGGTCCCGACTTCGGCACCGGATCCTCCCGTGAGCACGCGGTCTGGGCCCTGCAGAACTACGGCTTCAAGGCCGTCATCTCCTCCCGCTTCGCCGACATCTTCCGCGGTAACTCGCTCAAGAACGGCCTGCTCACGGTGGTTCTGGAGCAGAAGATCGTGGATGCGCTGTGGGAGCTCACCGAGGAGAACCCCGAGGCCGAGATCACCGTCGACCTGGAGAACCGCGAGGTGCGCGCAGAGGGTGTCACCGCCTCCTTCGAGCTGGACGAGAACTCCCGCTGGCGGCTGCTGAACGGCCTGGACGACATCTCCATCACCCTCCAGAACGAGGCGGACATCGCCGCCTACGAGGCCAAGCGGCCGTCGTACAAGCCGCAGACGCTCCAGTCGTGACCCCGGCCGGCCTCCGGAGCAACTGAACAGGTCGAGTTTCGGCCACCAAAACACCCCGCCGTACCCCCGATCAGCCCGATCGGGGGTACAGCCGTTTCTGCACCCGAACGGTCCCGCGCACGTCAGCAGGGGGCCGTCAACTTCCCACGTTAGGACGGTTGTTGTCGGGGTAGGCGAGTGATGTAGCCGCGGCTTCCGCCGGTGCCCGGACGGCCGTTTGAGGCGGCAGTTGCACCCTGAGCAGGCGACAACTCGCCCCAGATGGCACAATCTGTGCATGGAACACGACGGCCAACTCGAGCTCTATGCGGCGGTCGCGGACCAACTCAAGGAAGCGCACACAAGAGTGCGCGCACTGCAAGTCCCGGAGGGCGTACGGATGGCGCTGACCCGGAAGCTGCTGGTCATTACGGCCGTGGCCAAGCACGATCTCGCCGATGCGGCAAGGCGTCTGGAGGCGTTCTCGGCGGACCTCGACGCGGGTCGACTCCCCGACGAGGAACGCTGATCGCTCCAGAGACAGTCGAGTCCGTTGCGGCACAAGGGTGATAAGCCCGTTTCGTGTTTGATTTGCGGTATATATCTGCCTAACGTGCGAAAAAGCTTGAACACTTTCGTTCTGGCAATGTCTCCGAAGGGGAAGACGTGAACAAGGCGCAGCTCGTAGAAGCGATTGCCGACAAGCTGGGCGGTCGCCAGCAGGCCGCCGACGCTGTCGACGCGGTCCTGGACGCCATCGTCCGCGCGACCGTCGCGGGTGACCGGGTCTCGGTCACCGGCTTCGGTTCGTTCGAGAAGGTCGACCGACCGGCGCGTTACGCCCGCAACCCCCAGACGGGCGAGCGGGTTCGGGTCAAGAAGACCTCCGTGCCGCGGTTCCGCGCGGGCCAGGGCTTCAAGGACCTGGTGAGCGGTTCGAAGAAGCTCCCGCGGGGCGGCGAGGTCGCCGTCAAGAAGGCGCCCAAGGGCAGCCTGACCGGCGGTGCCGCGGCCACGGTCAAGAAGGCGGCCGCGAAGAAGACGACCGCCAAGAAGGTCACGGCCAAGAAGGTCACGGCCAAGAAGACCACGGCCGCCGCGAAGAAGACCACGGCGAAGAAGGCGCCCACCAAGAAGACCACGGCCGCCGCCAAGAAGACCACCGCGAAGAAGGCCGCCACCGCCAAGAAGACGACGGCCAAGAAGGCCCCGGCGAAGAAGGCGACCGCCAAGAAGGCCCCGGCCAAGAAGTCGACGGCCCGCAAGACCACCGCCAAGAAGACCACCGCCCGCAAGAGGTAGAGGCGCAGGGCTACTCACGCGCCGGGCCGGACTCCCCAGGGAGTCCGGCCCGCGGCGCGTTTCAGGGGGCCTACAGGGTCTGGAGCGTGACGAGGGTGATGCGGGGCCCGTCCTTCGGCCCCTCCACCTCGATGCGTACGCGCTGTCCGGGCCGCAACAGGCGCAGACCGCCCGCGTCGAACGCCGCCGCGTCGAAGGGCACGGGGGTGCCGTCGTCCAGGAGCACCTGGCCGCTCCGGGTGTCCGGGTCGTACGTGTATGCGGTTGCCTGCATAGGGTCAGCGTACGCGGAGGAGCCGCAAGTCGATACAGCCCCGCGCTCCTTGGGTTGCTACAGTCCCGCACTCAGCAAGCGTGCCGCTGCCGCCGCTGTGCGTGGGCCCACACCCAGTGCCAGCGCCGCCCGCAGGTCGTCGCCGGTGTCCACGTCCTGGCGTACTGAATCGACCTCGGTGAGGCAGAGTTCCGCGGCACCCGCGGCTCGGTGTCGGGCTCGGGAATCCATGCCGAATGCCGGGTGCAATTGCTGTCCCGGAGCCGCTGTCAGCAGGGTCGTGCCGATTGTGGCCGCGTCCGGCAGGAAAGCGCGGGGGAATTCGGCCGCCAAGTCCAGGACACGGGCCAATTCAGCAGACCGCAGTGCCGGAAGATCCGCGTTCAAGGCCGCTACGGCGGAATCGGGACGCGATGCGCGTACAACCGCCTCTCCGTGCGCCACGGCCGCGTTCAGGCCGGCCCCCGGCTCGTCCGGGGCGATCCGGGCGCCCAGTGCCGCCAGCTCCCGGCCGGCCAGGGCGTCGTCCGTGACGACTACCACATCCCGCACCGCCGCGCTGGCCAGCGCCGCCGCCACGGTGTCCTGCGCGAAGGCCAGGGCGAGGGCCGGGCGCAGCCCGTCGGCCGCGGTGTCCGAGAGCCTGCTCTTGGCCCGCGCCAGAGGCTTCAGGGGTATGACCAAGGTCCACTGCACGGGCGTTCGTACCTCTCTTGTCACGGCCATTGTCACCCGGCTTTCACATGGGCCATCTGGCGGTCCGGTCCGTGGGGCGTACGGTGTTCTCGACAGACGGTCGGCCTGGGGCGACACTTGTGCGGCCCCCCAGGCCCTAGAGGAAGGTGTCCGCGTGCCCCGCCGCAGAATCGGCTTCTGGTATCGCTTGGCAGCGGTGATCGCCAAACCACCGCTGGTGGTACTGATCAAGCGGGACTGGCGCGGAATGGAGCACATTCCGGCCCACGGCGGATTTATCACCGTGGTGAACCACAATTCGCACATCGATCCCTTCGCCTACGCGCATTTTCAGTACAACACCGGGCGCGTTCCGCGATTCCTCGCGAAGAGCGGACTTTTCAAGAAGGGATTCGTCGGTGCCTTCATGCGCGGCACCGGGCAGATCCCCGTCTACCGCGAGACCACGGACGCGCTCAGCGCCTTCCGGGCCGCGATCGACGCCGTGGACCGTGGTGAATGCGTCGCCTTCTACCCCGAGGGCACCATCACCCGGGATCCCGCCCAGTGGCCGATGACCGGCAAGACCGGTGCCGCGCGCGTGGCCCTGCAGACCAAGTGCCCGGTGATCCCGGTCGCGCAGTGGGGCGCCAACGGACTGCTGCCGCCGTACGCGAAGAAGCTCAATGTCCTTCCCCGCAAGACCTCGCGCGTCCTCGCGGGCCCCGCCGTGGACCTGTCGCGCTTCTACGACAAGGAGATGACCCCGGACCTCCTGAAGGAGGCGACCGAGGTCATCATGGCTGCCATCACCCGCCAGCTGGAGGAGCTCCGCGGCGAGAAGGCGCCCGTGACGCCCTACGATCCGCGCCAGGAGCGGATCGAACAGCGACGTCGGAGTCAGGCGCAGACCGGGCACGAGGAGGAGAGCGCCAAGTGAGCAAGCCCGTCAAGGCGGCCGTCTTCGGGACCGGATCGTGGGGCACCGCCTTCGGCATGGTGCTCGCCGACGCGGGGTGCGAGGTCACCCTGTGGGGGCGGCGCCCGGAACTCGCCGAAGCGGTCAACTCCACACGTACGAACCCCGACTACCTCCCCGGTGTCGAACTCCCGGAGAACCTGCGGGCCACCACCGACGCCGCCGAGGCGGCGCACGGCGCCGACTTCACCGTCCTCGCGATCCCCTCGCAGACGCTGCGCGGCAACCTCGCCGAGTGGACCCCGCTGCTCGCCCCCGACACCGTCCTCGTCTCGCTGATGAAGGGCGTCGAACTCGGCTCCGCGATGCGGATGAGCGAGGTCATCGAGGACGTCGCCAAGGTCGGCCCGAACCGGGTCGCCGTGGTCACCGGACCCAACCTCGCCCGGGAGATCGCCGCGCGGATGCCGGCCGCCGCCGTGGTCGCCTGCACCGACGAGTCCGTCGCCCAGCGTCTCCAGGCCGCCTGCCACACGCCGTACTTCAGGCCGTACACCGAGACCGACGTGGTCGGTTGCGAGCTCGGCGGGGCCGTGAAGAACGTCATCGGGCTCGCCGTCGGCATCGCGGACGGCATGGGGCTCGGCGACAACGCCAAGGGCTCGCTCATCACCCGCGGCCTCGCGGAGACCGCGCGGCTCGGAGTCGCCCTCGGCGCCGATCCGATGACCTTCGCCGGACTCGCGGGCCTCGGCGACCTGGTGGCCACCTGCTCCTCGCCGCTGTCCCGCAACCACACCTTCGGCACCAACCTCGGCAAGGGCATGACCCTTCAGGAGACCATCGCGGTCACCAAGCAGACCGCCGAGGGCGTCAAGTCCTGTGAGTCCGTGCTGGATCTGGCCCGCCGGCACGGCGTCGACATGCCGATCACCGAGACCGTCGTCGGCATCGTGCACGAGGGCAAGCCTCCGGTGGTCGCCCTCAAGGAGCTGATGTCGCGCAGCGCGAAGCCCGAACGACGCTGAGCGACGCAGGGTCGGCGGCGCTGTATCAGGGCACTACCAACGGGTACTCTCAACGCGATATGAGCACCGAGAACCTCCCCCAGAGCCCTCAGCAGCCGCCTCGCAAGCCGCGCGTGGCCGTCGTGTTCGGCGGCCGCAGCTCCGAGCACGGGATCTCCGTGGTCACCGCGGGCGCGGTACTGAAGGCCATCGACCGGACCATGTACGACGTCCTGCCGATCGGCATCACGCAGGACGGCCGCTGGGCGCTCACCGCCGACGAACCGGAGCGCATGGCGATCACCGACCGCCGCACGCCGAGCGTCGCGGAGCTCGCCGAGTCGACCGAGGGCGGCGTGGTGCTCCCCGTCGACCCCGCGAACCGCGAAGTCGTCTACAGCGAGCCGGGATCGGTGCCCAAGGCGCTCGGTGAGGTCGATGTCGTCTTCCCCGTCCTGCACGGCCCCTACGGCGAGGACGGCACCCTCCAGGGACTCCTGGAGCTCTCCGGCGTCCCCTACGTGGGCTCGGGTGTGCTCGCCTCGGCCGTCGGCCAGGACAAGGAGTACATGAAGCGGGTGTTCACCTCCTTCGGGCTCAAGGTCGGCCCGTACGTGGTGATCCGGCCCCGTGAGTGGGAGCAGGACGAGTCGGCCGCGCGCAGGAAGATCGTCGACTTCGCCGGCGAGCACGGCTGGCCGCTCTTCGTGAAGCCCGCGCGCGCGGGTTCGTCGATCGGCATCACCAAGGTCGAGGATCTGGCGGGACTGGACGAGGCCGTCGCCGAGGCCCAGCGGCACGACCCGAAGATCCTCGTCGAGGCCGCTCTGCGCGGCCGTGAGATCGAGTGCGGCGTCCTGGAGTTCGAGGACGGTCCGCGCGCGTCGGTGCCCGCGGAGATCCCGCCGCCGGACGCGCACGCGTACTACGACTTCGAGGCCAAGTACATCGACTCGACCCCGGGGATCGTGCCGGCGCCGCTGACGCCCGAGGAGACCGCGGAGGTCCAGCGCCTGGCCGTGGACGCCTTCGAGGCGGCCTCCTGCGAGGGCCTGGTGCGGGCGGACTTCTTCCTCACGGAGGACGGCGAGTTCGTGATCAACGAGATCAACACGATGCCCGGATTCACGCCGATCTCGATGTACCCGCAGATGTGGCAGGCGAGCGGGATCAGCTATCCGGAACTGGTGGACCGGCTGATCCAGGCGGCACTGCGCAGGTCGACCGGACTTCGGTGACCTCCTAGTCGGCGATCCCTTCGGGGATCGCCTTCTTCACGGCCGACGCCAGATCGATCAGTACGGCCGAACTGTCCACGCCCTCCGGCACGGTCACCTCGACGTACGCCTCGCGATTGGCGCAGGTGAAGCGGTACGCCCCGCCGTCACCCTTCTCCATCAGCCAGTCGACGCCGTTCACCCCGCCGGGCACCGCGTCGGCGTCGTGCCCCTCCGCGACCTTCGGATCGATCATCTTCGGCGGCTGGGGCACACCGCAGCGCAGTATGATCTCCGGGTTTCCCCAGCCCGCGGTCAGCGTGGAGGCGGGTGAGGGATCACGGCGGCTCTGTCCGGCCACCTTCGCCGGCAGTGTCTTGTCCAGGTTCCGGCACAGGCCGGAGGCCTTCGCGCCCGGCGAGGGAACCGCCGCCGACCCGCTGTCGTCTGCTGATGAGCAGCCCGCGACGGTGATCGACAGGACGAATGCGGGCAGACCGATGAGCCGGTGACGCAATGAGTTCACCGGCCAAGGGTAGACGGGGGCTACAGATGGACGACCGGGCAGGTCAAGGTGCGGGTGATGCCGTCCACTTGCTGGACCTTGGCGACCACCATGCGGCCGAGGTCGTCCACGGTGTCGGCCTGCGCGCGCACGATCACGTCATACGGTCCTGTCACGTCCTCGGCCTGGATGACTCCAGGGATCTTGCTGATCGTCTCGGCGACGGTCGACGCCTTGCCGACCTCCGTCTGGATCAGGATGTACGCCTGTACCACGGAACCTCCAGGGCGGCCACGAGGATCATGTGGGGAAAAGGAACGCCACGGTATCGCGTCGTAGCTCGTCGCGGGGAGACCCGCGGGGGCCGGGGTCCCGCGCCGGGGTGCAGGCACGACAGTGGTTGGCGGTCACCTTGACCGTATCGAGGACAGTAGAGACACGCGACTGGGAACGCACAGGTACAGAAGGGGCGTAAGGGCAATGAAGGGCACTGTTGGTGAGCTCGGGGAGTTCGGGCTCATCAGGGAGCTCACCTCCCGTCTCACCACCACCCCGGCGGTCCGGGTCGGACCCGGCGACGACGCCGCGGTGGTCGCCGCGCCCGACCGCAGGGTCGTGGCGAGCACCGACATCCTCCTCGAGGGACGGCACTTCCGCCGCGACTGGTCCACCGCCTACGACGTGGGCCGCAAGGCCGCCGCTCAGAACCTGGCGGACATCGCGGCCATGGGCGCCGTACCGACCGCCCTGCTGCTCGGTCTGGTCGTCCCGGCCGAGCTCCCGGTGACCTGGCCGACCGAGCTGATGGACGGCCTGCGCGACGAGTGCCAGGTGGCCGGCGCCTCCGTGGTCGGCGGCGATGTCGTACGCGGCGACACGATCATGGTGTCGATCACCGCGCTCGGCGATCTGCGCAACCAGGAGCCCGTCACCCGGGCCGGCGCACAGCCCGGGGACCTCGTCGCCGTGACCGGCTGGCTCGGCTGGTCCGCGGCCGGGTACGCGGTGCTGTCCCGTGGTTTCCGCTCGCCGCGGGCCTTCGTGGAGGCGCACCGGCGACCGGAGCCGCCGTATCACGCGGGCCCCGCGGCGGCCGGGCTCGGGGCCACGGCCATGTGCGACGTGAGCGACGGGCTGATCGCCGACCTCGGGCACATCGCCGAGGCCAGCAAGGTCCGGATCGACATTCGCTCCGGCGCGATCGACATCCCGTCCCAGATGAACGACATCGGGCAGGCCGTCGGAGTCGATCCGATGCAGTGGGTGCTGACCGGCGGAGAGGACCACGCGATCGTGGCGACCTTCCCGCCGGATGTGAAGCTGCCCGCCCGCTGGAAGGTCATCGGCGAGGTCCTCAACCCCTCGGCGCTGCCCCAGGTGACGGTCGACGGGGCGCCGTGGACCAGCAAGGGCGGCTGGGACCACTTCGGGGACATCGAGTCGTGAGCGCGCCTTCTCGGGTTCTCACGGTCGCGGGCTCCGACTCCGGTGGCGGGGCGGGGATCCAGGCCGATCTGAAGACGATGCTGGCGCTCGGCGTGCACGGCATGAGCGTGATCACCGCGGTCACCGCGCAGAACTCGCTGGGTGTGCAGGGCGCTTGGCCGCTGCCCGTGGAGGCGGTGCGGGCGCAGTACCGCAGCGTCGTCGACGACATCGGCGTCCAGGCCGTGAAGACCGGCATGCTGGCCTCCGCCGAACTCGTCGAGGCGGTGGCCGAGTTGCTCGGCGGCACGGACGCGCCGGCGGTCGTCGACCCGGTGGGCGTGTCCAAGCACGGGGACTCGCTGCTGACCGCGTCCGCACTGGACTCCGTACGCACCAAGCTGCTGCCGGTGGCCACCGTCGCCACCCCGAACCTGGACGAAGTGGCCCAACTCACAGGCGTCCACGTCGAGTCCGAGGACGATCTGCGCCGGGCCGCGGCGGCCGTGCTGGCGTACGGGCCGCGCTGGGTCGTGATCAAGGGCGGCCATCTCGCGGGCGACGCCGTGGATCTGCTCACCGACGGCTCCGAGGAGCACTGGCTGCGCGCGCCGCGGCACGACAACCGGCACACCCACGGCACGGGCTGCACGCTGGCGTCCGCCATCGCCTCGGAGCTGGCGAAGGGGCGACCGGTGCCGGAGGCGGTGACCACGGCGAAGGAGTACGTCACCGGTGCCATCGCGGCCGGGTTCGCGCTCGGCGGGGGGATCGGACCCGTGGATCACGGGTGGGCGCTCAGAAGGCGTTGAGGCATGCAAAAAGCCGGTTCACTCGAAGGTGAACCGGCTCAGTGCAGCGAACCAGCTGTGGCCGCGCGCTTAGCTGTGCGTCAGCGCGAGACCTTGCCGGCCTTGATGCACGAGGTGCAAGCGTTCACGCGCTTCGGCGTCCCGCCCACCACGGTACGGACGCGCTGGATGTTCGGGTTCCAGCGACGGGGCGTACGGCGGTGCGAGTGCGAGATGTTGTTGCCGAAGCCCGGCCCCTTGCCGCAGACGTCGCAGTTGGCAGCCACGGGTCACTCCAAAGACTTCAGATGCACTTACGGTTGATCCCGGCAGGCCGGGATCAAGATCGCAGGATCAGAGATCTGAGTGGCGTTGCCAGGGGAATGGCCCGATCTGGATCGGGCAACCGGAGCAGCATACAACGACTGCGCCAGTAGAACGAAACTACCATGGCTGCTCAGGGGCCTGCTCCCGGCCCTCTTCCGGCGGGCACGGCCCCTGGGTCTACGCTGCGTCCACGTCCAGCAGCTCAGGGAGGCGCAGGTGGCGCAGGTGCCGCAGACATTCTTCGATGCTCTCGCGGTACGCACCTGGTGCGGCCTCGCGCTGGAGGCGCTCGGGCGCGCGCGCGAGGAGATCGACGCGATCAACGTCTACCCCGTGGCCGACGGGGACACCGGCACGAACCTGTATCTGACGGTGGAGTCGGCGGCCGCGGCCGTCGACGCGGTGTTCATCGGGCACGAGGCGGGCTCCGAGGGCTCCGCGCCGTCCCTGGCCGACGCCGTGCGCGCGATGGCCCACGGCGCGCTCATAGGGGCGCGCGGCAACTCCGGCACGATCCTGGCGCAGCTGCTGCGCGGCATGGCCCAGGTGCTGGCCGCCGACGGTGACACGGCGCATGCCGACGCGGGCGGGCTCCGGCTCGCCCTGCGGCACGCCGCCGACTCCGCCCGCCAGGCCGTGGCCCACCCGGTCGAGGGCACCGTCCTCACCGTCGCCTCGGCCGCCGCCGACGCCGCCATAGGGGCCGAGGGCGACTGCAAGGCCGTCGCGCGGGCCGCCTACGAAGGGGCGCGCGCCGCCCTCGCCGCGACCCCGCACCAGCTCGCCGTGCTGGAACGCGCGGGGGTGGTGGACGCCGGCGGGCAGGGTCTCGTCACCGTCCTCGCGGCACTGGTGGAGACGTTCACGGGGGAGAAGCCGGTGGTCACGGCGAGCCACGCGCGCGTGCCCGTCGACAGTCCCGGTGAGTGCGTGT
Organism: Streptomyces cupreus; assembly: GCF_014257025.1. GTDB lineage: Bacteria > Actinomycetota > Actinomycetes > Streptomycetales > Streptomycetaceae > Streptomyces > Streptomyces cupreus. The sequence continues at coordinate 110,719 of NZ_JACMSF010000014.1, forward strand.
CCCTGGAGGAGGGCGGGCCCGCCTTCGAGGTGATCTACCTCCTGGAGGCCGAGGACGCGGCCGTCACCCGACTGAGGGAGCGGCTCGACACCCTCGGGGACTCGCTGGTCGTGGTCGGCGGCGAAGGGCTGTGGAACGTCCATGTGCACGTCGACGACGCCGGCGCCGCCGTGGAGGCGGGCGTCGAGGCCGGACGGCCGTACCGGATCCGGATCACCCACTTCGGCGTCGGTGACGTGCACACCACCGGAGGTGAGCGGCCGCCCCGGGAGCGGGCCCAGCGCGCCGTCGTGGCCGTCGTGCCCGGTCCGGGCCTGGCCGGTCTGTACACCGAGGCCGGCGCGACCACCGTGCTCGCGCGCCCCGGGGAGCCGCCCGCGAGCGGGGAGCTGGTGGAGGCCGTACGACGGGCCCACGCGCGAGAGATCGTGCTGCTGCCCAACGACGCGGAGTTGCGGCACACCGCGGCGGCCGCCGCCGAGCAGGCCCGCGCCGAGGGCATCCGGGTGGCGCTGATCCCCACCCGGTCCGCGGTCCAGGGGATCGCCGCGCTCGCCGTGCACGAGCCGGAGCGGCGCTTCGACGAGGACGTCGTGTCGATGACCTCGGCGGCCGGCGCCACCCGCTACGCCGAGGTCGCCCTCGCCGAACGCCAGTCCTGGACCATGGCCGGCATCTGCCAGGCCGGCGATGTGCTCGGCCTCATCGACGGCGACGTCGCCGTCATCGGCGCGGACGTCACGGCCACCGCCGAGACCGTCCTGGACCGTATGCTCGCGGCCGGCGGCGAGCTGGTCACCCTCGTCCTCGGCGACGAGGCACCCGACGGGATCGCCGGGCACCTCGAAGCGCGCGTACGGGAGTCCTACCTGGCCGTCGACACGGTCGTGTACCGGGGCGGGCGGCAGGGAGCGCTGCTGCTCATCGGCGTCGAGTAGGGCTCAGCCCTCCTCCACGACATCGAGCAGCTGTTCCGCCTCCGCCCGCCGTTCCCGCGCCACCCCGTCGTCCTCGCCGACGCCCTCGTACGCCGCCAGCACCGCACGCGCGCGTGCCGCCGCATCCGTCGGCCGGCCCAGGTCCGCGGCGAGCCAGCCCGCCGCGAGCTCGGCGCCGGTGCGGGCGTGGCGGCCGTGGTCCCCGAGCCCCGCGAACACGTTCACCGCCTCCGTCATCCGGGACAGCGCGGCCTCCAGAGCGGCCTGGATGGAGTCGTCCTCGTCGTCCTCGGCCGCGGACCGGGCGAGCAGATCGCCGAACTGGCGGTGCGTGTGGCCGAGCTCGGCGGTGAGCCGGGCGCACGCCTCCTCGTCGGGCGCCGCGTCCAGCGCCTCCGCGCACTCCCGTACCGCGGCCGCCATCAACTCCCGCGCCCGGTCCGCGCCCTCCTCGGAGCGCAGCGCGAGCCACGCGCGGGCGCGCAGGGAACGGACGAGACCATGGGTGTTGCCGAGTTCGCGCCACAGGTCGCCCGCGCGCGTGTAGGCCCGGTCCGCCTCCTCGTGCAGCCCCGCCTGACCGAGCGACTCGGCGGCGAGGTGGGCGAGCGTGGCGTGGTCGTGCTGTTCGGGCCAGTGCCGGGCGATGTCGGCCGCCTGCAGGCGCCGCTCGGCGGCCTCCCGGTGCTCGCCGAGCTCGCTCAGACAGTCGCCGAGCCACCACTGCGTCTGGACGACCGCGCCGTCGCCGTGCGTCTCGGGGGTCAGGTCGGGCAGCGCCGACTCCAGCACCTCGGCGGCCTCCGCCCAGCGCCCCTGCCTCAGCAGGAACCCGCCGAGCTGATGCCGCGCCCAGGCGCCGAGCGTGGGGCCCTCGCCCGCCTCGTCGGCCCAGTGCGCCGCCTCCAGGGCGTGTTCGGCGGCCTCCTCCGACAGACCCCGGCCGCCGAGGACCTCGGCGAGCTGGAGATGCAGCTGTGCCCGGCCCGGCGCCTCCAGGTGCGGTCCGCCGTGTTCCAGGGCCGCCCGCAGCGCCCGCTCGGCCTCCGCCGTGTCGCCGAGATGGTGGGCGAGTCCGGCGAGCCGGGCCTCGTACTCCACCGCGAACCAGGGGAGCCCGGCCCCGACGAACGCCGCCGCGGCCCGCGCGAACAGCCCGGCGGCCGCTTCCACGTCCCCGGACAGCGCCGCCAGCTCGGCGAGCATCGCCTGCGCCTCGGCGGCCCGTGCGGCGAGCCGTACGTCGTCCCCGGCGCGCCCGTCCACGAGCGCGAGGATCTCCCGGGTGGCCGCCTCGGCGGCGCCGACGATCGCGGGGTCCACCGGCTCGTCGGCCTCGTGCACCCGGCGCATGAACACCCGCGCGCGGCCCATCAGCACGGACGCCGTCTGCCGCAGACCTGTTCCGTCCTCGGCGTACAGGGCCAGGATCCGGTCGTAGGGCTCGGTGACCTCCGCGAGCGCCTCCTGAAGACGGCCGGTGAGCGCGCGTACGTACGCCGCACGCATGCGTGCCGCCAGCGACTCGCCCGGGTCGCCCGCCTCGGCGTACAGCTCGGCGGCCCGCTCGAACAGCTCGACGCCGTCGGGGCCGAGGTCCATCGCCCGGTGGTCGATGATCTCCGCGCGGTCGCGTACGTCAAGTTCGACGCCCTCGGCGGCCCGTGCCACCGCCGCCCACGCCTCCACGGCGTGCGGCTGCAAGGTGGCCGACAGCCGCCGGGCCTCGGCCAGCAGCGTCGGCAGTTCGGCCTCCACGGGCTCATCCTGCGCCGGAACCTCCGGCACCGGAACAGCGACGGAGGCCACTGTGGAACGCGCCGAGCGCACCCCGAGCGGCAGCCGCTCCACCAGCGGTTCCTGCGCCATACGCGCGCGTGCCAGATCGCTGACGTGAGAGGTGCCGTTGCGCCGGTCGAACCGTCCGGCCAGTTCCAGCGCCTGCGCACGCGCGTGTGCGGCGAGTTCGTGTGCCGTCCAGGCCCGGCCCGGTGGCCCCGGCACCCGCTGCTCATCGAGCCCGAGACCGGTCAGCCGCTCCATGAGCAGCGTCACCACGGTCAGGAACTCCAGCCTGCTGCGCGGATGTCCGGTGTCGGTGAAGTACGCGGGCCGCTCCGCGAGCAGTTCCAGGCCACGCGCCTCGTTGCCGGTCAGCGCGCAGAACTCCACGTGGTCCGCGTAGGCGCCGCGCATGCTCTCCATGGGCCGTACCAGACGGAAGCCGCGCAGATGGTGGGCGCGCGCCTCCTCCACGCGGTCCAGCCGCAGCAGGGGCACGAGCGAGGAGGCGAGCGCGGTGTGCGGCTCGTGGGCGCAGGCGAACTCGCCCTCCAGGACCGGCGCCCACAGCTCCAGCGCCCGCTCGTCCCGGCCGCGCTCCGACTGCCACCAGCCCTGCCCGTGCAGTTCGCAGGCGTGGCAGTCGGCCATGCTGTCCCGGTCGGCGGCCAGCCAGGCGGCGTACGCCCGCTCGGCCCGCTGCACGTCCCCGATGTGCGAGGCCACATTGAACTCGGCGCTGCGCACGGCCCGTTCGGAGTGGCCGGCGAGCCGGTAGCGGTGCTCCATCTCGCCGAGCCACTTCTCTATGGACGACAGCGGGACGTGCGGCTGGTCGAGCATGCCGGCCGTCATCCACTTGAAGACCCAGTGCAGCGAATGGGCCTCGTACTCGTCGAAGTCCTCGGGCCGCTCGTCCCACATGCGCAGCAGCCGCGCGAACGGGACGAACATCTTGTCCTTCTCGGAGCTGTAGTTGTAGACCTTCAGCTGGTGCCCGAGCGCCTCGATCACCGCGAGAGGGACGTTCAGTTTCTCGGCCTCGGCGAGCAGATGCTCCGCGCGCGCGTTGCGGGCCGGACCCTCCGGCTCCTCGGAGTTCTCCGCCATCGCCCGGCGCAGTGCGTCGAAGTCCGTGATCCCGGTCATCAGCGACCCTCCTCGCCGTTCGTGGCCCACTCCAGCAGGCCCATGAAGGCCCGGTTCAGCAGCGCCGAGTCCGCGGGCCTGAGCGGCCGCTGCGCCATCAGCAGAGCCTGTCCGTACAGCGACTCGGTGGCGGTGCCGATCAGTTCGGCGTCGCCCAGGGAACTGATCCGGCGGATCAGCGGGTTGAGGTGGTTGAGCACAAGACGCGCGCGTGGCGCGCTGCCGCGCAGCGAGCCGAGTATGCCCGCCCACAGATCGTCGGCCTGCTCCTCGGCCTCGGCCCGCGCCTGCTCGTGCCGGGACGCGCGGTCGTCCAGGTGCAGCGCGGGCACGGACAGCGGGTGGAAGGCCCTGAGGACCACATCGCAGCCCAAGGGGTCGAGCTTGGCCCGCGCCGCCGCCAGGAAGCCGGACAGCGCCAGCTCCTCGGCCGGGTCGACCGCGTCCAGATGGGCGGTCACGGTGTCCGCGTCCAGCTCGGCGACCACCGTCCCCGGCCGCACCGACGGCAGCGCCTCGACGAGCTCGCTGTCGTACGTGTAACCGCCGTTGATCACCCCGACGCCCTGCGCCGAGGCGATCGGGGCGACCTGCCGGTACTCCTCGACGGTCCGCGTGAAGTGCACCACCGGGTGCCGCTGCGCGAACTCCTCCAGGGACAGCCGCCCGTCGGTCGTCTCGAAGGGCAGCCACGGCAGCATCGTGCGCAGCATCTCCTTGTCGTGCCGCGCCAGGGACTTCACGCCCAGGTAGTGCACCGACAGGAAGGCCGCCAGCCGTTCCGGATCACCCGCCGCGAGCCCGGTCAGCCAGGACCGAATCCTTTCGCCGAGCGCTTCCCGTACGGCGGCCAGCGTCTCGTCCTCGTACAGCGACTCCCGCGAGGCCGTGGGCCGCAGGCTGTCGGTGTCCAGGACACAGCGCACGAAGAACGCCCAGTCGGGCAGCAGCTGTTCGGCCCGCTCGGTCAGCAACATGCCCTTGAGATGGACGCGATGACCGGCGCGCTGGGCCGGGCTGACCGCCGACGGCAGCACGTACGCCACCCCGCGGATCCCCGCCAGCGGAACGTTCAGGTCGATCGAGTCCAGCGGAGTGAACCCGAACAGCTCATGACAGTGCCGGGCCAGCGCCACCCTGCGGTTGGCGGGCGAGGGGTAGGCACGGTCCCAGGGCGCCGGCAGGTCGGTGACCTCGTCCTCGCCCACGCGCACGTCGTACGGCAGCAGCGAGCCGAAGTCCCGCGCCAGCGCGAGCACCCGCTCCCTCGCCAGCCACTCCCCGGCACCGGCCCGCGCCACCAGATGCACGGTGGTGCCCGGCTCGGGCCGCTCGGCGTCCGGCAGCGTCCGCACGGTGTACGAACCGTCGTCCGTCGCCGTCCACTCCACCGGAGGCGCTCCCGGCGTACGGGCGCTGCGGCTGACCACCCGGATCCGCTCGGCGACCACGAAACAGGCCAGCAACCCGATGCCGAACTGGCCCAGGAAGTCGGAGCGGGCCGCCTGAAGCCCGTCCGCCCGCTTCGAGCTGCGGCCGATCGTCGCCAGCAGACTGTGCACATCGGACTCGGTCAGCCCGATACCGGAGTCCTCCACCCGCAGCCCACCGCCGTCCGCGTCGACGTACAGCCGCACCCGCGCCGGGGCATCGGGCTGCTCGGCCCGCCGGGCGGTGATGGCGTCCACGGCGTTCTGCAACAGCTCGCGCAGATAGACCTTCGGACTGGAGTAGAGGTGATGGGAGAGCAGGTCCACCAGACCGCGCAGGTCGACCTGGAACGTATGAGGTGACTGGGATGCCTGGGATGACTGTGAGGTCTGGGAGTCCATCGTCGCTGCGCCGGTGGGGGGAGGGCATAGGCGCGGGGTCGGGCGGTCCGTGTGAGGCGGTGACCGCGAAGGATGGCCGGAGGCGCGTCATCCTAAGGCCCGGACCACCCGTCTGACCAGGGGTTTCCTCAGACGTATACGGGCCTTGCGGTGGAAAGTCTACGGCATTGTCAGTGCCGTGGTGTGCAATGGATCTCGTGCCCGCACTGCAAGAACCCCTCCAGCAGCCACTGAAGTCGGTGCTCGGCCCCGCCACCGCGAAGGTGATGGCCGAGCATCTCGGCCTGCACACCGTCGGCGACCTCCTGCACCACTACCCGCGCAGATACGAGGAGCGCGGCCAGCTCACCCACCTCGCCGACCTCCCCATGGACGAGCACGTCACGGTGGTTGCCCAGGTCGCCGACGCCCGGCTGCACACCTTCGCCTCCGCCAAGGCCCCGCGCGGCAAGGGCCAGCGCCTTGAGGTGACCATCACCGACGGCAGCGGCCGACTCCAACTGGTCTTCTTCGGCAACGGCGTTCACAAGCCCCACAAGGAGCTCCTGCCGGGCACACGCGCGATGTTCGCGGGCAAGGTCTCCGTCTTCAACCGCCGCCTCCAGCTCGCCCACCCGGCGTACGAGCTGCTGCGCGGCGACGGCGACGAGACGGTCGAGACCTGGGCCGGCGCCCTGATCCCGATCTACCCCGCCACCGCCAAACTGGAGTCCTGGAAGATCGGCAAGGCGATCCAGACGGTGCTGCCGACGGCCCAGGACGCCGTTGATCCCCTCCCCGACGGCCTCCGGGAGGGCCGCGGCCTCCTCCCGCTCCCCGAGGCCCTGCTGAAGATCCACCGACCGCACACCAAGGCAGACATCACGGACGCCCGCTCCCGCCTCAAGTGGGACGAGGCCTTCGTCCTCCAGGTGGCCCTGGCCCGCCGCCGCCACGCCGACGCCCAACTCCCCGCGGTGGCCCGGAAACCCAAGCCGGACGGCCTGCTCACGGCCTTCGACGACCGCCTTCCCTTCACCCTCACCGAAGGTCAGCAACGAGTAACCAAGGAAATCTTCGACGACCTGGCGACAGAGCACCCGATGCACCGGCTGCTCCAGGGCGAGGTCGGTTCGGGGAAGGCTCAGCCTCTTGACTCGCTCGTGCTCACACCCGCCGGTTTCCGTCGCATGGGGGACTTGAGGGTGGGGGACGAGATCGTCGTGCCAGACGGTGAGATCGCTCTGATCGATGGCGTCTTCCCGCAAGGAGAGCGCGAGGTCTGGCGCCTGGTTCTGTCGGACGGAAGCTCGGTCGAGTGTGACGACGAGCATCTCTGGATCGTTGGGACGAGCCGCGGATGGCATCGAGGCCAGGCTCCCAAGGTCATGACGACTCGGGAGATTCGCCTGGACACGCTCGAGGCCAACGGGTCCTCGAAGTGGTACCTCCCCGCGGCCGCGCCGGTTGATCTTGGAGACGACTCCGGGCTCCCCCTGGATCCCTACCTGTTCGGCCTCCTGCTGGGAGTTGGGTCCTTCCGGCACAACCTGCGTCTGCCCGCCATCGACGACGAGATCCGTGATGCCGTGGCGGCTGCCGTGGCGCCGGATTGCCGTCTCGTTCCGGTGAGGGGATCCCGCGGCGACCACACGATTCAGCTGACTCGCCGCGCAGGAGGCGCTCGCCATCCGGTGATCGAGGCCTTGCGGGACCTGCGGCTCTGGGGCATGACGTCGCGCGGCACATTCATTCCCGAGGCGTTCAAGAACACATCGATCAAGAACCGTCTCGCTCTGCTGCAAGGGCTCATGGACACCGACGGCACCGTCCAGATGGACGGCCTCGCCGTCTCGCTCTGCTCGGCGTCGGAAAGGCTCGCGGAGGACGTCGCCTGGCTGGTGCGGTCGCTGGGCGGCCAGGCACGCATCCTGCCGAAGCGAGCGGCATTCGACGTATCGGTTTCCCTGCCCGAAGAGTACGCCCCGTTCAGGCTCACTCGGAAGGTCCAAAGGGTGCGTCCCCGCCCGAAATACAACACGCTCCGACGGGGGATCCGCGCGGTCGAGTACGTGGGCCGCAAGCCGGTTCAGTGCATCAGCGTCGCTCACCCGAGCCATGCCTACGTCACCGACAACTTCACCGTGACCCACAACACCATGGTGGCCCTGCGCGCCATGCTCGCCGTCGTCGACGCGGGCGGCCAGGCCGCGATGCTCGCCCCCACCGAGGTGCTCGCCCAGCAACACCACCGCTCCGTCGTCGAAATGATGGGCGAGCTTGCCGAGGGCGGGATGCTGGGCGGGGCGGAGCAGGCCACCAAGGTGGTCCTGCTGACCGGCTCCATGGGAGCCGCCGCCCGCCGCCAGGCACTGCTCGACCTGGTCACCGGCGAGGCCGGCATCGTCATCGGCACCCACGCACTGATCGAGGACAAGGTGCAGTTCCACGACCTCGGGCTGGTGGTCGTCGACGAACAGCACCGCTTCGGCGTCGAGCAGCGGGACGCCCTGCGCGGCAAGGGCAAGCAGCCCCCGCACCTCCTCGTCATGACGGCCACCCCGATCCCGCGCACGGTCGCCATGACCGTCTTCGGCGACCTGGAGACCTCGGTCCTCGACCAGCTCCCGGCCGGCCGCTCCCCGATCGCCAGCCATGTCGTACCGGCCGCCGACAAGCCCCACTTCCTCACGCGCGCGTGGGAGCGCGTGCGCGAGGAAGTGGAGAACGGCCACCAGGCGTACGTCGTCTGCCCCCGCATCGGCGACGAGGAAGTGGACCCGAAGAAGAAGTCCGCCGAGGACGAGGCCGAGAAGCGCCCGCCGCTCGCCGTCCTCGACGTGGCGGACCAGCTGGCCAAGGGCCCCCTCGGCGGCCTCAAGGTGGAGGTCCTGCACGGCCGTATGCACCCCGACGACAAGGACGCGGTGATGCGTCGCTTCGCCGCCGGGGAGACCGACGTCCTGGTCGCCACCACCGTCATCGAGGTCGGCGTCAACGTCCCCAACGCCACCGCCATGGTGATCATGGACGCCGACCGCTTCGGCGTCTCCCAGCTCCACCAGCTGCGCGGCCGCGTCGGCCGAGGCTCAGCGCCCGGCCTCTGTCTCCTGGTCACCGAGATGCCCGAGGCGAGCGCGGCCCGCCAGCGCCTGAACGCCGTGGCCTCCACCCTCGACGGCTTCGAACTCTCCCGCATCGACCTCGAACAGCGCCGCGAGGGCGACGTCCTCGGCCAGGCCCAGTCCGGCGCCCGCACCTCGCTGAAGGTGCTGGCGGTCATCGAGGACGAGGAGATCATCGCGGAGGCAAGGGAGGAGGCAACGGCGGTGGTGGAGGCGGACCCGGAGCTGACCCACCTCCCAGGCCTGAGGACGGCCCTGGACGCACTTTTGGACGAGGAAAGGGAGCAGTACTTGGAAAAGGGGTGAACTGGAAGCGCCCCGACAGGGGCGGGGGCTGTATCGATATGCGGCTCCGCCGCGCGGGCGCGAGCGACCACGACGGATCTGCTGCCACACTTAATCCATAACCACCCCCTACCAAGGACCGAAGATGACCCGCGTGATCGCCGGCGCAGCCGGCGGACGTCGCCTGGCAGTCCCGCCGGGGACCGGCACCCGCCCCACCTCCGACCGCGCACGCGAAGGTCTCTTCTCCACCTGGCAGTCCCTCCTCGGCGGCCCCCTGGCGGGGGAGAGGGTCCTCGACCTGTACGCCGGTTCAGGAGCCGTCGGCCTGGAGGCACTCTCCCGCGGCGCCGGCCACACGCTCCTCGTGGAGGCCGACGCCCGAGCCGCCCGCGTGGTCCGCGAGAACGTCAGGAATCTCGGCCTCCCCGGCGCCGAGGTGAGGTCGGGCAAAGCCGAACAGATCATCCAGACCCCGGCACCGACCGAGCCGTACGACATCGTCTTCCTCGACCCGCCGTACAGAGTCACAGATCACGATCTTCGCGAGATTCTGCTCACACTCCGCTCAGGGGGCTGGCTCGCGCCGGAGGCACTCGTCACCGTGGAGCGCAGCACCAGAGGTGGCGAATTCCGGTGGCCGGACGGTTTCGAAGCGATTCGGGCCCGTCGTTACGGCGAGGGAACGTTTTGGTACGGTCGCGCCGCCTCCACGTGCGAAGACGCACGATGACCGGACCCGAGAGCGAGGGATCAGCAGTGCGCCGCGCCGTCTGTCCCGGGTCGTTCGACCCGATCACCAACGGACACCTCGACATCATTTCCCGCGCCTCCAGGCTGTATGACGAGGTCTACGTCGCCGTCATGATCAACAAGGCCAAGAAGGGCCTGTTCGAGGTCGACGAGCGACTCGACCTCATCCGCCAGGTCACGGCGGAGTACGGGAACGTCCGGGTCGAGGCCTTCCACGGCCTCCTCGTCGACTTCTGCAAGCAGCGCGACATCCCCGCCATCGTCAAGGGTCTGCGGGCGGTCAGCGACTTCGACTACGAGCTTCAGATGGCCCAGATGAACAACGGCCTCTCGGGCGTCGAGACCCTCTTCGTGCCGACCAACCCCACCTACAGCTTCCTGTCCTCCTCGCTGGTCAAGGAGGTCGCGACCTGGGGCGGCGATGTCTCGCACCTGGTCCCGCCCGCCGTGCTGGAAGCCCTGAACGAGCGTCTGCGCAAGGACTGATGGGGCTACAGTCGTCCCGTCCGTCTCCATCACAGCTGTAGAGAGTGGCGAGCACACGGTGGACGTGCAGAAGAAGCTCGACGAGATCGTCGCGGCGGTCTCCAGTGCCCGGTCGATGCCGATGTCGGCCTCGTGCGTGGTCAACCGCGCCGAGCTGCTCTCGCTGCTCGAAGAGGTGCGCCAGGCCCTGCCCGGCTCCCTCGCGCAGGCCCAGGAGCTGATCGGCGACCGCGAGCAGATGGTCGAGCAGGCCCGTCAGGAGGCCGAGCGGATCATCCGTACCGCGCACGCCGAGCGCGGCTCGCTGATCTCCGACACGGAGGTCGCCCGCCGCTCCCAGGCCGAGGCCGACCGGATCCTCACCGAGGCCCGCAAGGAGGCCGAGGACATCCGCGCCGAGGCCGACGACTACGTCGACTCCAAGCTCGCCAACTTCGAGGTCGTCCTCACCAAGACCCTCGGCTCGGTCGGCCGCGGCCGCGAGAAGCTGCTCGGCACCGGCCCCGGCGTCGACGAGCAGGGCTACGAGGACGAGGACGCCCCCGAGCGCAGCCACGACCCGGAGACCCTGCGCCGTACCGCCGACGAGTACGTCGACGTCAAGCTCGGCGCCTTCGAGGCGGTCCTCGCCAAGACCCTGGAGGCCGTCGGCCGCGGCCGCCAGAAGCTGCACGGCCGGATCGCCACGGACGACCTCGGCGCCCTCGCCGACGACATGAGCACCGTCCAGCACTCCAGCGACGCCGACTACCTCGCCGACCTCGCGGCCCTGGCCGAGCAGGACGCCCCGGCCCCGCAGCAGCCCGAGCAGCCGGACTACGCTCCGCAGCAGCCGACGTACGACACCTACGGCGGCTACCAGCAGCCGGCGTACGCCCAGCAGGACCCGTACGGCTACCAGCAGGCCGATCCCTATGCCTACCAGGGCTACGACGCCCAGCAGGCCGCCTACGACCCGCACCAGATGCCCCAGCAGGCCCAGCAGCCCCAGCAGGGCTACGCCCTCGACGAGACCAGCCTCTTCGACACCAGCATGATCAGCGCGGAGCAGCTGCGGGCGTACGAGCAGGGCCGCGGCCAGGGCTGAGCCGCGGGCGGTGGCCGGGGAAGCACACCGGATTGGGCTGTTGGCGAAAGGTCCAGTATCCTGGCTCTTCGGTCGCGCGTACGTCCGCGATCAGCGCTGCCCGGGGACACCGAGGGGCAGCGTCCCCTGAGCTCAGAAGATCGAAAGCAGGAATGGCTCTGAACGCCCGCCTCGACCACCGCAACCCTCTCGTGTTCGACACACACGAGCTGGGGCGGCGTCCTGGCGCGCTCCAGCGCCTGACCCGCACGGTCGACGCCCCCAAGGACCTCGGTCTGAAGGACGTCATCGGAGTGCCGGAAGGCGCCCCCATGGAGCTCGAACTCCGACTTGAGTCGGTCATGGAAGGGGTGCTTGTCACAGGCACCGCCCGTGCACTGGCCGAGGGGGAGTGCGTAAGGTGTCTGGAGCCGCTTCAGCTCGATCTCGAAGCGGACTTCCAGGAGATGTTCTCGTACCCTGACGCCGACGATCGGGGCCGCCCCAAGGCGGAACCGACCGACGACGCCGAGGAAGACGAGGACAGGCTCTTCATCGAGGACGGCCTGTTCGACCTCGAACCCGTGCTGCGCGATGCGGTGGTGCTCGCACTGCCGATGCAGCCGGTGTGCCAGGAAGACTGCCCAGGTCTGTGCGCCGAGTGCGGCGCGCGCCTTGCGGACGACCCGGACCACCACCATGACGCCGTCGACATCCGTTGGGCGGCACTGCAGGGACTCGCCGGTTCACTCGGAGACGGCGAGAAGGACGAGATGAGCGGCGCCGAAGCGGAAGCGGGCGTCGACGAGAAGCAGGAGAAGTAGCCGTGGCTGTTCCGAAGCGGAAGATGTCGCGCAGCAACACGCGCCACCGCCGGTCGCAGTGGAAGGCTGCGGTCCCCACCCTGGTTGCGTGCGAGCGCTGCCACGAGCCCAAGCAGCAGCACATCGCGTGCCCGTCTTGCGGCACCTACAACAAGCGCCAGGTCCTCGAGGTCTGAGCGGCTGGTGAGAGGCACTGTGTCCACGCCGAAGAAGAACTCTGCGGAGACCACGGCCTCGTCCCACACGCTGTTGGAAGGGCGGCTCGGGTACAAACTCGAGTCCGCCCTTCTGGTGCGTGCGCTGACCCACCGTTCCTACGCGTACGAGAACGGCGGTCTGCCGACGAACGAGCGTCTTGAGTTCCTCGGGGACTCCGTGCTCGGCCTCGTCGTCACGGACACGCTGTACCGCACCCACCCCGACCTGCCCGAAGGCCAACTGGCCAAGTTGCGGGCCGCGGTGGTCAACTCGCGTGCGCTGGCGGAGGTGGGCCGTGGGCTCGACCTCGGTTCCTTCATCCGGCTCGGCCGCGGTGAAGAGGGCACGGGCGGCCGGGACAAGGCGTCCATCCTCGCCGACACCCTGGAAGCGGTGATCGGCGCGGTCTATCTCGACCAGGGCCTGGACTCGGCGGCGGAGCTGGTGCACCGCCTGTTCGACCCCCTGATCGAGAAGTCCTCGAACCTCGGTGCCGGCCTGGACTGGAAGACCAGTCTCCAGGAGCTCACCGCGACCGAGGGGCTCGGTGTGCCCGAGTACCTGGTCACGGAGACCGGCCCCGACCACGAGAAGACCTTCACTGCTGCCGCCCGCGTCGGAGGCGTCTCGTACGGCACCGGCACCGGCCGCAGCAAGAAGGAGGCGGAGCAGCAGGCCGCCGAGTCCGCCTGGCGGTCCATCCGGGCCGCGGCGGACGAGCGCGTCAAGCAGGCAGCCGCGGCAGCGGAGGTCGCCCCGGCGGACGCCGACGAGGCGTCCGCCTCCGCCTGAGAAGCAGAACAGCGCGATCCGAGCGCCCGCACCCGTACCGGGGCGGGCGCTCGGCTCTTACACCGGCTCGTACGGGGGATCCCATGCCCGAGTTGCCCGAGGTCGAGGTCGTCCGGCGCGGTCTGGAGCGGTGGGTCGCCCACCGGACCGTCGCCGACGCCGAGGTGCTGCACCCGCGCGCGGTACGCCGGCACATCGCGGGCCCCGACGACTTCGCGCACCGCCTCAAGGGCCACCGCGTCGGCGTCCCGAGCCGCCGCGGCAAGTATCTGTGGCTGCCGCTGGAGGACACCGGCCAGTCGGTCCTGGCCCACCTCGGCATGAGCGGCCAGCTCCTGGTGCAGCCGCACGAGGCGCCGGCAGAGAAGCATCTGCGGATCCGGGTGCGGTTCGCCGACGCCCTCGGCACCGAACTCCGTTTCGTCGACCAACGCACCTTCGGCGGACTGTCGTTGCACGACAACACCCCGGACGGGCTGCCCGACGTCATCGCGCACATCGCCCGCGACCCCCTCGACACGCTCTTCGACGACGAGGCGTTCCACCAGGCGCTGCGCCGCAAGCGCAGCACCATCAAACGGGCCCTGCTCGACCAGTCGTTGATCAGCGGCGTCGGCAACATCTACGCGGACGAGGCCCTTTGGCGCGCCCGACTGCACTACGACCGCCCGACGGCGACCTTCACCCGCCCGCGCAGCCTAGAACTCCTGGGCCATGTACGGGATGTGATGAACGAGGCCCTCGCGGTGGGCGGCACCAGCTTCGACAGCCTGTACGTCAACGTCAACGGCGAGTCGGGCTACTTCGACCGGTCCCTGGACGCGTACGGCCGTGAGGGCCTGCCGTGCAAGAGGTGCGGCACGCCGATGCGCCGACGGCCGTGGATGAACCGGTCGAGCTACTTCTGCCCCAAGTGTCAGCGGGCGCCGCGGGTTTCGTCGTAACGCTCGCGCGATTCCAGCACGTCGTCCATGCGGCCCTCCAGGAAGTGGATGAGGCCGAGCAGCCGGGTGGCCACCTCTTGGCCGAGCGGCGTCAGTTCGTAGTCCACGCGGGGCGGGTTCGTCGGCTGTGCCTCGCGGTGCACCAGGCCGTCGCGCTCCAGCGCGTGCAGGGTCTGGGACAGCATCTTCTCGCTCACACCGTCGACGCGTCGGCGCAGCTCGTTGAAGCGCAGCGGTCCTTCGTGCAGGGCCCCGAGCGTGAGCGCGCCCCAGCGGCCCGTGACGTGCTCCAGCGTGCCGCGCGAGGGGCAGGCCTTGGCGAACACGTTGTACGGCAGGTCCTGCTCCGCCGTGCGCTCCTGGGTGATGTCCATGGCTGAAGCGTACTCCAGCACAGCGCTAACCCGGGGGTTGCACTAACCAGAAGTTAGTGCTTTCATTTCGGAATCGCCAGTGACCTGCTCATTCCAGGAGTGCACATCGTGACCACCCCCGTCGTCTCCATCGCCTACCACTCCGGCTACGGCCACACCGCCGTTCTCGCCGAGGCCGTCCGGACCGGTGCCGTCGAGGCGGGTGCCGAGGTGCACCTGATCAACGTTGCCGAGATCACCGAGGAGCAGTGGACGGCCCTCGACGGCTCCGACGCCATCGTCTTCGGCTCGCCCACCTATATGGGCACCGCCTCCGGCCCCTTCCATGTCTTCGCCGAGGCCACCTCCAAGCGCTGGTTCGGCCAGGACTGGAAGGACAAGCTGGCCGCCGGCTTCACCAACTCCGGCTCCAAGAGCGGCGACAAGCTGCACACGCTCCAGTTCTTCCAGATCCTCGCCGCGCAGCACGGCATGCACTGGATCAACCTCGGTCTGCACCCGGGCTGGAACAACAGCGAGGGCTCCGAGCACGACCTCAACCGGCTCGGCGTGTTCGCCGGCGCCGCCGCGCAGACCAACGTCGACGAGGGCCCCGACGCCGTCCACAAGGCCGACGTGGCGACCGCCGAGCACCTCGGCCGCCGGGTAGCCGAGGCCGCGCGGGTGTTCGCGCGGGGCCGGGCCGCCGTAGCCGCGTAAGGGCACACGCACGAGGGCTCCCACCCGGTCACCGGATGGGAGCCCTCGCGCGTACGTGCTTCTAGTAGCCGAAGTTCTGGATCCACCAGGGTCCGCCGGACCCGAAGTGGACGCCTACGCCCAGCGTCTTGAAGTCGCAGTTCAGTATGTTGGCCTTGTGGCCGGGGCTGTTCATCCACGCGTCCATCACCGCGGCCGCGTCGGCCTGGCCCCGGGCTATGTTCTCGCCGCCGAGGGTGGTGATACCGGCCTTCGCGGCACGGTCCCAGGGGCTTGCCCCATCCGGGTCGGTGTGGTCGAAGAAGTCCCGCTCGGCCATGTCCTCGCTGAATTCCGCGGCGAGCTCGGCGAGCGCGCTGTTGGCGGCGACGGCACTGCAACCGACTTTCGCCCGCTCATCGTTGACGAGCTTCAGCACCTGGGCCGCGGCGGCGGCCTCCGCCGGGAGCGTCACCGGCGCGCTGGTCTTCTCCGGTGCCTTGGTGGCGACCCGCGACGGCGTGGTCTTCGGCTTCTTGGAGGGGGTGGCCTGCGGCTTCTTCGACGGGGTCTTCGTCGGCGCGGCCGACGAGGTCGACGGGGACGCCGACGGCGAGGCCTCCCGCTTCTCGTCGCGGCTGGCCGGAGTGCTGTCGTCGCGGCTCTCCGCGTTGCCGGAGGTGCCGCCCTGCTCGCTCGGGGAGCTGGTCGGGGAGTCGGCGGCCTGTACCTTGTCGCCGCTGCCCCCGCCGAGGGTGTAGTTGTCACCGCCGGGCAGGACGCCCGTGGCGACCGCGACGGTGCCGATGGCCACCGCCGCGGAGACCCCGAGCAGACCGGTGCGCACCGGGATGATGGCCTTCTTCTTCCTGCGGCGGTGCGAGCCCGCGCGCCGGGAGCCGTCGTCGGGCGTGAAGCCCTCGCTCGCGAAGACGGCGGTCTCCATCACGCGGGCGGAGTCCTCGGCGTAGCCGCCGCGACCGTCCTCGGCCGCGAAGAGATAGGCCTCGGTCTGCGCGTAGGCCCCGGCGTACGCGTCCTGGTGCAGATAGGGCGCGATGCCCACCGTCTCGTCCGGGGGCGAGTCCGGGTACGAGTCCAGCGGGTCATGGCTCCTCGGGAAGGAACCCCCTATGTGATTGACCCCCGTGGCGCGGCCCGTGGCGGCGCGGCCGGCGGCGGAGCGTCGGTGGCGTCCCATGTCCTGGCCTTCCTCGTCCGTGCGGTCGACTCGTCCTTTGCGATCAACCCAACTCACTCGATCGAGTGAGTTTCATATGAGATTCATTGGGTCGGGACGGTACCGCATGGCGCTGGGTGTGGAAGTGCCCAGTGAGACATTGGCCGGTTAGGTTGCACCCATGAGCGAGGATGTGCGGCTGGTCGCCTGGGTGCGAGGAAGCGTCCAAGGTGTGGGTTTCCGCTGGTTCACACGTGCCAAGGCACTGGAGATCGGCGGCCTGAGTGGTTTTGCTCTCAATTTGGACGACGGACGCGTCCAGGTGGTCGCCGAAGGCACGCGCACCGGCTGTCAGGGACTCCTCGACTGGCTCCAGAGCGACGACACGCCCGGCCGCGTGGACGGTGTCACCGAGATCTGGGACACACCTCGCGGGGGATACGACGGCTTCGCCATCCGGTGATCCCGGGACCCGGCATCGCCCCCCGGAAGCGGAGGAGCGTGCCACCGGCACCTGCCCCCAGGAGAAAGGAGCAGGTGGTTGCCGAGAAACGCTTGCGTCGGCACGCTCCGCACGCCAGGATGATCGCCACGCCCTCAGGGCCCCGCAGGAGTCGCAGCGCCGCCGTTCCGGCCGCGCGCCCCCGGGACGCCCGCCAATACGGGGCGTGATCGTGTTGACCGTCAAACTTTTTGGTGAGACGCTGAAAGCCCCGCGCACCTTAGCTGTTTGGCATGTAAGAACGGCAGCAAGAACTCAAGAGTGCCAAGCACCGTGGGTGCGAATCCCTCACGACCCACACCGCTTCGGTCGGTCACTCAGTGTGGAGGACCATCCATCATGGCAAAGGCGCTTCTCGGTTACGTCGGCGGCTCCGACCCTCGACTCCTCGCCGAGATGCGACGGCTCCAGCAGCGCGTACAGGACCTGGAATCCGAGCTCGTACGGATCCAGGCGGAGAACGACGCGCTGACGGCTGCCGCTTCTCACGACAGGATCATGGAGAGCATCGACGCACACCAGGCGGAGCCTGCGCTCACCTGATCGCTGCAACCGCTCCACAACGGCATACGCAGTGGTTGGGAAGCCCGTATCAACCGCTAAGTTGTCAGAAGTTTGCAAGGGACGCTTCGGCGTCCCTTCTTTCTTGCCCCCACGCATCCTTTCACTCTCTTTAACGTCTGGTGTGCCCTGCACGTTCATAGGCGAAACCGCGGGTTCATGGAGTGAGACACCCCCGGAAGGTAGAGTCCAGCGGCGTGCACCTCAAGGCCCTGACCCTCCGTGGGTTCAAGTCGTTCGCCTCGGCGACCACACTCCGGTTCGAGCCGGGCATCACGTGTGTCGTCGGACCGAACGGCTCGGGCAAGTCCAATGTCGTGGACGCGCTCAGCTGGGTCATGGGTGAGCAGGGTGCCAAGTCGCTGCGCGGCGGCAAGATGGAGGACGTCATCTTCGCCGGCACCACAGGGCGTCCCCCGCTGGGCCGCGCCGAGGTGTCGCTGACCATCGACAACTCCGACGGGGCGCTGCCCATCGAGTACGCCGAGGTCACCATCACGCGGATCATGTTCCGCAACGGCGGCAGCGAGTACCAGATCAACGGCGACACATGCCGGCTGCTCGACATCCAGGAGCTGCTCTCCGACTCCGGCATCGGCCGTGAGATGCATGTGATCGTCGGCCAGGGCCAGCTGGACTCGGTGCTGCACGCGGACCCGATGGGGCGCAGGGCCTTCATCGAAGAGGCCGCGGGTGTGCTGAAGCACCGCAAGCGCAAGGAGAAGGCGCTCAGAAAGCTCGACGCGATGCAGGCCAACCTCGCGCGCGTGCAGGACCTCACCGACGAACTGCGCCGACAGCTCAAGCCCCTCGGCCGCCAGGCCGCCGTCGCCCGCAGGGCCGCCGTCATCCAGGCCGACCTGCGCGACGCCCGCCTCCGCCTCCTCGCCGACGATCTCGTACGGCTGCGTGAGGCCCTCAAGGCCGAGGTCGCCGACGAGGCCGCCCTGAAGGAACGCAAGGAAGCCGCCGAACTGGAACTGAAGAGGGCGCTCCAGCGCGAGGCGCTCCTGGAGGACGAGGTACGGCAGCTGACCCCGCGCCTCCAGCGCGCCCAGCACACCTGGTACGAGCTCTCCCAGCTCGCCGAACGCGTCCGCGGCACCGTCTCCCTCGCCGACGCGCGCGTGAAGAGCGCCACCTCCGCACCCCCCGAGGAGCGGCGCGGCCGCGACCCCGAGGACATGGAGCGGGAGGCCGCCCGGATCCGCGAGCAGGAGGCCGAGCTGGAAGCGGCCCTGGAGGCGGCCGAGCGCGCCCTGGACGACACCGTCGCCCATCGCGCCGAACTGGAGCGCGAACTCGCCCTGGAAGAGCGGCGCCTGAAGGACGTCGCCCGGGCCATCGCCGACCGCCGCGAGGGCCTCGCCCGGCTGAACGGCCAGGTCAACGCCGCCCGTTCGCGCGCCGCCTCCGCCCAGGCCGAGATCGACCGACTCGCCGCCGCCCGGGACGAGGCCCAGGAGCGGGCGTTCGCCGCGCAGGAGGAGTACGAGGCCCTGAAGGCCGAGGTCGACGGCCTTGACGCGGGCGACGCGGAACTGGCCGAACAGCACGACGCGGCGAAGACGGCCCTCGCACAGGCGGAGACGGCACTCACGGCGGCCCGAGAGGCGGCCACGGCAGCGGAACGCAAGCGCGCCGCGACCCAGGCCCGCCACGAGGCGCTGGCCCTCGGCCTGCGCCGCAAGGACGGCACGGGCGCGCTGTTGGGCGCGAAGGACCGGCTCACGGGGTTGCTGGGCCCGGCGGCGGAACTGCTGACGGTCACCCCGGGATACGAGGTCCCGCTCGCCGCCGCCCTCGGCGCCGCCGCGGACGCCATCGCCGTCACGACCCCGTCCTCCGCCGCCGAGGCGATCCGGCTGCTGCGCAAACAGGACGGCGGGCGCGCGGCCCTGCTCCTGAGCGGCGCCCCCGACGACGTACCGCAAGAGACCAGGCCGGACGGTCCTCCCTTCGCCGCCGATCTGGTCCGCGCCCCTGCCGAGCTCATGCCTGCCGTACGACGGCTGCTTCGCGGGATCGTCGTGGTCGGCACCCTTGAGGACGCCGAGGATCTGGTTTACACGCGGCCCGAACTCACCGCCGTGACCGCTGAAGGCGACCTCCTCGGCGCCCACTTCGCGCAGGGCGGTTCTGCCGGGGCACCGAGCCTCCTGGAGGTACAGGCTTCCGTCGACGAGGCGGCCACCGAGCTTGAGGAACTGGCCGTGCGGTGCGCGGAGCTCACCGAGGCGCAGCACGCCGCAGGGGAACACCGCAAGGAATGTGCCGCACGCGTCGAAGAGCTGGGCGACCGGCGCCGCGCCGCGGACCGGGAGAAGTCGGCCGTGGCCCAGCAGCTCGGCCGGCTCGCCGGGCAGGCGCGAGGCGCGGCGGGGGAAGCGGAGCGATCCGTCGCGGCCGCCGCGCGGGCGCAGGATGCGCTGGACAAGGCCCTGGAAGAGGTCGAGGTACTCGCCGAGCGGCTCGAAGTCGCCGAGGAGATGCCCGTCGAGGAGGAGCCCGACACCTCGGTCCGGGACCGCCTCGCCGCCGACGGCGCAAACGCCCGCCAGACCGAAATGGAGGCTCGCCTCCAGGCCCGTACGCACGAAGAGCGTGTGAAAGGCCTCGCCGGCCGCGCCGACTCCCTCGACCGCGCCGCCCGAGCGGAGCGCGACGCACGCGCGCGTGCCGAGCAGCGGCGGGCGCGTCTGAGGCACGAGGCCGCCGTCGCCGAGGCCGTCGCCTTTGGCGCCCGCCAGTTGCTCGCGCATGTCGAGGTGTCCCTCGGCCGGGCCGAGGCGGAGCGGGCCGCCGCCGAGGCCGACAAGGCCAAAAGGGAGCAGGAGCTGACCGCCGCCCGGAACACGGGCCGCGACCTCAAGGCCGAGCTCGACAAGCTGACCGACTCCGTACACCGCGGTGAGGTGCTCGGCGCCGAGAAGCGGCTGCGGATCGAGCAGCTGGAGACGAAGGCGCTGGAGGAGCTCGGCGTGGAGCCTGCCGGGCTGGTCGAGGAGTACGGCCCCCATCAGCTCGTACCGCCCTCGCCGCCCGCCGAGGGCGAGGAGCTGCCGGAGGATCCCGAGCATCCGCGCAACCGGCCCAGGCCCTTCGTGCGCGGGGAGCAGGAGAAGCGGCTGAAGGCGGCCGAGCGGGCCTACCAGCAGCTCGGCAAGGTCAATCCGCTCGCCCTGGAGGAGTTCGCCGCTCTGGAGGAGCGCCACAAGTTCCTCAGTGAGCAGCTGGAGGACCTCAAGAAGACCCGCGCCGATCTGCTCCAGGTCGTCAAGGAGGTCGACGAGCGGGTCGAGCAGGTCTTCACCGAGGCCTACCGGGACACCGCCCGTGAGTTCGAGGGCGTCTTCAGCCGGCTGTTCCCGGGTGGCGAGGGGCGGCTGCTGCTGACCGACCCCGAGAACATGCTGACCACGGGCGTGGACGTCGAGGCGCGTCCGCCGGGCAAGAAGGTCAAGCGGCTGTCGCTGCTGTCGGGCGGCGAGCGCTCGCTGACCGCCGTGGCCCTGCTGGTGTCGATCTTCAAGGCGCGGCCCAGCCCGTTCTATGTCATGGACGAGGTCGAGGCGGCCCTCGACGACACCAACCTGCAGCGGCTGATCCGCATCATGCAGGAGCTTCAGGAAGCCTCCCAGCTCATCGTGATCACCCACCAGAAGCGGACCATGGAGGTCGCCGACGCGCTGTACGGCGTCTCCATGCAGGGCGACGGTGTGTCGAAGGTCATCTCCCAGCGCCTTCGCTAGATGCGTGTGGTCTGCATCGGTTACGACCTGCGCTGTTGCTGCGCTCTCCCAGTTGAGTTCAACTCTTGAACTCGTGTTGTCTCGCCGAATCTTCAGATTCGCGGCGGATCACTTATTGACTTCGAAACTTGAAGACATAGTCTCTGCAAAGTTGCTTTTACCTTCAGGTGTGAGCGGCGTACCCGATGCACCCCACCCCCGGCGACGTTGCCGGTGGCCCGAGGAGTAGTACGTGACCAGCACAGCGCAGGCACCCAAGTCAGGAGCCAGGTCGGCTCACCCCGAACATCTCGGGCACGTCGTCTTCATCGCCGCGGCGGCGGCCATGGGCGGCTTCCTGTTCGGTTACGACAGCTCCGTCATCAACGGCGCCGTCGAGGCCATCCGGGACCGCTACGACATCGGCTCCGCGGCCCTCGCCCAGGTCATCGCCATCGCCCTGATCGGCTGTGCCATCGGCGCCGCGACGGCCGGCCGGATAGCGGACCGGATCGGCCGTATCCGGGTCATGCAGATCGCCGCCGTGCTGTTCGTCGTCAGCGCCGTCGGCTCCGCGCTGCCGTTCTCGCTGTGGGACTTCGCCCTCTGGCGGGTCGTCGGCGGCTTCGCCATCGGTATGGCCTCGGTCATCGGCCCCGCCTACATCGCCGAGGTCGCCCCACCGGCCTACCGCGGCCGGCTCGGCTCCTTCCAGCAGGCCGCGATCGTCATCGGCATCGCCGTCTCGCAGCTGGTCAACTGGGGTCTGTTGAACGCCGCCGACGGCGACCAGCGCGGCGAGCTGATGGGCCTTGAGGCCTGGCAGGTCATGCTCGGCGTCATGGTCGTCCCGGCCGTCCTGTACGGCCTGCTCTCCTTCGCGATCCCCGAGTCGCCGCGCTTCCTCATCTCCGTCGGCAAGCACGACCGCGCCCGCGAGATCCTCCAGGAGGTCGAGGGCAAGGACATCGACCTGACCGCCCGCGTCGCCGAGATCGAGCACGCGATGAACAGCGAGCACAGGTCCACCTTCAAGGACCTGCTCGGCGGCGGCTTCTTCTTCAAGCCGATCGTCTGGATCGGTATCGGCCTGTCGGTCTTCCAGCAGTTCGTCGGCATCAACGTCGCGTTCTACTACTCCTCGACGCTGTGGCAGTCGGTCGGTGTGGATCCGACGGAGTCGTTCTTCTACTCCTTCACGACGTCGATCATCAACATCGTCGGCACCGTGATCGCGATGATCTTCGTGGACCGGGTCGGCCGCCGCCCGCTCGCCATCATCGGCTCGGTCGGTATGGTCATCGGCCTCGCGCTGGAGGCCTGGGCCTTCTCCTTCGACCTGGTCGACGGCAAGCTCCCGGCCGCCCAGGGCTGGACCGCCCTGATCGCCGCCCACATCTTCGTCCTCTTCTTCGCCCTGTCCTGGGGTGTGGTCGTCTGGGTCATGCTCGGCGAGATGTTCCCGAACAAGATCCGCGCCGCCGCCCTGGGCGTGGCCGCCGCCGCGCAGTGGATCGCCAACTGGGCCATCACCGCGAGCTTCCCCTCGCTTGCCGACTGGAACCTCTCCGTGACCTACGTGATCTACACGGTCTTCGCCGCGCTCTCCATCCCGTTCGTCCTCAGGTTCGTGAAGGAGACGAAGGGCAAGGCCCTGGAGGAGATGGGCTGACCGCCCGCTCCCCGCTGAACTCGGGGAGAAGGGCCAAGTCCCCGCTGCCCCTCTCCCCGTACTCGTGAAGAGACGTACTGCCCCGGCTCAGCCTGTGAGCCGGGGCAGTACGTCTTCGCACAGCAGCCGCAGACTGCGCCAGCCCTCCTCCACCGGCATCCCGCCGCACAGCGGATGCAGCACCAGGTTGTCCAGGCCCTGCGCCACGCACTGCTCGGGCGTCAGCACCCGGTACACGTCCTCCGCGCGCAGCTCGCCCACGGTCGTGGCCGCCGACCGCACGGCCGAGCGGATGTCGCCCGACTGCCAGGAGGCGTACGTCCGCGCCTCGTGCAGGAAGTGCTCGCCGTACCGGGCCCAGGTCCCCTCCGGGTCCTCGGCGAGGTGCAGCAGCGGGGTCTCGGCGGCCGGCATCATCGTCCAGCCCTCGGTGCCGTACTCGGTCAGCCGCTCCTTGTAGTACGCCTCCAGCTCCGGCAGATGCGCGCTGGGGAAGAACGGCAGGCCGAGGCGGGCGGCCCGGCGCGCGGCGGCCTTCGAGGAGCCGCCGACCAGCAGCAGGGGGTGCGGCTCGGTGAAGGGGCGCGGGGTGACGCGTACCGTACGGCCGCGGTACTCGAACTCCTCGCCGGTCCAGGCCTTCAGCAGCGTCTCCAGGACCTCGTCCTGGAGCCGGCCGCGCCGCTTCCAGTCCACGTCGAACAGGGCGTACTCCTCGGGCCGGTACCCGATCCCCGCGACCGTCACCAGGCGGCCGCCGCTGATCAGATCCAGTACGGCGATGTCCTCGGCGAGGCGCAGTGGGTCGTGCAGCGGGCCGATGACCGCCGAGACCGTCACGGCGAGGCGCCGGGTCGCGCCGAAGACTGCGCCCGCGAAGGCGAACGGCGACGGCAGCCAATTGTTCGCGACGCCGTGGTGCTCCTCGGTCTGCACGGTGCTGATCCCGTGCTCGTCGGCGTACGCGGCCATCTCCAGGGCGGTCCGGTAGCGGGCGGCGAGCGAGGCGGGGGTCGCGTCGGGCTCGACGAGGTTGAAACGGACGACCGTGACGGGCATGGGGGGTCCCCCTTCACCGGGCGGGTGTGGGGGGAGGACGTTAGCTGACGATGTGTCAGACATCCAGAGGGGTGTCGGGGGGCTCCATGGCCGATACTGGACGCGTTATGGACATCGTCATCCTTGCTGTAGTCATCGCCGTGGTCGTGCTCGGCGCGCTCGGTGGGCTCGTCGTCGGCAGCCGGCGCAAGAAGCAGCTGCCCCCGCCGCCCCCCGCAGCGCCCGACATCACCGCCCCCCCGGCCGAGCCGCACGTCGGCGACGAGGCCGAGACGCCGCGCGACGAACCGCGCCGGACGATAGAGGAGGTGGACCTGCCCGACGGCTCGGCCCCGGCCGCCGTCGAGGAACCGCCCGTCGTCGAAGAGCTCCCGCCTGCCGAGATCGAGGTCCCGGAGCCCACCGCGGGCCGCCTCGTGCGGCTGCGCGCCCGTCTGTCCCGCTCCCAGAACGCACTCGGCAAGGGCCTGCTCACGCTGCTCTCGCGCGAGCACCTGGACGAGGACACCTGGGAGGAGATCGAGGACATCCTGCTCACCGCCGACGTCGGCGTGCAGCCCACCCAGGAGCTGGTCGAGGGCCTGCGCGAGCGCGTGAAGGTGCTCGGCACCCGGACCCCCGAGGAGCTGCGCGGCCTGCTGCGCGAGGAGCTGCTCAAGCTGGTCGGCACCGACATGGACCGGACCGTGAAGACCGAGCCGGAGGACCGCAAGCCCGGCATCGTGATGGTCGTCGGCGTCAACGGCACCGGCAAGACCACCACCACCGGCAAGCTCGCCCGGGTCCTGGTCGCCGACGGCAACACCGTCGTCCTCGGCGCCGCGGACACCTTCCGTGCCGCCGCCGCCGATCAGCTCCAGACCTGGGGCGAGCGGGTCGGCGCCCACACCGTGCGCGGTCCTGAGGCCGGCGACCCCGCCTCCGTCGCCTTCGACGCGGTGAAGGAGGGCAAGGAGATGGGCTCCGACGTCGTCCTCATCGACACCGCGGGGCGGCTGCACACCAAGACCGGCCTCATGGACGAGCTAGGCAAGGTCAAGCGGGTCGTGGAGAAGCACGCGCCGCTCGACGAGGTGCTCCTGGTCCTCGACGCCACGACCGGACAGAACGGTCTGGTGCAGGCCCGGGTGTTCGCCGAGGTGGTCGACATCACCGGCATCGTCCTGACCAAGCTGGACGGTACGGCCAAGGGCGGCATCGTGGTCGCCGTGCAGCGCGAGCTGGGGGTGCCGGTCAAGCTGGTCGGCCTGGGCGAGGGCGCGGACGATCTGGCGCCGTTCGAGCCGGAGGCGTTCGTTGACGCCCTTATCGGAGAGTGACACCCACCTACCGAAGTTCGTAGGTGACAAGCGCCCGCCTCCCTTCCGGAGGCGGGCGCTCCGCTATGCGCGGGACCGATGGGCGACGTACGCCAGCGTGCCCAGCAGCAACCGCGCCGCCGGAGGCTTGGTCGCCGAGTCCAGTTCGGGGGAGCGCAGCCAGCGCACCGGGCCCAGGCCGCCGCGGTCGGACGGCGGGGCCGTGATGTACGTACCCGGGCCGAGGCCGCGCAGATCGAGGGAGGTCGGGTCGTCCCAGCCCATGCGGTAGAGCAGGTCGGGCAGTTCGGCGGCGGCGCCGGGGGCGACGAAGAAGTGGGCGCGGCCGTCGGGGGCGGCGGCGACCGGGCCGAGGGGCAGACCCATGCGCTCCAGGCGGGTCAGCGCGCGGCGCCCGGCGGGTTCGGCCACCTCGATCACGTCGAAGGCCCGGCCGACCGCCAGCATCACCGCGGCGCCCGGGAACTCGGCCCAGGTGCGGGACACCTCGTCGAGGGTGGCGCCGGCCGGGACCCGGGGCGCGAAGTGCAGGGGGTGGGCGCCGGGTGCACGGCAGTCCGCGCGGCCGCAGGAACAATCGCCGGCCGCCGCTCGCGCGCCCGGCACGACGTCCCAGCCCCACAGACCGGTGAACTCGGCGACGGCGGTGCACTCCGACGAACGGCCGCGTCGACGCGTGCCGGAGCGGATGTCGCGGATGCCGGCGATCGTGAAGCCCATGCCCCCTCCAACTGGTCCGGCGCGCCGGTGGTTACGACGCGGATGCGGAACGTGACCCTCTGTATCCACCTTGTGCATTCTCGCGCCCGGCTCCACGCATCCCGGGCGGCGCTCGGAAGCGCCCGGGGTGGTGCGTCTGGCAATGCGCGCCCCTGAGTGCACCGCTCCGCCACTACCGGTCGTCCTATGTCAAGTGAATCGTCTGGAGGCGACCGTGAGTTCATTCGAAGGGGTGGCGAATGGTGGCGTTTCCGGGATCGCCATGGCTGGACGGGTGATCGTAGGATTACTGTGAGTGCACGAGTCCTGGGGGCACATGCGCTTGTGGGTATGCCGGAGGCAAGTCGGCTTTCCGTTCGAAGGGTGAGAACTACGGGACGGGCAGCCGTATTCACCGGCATTCTGATAGGGCTTGGCGCACTCGGTGACAAGTGGTCCAAGGGATGGGGGCGTTGCAGTGAGCGGCAACAGCGGAAGCGACACGAGCGCCGCAAGCGCGACGCACGCTGACAAGCGCCCGAACGAGCTGCTCACGTCCTGGTTCGTGCGCAGCGGCTGGTCGAAGGGCGAACTCGCCCGCCAAGTCAACCGCCGAGCCCGCCAGTTGGGCGCCAACCACATCTCCACCGACACCTCCCGGGTGCGCCGCTGGCTGGACGGCGAGAACCCGCGCGAACCGATCCCACGGATCCTGTCCGAGCTGTTCTCCGAGCGGTTCGGCTGTGTCGTCTCCGTCGAGGACATCGGCCTGCGCGCCGCCCGCCAGGCACCGTCGGTGTCCGGAGTCGACCTGCCCTGGACGGGCCCGCAGACCCTTGCCCTGCTCAGCGAGTTCTCGCGCAGCGACCTGATGCTGGCGCGGCGCGGCTTCCTCGGGACCTCGCTGGCCCTGTCCGCGGGCCCGTCCCTCATCGAGCCCATGCAGCGCTGGCTCGTCCCCTCCCCGACCGCCCCGCACAGCGAACCCGAGCCCCCCGCCCAGGCCCGCCGCGGCCGGCTCTCCAAGCCCGAGCTGGAGCTGCTGGAGTCCACCACCGTGATGTTCCGGCAGTGGGACGCCCAGTGCGGCGGCGGCCTGCGCCGCAAGGCGGTCGTAGGACAGCTGCACGAGGTGACCGACCTCCTCCAGGAACCCCAGCCCGAGTCCACCACCCGCAAGCTGTTCAAGGTCGCCGCCGAGCTCGCCGAGCTGGCCGGGTGGATGTCGTACGACGTCGGACTCCAGCCCACCGCGCAGAAATACTTCGTACTAGCCCTGCACGCCGCCAAGGAGGCCGGCGAGCGGCCCCTCGGCTCGTACATCCTCTCCAGCATGAGCCGCCAGATGATCCACCTCGGCCGGCCCGACGATGCCCTGGAACTGGTCCACCTCGCCCAGTACGGCAGCCGCGACTGCGCGAGCCCGCGCACCCAGTCGATGCTGTATGCGATGGAGGCCCGCGCCTACGCCAACATGGGCCAGCCCGGCAAGTGCAAGCGGGCCGTGCGGATGGCTGAGGACACCTTCGGCGAGGCCGGGGAATGGGACGAGCCCGATCCCGACTGGATCCGCTTCTTCTCCGAGGCCGAGCTGTACGGCGAGAACTCCCACTCCTACCGCGACCTCGCCTACGTCGCGGGCCGCAGCCCGACCTACGCCTCACTCGCCGAGCCGCTGATGCAGCGGGCCGTGGACCTGTTCGCCAAGGACTCCGAACACCAGCGGTCCTACGCGCTCAATCTCATCGGCATGGCCACCGTGCATCTCCTCCAGCGCGAGCCCGAGCGGAGCGCGCAGTACGCCACCGACGCCATGACGGTCGCCAAGAAGGTGCGTTCCGAGCGCGTCAACACTCGTATCCGAAAGACCGTCGACACGGCCGTACGCGATTTCGGTGATCTGCACGAGGTCGTGGACCTCACCGACCGGCTCGCCGTCGAGCTGCCCGAGACCGCCGAAGCGGTCTGAACACCCCGCGCCACCGCTTGAGCCCCGGCCGCGGCCGGCCCTCCCGAACTGCCCGACTCGGCTCCCCCATGCCAGGTCATCGGAAGGCCGCCCGCGGCCGGTCCATGCCTTCATTCGAAGGTTGCGCCACGATAACGATCGAGGCGGCCGTAATCCGGCAGTTCATCGACGCGTAACACCCAGAGCGCCTTCGTCACGGCGGCGAAACAACGAGGGGCTTCCACCGAAACCGCGCTGCGCCAATCTCATGGCGCATAACCGGCCCACCCCTCAATCCGCTCAGGCTTCGCCCGCACGGGGCCGTACCAAACGACGAGGAGACGCCGATGGCACCAGCCATCACGCTTGCCGCAGAGACGGAGCTCTCTGCCGCCAACACAGGTTTCATGCTCATCTGCTCCGCCCTGGTGATGCTCATGACACCGGGCCTGGCCTTCTTCTACGGAGGCATGGTCCGCGTCAAAAGCACCCTGAACATGCTGATGATGAGCTTTATCAGCCTGGGGATCGTCACCATCCTGTGGGTGCTCTTCGGATTCTCCCTCGCCTTCGGTGACTCCCAGGGCGGGATCATCGGCTGGACGTCCGACTACGTCGGGCTCAATGGCGTCGGCAACGCCGAGCTGTGGGACATCTACAACATCCCCATCTATGTGTTCGCCGTCTTCCAGCTGATGTTCGCGATCATCACCCCCGCCCTGATAAGCGGTGCCCTCGCGGACCGCGTGAAGTTCAGCGCCTGGGCGCTGTTCATCACCCTGTGGGTCGTCATCGTGTACTTCCCGGTCGCCCACTGGGTCTGGGCGCCGAGCGGCGGCTGGGCCTTCGACCTGGGCGTCATCGACTTCGCCGGTGGTACGGCCGTCCACATCAACGCCGGTGCCGCGGCCCTCGGCGTGATCCTGGTCATCGGCAAGCGCGTCGGCTTCAAGAAGGACCCGATGCGCCCGCACAGCCTCCCGCTGGTCATGCTCGGCGCGGGCCTGCTGTGGTTCGGCTGGTTCGGCTTCAACGCCGGCTCGTGGCTCGGCAACGACGACGGTGTCGGCGCGCTGATGTTCGTCAACACCCAGGTCGCCACCGCCGCCGCCATGCTCGCCTGGCTCATCTACGAGAAGATCCGCCACGGCGCGTTCACCACGCTGGGCGCCGCCTCCGGCGCGGTCGCCGGTCTGGTCGCCATCACCCCG
Source organism: Streptomyces cupreus (assembly GCF_014257025.1). Taxonomy (GTDB): domain Bacteria; phylum Actinomycetota; class Actinomycetes; order Streptomycetales; family Streptomycetaceae; genus Streptomyces; species Streptomyces cupreus. The sequence goes on from NZ_JACMSF010000014.1 coordinate 139,806, forward strand.
TCGGGTGGTGCGGTCTCCCCGCTCGGCGCCATCGCGGTCGGCGCCATCGCCGGTGTGCTGTGCGCCATGGCGGTCGGCCTGAAGTACAAGTTCGGCTACGACGACTCGCTCGACGTCGTCGGCGTCCACCTGGTCGGCGGCATCGTCGGCTCCCTGCTCGTCGGCTTCTTCGCCAGCGGCAAGGGCCAGTCCGAGGTCGAGGGCCTCTTCTACGGCGGCGGCCTGGAGCAGTTCTGGAAGCAGTGCGCCGGTGTCGGTGCCGTCCTGGCCTACTCCCTCGTCGTCTCCGCGATCCTCGCCTTCGCCCTCGACAAGACCATCGGTATGCGGGTCTCCGAGGACGACGAGGTGGCGGGCATCGACCAGGCCGAGCACGCCGAGACCGCATACGACTTCAGCGGTGCCGGCGGCGGTGCCGCCCGGACCGCCGCCGCGGCCCCGGTCGCCGACACTGCGAGCAAGAAGGTGGACGCATGAAGCTCATCACCGCAGTCGTCAAGCCCCACCGGCTCGACGAGATCAAGGAAGCCCTCCAGGCCTTCGGAGTCCACGGGCTGACGGTCACCGAAGCCAGCGGCTACGGTCGTCAGCGGGGCCACACCGAGGTCTACCGCGGTGCCGAGTACACCGTCGACCTGGTCCCGAAGATCCGCATCGAGGTCCTCGCCGAGGACGACGACGCCGAGCAGCTGATCGATGTCATCGTCAAGGCGGCCCGCACCGGCAAGATCGGTGACGGAAAGGTCTGGTCCCTGCCGGTCGAGACGGCCGTACGGGTCCGCACCGGCGAGCGCGGACCGGACGCGCTCTAAACGGCAGAAGTAAAGACAGGAGTCGCTGGGTGACGAGTACGGACGTGCGGAAAGAAGCAGATGACTCGGGACCCAGCGGCTACGCGGCGGCCCGGCTGCGCCTCCTCACCGAGGGGGCGCGGTCCGGGCCGCCGCGCCGTACCGCCCTCGCGGAGCTCACCGACGACTGGCTCACCGGCCTGTTCGCCGCCGGAGCCGAGGGCATGCGCGGGGTCTCCCTGGTGGCCGTCGGCGGCTACGGCCGTGGCGAGCTGTCCCCACGCAGCGACCTCGATCTGCTCCTGCTGCACGACGGCTCCGACGCGGACGCCGTCGCCGCCCTGGCCGACCGGATCTGGTACCCCGTCTGGGACCTCGGCCTCGCCCTCGACCACTCGGTACGCACGCCCGGCGAGGCCCGTAAGACCGCCGGGGAGGACCTCAAGGTCCAGCTCGGCCTGCTGGACGCCCGGCACATCGCCGGCGACCTCGGCCTGACCGCGGGACTGCGGACCGCCGTCCTCGCCGACTGGCGCAACCAGGCGCCCAAGCGCCTGCCCGAACTCCAGGAACTGACCGCCGAACGCGCCGAGCGCCAGGGCGAGTTGCAGTACCTCCTGGAACCCGACCTCAAGGAAGCCCGCGGCGGCCTGAGGGACGCGACCATCCTGCGTGCCGTCGCCGCCTCCTGGCTGGCCGACGCCCCCCGCGAGGGCCTCGACGACGCCCGGCGCCGGCTGCTCGACGTACGCGACGCCCTGCATCTGGCCACGGGCCGCGCGACCGACCGGCTCGCACTCCAGGAACAGGACCAGGTCGCCGCCGAGCTGGGACTCCTCGACGCCGACACCCTGCTGCGGCAGGTGTACGAGGCGGCGCGGGTCATTTCGTACGCCAGTGATGTCACCTGGCGTGAAGTGGGGCGCGTACTGCGGTCGCGCGCCGTGCGGCCCCGGCTGCGCGCCATGCTCGGCGGCGGCAAGCCGGTGACGGAACGGTCGCCGCTGGCCGAAGGCGTCGTGGAACAGGACGGCGAGGTGGTGCTCGCCCGCGCCGCACGCCCCGAACGCGACCCCGTGCTCCCCTTGCGCGCCGCGGCCGCCGCCGCACAGGCCGGACTCCCGCTCTCCCTGCACGCCGTACGGCGCCTGGCCGCCACCACCCGCCCGCTGCCCACACCCTGGCCCGCCGAGGCCCGCGAACAGCTCGTGACCCTGCTCGGCTCCGGCCGTCCGACGATCGAGGTCTGGGAGGCGCTGGAGGCCGAAGGCCTGATCACCCGCCTGCTGCCCGACTGGGAGCGGGTCCGCTGCCGCCCCCAGCGCAACGCCGTGCACATCTGGACCGTCGACCGGCACCTCATCGAGACCGCCGTCCGCGCCTCCGAGTTCACCCGCCGAGTCCACCGCCCCGACCTGCTGCTCGTCGCCGCGCTGCTGCACGACATCGGCAAGGGCTGGCCCGGCGACCACTCGGTGGCCGGCGAGATCATCGCGCGCGATGTCGCGGCCCGGATCGGCTTCGACCGCGAGGACGTCGCCGTACTCGCCGCCCTCGTACGCCATCATCTGCTGCTCGTCGACACCGCCACCCGGCGCGACCTGGAGGACCCGGCCACGGTCCGCTCGGTCGCCGAGGCGGTCGGCACCCAGTCCACGCTGGAGCTGCTGCACGCCCTGACCGAGGCGGACGCCCTGGCCACCGGCCCCGCCGCCTGGTCGTCCTGGCGCGGTTCGCTCGTCGCCGACCTGGTCAAACGCGTCGCCGCCGTGCTCGCCGGGGACGTGCCGGAGGAGCCGGAGGCCGCCGCGCCGACCGCCGAGCAGGAGCGGCTGGCCATCGAGGCCGTAGCGACCGGGAGCCCGGTGCTGGCCCTGCGCGCGCAGACCGAGCCGCCCGCGACGGAGGAGCAGCCCTCCGGCGACCCGGAACCGCTCGGCGTGGAGCTGCTGATCGCGGTCCCCGACCAGCCCGGCGTCCTCCCGGCCGTGTCCGGCGTCCTCGCCATGCACCGCCTGACCGTCCGCACCGCCGAACTGCGCGCCATGGACCTCCCCGACGGCGTCGACGGCACGGTCCTGCTGCTGAACTGGCGGGTCGCGGCGGAGTACGGCTCCCTGCCCCAGGCCGCCCGCCTGCGCGCGGACCTGGTACGCGCGCTGGACGGCTCCCTGGACATCGCGGGGCGGCTGGCGGAACGCGACGCGGCCTATCCCCGGCGCCGGGGCGTTGTCGCGCCTCCCGCGCGCGTGACGGTCCACCCGACCGCCTCCCGCCTCGCCACGGTGATCGAGGTACGGGCCCAGGATGCGCCGGGGCTGCTGTTCCGGATCGGACGGGCGCTGGAGGACGCGAGGGTAAGCGTCCGCAGCGCGCATGTGAGCACGCTGGGCGCGAACGCCGTGGACGCCTTCTACGTCACCGGCCCCGAGGGAGCGCCCCTGCCGGGCGACGAGGCGGCCGGCGTGGCACGGAAACTGGAGGAGACGCTGCGGGCCTGACCGGGGGATCCCGGCCACTTGTGCCGCCGGGATACCCTGGAGGGCGATTCCCACAGCCACCGACCCCGAGGACCGCGAGCGCCGTGTTCGATACTCTCTCCGATCGCCTCTCAGCGACTTTCAAGAACCTGCGTGGCAAGGGACGGCTCTCCGAGGCGGACATCGACGCCACCGCGCGCGAGATCCGCATCGCGCTCCTCGAAGCCGATGTCGCGCTGCCGGTCGTCCGGACCTTCATCAAGAGCGTCAAGGAGCGCTCGCTCGGTGCCGAGGTTTCCAAGGCACTGAACCCGGCGCAGCAGGTCCTGAAGATCGTCAACGAGGAGCTCGTCACGATCCTCGGCGGCGAGACCCGCCGTCTCCGGTTCGCCAAGCAGCCGCCCACCGTCATCATGCTGGCGGGTCTCCAGGGTGCCGGTAAGACCACCCTCGCGGGCAAGCTCGGCCGGTGGCTGAAGGAGCAGGGTCACTCCCCGCTGCTGGTCGCCGCGGACCTCCAGCGCCCGAACGCCGTGAACCAGCTCAGTGTCGTCGCCGAGCGCGCCGGTATCGCCGTCTACGCCCCGGAGCCGGGCAACGGCGTCGGTGACCCGGTGAAGGTCGCCAAGGACTCCATCGACTTCGCGAAGTCCCGGGTCCACGACATCGTGATCGTCGACACCGCCGGCCGCCTGGGTATCGACCAGGAGATGATGCAGCAGGCCGCGGACATCCGGGACGCGGTCAGCCCCGACGAGATCCTCTTCGTCGTCGACGCGATGATCGGTCAGGACGCCGTCAACACCGCCGAGGCGTTCCGCGACGGCGTCGGCTTCGATGGCGTGGTGCTCTCCAAGCTCGACGGTGACGCCCGCGGTGGTGCCGCCCTGTCGATCCGGCAGATCACCGGCAAGCCGATCATGTTCGCGTCGAACGGCGAGAAGCTCGACGACTTCGACGCCTTCCACCCGGACCGGATGGCCTCCCGCATCCTCGACATGGGTGACCTGCTCACCCTGATCGAGCAGGCGGAGAAGACCTTCGACCAGGCCGAAGCCCAGAAGATGGCGGAGAAGCTGGCCTCCAAGAAGGGCCAGGACTTCACCCTCGACGACTTCCTGTCCCAGATGGAACAGGTCAGGAAGATGGGCTCGATCTCCAAGCTGCTCGGCATGCTGCCCGGCATGGGGCAGATCAAGGACCAGATCAACAACCTCGACGAGCGTGACGTCGACCGCACCGCCGCGATCATCAAGTCGATGACCCCGGCCGAGCGCCAGGAGCCGACGATCATCAACGGCTCGCGCCGCGCCCGTATCGCCAAGGGCTCCGGTGTCGAGGTCAGCGCGGTGAAGAACCTGGTCGAGCGGTTCTTCGAGGCTCGCAAGATGATGTCCCGCATGGCTCAGGGCGGCGGTATGCCGGGCATGCCGGGGGTGCCGGGCATGGGCGGCGGCCCCGGCCGTACGAAGAAGCAGCCGAAGAAGGCCAAGGGCAAGCAGCGCTCCGGCAACCCGATGAAGCGCAAGCAGCAGGAGCAGGAGGAGGCCGCCCGGCGCGCGGCGGCGGCTCAGGGCGGAGGCGCCTTCGGGCTGCCGGGCCAGCAGGCCGGCCAGGACTTCGAGCTGCCGGACGAGTTCAAGAAGTTCATGGGCTGAGACCCGGCTCTACGGCATCGAGGGCGTCCCTGTCCGACGGGGCGCCCTCGGCGTATGAGTGCTGGCCGGTCGCGTCCTCGGGGTCCGCGACCGCCTGAAGGAACTCCCTTACCCCGCCGGGGACTTCAGGGGACGCGGGCGATCAGGTACCGGAACACGTTCGGCATCCACACGGTCCCGTCCGGCCGTTGATACGGATGCAGCGCCTCCGTCAGTTCCTTGTCCACCTGCGCCGGGTCGGTCGCGGAGATCGCCGCGTCGAACAGCCCGGTCGACAGCAGCCCCCGTACGGCGCTTTCGACATCGGCGTAGCCGAAGGGGCACGCCACACGTCCGGAGCCGTCGGGGCGCAGGCCGGAGCGCTGGGCGACCTCCTCCAGGTCGTCGCGAAGGGCGGGGCGCCAACTGCCCGCGCTGCGCAGTGGATCGGCCAGTTTGGTGGCCACGCGCAGCACGGACGACGTGGTGCATCGCTCCGGCGGACCCCAGCCGGCCAGCACCACGGGCGCCCCCCGTTCGGCGAGCGGCTTCGCCCCTTGAAGCAGTTCGCCTAGTCCCTCCGAGTCGCCCGCGAGGCACCCGATGGGCTCGAAAGCGGTCACCAGGCTGTACGCGGGCGTCTCCGCGTCGGCCGCGTCCCTGGGAGAGCCGTCCATGAGCCGGGTGCCGGCACGCGCGCGTGCGCCCCATGGCTCGGGCAGCAGCCGCTGCCGGGCCAGGGTGAGCCGCTCGGGCGAGGAGGGTTCGACACCGGTGATCGCGGCCCCTCGGGTGGCCGCCATCAGCAGGGCGAGCCCGGAACCGCAGCCGAGGCCCAACAGCCGGGTGCCGGAGCCCACTTCGAGCCGTTCGTAGACGGCCTCGTAGAGCGGGACGAGCATCCGCTCCTGGATCTCGGACCAGTCACGCGCGCGTGCCCACAGGTCCACACGGGGCGTGGGTCCCGCGTGAGACAGGTGTTGCCGCACGAGCGTAGGTGTCATCGAAAGCGCCCCAATCCGCCGAGAGTTGCCGCTGTGCCCGTTTCCCTAGCCCCCGTGACGTGCGCTCGCTCTCCCCCCGTATGCCAGGTAACTCCGCGCTCGACCCGGCGTCCAGGGGTCGTCGGGCCCTGCTTGTGGCCGGGCCGTGCCTGTGGCGAGAATTCACATTCCGGCAACGTGGGCCCGTACCATCGCGCCATGGCAAAAGCACCCGTTCTCACACCGCGGGCGGATGATTTCCCGCGCTGGTACCAGGATCTGATCAGCAAGGCCGAGCTGGCCGACAACGGGCCGGTGCGCGGCACGATGGTGATCCGACCGTACGGGTACGGACTGTGGGAGCGGATGCAGGCGGAGATGGACGCCCGCATCAAGGAGACGGGCACCCAGAACGCGTACTTCCCGCTGCTGATCCCGCAGTCGTACTTCGTGAGGGAGGCCGACCATGTCGAGGGCTTCGCGCCCGAGCTGGCGGTGGTCACACACGGCGGCGGCAAGGAGCTGGAGGAGCCGGCGGTCGTCCGGCCCACCTCCGAGATGATCATCAACGACTACTTCTCGAAGTGGGTGCAGAGCTACCGCGATCTGCCGCTGCTGATCAACCAGTGGGCGAACGTGGTGCGTTGGGAGCTTCGGCCCCGGCTGTTCCTTCGTACGACCGAATTCCTGTGGCAGGAGGGCCACACCGCGCACGCCACCTATGAGGACGCCCGCGACTTCGCCGCGCACATCCATCGCCAGGTCTACGAGGACTTCATGGTGAACCTCCTCGCCATGGACGTCGTCCCCGGCCGCAAGACCGTCAAGGAGCGGTTCGCGGGCGCCATCAACACCCTCACGCTCGAAGGCATGATGGGCGACGGCAAGGCGCTTCAGATGGCCACCAGTCATGAGCTGGGCCAGAACTTCGCCAAGGCCTTCCATACGCAGTACCTCTCGAAGGAAGGCAAGCAGGAACTCGTCTGGCAGACCTCCTGGGGTTCGACGACCCGCATGATCGGCGCCCTGGTGATGGCTCACGGAGATGACAACGGCCTCCGTGTCCCGCCGCGCCTCGCCCAGATCCAGGTCGTCGTCCTCGCGATCAAGGGCGACGATGCGGTTCTGGCCAAGGTCCGCGAGCTCGGCGACCGGCTGACGGCGGCGGGCATCCGGGTGCAGGTCGACGACCGTACGGACACCCCCTTCGGGCGGCGCGCGGTCGACTGGGAGCTCAAGGGCGTGCCGGTACGGATCGAGATCGGGCCGCGCGACCTGGAGGGCGGCACCGCGATGGTGGCGCGCCGGATTCCGGGCGGCAAGGAGCCGGTGGCCCTCGATTCCCTCGTAGAACTGCTGCCCGGGATTCTGGAGGACGACCAGGCGCTGCTGCTGAAGCAGTCCCGCGAGCGGCGGGAGTCCCGTACGGCCGAGGTGGCCAGCATCGAGGAGGCCGTCGAGGCGGCCGCGACCGGCTGGGCGCGTATCCCGTGGGCGGCGCTCGGCGCGGCGGGGGAGGCCGAGCTGGCCGAGCACTCGGTGACCGTACGGTGTCTGGTCGCCGAGGACGGGTCGGTACCGGCGGACGACGACGCGCCCGGTAACGTCGCGATCGTCGCGCGCGCTTATTGATGAAGAGGCAGAAGGTGCGAGAGCGACCGAAAGGCCTCTTGCGCCTCTGCGGGACACTGCCACCCCGTCGCGCGGGGACGACGTACGCGCGAGTGCGTATGGAGGACTACGCACCGGCTTATGGTGAGCTGTGAGGCTTCTCCGCAGATCAGCGCACCCGCCCTCGTCCGGACGCATCAGCGGCAACTGACGGGTACGTGCAAATTATTTGGGATGGCCCGGAATCGGAACACTGGGGCACCCCGGCTCGTTGTCATTACGTGAGCACGACACAGACACCACCTGTTCTCGCCGCAGAGCTGGCACAGGCGTGGGCCGACATTCAGCGGCACCACCCCGAGCTGCCGGATCTCGCCGCGCCAGAGTCCCTGATCGGAGAGTCGTCGTCCGCGTGCGGACACGAACTCTCCTTCGAGCGTCTTCTCCATGAGGCGGTGCATGGCATCGCCGCCGCCCGAGGAGTGCGCGACACCTCCCGTGCCGGCCGCTACCACAACCGCAGATTCCTCGCCATCGCAGAGGAGCTGGGCCTGGACCACCCCGACGAACCGCACCCCAGCAGCGGATTCTCGCTGGTCACGCTGAACCCGGAGGCCAAGCGCCGCTACCGTCCGACGATCGAGCGTCTCCAGCGCGCCCTGAAGGCGCACACGGCGGCGACGTCGGCGGACACGGCCCGCTCCTTCCGGGGCCCGGCGGCCCGGCACGGCTCCTCCGGGGGCGGCGTACGCGTCAAGGCGGTCTGCGACTGCGGCCGCAATGTCCGCGTCGTCCCCTCCGTCCTGGCGCAGGCCCCGATCGTCTGCGGCGGCTGCGGAAAGCCGTTCCGGATCCCCGAGGTCGTGGGCGCGGCGTAACCACTGACCGAGTACCGGCATCTCGTGGCTGCCGGTGCAGTGGGTTACGCGCGGTGTCGCTCCACCTGTGGCACCTCGTCGCGCCGGCTGCGCACCCGACGTACCTCACCTCCGCGCCGGGTGCGCCTCAGCCATGCCCGGCCACCCGTGCCCTCGGTCCGAAGCGAGCCGCAGGGTGTGGCACAATGACTAGCTGTACTCGACAGCCGCACAGGACCCCTCTCTCCTCCGGCTGACGCGTCCATCGGGCACTCGGGTACCGCAACCCCACGCGGCCATCTCGCCGTGCCCAACCACGTCAAATCCAGGAGAACCCACTCCCGTGGCAGTCAAGATCAAGCTGAAGCGTCTGGGCAAGATCCGTTCGCCTCACTACCGCATCGTCGTCGCCGACTCCCGCACCCGTCGTGACGGCCGTGCGATCGAGGAGATCGGTCTGTACCACCCGGTGCAGAACCCCTCGCGCATCGAGGTCAACGCCGAGCGCGTGGCGTACTGGCTCTCCGTCGGCGCCCAGCCGACCGAGCCCGTGCTCGCCATCCTGAAGAAGACCGGCGACTGGCAGAAGTTCAAGGGCGAGCCCGCCCCGGCTCCGCTGCTGGTTGCCGAGCCGAAGAAGGCGCGCCCGTCGTTCGAGGCCCTCGGTGGCGACGACGAGGGCAAGGGTGAGGCCATCACCCAGAAGAAGAAGGCTGAGAAGAAGGACGAGGCGGCCGCCGAGTCCGAGTCGACCGAGGCCTGAGCAGCATGCTCGAAGAGGCGCTTGAGCACCTCGTGAAGGGCATCGTCGACAACCCTGACGATGTGCAGGTCGCCTCGCGCAACCTGCGCCGCGGACGCGTGCTGGAGGTCCGGGTCCACCCCGACGACCTCGGCAAGGTGATCGGCCGCAACGGCCGCACCGCACGCGCTCTGCGCACCGTCGTGGGTGCCATCGGCGGCCGTGGTGTCCGTGTCGACCTCGTCGACGTGGACCACGTCCGCTGACGCCGAACGCAGCACCGGCTCGGGCCGGGGAGGGCCACTGTGCCGTCCCCGGCCCGCAGTCGTACGTACGACAGGAGATCTTCGAAAAGTGCAGCTCGTAGTCGCCCGGATCGGCCGCGCCCACGGCATCAAGGGCGAGGTCACCGTCGAGGTACGTACCGACGAGCCGGAACTCAGGCTCGCCCCCGGCGCCGTATTGGCCACCGATCCCGCATCCGCGGGCCCGCTCACCATCGAGACCGGCCGGGTGCACAGCAGCCGGCTGCTGCTGCGCTTCGAGGGCGTGCGCGACCGCACCGCCGCAGAGGCGCTGCGCAATATCCTCCTCATCGCCGACGTCGACCCCGATGAGCTGCCTGAGGAGGAGGACGAGTACTACGACCATCAGCTGATGGACCTGGACGTGGTGACCAAGGACGGCATGGAGGTCGGCCGGATCACCGAGATCTCGCATCTGCCCTCGCAGGACCTGTTCATCGTCGAGCGGCCCGACGGCAGCGAGGTGATGATCCCCTTCGTCGAGGAGATCGTCACCGAGATCGACCTCGCCGAGCAGAAGGCGGTCATCGACCCGCCGCCCGGCCTGATCGACGACCGCGCCGAGATCGCGTCCACGCGGGACTCCGGGGACGAGAGCGCATGAGGCTCGACGTCGTCACGATCTTCCCCGAGTACCTGGAGCCCCTGAACGTCTCCCTGGTCGGCAAGGCACGCGCGCGTGGCCGGCTGAACGTCCAGGTGCACGATCTGCGCGACTGGACCTACGACCGGCACAACACGGTCGACGACACGCCGTACGGCGGTGGCCCGGGCATGGTCATGAAGACCGACCCCTGGGGTGACGCGCTGGACTCCGTCCTGGCCGACGGCTACGAGACGGGCTCCCACGCGCCCGTGCTGATCGTCCCCACGCCCAGCGGCCGGCCCTTCACCCAGGAACTCGCCGTGGAGCTCTCGGAGCGCCCCTGGCTGATCTTCACCCCGGCCCGCTACGAGGGCATCGACCGGCGGGTCATCGACGAGTACGCCACCCGGATGCCGGTCCACGAGGTCTCCATCGGCGACTACGTCCTCGCCGGCGGCGAGGCGGCCGTACTGGTGATCACGGAGGCCGTGGCCCGGCTGCTGCCCGGTGTCCTCGGCAACGCCGAGTCGCACCGCGACGACTCCTTCGCGCCCGGCGCCATGGCCAACCTCCTGGAGGGGCCCGTCTACACCAAGCCGCCCGCGTGGCGCGGCCGTGGCATCCCGGACGTGCTGCTCAGCGGGCACCACGGCAAGATCGCCCGCTGGCGGCGCGACGAGGCCCTCAAGCGCACGACCGTTCACCGGCCGGACCTGATCGAGCGCTGCGACCCCAAGGCCTTCGACAAGAAGGACCGCGAGATGCTCTCCATCCTGGGCTGGGCACCGGATCCCGAGGGCGAGCCCCATGGTCGATTTTGGCGCAGGCCGGACGGCGTGGAAGAATAGGTCGCTGTTGTGCGCCGTCCGGTGTGCGCCCCTGCCACAGGGGGACACGACGCCCGCCCCGACGCGAACAGCATCCTCTTGGAAACCAGCTACCGCCTATGACCTGTGGCATGGGCGAAGAAAGCAGACGAAATGTCTCACCTGCTCGACTCCGTCGACGCCGCGTCGCTGCGCAGCGACGTCCCGGCCTTCCGCCCGGGTGACACCGTCAACGTCCACGTCCGCGTCATCGAGGGCAACCGCTCCCGTGTGCAGCAGTTCAAGGGCGTTGTGATCCGCCGCCAGGGCGCCGGTGTCCGCGAGACCTTCACGGTCCGCAAGGTCTCCTTCTCCGTCGGCGTCGAGCGCACCTTCCCGGTGCACACCCCGATCGTGGAGAAGATCGAGCTCGTCACCAAGGGTGACGTGCGCCGCGCCAAGCTGTACTACCTCCGTGAGCTCCGCGGCAAGGCCGCGAAGATCAAGGAGAAGCGCGAGAACTGAGCGCTTTCCGGACGTCACAGCGGGGCCGGATAGCATCTGGCCCCGATGGACACCGAAGCACAGCCGACGGAGCGCGACCGCTCCTCCCGCCCTTCCGAAGCCGAGGACACCTCGGATCCGAGGGGGCCGGAGGGACGGTCGCGTTTCGCGTTGGTGTCGCGGATCTCCGAGTGGCTGCCCGGCGGACGGATCACCCTGACCCTGCTGGTCTGCCTGCTCTTCCTGCTGCTGCTCAGCACGTTCGTGCTCCAGCCGTTCCAGATTCCGAGCGGATCAATGGAGCGGGGATTGAGGATCGGGGACCGCGTTCTCGTAAATAAGTTGGCGTACCGTTTCGGTGCCCAGCCGCGGCGTGGCGATGTCGTCGTGTTCGACGGAACCGGGTATTTCGGGGACGCCGACTACATCAAGCGCGTTGTCGGTGTGGGGGGAGACCATGTGGTCTGCTGCGACAAGGAGGGGAGCATCCAGGTGAACGGCCGGTCGGTCGACGAATCGGCGTTCCTGTACCCCGGGGACGGCCCGTCCAGCGTGTCCTTCGACGTCGTCGTGCCCGAGGGCACCCTCTTCGTCCTCGGCGACCACCGCAGCGCCTCCAGCGACTCCCGCGACCACCTGGGCTCCCCGGGCGGCGGCATGATCCCCGTCGACGACGTCGTCGGCAGGGCCGACTGGATCGTCTGGCCCACCGCCCACTGGACCCGCCTGGAGCGCCCCGACGCCTACGCGCGCGTGCCCGCCGCCGATGACGGCTGGAGCGCCCCGGAGGCGATCGGGCCAAAAGAGGCGGACGGTGCCCATGGGTAACCGCGGAAAGCCACGCGGGGCAGCCAGCAGCGCCGCCGACGACCTCCTGCCCACCGGCTCCCGGCGCGCCTCCGGCTCCGGCGCCGGCCGTACGCGCGCGGAGCGGCGCAAGCTCCAGCGCAAGGTCAAACGACGGCGCCGGCGCAGCGCGATCAAGGAAATACCGCTCCTCGTCGGGGTCGCGGTGCTCATAGCCCTCGTCCTGAAGACCTTTCTCGTCCAGGCCTTCGTGATCCCCTCGGGGTCGATGGAGCAGACGATCCAGATCGGCGACCGGGTCCTGGTCGACAAGCTCACCCCGTGGTTCGGCTCCAAGCCGCAGCGCGGGGATGTCGTCGTCTTCAAGGACCCCGGCGGCTGGCTCCAGGACGAGCAGCCCACCGTCAAGAAGGAGGACCCCGTCGTCGTCAAGCAGATCAAGGAAGGGCTCACCTTCATCGGTCTGCTGCCGTCCGACAATGAGAAGGACCTCATCAAGCGAGTCGTCGGCGTCGGCGGCGACCGGGTCAAGTGCTGTGACGGGCAAGGGCGGGTCACCGTCAACGGCGTCCCCCTGGAGGAGGACTACCTCTACCCCGGAAACGTCCCGTCCCTGACCGAGTTCGACATCACCGTCCCGCAGGGGCGGCTGTGGGTGATGGGCGACCACCGCGCGGACTCCGCCGACTCCCGTTCGCACCAGGACCAGAACGGCGGCACGGTCTCCGAGGACGAGGTGGTCGGCCGCGCCATGGTCATCGCCTGGCCCTTCGGTCACTGGGGCACCTTGGACGAACCGAAAACCTACGCATCCGTCTCCGACTCGGTCACCGGGTCGACCGCGGCTCCCGAGCTGTCGCATAGGGTTGCCTCCGACGATCCGAACGGATCGATCCGACTCCCGAGCCCTGCGGAACTCCCGCTCGTTATGGGAGTGGTGGGCCTGCGTCGTCTCTGGGGCAGGCAGCGGCACAGAGTAAGGAGTTGGCGTGGGGGATGTGGCGGTAGGCGCACGATCCGGGCACGACGGCGAGGACCGCGGACGCCCCGCGGAGGCGGCTGACCCGGCCGCGGACGGCGCTGTGACCTCCGGGAATGACCCCGGCACGGCCGAGGACGGCACGGCCGGGGAGCAGACCCGCACGGACGGCCAGGGGCCCGGCGACTCGGCCCCCACGGTGAAGAAGCCACGCTCCTTCTGGAAGGAGCTGCCCATCCTGATCGGTATCGCCCTGGTGCTGGCGCTGCTGATCAAGACGTTCCTGGTGCAGGCCTTCTCCATCCCGTCCGCCTCGATGCAGAACACCCTCCAGCAGGGCGACCGGGTGCTTGTCGACAAGCTCACGCCCTGGTTCGGCTCCGAGCCCGAGCGCGGTGAGGTCGTCGTCTTCCACGACCCCGCCAACTGGCTGGCCGGCGAGCCCACGCCCGATCCCAACGCCCTGCAGACCTTCCTCAGCTGGATCGGCCTGATGCCGTCCGCGGAGGAGAAGGACCTGATCAAGCGGGTCATCGGCGTCGGCGGCGACACCGTGGAGTGCAAGGGCACCGGCCCGGTGAAGGTCAACGGCAAGGCCCTGAACGAGTCGTCGTACGTCTACCCGGGCAACACGCCGTGCACCAACGACTCCGACGGCGGCCAGTTCAAGGTGAAGGTCCCCGAGGGCTACATCTGGGTCATGGGCGACCACCGGCAGAACTCCCGGGACTCGCGCTACAACCGGTCGGACGGCAACAACGGCATGGTGCCGGTCGACAAGGTCGTCGGGCGCGCCATCGTCGTCGCCTGGCCGATCAACCGCTGGGACACCCTGCCGGTTCCGGACACCTTCGACCAGAACCTGAGCGCGCAGACGGCGGCCGTCGCGCCCTCGGGCCTGGCCCTCGCGGGTGTCGTACCGATCGTCCTGTGGCGCCGTCAGCGATCCCGCCAGGGCGGCGAATGATCCAGACCATGGGCTGACCCGGGGGCGTACCCCCGGGTAGGGTGCGGATCCATGGGTGGCGAGAGCACGACGCGTACGGCCCCGCGCACTGGCGGGGGCAAGCGCCCGGCGGGCAGCAGGACCGGACAGCGACTGTCCGGGCTCGCGGTGGCGCTGGGCCTGGTGCTGTTCCTGGGCGGCTTCGCCTGGGCGGCGGTGGTCTACCGGCCGTACACCGTGCCCACGAGTTCGATGACGCCGACCATCGACGCCGGTGACCGGGTGCTGGCCGAGCGGGTCGACGGGGACGAGATCCGCCGTGGGGACGTCGTCGTCTTCAAGGACGCGACCTGGGCGAACGCTCCCGTGGTCAAGCGGGTCGTGGCCGTCGGCGGCGACACCGTCGCCTGTTGCACGGACGGCAAACTGACGGTCGACGGCAAGAAGGTCGACGAACCGTATCTGCCCGAGGACAGCCTGGCCGAGATCACCGACTTCCCGACCGTCACCGTGCCCAAGGGGCGACTGTTTCTGCTCGGTGACGAGCGGCAGGGCTCGCTGGACTCCACGGCCCATCTGACCGACGCCGCGAGCGGCACGGTGGCGAGCGACGCGGTGACCGCCCGGGTCGATGCCGTGGTCTGGCCGATGGACGGCATGCTGGAGCGCCCCTCCGGCTTCGAGGAGCTGGGCGCGCTCTCCTCGCCGGGGCCGCTGCGCACGATGGGCGTGATGATCGTCGTGGGCGGCCTGCTGGTGCTCGGCGGTGGCGCGTACGGTCCCTTGGCCAGGTGGCTGGGCCGCTCCCGTACCAGGACGGAGCCCGCGGGTGCTCGCTGAGGACATATACACGGGCGGGATGCGCAAGGTCGCCCGGGTCGTGCTGCTGGACCCCGAGGACCGGATCCTGCTGCTGTACGGGCATGAGCCGGACGATGTGAGCGACGACTGGTGGTTCACGCCGGGCGGGGGCGTCGAGGGCGACGAGACCCGTGAACAGGCCGCGCTGCGGGAACTCGCCGAGGAGACCGGCATCACCGAGGTCGAGCTCGGCCCGGTGCTCTGGCGGCGGACGTGCTCGTTCCCGTTCGCGGGGCGCCGCTGGGACCAGGACGAGTGGTACTACCTGGCCCGAACTGCACAGACGGTCACCGAGGCCATGGGCCTCACCGAGCTGGAGCGGCGCAGTGTCGCCGGAGCGCGCTGGTGGACGTGTCAGGAACTGACCCGGGCACATGAGACGGTGTATCCGACCAGACTCGCCGAGCTGCTGCGCAGGCTGCTCGACGAAGGTCCCCCGGCCGGGCCCGTGACCCTTGACACCGAAATCGTCTAGGGGCTCGCGGGACTGGCGCACAATGGTGGGATCGCACGGCTGAAGGGGAACATGCCATGAGCGCCGAGGACCTCGAAAAGTACGAGACCGAGATGGAGCTCAAGCTCTACCGGGAGTACCGCGATGTCGTCGGTCTGTTCAAATACGTGATCGAGACCGAGCGGCGCTTCTACCTGACCAACGACTACGAGATGCAGGTGCACTCGGTCCAGGGAGAGGTGTTCTTCGAGGTGTCCATGGCGGACGCCTGGGTCTGGGACATGTACCGGCCGGCCCGCTTTGTGAAGCAGGTGCGTGTGCTCACGTTCAAGGACGTGAATATCGAGGAGCTGAACAAGAGTGACCTGGAGCTCCCGAGCGGGTGACGGAGTTATCCACAAGCGGTGAGCTGTCCACCAAGATCCTTTTCTTGGGGGTGGATGCGTGATCGTCGGTGCCGGAGGTGGTGCCGACATGAACGCACGCAGTGCACTCGGCAAGTACGGAGAAGGCCTGGCCGCCAGGAGGCTGGCCGAGGCCGGGATGACGGTCCTGGAGCGCAACTGGCGCTGCGGCCGGACCGGCGAGATCGACATCGTGGCGCGGGACGGGGACGCGCTGGTCGTCTGTGAGGTCAAGACCCGCAGGAGCGACTGCTTCGAACACCCGATGGCCGCGGTCACCCCCGAGAAGGCGGAGCGCCTACGACACCTGGCCGAACGCTGGATCCAGGCCCATGGAGGAGCACCACCAGGCGGCGTTCGCATCGACGTCGTCGGAGTCCTCCTCCCCGAGCGGGGCGCCCCCGTGGTCGAACACGTACGGGGGGTGGCGTGATGGGCTTCGCACGCACCTGCTCGGTGGCCCTGGTCGGAGTAGAGGGCGTGGTGGTGGAGGTCCAGGCCGACCTCGAACCGGGCGTCGCCGCGTTCACACTGGTGGGCCTGCCGGACAAGAGCCTGACGGAGAGCCGGGACCGGGTTCGGGCGGCTGTGGTGAATTCGGGGGCCGAGTGGCCGCAGAAGAAGCTGACGGTGGGGCTCAGCCCGGCGTCGGTCCCCAAGGCCGGCAGCGGCTTCGACCTGGCCGTCGCCTGCGCGGTCCTGGGCGCGGCGGAGCGGATCGATCCACGGGTGCTCGCCGACATCGTGATGATCGGGGAGCTGGGCCTGGACGGCCGGGTACGGCCCGTCCGAGGCATCCTGCCCGCGGTACTGGCCGCGGCCAACGCCGGTTACGAACAGGTGGTCGTACCGGAGTGCGCGGCCGCCGAGGCCTCCCTGGTGCCGGGCGTCTCCGTGCTGGGTGTGCGCAGTCTGCGCCAGCTGATCGCCGTACTGGCGGACGAACCCGTGCCCGACGAGGAACCGCACGAACCGGGCCGCCCCGATCCGCTGCTCGCCGGACTGCGGGTGCCGGGCACGGGCGCGGCCACGGGGATGCACAGCGCCGGTGCGGCACAGCAGGACAGCGGCCATGACCTCGCCGACGTCGTGGGCCAGCTCTCGGCCCGTACGGCCGTGGAGGTCGCCGCGGCCGGCGGGCACCATCTGTTCCTGGAGGGGCCGCCCGGTGCCGGCAAGACGATGCTCGCCGAGCGGCTGCCGGCGGTCCTGCCCCGGTTGGCCAGGGAGGAGTCGCTGGAGGTCACGGCGGTGCACTCGGTGGCGGGTCTGCTGCCTCCGGGCAAGCCCCTGATCGACGTCCCGCCCTACTGCGCCCCGCATCACTCGGCGACGATGCAGGCACTGGTCGGCGGCGGCCCCGGCATCGCACGGCCGGGCGCGGTGTCGCTGTCCCATCGGGGCGTGCTGTTCCTGGACGAGACACCGGAGTTCAGCGGTCAGGCTCTGGACGCCCTTCGGCAGCCTCTGGAGTCCGGGCACGTGGTGATCGCGCGCAGCGCGGGGGTCGTCCGGTTCCCGGCGAAGTTCCTGATGGTCCTCGCGGCCAACCCCTGCCCCTGCGGTCGGTTCTCCCAGAACGACGACTTCTGCGAATGCGCGCCTGCCGCCATCCGCCGGTATCAGGCCCGGCTCTCCGGGCCGCTGCTGGACCGGGTCGACCTGCGGGTCGAGGTGGACCGTGTCACCCGCGCCGAGCTCACCGAGCGCGGTGCCCGCGGCGAGTCCACGGCGACGGTGGCCGCCCGGGTCCAGGAGGCCAGGGACCGGGCGGTGGCCCGCCTCGCCGGTACTCCGTGGCGGACGAACAGCGAGGTGCCGGGCCGGGAGCTGCGCAGCCGCTGGTACTCCGCGCCCGGCGCGATGGACGAAGCCGAGCGCAGCCTGGAACGGGGCGTGCTGACAGCCCGCGGTCTCGACCGTGTCCTCCGTGTCGCCTGGACCGTCGCCGACCTGGTCGGCCACGACCGGCCCGACGCGCTGGACGTCGCCCTGGCGCTGCAACTGCGTACCGGGGTCCCCCGAGGGGTCCCCATGGCCATCGGGGCGTTGACGTGAGCCGCGATGGTGAACCGGACGAGGAGCTCCACGACCGGGTGTTCCTCGCCCGGGTTCTTGAGCCCGGGGACGAGGTCGCGGGGCGGTGGCTGCGGGAACTGGGGGCTCGGGAAGTCGTGCGGCGGTTACGGGCGAAGGGAGCCAGGCTCGACGGGGTGAGCGAGAAGCGGTGGGCCGGGCTGCTGGCTCGGGCCGAGTGGGCCGATCCTGGACGGGATCTTGGTGTTGCTCGCGACGCGGGGGTTCGGTTTGTTCGTCCGGGGGATGGTGAGTGGCCCGGGCAACTGGATGATCTGGGGGATGCGCGGCCTGTCGGGCTCTGGGTTCGGGGGGTGGCCAGTTTGCGGATGTGGGCGCTGCGGTCTGTGGCCGTTGTGGGGGCCCGGGCCTGTACCGAGTACGGCTCTCATATGGCCGCCGTCCTCGGTGGTGGGCTCGCCGAGCGGGGGTGGGTGGTTGTCTCCGGGGGTGCTTACGGTATTGACGGGGCTGCCCACCGGGGGGCCCTCGCTGCCGGAGGGGCCACCGTGGCCGTGCTCGCCTGTGGGGTTGACCGGCCCTATCCGCGCGGGCACACCCAGTTGATCACCAGGATCGCGGAACAGGGGCTCGTCATCGGGGAGTTGCCTCCCGGGGACCATCCGACGCCCAGCCGGTTCATCGTCCGGAATCGGGTGATCGCGGCGCTCACCAGGGGCACTGTCGTGGTCGAGGCCGCGCATCGGAGCGGTTCGCTCGCCACGGCCCGGGCGGCGCAGCGGTTGGGGCGCCACACGATAGGGGTACCGGGCCCGGCGACCAGCGGGCTCTCCGCCGGGGTGCATGAACTGTTGCGGGGGGACGCCGTCCTCGTCACGGACGCCGCGGAAGTTGTCGAGCTCGTCGGGGACATGGGCGAGCTCGCTCCGGACCGGCGCGGACCCGTCCTGCCAAGGGATCTCCTGGCGCCGGGCGCTCGGCGGGTGCTCAGCGCCCTGCCCGGGAGCCGCGCGGCCCCACCCGACGAGATCGCCCGCGGGGCGCAGACTACGGACGACGACGCCATCGCCCGGCTGTACGAACTCCGAGCACTTGGTTACGTCGAACGACATGGCGACGGCTGGAAGTTGACACGCCAGGCGATGACCTCGGTCCGCGGAGGTCGCAGTCGATGTTGACCGAGCGTGTTCGGCCGTCCGGGGGATCCTTGACGCCCTTGGGAATTCCCGGAGTTGATGCGCACGGTCAATCACACAGAGCGACCGCCATGCCCCGGGGGGACCCCTAGCGGAACGTATCTGCGCACTCTCTGAGCCCTGGCCTTCGCGCACCGCGACACTCCAGTCACGCTACGCTCACGTGGATTCCGGTGCAGACCGGCACCTCGACACCAGACCCGTACCAGAGCGACAGCTCACCCAGGCTCCCGCACTTCACGGCAGAACGGCACAAGGCGACGAATGGCCCAGCACACCTCCGGGTCCGACCGGGCGGCGATCCCCCCAGCCGTCTGCGACGGTGGCAGCGTGCGGCCGCCCGCTCCCTCGACGCTCGACGAGCTGTGGCGGTCGTACAAGACGACGGGGGACGAGCGGCTGCGTGAGCAGCTGATCCTGCACTACTCGCCGCTGGTGAAGTATGTGGCGGGGCGGGTCAGCGTCGGCCTGCCGCCCAACGTGGAGCAGGCCGATTTCGTGTCCTCGGGGGTGTTCGGCCTGATCGACGCGATCGAGAAGTTCGACATCGACCGGGAGATCAAGTTCGAGACGTACGCGATCACCCGGATCCGGGGCGCGATGATCGACGAACTGCGCGCGCTCGACTGGATCCCGCGGTCGGTGCGGCAGAAGGCGCGGAACGTGGAGCGGGCGTACGCGACCTTGGAGGCGCGGCTTCGGCGGACGCCGTCGGAGGGGGAGGTGGCCGCCGAGATGGGCATCGCGGTGGATGAACTCCACGCGGTGTTCAGCCAGTTGTCGCTGGCCAATGTGGTGGCGCTGGAGGAGCTGCTGCATGTGGGGGGTGAGGGCGGGGACGGGCTCAGCGTCATGGACACGCTGGAGGACACCGCCGCGGACAACCCCGTCGAGGTGGCCGAGGACCGGGAGCTGCGGCGGTTTCTGGCGCGGGCGATCAACACGCTGCCCGAGCGGGAGAAGACCGTTGTGACGCTGTACTACTACGAGGGGCTCACGCTCGCCGAGATCGGGAACGTACTGGGGGTGACCGAGAGCCGGGTGAGTCAGATCCACACGAAGTCGGTGCTTCAGCTGCGGGCGAAGCTGGCCAGTTTCGGACGGTGAGCAGCAGCGGGCGGTGGGGAGCACTCCCGTCGTGGGTGGTGCGTCCGTAGAGTGTTGACGTGCCAAGGATTCGAGCGGCCTCCGTGGCCGAGCACCGGTCGATGCAGCGAGCCGCCCTGCTGGACGCGGCTCGTTCCCTGCTGTCCGAGGGTGGGACGGAGGCGCTGACGTTTCCGGCTCTCGCCGAGCGGACGGGGCTCGCGCGGTCGTCCGTGTACGAGTACTTCCGGTCACGGGCCGCCGTGGTCGAGGAGCTGTGCGAGGTCGACTTTCCTGTGTGGGCCGCGGAGGTCTCCGCGGCGATGGAGCGGGCGTCGTCGGCCGAGGACAAGGTCGAGGCGTATGTGCGGGCGCAGCTGGCCCTGGTGGGGGATCGGCGGCATCGGGCCGTGGTCGCCATCTCCGCGAGTGAGCTGGACGCCGGGGCCCGGGAGAAGATCCGGGCCGCGCATGGTGGGCTGGTCGCGATGATCGTCGAGGCGCTGCGGGACATGGGGCACGCGGAGCCCCGGCTTGCGGCGATGCTGCTGCAGGGGGTTGTGGACGCGGCCGTGCGGCGGATCGAGCTGGGGGCGGCGGAGGAGCCGTCGACGATCACGGACGCGGCGGTGTCGATGGCGCTGCGGGGGGTTCGGGGCTGAACGCCCCGCGGGGTGCCCGCAGCCAGGGCCTGTCCGGCGGATCATGTCGGCGTCGCGGGGTCTGGCACGCACTCCCCCGGAGGGGGACCCCCAGCCGCGTTGTCGTCACTCTCCCCCATCGCTCCGCGTCGACTCCCTCCTCCGCCTTGCAGCCGACCTGATCCGCCGGACAGGCCCTA
>NZ_JACMSF010000140.1 GCF_014257025.1 Streptomyces cupreus
CCCGCGGGAGGTCGTTCGAGCGTGGGGGAGTCGGCAACCGACGACAACGCCGCTGGGGGTCCCCCCTCTGGGGGTGTGCGTGCCAGGGCCCGCGACGCCGGCATGATCCGCCGGACAGGCCCTAGCGGAACGGTCCCGCGTGGGGTGTGCGGGGACCACGGCGTGGGGCCGCGCCGGGGCTGAGTTCGAGCAGGCGGACGACCCGGTAACGGTGTGGGCGGAAGGGCTCGTAGAAGGGCTCGACCTCGTCGTCGTCCAGGGGGCGGCCGAGGAGGGCCATGCCCGTCATGGTGCCGAGGTGGTAGTCGCCCAGGGGCAGGGCGTCCGCGTCGCCCAGGGCTCGGTGGCCGACCTGGGCGGCGGTCCAGATTCCGACGCCGGGCAGCTTCGCCATCAGGTCGTAGGCGCGCACCGGGTCACCGGCCGCGCGGTCGAGGCGCGCCGCGTGGCGGGCGGCCTCGATGATGGTGGCGGAACGGTGCAGGTCCACGCCCGCCCGGCGCCATTCCCAGCTCGGGATCGTCCGCCAGGTCTCGGGAGGCAGCGGCAGCCGCATGCCCTCAGGGGCCGGTCCGGGCGGCGCATCGCCGTACTTCCGGATCATGCGGGTGAAGGACGCGGCGGCGTCCAGGCCGACGACGCGTTGTTCGAGTACGGCGGGCACAAGGGCCTCGAAGAGGCGTCCGGTGCAGGGGATCCGCAAGCCGGGCAGACGGTGCACGGCACCGCGGAGCACCGGATGCTCCGGCTGGAACAGCTCGGGCCGGTCGCCTTCGCCCAGTTCGCGGCGGACGGAGTCGGCGAGGTCGGCCGCTCCGGGTCCCCAGGCGTCGATGCTGAGGTCGTCCAGGCGCCGCTGGCGGATGCGGTAGGTGACCGGGCCGGACGCGGTCAGCGCGGCGCGCCACACGGTGCCGTCGGGCTCGACCCGGTGCGTGGGGTCGTGGGGGCCTCGGCGCAGGCTCTGCAGGGTCAGGCGGGCGTCCACGGGGAAGCCGGGCCTCCAGTGCACCGACCGGTCCGGTGGCTGCGGCATCGCTCACACGCTCCCAGAGGACATGCCGAGGGCCGCCCGGCTGCGCGGACGGCCCTCGGGGGTGCTACGGGTCAGTACTCGATGCCGGGGACCAGATTCGTGACCGGGGCGACCATGTCGGTGACCTGGTGCAACTGGTTCAGCTCGTGGACCCGGTTGAGCTGGTTCAGCTGCGCGGAGGGCCGCGGGATCTCCGCCTTGTGCTCCTCGGCGATGTCGCTCACGGCGAGCGAGTCGAGCATCCTCATCGGGCTGAGCGAACCGGCGTTGGTGGCCTCCGCCTCGGCCGCGCTCGCCATCGGAGCGGCGAAGCCGGTGGCCGCGGCGGCCAGACCGACGGCGGCGACGATACGTCGTGTTGAGATCATGTTCGGAGCAACGCCGACGGGCCCCCGCCGGACACGGCCCCGGGGCGCGGCTCACCCGTCAGGCGGACCTCGCGGCTGCGCTTGCCGAGCCCGCCGGGGCGGAGGAGCCTCGTAGGAGAGGCCGTCGCGGCCCGCTCCCCCGAGGCCGCGGGCCTTCGAGGAGGTCATCATGGGCACCGCGGCACGCCCCGGCTTCGACACCGAAGCCCTGCGCCGGGGCATCGAGGGAGACACGGCGACGATGCTTCTGTCGCTGTACGCGGACGACGCCGAACTGCGCGTCGTGGACCGCAACACCCAGCCCAGCAGTCCACGGGTCCTGCACGGCCGTGACGAGATCAGCGAGTTGCTGGACGACGTCTACAGCCGCGACATGACCCACAAGCTGGAGCGCTGTGTCGTCGAGGGCGACAAAGTCGCCTTCAGCGAGTCCTGTCAGTACGCCGACGGAGTACGCGTGCTCGCCGAGTCGATGGCGTCCCTGCGGGACGGCAAGATCGTCGAGCAGACGATGATCCAGGCCTGGGACGAGTGAGGGAAGGGAGCCTCGGTCACGGCATCCTGCTCCAGCACCGATGGGCGCGCATGAGCTTCGGCCTGCCGGGCTTCGTGTCCTGCACCCCCGGCGCGACTCGGGGTGTGATCAGCGCATCCAGGCGCTGTACGACATCACGTCGCCGGCCTTGACGCCGTACTCGGACTCCGCCCTCGTGAAGGTGGTCTCCAGGCCGAGTACGGCACCGGTGGCCGGGTCCATGATCAGCATCGTGCGGGTGCCGGACCGGTCGTACACATACGCCTGTCCGCGTCGCCCGAGCCGGTCCGTCACCTGCCCGACGGGCCTGAGCCCCTCGGCGTCCGCGAGAACCCGTGCGAGCGCCGCCGACTGCCGGTCGCCGAGGGTCCAGTGGTCGAGCAACACCTCGACGGCGTCGAGGAGTTCACCGGTGTTCAGCTCGGTCCGGGTGTACGTGGCTTCCCTCAGGTAGGCACGCAGCCGCGCGGGCTCGCTCGGCGGCGGTGACTGCGGCGGGGCGTCGCTCCAACTGGGCGGGTACGTCTGCCTGCTGAGCACCTGACCGTCGTCGACGAGTTCGCCGTCGCCGCTGAGGACGGGTCGGCCCGGGTGCCGCGGGTCGGTCGCCACGACGAGTTCCGAGTGGCTGCCGTCGGCGTTCCACCGCACGACGCGTTCCTCGGGGAGGGTGATCGGGGGCTTGTCGTCGCTCATGCCCAGGCTCCACGACTGCACGTGCGTCCCCCTGCGGAGCCCCGGCACACCGTCGACCGCCTGTGCCCGTTCGGCCAGCGTCTTCAGCGGCACGGAGGTGGAGTCGGCCCGCACCACGAGGGGGCGCGGCGCGGCGAGGGCCGGGGCGGTGGTCTGGCCGGTGAACAGCAGTGCCGAAACGATCGCGGCGACGACTGCCGTGGCGGCCAGGCCCCAAGCCAACCGTGGGCGGCGAGAGGTCCGTTGCCCCATCAGCCGGTTGAGCTGTCGCTCGGCGTGGTGGTCCAGCGGACCGTCGCCGAAGTGGGGGCCGTCGACAGGCACTGGGTTGGCCCGGCGCAGGAGTTCGAGTTCGTCAGCCATGGCTTCGTTCCTTGGACGCGGTCGTGGGGCGGATACGGTCGATCTCCGCTCTCAGTCGGCGGCGGGCCCGGTGCAGCCGCATCGACGCGGCGCGGGTGCCGCAGCCGAGGGCGACGGCGAGGTCGTCGACGCCGAGTTCCTCCCATGCCGTGAGCCGCAGTACCTCCTGGTCCTTGGCAGAGAGCCGGGCGAGCGCCTCGTGCACCCAGGCGCCCGGCGTCTCCGCGTCGGGGCTGTCCACGATCTGCCGACCGCGTGCGGTCTCGTCGTTGCCCAGGCGGTCCACCAGTCGGCGGCGCCGCCCGTAGCCGCGTACCGCGTTCGCCAGGCAGTTGCGTGCCACGCCGTACAACCAGGGCAGCGGGGTCGCCGGAAGGTCGGCACGGCGGCGCCAGGCCACCGTGAACACCTCCGCCACCACTTCCTCGACCTCGTCCGTCCGCCCGTCGAGGCGCCGCGCGACATAGCGGCTGACCGCCCAGTAGTGCTCGCGATAGGCAGCGGCGAAGATCTCGTCGTTGCTCATGTTCCGTTCGTGTCCGGCACCCCCGGGATCGTCACACCCGGGTTCGGTGATTCTTGTCGCCTCGATCGAGTGTGACGTCCCGACCGAGCGCGGACACAGGCGGGTCGTGAGAGATCAAAACGTCACCAGCATCAAGTGGCTGACCACCACCGACCACAAGACGATCGGCACGCTCTATCTGA
>NZ_JACMSF010000141.1 GCF_014257025.1 Streptomyces cupreus
GGTTGACGCCGTGCACGATGTTCGGGACGTCGCCCTTGCCGGGCGCGGTCAGGACGACCTTGTCGATGCCGGGGCGCAGGTGCTGCGAAAGGCCCTCGCGGTCCCGCCACTTGCCGGTGTTGTCGATGAGGATGGCGTCGTTGATGCCGTACTGCGTGTAGTCGACCTCGGAGGGGTCGTTGGCGTAGATCACCTTGATGGCGTTGCCGTTGGCGAAGATCGTGCCGGACTCCTCGTCCACCGTGATCGTGCCCTGGAACTGGCCGTGGATGGAGTCGCGGCGCAGCAGCGAGGCCCGCTTGACCAGGTCCTGGTCGCCACCGCCGCGCACGACGATGGCGCGCAGCCGCAGCCCGTTGCCCGAGCCCGCCTTCTCGATCAGCAGCCGGGCGACGAGGCGGCCGATGCGCCCGAAGCCGTAGAGGACGACATCACGACCGACGCCGCGCTCGATCTTGTTGGCACCCGTGGCGCCGGCGACGGCCTCCGCGGTGAACTCCGCCACGGACAGACCGCGGTCGTCGGACTTGTACGTCGCGGCGAGCATGCCGATGTCGATCTGGGACGGGCCGAGGTCGAGCGTGGTGAGCGCCTGCAGGAAGGGCAGCGTCTCGGTGACCGACAGTTCCTCGCCCGCGATCTGGCGCGCGAACCGGTGGGTCTTCAGGATGCTGACCACCGACTTGTTCACCAAGGAGCGGCTGTGCAGCAGGACCGTCACGTCCCGCTCGCGGTGCAGCTTCCCGATGATTGGGATCATCGACTCCGCGATCTCCTCGCGGTTCTTCCAGTTGGTGAACGAGTCGTCGTTGACAGTCACAGAAGTCTCTTTCGAGCTAGGCGGTGCTCATATGCTAACCCGCCTGTTCGAAGGGCCATGGCCGGGGTCCCCGCTTGGGGGAGCGGCCAGGCGCTTACAAGCGGAAACAATAGTTGTGGGCGCGGGCCAAATGCGTTTGTGGTTGTGTGCGACCATTCGGCCCGGGTGCCGTGACCTGGCGTTCCCTGAGAGGTTCGTATGAATCCGTGGGGCGCTTGAACAAGGCGGGGCCGAGGTCCGTATGGGGCGAGGGATTTGTATGTCCGCTCGCCCTCCACGAACGTAGGAGTACTGCCTTGAGACGCAATACGCGCAGGCGCCCGACCGGCCCACGACGAGCGACCTTCGCCGCGGTCGCGCTCATCCTGGGTGGCGGCGGACTGGTGACGACCAACATCTACGCCTCGGCGACCGAGGGCGGCGACGGCACATCGGCCCAGCAGAACGGCGGGGCCACCATCGACTGTCCCGATGTGGGTGCCGAGTTGACCGAGGTTCCGGACGCGGCCAGGACGGACGTCGACAACGAACTCGCCGCCCTGGACGGCCAGATAGCCGAGGCCTACCAGCAACTACGGGCGGCGACACCGGAACAGCGGCAGGACACCGGCTTCACCGACGGCTCGATCATGAACCCGCTGGAGGAGAAGCGGGGCGCGACGATCGAGCGGATCGCCGTCGCGATCGGAAACGCGGGGCAGCGCCCCGAGGGGCTCGAAGCGCTGGCGGGTTGCGAACTGAGCGTCCCCGAAGAGCAGCCGGAGGGTGGCCAGGGCGGAAACGGTCCCGTTGCCGCCGACTTCGCCGACATCACCACGATCCAGCCGAACGTCCAGGCCCCGGCCGCCCAAGAGGGCGCCTCCCGCGGCACCTTCACCAGCAGCTGCGGAGTCAACGAGAACGGCCTGTTCAACTCCGACAACGTCATCGTCGCCCCGGGCGTCTCCAACGGCGCCCATCACTTCCACGACTACATCGGCAATCAGGCCAACGACGCCTTCGCCAGCGACGAGGACCTGGCCGCCGCCGACACCAGCTGTGAGAACCAGGGCGACAAGTCCTCGTACTACTGGCCCGTCCTGCGCCTGCAGAACGGCACCCAGGAACAGGACGCCGACGCCCCCGGCGGCGGCATCGAGGGCAACGCCGGTGAGATCGTCACGCCCAAGGAGGTCACACTGACCTTCCAGGGCAGCCCGACCGGCGACGTGACCGCCATGCCCCGACTGCTGCGCATCATCACCGGCGACGCCAAGGCCTTCGTCAACGGCACGGCCAACGCCAACGCGTCATGGAGCTGCACCGGCTTCGAGGACCGGCAGTTGAAGGACAAGTACCCGCTGTGTCCCGAAGGCAGCGACGTCGTCCGTACGTTCAAGTTCCAGAGCTGCTGGGACGGCCGCAACATCGACAGCGCCAACCACCGCACCCACGTGGCGTTCGCGGCGGCCGACGGCTCCTGCCCGGGCGGCTTCCAGGCCATCCCGCAACTGGTCCAGCGGATCGTCTACGACGTGGACGCCCCGAGCCTGGACGACGGCGGCCGTACGAATCCGCTCTTCGCGGTCGACTCCTTCCCGGAGCAGCTGCACAAGCCGGTCACGGACCACGGGGACTTCATCAACGTCTTCGACGAGGACCTGATGCGGGAGATGGTCGACTGCATCAACGAGGGCCGGCAGTGCGACGGCGGTGCGCTGCCGGAGGAGCCCCAGCAGCCGGAAGAGCCGCAGCAGCCTGAGGAGCCCCAGGAGCCCGAGCAGTCGCAGCAGCCGGGAGAGCCCCAGGAGCCCGAGCAGCCCGAGGAGCCGCAGAACCCGGAGCCGTCCGGTGACGACGGTGGACAGACGGAGCCCGCGACCGAGGCGCCGCCGGCCGCCACTCCGAGCACCGAGGACCCGGCGGACGACACCCCGACCGCCGACGCCCCCGCCGACCGGCCGAAGACCTACGCCACCCCGTCCCCGACCCCTACCGCCGAGGCCCCGGCCGAAGAGGTCGGAACGGCGACGGCCACGCCGACCCAGTCCCAGGCCGCCGTCGGCGCCGACCAGTCCCAGGCGAACGGCACCGCGCCGCAGACGGTGGGCGGCAGCCTCGCCGACACCGGCGCGAAGCTGTGGCCGGCAGCGGCCGGATCGGTCCTGGTCATCGCCGGCATCGTGCTGCTGCGCCGCATCGGACGCCGCGCATGAGTGACGGCCGCCGGGCGGGGGACGCTGTCCTCGCCCGGCGGCCGGCTCTCATGCCGTGGCCGGCGTGTAGTGGGAGGCGTCGTCGCCCTCGACGGCATGGCTGAGGGTGCCGTCGACTCCCGCGGGGACATCGCCGGCGACGGTCACGCGGTGCAGCAGGCGCGGCAGGTCGCCGAAGTCGTCGGGGGCGTAGTGCTGGGTGATGCGGTTGTCGAACAGCACGAGGTCGCCAGGCTGCCAGGCCACCCGCACGATGTTCTCCGGACGGGTGACGTACGACTGGAACAGCCGCAGCAGGTCCCGGGAGTCGGACGGGCCGAGCCCGACGATGCTCTGGGCGAACCCGCCGATGAACAGCCCCCGTTCCCCGGTCTCGGGGTGGACGCGGACCACTGGGTGGGCGGTGCGGTACTTCCGGGAGACGAACCGCCTGCGGTGCTCGGCGGCCTTCTCGCTCTTCGGGGCGGCGTAGTCGTAGTCGTTGGGCGACGTACTCGGTGTGGATGTTCGGCTCGAACATCAGCGGCCAGACGGTCACATCGGCGATGAGCGCGTGGACGGCCGGCGCTGGCGCCGCGATCCGGGTGGTGTGGACGGTGTTCGGCATGCCGGTCGGTCCCCTCGGTGTCGGTGAGAGCCTGT
>NZ_JACMSF010000142.1 GCF_014257025.1 Streptomyces cupreus
AAGGCCGGGTAGTTAACGGATTCTTGCTGGTGGCAAGGGGGTTATCGGGTGCCTTGGCTGGTGTAGGTGGCGGGTCCGGTTTTGCGGATGTGTCCGTGGCGTGCCCATCGGTCGAGTTGTCGGCGCATGGTTCCCAGGGTGACGTCGCCGAGGTGGCGGGCGAGGTCGCGTGGGTGCCAATGGCGGTCGGGCTCGGTGTCGAGGACTTCCAGGACACGCTGCCGGCGGCGGTCTTCCGGCGGGGTGTGGCGGTCGTCGTGTGACGCTGCGGGTAGCTGTGGTTCGGGCTCGAGGATGCTGATGTGGAGACCGGTGATGGTGCGGCTTGTGTCCGGGCGGCCGTCTTGCTGGCGGTCGTGGTAGCGGGAGATCGGCGACTTGACCTTGCGGGTGCTGACACGCGGCCGTCGGGCTGGGAGGAGTCCGGCCAGGATCCGTCGGCCGATGACGCCGATCGTTGCACTTCCGGTGATGCTCCCGGCCTGGACGACCAGGTCACGGGCTGTGTGCAGGGCGATGGTGAAGCCGCATCGGTCCGGGTCGGTGCCCGGCCGGGACTCTGCCGCCTCGACCATCACGGTCCGCAGGGCCTGGTAGAGGCTGAGCAGGGCCCACATTTCCTGCTCGACACCGACCGGGTCGCCGGACCGCAGCACCCGGCCCCGCATAACGGTGTGCCGCAGCGCGAAGTAGGCAGATTCGTGCTCCCACCGCTGGTGGTAGAGGCCGACGAGAGCGCCGGCCGGGTAGCGGCGGGCGTCGGTGAGAGTGGTCACCAGGCGGTAGGAGCCGGTGAAGGTGCTGCCGTCGTCGCAGGTCACGGCGATCTGTGCTTCTACGACCCGGACCGGGAGGGTGCCGAGGACGGACAGGTAGGAGCCGTCCGCGAGCCTGACAAGGACCGGGGTGCGGCGGTTGGCCCGGAGCCGGCCCAGGAACTGCGCACCGGTGTCGGCCACGGCGGCGAGGAAGGCGTTGGCGTCGAAGCCCTTGTCCCACAGGACCAGCATGTTCGGGCTCAGGTGGTGCAGCAGCCGGCGGGCATAGGCGGTCTCCCCGTCGCTGGTGGCTCCGAATACCGCGCCGATCAGGGCCCGAGTCCCGGTCTCCACCAAGGTCATCAGCTCCAGCATCGGATAGCCACCACGGCTCTGTGGACCGAAGCGGTCCACGTTCCGGACGCTGTCGGGCAGCTTGATCGAGCTGCAGCCGTCGAAGGAGACCGTCCGGAAGGACCCGAAGCTCACGCCGGGCGTGGAGGGCTGGGCAAGCGGGCCGGCGAGGACTTCGAACAAGCGATGGACGGGCGCCGGACTGACTCGTCGGCGCAGGTCGCGGAGTGCCTTCGCGGTCGGCCACGCGGTCTCCAGCCCGGCACCCGCCAGTGCCGCGGTCAGCTTCTGCCACACCAACCGGTAGCCGACCTCCGGGAACAGGCACATCGCGAGCAAGAAGTAGACCCCGACCCGTGTGGGCAGGTCCCGTAACCGGCGCTGCACACACCGGGTCTCCTCCAGGACGGCGTCGACGAGGTCGAAGGGTACGACCTGGGTCAACTCACCCAGGTGACCAGGCCCGTACTGCCCCGCGGCCACCGTGAGTTCTTGAGAGAAGGTCGTCAGACCGGGTGGCAGGGCACACAGAGATGCAGGCAACGGGGCTCCTCGGCGATCAGCAGTCTTGGCGGACCATCTGATCAACGTCGATTCCGTTGCCCGCGTTGCGATCGACTCCGAAACGCCTTGCCACCAGCAAGAATCCGTTAACTACCCGGCCTTGGGACTTGGTCCGTGCTATGGGACATGCGAACCCCTGGTGAGCGCGGGAAAGTTCAGGCTGCCTCTGTGTCGGTTTCAGGTCAATGGGGCCGACATCTTTCGGTTGGGCTGATGTGGGCGTATGTTCTGCGATCCCCGCGAAGGGGCGTCCTCGGAGGCGCTCTGGCCCGCCGGTCCCCGGGGTACAGGAGCGGCGGGCCGCGTGCTGCTCAGATCATCTGTGCTGAGATCGTTCGCTCGTACCCGGAGAAAGCGCGGGCTCGGGGCCGAGCAGTCCTCGCCACGGGCGAGGCATACAGCCGCCCCGCCCACCACAAGAAGGGCACTAAGTGGGCATTTAGAGATGGTTCATGCCGGTAAGTTAACTTTCCTGACCGTCAGGCTTGAGGTGTTCGCCCCATACGTGCACCCTCGCGTTCATCGAGCCGCGAACTTGTCCGCCCGTTTGCTCCGGTTCTCGCGTCTGAAGTCCGTCTCGTTTGAAGATCAGGCAGAAACGCCCAGCAGCAGCGAAACAGCACCGTCCGCCGCATCCATGATCACGCTACGGCGTGATCCAGCGGAAACCGTACCCCAGCGACCTGTCGGACGCCCGATGGGCCTTAATCGAGCCGACCGCCGCCACATGCCCGGACACCATCCTGCCCTCACGCCCCTACCCAGGTCACTGGGCCGCTGCCACTCGGTTCTGGCGTTCCAGCAGGTCGAACGTTGGGCGCAGTAGAGATGACAACAGGAGAGCCCCCGACGCGCCGGCTGCGCAAGTCAACTGCCAGGCGTACTTGCCATCAATTCCAAAATACGCAGCCGGGACGGTGACTGCGCAAGTTAGGGCTATTACGACACACGTCATCGCACCCCTTCCACCTCCTCTCCTTATGGAAAAGGGAAATATCGCCATACTTGCGGCTGCGAATATACTGACAAGGAGGAGCCAAATCCAGTCGGGAAGGCCAGGGTGGAGCAGGAGCGCCCCCACCAACAAGGCGGCGAACAGGGCGTAAAGCGACGTGAAGCGAATCAATTTCTTTACTTTGCACTCTTCTTCATTTACGGTGGGCGTTATTGATTGATTCACATGCCTTGCCGGGATGCCGACCTGAACGAAGACGTAGACGGCGAATAGCGCACCTAGGAGGAAGCGATGAAACGTCTCGATGGGGACCGTTATAGGCAGTTTGCATGAATCCGCGCCCGCCGGGCAGGAGCCTGCTGCCGCCGACGCAAAGACAACGGCCACCGAAAAGGCGAGTAGTGCCAGAGCGAGGACTGCAACGGCTTCTCTAATCCGGTCATGCTTAAAAGTTGCCCGCCGGGCAAGGTTCTGAGTTTCCTTGCGCAGATCACTCTCTCTATCTTCCCTTATTTCATCTATGCTGCGATTCCATTCACCTTCCCATTCATCTTGCGTGGCTTCTGCTATCTTCAAAAACCACAGCTGTGACATCTTCCTTGGGTGACCGGCACTGTTAAGTGGGTTCGATGCAGGATCCCCACTTACTCCCGGCACGCCAATTGGGGCCGCGCGACCCGCGAGCAGTAGCATAACCGCCATGAATACGCCGAGAAGGAAGACGGTTATCGAAATTAGTACCACTGGTAGTTCATATGGAGTTACTTGAAAGTCGTATCCCAAATATTGGGCTGCGCTGAGAGAGCCCAGCGCGAGCATCGCTGTTGTCAGGAATGCCACGCTCGTTAGAAGCCGACCTATCTTGTCATCCATATGCTTTATCGCATCGAGGACTTCATCGAAACTATCTTCCAGCAGGGTAAACTTCGATAGTGCCTTCTGTTCA
>NZ_JACMSF010000143.1 GCF_014257025.1 Streptomyces cupreus
GCGCGGTGCGTCTCGCGCAGTTCGTGCTCCGATGCCGGCACTGAGTGCCCCCTCAATCTCCAGCCAGTTGCTGCCCCGCTCATTCCGTGTTCATGTGCGGCGCGGCATCCGAGTATCGCCCTCTCGGCCCTGAGCGGCCTGATCTGGCGTGAGGCTGGCGCGAACCTGTCCCTCAAGAGGGCCGGCGAGCCGGGCAGTTCGATGCCCACGACGCCGTCACGACATCCAGTGGCGGGCGCGCGGCTTCCTTCACGCAGCCCGGGCGGCCAGCAACTGGGTCCGGGCCGGTCACGCCAGCGAAGTTGGTGCAGAGAAGATGTCAGTGCTTCCACGTACGGTCTGCGCATGGTTGATCAGAGGCCCCCCGTGGCATCGATACTCGACTTCGCGACCTGGGAGCCCGTGCTGCGGCTCCTGCTGGCCGACCGCCCGCAGAGGCATGCTGCCCGGTCTGTCCATGTGGAGGGACGCATTGGCCGGCATGGCTGGAGTCTGGCCCTGAAGCGACGGATGCCGCCGCCGGGCCGAGCCGCACAGGTGGAGGACATGCAGGAGGAGTTCGACGCCGTGGAGCGGGTGCAGAGCGCGCTCGCGGACGCCGGAGTCGACGACATCTCGTTCACGGCGGAGATCCAACCGACCGGGACGACCACGCTCCGCCTGCTCGGGCCCAGCCCGGCCGTGGAGCCCGGCATCGGCACCCCGCACCCGGGGGCTCTCATCCTGGTCGACGGCTCCCTTCCCGAGCCCTGGCGCCGGCTCCCTGATCCCGCGCCCGGGGCGGTCCCGGCACCTTCGGCGGACCTGGCGTTGCTTGAGCGGACGCTGCGCGAGCGGTTGCCGCACGCCATCGGCGCTACGGAGGAGGAGATCGCCGCGACCGAAGCGCGCCTCGGCGTCACGCTGCCCGACGAGCTCAAGGTGCTCTACCGGGTGACACGGGCACGGTGGGAGGACTTGGGCGACGACTACGAGGCAGCGGAACGTGAATGCGCAGCGGTCGGCTGTGAGCTTTTCGACCTCGACGGCCTGTACGTCGCCGACGCGTCGTCCCGCCACTGTCGCTGGGAGTTCGCGGCGATGGAGGCGGTCGTCACTCCGCCCGACGCCATGGTGCAGGGACTCGTCGGCTCACCCGGCTGGATCGCCTTCGGCGACAATGGCGGCGGAGACCGGCTGGCCGTCGATCTGACACCCGGCCCCCGCGGACACATGGGACAGGTCATCATGCTCTCCCACGAGGAGAACACCGGCGCCGCGCTCGTTGGCGACTCCCTCACCGACCTGGTGCTGGGCCGGCCCGGCGCAGAGCCCAGCAGTCCGCATGTGCAGCAGCCAGCCGTGGCTAGGGTCAACATCGCAAGCCTGAAGAGCATCCAGGCCGCCGCGCACCCCGGCTTGGAAGTCCTGTCCATCGGCGTGTGGGACGGTGCGCCGTTCCCTCTTGCCCCCCTCACCGGGCTGCCCCGCCTGCGCACCCTTACCGCCTACCCCGGTACGCTGGCGGACCCCCTGGAGATCACCAAGCTCACCGGGCTGGAGTTCCTGGAGCTCGGCCCGGAAGAGTGGCGCGTCCTCCTGGACGCCGGAGCCGTCCCACGCAGCCTGTCGGCCGCCGCCATCGTGGTACACGGCAACCAGGACCCCCTGCCCATCGTGGACGTCGCGAACGAAATCCTGGCCCTCTGGGACCGGCCCCAGATCATCCAGACCGTCCTTGAAGGCGACCTCGGCCCCCTGGCATAGCCAACGGGCCAACCAGCGGGTCGCACAGGACGACGCGTTGCACGGCCGCGCGCGAGACAATCGCCGCCCGCGTTCTGGCCTCTTCCAGTGCTGAACCAGGTCCTCTCGCTAAGCGCCGTGGTTGGCCAGCCGGGCCAACCACGGCGCTCAGTAACAACAGCCGTGACGACGATGTGCAGCAAGTTCCGGTCGACGACAGGGTCTGGTCACCGCTGCTGCGCCCACCTGGAGCATGGGTCTGGCCCGCCGCTACGGGGGAGAGCGGCGGGCCAGGAACAACCTCCACGGCGCCACGGCCGCACGCAGGGTGCGTGCCGTGCAGGCGAAGTGCCGCCCCCTGAGAAGCGTTGCGCTTCTTCAGCTGATCGTCACGTGGGTTAACGGGGAAACCGCCAGCCTCGGCCGATGAGGTGACCAAGCCTCGGCATTGCCAGACTTTCAGGCGTATGTCCCTCATCGTGGACTGCGTGCTGTTTCCTTTCAGCACGACATGGTTGTGGTGGAAGCTTCATTGCGAGCGGGCTTGCCCGTTGCCCTTCATGGGCGGGGGCTCCCACCACCGGTCCGGACGCGTGATCCGCTCACCAACCACCACGCTCAGCCCACAGCCGACTCTCCAGCGACCGATGATGAGGCTTCCTGAATTCGGCTCTGGCCGAAGTTCCGTGAACGATCTTGAGGTTTGTGCATGCCAGAGTGGTGCCGGGCCCCGGGAACCGAGGCTGTTCGGCGTGCATGTTGGGGAAGGGCGGGGACATGGAGGCAGCGGAGTTTCGGGGTGCCGCTAGGGCGTCGGCGCGTCCGGAATGGGAACTCATGCCCCTGGAAAGCGTCGGGCCGCTGTGTTTCGGTATGCGTCTCAGTGAGGTCGCTGCAGCGCTGCCGGGAATGACCGAGCTGCGCCGGTTCCGGGCCAGTCCCTGGTGGGAGACCCTCGGCGTGGAATTCGGTACAGGGCTTGAAGAGCCGGCCGTGTACACCTACTTCATTGACGGACGGTTGTTCTGCGTCGCGGTAGACGCGGTCCGAGGACCTCAGGTGTTGCTCTGGGGAAGAGAGTTGACCGCCTGCGTCCCAGACGATGTGGAACAGTTCCTGGGGCACGCTCATGACTGCGGGGTAGTCTCCGTGTCCTACGGTCCGCGGGGTAACCCGGGAGTCAACGGGCTCGGCCTGGTGGTACGGGTACAAGAGACCGTCCGCGGCCTGGCCACCCGGCCGGTCATGGTGGGCCCGGCTGGGGCCGACCGGTGTACCGACGACTCGGAGAGCGTGATCCCGGAGTGTGAATGGGTGGGCCGCCTGTGGCCCTACTGTGGAACGGAATCCTGGCCCTCGCCCGGCGAGAAGACGAACTGGGGCGACTGGGAACCGCCCTTCTAGCCCGGCCGCTTCCTGAGGTCAGCTTCCAGCGCATGCTGCGCTTCTCCGGTACGCGCCTGGGGATTCACGGAACTGCGGACAGAGCCGTTTTCAAGGCTCTGTCCGCAGTTCCGTGAATCC
>NZ_JACMSF010000144.1 GCF_014257025.1 Streptomyces cupreus
TGGGTCAGGCAGCCAGCGACCATGGCGAACGTCAGCACGTCGGCCGTCCTGCACAGCCAGCGCGGCCGGGTGAGGGGCACCGCCCAGTACGAGGCCGAGGCGTGCTCCTCCAACTCCGTCAGATCGGTACGCGGCACGCCCAGGTAGGTGCCATCGCCCAGGCAGGCGGCGGCTGGCGCTCGCCAGTCCGGGGCGGTGCCGGGCGGCACGAGGGCGTAGTAGCGGCGGCCCGCGGGGTCGTGGATGACCGGGCCGCCGTTGAAGCTCCAACCGAGCCAGTCGGCCACGGTGGCTGGCTCGCTGACTCCGGCCACGCTGTGCACGAGGCTCTCGGAGATGCGGACCGCGTCGAAGAGCTTCCCCAGCGGGATCAGGGCGAGCCGGGTCTCGCTGTCCCACTCACGGTGCACTGCGGCGGGCGAGGGGTGCGCGGAGGCGAGCCATGCCTCAACGCCCACTGCCGGGAGTGGATTTGGTGGTGTTAATGCCTCGCTCCGGGTCGTACTGTTCGTCATGTCGACGCTCCTCAGTAGCGTTGGCCACGCCCCGGGGCCGTTCGCGCGGTCGCCGGGGTTTGTTGCCCAGTCAGCCTGGTGCGCGCGTTGTTCCGTGTGCGATCCCCTGCCGGTAATCTCACAGTGAGATGGATTCTCATCCCGTTCGTGGATACCGGGGGCCGCACCATGGGGACTGCACTGGAGCCGATCGAACTGCCCGACTGGGCATGGGAGCGTGCAGAGGTGCGGGAGGCGCTGAGAGCCCGTGACATCAGTGCCGTGTTCCGGCACGCGCAGCAGTACGCGGGTGCGAGTCAGGCCCGCATCGCAACGGCCACCGGCATGACGCAGGCCCGCGTCTCCGAGATCATCAGCAGGCGTCGTGAGGTGTCTCGGCTGGACGTGTACGAGCGGATCGCCGACGGACTTCACATGCCCGATGACGCCCGCCACCTTCTCGGACTCGCCGCCGGCCGAGAGCGCCGGGCGGGTGGGCCCGCGTTCGACCTTGCGGCGTTCCCCGAAGTCGTGCGTGTGTACGCTGCGCAGAACTCGGCTGCGGAGGAAATCCAGCAGCAGGCCCGTGCAGCCACGGAGTTGGATGTGCTCGCCGTACGCGGCCTCGGCCTGGTCGGCCTGAACGACAGCCTGCTACGCGCCTGCCTGCCGCGCGAGCAGGGTGGCAGGGGCCTGTGTGTCCGGGTCGCTCTCCTTGACCCGGAGAGCGATGCCCTGGCGCGCCGGGCGGCGGAAATCGGTGAGTCCGCGCAGTCCCTCGCGTCGGGGGTGCGGCTCGCTGAGGCGCGGCTGCGGGAGCTCGCGGACGCGGGCGACGTCGGCGTGTGGCGATACCGGATGCTCCCGACGTGGCGGCTCATCCGCACCGACGGGACCATGTTCGTCGGCGCGTTCGACGCCGGTTGGGAAGGCCATGAGTCGGCTCTGTACAAGGTGATGGAGACCCCGCACGGCCCGCTGTACCGGGGCTTCCGACGGATGTTCGAGGCAGTCATCGACGGCGCGCAGCGCACGGTGTAACAGGGAGGAACCGCACGTGATCGAGGCGGAGCTGAAGGCACGCGTCCACGCACCCGAGCAGGTCATGCGGCTGCTCGATGAGGTGGCCAGCGCACGAGTTGAGGTGTACCGAGACACGTACTACGACCGGCCGGACGGCTCGCTGGAGAAGGCGGGCGAAGAGCTGCGGGTGCGTACGGTCCACGGTGCGGACGGCACGCGCACCGTGCTCACGTACAAGGGTGCGGCGGTCGATGAGGAGTCAGGGTCGAAGCCCGAGCATGAGACCCGCGTCGACGACGCCGACCAGGCGCACGCCATCCTGCGCGGGCTCGGACACGTTGAGCTGATCGCCTTCGAGAAGCGGTGCCGGAACTACGACTTCACTGCGCGGGGTCGGCAGATGCTCGCGACGCTCGTGCGGGTGCCGGAGATCGATGGAACCTACCTTGAGGTCGAAACGCTCGTGGACGAGCAGGACATGGCGGCGGCCTTGGACGATATCCGAGCAGTGCTCGCCGAGTTGGGCGTCACCGCGAAGGACCTGACGCGAGAGACGTACACGGCCGCCGTCGCCGCACAGCGGCGCTGACCGCCGTACGCCCATCCACGGCTCGTTCCGCCCGTCGGCGGTGCGGAGTCCTTACGGACGCTCTGTTCGGCCGCGAGGCCCAGCGTGGTCGTGGCCCTCGCCCTACACCTGCGGCGCTCGGTCCGCCGACTCCGGCGCGCTGCCCACGCTGTACGCGGCAACCGCCCCCGACGTACCGCCCGACGCATTCACCGGACCGTCCCTCGCGGGCTGGCGCGGCTCACCGGCACCCGCCTGGCCGGCACCCTGGACCGTCAACGACGCGATGCGGCAGCGCCTCTGGGAGGCGTCAGAGCGGCTGACCGGGGTGGCGTACGACGCCCTCAAGGCGTGAGGGTCAGTCCTTGCGGCCGGTCACGGCGACCGTGACCCCGAGCCCGATCATGGTCATCCCGCCGACTCCGCCCACCGCCGACAGGCGTCGGGGGGACCGGGCGAACCAGCCCCGGGCCGTCGCCGCGACCAGGCCC
Organism: Streptomyces cupreus; assembly: GCF_014257025.1. Classification (GTDB taxonomy): domain Bacteria; phylum Actinomycetota; class Actinomycetes; order Streptomycetales; family Streptomycetaceae; genus Streptomyces; species Streptomyces cupreus. Next base: position 2,577 of record NZ_JACMSF010000144.1, read on the forward strand.
CACACACTGTCCGAGGCGAGCGCGATGATGTTGAAGATCAGGCCGAGCAGCAACATCTGGGCCGTCACATGCCCCGCGCCCGGATCGACGAACTGGGGCAGGACGGCGGCGAAGAACACGATCGTCTTGGGGTTGGTCACACCGACCGCGAACCCCTCCCAGAAGGTGCGCAGACCACCGTGCGTCGCTGCCGCCCCCGCGTCCTCGGCGAACGCGGCCCGCAGCGCCCCGCGCTCCCGCCAGGCCTTGACGCCCAGGTATACGAGGTAGGCGGCGCCGGCGAGCTTCAGCGCCGTGAAGACCAGCACCGACCGCTCCACGATCGAGCCGACCCCGAACGCCACCGTCAGGACCAGCACATAGGCGCCGACGGTGTTCCCCACCACCGTCGTCAGCGCGGCCCTGCGGCCCTGGGCGAGGGCTCGTCCGATGACGAAGAGCACGCTGGGTCCGGGGACCACGATCAGCAGGAACGACATGGCCGCGAAGGCGAGGAGACGGTCGGTGGACACCATGCCCGCCATGGAAGCAGCGCTCGCCTCCGCTCGGCCAGTCGTTTTCTCAGGCGGTGGCGCCGCCGCCGACCACCAGGTCTTCTTGACGAGGGCCCGGCCGGAGTGCTC
>NZ_JACMSF010000145.1 GCF_014257025.1 Streptomyces cupreus
AACACAGTGGACGCGAGCAACTGAGGACAAGCCCTCGGCCTATTAGTACCGGTCACCTCCACACGTTACCGTGCTTCCAGATCCGGCCTATCAACCCAGTCGTCTACTGGGAGCCTTACCCCATCAAGTGGGTGGGAGTCCTCATCTCGAAGCAGGCTTCCCGCTTAGATGCTTTCAGCGGTTATCCCTCCCGAACGTAGCCAACCAGCCATGCCCTTGGCAGGACAACTGGCACACCAGAGGTTCGTCCGTCCCGGTCCTCTCGTACTAGGGACAGCCCTTCTCAAGACTCCTACGCGCACAGCGGATAGGGACCGAACTGTCTCACGACGTTCTAAACCCAGCTCGCGTACCGCTTTAATGGGCGAACAGCCCAACCCTTGGGACCGACTCCAGCCCCAGGATGCGACGAGCCGACATCGAGGTGCCAAACCATCCCGTCGATATGGACTCTTGGGGAAGATCAGCCTGTTATCCCCGGGGTACCTTTTATCCGTTGAGCGACGGCGCTTCCACAAGCCACCGCCGGATCACTAGTCCCGACTTTCGTCCCTGCTCGACCCGTCGGTCTCACAGTCAAGCTCCCTTGTGCACTTACACTCAACACCTGATTGCCAACCAGGCTGAGGGAACCTTTGGGCGCCTCCGTTACCCTTTAGGAGGCAACCGCCCCAGTTAAACTACCCATCAGACACTGTCCCTGATCCGGATCACGGACCCAGGTTAGACATCCAGCACGACCAGACTGGTATTTCAACGACGACTCACCGCGAACTGGCGTCCGCGTTTCAAAGTCTCCCAGCTATCCTACACAAGCCGAACCGAACACCAATATCAAACTGTAGTAAAGGTCCCGGGGTCTTTCCGTCCTGCTGCGCGAAACGAGCATCTTTACTCGTAGTGCAATTTCACCGGGCCTATGGTTGAGACAGTCGAGAAGTCGTTACGCCATTCGTGCAGGTCGGAACTTACCCGACAAGGAATTTCGCTACCTTAGGATGGTTATAGTTACCACCGCCGTTTACTGGCGCTTAAGTTCTCAGCTTCGCCCCACCGAAATGGAGCTAACCGGTCCCCTTAACGTTCCAGCACCGGGCAGGCGTCAGTCCGTATACATCGCCTTACGGCTTCGCACGGACCTGTGTTTTTAGTAAACAGTCGCTTCTCGCTGGTCTCTGCGGCCACCCCCAGCTCACCGAGCAAATCGGATCACCAGGACTGGCCCCCCTTCTCCCGAAGTTACGGGGGCATTTTGCCGAGTTCCTTAACCATAGTTCACCCGAACGCCTCGGTATTCTCTACCTGACCACCTGAGTCGGTTTAGGGTACGGGCCGCCATGAAACTCGCTAGAGGCTTTTCTCGACAGCATAGGATCATCCACTTCACCACAATCGGCTCGGCATCAGGTCTCACCCTGCATGAGCGGCGGATTTACCTACCACTCGGGCTACACCCTTACCCCGGGACAACCACCGCCCGGGATGGACTACCTTCCTGCGTCACCCCATCACTCACCTACTACCAGCTCGGGTCACCGGCTCCACCACTCCCACCAACGTCAAAGACGGTGGCAGGCGGCTTCACGGGCTTAGCATCACTGGATTCAATGTTTGACGCTTCACAGCGGGTACCGGAATATCAACCGGTTATCCATCGACTACGCCTGTCGGCCTCGCCTTAGGTCCCGACTTACCCTGGGCAGATCAGCTTGACCCAGGAACCCTTAGTCAATCGGCGCAAACGTTTCTCACGTTTGTATCGCTACTCATGCCTGCATTCTCACTCGTCAACCGTCCACAACTACCTTCCGGTGCTGCTTCACCCGGCAGACGACGCTCCCCTACCCATCCATACACCCGTTGGGGCTTCTGTATGAATGACACGACTTCGGCGGTACGCTTGAGCCCCGCTACATTGTCGGCGCGGAATCACTAGACCAGTGAGCTATTACGCACTCTTTCAAGGGTGGCTGCTTCTAAGCCAACCTCCTGGTTGTCTGTGCGACTCCACATCCTTTCCCACTTAGCGTACGCTTAGGGGCCTTAGTCGATGCTCTGGGCTGTTTCCCTCTCGACCATGGAGCTTATCCCCCACAGTCTCACTGCCGCGCTCTCACTTACCGGCATTCGGAGTTTGGCTAAGGTCAGTAACCCGGTAGGGCCCATCGCCTATCCAGTGCTCTACCTCCGGCAAGAAACACACGACGCTGCACCTAAATGCATTTCGGGGAGAACCAGCTATCACGGAGTTTGATTGGCCTTTCACCCCTAACCACAGGTCATCCCCCAGGTTTTCAACCCTGGTGGGTTCGGTCCTCCACGAAGTCTTACCTCCGCTTCAACCTGCCCATGGCTAGATCACTCCGCTTCGGGTCTTGAGCGCGCTACTATACCGCCCTGTTCGGACTCGCTTTCGCTACGGCTTCCCCACACGGGTTAACCTCGCAACACACCGCAAACTCGCAGGCTCATTCTTCAAAAGGCACGCAGTCACGAGAGCCCGAAGGCTCCGACGCTCCCACGGCTTGTAGGCACACGGTTTCAGGTACTATTTCACTCCCCTCCCGGGGTACTTTTCACCATTCCCTCACGGTACTATCCGCTATCGGTCACCAGGGAATATTTAGGCTTAGCGGGTGGTCCCGCCAGATTCACACGGGATTTCTCGGGCCCCGTGCTACTTGGGTGTCTCTCAAGCAAGCCGCTGATGTTTCGACTACGGGGGTCTTACCCTCTACGCCGGGCCTTTCGCATGCCCTTCGCCTACATCAACGGTTTCTGACTCGCCCTGCCGCCGGCAGACGACAGAAGAGAGATCCCACAACCCCGTATGCGCAACCCCTGCCGGGTCTCACACGCATACGGTTTGGCCTCATCCGGTTTCGCTCGCCACTACTCCCGGAATCACGGTTGTTTTCTCTTCCTGCGGGTACTGAGATGTTTCACTTCCCCGCGTTCCCTCCACATACCCTATGTGTTCAGGTATGGGTGACAGCCCATGACGACTGCCGGGTTTCCCCATTCGGAAACCCCCGGATCAAAGCCTGGTTGACGACTCCCCGGGGACTATCGTGGCCTCCCACGTCCTTCATCGGTTCCTGGTGCCAAGGCATCCACCGTGCGCCCTTAAAAACTTGGCCACAGATGCTCGCGTCCACTGTGCAGTTCTCAAACAACGACCAGCCACCC
>NZ_JACMSF010000146.1 GCF_014257025.1 Streptomyces cupreus
CACCGTGAGCGGTACCGGGATGACGGCCTCGTACATCGCGTGCTCGCAGATACCGATCGAGGCGGTGCACAGGTTGAACTTGCCCACGTTGACGGTGTTCAGGGCGGCGTCGAAAGCAGCACGGCCGGTGTGCAGGACGTCTTCCGCAGCTACCGGGTAGTCCTCCAGGCGGAACTCGCTGACGTACTTAGAGGAGTCGACGACGTTCTTGACCAGGCGGTACGCCGGGTGGCGGCTGTCGGCGGCGAAGAAGACATAGCCGTCGGGGCCCTCGACGTCGGTGCGGCGGCCGAAGACGGAGACGATGCCTGCGGCGTTGCCGTTGCCGATGTAGTACTTGGAGCCGGTGGCCCTGAAGCCGCCCTTGCCGTCGGGCTCCAGGAGCATGTCGGTGGAGTAGATGTCGGCGCCGTGGGCCTTCTCCGACAGTCCGAAGGCGAACACCTCGCCCTGGGAGAGGAGTTCCGCGGCGCGGGCGCGGGCGGCGGGGTTGTCGCTCTGCCAGACGGGACCGAGGCCCAGGATGGTGACCTGCCACGCGTACCAGTAGTCCAGGCCGTAGAAGCCGAGGATCTCGTTCAGGGCGGCGATGCGGGCGGTGTCCCAGCGCTTGTCGCCTTCACCCTCTGCGGCGGCGGAGGCGGGGGTGAGGAAGGTCGCGAAGAGTCCCTCCTTGGCGGCGAAGGCGAGGAAGTCACCGAGCCAGGCGCGGGTTCGGTAGTCCTCGATCAGCCGACGCTTGCCCCGCTGTTCGAACCAGTCGACGGTGGCGCGCAGCAGCCTGCGGGTCTCCGGGTCGAAGTGCGCGGGGTCGTAGGTCCGCGGGTTGAACAGCAGCGCGTCGGCCATGGATTGCCGCCTTTCGGCTGGGAAGGGGTGAGGGTTGGGTCCGGGAGCGGGCCCCGGGGGCCGCTCGGTCGCCGGTCAGCGACCGGCGTCGAAGCCGGCGAGGGTGGCGAGGACGTCGTCGAGCCAGGCGATCATCATCCGCTCGTAGGCGATGCCGCCGCGCAGCACGACGTGCTGGAGCTCCCGTTCGGCGTCCAGCGGACCGTGGGCCGGGGGTTCCCCGAAGTCGCGGGTTTCGCCCGCGAGGTAGTGGGCGAGGCGGTCCGTGTGCGCCTGCCGGTGCCGCTCGACCTCACTGATCAGGGCGGCCGGATCACCGAAGGCGGCGCCCCGGACCTTCACTGCCAGGTCGTGCCGCACGCTCTCGGGCTCGGTCGCCTCGTTGAGCCACGCAGCGAGCGCGGCCCGACCGGGCCCGGCGACGGAGTACTCCTTCTTGTCCGGACGCCCATACTGCGCAACGTCCCGGACATCGACCCAGCCGTCGCTCTCCATACGCTTCAGCACGCGGTAGATCTGCTGGTGGGTGGCGGTCCAGAAGTACCCGATCGAACGCTCGAACCGCCGGGCCAGCTCATAGCCGGAGCCCGGCTTCTCCAGCAGGGAAACGAGGATCGCGTGCTCGAGCGCCATGCACACGATCCTCCTATGCACCTCGTTGCATAGCAACGCAGCCGTGGTGAGACACGGCTCACCCAGTGCACGTCGCGCAGATCACCACCGACGCCGGCACGCCAGGGTCAGGCAGGGCCCCCGGATGCTACGGGGCGACCTCTGCGGTCACCTGCGTCACGCGGCCCGCCAATCCCCAGGGCCTCGACCCTTCGACGGCGGCACCGACGCAGGAGGTCGCCGCTGCACCCAGGGAACCGCAGCGGAGATCCATATGAGAGGTGCGAGAAACAGCAAAGTCATACCGTTGGCAGCTCCGTTGCTGCCGATGCCACAAGCGGCCCATGCCCGCCCAATGTTCATCTCCGCCGCCTCGCCGTAGATGCAAGCTTTTGTTTCTGGAGGCAAAAAGGGTTCAGGACCCCGATGGTGCGGACGAGATCCTCGTCAGTAGAGGTGATGGCGGCACCTTCGAAAAAGGCGCATGCGAGAAGGGGACGTGTTCGAGTTCGACGAGCGGTTCGTGCCGTTCGTTAACCAAGCGTCGATTGACGTGCTTCTGCACGAAGTGAATGAGGCAACTGACCAGGCCAGCTTCATCGGCGGAGCGAAGATCATCCCCTCCGAGGTAGGCCTTGGAGAACGAACGCAGGCGATCGGCGCGCTGTCTCTGTCTCTGTACGAGCTGACATACAAGGTCCTTTGACGACCAAGGTGCCGAGCATCCGTCCAAGGTGATCGGCATGGTGCTCGACGCCTTGTGGCAGGAGGCTCGTACGCGTCCTGAGCGCCGGCTCGCACCTTTCGACGGCCTCGTCCTGGGGTGGCTGACCGACTGCGACGATGCCGCCGTCGAGGCCTCACTGGCGGGTTACGCTTCGGCGTTCGCCCGGGACGCGGACCGGACGCGGTCGTGGAGGCCGTGGGCTCGGACGCCACCATCGAACTGGCCCTCAAAGCCGTGCGGCAGGCCGGCAGGGCCAGCGTCATCGCTGTCAGCCACAACAAGGCGTTCCCCTTCCACATGGGGCTGGCGCAGACCAAGGAACTCGAGTTCGCCGTCGGGCTCTGCTCGATCCACTACGAGCTCCCTCCCCTGATCGCCTTCGCCCAGGCCGGCCGGATCCAGCCGGAGGTCGTGGTGTCGCACCGCTTCCCCCTCTCCCAGGGCCCGGCGGCGTATGAACTGTTCGCCGACCGCTCCGACGGAGTCCGCAAGATCCTCCTCGATCCCACCGGCTGACCGATTCGGTCATTGTCGCTACCCGCCGGTAGACACGAGCCGCTCTGAATGGAACGCTCGCTCCAGAGCGCGGCGGGCTCACGCCGGTCGTTCCTTCTCTGCGGCCCCCCTGCTCCCCGGTCCGTCCCACGGGCCGGGGCGACCTGGCAGAACCACGCCGACCGCCTTCCTCGCACCATGCACGCCGGCAAGTCCTCGTACGCCCGGATTTATCGCCGAGAGGAGTGCATCGCATGAAGGTCCGAGTCACCACGGCGGCGCTGACCGCCATCGCCATCGCCACGGGGGTGCACCTCGCTCCCACCACCGCCTCCGCCGCCACGCACACGGCCGCCGGGCCGACGGAGTTCACCGTCGACACCACCACCGACGCCGCG
>NZ_JACMSF010000147.1 GCF_014257025.1 Streptomyces cupreus
GAGCTCTGCTAAGGTCTGGCACCGCATCCCGCCTTCGAAAATGCTCCAGCCTCTTTCTATCTAGAGGAGGAGGCTGGAGCAGATATCAGGCGGCCGGAATTTCAGACGGGCGAAGTGTCAGAGTGGGCTGCCGACCCGGGTCCGCCGCCAACACGGCGGCCCTCCTAACTTCGCCGATATGCTTTGCCATTTCCTCGACCGTGAAACGGTCGTCCGTAACGCGGGGAGGATTGACGTGACCGTAGGCTCCCTGAGTAGTCAGTTCTACACCTACACCGAAGGCATGGACACACAGGATCCGCACCTCGACTACACGCCCGACCAGGTCAGGGCCCAGTTTCCCCCATTGTGAAAGTGGGAGATCATGGATATCTCGACCTTCTACCACGGCGCCCACAGCTTCTCCTTGTTCAGCGTCAGCCGGTTGAAGAGGTCAATCTTTGCATGTGGGATCTCCCATTCCAAGCCGGGGCCGCCTTCATGCAGAAGCCCAGTGCCGAAATGCTTTTCAAACTCTGAACGCCCGAATGTGAACTTGGTGTAGAAATCCTCATGCGTACCTACCGCATAATCAGCATACTTCTGCGCTACGTCCTCAGTCCCGACGTAGGCGTAACCGTTGCCGCCCGAGTGCCTAGCCGGGTTGAGCCCGTTAGCGAGTTCGTCTGACCCATTTCCCTTCTGCGCAGCCCGATAGACGTGAACCAGGTCGTCAGCGTCACCTGGTCCACAATTGTGAACCAGGACCGGCGTGGTCCCCGCCAGCACATAGTACGTGTGCAGGTCGTCAACAGTGAGGTTGTAGGTGGTGTGGGATTTCTTGGTGAATGCCCTGTTGGCGGTGATGATGACCGTGGCATCATCGTCGGTTCGCAGCGTCATCCCTGGCTGCAGGCCAGCTGCAGGTATCCACGCGAGCTCCGAGGGCGACCAGAACGGGTGTTCGTGGGTCGCCGTGAGCGTCTCGATTCCACTTTCAGTGGCGATCGAGAGTTCGTTGAAGAGCTTGTCGTCTTCTGTGACGATGGTGCTGGTTACCTCGCGCGGGCCCTGCTTGCCCGTCTCCGGGTCGGTGGCCAGTACCTTATCGCCGAGCTCGATTTCTTCGATGTTTTTCGTTGTCCCGTCCGCCATGACGACGGCCGTGCCAGCAAGGAAACATTGACACTTGGGGAGTGGAACGTCGTTCTTCTTCTTAGCGAGATTGCTGAGGAGCTTTTTGCTCAGTGTCCTGACGGCTCCGCCGACATTGAACATGCTGTAGACGTCGAGTCTGGTTAGGGTGTCCTGGTAGAGCGAGGAATCAGTGTCGACGCCCTTGCTGTCGATGAATTCGTCGTATGCGTCTGTCGCACCGCTGCAGTCTTCGATCCAGCACCATGGGCTGGCGTTGGACATGGCTTCACCGGCATCTGTGAACCAGTGGCCGATTGCCCCAACGACTTCTTTCCAGCCTCCGCGTGCCTGGGGGTTATCCGGCTCACCGTCATTGGCATTGCACGCCACGGTGAATATGTATCCCCCGGAGGGTTGAATGCACGTCCCGCCACCGAGTGCGCTTGGGCCGCTATTTGCAGTGCCCGCGTTGGACGTCTGGCCGGAGGAAGTAGTGCCTCCTCCGAGCGCGGTTCCGACCACTTGAGCGATGATGATGCCGGCGATGATGGATTCGAAGAAATTGCCGTCCGGGTCGGAGAAGGTGACGGGGTTGTTGTTGCTGTAGGCGTATCCGTTGATTTGCTGGGGGTCTTTCAGGTCGCCGATGGGGTCGACGCTGATGAACCGTCCAGTTGCTGTGTCGTACTCGCGGGATCCGATGTGAGTGAGGCCGGTGGGGTCTTCGGTGCCTCCGACGAAGCCCTTCTCGCCGCGCCAGGCAGCTGGCTTCTTGCTGCCGCGGTCCTCGCCGAACGGCTTGGTCGGGCGGCGGGTGAGGGCCTGGGTGGTGGCGTCGATCTGGAGAGTGGCGGTGCCGTGGTGATCGGCGGACAGCCAGGTCAGGTTGGTGGGAGTGCGCATCGCCACGTTTTTGCCCGCATGTGTGTAGTAGCGGGTGGCGGTGACGTTGCCGCTGGTTTTGTCGAGGCGGAGTTCGGTCTCGGCCAGGTAGAGAGTGGTACCGGTGGCATCTCTGCGGATGAGCCGGTTGCCGTCGCCGTCGTTGAGGAAGGTGGTGGTGGCGCCGCTGGCTTCAGTGACCTTTTGCAGTTCGCCTTCCACATCCCAGTCGAGGGTCTGGATGGTGCCGTTGAGGTTGCGGGTCTTGGTGGCGCCGTTCTCCCAGTAGGTGTAGCTGTCTTTGATCTGGGTGCCGGAAGCCAGGCTGGTGACCGTGTTGTCCAGGGCGTGCGGGCGGGGTTGGCTGGTGGTCTTGTAGGTGTAGTCGGTGGTGGCCGGTCCTCCGGATGCAAGGTGGTTGGTGGCGGTCTTGCGGTTTCCGGCCGAGTCGTAGGTGAAGCTCTGCCAGTACGGTGCGCGGCCGCCGACGCTGCTGGTGGTGGGAGCGGTGGCGCAGTCGCTGGCGGCGGTCCAGGCGGCCTTCAGCCGGCGGTGTCCGTCGTATGTGAAGCACTGCTTGTCGCCGGGGCTGGTGGAACGGTCGTCGATCTCGGTCGGGTTTCCGGCCTGGTCGTAGCGGTAGTTGATGTCGGCGTCGGTGCCGGTGTGGGTTTCGGAGACGACGGTCTGTCGGGACAGACGCTGGGTGCCGTCTTCGTAGGCGTAGTTGACATCTGTCCAGTCGGCGGTGGAGGAGACGCCCAGGGTGGTGCGGATGTGCTCGCCGGCCGGGAGGTAGTCGGTGTTCTGGACGATGCCGGTCAGTCCCTGGAGGGTGTCCGGGAGCCGGGTGGAGGTGTAGCCGTAGGTGAGGGTCTCGGCAGCAAGGCCGCCCATGGCGGGGATGCTGCGCTTTTGCAGGGTGCCGTCGAGGTTGTAGCTGTTGTTGATGACGTACACGCCGGTGCCGGCGAGGGCTCCTTCCTTGGTGCTGACCGTGTATTGCTCCTTCAGCACCCGGTTGAGCTTGTCGTAGGCGGCGTTGGTGGTGGCGTAGACGTCGCCGGTCTTGCC
>NZ_JACMSF010000148.1 GCF_014257025.1 Streptomyces cupreus
GAGGCGGGCCATCGCGTAACTCTCCTTGGTGAACGCCCAGTTCAACCACGAGGAGTGCACGATGGCCCTGTCCCAGTCTGAACTGATACGGCTGCTTGAGTCACTACGCTCGACCGATGGAATCGAGCTCATCCGCGCCTTCGCCGAGCGGATGGTGCAGGAGCTGATCGAGGCCGAGGCAAGTGCCCATATCGGCGCGGAGTGGAACGAGCACACGCCGACGCGGACCAACGTCCGCAACGGGCACCGGGAGAAGGTGCTGACCACGCTGGCCGGCGATCTGGACCTGGAGATTCCCAAGGTCCGCACCGGCAGCTTCTTCCCCAGCCTGCTGGAGCGACGGCGCCGCATCGACCAGGCCCTCTACGCCGTCATCATGGAGGCATACGTGCACGGCGTCTCCACCCGCAGCGTGGATGACCTGGTCAAAGCCCTCGGCGGGGACAGCGGCATCTCCAAGTCCGAGGTCTCCCGGATCTGCACGATGCTGGACGAGCCGCTGACCGCGTTCCGCACCCGCCCGCTGGATCACGTCCGCTTCCCCTACGTCTACCTGGACGCGACCTACTGCAAGGCGCGGGTGAACCACCAGATCGTCTCCCGGGCCGTGGTGGTCGCCACCGGTATCACCGAGGACGGAGGCCGCGAGGTCCTGGGCCTGATGGTCGGGGACAGCGAGAGCGAGGCGTTCTTGAAGGAGTTCCTGCGCTCGCTGCGGGAGCGTGGCCTGTCCGGGGTCCGTCTGGTCGTCACGGACCAGCACGCCGGGCTGGTCGCCGCGGTCCGCAAGGTGATGCTCGGCGCCGCCTGGCAGCGGTGCAGGGTTCATTGAAGCCGTCAAGGAACAACCCGTTGCTTTCATAGGACAAGCCCGTTGCTCTGGTATGAGCTTCGCCGACGATGTTCTGGACCAGCTCGCGCTGCGGTTCCAGGTCGTGTTGCCGCATCTGAACGAGCGTCAGCGGCGTCTGATGCTGGGGCAGGAGGCGCGATTGCTCGGACACGGCGGGGTACGGGCCGTGGCGAGGCTGGCCGGGGTGAGCGAGACAACGGTCCGCAACGGTGTGTTCGAGCTGGAGGCCGGTGAGGATCCGCTGCGGGACGGCTGCGTCCGGCGCCCCGGGGGTGGGCGCAAACCGGCCGAGGAGCAGGATCCGTCCCTGGTTCCGGCGTTGCTGAAGCTGGTGGAGCCGGACGAGCGGGGCGATCCGATGTCGCCGCTGCGCTGGACCACCAAGTCCCTGCGCAACCTAGCCGAGGAGCTGACCAGGCAAGGGCACCCGGTCTCCGCTCCGACCGTCGGCCGACTGCTGAAGGGACAGGGTTTCAGTCTGCAGGCCAGCGCCAAGACGCTGGAGGGCAAGCAACACCCCGATCGGGACGCGCAGTTCCGCTACATCAATGAACAGGTCAAAGAGCACCACTCTGGCGGTCAGCCGGTGATCAGTATCGATGCCAAGAAGAAGGAGCAGATAGGACAGCTGCCGAACCCCGGGCGCCAATGGCGCCCCGCCGGCGATCCGGTGCAGGTGGAGGACCACAGCTTCTACTTCATCGGCCCCGACGTCGAGGTGGCGATACCCTTCGGCATCTACGATCTGGCCCACGACAGAGGCTGGGTGAACGTCGGTACCGATCACGACACCTCGGTGTTCGCGGTCGAGTCGATCCGCCGCTGGTGGCGGGCCCGTGGCCGGGTGGACTACCCGGAGGCCGACCGGTTGCTGATCACCGCGGACTGCGGAGGGTCCAACAGCTACCGCTACCGGTTGTGGAAGGCTGAACTCGCCGTGTTCGCCGCCCAGATGGGCCTCACGGTGAGCGTTTTGCACTTTCCGCCGGGCACCTCGAAATGGAACAAAATCGAGCACCGGCTGTTCTCCCACATCTCCATGAACTGGCGTGGCAGGCCCCTGACCAGCCACGAAGTCGTGGTCAACAGCATCGCCGCGACCCGCACCCGCACCGGCCTGCGCGTTCACGCCGAGTTGGACACCGGGACCTACCCGGTGGGAATCTCCGTCAGCCGCGAGAACCTGCGCTCACTGCCGATCACACACCATGACCGGCACGGATCCTGGAACTACACGATCGCCCCGGCCGGCGCCACCGGCGACGGCGTGATCAACGCCAGCGAGCGCGACCACGCCAGGTCGCAAGTCCTGGCGATGCTCGCCGACCTGCGTCTGAGCGGCATGACCCCACCCGAACTGGGCTCACTGTGCGTACAGTTGGCTCCCGCACAGGCCGCCCAGGCCGAACAGCGCAAGTTCCAGCAACGCGGCGGCCGACGCCTGCAGGCCCCCGGAGCGCACGGCAAACCCCTGCTCTCGAACGCCGACCGCATCCTCATCACCGTGATCTACCTGCGCCGCGTCTGCTCCCAGAAAGTCCTGGTCGACCTGCTCGCCATCAACCCGGTCACCATCGGCAAGGCCATCGGCGAGACCCGCACCCTCATGGACGCGCAGAAGATCACCGTCTCGCAGACCGCGCACTACTTCTCCTCCGCCCAGGAACTGCACGACTGGGCGCAGGACGGCGCGACCACCGGCCGAATGGATCTCTCCCAGACCCTGTCCCACCCCACC
>NZ_JACMSF010000149.1 GCF_014257025.1 Streptomyces cupreus
TCGCTGCCGCTGGCGACCCGCAATCTGCCCATCGTGCTGGGGGAGTTGGGCCCCACCGCCGGAGTGATCGGCGCGGCCCGGCTCATCAGCGACCATCTGTTCTCACCCGCGTAACCGAACCTCTTCCGAGCCCGCGCAACCGACGCGTTACACGAGTCACCCCAGCACGTCCGTCTGCTTCGCCCTGCCCTGAAACCGGCCCGCACGCCCGCCAAGGGGAGCCCATGGCACCAGAACCATCGCTGCTCAGCATGTCCGGCATCACCAAGTCCTTCCCCGGTGTCCGGGCCCTCGACGGAGTCGACCTCGATGTCCAGGCCGGCGAGGTGCACTGTCTGCTCGGCCAGAACGGGGCCGGGAAGTCCACCCTCATCAAGGTCCTGGCCGGCGCCCACCAGCCCGACACCGGCACCATCCGCTGGCGCGGCGAGGACGTCACCCTGCGCTCGCCGATCGCCGCCATGCGTCTGGGCATCGCCACGATCTACCAGGAACTCGATCTGGTGGAGCACCTGTCTGTGGCCGAGAACGTCCACCTCGGCCATGAACCGACGGCCGCCGGTTTCGTCGTACGAAGGAAGACGGCGCGGACCTCAACCGGCCAGCTTCTCAAGCGACTCGGGCATCCCGAGATCGATCCCGGGCGTCTGGTCGGGGAGTTGTCGGCGGCGCAGCAACAGATCGTCTCGATGGCGCGGGCGCTCTCGCACGACGTACGGCTGATCGTGATGGACGAGCCGTCCGCCGCGCTCGACCCGGACGAGGTCGACAACCTCTTCCGGATCGTCGGCGACCTGACCGCCGACGGGGTCGCCGTCGTCTACATCTCGCACCGTCTTGAGGAGATCCGGCGCATCGGCGACCGGGTGACGGTCCTCAAGGACGGCCGGGCCGTGGCGGTGGGGCTGCCCGCGAAGACGACGCCCACGCGGGATGTCGTGGCGCTGATGACGGGCCGCAATGTCGAGTACGTCTTCCCCGAGCGGCCCGTGGGGGTGGTGGGTGGCACACCGGTGCTCCAGGTCCAAGGGCTGTCCCGTCTCGGCGAGTTCGAGCCACTGGATCTGGAGGTGCGGCCCGGTGAGATCGTCGGGCTCGCCGGACTGGTCGGCTCGGGGCGCTCGGAGATCCTGGAGACGATCTACGGGGCCCGGAAGCCCTCGGCCGGTCAAGTCCTCGTCGACGGGCGGGCCTTGCGGCCCGGCAGCGTGCGCGCCGCCGTCCGTGCCGGACTCGGGCTCGCCCCCGAGGAACGCAAGGCGCAGGCCCTGCTGATGCTGGAGTCCGTCACCCGCAATGTGTCGGTCTCCTCCATGTCCCGCTTCTCACGCGGCGGCTGGATCGACCGCGGTGCCGAACTGGGCGCCGCGCGCGCCGCCACCCGTGAGCTGTCGCTCAGGCCCGACAACCCCTCCGTGCCCGTGCGCACCCTGTCCGGCGGCAACCAGCAGAAGGCCGTCCTCGCCCGCTGGCTGCTGCGCGGCTGCCGGGTGCTGCTGCTCGACGAACCCACCCGCGGCGTCGACGTGGGCGCCCGCGCCGAGCTGTACGCGGTCGTCAGGCGCCTCGCCGACGAAGGCCTCGCCGTACTCCTCGTCTCCAGCGAGGTGCCCGAGGTGCTGGGCCTCGCCGACCGCGTCCTGGTGCTGCGCGAGGGGCGTGTCGTGCACACCGCGCCCGCCCGCGACCTCGACGAACACCGTGTCCTCGACCTCGTCATGGAAGGAAGCCCGGCGTCATGACGCAGCACGCGTCCCCACCGAGGGACGGCACCGGCAAGACCGCACCCGTGGCCGAACTCCCCGCCTGGCGGGGCATGATGGCCCGCGCCGACGTACGCACCCTCTCCCTGCTCGGGGTGCTCGCCGCGCTGATCGTCATCGGCGGCATCACCAAGCCCGACGAGTTCCTCGACACCCGCAACCTCCAACTCGTCCTCACCCAGGCCTCCGTCATCGGCGTCGTCACCGTCGGCATGACCTTCGTCATCACCTCCGGCGGCATCGACCTGTCGGTCGGCGCGATCGTCGCCCTGGCCTCGGTATGGGCGACCACGGTGGCGACCCAGGACTACGGATTCGGCGGCGTCCTGTTCACCTCGGTCCTCGTCGGCGTCGGCTGCGGCCTGGTCAACGGCCTGCTCATCGCGTACGGCGGGATGGTGCCGTTCATCGCGACGCTCGCCATGCTCGCCTCGGCGCGCGGTCTGGCGCTGCAGATCACCGACGGCAAGACGCAGATCGTCACCATTCCGAGCATCCTCGACCTCGGCGAGCGCGACGCCTACGTCCTCGGCATCCCGCCGCTCGTCATGGTCTTCGCCGTGGTCACGGTCATCGGCTGGCTGATCCTGAACCGCACCACCTTCGGTCGCCGCACGGTCGCCGTCGGCGGCAATTCCGAGGCCGCCCGGCTCGCCGGCATCGACGTCCGCCGCCAGCGCCTCTACCTCTACCTGCTGTCGGGACTGTGCTGCGGCATCGCCGCCTTCCTGCTGATCATCCTGTCCGGATCCTGTCGACGAGGTCGGCGAACTCGCTTGC
>NZ_JACMSF010000015.1 GCF_014257025.1 Streptomyces cupreus
GTCGAGGCGCAGGTGGTGATGGTGCCGCCCTTGCGGGTGACGAAGACGGAGGCGCCGAAGGTCTCGCGGCCGGGGTGCTCGAAGACGATGTCGATGTCCTCGCCGCCGGTGAGTTCGCGGATGCGCTTGCCGAAGCGCTTCCACTCCTTCGGGTCCTGGGTGGTCTCGTCCTTCCAGAACTTGTAGCCCTCGGCGTTGCGGTCGATGATCGCCTCGGCGCCCATCGAGCGGCAGATCTCCGCCTTCTGAGGGCTGCTCACCACACAGATCGGGTTGGCGCCACCGGCCAGCGCGAACTGCGTGGCGTAGCTGCCGAGTCCGCCGCTCGCGCCCCAGATCAGGACGTTGTCGCCCTGCTTCATGCCGGCGCCGTTGCGGGAGACCAGCTGGCGGTAGGCGGTGGAGTTGACCAGGCCCGGGGCCGCGGCCTCCTCCCAGCTGAGGTGCTTGGGCTTCGGCATCAGCTGGTTGGACTTGACGAGCGCGATCTCGGCGAGGCCGCCGAAGTTCGTCTCGAAGCCCCAGATCCGCTGCTCCGGGTCGAGCATCGTGTCGTTGTGGCCGTCCGAGGACTCCAGTTCGACGGAGAGGCAGTGCGCGACGACCTCGTCACCGGGGTTCCAGGCGTTGACGCCCGGTCCGGTGCGCAGGACGACGCCCGCGAGGTCGGAGCCGATGATGTGGTACGGCAGGTCGTGGCGCTTGGTGAGCTCGCTGAGCCGGCCGTAGCGCTCCAGGAATCCGAAGGTCGACAGCGGCTCGAAGATCGAGGTCCAGACCGAGTTGTAGTTCACCGAGGAGGCCATGACGGCCACCAGGGCCTCGCCCGGGCCGAGCTCCGGCACCGGCACGTCGTCCAGGTGGATCGACTTGCGGGGGTCCTTGTCGCGGGTTTCGAGGCCCGCGAACATCTCCGTCTCGTCCTTGTGCACGGTGATCGCGCGGTACGACTCGGGGAGCGGCAGAGCGGCGAAGTCGGCCGGCGTCGAGTCCGGCGACTGGATCGCGTCCAGGATGTCCTTCACGGTCACGGTGTTGCCTCCGGCGATACGCGTCCTGAGGGGGACGCTGAGGGTTACGTCGGTGCTGCTGAGGGTGTGTTGCGGTTGCCGTCGGTTCGGCGTGTGGTGCTGTTCGGCAGCGCTTTGTGGCGCGGAGGGTGCCTGTGACGCAGGCGTCCGGCGCGCGAGCCGTTGGGCTCGTCGGGACAGGCCGGACACCATCAACGTATGACACCGCGTGTCAGGTGACAAGGCACTGAGTGCCAGAAGTTGCTCTCAGGTGAAATCTTTACGTAACAAATGAGCGATGATCGATCGAACGGCTCCTGAAAGATGCCGGAAAACCTGCCCTGACATGCCAAAACGGCCACCCCGTGGGGTGGCCGTCATCACAGTGGCGAAGAGTCTCGGCGGGCCCTTCGGGTCCTCAGCGCTCCTTCAGTGCCTCTTCGATGGTCCGCATCACCTGGTCCAGCGGTGCGTCCGTACGGGCGACCGTCACCAGGACCTCGCCATGGGCGGAGACCGTCGCCGCGGCCGGCTGGGGCGTGGTCGTCCGGCCGGCTCCTATGCCGGTGCCGAACGTCTTGCGGACGATGGCGAAGGCATGGTCCAGCTGCGTCTCCACATCGCCCTGGCCGCCCGCCCGCAGCCAGCGCCGCAGCACATGGTTGTGGGCGGTGACCACGGCGGAGGCGGCGACCTCCGCCAGCAGCGGATCGTCGTTGGCGTCGTCGTCGTGCGCGTGCTCGTCGAAGTGGCCGAGGAGATAACGCGTGAAGAGGCGTTCGTAGCGGGCCACCGACGCGATCTCCGCCTCGCGCAGGGTCGGCACCTCGCGCGTGAGCTTGTAGCGGGCGACCGAGATCTCCGGGCGGGCCGCGTACATCCGCATGACTTCCTTGATACCGCGGCACACCGTGTCGAGCGGATGCTCGTGCGCGGGGGCGGCGTTGAGCACCGCCTCGGCACGGATCAGGGTGTCGTCGTGATCGGGGAAGATCGCCTCTTCCTTGGAGCGGAAGTGGCGGAAGAAGGTGCGGCGGGCGACCCCGGCCGCGGCCGCGATCTCGTCGACGGTGGTCGCCTCGTACCCCTTCGTGGCGAACAGCTCCATCGCCGCGGCCGCCAGTTCTCGGCGCATCTTGAGCCGCTGGGCGGCCGCGCGAGTGCCCGCGGCACTCTCCGGCGCGTCGGGCGTGGCTGGTGTACGTGAGGACTTGGCGGGCTGGGACATGACCCGAACGTACTGCATCTGTGCAGGATGGTGCGCATGTCCCAGGGTTCCCCCGCCCTGGAGGGGCGGGGGTGAGGCCGCGGGGTCGAGCAGTCCGCCCCAGTCCTCGCCTACGCGGAACCAGTCGCCTGGACGGTCACCGCCGGGCATGTTCGCGGAAGCCGCGGCCCGTCTTACGGCCGAGGCAGCCCGCGGCCACCAGGTGCTCCAGCAGGGGCGCCGGAGCCAGGCCCGGGTCACGGAACTCGCGGTGCAGGACCTTCTCGATGGCCAGCGACACATCGAGCCCGACCACGTCCAGCAGCTCGAACGGGCCCATCGGGTAGCCGCCGCCCAGCTTCATCGCCGCGTCGATGTCGTCGAGCGAGGCGTAGTGCTCCTGCACCATCTTGATCGCGTTGTTCAGGTATGGGAACAGTAGGGCGTTGACGATGAATCCGGCCCGGTCGCCGCAGTCCACGGCGTGCTTCTTGACCCGGCCGCAGACCTCACGGACCGTGGCGTGCACGTCGTCCGCGGTCAGGACGGTACGGACGACCTCGACCAGCTTCATGGCCGGGGCCGGGTTGAAGAAGTGCATGCCGATCACGTCCTGCGGACGCGAGGTGGCGCGGGCACAGGCGACGACGGGCAGCGAGGAGGTGGTGGTCGCCAGCACCGCGCCCGGCTTGCAGACCTTGTCCAGCGTGGCGAACAGCTGCTGCTTGATCTCCAGGTCCTCGGCGACGGCCTCGACTGCCAGGTCGACCTCGGCGAAGGAGTCGTAGGAGCCCGCCGGGGTGATCCGCTCCAGGGTCTGGGCCGCGGCCTCCGCGGTCATCCGGCCCTTGTCGACGGAGCGCGCGAGCGACTTGCCGATGCGGGCCTTCGCGGCCTGCGCCTTCTCCTCGCTGCGGGCGGCGAGGACGACCTCGTAGCCGGCCTTGGCGAAGACCTCGGCGATACCGGAGGCCATGGTGCCGGAACCGGCGACGCCGACCGAGCGGACCTCACGGCCCGGGACCGGGACGGAGCCCTCCAGCGGCGTCAGGGCGTCCCGCACGACGACCGCGCTGCCCGGGGCCTCGTAGCTGTAGAAACCACGGCCCGACTTACGGCCCGTCAGGCCCGCCTCGCTGAGCTGCTTGAGGATCGGCGCGGGGGCGTGCAGCCGGTCGTGGGACTCGGCGTACATGGCGTCCAGGACCGTGCGCGCGGTGTCGATGCCGATGAGGTCGAGCAGCGCGAGCGGGCCCATGGGCAGTCCGCAGCCGAGCCGCATCGCGGCGTCGATGTCCTCACGGGATGCGTACTTGGCCTCGTACATCGCGGCGGCCTGGTTGAGGTAGCCGAACAGCAGTCCGTCGGCGACGAATCCGGGCCGGTCGCCCACCGCGACGGGCTCCTTGCCGAGGTCCAGGGCGAGGTCGGTGACGGCGGCGACGGCCGCGGGCGCGGTCAGCACCGAGGAGACGACCTCGACAAGACGCATCGCCGGGGCCGGGTTGAAGAAGTGCAGGCCCAGCACCCGCTCGGGGCGCGCCGAGTCGGCGGCGAGCCGGGTGACGGACAGGGCGTTGGTCCCGGTGGCCAGGATCGCCTCGGGGCGCACGATCCCGTCCAGCGCGCGGAAGATCTGCTGCTTGATCTCGTACGACTCCGGCGCCACCTCGATGACCAGGTCGGCGTCGGCCGCCGCGGCCAGGTCGGTGGTGGTGCGGACCCGGGCGAGGGCCTCGGCGCGCTCCTGCTCGGTGAGCTTGCCGCGCTCCACGGCGCGGGCGGTGGAGGCCTCCAGGGCGGCGACCGACTGGCCTGCCGCGGCCTCGCTGATGTCGATTCCGACGACCTCGCGGCCGGCCTTGGCGAGGACCTCGGTGATGCCGGTGCCCATGGTGCCGAGGCCGATGACGGCGACGGTCCTGATCGGGGACGCGGGAGTGTCGGACAGGGGAGTGGCCATCGCGGGACTCCAGAAATGAGGGTGACGACTGGGAGTGCGCCCGGGTGCGCCTGAGGGGCGCACCGGGTGCCTGAGAAATGCGGGTGTCTGCCGGGCTGCGAGCGCACACGCCCGGTGCCGTCGACGCGGACGTGCACACGTCCGGTGAACGGTGATGGCCGACCGGCCCTGTCCCGTGGCCGAGTCGTACTGCGGTACCTGAGGTACCGAACCGACTGCTCCTGCGATGGCTGCGTCACCAGGCCATCGCGGGTGGATCGCGAGGGGGTACCTCGCTCGTCTGAGCTTAACCCGCGGGTAACGAGCGCGCCAGTCCCCGTCCTTCACCGTCTTTGTGATGTAGGTCCCGAGGCGGCGGGCCCGCCCATAGGCTCCATGCCATGGACGAAGAGTTGCGATCACTCACGGAGCGCTTACGGCGGGAGTCGGGCGGGGGTGCGGGCTTCGAGCGGCTCGTGGGGACCGGGGACCTGGACGAGCTGGCCGATGTCCTCACCGCGCCGGGGCAGTCACTGTGGGCCCGGGAGCTGGCCGCGTTCCGGCTCGGACTCGCGGGGGACCGGCGGGCGTTCGAAGCTCTGGTCCTGCTGCTGAACCACCGTGACCCAGAGCGTTGCGTGTCCGCCGCGTACGCCCTGGCCCGGCTCGGCGATCCTCGTACGGCCCGAGCGGCGGCGGCGCTCGCCACGAACGAACTGCGCGTCGCGTACGCGCTGCACCCGGTCCGGCTGCTGGTCGAACTGCGGGCCCCCGAGGCCGTACCCGCGCTGATCACGACCCTGGAGCGGCGACTGCGCCCGCACGATCCCTACCGCCGGGTCGCGCTCGCCTGTGTCGAGGGGCTCGGCACCCTGGGCGACGCCCGCGCCCGGACCGTGCTGAACGAGGCGCTGGCCCATCCGGCGCTCGCCCAGGCCGCGGTGCGGGCGCTCGCGCGGATCCCTAGGCAGCGATGAGTTCTCTGACGTACCGCACCTCCGGCACCGCCACGCCGTCCACCTCGAAGGGCTCCTCGGCGCCGTCGGGGAGGAAGCCGGCCCGTTCGTAGAAGCGGCGGGCGTCGGCGTTCTCCTTCAGGACCCAGAGCAGCATGCGCGGGTGTCCGTCGGCCGTGCACCGGCGGATCGACTCCTTCAGCAGGGCCCGGCCGATCCCGGCGCCGTACTGCCCGGGGTCCACGTAGATGGCGTACAGCTCGGCGTCCTCGGTGCGGGTGTCGCCCTCGCGGTACGGACCATGGCAGGCCCAGCCGACCGCCTTGCCCTCCCGCTCGGCGATGAGGTCCACCCGCAGGCCGTCGCCCTGGGCGAGACGGGCGCGATGACGGTCGGCGTCCTCGGAGACGCTGAGGCCGTCGAGGTACGGCTGCGGCATCAGCCCCCGGTACGCGGTACGCCAGCCGCCGACGCGGATCTCGGCGACGCGGCCGCAGTCGGCCACCGTCATCTCGCGGATGCGAAGGTGATCGTCGTCCATGACCGCACCCTAGGGCGCGGCCGGCCAGGCGGGCGTCCGATTATTCGGGGAGCAGGATGGGGTGCGCGGGCTGTTCCGGCACCACCGCGAACGCCTCGATCTCCATCCGGAACTCCGGTCGCACCAGCGCCGCCACCTGCACCGCCGACGCGGCCGGCAGGCGGTCGTCCGGTATGTGCTCGGCGCGGGCCGCGCGGATCGCGGGCAGGTCCGCCATGTCCGTGACGAAGTAGGTGAGTTTGACGACGTCGTCGAAGGTCGCCCCGGCCGCGGCGAGGCAGCGCCTCAGGTTCTCGAAGACCTGGCGGGCCTGGGCGGCCGGGTCGTCCTCGCCGACCGGCTCGCCCTTCTCGTCGAGCGGGAGCTGGCCGGCGATGGCCACGAAGCGGCCCGTGCCCAGGACCACATGGCTGTACTGCGCGGCGGCGGCCACGCCGTCGGGGGCGGGAATCCTGGTCAGCTCACTCATGCGTCCATGGTGGACCATGGGTCTGACAACGCCCGCCCCCGAGGGGGGCTCAGCCGCGGAAGCCGAGCAGACCGTGCAGCGTCGCGCCGTGTGAGGACGTCGATGTCGAGCTCAGCGGTTTCGGGTTGGGCAGCGCCTCGCACACCGCGTCGACCTCACCGCCGCTGCGCGGCACCGTGCCGTCGGTCAGATACTTCGCCAGGTGCTTGTCCAGGCAGGCGTTCCCGCTCAGCGAGATGCCGTGGTTCTGACCGCCCTGCTCGACCACCAGGCTGGAGCCGTGCAGCAGACGGTGGACCGTCACGGCGCCGTGGTACGGCGTGGCCGCGTCCTCGGTCGCCTGGAGGAGCAGTACCGGCGGCAGCTCGCCGTTGGCGACGTCCACCGGCTCCAGGGAGTCGGTCGGCCAGAACGCGCAGGGCGCGTTGTACCAGGCGTTGTTCCAGGTCATGAACGGCGCCTTCGCGTACACCGCCCAGTTGTCGTCACGCCACTGCTCCCAGTCGCGCGGCCAGCCCGCGTCCCGGCACTGCACGGACGTATAGATGCTGTAGCCGTTGTCGCCCGCGGCGTCCACGGCGGCGAAGTTGTCGTACGCCTCCACCAGCGGCTCGGTGTTCTTGTCGCCCACGTACGCCGCGAACGCCTCCGCGAGATAGGGCCAGTAGCCGTTGTAGTAGCCGCCGGGCAGGAAGGTGTCCTCCAGTTCGGCGGCGCCCACCTTGCCGCCGGCCGGGTTCTTCGCCAGCGCGGCCCGCATCGCGTACCACTCGTCCTCGATCTTCGCCGGGTCGGTGCCCAGCTTGTAGGTCGCGTCGTGCTTGGCGACCCATGCCATGAAGGCGAGGTGACGGTCGTTGAAGGCGTAGTCCTGCGCGAGGTTGTCCTCGTACCAGACGCCCGTGGGGTCCACGACCGAGTCCAGGACCAGGCGTCGCACCCGCTCCGGGAAGAGTTTGGCGTAGACCGCGCCGAGATAGGTGCCGTACGAGTAACCGAAGTAATTGATCCGCTTCGCGCCCACCGCGTGCCGGATCCGGTCCATGTCCTGCACGGCGCTGATCGTGTTGATGTACGGCAACAGATGCGCGTACTTGTCGCCGCACGCCTTCGCGAACGACTTCGCCCGCAGGAGGTTGGCTCCATCGATCGCCGGGGAGCTCGGCACCGAGTCCGGGCGCACCGGGTTGAAGTACCCGGGCTTGCAGTCGAGCGCGGGCTTGCTCTTGCCGACCCCGCGCGGGTCGAAGCC
This sequence comes from Streptomyces cupreus, assembly GCF_014257025.1. GTDB lineage: Bacteria > Actinomycetota > Actinomycetes > Streptomycetales > Streptomycetaceae > Streptomyces > Streptomyces cupreus. The sequence continues at coordinate 7,378 of NZ_JACMSF010000015.1, forward strand.
GATCACGTCGTACTGCGCCGCCACCGACTTGGGCAGCGTGGACGCGACGAAGCCGGCCAGCGTGAGGCCGCTGCCGCCCGGTCCGCCGGGGTTGACCAGCAGCGGGCCCTGGTACTTCTTCGCGGTGTGCGGCACGCGCGAGAGGGCGAGCGTGATCTGCTCCCCGTGCGGATTCGCGTGGTCGAGCGGCACCTTGAGGGAAGCGCACTGGAGCGTCGGATAGGTGGTGGTGCCGCAGTTCTTCCAGGTGAGCTTCGGAGCCGAGTGCGGCGCCCTCGCCTCGGCGGGGACTGCCGTGAACGTTCCGGCCACGACGACGGCGGCAGCGCACAGCACGGCTGCGCGTTTTCTCATCGAGTCCTCCCAGGACGGAGGGGGTTCGGACCGCGAGGGTCACGGTCCACGCCGCATCGTCCCGGAAAGCCCGCCCGGAAGAACGTGTTCTGGCAATACTTGACCCAATTGGGTCGTCTGTTGCGCTCGGATGCTCTCAGATAAGCGAGAGTTGAACCGGCTCGGTCATCTGAGGCTCGGTCAGCTGCTCGGCGGCCTCCGGCTCACGGATCCGGCGCGGCATCCCCGCGCGCGTGGGGCCGATGCCGTACTCCTCGGCCAGCTCGTGCACCTGACGGGTGATCCGGCGCTGGTACCACTTCGGGGCGTAGGCGCCATCGGCGTACAGCCGCTCGTAGCGGCGCACCAGATACGAGTGGTGGCGCTCCAGCCAGGCCATGAACCACTCCCGGGCGCCGGGGCGCAGATGCAGCACCAGCGGGGTCACCGAGGTCGCGCCGGCCGCCGCTATCGCCCGTACCGTGGCCCGCAGTTGGGCCGGGGAGTCGCTCAGGAACGGGATCACCGGCGCCATCAGCACCCCGCACCCGATGCCGTGCTCACCGAGGGTGCGTACGACCTCCAGACGCCGCTCGGGAGCGGGCGTGCCCGGCTCGACGGTGCGCCACAGCTCGGCGTCGGTGAAGCCGACCGAGACGGAGATGCCGACGTCGGTCACCGCGGCCGCCTGCTTCAGCAGCTCCAGGTCGCGCAGGATGAGCGTGCCCTTGGTGAGGATCGAGAAGGGGTTGGCGTGGTCGCGCAGGGCGCCGATGATGCCCGGCATCAGCCGGTAGCGGCCCTCCGCCCGCTGATAGCAGTCGACGTTCGTGCCCATCGCGATGTGCTCGCCCAGCCAGCGCCGGGAGCCGAGCTGGCGGCGCAGCAGCTCCGGCGCGTTCACCTTGACCACGATCTGGGAGTCGAAGCCGAGCCCGGTGTCGAGGTCCAGATAACTGTGGGTCTTCCTCGCGAAGCAGTACACGCACGCGTGCGAGCAGCCGCGGTACGGATTGACCGTCCACTCGAAGGGCATGCGGGAGGCCCCCGGCACCCGGTTGATGATCGAGCGGGCCCGGATCTCGTGGAAGGTGATCCCACGGAACTCGGGGGTGTCGAAGGTGCGGGTGGTCACCGCGTCGGCGCCGAACAGCGCGGCGTCGGCCCGGCTGTGTTCGGACTCCAGGGCGAGGTTCTCCCAGCGCATGAGGCCTCCTCGGTAGCACTGGGCACAGAATAGAACACATGTTCCCTTGATCGTGCGACCTCGATTTGGGCGGCCGGGCCGCCGGGTGGTTGGCTTGCCCCGATCCCCGAGCAATTCACCTCCTGGAGGAAGTCAATGGCGCAGGTCGAGGCCACTACGGAGCGGGTCGTCGCGGCGGACGCGGAGAAGGTGTTCGACGCCCTCGCCGACTACAGCGGCACCCGCGAGAAGCTGCTGCCCGAGCACTTCAGCGAGTACGAGGTGCGCGAGGGCGGCGACGGCGAGGGCACCCTCGTCCACTGGAAGCTCCAGGCCACCAGCAAGCGGGTGCGCGACTGTCTGCTGGAGGTCAGCGAGCCCACCGACGGCGAGCTCGTCGAGAAGGACCGCAACTCCTCCATGGTCACCGTCTGGCGCGTCACCCCGGCCGGCGAGGGCAGGTCCCGGGTCGTCGTCACCACCACCTGGCAGGGCGCCGGCGGCATCGGCGGCTTCTTCGAGAAGACCTTCGCCCCCAAGGGCCTCGGGCGGATCTACGACGCGCTGCTCGCCAAGCTCGCCGCCGAGGTCGAGGGTTAAGTCCCAGGTGTCCGTGGGTCGTTGATCCCTCTCACTGGATCGAGTGGATCTCCACGCGCCGCACCGATCTGCCGTAACTCGTCGTGCTTGCTCGTAGTTGTCGCATTAAGCGGGAATTGCGTGGCAGGCGCGACGAGGGGAGCGGTACGTGGGCGGGACGACTCCGGTGAAGGACCGACCGGTCGCACCACCCCCCGACGCTCCCGCGCCGCAACCGGCCGTCGACGCCGAACTCGGCCCGCGCCGGGTGCGGTTGGTCTTCTTCGGGCTGATGCTCGCGCTGCTGCTGGCCGCGCTGGAGCAGATGATCGTCGCCACCGCGCTCCCGAAGATCGTCGGCGAGCTGCACGGCCTGGACAAGATGTCCTGGGCGATCACCGCCTACCTGCTCACCTCCACCATCGGCCTGCCGATCTACGGCAAGCTCGGCGACCTCCTCGGCCGCAAAGGCGTCTTCCAGTTCGCGATCGTCGTCTTCGTCGTCGGCTCCGCGCTCGCCGGGCGGGCCGAGACCATGGACCAGCTCATCGCCTACCGGGCCGTGCAGGGCGTCGGCGCGGGCGGGCTCATGATCGGTGTGCAGGCGATCATCGCCGACATCGTGCCGCCGAGGCAGCGCGGCCGCTACATGGGCCTGATCGGCGCCGCCTTCGGCCTCGCCTCGGTCGCCGGGCCCCTGCTCGGCGGCTACTTCACCGACCATCTCTCCTGGCGCTGGTGCTTCTACATCAACGTCCCCTTCGGCATCGTCACCCTCGCCGTCGTCGCCGTCGTACTGAAGCTGCCGAAGCCCGAGACCAAACCCCGGCTCGACATCCTCGGCTCGCTGCTGCTCGCCGCCGCCTCCACCTGCCTGGTCCTGCTGACCAGTTGGGGCGGCACCGAGTACGCCTGGGACTCCCGGGTCATCCTCGGCCTCGGCGCGGGCGCGGCCCTGGCCACCGTGCTCTTCCTCGTCGCCGAGCACTTCGCCCCCGAACCCCTCATCCCGCTCCGGCTGTTCAGGGACTCCGTCTTCACCATCACCGGCCTGGTGGGCCTGGTGATCGGCGTCGCGCTGTTCGGCGCCGCCAGCTATCTGCCGACCTTCCTCCAGATGGTCGACGGGGCCTCCGCCACCGAGTCCGGGCTGCTGATGCTGCCCATGATGGGCGGCATCGTCGGCGCCTCCATCGTCTCCGGACAGCTCATCAGCCACACCGGGCGCTACAGGATCTACCCCGTCCTCGGCAGCGCCCTCTCCGTAGTCGGCATGTGGCTGCTGTCCCGGCTCGACGCCGACACGCCCCGGCTGCACTACAGCATCTGGATGGCCGTCCTCGGCGCCGGTATCGGCATGGTGATGCCGGTCCTGATCCTCGCCGTGCAGAACTCCGTGCGCCCCGCCGATCTCGGCGCCGCGACCAGCGCCAACAACTACTTCCGGCAGATCGGCGGCAGCGTCGGCGCCGCCGTCTTCGGCACCCTCTTCGCCGACCGGCTCACCGACGCGCTCGCCGACCGGCTGCCCGCACGCGCGGGTGCCGAGCTTCCCGACGCCGAGTCCATCACCCCGCAGGTCGTCCACGCGCTGCCCCCGGGCCTGCGCGACGACTACATCCAGGCCTACGCCGACGCCATGCCGAGGATCTTCCTCTACCTCGTGCCGGTGCTCGTCCTCGGCCTGCTCATCGCTTTCTTCCTCAAGGAGAAACCACTGGTGTCCCACTACACCGCCGAAACCGAGCCCGTCCCCCTCCCGCACGCCCGTTCGCCCCACGCGGCCGGAATCCCCGTCTGCGGCACCGTGCAGCACCCCGACGGAACCGTCGTCCCGCGCGCGGCGCTCACCCTCATCGACGCCGTCGGACAGCAGATCGGCCGGGGCGCCAGCGGTGAGGACGGACGGTACGCGCTGTCCACGCCAGGGTCGGGGGCGTACGTCCTTATCGCCGCGGCGGGCGGACACCAGCCGCAGGCAGTCTCCGTGACCGTCGGCGAACGCCCGGTGGAGCTGGACGTGGTGCTCGGCGGTGCCGGGCGCCTGGCGGGCACCGTGGTGACCGCCGACGGCACCTCCGTACGCGACGCGACCATCACCCTCACCAACGTCCACGGCGAGGTCGTCGCCAGCACCCGCAGCGGACGCGAGGGCGGTTACGTCATCACCGAGTTGGTGGCCGGCGAGTACACCCTCGCCGCCAGCGCGCCCGCGTTCCGTCCGGCCGCGCTGCCCGTCTCCGTGCAGGCCGCCCGGGAGACCCGGCAGGACATCGAACTCGCCGGGGGCGCCGTACTGCGCGGGACGGTCCGGGCGAGCGGCGGCAGGCCCGTGGAGGACGCGCGCGTGACGCTGCTGGACGCGGCGGGCAATGTCGTCGACACGCTCACCACGGGGCCGGACGGGACGTTCCGCTTCGTCGATCTGTCCTCCGGCGAGTACACCGTGATCGCCGCGGGCTATCCGCCGGTCGCCACCGTGCTCCAGATGGCCGGCGGCGGCCGTACGGAACGCGATCTTCAACTGGGGCACGAGGACTGAGGGCGCGCGGGTGCGTGCGCCGGGGCGCCCGCACCGGCCAATTCCCGTATTGCCGCACATCACCACTGGCCCTCGCCGTACGGTGGTGTCGGCGGCAACAGATCTTGCCAAGCCGTGGGGAGAGAGGCCTTGGCCATGGACCGTGGCACCGCGGGGGACACACCTCCCGGCCCCGGAGCTGGGAACGGCGCGACGGAACACGTCGCGACCGGCCGTGTGGCCCTTGCCGTCGTCGTGGTGGACCGCGAGGGCCTGGTGTCCCACTGGAGCACCGGCGCCCGACGGCTGTTCGGCGTCGGCAAGGACGAGGCGATCGGACGGCCCGCCGCCGACCTGCTGCCCGTCTCCGGAGCGCTCTCCGAGGAGCCGGACGCCATCTCCTACGGGGAGTACGCGGCCTTCGACGGCCTCGGCCCCGACCTCGAATCCTCCCTCGACGGACGGCTCAGCTTCCCCGCGGCGGGCCGCGCCCGCCTCACCGTGACCGGCGACGACCGCTCCGACGTCCTGTGGTGGGCGTATCCGCTGGTCGGCCCGGGGCGCGAGCGGTTACTGGTGCTGGCGGCCGATGCGGACGGACTCCAGCAGCGCGAGCCCGACGGCCTGGGCTTCGAGCGGATCGCGCCCGGGTTCGCCCTGCACACCGACTTCCCCGGTGCCGAGGAGCTGGCCCGCCGACTGCCCGAGATCCTGCCCAGCATGAGCGTCGGCGAGAGCTCCCGCATCGTCGCGCAGATCCTCGAACTGGGCTATCCGGTCCTGGAGTTCAGCCAGAACGACCGGGTGCCCGTCACCCCCGACTGGGGCGTGCCGAGGCGTGCCGAGCGCAGGGCCCGCCGGGAGCGCGCCGCCCGTGCGGCGGTGCTCGGGGTGCCGGTGCCCGCGGAGGACGCCGAGGACAGTGAGGACCTCGAATACGCCGCCGTCCGCGAACGACTTGAGTTCCTCAACGAGGTCAGCGGCCGCATCGGCTCCTCCCTCGATCTGTCCCGGACCATCGTCGAGGTCAGCAAGGCCGTCGTGCCCCGCTTCACCGATGTCGCCGGCACCTATCTGCGCGAACAGGTCGTCGCGGGCGAGGGGTTCCCGGAGGGTGTGCCGGACACCACCACCATGTGGCACCGGGTCGCCGTCGAGCACACCGACGAACCCGGCCGCTGGGACGACGTCGTGCCGGTCGGCGAGGCCATGCCCTTCCCGGCGCACACGCCGTTCTTCCAGTGCATGACCACCGGCGAGCCCGTGCTGGTGCCGCGGATCAGCGAGGAGATGGGCCACGCCATCGCCTCCCAGTTCGAGAAGCGCGACATCCGGCCGCTCATCACGGGCCGCTCCATGCTGGTCGTACCGCTCAAGGCGCGCAATGTGGTCCTCGGCTTCATGATCCTGCTGCGCCATCCCGAGCGGCCTGTCTTCAACGACATGGACCGGGTCACCGGCGCCGAACTCGCCGCCCGCGCGGGCCTCGTGCTCGACAACGCCCGCATGTACACCTTCCAGGAGAGCGTCGCCGAGACCCTCCAGGACAGCATGCTGCCGCACATCCCGCCGCGCATGGCGGGCTGCGACATCGCCACCCGCTATCTCCCCGGCACCCTGCTCGGCCGGGTCGGCGGTGACTGGTTCGACTCCGTCAAGCTCCCCGGCGCCCGCACCGCCCTGGTCGTCGGCGACGTCATGGGCCACGGCCTCAACTCGGCCGCGATGATGGGCCAGTTGCGTACGGCCGTACAGACCATGGCCGCCCTCGACCTGCCGCCCGCCCAGCTCCTGCGCAACCTCGACGACCTCGCCCAGCGCCTCGGCGACACCTACCTCGCGACCTGTCTCTACGCCGTCTACGACCCGATCGCCGGCAAGCTGCAGATCGCCAACGCGGGCCATATCCCTCCGGTGCTGGTGCGCGCGGACGGGCGCAGCGAGCTGCTCGATCTGCCGACGGGCGCGCCCATAGGAGTCGGCGGGGTGCCCTTCGAGGCGGTACGCGTGCGCGTGGAGCCCGGCGACCGTCTGGTGATGTGCACCGACGGTCTGGTCGAGGTGCGCGGCGAGGACATCGGCGTAGGACTGGCGACGCTGTGCGAGTCCGCCGCGCATCCGGCCGCCTCCATGGACGACGCCTGCGACACGATCATCCGGGCGCTCAACACCCGTGGCGGCCGCAAGGACGACGTCGCCCTGCTGATGGCCCGGCTCAACGGCATCGAGCCGGAGGACGTCGCCGAGTGGCGGATCGCCCTCGACCCCGTCGAGGTCGGCCGGGCCCGCGCGGTGGTCCGCGAGCAGTTGCACGACTGGGGGCTCGCCCGGCACATCGAGGTCGCCGAGCTGCTGGTCAGCGAGCTGGTCACCAACGCCCTGCGGCATTCGCACAGCCGTCCCGTCGATCTGCGTCTGGTCCGGGGTGACACCCTGCTGTGCGAGGTGGACGACGACGACCATGAGCTGCCGACCCTGATGAACGCCGGACCCGATGACGAACTCGGCCGGGGGCTGCGGCTGGTGAGCACGCTCGCTCGCGAGTGGGGCACCAGTCGTACGAGTGCCGGAAAGACCGTCTGGTTCGAACTGACGCTCCCGCGACGCTGACCGGTCCCCGCGTTTCCAGGGGCGCACGAGGCGCTCGGGGGCGTACACCGATCGAATGCGGCGTGAAGGAATGCGCGACGCGCTTGTAGAGCCGTGCGGGGCACGATAGACCGTACTCGCCCGCCACTTAGTGGCGGGATGTCCGTCACATCCTGGGGAGTTGGGCATGAGCGTGACGAGTCGGTACCGGGCGGCCTGGGAGGGCTTCTGGCGGGAGGCGCCCGAGGAACAGGGGGCGGTGTTCTGGGACGCGGAGCCGGCGCTCACTGTCGGCCCCCATCTGGCTCTGTTCGAACCGCACTTGACCGCGCCGACGCTGCCGCTGGTGGACCTCGGCTGCGGCAACGGCACCCAGACCCGTTTCCTGGCCGGCCGTTTCCCGCATGTCGTCGGGGCCGACCTGTCCGATGCGGCGATCGACCACGCCCGCCAGGCCGACCCCGCGGGCCTGGCCACCTACCGGGTCCTGGACGGGAGCGAGAAGGACGAGGCGCAGACGCTGCACGCGGAACTCGGCGACGCCAACGTCTATATGAGGGGCGTACTGCACCAGGCGGAGCCCGACGACCGGCAGGCGCTGGTGGACGGCATCGCCACCCTCGTCGGCACCACCGGCCGGGCCTTCCTGGTCGAACTGGCCGAGGCCGCCAAGTCCGTCCTGATGGGCCTCGCCCAGAGCCCCTCGGGCCCGCCGCCGAAGCTGGCCTCCGTCTTCCGGCACGGCATCGCGCCCGGCGAGATCGCCGACGACGCGGTGCTGGAGTACCTGCGTACGGCCGGGCTCCGCGTGGTGGCTTCGGGCGAAATGCCCCTCACCACCGCGGAGTACACCCCCGACGGCACCCGGATCGAGCTGCCTTCGAAGTGGGTCGTCGTGGCCCGCGGCTAGTTCACGGTACGGCCGCGGCGGTACGCCACCCAGCCCGTCGCCGTCAGTGCCGCCGCCGGCGCGGCGACGGTCCCGACGGCGACGCCGGTCGAGGCACAGCCGGATTTGGACCGGCTGCACAAGAGCTGACGGCGCTTCCTGGCCGGGCCCGCTCCCGGCGCGTAACGTGACGGGGCATGAAGATCCTCATCAGCGCCGACATGGAGGGCGCCACAGGGGTGACCTGGCCGGCCGACGTGCTGCCGGGCACCCCGCAGTGGGAGCGCTGCCGCTCGATGTTCACCTCGGACGTCAACGCCGCCGTCCTGGGGTTCTACGACGGTGGCGCCGACGAGGTCCTGATCAACGAGGCGCACTGGACCATGCGCAACCTCCTCCTCGAAAAGCTCGACGAGCGGGCCGAGATGCTCACCGGCCGGCACAAGTCCCTGTCCATGGTGGAAGGCGTGCAGCACGGCGATGTCGACGGCATCGCCTTCATCGGCTACCACGCGGGCGCCGGAATGGAGGGCGTCCTCGCCCACACCTACCTCGCCAACTCCATCACCGGGGTGTGGGTCAACGACGTACGGGCCAGCGAGGGGCTGCTCAACGCCCATGTGGTGGCCGAGTACGGGGTGCCCGTCGTGCTGTTCACCGGCGACGACCTGGCCTGCGAGGACGCGCTCGGCTATGCGCCGGAGGCGCCCAAGGTCGCCGTCAAGGACCATGTCTCGCGGTACGCCGCCGTCTGCCGTACGCCGAACCGGACCTTCGCCGACATCCGCGCCGCCGCCAAGGAGGCCGCGTCCCTGGCGGTCCGTCACGAGCCCGTCAGGGGCGGGCCGTTCACCGTCGCCGTGGAGTTCGACGCCGAGCATCTGTCGATGGCCGCGACCGTCGTGCCCGGTGTGGAGCGGATCGGGGAGCGGAAGGTGGCGTACACCAGCGGGACCATGTACGAGGGGATCCGGACCTTCAAGGCGGTCACCACGATCGTCTCGGCGGCGGTGGAGGAGCAGTATGGCTGACCGGCAGGCACTGGATGAGGTCGTGACGTTCACGTCCGACCTCATCCGGATCGACACCACCAACCGGGGCGGGGGCGACTGCCAGGAGCGGCCCGCCGCCGAATACGCCGCCGCCCGGCTCGCGGAGGCGGGGCTCGCCCCCACCCTGCTGGAACGCACCAAGGGCCGCACCAACGTCGTCGCCCGGATCGAGGGCAGCGACCCCTCGGCGGACGCGCTGCTGCTGCACGGTCATCTGGACGTGGTGCCCGCCGAGGCACGGGACTGGAGCGTGCACCCCTTCTCCGGGGAGATCCGCGACGGGGTCGTGTGGGGGCGCGGGGCCGTCGACATGAAGAACATGGACGCGATGATCCTCGCCGTCGTCCGCTTCTGGGCCCGCCAGGGGGTCAAGCCGCGGCGGGACATCGTGATCGCGTTCACCGCGGACGAGGAGGCCAGCGCCGAGGACGGGTCCGGGTTCCTCGCCGACCGGCACGCCTCGCTGTTCGAGGGCTGCACCGAGGGCGTCAGCGAGTCCGGGGCGTTCACCTTTCACGACGGCTCCGGGCGGGAGCTGTACCCGATCGCGGCCGGTGAGCGGGGCACCGGCTGGCTGAAGCTCACCGCGCGCGGGCGGGCCGGGCACGGCTCCAAGGTCAACCGGGACAACGCGGTGACCCGGCTCGCCGCCGCCGTCGCCCGGATCGGCGACCACGAGTGGCCGCTCAGGCTCACCCCGACCGTGCGCGCGGCCCTCACCGAACTCGCCGCCGTGTACCGCGTCGCGCCCGACCTGGACGACGTGGACGGGCTGCTGAAGAAGCTCGGCCCGGCCGCCGCGCTGGTGGAGGCCACCGTCCGCAACAGCGCCAACCCGACGATGATGGACGCCGGTTACAAGGTGAACGTCATCCCGGGGGAGGCCGTCGCCTATGTCGACGGACGGTATCTGCCCGGCGCCGAGGAGGAGTTCCGCACGACCCTTGACCTGCTCACCGGACCTGACGTGGAGTGGGAGTTCCACCATCGGGAGGTGGCCCTCCAGGCGCCGGTCGACTCACCGACGTTCGCGAGTATGCGGGCCGCCGTCGAGGAGTTCGCGCCGCAGGGGCACGTCGTGCAGTACTGCATGTCCGGCGGCACCGACGCCAAGCAGTTTTCGCGCCTCGGCATCACGGGGTACGGGTTCGCGCCGCTGAAGCTGCCGGAGGGCTTCGACTACCAGGCCCTCTTCCACGGCGTCGACGAACGCGTCCCGGTCGAGGCGCTGCACTTCGGCGTCCGGGTCCTGGACCGCTTCCTGCGGACGGCCTAGGCGAGTTGGGGGAGAACGTGCAGACGCTGCCGTACGGTACCTGGCCCTCGCCCATCGACGCGGCCCTCGCCGCCGCGCACGACGGGCACCCCGAGTACGTGGGCTTCGTCGGCGCCGAGACCTGGTGGACCGAGCCACGCCCCACCGAGGGCGGCCGCCGCACCCTGGTCCGCCGCCGCGTCGACGGCACCCAGGAGTCGGTGCTGCCGGCGCCCTGGAACGTGCGCAGCCGGGTCATCGAGTACGGCGGTCAGCCCTGGGCCGGGGCCCTGGTGGAGGGCGAACCGCTCGTGGTGTTCGTCCACTTCGCCGACCAGCGGCTGTACCGGTACGTGCCCGGCGGCGAACCTCTCCCGCTCACCCCGCTCTCCCCGGTGGGCGGCGGACTGCGCTGGGCCGACCCGCGGTTGGTGCTCGGCCGTGGTGAAGTGTGGTGCGTGCTGGAGGAGTTCACCGGAGACGGGCCCACCGACGTGCGGCGCGTCCTGGCCGCCGTACCGCTGGACGGGTCGGCCGCGCAGGAGCGGGACGCCGTGCGTGAACTCAGTGACGGCGCCCACCGGTTCGTCACCGGGCCGCGGCTCTCGCCCGACGGGCGGCGCGCGGCCTGGCTGGCCTGGGACCATCCGCGGATGCCGTGGGACGGGACCGAGCTGGTCGTGGCGGACGTCGCGGACGGACTGACCGGGGCGCGGACCGTCGCGGGCGGGCCCGAGGAGTCGATCGCCCAGGTCGACTGGGCGCCCGATGGATCCCTGCTGTACGCGAGCGACCGCACCGGCTGGTGGAACCTGTACCGCGACGGCACGCCCCTGTGCCCGCGCGAGGAGGAGTTCGGCGGGCCGCTGTGGAAGCTCGGCCACCGCTGGTTCGCCCCGCTGGACAGCGGTCTGATCGCCGTCGTGCACGGCCGGGGCGCCACCGCGCTCGGGATACTGGACCCCGAGACCGGTGAGGTCGTCGACGCGGCCGGACCCTGGACCGAGTTCGCGCCCACCCTCGCGGTGCACGGTGAGCGGGTCGTGGCCGTAGGAGCCAGTCCGCGCAGCGCCCACGAGGTGGTCGAGCTGGACACCCTCCCCCACGCTCGAACAGACTCGCGCGGGGGCGCCCCCATCGGCCGGGCCCGGGTGATCGGCGCCGAGCACGACGATCCGGTGGACCCGGCGTACTACCCCGAGCCGCAGATCCGCACGTTCACCGGACCGGCCGGACGTGAGATCCACGCGCACGTCTACCCGCCGCACAACCCCGGCTGCGTCGCCCCCGGCGGCCGGCCGGCGCCGTACGTCGTCTGGGCGCACGGCGGCCCCACCGGGCGGGCGCCCCTGGTGCTGGACCTGGAGATCGCCTACTTCACCTCGCGAGGCATCGGCGTCGCCGAGGTCAACTACGGCGGCTCCACCGGATACGGCCGGGAGTACCGCGACCGGCTGCGCGAGCAGTGGGGGCTGGTCGACGTCGAGGACTGTGCGGCCGTCGCGCTGGCCCTCGCCGACGAGGGCACCGCCGACCGGGACCGGCTCGCCGTGCGCGGCGGCAGCGCGGGCGGCTGGACCGCGGCGGCCTCGCTCGCCACCACCGACGTCTATGCCTGCGGCACGATCATCTATCCCATCCTCGACCTCGCCGCCTGGGCCGACGGGGAGACCCACGACTTCGAGTCGCGGTATCTGGAGAGCCTGGTCGGGCCGCGCGCGGAGGTGCCCGGACGGTACGCGGAGCGCTCGCCCACCGAGCACGCCGAGCGGATCACCGTGCCGTTCCTGCTGCTTCAGGGCCTGGACGACGTGATCTGCCCGCCCGCGCAGTGCGAACGGTTCCTGGCCCGGATGGAGGGGCGGCGGGTGCCGCACGCGTACATCGCCTTCGAGGGGGAGGGGCACGGCTTCCGCCGGGCGGAGACCATGGTGCGCGTCCTGGAGTCCGAGCTGTCCCTCTACGCTCAGGTGTTCGGCATCGACCCGCCCGGCATCCCGACCCTGGAGCTCGCCAAGTGAAGCAACACGTCCGTCCGTCCCGGCTCGCCCCCGGCGCCCGTGTCGCCGTCGTCGCCACCAGCGGGCCCGTGCCCGAGGAGCGGCTCCAGGCCGGGCTCGACGTGCTGCGCGGCTGGGACCTGGACCCGGTGGTGGCACCCCATGTGCTGGACCGGCACCCCGAGTTCGGCTACCTCGCCGGGACGGATGCCGACCGGGCCGCCGACCTCCAGAACGCCTGGTGCGACCCGTCCGTAGACGCCGTGCTGTGCGCCCGCGGAGGCTACGGCGTGCAGCGCGTGATCGATCTGCTCGACTGGGAGGCGATGCGGGCGGCCGGGCCGAAGGTATTCGTGGGGTTCAGCGATCTGACCGTGCTCCACGAGTCGTTCGCGCGGCGGCTCGGACTCGCCACGCTGTACGGGCCGATGGCGGCGGGCATCGACTTCATCAAGAGCGCACGGGCCCAGGAACACCTGAGGGCCACGCTGTTCGCCCCGGAGACGGTCACCGAGATCGTCTCCGGCGGGCGGACCCTGGTGCCGGGCCGGGCGCGCGGGGTCACTCTCGGTGGCTGTCTGTGCCTGCTCGCCGCCGAGTTGGGCACCCCGGACGCCCGTCCGTCCGCGCGGGGTGGGCTGCTGTGCCTGGAGGACGTGGGGGAGGAGACGTACCGCATCGACCGGTACCTCACCCAACTCCTGCGCGCGGGCTGGTTCGACGGGGTGAGCGGCCTGCTGCTCGGGTCGTGGGAGGAGTGCGAGCCCTACGACCGGCTGCGCCCGCTGCTCGTCGACCGGCTCGGCGGGCTCGGGGTCCCGGTGGTGGAGGAGTTCGGGTTCGGGCACTGCTCGGACGCGCTGACGATCCCCTTCGGGGTGACGGCCGAACTTGACGCCGACGCGGGCACGTTGACCCTGGACGAGCCCGCGCTGCGCTGAACGGGTCGTTACCGGCCAGTACCTACTGGTCGGTAAGCGCACCCGGAGAACCGGCCTCACCGTGCGTGACGAGGTCTTCGGGCGCACCCTGGTGGTATGAGTCCGAAGACCTCCGAGAAGAGCGGCAGCAGGGCCCGCGGGAAGGGCGGTGGCCGGTACCCGGCGTTCACGCCCGCGCGGATCACCGTACTGGTGCTGGCCGTCCTCGCCCTGATCTTCATCTTCGAGAACACCCGCCAGACCAAGATCCGCCTGCTGATCCCCGAAGTGACGATGCCCCTGTGGACAGCGCTGCTGGCCACCGGCCTCATCGGGGCGCTGTGCGGGGCGTACTTCATGAGGCGGCGCCAGTAGACCGCCGTAGGCTGGCCGGATGCCGCACATCGCATCCCGCTATCTCGCCGAAGGCCCGCGCGTGGCCATACGTCACTTCAGCCACGACGACTCCGCCGAGTTCACCGCCCGGGTCCGGGAGAGCAAGGAGCTGCACCAGCCCTGGCTCTTTCCGCCGGACACCGCCTCCGCCTACGCCGCCTATGCGGGGCGGCTGATCGAGGACCCGACCAAGGCGGGCTTCCTGGTGTGCGAGAAGGACGACGGCGGCTCGATCGCCGGATACATCAACATCAACAACATCGTCCGGGGCGCCTTCCAGTCGGGCGCCCTCGGCTACGGCGCCTTCGCGCACGCCGCCGGGCGGGGGCTGATGCGGGAGGGGCTCGGGCTCGTGGTGGATCACGCGTTCGGCCCGCTCGGGCTGCACCGGCTGGAGATCAACGCGCAGCCCGCCAACACCGCCTCCCTCGCCCTGGCCCGCTCCTGCGGCTTCCGGCTGGAGGGATTCTCCCCGGCGATGCTGCATATCGACGGCGCCTGGCGCGACCACGAACGCTGGGCGCTCACCGCAGAGATGCGCGCCCGCGCACCGCGTCAGGACTGACGGTCCACGTACTCGTACACCGCGCCGTCCGGGTGCATCGCGATCAGATTGCGGCCCGCCGGGGTGGGCACCGGGCCCGCGATCACCCGGGCACCGAGCTCGACGAGCACGTCCCGGGCCTCCTCGACGTCCTTCACGGCGATGGTCGCGGCGACCTTGCGCAGCACCTCCAGCTCCGCCTCCGGGCCGCTCATCAGCAGGAAGCAGCCGACCGCGGCCACCTGCACCCCGCCGCGCTCGAAGCGGAGGGCCCGGCCGCCCGCCAGGCGCTCGTAGAAGGGGACCGCGGTCTCCAGGTCGTCGACGCAGACGCGCAGCGTGGCTCCCAGAATCTCCATGGGGACGAGCCTAGTTGGGGCGAGCCGGGTGCGGAGATCGTTTCGCCCGATCTCCACAGGGCCCGCGTTACGCGCACCCCGGCCGGGGTACCCGGCGGCCATGGAGCGCTTGGATCACCTTGAACATCTCGACAAGCATCTGGTCGACGAGCTGGCGCAGGTGGCGCGCGAGACGATCCGCGACGAGCTGCGCGAGCAGACCCGCAGGCAGCGCCGTACGGCGATGCTGTACGCCGCCTCCGGAACCGTCGCCCTGTACGCGGGCGCGGCCCTCGCGCTCGCCCTCGGCCTGGCCCTGGCCGTCGCCCTGCCCGACTGGGCGGCGGCGCTGATCACCGCGGTCGTCCTCGGCGTGGTGGCGTACGCGCTGCGAGGGGCGGCCCGGCCCGGGCATGCCGCCGCGCCGCCGGAGCACGTGGTCGGCGGCAGCCCGCCGGTCGCGCCGCCGAGCGGGCTCGGCATGCCGTATCCGCCGATGCCGTCCGCCACGCCCGGCGTGCCCGGCGCCCCCGCGGCGCCCGAGACGCCGCCGCGCCCCGACGACATCGACCCCGAGCAGCCGCACCACCGGGCCTGACGCGCGGTGGCCAGGCCGTGGGAGGTCACCCTGTCGGGACGGCGCAGAGCCGTCGTGGTCACCGGGGCCAGCGGCGGCGTCGGCCGGGCCACGGCGGTGGCCTTCGCCGCGCGCGGCGACCGGGTCGCCCTGCTGGCCCGGGGACGCGAGGGCCTCGCCGCGGCGGCGGACGAGGTGCAGCGGGCGGGCGGTGAGGCGCTCGTCGTCAGCGTCGACATGGCCGACGCCAAGGCCGTCGACGACGCGGCGCAGCGGGTCGCCGACGCGTTCGGGCGGATCGACGTGTGGGTCAACAACGCCTTCGCCGGGATCTACGCCCCGTTCACCGAGATCACCCCGGACGAGTTCCGGCGGGTGACGGAAGTGACGTACCTGGGCTATGTGTTCGGCACCCGGGCCGCGCTGCACCATATGCTGCCGCGCGACCGGGGCACGATCGTGCAGGTCGGGTCCGCGCTCGCCTACCGGGGAATTCCGCTGCAGTCCGCGTACTGCGGGGCCAAGCACGCGATCCAGGGGTTCAACGAGTCGCTGCGCTGCGAGCTGCTGCGCGAGGGGAGCCGGGTCCGTACGACGATGGTGCAGCTGCCCGCGGTCAACACCCCGCAGTTCGACTGGGTGTTGAACAGGCTGCCCGGACGGGCCCGGCCGGTGGCGCCGGTGTACCAGCCGGAGGTGGCGGCGCGGGCGATCGTGCATGCGGCGGGGCACGGGCGGCGCAGGGAGTACTGGGTGGGCGGCTCCACGGCGGCGACCCTGATCGCCAACGCGGTCGCTCCCGGGTTCCTGGACCGCTACCTGGCGCGAACCGCCTTCGAGGCACAGCAGGACGAGGACGAGGGGGAGCAGGCCGGGCCCGGCAACCTCTGGACCCCGGCGGACGGACCGCACGGCCGGGACTTCGGGGCGCACGGACGTTTCGACGAGGAGTCCCACGCGGGCAGTTCGCAGGAGTGGGTCTCCCGCAACCGGGCGAGGATGGGCCGCGCGCTCACGGTCGGCGCGGGAGTGCTGGCCGCACGCCGGCTGACCCGGCTTGCTCGGCGCTAACCGATCCGGAACTCCTCCACCTCCTCCGTCCTCAGCGTCAGGCCGTGTCCCACGCCGCTGAGGGGGCGTACCGTGCCGCCCGTCGGGTCCAGGGCGCCGTCGAAGAACATGTCCTCCAGGCGGACGTGGTCGTGGAACCACTCGATGTGGCGGAGGTTGGGGATCGCCGCGGCGGCGGCCGCGTGGGCGTGGGGCGCGCAGTGGGCGGAGACCTCAAGGCCGTGGGCCTGGGCCAGGGCCGCCGCGCGCAGGAACTCGGTCAGGCCGCCGCAGCGGGTGGCGTCGATCTGCAGGCAGTCGACCGCGCCGGCCGTGATCATGCGGGCGAAGTAGGGGAGGTCGTAGCCGTATTCGCCCGCCGTGACGTCGCACATCAGCGCGTCGCGGACCAGGCGCAGGCCCGTCAGGTCGTCGGACGACACCGGCTCCTCGAACCAGCCCACCCCGTGCTCGGCGAGAGCGTGGCCCACCCGGATCGCCTGTTTGCGGGTGTAGGCGCCATTGGCGTCGACGTACAACTCCGCCTCGGGGCCGATCACTTGACGTGCCGCCTGGACGCGGGACAGATCGCGCGGCACCGCGCGGCCCCGGTCCTCGCCGATCTTCATCTTCACGCGCGGGATGTGCTGTCCGTGCACCCATCCGTTCAACTGCGCGGCCAGATGGGTGGTGTGGTACGTCGTGAAGCCTCCGCTGCCGTACACCGGGACGCGTTCGCGGCAGGTGCCCAGCAGCCGGGCCAGGGGGAGTTCCAGGAGGCGCGCCTTCAGGTCCCACAGGGCGATGTCCAGCGCGGAGATCGCGCACGCGGTGACTCCTGGGCGGCCCGCGTTGCGGATCGCCCGGCACATCGCCTCGTGCGCGCCGGGGATGTCCAGCGCGTTCCGGCCCTCGACCTGACCCGCGAGCTGGTCGCGCAGGAAGTCGCCGATCGTGGCCGGGCCGTACGTCCAGCCGGTGCCGGTCGCGTCGCCCGCCGTCACCTCGGCGATCACTATCGTCGTGGCGTTCCAGGTCAGCGTCCCGTCCGCTTCCGGGGCGTCGGTCGGCACCGTGTAGACCGAGACGACAGGCCGCTGGAGTTTCATCGCTCACCCCTGCTGGAGCTGCGGCAGCACCTTCGAGCGGTAGAAATCGAAGAAGCCGCGCTGGTCGGGGCCGATCTGGTTGACGTAGACCCGGTCGAAGCCGGCGTCGGCGAACGCCAACAGCGCCGCCAGATGCTCCTCGACGTCGTCCCCGCACACCGAGCCCTCGCTCACCGTCTCCTCGGTGACCAGCGGCTCCAACTGCTCGAAGTGCTTCGGCGAGGGCAGGATCTGGCCCATCTCACCGGGCAGGAACTGGTTGGACCACAGCCGGTGCACCGTCTTCACCGCCTCGTCGCGGTCCGTGCCCCAGCAGACCTTCGTCCCGCCGCTGACGGGCTTCGCGCCCCCGCCGCCCTTGCGGAACTGGGCCACCATCTCCTCGTCCGGGGCCATCGTGATGTACCCGTCGCCCACCCGGGCCGCGAGCGCCGTCGCCGCCGGGCCGAAGCCGGAGATGTCGATCGGGACGGGCTCGTCGGGGACCGTGTAGAGGCGGGCGTTCTCGACCTGGTAGTGCGTGCCGTAGTGGCTGACCTCCTCGCCGGAGAACAGCCGGCGCATCACCTGGATCGACTCCTCCAGCATCTCCAGACGCACCCGCGCGGGCGGCCAGACATGGCCGAGGATGTGTTCGTTGAGGGCCTCGCCGGTGCCGACACCGAGCCGGAAGCCTCCGTTCGACATCACCGCGGCGGTCGCCGCGGCCTGGGCTGTCACCGCCGGATGGATCCGTACGGTCGGGCAGGTCACGGCCGTCTCGACGGGCAGTGACACCGCCTCCGAGATCGCGCCGATCACCGACCACACGAACGGGCTCTCGCCCTGCGCGTCGTTCCACGGGTGGTAGTGGTCCGAGATCCACAGCGACTGGAATCCGGCCTGCTCCGCCATCCTCGCCTGCTCGACGAGTTCGGCCGGCCGGAACTCCTCGCACGACAGGAAGTAGCCGTACTCGGGCATGGGGGGACACCTCCGGGACTGCCGCGTGGGCGGCGGGACGGGTCGCGGTCCGGGTACCCGGCGGCGGGACCGGAAACCGGGCTGCCCGAGGTGACGTTTGGCGGCCCTGACCAGGGGGACGCGGAAGGCTCCCGAGCGAGACGTCGACAAGCGCCGGAGGCAAACGTGAGTCGTCCCCGCATCGTGATCGTCGGCGCCGGATTCGCCGGGTACCGGACGGCCCGTGTGCTGTCCCGGCTCACCCGGCACCAGGCGCGGATCACCCTGCTGAACCCGACCGACTACTTCCTGTATCTGCCCCTGCTGCCCCAGGTCGCCGCCGGCATCCTGGAACCGCGCCGGGTCACCGTCTCGCTCTCCGCCACCCTGCGCGACGTACGGCTGGTGCTCGGTGAGGCGGACGCCGTCGACCTCGACGGGCGCACCGTGCACTACAGCGGCCCCGAGGGCGATCCCGGCACGCTCCACTTCGACCGGCTGGTGCTGGCCGCCGGCAGCGTCAACAAGCTGCTGCCCGTCCCCGGAGTCGCCGAGCACGCGCACGGCTTCCGCGGACTGCCCGAGGCGCTGTATCTGCGCGACCAAGTGACCCGGCAGATGGAGCTGGCCGCCGCCGAGGACGATCCGAAGAGCTGCTCCGCTCGCTGTACGTTCGTCGTGGTCGGCGCCGGGTACACCGGCACGGAGGTCGCCGCCCAGGGACAGCTCTTCACCGCCGCGCAGGCCCGGGGCCGCCCCCTCAAGCCACGCTGGCTGCTGCTCGACATCGCCGACCGTGTCCTGCCCGAACTGGACGAACGGCTCTCCCGCACCGCCGACAAGGTGCTGCGCGAGCGGGGCGTCGACGTACGGACGGGCACCTCCGTTAAGGAGGCCACGCACGCCGGAGTGCTGCTGAGCGACGGCGAGTTCATCGACACCCGCACGCTGGTGTGGTGCGTGGGCGTACGCCCCGACCCGCTCGCCGAGTCGCTCGGGCTGCCCATGGAGCGCGGCCGGCTGCTGGTCGACCCGCACCTCCAGGTCCCGGGCCGCCCCGAGCTGTTCGCCTGCGGGGACGCGGCGGCCGTACCGGACCTGGAGCGGCCCGGCTCGTACACCCCGATGACCGCGCAGCACGCCTGGCGGCAGGGCAAGGTCGCCGCCCGCAATGTGGCCGCCTCGCTCGGGGTCGGGGAACGCCGTGCCTACCGTCATCGCGACATGGGCTTCGCCGTCGACCTCGGCGGGGTCAAGGCCGCCGCCAACCCGCTCGGCCTGCCCCTGTCCGGCGTGGCCGCCGGCGCGGTCACCCGCGGATATCACCTCGCGGCGATGCCCGGCAACCGCGTCCGTGTCGCCGCCGACTGGCTCCTGGACGCCGTACTTCCGCGCCAGGCCGTCCAGTTGGGGCTCGTACGGTCCTGGTCGGTGCCGCTGGACACGGCGTCGCCGGAGCTGGCACGGGTGCCGGGCAAGCCGGAGAAACCGGTGGAGGACCAGATGAACGAGCCTGCCAAGAACCAGCCCGGCGGCGAGCCTGCCAAGAACCAGCCCGGCGGCGAGCCTGCCAAGAACCAGCCCGGTGGTGAACCCGCCAAGAACCAGCCCGGTGGTGAACCGGCGAAGAACCAGCCCGGCGGGGAGCACACCGAGGCCCCCGGCCCCGTCAAGCAAGAGGACATCCCGCCCGACCCGCGTCCCGGCCGCCCCGCGGAAGGAGACTCATGAACACCGCCGAACTCGTCGAACTGGGACAGCAGTTGCGGGTGGACAGCGTGCGCGCCTCGGACGCCGCGGGGTCGGGGCATCCCACCTCGTCCATGTCAGCCGCCGATCTGATGGCCGTACTCCTCGCGAACCACTTCCGTTACGACTTCGACCGTCCCGCCCACCCCGGCAACGACCGTTTCGTGCTGTCCAAGGGACACGCCTCGCCCCTGCTGTACTCCGCCTTCAAGGCGGCCGGTGTCGTCGAGGACGCCGAACTGCTCACCTTCCGCAAGCTGGGCAGCGCCCTGGAGGGGCATCCCACGCCACGGCGGCTGCCGTGGGTCGAGACGGCCACCGGGTCGCTCGGGCAGGGGCTGCCGGTCGGCGTCGGGATCGCGCTCGCGGGCAAGCGTCTGGACCGTACCGGCTATCGGGTGTGGGTGCTGTGCGGGGACAGCGAGCTGGCCGAGGGCTCGGTGTGGGAGGCCGCCGAGCACGCGTCGTACGAGCATCTCGACAACCTCACCGCCATCGTCGACGTCAACCGGCTCGGCCAGCGCGGGCCGACCCGGCACGGCCACGCCCTGGACGCCTACGCACGGCGCCTGCAGGCGTTCGGCTGGCACACCGTCGAGATCGACGGACACGACGTCGACGCGATCGACCGCGCCTACGGCGAGGCCAGGTCCACCATCGGACAGCCCACCGCGATCCTCGCCCGCACCCTCAAGGGCAAGGGCGTCGAATCCGTCCAGGACCGTGAGGGCCTGCACGGCAAGCCCCTCAAGGACGCCGAGGAGGCCGTCGCCGAACTCGGCGGGCGGCGCGACAGCGTGATCCGGGTGCATGAACCGCCCGTCGCGCGCATGCTGCATGCGGTACACGCCGGGCACTTCGAACTGCCCCGCTTCGACAAGGGCGACGAGATCGCCACCCGGGACGCCTACGGCAAGGCGCTCACCGCGCTCGGCTCCGGACGCGGCGATGTCGTCGCCCTGGACGGCGAGGTCGGCGACTCCACCCGTGCGGAGCTGTTCGCCAAGGAACACCCCGACCGGTACTTCGAGTGCTACATCGCCGAGCAGCAGATGGTCGCCGCCGCGGTGGGGCTCGCCGCGCGCGGCTGGGTGCCCTACGCCGCCACCTTCGCGGCCTTCCTCACGCGGGCGTACGACTTCGTGCGCATGGCCTCGATCAGCGGCTCCGGGATCAACCTCGTCGGCTCCCACGCGGGCGTCGCGATCGGGCAGGACGGGCCCTCGCAGATGGGCCTGGAGGATCTGGCGATGATGCGCGCGGTGTACGGCTCGACCGTGCTGTACCCGTGCGATGCCAACCAGACGGCCCGGCTCGTCGCCACGATGGCCGGTCTGGAGGGCATCCGCTATCTGCGCACCTCGCGCGGCGCGAGCCCGGTGATCTACGGCCCCGACGAGGAGTTCCCGATCGGCGGCAGCAAGGTGCTGCGCGCCTCCGGCGCCGACCGGATGACCCTCGTCGCCGCGGGCGTCACCGTGCACGAGGCGCTGGTCGCCGCCGACGCGCTGGAGCGCGAGGGCATCCAGGCCCGGGTGATCGACCTGTACTCGGTCAAGCCCGTCGACCGGATCACGTTGCGCCGGGCCGCCGAGGAGACCGGCTGTCTGATCACGGTGGAGGACCACCACGAGGAGGGCGGCCTCGGCGACGCCGTCCTGGACGCCTTCCTCGACGGCCGCCCGGTGCCCCGGCTGGTACGGCTCGCGGTCCGTACGATGCCCGGCTCGGCCTCCTCCGACGAGCAACTGCACTCCGCGGGCATCGACGCCGAGTCGATCGCGGCGGCCGGCCGGCTGCTGGTGGCGGAGGCGATCGTGCCATGAGCGGCGAGGACGACGTACGGACCGTGCGGGCCGGGCGGCGCACGGTCGAGGTGCACCGCTCCGCGAAGGTGCTCTTCCCCGGCGACGGCGACACCAAGGAGTACACCAAGGGCGACCTGGTCGACTACTACCGGTCCGTCGCCCCCTTCATGCTGCCGCATCTGCGCGGCCGCCCCCTGATGCTGGAACGGCACCCCGACGGGCTCGGCGGGCCCAAGTTCATGCAGAAGAACACCCCGGACAGCTATCCGGACTGGGTCACCCGCGTCGAAGTGCCCAAGGAGGGCGGCACCGTATGTCACACCGTCTGCGACGACACCGCCACCCTCGTCCTCCTCGCCGACCAGGCCTCCCTCACCCTGCACCGCTGGCTCTCCCGCGTCGGCCGTCTCGACCGGCCCGACCGGATGGTCTTCGACCTGGACCCGGCCGAGGAGGACTTCGGGCAGGTGCGCGAGGCGGCCTGGCTGCTGGGCGAGCTGCTGGACGAACTGAAGCTGCCCTCGGCCCTCATGACGACCGGCTCGCGCGGAGTGCATGTGATCGTCCCGCTGAACGGCCATCACGACTTCGACGAGGTACGGGAGTTCGCCCGGGACGTCGCCGACACCCTCGCCGCCGCCCACCCGGACCGGCTCACCACCGCGGCCCGCAAGAAGGACCGCGGCGACCGCCTCTATCTCGACGTGCAGCGCAACGCCTACGCGCAGACCGCCGTCGTGCCCCTCACGGTCCGGGCCCGGCCCGGCGCCCCCGTGGCCGTCCCCATCGACTGGACCGCACTGGACGACCCGGATCTGGACGCCCGGCGGTGGACCATCGCCGACGCCGTGGACCAGGCCCGCACCAACCCCTGGGCCGGGGTGCTGAACCGGGGCCGGGCCCTCGGACCCGCCCGGCGCAGGCTCAACGCCCTCGGTGGCAACGGCACGTAAAGCCGCGGGTTTGGCCAAGTTCCCTCGGGCCACTCGGAGTTCGAGGGGAGCCATGACTGATTCACACCACGCGCACAGCAAATCCCAACAGGAAAGGGGCGGATCGGATGTCGGGCCGACCCCGACGGAAGTACTGCGCCAGGCGCGCGCCCAGCTGACCGAACTCACCGGCATGACCGCCGAGACGGTCTCGTCCTTCGAACGGAGCGAGGACGGCTGGACATTGGAGATCGAAGTCCTGGAGCTGGCCCGGGTGCCCGACACGATGAGCCTGCTCGCCGGCTACCGGGTCGACCTCGACCGGCAGGGACAGCTCACCGGCTACCGGCGCGTCCGGCGCTACGAACGCGGGCGATCCGACGCGCGCACGCCCGGCGGCCGTTAGGCCGCCCGCCCCAACTCACCATTCAGACAAGGAGGAACGGTCGGCATGACCGTTGTCCCGGCGCAACAGACCGGCGGATCGGGCGGTACCAGCGGCCTCTACGACGTCCTGGAGCTCGTCCTCGACCGGGGGCTCGTCATCGACGCGTTCGTGCGTGTCTCCCTGGTCGGCATCGAAATCCTCAAGATCGACGTCCGGGTCGTCGTCGCCAGCGTCGACACCTATCTCCGCTTCGCCGAAGCCTGCAACCGGCTCGACCTGGAGGCCGGTCCGCGCAAGAGCCCGGGCCTGCCCGACGTGGTCGGCCAGATCACCGAGTCCGGCGCCCGCGGCAAGTCCAAGGGGGCGCTGTCCGGCGCCGCGCAGACCGTGTCCGACGCATTCCGGCAGGCCCGCGGGGAGGGCGAGGCCGAACCCAAGCCGCGCACCCGCAAGTCCACCGCGGCGCGCAGGAAGGAGGAGCAGGAGTGAGCACGTATGTGTACGGCATCACCGCGAGCTCGCATCCCGCACTCCCCAAGGACATGACCGGCGTCGGCGAACCGCCGCGCCCGGTGCGCGTGCTGGCGGAGGGTGACCTGGCCGCCCTGGTCAGCGAGGCGCCCGAGGGGCTGCGCCCCAAGCGCAGGGACCTGCTCGCCCACCAGAACGTCCTCGCCGAGACCGGCGCGGCCGGATGTGTGCTGCCCATGCGGTTCGGCAGCGTCGCCCCTGACGACGACACCGTCACCGCGGTGCTCGCCGAGCGCGCCGACCACTACAAGGAACGGCTGCGCACGCTGGACGGCAAGGTCGAGTACAACGTCAAGGCCACGCACGACGAAGAGGCCGTGCTGCACCGGGTGCTGTCGCAGAGCCCGGAGATCCGCTCCCTGACTGAGGCCAACCAGGAGGCGGGCGGCGGGAGTTACGAGCAGAAGCTCCAGCTCGGCGAGATGGTGGTGGCCGCCGTCAAGGCCCGTGAGGCCGAGGACGCCGCCGATGTCCTGCGGGTCCTGCAACCCGAGGCGGCGGCGGTGAGCGTGGGCCCCGAGTCCACCGGCTGGCTCGCCAATGTCTCCTTCCTGGTGCACCGGGACACCGCCCAGGTGTTCCTGGCCGCCGTCGATGAACTCCGCAAGTCCCGGCCGCACCTGGAGATCCGCGTCAACGGCCCGCTGCCGCCGTACAGCTTCGTCGATCCGGGCCCGTCGGAGCCTGCGAGCTCCGTCAGCGTTGGCGAGGAGTGAGGCGTGGGACTGGTCGGGGAGGTACTGCTGCTGCCTTTCGCCCCGGTGCGCGGCAGCGGGTGGGTGATCGGACAGGTACTGCGCGAGGCGGAGCGCGTCTATCGCGACCCGGTCACGGTGCGGGCCCAACTCGCCCGCCTGGAAGAGCAGTTGGAGACCGGAGAGATCGACGAGGAGGAGTTCGACCGGCGTGAGGACGAACTCCTAGACAGGCTGGAGGGCACACGATGAGGAGTCCATCCCCAGGGGGCGGATACCTGCGTGAGGAAGAGGAGGAGGCGGACGGCGGCTACGAGGGCGACAATGAGGGAGAGGCCCAGGTGGAAGACGGAGAGGAAGGGTACGAGAGCGAGCCGGAGGACTCCTGCGCCGGGACCGGGGACCGCAGATGACGACCCCCGGTCGGCTTCCCGAGCCCTACGGCCAGGGTGGCGGCGCCAATCTCGCCGACATCCTGGAGCGCGTCCTCGACAAGGGCGTGATCATCGCGGGTGATATAAGGATCAACCTTCTCGACATCGAACTGCTCACCGTCAAGCTGCGTCTGATCGTCGCCTCCGTCGACAAGGCGCGGGAGATGGGCATCGACTGGTGGGAGGACGATCCGGCGCTGTCCTCGCGGGCCCGGCGCGACGAACTCGCCCGGGAGAACGCCGAGTTGCGCGAGCGGCTGGCCCGACTGGAGCCCGGTCGCTCACAGGAGGAGGCCTGATGTCCGGACTGCGCTATGTGTACGCCGTCTGCCGGCCCTTCCGGTCGGCCCTCCAGTCCCAGCTCACCGGGGTCGCCGGACAGCCGCCGCGGCAGCTGACGCACCACGGTCTGATAGCCGTCTACAGCGTCGTGCCGGAACGGGACTTCGCCGAGGAGCCGCTGCGCGCCCATCTGGAGGACCTGAATTGGCTCGCCGAGACGGCCAGGGCCCACCAGGGCGTCATCGACGCCCTCACCGTCGTCACCACTCCGCTTCCGCTGCGGCTCGCCACCGTGTTCCGGGACGACAGCGCCCTGCGCACGATGATGGAGTCCCGCGAGGAGTACTTCCTGCGCACCCTCGACCGGCTGGAGGGCCGGGTGGAGTGGGGTGTGAAGGTCTACGTCGAACCACGGCCCGAGGACACCGAGGCCCCCGCCGGGAAACCCGAGTCGGGCCGGGACTACCTGCGCCGACGGCGCCTGAGCGCCCGCGATCATGAGTACATCTGGCAGGAGGCGACAGAATTCGCCGGCCGTCTGCACGCCACGCTTTCCTCCTACGCGGAGGATTCCCGGCTGCACAATCCGCAGAGCAGGGCGCTTTCCGGTGCCGCCGGACAGAACGTGCTCAACGCCGCCTATCTGGTGCCGCGCGGCGATTCCGAGGAATTCGTGGAACTGGTGGACCGCACGAAGGACGAGGCCCCGGGAATGCGTGTGGAACTCACCGGACCCTGGGCGGCCTACTCCTTCACCGGCGAGGAAACGAACGAGGAGACGGACGAGGAGACGGGGGACGAGGGCCCGTGACCGTCATAGAACGCCGAGAGGTCGCCCTGGTGGACCTCCTGGACCGGCTGCTGGCCGGCGGGGTCGTCATCACCGGCGACATCACCTTGCGCATCGCCGACGTCGACCTCGTTCGCATCGACCTCAACGCCCTGATCAGCTCGGTGAACGACAATGTCCCCTCGCCCTTCGGGGAGCTGACGTGAGCCCCCGCAACCGGCTCGACCTCGACCCCGACACCGTGGAACGCGACCTCGTCAAGCTGGTGCTCACCGTCGTTGAACTGCTGCGCCAGCTCATGGAGCGGCAGGCGCTGCGCCGCTGCGACGAGGGCGGTCTCAGCGAGGAGCAGGAGGAGCGGATCGGGCTCACGCTGATGCTGCTGGACGACCGGATGGCCGAGCTGCGCGAGCGCTACGGACTGCGGCCCGAGGACCTCAATCTGGACCTCGGGCCGCTCGGACCGCTGCTGCCCCGGGATTGACTCTCCCGGGCGCTCTCACCACCTGTACCAGCGGCCCCTGCCCCCGGCGGCCGTCGTGCCACGCACCAGGAATCCCAGCAGCCACAGAACGAGAACTATGACCGCAATCCACCAGAGCAGATCCACTGCGAATCCGGCACCGAACAGAATCAGCGCCAAAAGCAGCACCACCAGCAAAGGAACCATAATGTGAACCTCCTGGCGGTCCGGGTTACCAGAAATCCGAATGTCAGCCGTCTTTACGGCACAGAATTTCTCCGTGCAGCACGCTGAACCAGCCGTCCTCGCGCTCCCCCCACGCCCGCCACGCGTCCGCCACCGCACGCAGCTGCTCCTCGGAGGCGTGACCGCCCTCGGTGGCCCGGTCGGCGTACGCCGAGGCGAGAGTGCGGTCCGCCCACAGCCCGCTCCACCAGGCCCGCTCCTCGGCGGTCGCGAAGGTCCAGGTGGCCGAGGTGGCGGTGATGTCGGTCAGGCCCGCTCGCAGCGCCCAGGACTTCAGCCGCCGCCCGGCGTCCGGCTCACCGCCGTTGGCACGGGCCACCCGCCGGTACAGGTCCAGCCAGTCGTCCATCCCGGGGGACGCCGGGTACCAGGTCATGGCCGCGTAGTCCGAGTCGCGGACCGCGATGAACCCGCCCGGCCTCGTCACCCGCTTCATCTCGCGCAGCGCCCGCACCGGGTCGCCGACGTGCTGGAGCACCTGGTGGGCGTGGACCACACAGAAGGTGTCGTCCGGGAAGTCCAGCGCGTGCACGTCGGCGACCGCGAAGTCGACGTTGGCCAGGCCCCGTTCGGCGGCCGTGGCGCGGGCCTGCTCAAGGATGCCCGGCGCGTTGTCGACGCCGGTGACCCGGCCGTCCGGCACCAGCGCCGCCAGATCGGCGGTGATCGTGCCGGGCCCGCAGCCGATGTCCAGGATCCTCATGTGCGGCTTGAGTGAATCCAGCAGGTAGGCCGCGGAGTTGGCGGCGGTGCGCCAGGTGTGCGAGCGCAGCACCGACTCATGGTGCCCATGCGTGTACACGGCGGTCTCACGCGGCTTCGGCATGGCGTTCCCCTCGTCTTGTCGTGGTGGCGCCACCGTACGCCCGCATGTCGAATAATGAGACCTGCGTTTTGCATTCTGGACTGACGAGGCGTCAGTGCCCCGGCAGTGGCCGGTAGACGGTCAGTGCTTCCGGTAGCTTCTCCAGCGTCACCTCGCCCTCCACCTCGGTGACTTCGCCGTCGTAGGCGAGAAGCGAGTGCGGGGCGACTCCGGTCAGGCGCAAGCGGCCGACCTGGACCGCCGCGTGGGCGGGGGAGCGGGTCAGCGGTCCCGCGACGGCAGCCGCCAGCAGCCGGACCGTGGGACGCCGGCCGCCGTG
Organism: Streptomyces cupreus; assembly: GCF_014257025.1. Classification (GTDB taxonomy): domain Bacteria; phylum Actinomycetota; class Actinomycetes; order Streptomycetales; family Streptomycetaceae; genus Streptomyces; species Streptomyces cupreus. The sequence continues at coordinate 35,121 of NZ_JACMSF010000015.1, forward strand.
CACGACCCGTACGTCCAGTACGCCGTCGGCGAGGTCGACCCGGCGGCCGGGGGTCAGGCCCATCCGGTGGTAGGTGCCGTTCCCGGCGAACAGCAGCCACAGCGGCCGGGTGGAGGAGCCCAGCCTGGCCTCCAGAGGATGCCCGTCGGTGCGCAGGACGCGCAGGGTGGCGAGCACGCCGGCCGGCCAAGCGCCGATCCGGTGCGACCAGCGGTCCCGCTCACGCACCAGCTCCGGATACATGCCCAGGCTGCAGGTGTTGAGGAACACGCCCCGCCGCACGCCGCAGCGGAACTGGCCCACGTCCACCCGCACGGCCTGACCGCGCACCAGCGCCCGGGTCAGATCGCGTACGTCCTCCACGCCCAGGTCGTAGGCGAAGTGGTTGAGCGTGCCGCCGGGCAGGACCGCGAGCGGCAGCCCGTGCCGCAGGGCGACCTCGGCGGCGGTGTTCACCGTGCCGTCGCCGCCGCACACCCCGAGCACCCGCGCGTGGTCCGCCGCCTTCTCCAACTCCGCCCGCACCTGACCGGGTTGGCACTGCACGACCTCGGCCTGCGGCAGTACGTCCAGCAGTGTGCGCACCCGGTCGGCGGTGCCCGAGGCGGTGTTCGCCACCAGGACCAGACCCTCGCCCTCGGTCAGCACCGGGACCTCGGCGCGCGGCCGGGCCGGCGGGCGCAGCTGGGCCCGGGTCGGCACCAGGCCCCGTACGGCGTACGCGGCGCACGCTCCGAGGGCCGCGCCCGCCAGCACATCGCTCGGGAAGTGGACTCCGGTGTAGACCCGGGACAGCGCCACCGACCAGGCCACCGGGGCCACCACGGCCCCCCAGGCCGGTGACTCCAGCGCGACTCCGGTCAAGAACGCGGCCGCCGACGCGGAGTGACCGGACGGGAACGAGGTGGTGATCGGCTGCCGCTTCAGCTGCCGCACCAGCGGTACCGGGTCCAGCAGCGGCCGGGGCCGCCGCACCGAGCGCTTGCCGAGCGTGTTGATCGTCAGCGAGGCGAGGCTCAGCGAGGCGAGACCGCGCACCGCGGCCCGCCGGGCCCGCGGGGTGCGGCTCGCCGCCATGAAGGCGCCCGTAGCGAACCACAGCACACCGTGGTTCGCGCTCCGGCTCAGCCGGGGCAGCACCCCCTCGGCGCCGGGCCAGTGCTGCTCGGCGGCGAACTCGAAGAGCCGGGAGTCGAGAGCGAGGAGCCGGTCCCGCACCAGATGGCGGCCCGGCTTCGGCAGAGTGAGGTCCACATCAGGGCTCATGGGGTCACGGGTACCCTGAAGTGGCTGTTTCTTGTCCGGTCCCGTCCCGAAGGGCCCTTGATGCGTCTGCTCCTCGTCCGTCACGGCCAGACCCCCACGAACGTCGACTACCTGCTGGACACCGCCGTCCCGGGACCAGGTCTGACCGAACTCGGCGAGGCCCAGGCGGTCGCGCTCCCCGAGGCGCTCACCGGCGAGGACATCGAGGCCCTGTACGTCTCCACCCTCCTTCGCACCCAGCTCACCGCCGCCCCGCTGGCCGCGACGCGCGGACTCGAGGTGATCGTGCGGGACGGCATCCGGGAGATCTCCGCCGGGGACCTGGAGATGCTGCCCGGCGACACGGAACAGGGCGAGCTGTACATGCGTACGGCGTTCGCCTGGGCGGCCGGTGACACGGACCTGCGGATGCCCGGTGGGGAGAGTGGCGCGGAGTTCCTCGGCCGGTACGACGCCGTGATCGCGGAGGCCGCGCAGAGCGGCCTCGGCACGGTCGCGATGGTCAGCCACGGTGCGGCCATCCGTACCTGGACGGCGGCCCGCGCGGACAACGTGGACATCGCCTTCGCCGCCGCGCACCGGCTGGACAACACCGGTGTGGTGGTCCTGGAGGGCTCGCCGTCCGACGGCTTCAAGGCGCTGTCGTGGGCGGGCGCGAGCGTGGCACCGGCGGGCGAGGGCGGCCCGGCGGGAGAGCCGCTGGAGGACGCCGGATAACGGTTTGCCGGTTTCGGCGGCCGACCCGCAGAATGCCACCTCATGGGACATCTGGAAGCCGCGCACCTGGAGTACTACCTCCCCGACGGGAGGCCGCTGCTGGGCGATGTGTCCTTCCGGGTGGGCGAAGGGGCCGTGATGGCCCTGGTCGGCCCGAACGGCGCGGGCAAGACGACCCTGCTGCGGCTGATCTCCGGCGAACTGAAACCGCACGGCGGGTCGGTCACGGTCGGTGGCGGCCTGGGCGTGATGCGCCAGTTCGTGGGATCCGTACGGGACGAGACGACCGTACGGGATTTGTTGGTGTCGGTCGCGCCGCCGCGCATCCAGGAGGCCGCGCGGGCCGTCGACGCCGCCGAGCACGGGATCATGACGGTCGACGACGAGGCGGCCCAGCTGAAGTACGCGCAGGCGCTCGCCGACTGGGCCGAGGTGCGCGGGTACGAGGCGGAGACGCTGTGGGACATGTGCACCATGGCCGCGCTGGGCGTGCCGTACGAGAAGGCGCAGTGGCGGCAGGTGCGGACGCTGTCCGGCGGTGAGCAGAAGCGGCTGGTGCTGGAGGCGCTGCTGCGCGGCACCGACGAGGTGCTGCTGCTCGACGAGCCGGACAACTATCTGGACGTGCCCGGAAAGCGCTGGCTGGAAGAGCGACTGAAGGAAACCCGCAAGACGGTCCTCTTCGTCTCCCACGACCGTGAACTCCTGGCCCGCGCCGCCGAGAAGATCGTCTCCGTCGAACCCTCGCCGACGGGCGCGGACGCCTGGGTGCACGGCGGCGGCTTCTCGACGTACCACGAGGCCCGGCGCGAACGCTTCGCCCGCTTCGAGGAGTTGCGCCGCCGCTGGGACGAGAAGCACGCGCAGCTGAAGAAGCTGGTCCTGACACTCCGTCAAGCGGCGGCCGTCAGCCATGAGATGGCGTCGCGCTACGCCGCGGCCCAGACCCGCCTGCGCAAGTTCGAGGAGGCCGGCCCACCGCCGGAGCCGCCGCGGGAGCAGGACATCAGGATGCGCCTGAAGGGCGGCCGGACGGGGGTCCGCGCGGTCACCTGCGAGGGCCTGGAGCTGACGGGTCTGATGAAGGCGTTCTCCCTGGAGGTCTTCTACGGCGAGCGGGTGGCGGTCCTGGGCTCGAACGGCTCGGGGAAGTCGCACTTCCTGAGGCTGCTGGCCGGGGAGGAGGTGGCGCACACGGGTGCGTGGAAACTGGGCGCGCGCGTGGTGCCGGGCCACTTCGCCCAGACGCACGCCCACCCGGAACTGGCGGGCCGCACCCTGCTCGACATCCTGTGGAAGGAACACGCCCAGGACAAGGGCGCGGCCATGTCCCGCCTGCGCCGCTACGAGCTGACCCAACAGGCCGAACAGACCTTCGACCGCCTCTCGGGCGGCCAGCAGGCCCGTTTCCAGATCCTCCTGCTGGAACTGGAGGGCGCCACGGCCCTCCTCCTGGACGAGCCGACGGACAACCTCGACCTGGAGTCGGCGGAAGCGCTCCAGGAGGGCCTGGAGGCCTTCGAGGGCACGGTCCTGGCGGTCACCCACGACCGCTGGTTCGCGCGCGCGTTCGACCGCTACCTGGTCTTCGGCACGGACGGCCGAGTACGGGAGACGGCGGAGCCGGTGTGGGACGAACGGAGGGTGGAACGGGCGCGGTAGTTCCAAGCGCCGGGTGTCTCAGCCCGTCCGGCGCTTGTGGACGAGGGCTACGGCCACCGCAACAGCGCCCCCAGGCCGCCGGACGGCGCCTCCCCCGCCCGCACCGACACCGCAGCCGCCCCTGTGGCCACCGCCGACCGCATCAATGCGTCATCCGCCCGCGCGGCCCACGACCGCTGCTCACCGAGCGCCTTCAGATCCGTACGCCGTACCGCCACCTGGTCCGGATCCTCCCCGATCCACACCTCCCGGTGCGTGTCCGGCGCATCCAGCCGGATCAGCAGCTCATCGATCCGATGCTCGCGCGCCGCCTCGACCAGCGCCGGCACCCCCTCCACGGCCGCCGCCCGGCCGCCCTCCGCCGGCTCCCGGGCCGCCAGGAACCGCGACAGCTCCCGCTCCGCACGCTGCCGTACATGCTCCTCACGGATCGACTCCACATCCTCGTCCAGCAGCCTGCTCCCGTCGCCGTGCGGCGCCTCGACCACCAGATCGTGCAGCCGCCGCGGCAGCCGTTCGTGCACGGCCCGCCGCTCCCGGTCCTCACCGACCAGAATCAGCAGGTCGGCCTGGGTCTCCTCCTGGCAGACGGTGAGCGCGTCGGCGATCTCGGCCGCGTTGTGCTCCCAGGTGTTCTCCACCTTCAGCTGGAAGTGCCGCTCAGACCAGTCGGACGTGCTCGTCCGGTGCACCGGCCACTGCCGCCCGGTGACCCCACCGGCGTCCTGCCGCCCCAGCGCGGTGCGCAGCACGAAGTGGGCGCCCCTGCGGTCGACGTACGCCACCACGCACACGGGATCCTCCCCTGCCAGCTCCAGCAGCGGCGCGGTGTGCGGCAGCGGAGCCCAGTCGGCGCTGTCCCGCAGCGGGGACTGGGCGAGCGGCGGATCCAGTACGACCTCGCCGGCCCGCGCGAACAGGGCGCGGCCGTGCGGCTCCGAGGAATGCTCCAGCTCCTCCAGCGCATGCCGCACCGCCCGGCAGGTCGCCTCGTCGGCGCCCTGGTCGGCGAGCTCGCGGGAGAGCGCCTGTGCCGTCAGGTGCCGCTCGTGAGGGGTGTCCTCCGTGTGGCGGGAGGTGTCGACGTACACGGAGGCCCACGGCCCCGGATGTTCGTAGAGTGGATGCAGGAAGGCGAGATCCATGGTCTCTCCCGGATGTCGCTCGGAGTAGTGCTCACAGGGCGGGTACCCGGACCGCGGACTCGGACACCGACACGACGAGCGGGGCACACGATGACCGGAGTCGACCCCAGCCGGCTGGACGACCAGCAGCTCATGAAGGAGCTGGAGACCATCCACCGCACGCGCCACGACGCCCTCCTGTACGGCTCGAACGACGCACTGCGGGCCCACAACGAACGCATGGCCCAGCTGGAGGGCGAGTACCTCCGCCGCAACCCACGCCGCCCGGTGGCCTCGGGCCGCACCCGCGAAGGCGCCCGCGAACGCGGCTCCGGCGAAGCCGCGACCCCGGGCACCTGACCGGCCCGCGCTGCTTGCGGTCCGTCAGCCGGCCTCCTTCGCGAACACGTCCAGGAAGGTCTCGCAGAACGCCTTCAGATCGGCCGGCTTGCGGCTGGTCACCAGCTTGTTGGGCCCGTGGTCGCAGACCTTCACCTGCTCGTCGACCCACGTGCCGCCCGCGTTGCGGATGTCGGTGCGCAGGCTCGGCCATGAGGTGAGCACCCGACCGCGCACCACGTCCGCCTCCACCAGCGTCCACGGCGCGTGACAGATCGCGGCGACCGGACGTCCCTGCTCGAAGAAGGAGCCGACGAAAGAGACGGCCGCCTCGTCCAGCCGTAGGAAGTCCGGGTTGGCCACGCCGCCGGGCAGGACGAGTCCGTCGTAGGAGTCGGCCGACGTCTCGCCGACGACCTCCTGCACCGGGAAGGAGTCGGCCTTGTCGAGGTGGTGGAACGCCTGGATCTTCCCCGGCTTCGTCGACACCAGCACCGGTTCGTGACCGGCGTCCACCGCCGCCTGCCAGGGATCGGTGAGTTCGACCTGCTCGACGCCCTGAGGTGCGGTGAGAAATGCGATGCGCATGGTTCAGCTTCCCTTCTTCCTCGTGCGTCGCGCGGCCCGCCGGCACCGCAGCAGCTCCTCGCCGTACGGCAGCAGCACACAGGTGCCGATCGCCGCCGCGATGCCCGCGAGATAGACGCGGGACAGCGGGCGCCGGCGCGGCACCAGACGCCAGGCGTCCGGATCGCCCCCGCCGCCGCGCAGCAGGGACTTGACCTGGTCGGCGTGCAGACACATCAGCGAGGCCAGCGCCCCGAACGGCAGCGACTCCAGAAAGCTGTGGATGTGCTGCTCGATCGGCTTGACCTCACGGCCGCTGTGCTCGGCCGTGCGCACGTCCCACAGCGCGGTCGCCTCATGGGCGGCGGTGCTGGAGAGCTGCACGGCGAGCAGCATCGGGTTGACCTCGTAGCGCAGGGTCAGCGCGATGGGCACGCCGACCTCGGCCATCATCAGGGAGTGGATGAGTGATTCCTTGGTGCCGGCCGTCTCCTCGATGCGGGTGCGCCGGTGCATCGCCCAGTCGGCGAGGCCGGGCAGAAACCAGCTGGGCAGCAGTCCGTACAGCAGATAGCGGACGGTCGCGTCACCGACGTCGACGCTGACGCCGGTGGCGTTGATCTCCGCGGCCTGGTCCCGGCCCATGCGCTCACCCGTCCGGCGCGGCCCGGCTGATGTCGGCCAGCGCCGACTCCGGATCCTGGGCCTCGGCCAGATCGCCGAGGCTCACCACGCCCACCGGCAGGCCGTCCTCGACGACCGGCAGCCGCCGTATCGCGTGCTGCCGCATCAGGGCCACGGCGGCCGCGACCGGGTCCCGCGGGGCGACCGTCACCGGATCGGGCGTGCACACCGACTCGGCGCTGACCGTCAGCGGGTCGGCGCCCTCCGCGACCGCGCGCACCGCGATGTCACGGTCGGTGAGCATGCCGACGATCCGCTGGCCGTCGGCCACCAGCACATCGCCGATGTCCTGGGCACGCATCAGCTGCGCCGCCTCGACCAGCGAGGCGTCCGGGCGGACGGCGACCACGCCCGCGGTCATCACATCCCTCACAAAGTCAGCCATCACGGTCCTCTCCATGGCTACCGTCGGGTGAGCGCTTCGGCGAGTTCCTGGACGGTGGCGTAGCGCGCCGAGCGGGGGAGGCGCTCCAGCGGCTCCACCAGGGCGTCGGGCGCGTATCCGCGGCGCATGGCGCCCGCCAGCTCGCGCGGGCCCGCCGGGAACACGCTGCGGCTGAGGTACCGGGCCAGCGCCTGGCGCACCGCCGCCAGCGAGGCCGTACCCCCGCCGGGTGCCACCGGACCGCCCGCGACCTGCGGGTCGTCGTCGGCGCTCGGCTCGGGGTCGTGCCACTCCTCGGTCCGGGTGGGGTGACCCGACCTGAGCAGGCCCTGGAGTTCGTGCTTCATCTCGTCGTCGCGATGGACGTTCAGCCGGTCGCTGCCTCGCTGCATGACTCCCTCCAGATCTTCGGGGGTGGGGCTCCGCGTACCCGAAGACCGGCCGCCGACACCGCCCCGGGCGGGGTTTGCCCCGCGTGCGGAGGGAGACCCGGTCCGCACCCCCCGCGCTTCATCTCCGGGGAAGGACAGACCATGGTGTTGCTCGCGTTGATCATTCCGTTGCTCATGCTCGGCGTACTGCTGGCTCTGGGCCGTTACGAGGAGCTCCTGCTCCCCAAGGAGCCGAGCGAGGCTACTTCTTCTCGCGCCCCGGCAGGAACTCCTGCATCTTCGCCTTGAAGCCCTGCTTGATCATGGAGCCGCGGTCCGCGTCGCCCTTGAGGATCGAGGCGGCCGTGGCCTCCAGCTGCTCCCAGGTGGCGTGCGGCGGGATCGGCGGGACCGCCGGATCGGTGAGGAACTCGATCACGGCGGGACCGTCCGCCTCCAGGCCGGCCCGCCAGCCCGCCTCCACGTCCTCCGGCTTCTCCACCCGGATACCGGTCAGGCCCAGCGAGCGGGCGAAGGCGGCGTACTGCACATCCGGGATCTCCTGCGAGGGCAGGAACGACGGGGCGCCCTCCATGGCCCGCATCTCCCAGGTGACCTGGTTGAGGTCGTGGTTGTTCCAGACGCCGACCACCAGCCTCGGATCCTCCCACTGATCGCGGTACTTCGCCGCCGTGATCAGCTCCGCCATCCCGTTCATCTGCATCGCCCCGTCCCCGACCAGCGCGATCGCCGGCCGGTCCGGATGCGCGAACTTCGCGCCGATGGCGTACGGCACCCCGCACCCCATCGTGGCGAGCGTGCCGGAGAGCGAGCCGCGCATGCCGGGCCGCATCGTCAGATGCCGCGCGTACCAGTTCGCCGCCGAGCCCGAGTCGGAGCTGATGATCGCGTCGGCGGGCAGCAGCGGGTCCAGGACATGGGCGACGTACTCCGGATTGATCGGGTCCGCCGACAGGTTCGCCCGCCGCTCCATCACGTCACGCCAGCGCATCACGTTGTCGCACACCGTGTCGTACCACTCCCGCCCGCGCTCCGGGTCGATCATCGGGATCAGGCGTTCCAGGGTTGCCCGCGCGTCGCCGACGAGATTGACCTCGTACGGATAACGCATCCCGACCATGTGCGGATCGAGGTCGATCTGCACCCCCCGCGCCTTGCCGAAGTCCGGCAGGAACTGCGTGTACGGGAAGGAGGATCCGATGGTCAGCAGCGTGTCGCAGTCCCGCATCAGCTCGTACGAGGCACGCGTGCCCAGCAGCCCGATCGCGCCCGTGACGTACGGGAGTTCATCGCTGAGGACGTCCTTGCCGAGCAGCGCCTTGGCGACGCCCGCGCCGAGCACCTCGGCCATCCGCTCCACCTCGGCCCGCGCCCCGGCGGCGCCCTGGCCGACGAGAATCGCCACCTTGTCACCGGTGTTGAGGATCTCCGCGGCCCGTTCGATCGACTCCTGCGAGGGAATCGCCGTCCAGGAACTGCGGTCCAGGCTGGACGGCACCATCTTGAACTCGTGCGTGGGCGGCGCGTAGTCCAGCTCCTGCACATCGCCGGGGATGATGACCGCGGTGGGGCAGCGTCGGGCGTATGCGGTGCGGATCGCCCGGTCGAGCACGTTCGGCAGCTGCTCGGGGACCGTCACCGTCTCCACGAAGTCCGAGGCGACATCCTTGAACAGGGTGTGCAGATCGACTTCCTGCTGGTACGAGCCGCCCATCGCCGTCCGGTGCGTCTGACCGACGATCGCCAGCACCGGCACATGGTCCAGCTTGGCGTCGTACAGGCCGTTCAGGACATGGATCGCGCCAGGACCGGAGGTCGCCGCGCACACTCCGACACGGCCGCTGAACTTGGCGTAACCGACGGCCTGGAACGCCGACATCTCCTCGTGCCGGGACTGGATGAACTGCGGCCGATTCTCCGCCCGGCCCCAGGCCGCGAGCAGGCCGTTGATGCCATCGCCGGGATAGCCGAAGACATGCTCGACCCCCCACTCGCGCAGCCGCTGCAGTACGTGATCGGAGACCTTGGTGCTCATGCGGAACCTCCCGGACGAGATGGACGGACAGCAGCACTCCGAGTCACCCTGCGCGCCTGCCGAAAACCTGAGCCGGTGTTTGCGGCGCGGGGCCAGGGGCAGGCGAACTCTCAGTGCTTCGGACAGGAGGCACGTCCGTGGGAGCGGCACACCGTCGACACGGCTGCGTTCCGTCCGGTTCCGCTGCGCGCTCCCACGGTGACCGTCCAACCCAGAGCACAACCAAGGGAGTTGCGACGCACATGCCCACACGAGTGAGCGCGAAGCACCACCCGCACGATGACGCCCCCGATACCACGGAGGCGTTCCGCAAGCTCAACACTCTGTCGCCGGGCCCGCGGCGCGACGCGCTGCGCGAGGAGATCATCGAGGCCTGGCTACCGATGGCGGACCGGCTCGCGGGACGCTTCCGCAGCCGCGGCGAGAGTTTCGAGGACCTCCGTCAGGTGGCGGCCCTCGGCCTGGTCAAGGCCGTCGACCGATTCGACCCCGAGCGCGGCAACGCGTTCGAGAGCTACGCCGTACCGACCATCACCGGCGAGATCAAGCGGCACTTCCGGGACCACATGTGGACGCTGCATGTGCCGCGCCGTGTGCAGGATCTGCGCAACCGTGTCCGCTTCGCCGTGCAGGACCTCCAGACCGTCTCCGGGCGCAGGCCCACGGTCGCGGAGATCGCCGAGCACGCGGACATGAGTGAGGCCGACGTCCGGGTCGGTCTTGAGGCGCTGGAGAGTTTCACGGCGCTGTCCCTGGACGCGGAGCTGCCCGGCAGTGAGGACGGGTACTCCTTGAGCGACGCGCTGGGGTCCGCGGATCCCGCGCTGGACACGGTGGTGGACCGGGAGGCCGTGAAGCCACGGATCGCCGCGCTGCCCGAGCGGGAGCGGCGGATTCTGTACATGCGGTTCTTCGGGGACATGACGCAGAGCCGGATCGCCGAGCAGTTGGGGATCTCGCAGATGCATGTGTCCCGGCTGATCAGCCGGTGCTGCGGACGGGTTCGGGAGCAGGTGCTGCGGGACGTGGCGTAGGCCTTCTGACGGGGCAAGCCCCTGTCCCGGACTTTCACCCGCACGGCCGCCTTCCGTCCCGCTAATGGTGTCCGGCCGCGCGCGGGTCCTCGCCGGGCGGGCTGTGATGGCTGCGGGGCGCGTGTCTGCGCGTCCCGCAGCCGTCGGTCCAAGGAGCCCGCACGATGCGCCGCAGAGTCCGTGTCCTGTCCGCTCTTGCCCTTGCGGGTGTCCTCCTGGGGTTCGCCGCCTCGTCGGCTTTTGCGGAGCCGGCCGCGGAGGCCAGTCCCAGCAGTACTCATCCGGGCGGGAGCGTCACGGTCTCGGTCACCTGTGATCCCACCGGTGGCCCCGCGCCCTCCACCCTGGACGCCACCTCGCAGGCATTCGAGGAGGGCACCGTCGCCCTGCACAAGGTCGCCGGCAACGACGAGGGTGCCGCCGGGCCCGCCTACCGGGGCACCGCCCGGATCGCCTCCGCCGCGGAGCTCGAAGGCGGTGTCGAACCCGTGGGGCCCGACACCGCGTGGACCGTCGACGGGACCTGTCCCGCCGCTCCCGGCGGTCAGGGCAAGCAGTGGAGCGCGACCTTGACCGTCGCCAAGGGCGGCGCCGGCACCGGCCCGCGGCCGTGCCCGGCCGAGGAGCATCGGGAGCCCTGCCCGCCGGCCGTCGTCCAGAAGGGAGTACGGGCCGGTGAGGGGGGTTCGTTCACCGACTCCGTGCCCGTCCTGGTCGCCGGCGGGGTGTGCATCGCGGCGGCGCTGGGCGGTGCCGTGTACCGGCTGCGGCGCAAGGGAAGAGCTGCCGACATCTGATCTCGTACCGTACGTACCAGGAGGGAGTCAGGGTGGCGCGGAGGGTTCCCGAGAGCCATGGCCCCGTCCGGTACGGGCCGCCGCTGCCCGGGGACGGGCTGCCCGTGCTGCCCGAGCTGTCCGCCGTCCTCGCCGCTGCCGCCGCCCGCGCCGAGAGCGAGCCCGTCGGCGGCGGTGGGGCCCTGCTCGACGCCGCCTGCGGCCACTGGGACCGGCGTGGACTGCCCGCCGTGCCCGACCGGGTGGTCGCCGCCCCCGGCGCCGCCGCGCTGCTGCTCGCCCTGACCGCGGCCCTCGGCGGCGACGTCCTGGTGCCCCGGCCCTGTGCGGCCTGGTGGGCGCCGTACGCACGCCTGTTGGGAAGACCGCTCTTCCATGTCGCCACCCCGGCCGAATGCGGCGGGGTGCCCGATCCGTACGCCCTGCTGGAGACCGTGCGCCGGGTCCGCGCCGAGGGCGGTGACCCGCGGCTGCTGGTGCTGTCGGTCGCCGACGACCCCACCGCCACCGTGGCGCCGCCCGAGGTGCTGCACGAGACCGTCGAGGCGGCCGCCGGCGAGGGCCTGCACCTGGTCAGCGACGAGACCTGGCGCGACACCCGGCACGCCCCGCACGACTCCGTGCTGCTCAGCCCCGCCGAGATGCTGCCGGAACGGGTCACCGTCGTCACCGACCTGGCCGGCGCCCTGCTCCCGCCGGGCTGGCCGGCCGCGATCGCCCGGTTCCCCCTGGGCGATGTCGGAGAGGGCCTGCACGCGCGGGTGCTCGACGTGCTCACCGCGCTCGGCGCCCACGTCGCGGGCCCGGTCGCCGCCGCGGCCCGATACGCCCTCACCGAACCCGAGCCGGTCACCGCCCGCCGGGCGGCCGTCGTACGCCTGCACGCGCGCCTGGCCGCCGCCCTGTACGCGGCCGTCGTCGAGGCGGGAGCCGTGGCCCGCCCCCCGCAGGCCGGCCGCCATCTCTACGTCGATCTGGGCCCCCTGCGCACCGCGCTCGGCGCGCAGGGGGCCGGCGACGCCCAGGATCTGGAGGACTTCCTCACCGCCCGGCTCGGCATGCCCGCGCCCGGCGGCCACCGCTTCGGCGACGACCTCGCCGCACCGCGCGTACGGCTGTCCACCGGGGACCTGCTGGGCGGCACGGACGAGGAGCGCGCGGAATGCCTCGATTCACCCGCGCCGTTGGAACTGCCACATGTGCAACGCGCGTTGATCCATGTGAAGTCGGTCTTCGACGATCTCCGCGACGAAGCTCAGCGATGGGAGCCTCCTCGATGACGCAGCAGTCCGAGCCGACCACGAAGGACAAGGAACTCGACAGCCCCGCCCCCACGTCACCGTTTCCACCGCTCGCCGAACCCCGCCCGCTGGACGAGCGGCGGGTGTGGCCGCGTACCTTCCACGACCGGTTGACCGCCCCGCTGCCCGGCCTGAAGGCCATGGCCCGGTTCGCCCGCGAGGGCGCCGTGCGCCCCGGCCGCGAGGGCCTCGCCGACATCCCCCTGCTGCCCTTCGAACCCGGCCCGCTGCCCCGCGTCGACGCCCGCACGGTCGCCGTCTCCTGGGCGGGACACGCCAGTTGGGTGGTCCGGATCGGCGGACTCACCGTCCTCACCGACCCGGTCTGGTCCCGCCGCATCATCGGCACCCCGGCCCGGATCACCCCGGTCGGCATCGACTGGGAGGTGCTCCCGCGCGTGGACGCGGTCGTCATCAGCCACAACCACTACGACCATCTGGACGCCCCCACCCTGCGCCGACTCCCGTGCGACACCCCGGTGTTCGTGCCGGCCGGTCTCGCCCGCTGGTTCCGCCGTCGACGCTTCACCTCGGTCACCGAGCTGGACTGGTGGGAGGCGGCCGAACTGGACGGCGTCCGCTTCGACTTCGTCCCCGCCCACCACTGGTCCAAGCGCAGCCTCACCGACACCTGCCGCAGCCTGTGGGGCGGCTGGGTCCTCACGGCGGCCGACGGCCAACGCGTCTACTTCGCGGGCGACACGGGCTACGGCCACTGGTTCGCCCGCATAGGCCGCCGCTACCCCGGAATCGACCTCGCCCTGATGCCGATCGGCGCCTACGACCCCCGCTGGTGGCTCAGCGACGTCCACTGCGACCCGGAGGAGGCGGTCCGGGCCACGCTGGACCTGGGCGCGCGCAGGATGGCCCCCATGCACTGGGGGACGTTCATCCTGTCGGCGGAGCCGGTACTGGAGCCGCTGCGGAGGGTGCGGGAGGCGTGGGAGAAGGAGGGGCTTGAGCGCGGGGACTTGTGGGACCTGCCGGTGGGCGGCTCACGGGTACTGGGACTCACCTAGGAGCCCGAACCCGCCTCCACAAACTGGGCGTCACACTGATGACCAGCGTCAGCGCCACCGCCGCGACCACGCCCTCCCACGGCTCAGGGAAGAGCGACCCACCCAGAATCCCGATCAGCTGATACGTCACGACCCACGCCAGACAAGCCGGCAGATTCCCCCGGGCGAAGCGCCGCATCGGCCACTTGGCGATGAGGCACGCCAGCATCACCGGAAGCCGCCCCGCCGGCATCAGCCGGGACAGCACCAGCACCGCCACGTCATGTTCCGCGAGCTTTCGCTGGGCGTGCTCCAGTCGCTCCTGCGGCGCCCGGGACCGAATCGCCTCCAGCCACCGCGACCCGTTCTTCGACCCCATTCCGCGCCGCCCGAGCCAGTACAGCGTGGCGTCACCGAGAAACGCAGCCAGCGAGGCCGTGACGAACACCAACGCGAGAGCAAACGGAGCCGTCTGATGAAATGCCACCACCGCCGCGGAACTGACGAGAGCGCCGGTCGGCACGACCGGCACCAGCGCCCCGAGCAGCACCAGGACGAACAGCGTCGGATAGCCGATCGCCTGCTGCGTGGACTCGGTGGGCACCGTCGTCGAGGCGGCGGCGAGCCAGGTCACGCGGTCACCCCCAGCCGTACGCTCTCGCCGTGCCCGAGCCGGTGCACGGCGACGCCCGGGGCGCGTTCGGCGGCGATCCGGACGAACTCGTCGCCGGGCGCGTGGAACTCGTGGGGGCGCACGGCGTCCATGCCGATCGGCCAGTACGTGCCGTAGTGCACGGGCACGGCGCTGCGGGGCGCCAGCCGGGCCAGGGCCTCCGCCGCGCGCCCCGCGTCCAGGTGGCCCTCGCCGAGATACGGCCCCCATCCGCCCACCGGCAGCAGAGCCACGTCCACGGGCCCGACTTCCTGCGCCATCTCGTCGAACAGGCCGGTGTCCCCGGCGAAGTAGGTGCGGGCCTCGCCCTCGATGACGTAGCCGAGGGCGGGGGAGTGGTGCCGTCCGACGGGCAGGCGGCGTCCGTCGTGGCGGGCGGGCACGGCACGTATGCGCACGGCACCCAGTTCTGTCACGTCTCCGGGCTGTACCTCGGTGACCTGGAGATGAGTGAGCCGGCGCAGCCCCGGTACGGCTCGGGGTGCGCCCCGGGGCACAAGCAGGCGCGTGCCCTCGGGCAGCCGCCCCAGGGAGGGAACATGCAGGTGGTCGGCGTGCAGATGGGAGACGAGCGCGACGTCTGCGCGCCAGGCGTCGGGCGGGGGGAGCGCGCCCCGGCGCCGGCGCAGATGCGCGAGCCGGCGTGCGAACAGAGGGTCGGTGAGGACGCGTACGTCCGAGTCGGCGACCGTGCAGGTGGCATGACCCCACCAGGTGATCTCCACGGGCACCTCTTTGCCTCCTTCGCGCGACTCCCCTGAAGCCTACGGGCAGGAGTAGTGTCGGCGCCTGAAACCCGGAGGTGAGGGGGACGCCATGGGACCGGTGCGGGTCACGGCGATCGCGAGTCTGACACCGCTTGAGGAACTGGACGCCGATCCCTTTCTGGTGGACTCCCGCAGCCAGCACGCGATGTGCGCGCGGTGGGCGGCGGAGCGGGGATACACCGTGAGCCGGGAGCTGGTGGTCCGGGGGCTGCGGCCCGACCACTGTGCGCTGTGGGACGGGGTGCGGTCCGGCGTCGACCTTTTCGTGGTGCCGAGCCGACGTGTGCTGGAGAGCGCCCTGTCCTCCGTCGAGGAGTTCACCGCGGAGTGCGCGCGGCGCGGGGTGCGAGTGGAGACGGTGGGCTGCGAGGAGCCCCGGTACGACTCCCAGATGAAGGCCCGGGTGCACCGCCGGCTGTCGCTGCCGACAGCGGGGTACGACGGGCGGTGACCGAGGTTCCCGCACGTCTGTATGACAAGGTGGAGGCAGGCCCGGCTGGGTGTCGGGTCCGGACGTGAGGTGTGCGGGGCGTGCTTGGACGGCGTTGGCGGCGGGTCGCCAGTCAGGTCGGGCGCAGCGTCGCGGTGTGGGCGGTGTCGACGCTCACCATGCTGGTGCTCGCCGGGATCCTGCCGGACTTCCAGCTCCAGTCCGCCGACGGTGACAGCGCGACCCGGATCGCCGTCACCGCCGCGTTCGGCGCCGGTGCCTTCGGTGTGCTGTCGGCCCTCGTCTGGCCGCTGCTGGTCCGGCTGCTGCTGCTCGTGCCCGCGCTCGTCCTCGGCCTGCTGGTCTTCTTCCTCAACGGCGCCCTCCTGCTGGTCGCCCTGCGGCTGAACCCCGCCGAGCGCGGCGGCGCCGCCTGGGAGACGGCCGTGGTGGTCGCCGCCGTGATGTCCGCGGTCGCCTCCGCCACCGGCGCCGCCCTCGCCGTACGCGACGACGACGCCTACCGGCGCCGGCTGTACCGCCTGGCCGACCGCCGGCGTGGCACCGGGCCGCCGTGTCCGTCCACTCCGGGCACCGTCTTCGTCCAGCTCGACGGCGTCGGGCACGACGTGCTGCGCAGCGCCGTCGGCACGGGACTGATGCCGACCCTCGCCCGCTGGACCGGCGGGGACCGCCCCACCCACCGGCTGACCCCCTGGCGCACCGACTGGTCCAGCCAGACCGGCGCCAGCCAGCTCGGCATCCTGCACGGCAGCAACCACGATGTCCCGGCCTTCCGCTGGTACGACAAGGACAGCCGGGAGGTGATGGTCTGCAACCGCCCGACCAGTGCCGCCGAACTCCAGCGCCGCGCCGTCGAGACGTCCGGCGACGGCGGACTCCTCACCGTCGACGGTGCCAGCCGGGGCAACCTGTTCAGCGGCGGCGCCGAGGAACAGGCCCTGGTGCTCTCCATCGCGACCCGGCGCCGCAGCCGCGAGAACCGCTCCCGCGCGGGCTACTTCGCCTACTTCTCCGACCCGGCGAACGCCGTGCGCACCGCGCTGTCGTTCATCGCCGAGGTCGGCCGGGAGATCGGCCAGTCCACCCGGGCCCGGCTGCGCAAGGCCCGCCCCCGGGTCTCGCGCGGCGGCCTCTACCCCTTCGTACGGGCCTTCGCGACCGTCGTCGAACGGGACGTCGTCGTCGCCGCGGTGATGGGCGACATGCTCGCCGGACGCACCGCCGTCTACGCCGACCTCGTCGCCTACGACGAGGTGGCCCACCACTCAGGACCGGTGAGCCGGGACGCCGACAAGGTCCTCGAACGCCTCGACCGCGCGCTGGAACTCATCGAGAACGTCGCCGAGCACGCCCCGCGCCCGTACCGGATCGTCGTGCTCTCCGACCACGGGCAGAGCCCCGGCGAGACCTTCCGCTCCCGCTACGGCCTCCCCCTCGGCGACCTGGTGCGGGCCGGCTGCGGGCTGCCCGTGCCGCGCAGGGCCCGCCGGACCCACAGCGGCGCCGAGGCCCGTACGGCGGTGCGGGCCGCGCTGCGCATCCCCGTCGAGGAGCGCGGCGAGAGGCACCGCCCCACCCGCCGTTCGGAGCCGATCGTGCTGGCCTCCGGCAACCTCGGCCTGATCTCCTTCCCGGACGTCCCCCACCGGATGACCAAGGAGGAGATCGACGCCCGCCACCCCGCGCTGCTGACCACCCTCGCCAACCACCCCGGCATCGGCTTCCTCCTGGTCCGCAGCGAGCGGCACGGCGGCGTCGTGCTCGGCCCGTTCGGCGCCGAGATCCCGCTGGACCGCCTCGACCAGGAGCCGGGCCCGCTCGCCCCCTTCGGGCCGGGCGCCGCGGACGCCGTGCGGCGCACGCACTCCTTCCCGCACACCGCCGACATCATGGTCAACTCCATGTACGACCCCGCCGACGGCGAAGTCCTCGCCTTCGAGGAGCAGATCGGCTCGCACGGCGGACTCGGCGGCGCCCAGGGCAGGCCCTTCCTGCTCTCCCCCCTCGCCCTGTCCGCGCCGGTCGAGGACGGGGCGGACCTCGTCGGCGCCGAGCACCTCCACCGTGTGCTGCGCCGCTGGCTCGAGGAGTCCGGCGGGCCACAGGTGCCGGTGGAACCCGAGGCCGAGGAGCGGGCGGCCTGAGCCGGATAAATCGGGTGACTACGCCAGCTGTCAATTGAGAACCTCGACGGCGAGCAACCACCTACGCGAGAGCGGCGCCGGTTTAGGCGCAAAGAAGGGAGCCCCTGCTTTGCAGGCTGCCGTCACCGTCACCCCTGCCCGTCTTCCCGAACTCCTCCTCGGTCTCGCCACCGTGCGGCCCGTGTTCGTCTGGGGTGCCCCCGGCATCGGAAAGTCCTCCCTGGTGCGGGACTTCGCCGAGTCGCTGGGCCTTGAGTGCGTGAGCCTGCTCGGCACCCAGCTCGCGCCCGAGGACCTGATCGGCGTGCCGCAGATCCGTGACGGGCGGTCGGTGTTCTGCCCGCCGGAGACGATCGCCCGCGACGAGCCGTACTGTCTGTTCCTGGACGAGCTGAACGCGGCCACGCCGGATGTGCAGAAGGCGTTCTACTCGCTGATCCTGGACCGCCGTATCGGCAACTACGAGCTGCCAAAGGGATCGATCGTCATCGGGGCCGGCAACCGTGCCACCGACAACGCGCTCGCCCGCCCGATCGCCTCCGCGCTGGTCAACCGCCTCACCCATGTGCATCTGGAGGCGTCCCCCAAGGACTGGCTGGTCTGGGCCGCGAACAACGGCGTCCACCCCTGGGTGGTGGACCATCTCACCGACCGGCCCGACCATCTGTGGTCCAAGCCGCCCAAGACCGAGGAGCCGTTCTCCACGCCCCGTTCCTGGCACATGCTCTCCGACGCGCTGCACTCGTTCGGGCGTGACCTGGACGAGGAGACCCTGAAGGTCCTCGCGCACGGCACGCTGACGCCCGCCCACGCGACCGCGTTCTGCGGCTACGTCAAGATCGTCCGCAGCCGGTTCGGCATCGAGGCGATCATCAAGGGCGACGCCCGCTGGCCGAACCGTCCGGAGGACCGCGATCTGCTCTACTACCTCGCCGACTCCTTCCGCGGCCGGCTGATCAAGGAACTGCCCGCGGGCAAGGAGCACATGTCGGCGAACGGCCGTCAGACCGCCTACCGCGCCAAGTCGTTGCTCGTACAGCTCGCGGAGATCTCCGTCGAGGTCGCCCAGACCGTCATCGCCTCCGACGCCGACGGCAATCCCGTACTGCCCTCGTGGTTCCTCGTCGAGGCGGCCCGGGACATGCCGCGTCTGGTGGAGGCGCGCCGGTGAGCCGTAACCGGCCGAAGAAGCGGGACCTCGCGGCGGAGGCCTTCGGCGAGGGGATGCGCCTGGTGAAGGCCAACCCGGCGCTGGCGGCCGTGGAGTTCGACGTGTGCCGCCAGGAGAACTGCGTGCTGGCCCCGCGCGAAGGGCTCGTACGCGTCTGCTCCTCCGCCACCCTGCACATCCACCCTGATCGCCTGGCCGACCCGGCCGCCTGGGCATGGGCCCTCGCCCACGCGATCCTCCACCTCGGCTTCGGTCATGTGCCGGCGGCCAAGGGCGAGCGCGTGCAGCCCGACGCCTGCGACCTCGCCGCCCGTTGCGTCGTCGTCAACCGCTTCCTGCTCGGCTTCACCATCGGCAGGACCCCGGAGGGCCTTCCGGCCTCCTATCCCGACGGCGACGAGGAACAGCTCGCCGCGCGCTGGCGTCGCGACGGCATCCCGGCCGTGTACGAGCGCTGCGGCACCGCGGGCGACGAGCCGGACCTGCGCCTCGTGGAGTGGCACGGCTGGTACGGGCAGCCGCCCGACCACCAGCTCGCCTTCGCCACCGCGCTGACCCGGACCGTGTCCGCGGCGATGGACATGGCGGGCGGCCGCCGCGACAGCCTGGCCGACGAACCGGCCCGGCAGCGCCCCTGGCAACGCGCCCTGAGCTGGTTCATCGCCTCCTACCCGCTGCTCGCCGGGATCGCGGCCGGCATCAAGCTGGTCGCCGACGCCGAACTCGCCCGCGCACACGGCATCTCCGTCGCCGCGGTCAACGCCGAGGCGGGCGAGATCTACATCAACCCGCTCAGCGTCTTCGAGGACGAGGAGTGGCGGTTCGTCCTCGCCCACGAGATGCTGCACGCCGCCCTGCGCCACAGCGACCGCTGCGGCACCCGTGACCCCTACCTCTTCAACATCGCCTGCGACTACGTCATCAACGGCTGGCTGAAGGAGATGGACGTCGGCACCATGCCCGAGGGCCTGCTGTACGACGCCCAGCTCGCCGGGCTGTCCGCCGAGGAGGTCTACGACCGCCTCGCCGGCGACCTGCGCCGGATGCGGCGCCTTTCCACCCCGCGCGGCAAGGGCGTCGGCGACATCCTCGGCGCCCCGCTGTGCCCGCCCGGCGACTACGTCGACCTCGACGAGTTCTACCGGCGCGGCCTCTACCAGGGCCTGGATCTGCATCAGCGGCAGGAACGCGGCTTCCTGCCCGGCGGCCTGGTCGAGGAGATCCGCGCACTCAGCCATCCGCCGCTGCCCTGGGACGCGCAACTGGCCCGCTGGTTCGACGAGTTCGTGCCCCGTCCGGAGCCGGTACGGACGTACGCCCGCCCGGCGCGCCGCCAGGCCTCCACGCCCGACATCCCGCGCGCGGGACGCTACTTCCCGCCGGAGGAGATCGCCCGCTGCACCTTCGGCGTGGTGCTGGACACCTCCGGCTCCATGAACCGGGTCCTGCTGGGCAAGGCGCTGGGCGCCATCGCCTCCTACGCCGAGGCCCGGGACGTGCCCGCCGCGCGGGTGGTGTTCTGCGACGCGGCCCCGCACGACGCGGGCTATGTGCCGGTCACGGAGATCGCCGGGCGGGTGCGGGTGCACGGCCGGGGCGGCACGGTGCTCCAGCCGGGCATCGATCTGCTGCACCGCGCGGACGACTTCCCGCCCGGCGCGCCGATCCTGGTCATCACCGACGGCTGGTGCGACGTCCTCAGGGTGCGGCGCGAACACGCCTACCTGATCCCGCAGGGAGCCCGGCTGCCGTTCTCCGCACGCGGGCCGGTCTTCCGGGTGAGCTGAGCCGGAATGTGATCGGATGGTGCACACGGACCCCGAACACGGGACCTCACTGAAGGGATTCATCGTGGCAACCACGCGCTCCGCACACACCGTGTGGGAAGGCAACCTGTTCCAGGGCAACGGCGTCGTCACCTTCGACTCCTCCGGAGCCATCGCCGCGCAGCCGGTGTCGTGGCCCTCGCGCGCCGAGGCGGCAGGCGGCAAGACCAGCCCGGAGGAGCTGATCGCGGCCGCGCACTCCAGCTGCTACTGCATGGCCTTCTCCAACGGCCTGGACAAGGCCGGCACCCCGCCCACCAAGCTGGTCACCTCCGCTGATGTGACCTTCCAGCCGGGTGAGGGCATCACCGGCATCCACCTCACCGTCGAGGGCACGGTGCCCGGCATCAGCGAGGAGGCGTTCCTCGCCGCGGCCGAGGACGCCAAGGCCAACTGCCCGGTCAGCCAGGCCCTCAAGGCCGTCCCGATCACCCTGTCCGCGAAGCTCGCCTGAGCGTAGAGGATCATGGTTCGCGCAGGCCGCCCACCCGGGCGGCCTGCGCGACGTCGGTTCGGGGTATGACATGGACGCCGATGAGTCGGAAGGACCGCGATGGGGACGGGAACGGCAGGGAGCGCGACGGTGCTTGACTCCGCCACTCGGGAACTCACCCGTATTCTCCTGCTGTTCAGCCTGGGCTGCCGGGTCCGCCCGCCCGACCCCGCCCCGGAGGGCCTCGTCGACCGGTTCCCGTTCGGCCGGTTCAGGCCGCATCTGGAGTCCGGCGAGGCGGTGCTGCCGGTACCGGTGCTGACCGAGCGAATAGCCCCGGGCGATCTGAGGCTGCCCGACGGCGACCACGGCCTCGTCCTCTCCTCCGTCGACCTCCTCGTCGTCGCCACCCCGCGCGGGGACGCCACCCTGCTCCTGGACTGCGAGTTCGCCGGAGACACCGACGCCCTCGCCGTCGCCTCCTGGCTCGCCACCACCTGCTTCGAGCGCCACCAGCTGGAACTCGGTGACCGGCCGCTGCTGGAGGCGCTGAGGGAACGCCTGGGCCTGACGGAACCCCTCACCTTCGGCCTGAACGTGCACCAACTCGTCTACCCCGGCGGCCGGTTGCGCGAGGAACTGCTCGCCCACGCCGACGAGAGCCGCCAGTCCGCGCTGCTGAACCGGATCATCTACCGGGGCAAGATGCCGGCCGAGGCCGCCGAGCGGCTCACGGTCAGCGTGCCGCCCAACCTCAAGAACCACGGCGTCACCCTCTCCGCCCACGGCCGCGGTGTCTCCGTCCAGGCGGGCTGGGCCACACACGTGGAGAACGGTCTGGCCGTGGTCGCCCTCGGCATGATCTCCGCGCTGGCCGTCCTCCAGCGCACCCGGCTCGCGGCCTTCGCGATGATGAAGCAGAACGAACAGGCCCTGACCGACTCGCCCTCCGAGGTCCGCACTCTGATCTCCCGCCTCTCGGACGGCGTCAACGAGCTCCAGCTCGACCTCGCCTTCGGGGTCGAGGCGTACGTCGACAGCCTCCTGATCCCGGAGATGCTCACGGAGGGTTTCCAGTCGTCGCTGCGCGACATCCTCGGCATCCGCGACAGCCTCGACAACTCGGCCCGTATGGTCGAGCGCCTGACCTCCGTCATCAACGCCCGCTCGGCCGCCCTGGACGCCGCCCTCGCGGACCGCGACGAGCGTCAGAACCGCGTCATCTCCGCGCTGGTCGCCGCCGCCACCCTGATCGCCCTGCCGCCGACGCTGCTGCTGGCCTTCTTCGGCGTGAACGCCACCAACGTGGACGAGGGTCGCTCCATCCTCGACCTCGGCCGGTACGGCACCGCGTACGCTCTGGCCTGGCTGCCCTTCGTCGTTCTGGTCGTGATCGGATACTTCCTGCTCCGGAGGGTCAGCAGACGGTCCGGCAGCCTGCTGTCCGCGTCCGACGCGCCGACCGCTCCGGTGCCCGCACCTCGTACCTCGACCGGGAGTTGACCGATCATGCCGCGACGACCCGCCGTCTCCGCCCACCGCGGCGGCTCCGAACGCGCCGGCGCCGCCACCTGGGAGGCGTACGAGGACGCGCTGCTCAGCGGCGCCGAGTACGTCGAGTTCGACATCCGGCGGACCGCGGACGGCATGCTCGTCGTCTACCACGACGCCCGGGCCGACCACACCGGACCGCCGCTGTCGACGATCACCCACGCCGAGCTGAGCGAGCGGACCGGATACGCGGTGCCGGTCGTCGACGAGGTCATGGAGCTGATCGCCGGGAAGCTCGTGGGCCATCTGGACCTCAAGGAGGTCGGCTACGAGCGTGAGGTGATCGACCGCGCCGTCGCCCTGCTCGGGGAGGACGGCTTCGTCGCCACCACCCTGGAGGACCGTTCCATCGCGGCGATCTCCCGGGACTTCCCCCGGGTGCGCACGGCGCTCTCGCTCGGCCGCAACCGTGACGAGATCGGCTGGGCCCGGCTGCCCGGGACCCGGCTCAGCGAGCTGCTGCCCATGCGCCGGGTGCGCGCCTGCGGGGCCGGCGGGGTCGCCGTGCACCAGCAGCTGGCCCGGGCCAGCGTGCTGCGGGAGGCGACCCGGCACGGCCTGTTCACCATGGTGTGGACGGTCAACGACGACACCCTGATGCGGACCTTCCTCGACCATCCCCGCGTCGACGTGCTGATCACCGACCGGCCCCGGCGTGCCGTGGCACTGCGCGGTGAGCCCAGGGAGCCGGAGCGTGTGATCGGCTGAGCTTTCCGCACCGGCCCGCCGGGGTACCCGGACCATTGACAACAGCTCACTCAAGTTTTGTGCTGGAGTTCGGGAAGTGCCCTGGCGGAAGGGGACAGCGATGGGACGTGCGGTCGGTATCGATCTCGGGACCACGAACTCCGTGGTGGCCGTGCTGGAGGGCGGCGAACCCACCGTCGTCGCCAATGCGGAGGGGGCCAGGACCACACCGTCGGTCGTGGCCTTCGCCAAGAACGGCGAGGTGCTCGTCGGTGAGGTGGCCAAACGGCAGGCGGTGACGAACGTCGAGCGGACCGCCCGCTCGGTCAAGCGCCACATGGGCTCCGGCGACTGGCGCTTTCCGCAGGAGGGCTCGGTCGACGGCACCCGCTACCGCGCCCAGGAGCTCTCGGCCCGGGTGCTGCAGAAGCTGAAGCGGGACGCAGAGTCCTATCTCGGCGAGGACGTCACCGACGCCGTGGTCACCGTCCCGGCGTACTTCGACGACGCCCAGCGGCAGGCGACCAAGGAGGCCGGGGAGATCGCGGGCCTGAAGGTGCTGCGGATCATCAACGAGCCAACCGCGGCCGCCCTCGCCTACGGCCTGGACCGGGGCGAGGAGCAGACCGTCCTCGTCTTCGACCTCGGCGGCGGCACCTTCGACGTCTCGCTGCTGGAGATCGGCGACGGCGTCATCGAGGTCAAGGCCACCAACGGCGACACCCACCTCGGCGGCGACGACTGGGACCAGCGGGTCGTCGAGCATCTGGTGAAGAAGTTCAAGGGGCAGTACGGCATCGACCTCGGCAACGACAAGATGGCGCTGCAACGGCTGCGCGAGGGCGCCGAGAGGGCCAAGATCGAGCTGTCCAGCTCCTCGGAGACGACGATCAACCTTCCGTACATCACCGCCTCCGCCGAGGGCCCGCTGCACCTCGACGAGAAGATGACCCGCGCCCAGTTCCAGGAGCTCACCGCGGATCTCCTCGACCGCTGCAGGACACCCTTCCACCAGGCGGTCAAGGACGCCGGGATCAAGCTCGCCGCGGTCGACCATGTGATCCTCGTCGGCGGCTCGACCCGGATGCCTGCGGTGACGGACCTGGTGAAGGAGCTGACCGGCAAGGATCCGCACAAGGGCGTCAACCCCGACGAGGTCGTGGCCGTCGGCGCCGCGCTCCAGGCGGGCGTGCTCCGTGGCGACGTCAAGGACGTGCTGCTGCTCGACGTGACCCCGCTGTCCCTCGGTATCGAGACCAAGGGCGGCATCATGACCAAGCTGATCGAGCGCAACACCACGATCCCGACCCGGCGTTCGGAGATCTTCACCACCGCCACCGACAACCAGCCCTCGGTCGGCATCCAGGTCTACCAGGGCGAACGCGAGATCGCGGCCTACAACAAGAAGCTCGGCGTCTTCGACCTGACGGGTCTGCCGCCCGCGCCCCGAGGGGTCCCGCAGATCGAGGTCGCCTTCGACATCGACGCCAACGGCATCATGCATGTCTCCGCCAAGGACCTGGCCACCGGCCGCGAACAGAAGATGACCGTCACCGGCGGCTCGGCCCTGCCCAAGGACGACATCGACCGCATGATGCGGGAAGCCGAGCAGTACGCGGAGGAGGACCGGGGGCGCCGCGAGGCCGCCGAGACCCGCAACCAGGCCGAGCAACTCGTCTACCAGACCGAGAAGTTCGTCCGCGACAACGAGGACAAGGTCCCCGCCGACACCAGGTCCGAGGTGGAGTCCGCGATCACCGAGCTGAAACAACTCCTGGAACGCAACGCGGAGACGGCGGAGTTGCGCACCGGCGTCGAGAAACTCGCCACCGTCAGTCAGAAGATGGGCCAGGCGATGTACGCGCAGGCACAGTCGGAGCCGACCGGCCGGCACACCACGCCTGAGGAGGAGGGGGAGGAAGGCGTGGTGGACGCGGAGATCGTCGACGACGAGAAGGACCAGAAGGGCGGGGCCGCCTAGGCGTCAGCGGCGGGTCGTCTCCCAGCCCCGCCGCTCCGGGCGCCAGATCAGTCCGGTGACGAGCAGGGCGAGGACGACGTACGGCAGGACGCCCCAGAGGAGGGTGGTCATCGGCGCGTCCCGGTGGGTGCGGTCGGCAGCGTGGCGCACACGGCGTCGAGGACGGTGGCGTACGGTGTGCCGAAGTCGGTGAGCCGGGAGCGGAGTTGCTCCAGGCCGTCGCGGTGTTCGAGGAGCAGGTCGGTGTTGCCGGTGCGGGCGGCGAACTCCAGTACCGCGGGCAGGAAGTCGGGCAGCTCCTCGCCGCTGAACTCCAGGCCGTGCTCCCGGTAGACGTCCTTGAAGCGGACCAGCGACATCCCGCGCCGCCGGGTGTCCCCGTCCCGCCACCAGCTCAGGTACAGACTGTGCCGGTTCTTGATATCGAAGACCTGCACATAGTGCGCGGCCAGTTCCTGGGCGTCGGTGACCGCCGCGTGGTCAGTGAACTCCCGTAGCTGGGGGGCGGCTTCGCGCAGCAGCGGAAGCCGGGCGCGGAAGTCGTCGTCGGGGTAGGTCAGGCAGAGCGCCGCCGCCTGGTAGAGCACCGCGTCCGAGGGCATCAGGTCTCCTCCGCGTCGTCCGAGGTCTGGCGTCTGCGCAGCACGTGGAAGTTCTCCACCGACACCAGTCGCAGCAGCTTGCGGCCCGAGTCCTGGCCGAACGGCCCGTCGCCGCCCATGCCGGGCCCGCCCTCGTAGTCCAGCCTGCAGCCCTGCGGCAGCGCGGACTCCTCCAGGCGCCGCGCGTCGCCGACGGCGGCCGGGACCGACGGGTCCGGGGTCTCGCCGAGGTTCAGCGCCAGCATGTGGGAGCGCATCGCGGCGAGCTTCTCCAGTGAGGCCCGCACCGGGCCGACGTCTCCGGCGGTGAAGAGCTCCGCGAGGTACTCCAGCGGGATGCGCAGGGTGTCGATGGCGCCGAAGACGTACACCTTCCAGCGGCAGGAGCCGGTGCAGTTCACCCCGTGCGTGGAGAAGGCGTCCGCCTCGCGACCGCCCGTGATCCGGACACTGTGCAGATCCGGCGCGGGAGTGCCGGGCCGGAAGAAGCGACCGGCCTTCAGCAGCGCCGCGCCGGGCTCCGTGGGCGGTATCCGGGTGTCGGTCACATGCGCTCCCTTGCTTGCCCGTGGTCTCGAACCTAGGGCGGAGCCGGGGAGCGCACCCGCTGACGGCACCCGTACGGGTCAGAAGTCCGCGCGGCGCTCCCTGAGGAGCTTCGTCGTGCGGTCCGCGGTGGCGGCGCTGGTGGACATGTGGTCCAGGACCTCCAGATGGGCCGCGACCTCCGTGCGGGAGTCCAGGTACAGGGCGCCGGTCAGGTACTCGGTGAAGGCCATGTCGGGCAGCTCGGGCTCGGCGAAGCGGAACAGGGTGAAGGGGGCGTAGGTGCCGGGGTGCGGGCCGCGGGCGAACTCGGCGATCTGGAGGGTGACGCGGTCGCGCTCGGCGAATTCCAGGAGCTTGTCGATCTGCTCGCGCATCACCGAGGGGTGGTCGCTCACCGGGCGCCGCAGCACCGTCTCGTCCATGATCACCCAGAGGTGGGGGCGGTCCTCGCTCTCCAGCAGCCGCTGGCGCTCCATGCGCAGGGCCACATGCCGCTCGATCGCCGCGGGACCGGTCTGGCCTATGGTGCCCGCCTCCAGAACGGCGCGCGCGTAGTCCTCGGTCTGGAGCAGGCCCGGCACGAAGTGCGGCTCGTAGGAGCGGATGATCCGGGCCGCGCCCTCCAGGCTCACATACAGGCTGAACCAGTCCGGCAGCACATCGTGGTACCGCTGCCACCAGCCCGGCTGATTCGCCTCCTCGGCCAGCGAGACGAACGCGGCCGCCTCCTCCTCGGGCACCCCGTAGGTCTCCAGCAGCACCTGCACGTACGGGATCTTCAGGGAGACCTCGGCCATCTCCATCCGCCGTACCGTCGCCGAGGCCACCCGCAGGACCTTCGCGGCCTCCTCGCGCTTGAGCCCGGCCGCCTCCCGGAGCTCCTGCAACCGCTTGCCGAGCACCACCTGACCCACGGTCGGCGCGGGCCGCCGCTCACTCACGCCACGCCTCCCCTACCCGCCGAACTACCCGTGCAGTGTGCCATGTTCCGCTTTCGCTCTCACCGGTTCGGCGATGAGGCGCTCGCCACTGCCGGGCCCGGCATTACCCGGGAGGTAATCGACCCTGTCCCAGGGGCGCGGGATCGTTGCCTCACCGGGCTCCGGATCGGCGCACTCCGATCCGGGACCCGGGTTCCTGTTCAGACCCGACCCGACGGAGGGTGATTCGTCATGTCCGCGACCCAGCTTGCCGCGCTCGCCCGGACCTCCGACCCGCAGGCCGTGCTCCGCCGGTTCCTCGCTCTCGACGCGCTGGTGACGGGGGCCAACGCCCTTGCCTACCTCGCCGTTTCCGGGCCGCTCGGGCGGCTGTTCGGGGTCGACTCGGCGCTGCTGCTCGAACTCGGGGTCTTCCTCGCCGTGTACGCCGGCGCCGTCGGATGGCTCGCCTCCCGCTCCCGGCCCGCCACCTTTCCGGTGCGGGCCGTGATCGAGGCCAACTTCGCCTGGGCCGCGCTGAGTCTGGTCGCCCTCGCGGTGTGGCTGTCGCCGACCACGACCGGCGCGGTGTGGACCGTGACGCAGACGCTCACCGTCGCCGGGTTCGCCGCGCTGCAGCACATCGCCCTGAAGGGGCGTCAGGGCATCAGCGACTGAAGGTACTTGACCGTCGCCGGGTCGGCCGGGAGCAGTGTCTCGATGGCCAGCTCGGCGACGGTCACGTCCATCGGGGTGTTGAAGGTGGAGATCGAGGAGATGAAGGACAGGACCCGGCCCCCGTGCTCGATCTGGAGCGGGAGCGCGAAGTAGGGGACCGGGTCCGCCGGTTCCTCGCTCGGGTCCTGCTCCGGCACCGGGTAGGCCGCCACCTCCTCGTACAGCTTCCGTAGCGCCGCGGAGCGGTGCAGGGCGATCTGCCGTTCCATCTGCGCGAGGAGATGGCCGCGCCACTCACGGAGGTTGCGGATGCGCGGCGCCAGGCCCTCCGGGTGGAGGGTCAGACGCATGGCGTTCAGCGGGGGAGCGAGGAGGTGCTCGGGGATGCCGTCGAGCAGCATCAGGATGCCCCGGTTGGCCGCGAGGACGTTGTACATCGCGTCCACCACGATCGCCGGGTAGGGCTCGTAACCCTGGATCAGCCGCTCCATGCCCTGGCGCACGGCGTCCAGCGCCGGGTCGTCCAGCGGGGTCTCCGGGTAGCGCGGCGCGTAACCGGCGGCCAGCAGCAGGGCGTTGCGCTCCCGGACCGGCACGTCCAGGTGCTCGGCGAGCCGCAGCACCATCTCCTCGCTCGGCCGGGAACGGCCCGTCTCGATGAAGCTGATGTGGCGGGCCGAGGAGTCGGCGCGCAGCGCCAGTTCCAGCTGACTGACCCGGCGCTGCTCCCGCCAGGCCCGCAGTAGCGGCCCGACGCCCCGGTCGGAGGAAGTGACGGTCATGGCTCGACCGTAGACGAAGAACCGGCACCCGGGCGAAGCAACCCCTTCTGACCAGGGCTTCGGCGGGGCCTCTGTGGCAGTCTTGAAGGGAACCCGCAGCCCAGGAAGGAGCGGCGTATGGCCGTCGAACCGCTGTCGCAGAAGGAGATCGAGGACCGCCTCGCGGAACTGCCGGGCTGGTCGCTGGACGGGGACCGCATCGCGCGTTCCTACCGGCTCTCCTCGCACTTCGCGGCCACCGCGATGGTCGTCCACATCGCCCAGGTCCAGGAGGAGCTCGACCACCACTCCGACCTCACGCTCGGCTACAACACGATCTTCCTGACCGTGAACACGCACAGCGTGGGCGGCGCGGTCACCGAGAAGGACTTCGAGCTGGCGCGCCGGGTCGAGGAGCTGGCACCCGGGCACGGGGCCGAGTGAGGGGCGCGTGCTCGACTACGACAAGGAAGCCGACGTCTACGACTCCTCCCGCGGCGGTGAACCCCGGGCCGCCGCAGCGGCCGAAGCGGTCCTCGGCCTGATCCCGGACAGCGCGCGCAGCCTCCTCGACATGGCCTGCGGCACCGGCATCGTGACCCGGCGGCTGGTGTCGGCGCGGCCCGCGCTGCGGGTGACGGGCGCGGATCTGACGTACGGGATGGCCCGGATGGCCGCCGCACGGCTGCCCGGCGCGGTGGTGCTGGCGGACAGCCGGCGGCTGCCGTTCCCCGACGGGACGTTCGACGCGGTGACCAGTGTGTGGCTGCTGCATCTGCTGGACCGGGGCGACGACATGGGCGCGGCGGTCGCCGAGTGCGCCCGGGTGCTGCGGCCCGGCGGGGTGTATGTGACCACCGTCGACAAGGCCGCCGCCCATGACGTCGGCAGCGACATCGACGCCGTGCTCGAACCGCGCCCGCGCCGCCCCGCCTTCGACGCGGCGGCCCGAGTGGAGGCCCGCGCCGCCGCACATGGCCTGACCCTCGTCGGCCGGGCCCGCTTCACGGGACTCGGCCAGGGCCGCAGCCCGCGCGGCACGGCGGCCGACCTGCGGCGCGGCTGGTTCACCCAGCTCCCGCCCGGCGACCCCCTCACCGAACGCTTCGCCACCCGGCTGGAGTCCCTCCCGGATCCGGACCGCCGCCGCCCGGACCCGGTCTTCAGCCTCCGGGCGTTCCGGAAGCCCGGGTGAAGTCCATGACCCAGTTGGTCAGCCAGGTCTCCCCGCCGTCGAGGGAGAACGCCTGCTCCCAGCGGGCGGTGGTGGCGGAGATGCCCGACCACACGAACCGCACGCGCACGTCCTTGCCGTCGTGGGTGTCGTCGCCGTGGAACTCGCCACGCTCGCCCTCGAAACGGCCGGTCACGGGCGGGAACAGCCTGCCGCTGCGGCTGGAGGACCAGTTCAGGGACCACTGCTTGGTCTCCGGGTCGAACAGGCGCAGCGTCACGCCCTTCGAGCCGAGGTGCGGCATGTCGATCTCGTCGATGTTCGCGGCGCCGTCGAACAGGCTCCAGCAGCGCGAGGTGCTCGGGAACTCCTCCCAACCGCTGTCCGCGTCCAGGAAGTCGGTGCGACGGCGGTGGCGGACCTCCCAGTCGCCGTGGAAGAAGTCGAAGTCGTGCGCGGTGCTCATGCGTGGTCTCCCGTGGTTCCTTCGGGCAGGGAATCGGCCAAGTAGGCCTCAAGGTCGGGGGTTTCGGGCGCGAGGATGTGCCGTATCCACGCGTCCCTCTCGTGCTGGATCGGCGGCAGTTCCCAGACGCAGCCGATCCAGGGCCGGTCCGTCGCGACGAAGTGCGCCGGGTCGCCGTCCGGACAGCCGAGGACCGGCTGGCCCGCCGCCGCGCCCCGGAAGTGCAGGACGTTGTCCCACACCCAGCTGTACGCGTTGAGGTACGCGCCGGTGTCGCCACCCCGGTGCAGGACGACGAAGGTCACCGGGGGTGTGCCGTCCGGCTCCGGCAGCAGCTCCGGCAGGATCGCGTACGCCGCCTTCTCCACGTCGGGTGCGATGCCGGCCGGGTCGGCGGTGACGTGGTAGCGCTTGATCCTGCGGCCCGCCACCTCGATCGGCGGAGGCACGGTCAGGAGTTTCTCCGTGAAAGACATGCCGAGACGTTAGGGCCGCTTCACTGACATCCTGTGTCAGTGGGTTCGGTTGGGTTTTTGCTGGTGGTGGCGCCGCCTGCGCGGATGACGTGGGGAATTCTAGCCCTAGTTATCTCTAGTTAGCCCGACCTAGCCCTAGTGGGGAAGATCTATTCCCCATCCGTTCCCCATGGGGTACGGCGAAGGCCCCCGCAGCCTGAAACGGCGGGGGCCTTCGCGTGTCGGCGCTCGGACCAGGACGGGACCTCCACCCGGGGAGGTGGACGCGGCCCCGCCCTGGCCATCTGATCCAACGATCACATACGGCATGCGTCACGGTCAGATACTTCGCAGATTTTGCAGATTTTGTGTGGGAAATGACCGCCGAGTAGAGGACTCTGCTAAGACCGACCGCCCGCGCGCAGGGGGGTGCTCACGACAGGGCCGTGATCCTGCGGCGGGCGGCCGGCCGTCCGGCGGCCGCGCGGGGACTGGGCGCGGGCCGGGCCGGTGAGGGGGGTGGCTTCCACTCGACTGCGGCCCGGTTCGGGGTGGGAGTGCGTGCGCAGGGAATGAATTTGCGCTCCAGTCGTGCCCCGAGTGCTTTTGTCACGCGCTGTTGAGTTCTGCCCGATGGTACCTGCATATATCTACCGGGTTCCCAAGATCTCAAGAAGTACCCCTACGGGTACAGACTTCCCACCAAGATCGTTCCAGCTTTGTCGGGTGCCACTCGACCCCCTGCCCGACTGGGTACCCGCCCGCCGCCGGGAGATCGGGGTCCGTATCCGCGCCGCCCGCCGAAACGCCGGCCTCACCCAAGAGCAGCTCGCCGAGCATGTCGGCCGGGACCGCAAGACGATTGTCCGCTGGGAGAACGGTTACAGCGTCGCGGACCTGGACGATCTGCTGTTGCTTGCGTACGTTCTCGGGGTTCCGCTCGCCGACCTCGTGAGGTAGGCCCGCCGCCAGCGCCAGGGGGGACACCGGCGGCGGGCCCGCGGCCGCGAGCGCGGGGGCGTGTGCGGCCGCACCCTGGCGCCGGGGGTCATCGGGCCGGCGCCAGGGGGTTCAGCGGTATATGCGGCGGTGGGTCTGGTCTTCGGGTGCGGTCTGGGTGGGCGGCTGCTTGCACAGCCGACGGTGCACGTGGAGAACCATCCCGCCGGCGGACGGAGAGAACTTGTCGACCGGGTCGTAGGGCTCGTTGGGGCGGATGGGCTTGTCGCAGCGTGCGCAAATCATTGGGCCTCCTTGCACGCGCTGGTCCAGGCCTGCCGCAGAATTGCGGCAGTGGGGCAGTCCGCGGGGGTCCCAACCGTGCGCCCCAAGAGATCGAGCTGGGGTTTGCAATCCGGGCATTTCGCGCAGTGGTTCATGAGGTTGCGGTATGCACTGCCTGCCCTGCCGGTGACAGCCTGCGCCAGGCGCTGCACTCTGCTGCCGCTCATGCTGGGGTTGCCCTCTGGGCGTCGGCTGGGCCAACAGCGAGGAGCCGCGCGATGCGGTCGGCGCACTCCTGCTCTGCGCCCTGCACTCCGATCTCGTAGTCGAATCCGGTGACGTACTGGTCTGCGACGGCGACAATCTCTTCGGTAAGGCGACTGTTGAGCGGGTTTGTGACGTGCATCCGCATCTCGGCCTCGTTCACGACCACCTGGAGTCCGCGCTCCTCCAGGTGGCCAGCCAGGTTTTGCAGATCGTTGGTGTCCACACGCAGACGATCCCAACGGCTGGCAGGGCAGGGGATATGACAACCTATGACACGGAGTGGATCTTGACTCGGACCGTGACAATCACGGGTACGCGGAGCACGGGCCATAAGAGCCTCAGCCAGTACGCGGACACCTTCGCCGCCTACCTGGGCCCGTTCGCCCCCGGCGCACACTTCTACATTGGCGGCGCGAAGGGCATCGACTCACTCGCCCTGCTCTGGCTGGCCGGGAACACCGACGCGGACCTCACCATCGTCGTACCGGGCACCGTGGACCAACAGCCCGCCGAAGCCCGGCAGGCCATCGCCCGGGTCCGGGACCACATCAAGGAGATCGTGGAGCTCGGGGCCGACGACTTGAACTCGGCCGCCTACCACGCCCGGAATCGATGGATGGTCGACCGCACCACGATGACGATCGGCTTCCCACTCGCGGGGCAACTTCGCTCGGGAACATGGCAGACCCTTAACTACACACGCGATAGGGGGAAGCCGCATCTGATCGTGCCCGTGTAGCTGTCGGTTGCTGCACCATAAGCCGTATGGAGGACAGGGCCGCGGGGGCGGCCGCACTCAAGGCGCTGCGGAAGCGGCGCGGCTTATCCCTGGCCGATACCGCTCGCGCGCTCATCGCACTCGCCGACGAGCTGCACCAGCCGCCGCTCCCCGCCGTGGCCAGCGTCCAGCGGTCCGTGGCCCGGTGGGAGGCCACGCGGCCGACCATGCCGGATGAGAGGTACCAGCTCCTCCTGGCCCACCTCTACGCCCGTACCCCCGCCGGTGGCATCGCCCTCGGCTCCGGCAGCGACTTCGCCGAGTACCTCAATACCCTTGGCCTGCTCGGCGAGAGCGAGCGGCGCACCGCGGAACTTCGGAGCGTCATCCTGCGGACCGCCACCGACACAGGCGGCGGGATGCTCGCACTCCTTGCACCCGGCGTCCACGCCAGCCTGGCTGAGGCCCTTGCGGATCCGTCGCGTGCGGGCCAGGACACGATCACCGGCCTTGCGACTGTGGTGGTGGACGTCAACGCGGAGGTCGGCAGCCTGCCCATGGTCCGGCTCCAGCTGCTCCTCGCGCCGGCGGTCGAGGCGTCCAGGAGGCTCCTCGCCGGGCCAGTGCCGGAGCCGCTCGCCCTGCAGCTGCGGAAGGTCGCTGTCGCGGCGTCCACGCTGGCCGGGCGGCTGGCCTTCGAAACGCGCGACGATGCCGCGTCGCGCGCCCTGTACGCGGAGGCCACCCAAGAAGCTGGCCAGCTGCCGGAGTCGTGGCGGCAGGCCAGCGTCCACATGAGCCACGCACTCACGACCCTCTACTCGCAAGGGGTCGAGGACGCGCGGCTGCTCGTCGACCAGGCTGTCCGAACCGCTCGCACCGGGGAGAGCTCCCTTGTTCGAGCGCGCGCACACGCATTGCAGGCCGAGCTGGCGGCTCGGGCCGGACAGGAGCGGCAGGCGCAGGCCGCACTCGGGCTCGCTTGGTACGACATGGAGTCAGACCACGCCGACGATCCGGCGCCTACCACGTTCTCGCCTGGGCACCTGCGGGGGTTCGAGGGTGTGTGCGAGCTGTACGTCGGCGACGCCGACCAGGCCCACGATCGCTTCGCTCGATCGGCGGCCACCCTGTCCGCGCCGCGAGAGCAGGTGCAGCGAGCGATCGTCACGACGGATCAGGCGCTGGCCCGGATCCGGTTGGGTGAGCCGCGTGCCGCAGCGGACCTGCTGCATGAATGCGTGGGGGCGGCCTCCAGTACGGGCGGCCGGGTGCCGGCGCTGCGGTTGCGGCAGGCTCGGCAGGAGCTGCGGCCGTGGCGACGTGAGGACTGGGTGGCCGATCTCGACGATCACCTGATGGACGTGCTCGGGGCGTGACGGGCCATCCGCTGCTGCTGGTTCCGCTGTGTCAGCGGGCGCCCGTAGGCTTGAGCTATGTCCCCCCACTCTCAGGCCGTGGGCCTACCGCGCGCTGCTGCGGTTGTGAACGAGGACATCCGCGCGCTGTGGCCGCATCCGGCAGTGCAGCTCTCGCGGGAACAGCGGGCGCGGCTGGAGCGGCTGTATGAGGAGTGGGCGGCGGCGGTGCGGGCCGAAGTCGTCGAAGCGCTGACTGTGGCTCGCCGCCCGATCGCTGCTAGCACTCACGGAGGCCGGTTAACCCCACACGAGGAGATCTCCCCGATCCCATCGCCGGGCGACGAGCTGAGTGCGCGGAGTCTGTGACCCTTGGCCTTGCGGCTCAGGCGTCGCGCGCCGCCTTCGGTCGTCCCCGTTCCCGGCGACTTCCTACACGGGCCCCGAGAGACCTTGGCCGCGTCCGGCTCCGGCGTTCGTGTCATGCCGTACCGCCACTGTAGCGCCTGCGGGGTCAGCCGAGGATGTGGCCCGGCAGCCACACCCCCAGACCAACCAGCAGCCCACACACCGCCACAAACAGCCCGCGATGCTGCCTCGCCCACGGCCGAATGAACTCCGACAGAGTGTCACCCTGCCGCTTCGACCACAGCGCATAGGCCTCCAGCCCGAGCCCCACCACCACAGCCCCGCCCGTCACGCTCAGCAGACCAGCCCACAGAACATCGGTCACCGACCCACCGCCTGCCACACACCCAGCCCGATCGCCGTCACCGACGCCAACGCCGCCACCGACTGCAACGGCCACTGACGGCCCTTCACACCGTCGAGCTCCGCCCTCACCTGGTCCAGTTCCTCCCGAAGATCACGCACGTCCTGCTCTGTACGATCCGAACGGGCAACCAGCACAGCGCACGACGTCTTGATGTCCCCGATGTCCCGGCCGAAGCGGTCGAAGGAGCCCCGCAGGTTCGCGAGCTCGACCGCAACAGCCGAGGACTCCGGCGGCGTCACGAACGCCCTCTCGCAGTGACCAGGGAGTCCTGCGCGACACCCGCGATACCGGTCGGCTTCCACAGCCCAAAGTGGGAGAGCACACCCGTACCGAAGCTGACCAGGGCGAGCACCGCGGCCGTGCCCGCGTCGTAACCCGGGCCCGGGTTCGCGAACTCAACAAGGAACCCGTTCCCCGTGGACAGCGCGAGCAGCAGCACGGCCTTCACCCCGGCGTGCGTGACCCGCGTCGTCACCAGGCCGACGAGGACGGGCAGGGCGACGGAGATGATGAGGCCGAGCCAGTAGGCGGCATCGAGGTTGACGGTCATGATCTGTTCTCCTTGGGGGTGTCGAGGGCTGCGCGGACGAAGCAGTCCTTCGCCTCCAGCAGCTTGCGGAGCCCGGCGGTCAGCTCGGGCCCGTCGGGCAGGGCATCGGTCATCTGCTGAGCGAGGTCGCCGCAGGGCTTGCTGACGGCCTGGAGGTGCTCGGGCAGGTGCGCGTACTCGAAGTAGCGCAGCAGGTGTGTGGTACCGGGATGCCGGTCGGCCATGGTCAGTTCTCCTTCTGCGCGGGTGCGCAGGTTACGAGGCCAGCCGGGCGGCCAGCTTGGTAGCGACCTTCTCGGCAATCAGGTCCGCGAGCGCCGGGTGCGCGGCCAGCGCTGACGCGAGCGCCGCGACCTGCGCGTCCGAAATGGAAGGCGCTCCGAGCCCGATCACCTTCGCCTCAGTCCTGCGGGCCACGATCTCGATGTTCCGCACCGACGTCTCCAGCGAGATATGCGTGTTCTCGCTGCCCTTCACCGGGTTGTCGATGATCCCGTCCGTGGTCAGGACCGCAACCGGCACCAGCCGCTTGATCGCACCCTCGAACCACGCCTTGTCGTCAGCGCTCAGCGCCATCTCTTCCTCCTGCTGGTTGCCGTCCAACCGCGCGGCCACCCGGCCACGCATCGTCTGCATGCTGAAACCCCGCGGATCGACCTTCCCCGGCTGCCACTCCAGGTGCCCGATCACACTGCCCGCGCCCCAGCCGTGGAACCGGCAGATCGCCGCCGACACCCGCTCAATCGCCAACAGTTGCGCGTCAGTCCACGGATCCACGCCGTCGCCGAGGTTCTCGCACTCGAAGCCGTAGAAGTGCCGGTTCCCGTCGGTACTGGCCTCGTTGTCGGCGGGCAGGGCGGTCTCGTTGATGACCGCGGTGAGCACGTCGCCGTCCCCGGCTCCGGCGTGGTTGGCGCGGCCGTAACCGACGAGGTGCACGCGGCCGTCTTTCGTGATGACGCCGTGGCACAGCGGGCCGGGCAGCGAGGCGTAGCCGGTCCGGCAGATCTCCACCGTGCGGGCCGACCCGGACGTGACGGTGTGGTGGATCATCACCCCGTGGACGGGCCCCCACGGGCCCATGTGGTTGCGGTTGTGGGTCTCCCAGTCGCCGACCTCAACAACCGTGCAGCCCTCGGCACGCAGCGCGGCGGCGAACTGCGCGGCAGTCATCGGTGTAGCCATGATGTGCCCCCTTAGGCGGCTTGGTAGGAGAGGGTTGCGCGGATCGAGTTGGTGGAAGCCCACGTCCAGGGAGCAGAGGCGTCAGCGATGCCCTGCTGGCCAGCTGTCAGAGCCACAGCGTCAGGCGTGCCCGTCGAAATCTCGAACATGAAGACGCTGGTGCTGTTCAGGCGGCAGCGGGCGTACACGCGTTTGGCGTTCGACTGCTGAAGCGCAGCCTCTCCCACGTCGGTGAGCGTGGCGGAGGCGGTCACGGGCAAGCTGAACGTCCAGTTGTCGGTGCTGCCGAACGTGGTGGTCGACCCGAAGACCACCTCGAAGCGGGCAACAACGAGGTCGCCGGTCTGGCAGTACGAGCAGTCGATCGTCGCGTCCCCGTAGGTCGGAATGTTCGAGCCGGTCGTTGTTGACCATGTCGGTGTCCACGACGACCAGCGGGCCTGCATCGCATCAAGGCGGGCGGCGGTGATCCGGTTCCCGGCGCGCCAGGGGGCAACGGCCATGTGAGCCTCCTAGAGGGCCGCGTAGGCGGGGTAGGCGAGGGCGACAGTGGCCCCCGCGGCATGGGTTTTGGTGACGCCGTTCACCGATCGGGTGACGGTGTACGTTTGCGGGTTGGTGACCTCGAAGTTCTGGAAGCGGAACTCCGCGTTGGCGTTGGTGTTGCCGGTGTCGCGGAAGCAGCGCACGCCGATGCCCTCAGCGGCGGTGAGTGCGGTGTCGGTGGCTTCCATCTGCCAGGCGCCGGGTTCCAGGTCGCCCACCCGCCAGAACTTGCCCTTCACCGCGCTGCCGATCGTCTGCAACCGCAC
Organism: Streptomyces cupreus; assembly: GCF_014257025.1. Lineage (GTDB taxonomy): Bacteria > Actinomycetota > Actinomycetes > Streptomycetales > Streptomycetaceae > Streptomyces > Streptomyces cupreus. The sequence continues at coordinate 72,603 of NZ_JACMSF010000015.1, forward strand.
CCGGTAGAAGGTGCCCGCAGCGTGCGTGTACGGGGCGGTGTAGGAGGCGAGGGTGGTGTCGACCGACGACACCCGCTTCTGCAAGATCATGGTGATGGTGCCGGACGTGTTGAACGCGATCCGCACCGTGTAAAAGTTGCTGTTCCCGGTGCAGCGGGACACCGGCCCGGCCACCAGCGCCGCCCCCGTCGCCGTCGCCCCGGTCGCGATATCGACAACGAAGTCCGAGTCCGCGGACGGCGCGGTGATCCGGGCGATGTGCGCGGACCCCGCTGAGGGATTGGTCTGCGTCCCGTAGGTGCCCGTGATGTCGTAGTCGGCCGCCGTCCCCGTCAGCAGCCATGTGTGCCCAGAGTCCGAGGTGCCCCACGAGTCCGTCACCGACCGGGTGAACGTGTCGTACAGCGACGACGCCTTCGCGCGGGTCACACGCACCGCCCACGCGTACCAGGTGTTCCCCGCGGCGGGAGTGCCGGTCTGCTGGACGATGACCTGTGCCTGCGACGCAGTGGACGGCGCTGTGAACGTCTCGTCAAGGAGTGTCCACTCGCCCGCAGGGGCTGTGGTGACCGTGCCAGACGACGTCGATATCAGAGTCCCGCCGGAGTCACGCCAGTTGACCTGCACCTGGAAGCCGTTCCAGGTGGTCGGGGACCACACCCAGGCGACAGCCTGATGCGGGCCGCCCGGATTGACGGTGCCAGCCCCTGTGTTTGTGGCCTGGATCCGGCAGTTCGCACCGCCGGCGGGTGTCACGAACGCGGATCCCAGCGCCCTGGGGTGTGGGTGGATGACAGCGGTGGAGTGGGCGATCGAGCAGCTCACTGCGGTCCACCCGGTCACGCTGGTGTCGTAGAACGGGTTCGTGTTCAACAGGGAGTGTGGGGCGGTGACGGTCATGACCTCGCCGCCCACACGCCAGTCGAAGGGGGTGTCGGAGGCGTCGTCGGTCCAGGTGGGTCCGCTGGTGGTGAGGACGTCGACGTCGGTTTCGGTGGCGGTGAGGGCTTCGGCCAGGGTGGTGCCTTCGGTGTCTGCCCAGGACAAGTCGCGTTCGGCTGTGGCGGAGTCGTCGTCCCCCGCCCAGGCCACGTTGAACGGGCCGGCCGGCGTGCAGTTGTAGGTGATGTTCCACGCGCGCTGGTCGAGGGTCTCGCTGTAGCCCTGTACCAGCAGGTCGAGTGTGTCGGGGGGAAGCCACACGGGCGGGTTGGTGATCTGGATACGGGAGCCGACGTCGACGGCGGCCGCGTTCTCGATGCTGGCGGGGGCTCCGGCGAGGTTGACGGCGACTTGCGGGAAGCGGGTCTCGTCCCAGGTGCCGAGGTGGAGGCGCCATGCGGCGTGCTGGGCGGGCTGGGTGTCGTCGAGGAGGTTCGTCGTGTACGAGGTGTCGTACAGGCCGATCCCGTTCGGGGGCGCGGCCGTCGACAGGGTGCCAGAGGTGAGGACGGCGCGGGCGGAGGCGCCGCCTTCGCGCTGCTCGGTGACGTCGTTCGTCACGGACTGGTCGTCGTCGACCGGATCCAGGGGGGCGACGAGCCCGTCATCCCCCGTGTAGTTGAGCGACAGGGTGACGGGCTGGGAGTACATGCTGGCCCGGGTCACATAGCGGATGCCGAGCACGTTGCGGAGTTCGGCGAGGATGCCCTTGTCGACGGCTTCCGCGCTGCGCATCAGGTCGACGGCCGTGGAGCGGGCCTGCACGCCCATCTGCTCATCCCCCGAGCCGGTGGCGTAGGCGTGGATGCCTTCCTCCGTGCCCAGCCGTGTGACGCGTGAGGGGGCTTCTTCGGCGTTCCAGCCGACTCCGGGCGCGGCGAAACCGTTGAATGCGGTGCTGGTGTTGCCGACGACGACGTGCCCGATCGCCGTCGAGTTCATCGCGCCGTCCTCACCGAAACGAATCTCCGAGAGACGCACGACGGAGGTGGCGTTCACCGTGTTGGTGATCGTGAACGAGTCCAGGACGTTGTCCGGGACCGCGGTGGCCTTCGACCCGGCAACATCGGTCACCGACACCACGTATTCGACGAATACCGGCGGGCCCCAGCGGATCGCGATCAACTTCTCCCGCCCGTTGATCGAGGTTCCGCTGAAACCGGACGAGTGGATCTGCGTGCCGTCGCTGTCGTAGGCGCGCATGTCGAGGAGACCCGCTGTGTTGACGTACAGCGACCAGGTTGCCGCCTGCCCTGTCGTCGACACCGACACCAGCCGCTGCGTCGACACCACCCCGGCAGTAGGGACCTTGGCGAAGAAGAACAACTGGTTGTAGGAGTTCGAGCCGTCGGTTCCGTAGGTGGGCACCGACACCCGCATCGACCCGGTACCCACGGTCGGGATGGCATCGGAGCCCACCCAGTCCGAGTAGGCGGCCGGTGTCACCGACCCGGTCAGTTTGACCGCTGGGTGCCCGTCGATCGCCGACCCGAACTCGGTGGCTTCGGCGCCGTCCTCCAGCGGCCAGTAGGCGACGACCGCGGTGCGCAGCGGGCTGGTTGCCTCCCGGTATATGGGCGACTTGAGGGGGACGGCGCCGAGGCCGAGGCGGCGGAGGATGCCCGCGGCTTCGACCTGGGTGACGACGTCGAATCCGCCGGTGTCCCAGCGGGGCGTCCAACTGCTGATTTCGCCGACGAAGCGGGTTTTCCGGTTGGTGATGGCCGCGGTTCCCGCAACCGTCCACGTGCGGCCGGCGGCATCGGCGAACGAGGTCGTGCCGGATGCCTGCGCGGTGAAGTTCGGGTTCGCCACCGCAGTCCCGGCAATCCCGGAACGCACCTCCACAGCGTGGACGAGACCGATCGCCTCGCTGTAGGAGACATCCGGGATGCTCCCGACCCGCAGCGCGGCCGTGCCGGAGTGGATGCTGGTGGTGCCGGAGCCGGTGACCGCGTCGCCGAGCTGCGTCCATGTCCCGGATATGGAGTCGGAGGTGTAGAAGGTCACCGTGTGCCCCGAGGCGCCGTTGTCGACGTCCAGGGTGGCGCGCACTGCGAGACGGCCCGATGTGGTGAGCGGCAGATCGGCGGTCGAGGAGGCGCTGGTCAGGGCGGTGCCGTTCGTTGACCACGTCAAATGAAGTTTGGACAGGCGCACGTACAGGTTCCACGACACCTGCCCGCTCGCTGCTTTGCCCATGAGTTCGGTGTGGTCGTAGTCCGTGCCCGACCCGGTGGGGTAGTCGGCGAGACACCAGTTCGCGAGGGTGGCGTCGAAGCGGACGTCGAGGTCTCCGGTGATGTCGAGGGCGGCCGCGTCGGGGGTGGAGGCGTAGTCGCCTTCGGCGCCCGGCAGGTCGAGCGCCACCGACCCGGTTTCCACGCTCACGCGGACGGGGGTGTTGCGGCCGATCTGCCCGTAGTAGGTGCCTTCGGGGTTGCGGGGCGAGTATTTGCCGTTCGTGTTCGACAGGGCGAAGTTGCAGCGGCCGAAGTCGACTTGCTGCCCCCAGTCCGACCGGCCGCGCGTAATCCGAATCTTGTCCTGGTAGCGGACATCCGCTGATACGTCCGTCCACGTCGACCCGTCCAGCGACAGGTGCACCTTGATCGGAAGGTTCGTCTCCGGGAACGCCATCAGTCCAGCCCCCCGAACGTCGCCCGCAGTCCGCCCCGGGTCGAAACCACCTTCCGCAACGGGTCGATGATCACCTCGCCGAGCTGGGTGTCACCGATCTGCAACTGAATCACCGCAGGCGGCCCCGACATTGCCCGCCCGGCCGTGCCCGCCGGCAGCGTCGTCCGCGGCATGCTGCCCGGGCGGGGCATGTTCAGCATCGACTCCCACGCCGGGCGCACCGACCGGTTCTTGACGATACCGAGCGCGAAGCCTTCTGCGGTCTGGTCGCCGACCCGCATCATCACCTGCGACGGGGATTTGATGCCGAGGGCCTTCTTGATGGCCTTCTCCATACTCTTGGCGATCTTCAGCATCTGGTCTTCGATCTTGTCCTGCTTCTTCTTCAACCCCTCGACCAGCCCCTCCGCCGCCTTGATCCCCGCCCCGTAGAGGGCGTTGGCGGCGGCTTCGCCTGCATCGTCGGCGGACTGGCGGATCGACTGGTTGAGCTTGTTCAGCTCGGTGATCTGCCCGGCATCCGCGCCGAGCAGGGCCTGCGCGGTCTCCAGGCCGCCGCCCTGGATGCCTGCTTCGGCGATCTGCTCGATGATCCGCCCGGAGACGCCCTTCTTCTTCAATGCCTTGAGGGCGTCCTCGAAGGCCTGCGCCTGGGAGGCGTCGCCGCGGGCCTGGGAGAGGAGGGTGTTGATGGTGACCTGGCCCTCTTCCGCCGTGGCGGCACGCGTGATGTTGGCGCCGGAGATGATGCCGGACTTCACGCTGCTGTCGAGGGCGGCGGCCGAGTCTCGCAGCTTGTCGAGCTTGTCCCGCGCCTTGTCGAGGCTCTTGTTGACGTCTTCGAGTTTGCGCTGGTACTTCCACAGCGGGTTGCCCGAGCCGTCCGCTCCGATGGCGCGGAGGGCCTGCTGCTCTGCGCGGCCGTGACTGGCCTGTTTGATGAGGCTGGCCATCTGGTTCATGACCCGCACCAGGTCGCCGACGCTGTCTGCGCCCATCACGCCGCCGATGAACTCGTTGTTCTTGAACCCGGCGTTCTGGGAGAAGTACGACAGGGAGGTGAAGTTCTCCAGCTCGCGGCGTGCGCGGCGTTCGTTGTCGGTGAGACCGCCCTTGGCGAAGCCGGGTATGCGCAGCCGGTTGTCGTTGATGGCTTCCAGCAGCGGCAGGTACTTCTTGGTCGAGGCGGCGTTCACCACGAACTCGGTGTCCGACACAGCGCCCACCGCGCCGGACGCGAACATGGCGAGGATGCTGTCCGACGTACCCGTGCCGGGGCCGGAGAGGAGCCCGTTCGGGGCGAACTGCACGACCTTGCTGCCGTCCGCGTAGCGGGGCACACGGCCGCCAGCAGCGAGCATGCTGTGTACCGACTTGCCGCCCGAGACGCTCCCCGCAGTGGAGTAGGTCGTCTTGACGTTGTGGTACGTCCACGTCGTGGCCGTCTTGCCGTTGAGGTTGGACAGCGCCTTCAACACCGCGCCGATCGCGCCGAGGGACTGCCCGTTCTTCGTGAAGACCTCGGTGCGGCCGTCCTTGAGCTGCCGAGTCTTCAACCCGACCGCTTCCAGCGCCTTGATCGCTGCCCCATTCAGGGTGTCGACCTTCACGCTCTTCGCGCCCGGCGTCGCTTCGATCGCCGCCTGAACGTCCTTCAGACCGGTGATGGCCTCCTCGCGCTCCAGCCTGACGAGCGTCTCGATGTCCCCAGGCACACCAAGCAGCGTGTTCACGTACTCGGTGGCCTTGGCCTTGTTCCCGTCGAACGCATCCACGGCGAGCCGCATCATCGTCTCGCGCAGCTCGTTCGACTTCTGCGTCATGCTGCCGAGAGACTCGCCCGCCGCAAGCCCAGCTGCGATGAATTCGTCCTGCGCCGCAGCCGCCTTCGACATCGCCTCACCGTTGCGGCGGCCCGCATCAGTGTCGAGGTCGAGGGTCGCGCCGTGCTCGCGGAAGCTGGCGGTGAGGCTGTCGAGGGATTCCTCGAAACCGATCTGCGCGTCATACGCCGACCGGTTCACATCGTTCAACGCGAGAATCGACGCGCGCAGCCCGTCCGCCGCACCCTTCTGCGCCTCCAACTTCGCGCTGGTGTCCTGCGCCGCAGTGGCGAAGACGCCCATCGACTGCGCGGCAAGCTCCTGCTCGAACTTCAAGTCCTCAAGAGCCGACTTGTAGCCGTCGAGCCCGCTGCGGAACTTGTCCGCCTGCTCCGGGCTCATGCCCTTCAGCATCTCGCCGAGCGCAGCCTTGGCAAGATCAGCCTTACCGCCCTTGACCAGGTCCGTCAGTGACTGGTCGATGGCGTCCATGGACTTGGTGAACTCTTCGGTCGCATCCCCCGCGTCGAGGATGCCGTTCGAGACGTCCGCACCCCAGTTGTTGATGGACTCCGTGACACTGGGGTCGATGACCTTGTCGATCTGGTCCCGGAGCTTCCCGAAGTCCTCACCGAACGCCTTGGCCGCCTCCCCCGTCACCTTCCCGGAAGAGCCCAGCTTCCCAAGCGACGTGGTCAGCCGGTCGACGTTCGGCGGGGCCTTCTCCCCGATGTCCGACAGCTTCGACACGGCATACACCAGCGCGCCGATACCGGCCACGACAATCGATGCTTTCGCCGCCTTGCCCAGCGTCCCGAACGCCGCCGCCAACCCAGCCATACCGCCGCCCGCAGCAGCCGACGCCGCGCGCAGCGCAGTAATCTGCGCCCCCAGCGCGGCAATCCCGGTAGACACCGCAGCCGCCCCAGCACCGGCCAGTGTGACGAGCTTCAGCCCCACCGCAAGCTGCATCACCGTCGCCACCAACTCCGGCGGGAGCGCGGCCACCAGCTTCAAACCCGCGTTGACCAGGGTGAGCATGCCCGGCCCGGCTGCGGCAGAGGCCTCCATGAGCGTCATCACCGCGTCGCCGACGTTCCGCAAGGTCTCCTGCAAGGCGGGCCCGTTGGCCTCGGCGAACGTCATGAACGACTGAATCGGGCCCGACGCCTCACCCTCCGACAGCGCCCGTGTGAAGTGAATGATCCCGTCGACCGCATCCTTCAGGGACTCGTTCGCGAACGTACTGAACTTCTCCGCCAGCGCATCGAAGCCAGGCGAAGCCACCGCACCCCCGGCGATCGTGACCAGCCGGTTCAACTGGTCCGCCGCCCCCGTCGCCATCGGCGTCAGCTTCGGAATCAACTCGCCGAGCACCGTGAACGACTTTTCGACCGGCTTCATCGTGAACCCGGAAATCTCATCCGACCACGCCTGAAAACCCGACTTGAGCGTCGACAGGCCGACCGCAGCCCGCTGCGTGGCATACGGCATCGCCTCGAACGTCGCCGCCACCTGCCGCTGCGCCTCAGCCGCCTGCTTCGACCCCTGCCCGTACCGGGCGACCGCCTGGTTGTACTTGTCCTGCGCGCCCGCCGCCTCCGACAGCGCCGACACCTGGCCGGCCACCGCCGCACCGAACGCGGCCACCGCCACCCCGGCAGCCCCCGCCTTCGCCGCGACCGGCGTGAGGGCCGCAGCGAGTGGTACGGCGGCGGTGGCGAGGGGGATGAGGGAGCCTCGCAGGCCGCCGATGGAGGCGGTGACCCGGTTCATGGCGCCTGACATGGCGGCGCCTTCGGAGATGAAGCGGCCGCGCATGTCGCGGAGGCGTCCGTCGACGTCGCGGAAGGCGCGGATGGCGTCGCCGCTGTCGGCGCGGATGACGATGGTTACGTCGTCTGCCACTCGTTTTCACCTCCTTCGGGTTCGTCGGGTGTGCCGAGGTTTTCGATGGCGAGCAGCCTGAGTAGGCGTGTGTCCTCTTGGAGGAGGGTGGTGAGGGTGTAGCCGGGGAACTGCCGGAGCAGGCCGAGGAGGTAGCGGGCTTCGGCTAGCTCGCCGGGTTCTCGGATCCGTTGACGGGGGTCATCGGGATGGGGGGCGCCGGGGAAGTCTCGCCAGAGGGCGAGTTGTCGGGCAAAGGGTCGTTCTTGCGGACCCCCTGGAGGTGTTGGATCCAGGCGTTGTTGAGGCGTCGGATCATCCGGCTGTCGCGGTTGGGGGCGTCGGTGACGGGGACGGGCTGGTCGTGTTCGTCTTCGAGGTTCCAGGCGATGAGGGCGTCGTAGAAGCGCTTCATGGTGGCGGCGGTGTCGTCGCCGTCGCCGCCGTCGAGGCCTGCGGCTTGGAGCCAGTCGGCGATGCTCATGCCGCGCATGCGGACTTCGAGGCCGTGGTATTCGTCGCCTGGCTCGAAGGTGAGGACGATGGTGCTGGGCTCGCGGAATCCCACGGCTGCACCTCCAATCAGTGTCTGAGTTGGGGTGTTACGACCAGGTGGGTACGGTTCCGTCCGCAAGCTGGAACGGAACACTCCACGTGAACTCGCCGGTCTGCGCCCTGTTCAGCGCGTAATCCGTCAGCAACACCTCGTTGTTGAGGGTCTGGCCGGAGATCACGATGCTCATAGTCCGGTTCACGCTGGTCGACGAGACCGTCTTGAACACGCTGTGGGCGAGGTTCGTGCCGTCGTCGAAGCCGCCCGCACAGGTGCCGGAGAAGTCGGCGAGGAGCAGGGTCCGCGCGTTCGCGGACTGCGTCAGCGCGGTGGTGTCCCACACGCCGCGCGGCATCGTCCAGTCCAGGTTGAAGGTCGAGGAACGGATATCCCGTGCTGTGCCTGCGCTGTCGTCCACACTGAACGTGGTCCACCCGAGGCCCGACTCGATCGCCATGACTACTTTCCTCTCTAATGACTGGGCATGCCGCCCTGATCAGCCCTTGTTCCGCTCGTCGAGCAGCAGACCCATGTGCTGCTGCACGTGCTCCACCCAGTCCTCCGGCCGCTGATGCACCCGCACCTTGCCCACCACGCCCCGCCAGTCCCCGCCGCGCACCACGTACTTCTCCGGCATCGTCTGGTGATCCTGGAAACAGCGCTGGTACGGCTCGAACCGAAACACCGTCAAGCCCACCGCGTTCCGCTGCTCACGGAAGGTGCGCCGCGACTGGGTGCGAATCCACGCCGCCTGGTCCCGGCCAAGCTGCGTCGACTCATCGATGAGGGACTCCCAGCCGTGCCGCCACTGCTTGCAGCCCACCCGCTCACACACCGTCTTCACGGCCCGGTCCGGGCGGGACTTCACACTGAACGTCTGATACGCCTCGACCGGCATCCGCGGGTCGTTGGGGCGGAAAGGCTGGCCCATCAGAACAGCACCTCCACATCCGGCCGGTTCACGGCGACCACGAACTGCACGTTCGAGAAAGTCCCGGTCGTCGCCACCCGCAGATACCGCTCCACCGTCTGCGAACGGCCCGTCTGAATCCGCTCCACCGTCGGCCCGGCAGTCACCGCCGTGAACGCCCCGCCAGTCACGTCCGCCCACGCATCCCCGGCCCCGTTGTCCGACGACTCCTGCAACTTGATCGTCACCGTGGTGCCGGTAAACGCCAGCACCTGCAAATAGGCCTGCAATCCGAACGCCGTGCTGCCGGTCCCCAGATCCAGCGAGGCGCCGTTCGTCGCCACGGTGTCCGTGCGCACCCCCGCCGTCAGCAGGTCACACCACTCCAGGCCGTAGCCGTTCGCCTGCGCGTTCACCGCGATCGTCAGCGAGCCGTCCTGCGGGCGCGTCGGGTCGTAGTTGATCTGCTTACCGACCATGCACGCCGCCGGATCACCGATCGTGCTGCCGGTCAGCCACATCAACTGCCGGTCCGCCGTCGGCAGCGCAGACAGCCGACTGTGCGCGGCACCGACCGCATCGTTGAAGAAGGACATCCACGAGATCCGCCCATCCCGCAGCAGCCCGGTACGCCGGAACGCGGACTTGTTGATGGGGGTGGTGTCCTGTGTGCCGGCCAGGCCGCCGCCGATGTCGTCGGCGGATCCGGTGTCGCCGGAAAGGTCGTAGCCGCCGTAGTAGAAGGACTGCCCGAGGCCGTTGCTGATCGACATCTACGCCACCTGTCCCCACACGTTGTTGATGATCAGCGGGATCGTGAGGGTTGCCACCCTGTAGGTCGTGCCGCCGGTGAAGCTCGTGTAGCCGAACACCGCGCTCAGTGAAGTTCCGTGGGCACCCAACAGGTCGACGTTTCGGACGGTCCCGCCGAAGTCGAAGTCGCCGGTGTACGCGGTCAGCAGAGCGTCGGCTGCGCCCGTCAGGTCGACGTCCACGCCGCCTTGCGGTTCTGTGTCCGCCGGCAGGAACAGGCGGCCCATCAGTTCTAGGCGCGCGGTGGTGGACGCCAGCCCCGACCCAGCCGGTACCGGTCCGATGCGGCTCACCCAGAACGCGGCCGACAGGCCGTTGCCGGGCGCTGAGACGGGCTCGTGGTCGAGGACTTGGCCGAAGAGGCCAGTCGCCATGGCGTGCGAGACGGCCACGTCACGGTAGGTCGTAAGGTTCAGTGCCACGGCCGCTCACATCCTTCCTGTGTACCGGCGCAGGAGGCGTTCGCCGATGCCCTGCTTGCGCCGGTTGAGCTTGTCGCGGGTGACGGTCCAGTGGTCGTAGCCCTTGAACTTGGTGACCGGGTAGTTCCGAGAGCCAATCCCGGCCAGCCACGGCCCGTACACCACACGACTGTCGGTGATCTTGTTGCCGTCGACGACCTTGCAACGCGACTCGTAGTAGCCCGTCGGGTTGCGGAACACGCGGTGCATCTCCCCGCGCAGGATGTCCAGGCCTTCCTCGGCGAGACGGCGTTCGAGGTGGTCGACGTAGGCGTTGAGGGCCCGCTGGGCACGCCCGTCGAACATGGGGCCGCGGCCGGTGGTGGAGACGTCGAGGCGCATGGCTACACCGCCCTCGATCGGGCCTTGCGGCCGTGGCTGGTGTACACGCGCTCACGGAGGTCTTTCAGGCCGCGCCCGGACGCCTCACGCTCGCTCTCACCCGAGCCAGCAGTGCGCGCGTATCCGGAGCGGCCTTGCAGGAGGTCGGTGAGGGCCTCAGCCATGCACAGCTGCCGGACCGGTCCGGGCGCGTCCCACCGGTACACGCTGGCAGCCGTCAGGTGGGTGGCGGCGGTGGTGCCGAGCGCGCCCCGCTCCACGGTGAGGGTGCGCGGCGCGTAGATGATGGCGCCGGCCGTGTGTGCGGCGATCGTGGAGCCGTCCCACGCGCGCTTCACGGTGAGGTTGTTGCCTGCGATGTCCTCAATGAGCATGCGTTCGGAGTCGATGAGGATCGTCTCGCCGGCCGCGAACGCTGTGCCGGACTGGACGCCGATGGTGACGACGTTGTTGACGTTGGTGATGCTGCTGCCCAGCGTCTGGCCGGTGTCCAGGTTCGAGCGGGCGGTGACGATGACGCGTTCGGAGTCGATGCGGAGCAGGCTGCCGACGCCGACGGCTGCGGAGGTGGCGGCGTCGACGTCGATGCCGGTCTCGGATGCGTCGAGGGCTTCGGCCGCGGTGCCGACGAGGGTTTCGTCGTTGCGGTAGCCGAACAGGCCGGTGATGGTGATGTCGCGCTGGTGGGTCGAGCCGCCGCCGAAGCTGGCGTTCGACGACAGGTCGATTTCGATGTGGCTGTATGGGGGTCCGTACTGATTCGGTTCGAGGAAGTAGTCCGCTGCCACGATCGTTGTGCCGCCCGAGCTGAGGGTGGTGACGGAGATGATCTCGCTCTTGTCGAGCCACAGCCGCCACGACGTGCCCGACTGGGAGTTGGGCCAGTTCCAGGAGCGGGTCGCCAGCGTCGGGTAGAAGACGCGGTGGCACAGGCCGTGTACGGCATCGGTCGCGTCGGCAAGCGCCCTGTCGATGCGGGCGTTGCTGCGCGCGGTCTCCTTGACGTCGAGCTCGGCCTTGATTTCCTCGCGGGTGGCGTAGAACGGCGTTGTTGTCATCTGTTGTCACCTCCTCTCAGGTCTCGTCGTCGGGCAGGTCAGGCGGGTTCGGCGAGCAGCCACACGACCGTTGACGTGTCGGTGCCGCTGGAAGAGTTGATGGTGAACGACGTCCCAGCGCTGACCGTGTAGGACAGGTGGCCGACGGTTCCGCCCGTCGTCGACCGCGTCAGGACGATCCGCGTGGACGCGGTCACGCTGGTGTTGGACACCGTCACCGTGCCGCCCACGAGCGTGGCCGTGCCCATGCGGGCGTTGGAGCCCTCCTTGATCCGCAGCCCCTTACCGGCCACATCGCAGATCAGATTTCCCTCGCTGAGGAAGTCGTTGATCGTGTGCAAGCGGGCGCTGCCATCGCGGAACAGCGCCGTGTCGGGCGCGCCCACGCCGCCGGACCATTCGAGGCGCCCGTTCGCATTGACGACCATCTGCGGGTCGGTGTCACCGGCCACCTTCGTGGTGAACACGTCCGTCGTGGACGCCGCCCCCACCAGCGCAACAGCCTTCGAGTAGAGGGGCATGGGTCACCACTCCGTCGTCCGGGCCGAGCCGTTGGCGGCAGCCCAGATGCCGTCGACGACGCCGCCGTACACCGGTTGCGGGAACTCGTAGTAGTCCCCGCTGGCCAGTTGCACGGTGTAGCTGGTCGTGCTGGCGGTGGCGCCGAATTTCAGGTAGAGCACCGCGGTGGAGTCGTTGAAGACGGTGCGGCCCTTGACGCTGCCCTTCGCCGCGAACACCGTCACCGAACTCGCGGACGAGGCAACGTTGGCGAGGGTGGCGGACTGAGGGCTGAGGACTGTCACCGGTCAGCCCCCAGTCCGCCGTCAACAGCGGAGTCGGTCGCCGACGTACCGTCCCCCCGGTCGCCATCCGTCGAACGGACAGAAGAGCTCCCCGTCCGGGCCCGTGTCGAGCGGCTCCCCGTCGTTCGGGCAGGCTTCCGGGTCGCGGGTACGCTCGGTTCGGACTCCATCTGCGGCTTCTCGGAGGATGTCTCGGAGCTGCTCCCAGCTGATGGCTGCTCACTCCCTTCCGGCTCTCCGTGGTAGACCGCGGCGCCGACCGGCAGATCAACCAGTTCGGGCCCGTGCTCGCCCTGAAGCTCGAAGCGGTTGGTCGGCCCACCGTGGCGGGTGATCTTCGGCATGTCCTCTCCCTGCTCCACGTGCTCCGTCGCCCCGCAGTGCGGGCAGCACGGAGCGCCCACCGAGTAGGTGGTGGTGCACTCCATGCAGACCCAGGCCGCCATGTCAGGCCGCCGTCACAGACGCGCCGTCGTCGAGCGGCACGTAGAACAGCGACCACTTGATTGCGCCCGTGGCGTCCGCCGCAGACACATGCAGGTCGAGCGTCCCCGCCTTGAGGACGAACGGCTCCTGCGGGATCGGGGCAACCGACTCCAGCACGGCGAGCGCGCCGCCGACCGTGGAGACGCCGTACAGGTTGCCGACCGCGTCGCCCGTGATGGCAACGGCGGTGGTGACGTCCGAGTCTGCGCCGGTCGTCGGGTTGGCGACCAGCTTCGCCGACGGAGTCGTGCCGCCGATCACGGTGGTGACCTCACCGACGATGCCCGTGACGATCACGCGACCGCCGGAGACGGTGAACAGTGCAGACAGCGCGTTCTGGGGAACCGTCTTGGCGGGCTGATCGACCTTGCGGCCGAGGTTCAGCGTCCGCAGCTGGGTGCCCTGTACGAAATTCGAGTTCGGCATGTCAGGCCCCTTCTCAGCTCAGCGGGGCGGCGAGGTTGGCGGGCGTCCGCTGCGAGTTCAGGTCACGCAGCAGGTACAGCACGCAGCCGAGCTGCGCGTTCGTACCCGTGTCGGCAACGTCGACGCTGATGTAGGAGTAGCCGTCGGACAGTTGGCGGCCGTCGACCTCGAACACGACGATCTGCTGCGCCTCGGCGCTGGTGCCGTCGCCGCCCGGGTCGGCGATCGTCGCCGCGGCGGCCTGGGTCTCGCGGGTCCACGTCTCATCGCCGTCGAGGGTGGCCTCGGTCTTGATCCAGTACTCATCGATGATGGCGAGGTTCTGGGACGTGCCGCCGGTGGAGGCGGTGTGCTCCTTGAGCGTGAGCGTGGGATCGTCCCCAGCCGTGCCGGCCGCCTTGAACAGCACGACGGTGACGCCGCCACAGTCGCGCAGCGAGACTCGCTTGCCGGTCTGGGCGGTCTGCATGTCGACGGGCACGAAGCCTGTGCTGATGTCGAAGAGGCGCCCGAGCGCATCCTGTGCCATGAGGGTTGTCCTTCCTGTTCGGTGCGCTTAGCGGGCGGCCAGTTCGACGAACGGGGACAGCGTCTGGTCGCCGTTCTTGGGGGTGATGGCGCTCTTGATCCAGGGGCGGCCGTCGACGCGCTGGATGATCCTGTACGCGGTCTGGTCGTTGCCGAACTTCCAGTCCGTGGAGGAAGCCGCGGTCATGGACTGGCGGTCACCGATCAGGTAGTACGTCAGGTCGACGAAGCTGATGTCGCCGCGGTCGCCGAGCGCGGATGCCTTCTCGGTGACGATGATCGGCCGCCCGAACAGGGTCATCGTCGGGGCTGCGCTCGCGTTGACGACCATGACCGGGGCGCCGCCGGTGCCGACGCTGATGGTCATCGTCAGCAGCTGGGTGAGGACCCGCGGGGAGACGAGCCACACCGCGCGACCCAGCGAACTGGGGAACATCCTGCTGTACATGTTCACGACGTTCTCGTACAACACCGTGTCCACGGCCTGACCCGACTCGGCATCCACAGGGATCGCGGCCGGGTTGCGGGAGCCGAGGAACCCGAGCGGTTCGCCGGCGCCGTCGCCGGTCATGAACGCGTGGTCCTCTTCGAAGGCCAGGGTCATCGGCCACAGGCGCTCGATGAGAGCGCTGAAGCTGATCGCGGAGTCCTGGATCAGCTCGTTGGGAACGACGGACAGGCCCGTGAGCTTCTTCGCGTCGAGGACGACGCGGCCGAACTTCGGGTTGGCGTCGGTGAGCGCCGCGGACTCCTCACCCCAGTAGGCGATCATCCCGCCGAACACCGAGCTGGCGTTGGAGGTGACGTCGATGGTAGGGAACGGCACCCGAGCCGTCTCCATCGGGACCACGGTCGCCAGGGGGCGGACCTTGGCCATCTCCAGGGAGATCTCCAGCAGGTTGCTGCGGAGAGTCTCCGGCACCAGGAACCCGCCGTCCGACGGGGAGACGGAGGATGCGGCGTTGCGGACGTCGAGGAGCTTGGCCTGCGCCTCAGGGGAGGCGTTCAGGTGCCAGATCGTGCGCAGGTAGTCGACGGCGTTCTCGAACTTGCCGTCTAGGACCACGCCCGGGGCGTTCTTGTTGTAGGCGGCGCCCTGTCCGTAAGAGGCGAGCATCTGCTGCTTGCCGCCGCGCTTGGCCTGCGGGTCGAGGTTGAGGCGCTGGATCCGCTCGCGGCCCTCGTTGTCGATGTCCTTCTCGCGGAGAATATTCGCGAGCTGACGCTCGGTCTCCTCCTTGACGAGCCGGTTGAGTTCGGTGCCGTCGCCCTGAACGCGGTTGGCGTAGGCGTCCATGTGCTCGGCGAGGGTGTCCGGCGTCGCGAGGATCTCCTTGCGTGCCGCCGGGTCGTGGAGCTGCTCGCGGAGTTCCTCGCTGTTGCGCGGGACGGGGATCGTAGGGGTTGCCACGTTGCCTCCTTCAGGCTTCCGCCGCCGCGCGGGACGACGTGTCGGGCTCGGTCAGGTGGGAGACGAGCGCCGACCAGGTGTCTGCGTCGTCCTGGGTGAGGTGGGCAACCATCGCCGCCCACTCGTCTACGGGCTCGGCCGGCGCCTCGGGCTCCGGCTCAGTCGGGTCGTCGACGTGCGCCTCGGGGGCGGGCGCCGGTTCCGCGACGGGCTCCACGGCAGGGGCGGTGGGCGCCTCCGGCTCAGAGCCGGGCTCCTCGAACATGGCGCGGATCCTCGCGGCCATGTCCTCGCCGAGCATTTCGGCGACGGTGGCGGCGAACCGCTGCATCTCGGGGTGGGTTGGCGGCGCGGGCTTCGGCTCCTCGCGCTTCGGGCCGGTGTAGCCGTAGGCGGCGAGGTCGAAGGCGCGCGCCATGTCCGGTTCCTCCTCCGGATCCTGCTCGACCGGGTCACCGGCCTTCGGTGCGGCGATGGCCTCGTCGGCGAGCCCGTTCTCCACGGCGTCCTCGGGCAGATACCAGGTCTCGGCGCGCATCCTGGCTCGCCACTCGTCCCGCGTCCCGCCCGCCCGCGCTGCGTATGCGTCGGCGATGTTGTCGCTGATGAGGTCGAGGAGTTCGGCCATCTCCTCCATGTCGGAGGCGTCGCCCATGCACAAGCCACTCGCGTCGTGAATCATGAGCATCGTGTTCGGGGCCATCTCGATCCGGTCCCCGGCCATCGCAATCACGCTGGCGATGGAGGCGGCGATGCCGTCGACCTGCACGGTGACGTTCGCGGGGTGCGAGCGGAGGGCGTTGGCGATGGCGATGCCCTCGAACACGCTGCCGCCCGGCGAGTTGACCCGGACGCGCATACGGGGCGCGGTGATCTGCCGTAGCTCGGCGATCAGTTCGTCGGCGGTGGAGCCGAACCATCCGCCGATCTCGTCGTACAGCATGACCTCGGCCTCGTCCGAGTCCGTGGCGTTGGTGATGCGGTACCAGGCGCGGGCCTCGATACCGAGCTGCTCGCGCTGCTTCTCGGCCCGCTCGCGCTGGCTGGCCATGAGGGTGGCCGCCTTCCCGGGCAGCGTGATGTTCACGACGTGGCCTCCTCGGCGGGCGGGGTCCAGCCGAGCCGGACCAACAGATCGCGCGTCTTCTCCGGAACAACCACGCGGGGGTTCGGCAGCTCGGTGTCCAGCTCGTGCACGATGACGTCGAGCGTCACGGTCGGCAGAGCCTTGACCCCAATCCGCAGCGACAGGCCCTCGACAAGCGGCGCGATGTCCTCGCCGTCGAGCTCCACCTGCGTGCCGCCGGGCAGGCCGGTCCCGCTGATGCGCAGCGCGCCCGGGCGGACGCCGTGCTTGCTCATTCGTCGTCCTCCGACTTCCTGCGCTTGACCACGCGGCAGCGGCAGTCGTTGCCGTACTGGGCGCCCGTGCACTTCACGTAGCCCGACCCGCCGGGATAGTCCTTGTACGCGGCAGCCCGGTTGCGGTAGAGGCGGCCGTCGTTGTCGGCGCACGCCTCACACGTGTTGTCGTCGATCTTCGCGACGGCCTCCCACCGCATCGCCGCCTCGATCTCCGGAACCTCGCCCGTGAGGCCGGCCACCAACTCGGCCCACGCCGCAGCAGGCTCGCCCTCCACGGGCGCCAGAGTGGGCGGCGCGGCAGTGCGCGGCGCGCCCACGAACGGGATGTCGGGGAGGCCGACCGCGGACAGGGTGCCCTTCGGCTCGAAGCCCACAGTGACCAGCGCCGCCGCAGCCGCGGACTGCGCCGAAAGCTGCTTCGAGTCGCGTTCGACGTCAGTCCCTACCGGGTCTTCGAAGTCGAACTCCAAGCCCTCACCGAGGCTGCCGTACATGGGCAACAGGCGGGTGTTGAGGGCTTGGCGGGTGCGGCGGCAGCGGGTGCGCACGAGCCACTTGGAGAAGATGTCCTCGGCGGCTTCCATGTTGGCGCGGTTGGCGTCGTCGACCGTGCCCAACATGGGCTTGGGGAACCCGAACGCCTCGCGGATGATCTCCCTGCTCGCCTCACGCAACTCGACGAACTGCATGTCGTTCATCGAGAACGAGCGGTCCTGCCACTTCATGCCGTTCTCAAGAACCCCGACCCGGTGCGCGTTGTGAACGCCCTTGTGCTGCTCCGCCCACCGCTTGTTGAACTCGTCGAACTCCCAGTCGTCCAGGCGCCGGTCGACCTCGATGATGCCGCCCGGCCGGGCGCTATTGCGGAAGAACGTCGCGTTCCACTCCGCCGAGGCGCGGGTGGCGTCGAGGTCGGCGAGGATCGTCTGCACCGGCCCCCACCCGCGGTACGGGTCCAGCGGGTTCGGGCGGCGCAGCATGATGACGTCGTCCACACCGAGGGGGACCTGCTCGCCGGTCGGACTGGAGTACACGTACCCGGACAGAAACTCCTCCCGGTCCGGGACCGGGGTCATGCGGTCGGGGCGGGCGAACCACAGCTCGCCGGGCATCTTGAACCGGGGGTGCTGGGCAATCACCCACCACTGCTCGCCTGTCAGTTCCTCGTGCTGCTGGGTTGCCTCGCGCCACATCGGCCCGGTCATGAACGGGTTGGGTTGCGTCCACAGGTCGAGTGCCGGGTGGGCGGTGACCTCTTCACGGTCCTCGTCCCGCCCTGACTTCGCGGACCGGTACAGCTTCCACTCGACTTGCGAGTAGGCGGTGGTGATCCGCTCGACGATCGCGAAGAGGGTGCCGACGCTGCCCATGGCGCGCATCTGCGCTTCTTGGCCGGCGGGGCGGAGGAATCCAGCACCGAAGCTGCGGCCGGAGGGGGCGTAGGTGATGGGGCTGCGGTTGGAGAGGTTGCGGAGGCCGTGGGCGAGGTCGCCGAGGAGGGTTCTGGCCACCCGCGCCTCCTCTCGCTACTGGCGACCGCCGTAGATGCGGTGGTTGATGTAGATGACCGACAAGCCGAGGGCTGCTACACCGGCCACGACATGCACGAGCATGGCGGAACCTGACAAGAGCATAGCCGCAGTCGCGTCAAGAACAACCGGCATCGCTTCGTTCACTCGGCGCCATAGCCTGCCATTATGTTGCTTTGTCACGATTACGCCCCTCTCGCCCCGTCGGAGCGTTGACTGTGGGAACCCTACAAGTCAGCCGACGAATCGGACCTGCGGACGCCCACGAAGATCCCGCTCCGCGACCATGTACCGCAGTGCGTCCATGCCGTGGTCGTTTTCCTTCACCGGCACTTCCTTCGGCGGCTTCTCCTCGGCCTGCGCCTTCGCCGTACCCCGGTCCCACACGTATCCGACGACCTCGTCCGCCGTGCACGTGGGCTTCTTGCTCTCGCTGAGCGCCTCGTCGACCTCGACGACCGCGCCCCGCACCAGAAACAGCCGCGGCCGGCCATCACCCGCCGCCTTGAGCCGCGACTGCACATGCTGGATCCCGTCCGACACCGACTTCTTCGCCGGGGTCGTCGACAGCTTCAGGTGCCTCTCCAGCGTGGCTCGGTCTTCTGCGTCGTGGTCGCAGATCACCGCCCGCGGCCGGGGCTCGGTCCACTCCAGGTGGCATTCGTCGCAGCCGAAGCAGTCGTGGCTGGCGGCTTTCGAGCGGCAGCAGCCGGTGCAGCGCTGGACGCGGCGCAGCGCCTCCCTTGCGTGGTCCTCGACGAGACGCTTCGTGCGGTAGATCTCCCGGTACAGGTACAGCCGTCCGTCCGGGTCCTCTGCCCACATCTGCAACACGAACGGGTTGGTGAACCCGAAGTCGACTGTCCACCAGCGCGTCCAGTTTTCCGGGACGGTGAACGGATCGACGAGGTGGACGGCGTCGTCCCATTCCTCGTAGATCAGACCCTCGGCTGCGACCCACAGGCCGTGGCGGAGGCGTTGCTTGCGGACGCCTGTGAGCGCGTCCAGCTTCTTGATGTACTCGCGCCCCTCGGGCGTGAGGGTGCCATCTGCGTTGAACAGACGCGGGTTGTCCTCGTGCCGGCAGTGCAGCATGGTCGTGGCGCCGATGTCGCAGCGCTGCTTGAGCCAGTGGGTGGGGATGTCTGGGTTGCAGTCGGCGATGAGCTGCTGGAAGGAGACACGGCCGTTGCGGAGGCGGGTGGTGATGTTCTCCCAGTCCGTGGTGGTGAGTTCGGTGGCTTCCTGGACATAGGCGACGTCGTACTCGGACGACATGATTTTGGTCGGCTTGTCCATGCCGCCGATCATGATGCGGGAGCCGTTCCCGTACCGGTACTGCGGAGGCTCTTCCGCCGACCCTCCGTAGAACGACACGATCCCCGTCTCCAGGGCCTCTTTCGCGACGTGCTCCCGCCACGTCACCAGGGCCGTCGACCCGAGGCTCTCGCGGGTCTTGCGGACGATGAGGCCGCGCATCCCTGGGTTGACGAGCGCCATCAGGTGCAGTTTCTCCAGGCAGCCTCGGGACTTCCCGGTGCCGGCGGGCCCGGATAGGAGGACTTCGGATCCGCGGTGGGCGAAGAGTTGCTTGGGCGCGCCGCGCGGTTCGTATCGGTGCGCGACCGCTGTGGTCACTTCAGTTGCTCCGGGTCGACGCCGACGACTTCGTACTTCACGCCGCCGGAGTGTTCGACCTTGGCTTTCTTCAACCCGGTCAGGGAGGCGATCGAGTCGATGGTGGCGCGGGCTTCACGGAGCGCGGCGAGCTTGGGCCCGTGGTCGGTGAGCGGCCGCTCGACACCGTCCTCGCCGGGCAGGGTGATGACTTTGCCGTGGGAGACGACGACGTGGTTGGCCTCCATGACCTCCATGGCGGCTTCGTAGAGGGTTTCTGCGCGTTCGAGGAGTAGGGCGAGGAGGTCGCCGGCGCCGTCGGCGCAGATTTCGCGGACGGCGCGTTTGACGGCGTCGATGGCTCCGGTCTTGGTCTTGTAGCCGAGGTGGTCGGCGATGCGTTGGTAGGTCCAGCCTTGGGCGCGGAGTTGGGCGGCGCGTGCGTCGTTGGCGGCGGTGGCGGGGTTGCGGGTGAAGCGGTTGCGGCCGTCGCGCATGCGGAGTTGTTCGGGTGTGGGGGTGGTGTCCGAGCCGTCGGGTGGGCCCGGTGTGGTGGGTGGCTCGTTACCGGTGGTCATGTTTTGATGGTAACGATGCGTGCAACTGCCGGTGGGCCGTGAGGGTGCGCGCAGGGAGAAGCCCCCTCGCCGGGCGGCGGCGAGGGGGCTTCGGCCATGCGGGGGTCAGTCGGAGGACCAGCCCGCCCACTCCGGCTCGATGAACGCGACGACACCGGACGTGTAGCGGATCAACTGCCCGTACCGGTGCAGGTAGTGCACGGCGTCCTGGTCGTCGGTGACGCGCCAGCACGAGCCGAGGGGGTCCTCGACCGTGGCGATCGTGCGGCCGTCGGGCAGCGGCGCGCCGGGGGTGATGGCGAACCGGTCGTAGCCGAGCAGGCATCCGTTGGCGGGCACGGTCTCCAGGATCTCCGGCTCCGGGGTGGTTGCGGCGTCATCCACCGGGATGACGGAGATGTCGATGCCGCCGAGGAATGTGGAGGTGGGGTCGGTGGTGCGGACGATGCGCAGCGGGTTGCCGTTGCGGTCGGTGACGTTCCACTCGTCGATCGCGTGGCCCTGAGCGCGGGCCTGCGCAAGGTCGGCCTCGGTCTTGGTGACGGCGTCGTGGCCCCAGAGGGTGCCGTAGTGGTCGTAGTTGGCGACGATGGCGGGTTCGATGACGGGCTCCGGCTCGGGGGTCGGGAGGGGGGTGTTGAGGGCGCGGATGGGCTGGGGGGCGATGGGGGCGAGGACGAGGGCGGCGCCGATGACGACGGTGGCGGCGAGGGTGGTGGTGTCCACGGTGCTCCGATCTGGGCAGTGGTGCGCGGGCGGGTGAATCAGGCGGCGAGGAGCATGCGTGCGGCGAGCTGGTGGTAGCAGCGGGTGCCCTTGAGTCCGGCCTTGCATGTGCAGGCGGTGGGGGCGGTGCGGTAGGTCTCGGCGCCGTCGGTGCTGACGGCGATGAAGATGACGCTGCGGAGGGGGATGATGGCGCCGTCTTCGATGAGTTCGCGGGCCGACTGGACCTGGTGGGGCTTGTAGTCGGTGAGGTCGACGCGGGCGGCGCGGACCTTGGCGCGGCACTTGGGGCCGTAGCCGTCGCGGGAGGGGTTGCGGAGGGTGCGGCCGCAGCGGAGGCAGTTGGTGTGCTGGTGGGTGGTGGCTGCGGCGTTCATGTGGTCCCCCTCGGTTGCGATGTCTATTTTCTAGACACTTAGAGCATGACAGAGGTGGGCAACCCTGTCTACTCCCTAGACGAATCTCGTCTAGGAATCAGACAGCATCCGTGAGACCATGGCCGACATGACCGACTGGGAGAAGCAACTCGCCCGCCGAGCACAGGCCGTGGAACGCGCCGACCAGCAGCGCGACGAGGACATTGCCGCCGCTCGCCTCGACGGCCACTCGTTCCGGGAGATCGGCCGGTGGGCCAAGGTGAACCACGAGCGGGCGCGGGGCATCGCCATCCGCATCAACGGAGACTCCCGCACCCGCGCTGAGCATGAACCCCAGACCGTGCAGACACCGCACGGGGACCTCACCTGGGGGCCCGGCAACCCGCCTCGCGAGGAGGGGCCGACGTATCGGAAGCCGGAGCGCCCGGTGGGCAGCGAGGAGAAGACCACATGAGCCGCTGGGGAGAGCTGATCCCGCACCGCGAGGACGACGACAGCTGCCTGTGTGGGTGCCAGGACGAGGAGCAGCCCAACACCGTCGACATGCTCTACGTGGACGCGGAGCACTTCGCCCTGACCGCCGAGTCCGGGCCGCCGATGGAGCCCAGGGATCGCGTCGTGCCCATCGAGGGGACGCGCCGCCCGTTCCCCGGACTCACCCCGAACGAGGAGAGGAACGCATGAGCGAGCCAGCCCGCTACGCCGACGGGACGATCAACCCGCACGGGCACCTGCGCCAGGCCATCGCCGACGCGATCCGCGAACGATTGGAAGCGTCGGAGAAGGAGACACCCGGCGGCGAGCCTCCACAGCCATGGGATCACGAGCCGGAATACGACGGTCTGGTGAGCATCTACGAACTGGCCGACGCCGTTTTGAGCGCGGTGCTTGCTACGAGCGCGGGCCCGGTGCGCCCGGACGAGGAGCCCACATGAGCGACGTCGACTGCCCCCACTGCCACGCCACCCTCGACAACCTCGACGTCCGCATCGTCGCCCCCGGCCCGAACGGCACCTACGTAGCGATCAAGCACACCAAAGACTGCGTGGACTACCCGCCAGAACCCCAGCTCCCGGACGAGGAACCCACACCATGAGCCTGCCGCACCTCTTCCACCGCGACCCGAACTGGCAACAACGCGGCCTGTACGCGTACTTCCAGTGCCGCTGCGGGGCACGCCGGACGAAGCGCGCCGTCCTCAACCACCATGGTCCACACGACCCTGCTTGGCCCGCACCACGCGACCGGCACGCCCGCCCAGTGAACGACTCAGGATGGCAGCGGCCCACCGCATGACGAAGGCCCCGCCCGGACGCGTTCCGGAGCGGGGCCTCGCCACGACGACCACAACGCTAGTCGAGACCTTCCACCATCTTCAGCTTGTCGAACTCCCCACCCTCACCCGTCCACCCCAGACCATCAATCGCCGTGGCCATCAGCAGCGTGTTGTAGTCGTCCTCACTGAGCGGCTCACACGCCTCCGGTCTACCCTTCCCACCCTCCTGGGTCTTCTTCTCCACCGCGTCGAACGCGTCCTCGGCCACGCCCTCGTACCCGGAACGGACCATGTCCGCGAGCGTGTCATCGAGCGCATCGACCCGGTCCTCAGCCTCGCTGATGGTCGGCGTGTCCGCGGAATCACCGCCGGTCCGCTCCGCGAGCGCGGCGGCACAGTCCTTGGCTTCCTCGTCGGCGGACTTCGAACAGCCCACCGCGGCCCCGGCAAGCAGCAGGCAGGCGGCGAGCAGAACAGTGGTGCGGCGCATGGTCCCCCCAATGGACGCGTGAATGATGCGCCCGGATCGTAGCCGCCGGCACCGACAGCACGGAACGGAAACGCAGAAGCCCCGCCTCGACGGGGGAAACGAGGCGGGGCCTGTACTGACGATGAACCCAGTGTCGCACGCGGCTTCACAGGTTCGTGGTGTTCCTCCCGAACCAGCGCGCATGATTGTGGACTTCCTGATGAACGTGCATGCCACCCCGCCCACGCACCCCCGCAGCCAGCAGCAGACCGAGAAACAGCAGCAGACCGGACGTGCCCATCAGCGCCATCCCGGCGAACACCTGACCGGCACCCCAGCCGAGTCCGGCGCCGGCCGCGCCCACACCGAGGCCGCCGCTGAGGATGCGCTGCGCGACCGGGTCGAGGAGCGGCTGCGGTGCGAGGTCGCGGGGCTCGGTCCGGGACGGTGCTGCGGGGAGTTGGGAGCGGCGCATCGGCACCATCTGCCCGTAGGCGTCCGGCACGTACACGACCGGGTCACGGTCGTCGCGAAGCTCGACCTCGCCGAGCCGGACGGCCGGCTGCCCGGGGTGGGCGTAGCGCTGGTATCGCTCAGGCAGCGCAGACATCAGGGGTTCTCCGTTCAGTTCCAGGGTGCGGCGGCCGCGTAGCCGCGCGCCCACCGGTCGAGCCGGGAGTGGTCGACGAGACAGATCCCGACCCGCTTCGCGAAGGCGCGCGCCGGTTCGGTGAAGTGCGAGGTGGTGACGATCGCCGCATGCGCGCAGCCGTGCGCGTCGCGGTAGGTGCCGTTGACGATTTGCACGTGCTCGTTGCCGACACTGTTGCCGGGCGCGTACCGCTTCGCCTGGATCAGGCCACGATGGCCGTGCGGGTCCACGTACAGGACGTCCGCGCCGTGATCGTTCGCCCCGCCCACCACCTGCACGCGGGTGCATCCGTCACGGACACACAGGCGGGCGAGGAACTCCTCGAACTCGCCAGGACTCATCCGGTGCGGGTCCGCGGCGAGCGCGAGCGGGCGGCGTATACGGGGCAGCAGGCCGCGGAAGCGGGCCACGCCGAGCGTGACGGCAGCCACGGCAAGCACGGCGAGGATGAGCACGCCGAACAAGGGGTGCGCGGTGATCCATTGGTGGGCGAGGTAGGCCAGTAAGGCAAGGCCGGCGATCGTCCAGCCGCTTATGCGGCGCCGCTTGCGGGTGGGCATCGAAGGTTCCCCTCAGACGTGGGTGTTGGAGGTGAGCCAGTCCGACGCCCACCTCAGCGGACGCGTGACGGCGTAGTCGACGCCGACGCCCACGCAGATCACGGTGACAGCGACGGGGGTGGGCCAGGTGCTGCCTCCGACCCACAGCGCGCCGTAGGCGGTGGCGCCGTGGCAGAGCCATCGGATGGTGTCGGCGGCGAGTGCGGCGGTCTTCACGAGGCTCTCCCGGGGCTGCTGTTCGGTGCGCTGTGAGGCCGGCTGTTCGGTGCCGGTTCCTCGCGCGCGCGTATAGGGGGTTTGGGGTGGCGCTGTGCGGTGCGCCTCACAGTCCTGTTCGGCCGTTCCTGCTGGTCATCGGGCTGTGAGGGACTGTGCGGTGCTGTGCAGCGGGCTGTTCCGCCGCCAGGGCCCGCTGTGCAGGCCCTGTTCCGTGCTGTTCGTGCAGGTCAGACGGGCTGTGCGACGTTGATGCGGTAGATCCCGGCCTCATCCGTGGTGGACAGAACGCCACGGGCTTCGAGGCTCCGGAACTCCTTCCGAACCCAGCTCGCGGACTTCCCGATGCGGGCCAGGTGGGGGGTCATGTCCTTCGGCCCGAACTCCAGTCGGCCCTTGTCGACGAACTCGTTGAGGACGTCCTCCAGCTCCTGAAGCGCCCCCTCCCGGCTCATCTCACGCCCCGAGCCGCTGGGCTGGGGCAGCGGCACGTCCATACCCTCCGGGACGGGCGGAAGCGGCCGGTCGATGTCGACGTGCAGGTCCGCGTACTCCGGGTCCGTGGCGTGCAGCGCCATGTCCTCCGCGTTGAGGTCGGGGTCGCCGGTGGCCGCTTCGACGGGCTGTTCGGCCGCGGCCTGCTCGGCGGAGTCGTACCGCTTACGGTTCGCATACTTCGGACCGGCCGCAGCCGCGGTGACCGGGCCCGCATCGGGGGCACGCACCGGCCCGAACTGGGCAACAACCTGCGCGGCTTCACCCTTGTCGAGGAGATAGGTGCGGGTGGGGGTGGCGAAGCGTTCCTCGTCCAGGCCGGCGGCCTCCCAGTAGGAGTAGCCGGGTTTGTTGTTCTTCCAGGCTTCCGGGCGGGCCCCTGCGTCGATGGTGTCGTCCGAGAGGGCGAACCCGGTGTCGGTGGCACTGTTCGTGCCGAACACCCCAGCTCCGCCGATGTTCGCCCGAACGTCAGTGTCCATGCTCGTGTGGCTGGAGCGCTGGAGCGAGAACACCAGGGAGATACCTGCGGATCGGGCCTCCTGCGCGATCGGCGCGAGGTCGACGCCGTCCCGGAACAGCTTGGCGACCTCTTCGAACCACACCACCATGTAGGGCATGTTGAGGCTGGCCCCAGCCTCTGCGGTCCACTGATCGAAGCCATGCTTACCGAGTTCATTCGCCCGTGCGGTGATCACGTTCGGGAGCACGCCTATCACGGCCTGGCACTCCGACATACTGAGCGCAGCCCAGTCCGCACCCGGCAGGATCGGCCCGAACGTCTGCTGCCCCTTCGACGGATCGAGCAGCCACAGCGCCACGTCCCGGCGCGTCATGAGGTCGACGAGCGCGACCCGGCCGCCCTGCGACTTCCCCGCGCCGGTCATCCCCATGACCTGGTAGTGCTGCGCGTTGCGGCCCGCGTCCTCGTCGCCGTTGAACCAGATCGCGCACGTCGGGCCGTCCTCGTAGATCCCCACCGGGATCGGGGCGTCGGCGATGGATCCACCGGGACAGGACGGCCCGGGCCACGGGGTGGGCTCCTTCAGCATGTCCTCGGGGACGATGACGTACTGGCCGCGGCCTGCATCTTCGGGGTCCTTTTCCCAGCGCACGGCACTCTCCGGCACGCCCACGACACCAGCGAGGCCCTTGGCGGCCTTGGCCGCGTCGTCGTGGGTCTGCGCACCGCGGTCGAGTTCGATCGGCACGGTGACCTTGTTCGGCTCGACCTTCGGCTGCCGGGCCTGCGCACGGGCAAGGCCGATCTTCTCCAGCAGGCTCTTCTCGGCGCTGCTGCCGCTGGCCTGCGTGTTCTCCGTTGTTCGCAGGGAGCGCTTAACCGCCCACGCCAGCGAGATCGTGAACCCGCCCATCAGCCAGGAGTTCACGGCCCACTCCGTCGTGGCGCCGCCGATTGCGGCCCCGGCGAACCAGGACGACGCCGCGGCAGCGGTGCCGACAGCCATAGCCAGTCGCTGCCGCTTCAGCCCGTGCTCGACACCGGCCCACCAGGTGGTGCCAGTGATGCCGACCGCGGACAGGGTCAGGAACGCGCTGGCCACCGCCGAGCCGCCCCACTGCCAGTGCGCGGCCGCGGCAACCGGCCACTCCGCCAGCCACACCGCGAACGGCGCCGAGTGTTGGATCGCCTTGTCCGACAGGAACGTGAACAGCCCGTTCCGCACCCGAGCAGGGGCAAGTTCGGGCTGTTCGGCCTGGTCACGCCTTGCCATCATGATTGATCACGCTCCGAAGTTGTGGCGCTGAGGGGTCTGCGGCTTCGGGCCGCCCATGGCGTTGATCCACGGCTCGTACTCCCGCAGATAGGCGGGCCACGTGCGGGCGGAGTGCGCGCTGGCGGCCTGCGCGGCGTTCGCGGCCCGCTTCAGGGAGCGGGCAACGCGGTTGGCCTTCATGTACATCTGGCCGCGGTGCTCGCCCTGTGGCGGCGGCACCTCCCGCAGCACGGCGCGCAGCGCCTCGTGGGCGTAGGAGAAGTCCATGGCGGCCTGCCGCATGGCCTTGCGGCCGCGTTCGGCGAAGGCGCGGACGTGGCCGGCGGAGAGGAATTCGGCGTCGCCGATGGGGCTGCTGCGGGACCAGTTCCCGGCAGCGCCCCCGCCCGCGCCGCTCTGGTTGCCGGTCTTGTGGACGTGGATGTGGATGTTGCGCTGCTTGTTCGTGGTGCGGTTCTTCGTGGTGCTGTTAGCGGTCTTGCGCTGGCGGGCTTGCTGACGGGCTTTGGTGCTGGATGTCTTGCGGGTTCCGCTCGTCGGGACGGTGTGCAGGTTGCGGGCGGCGTTGGTGGCCATGGGCTACTCCTGTGGGTGCTGGTGGCGGGCGGGGCTCAGGCGTAGCCCTGGGTTTTGCGGCGTTCGCGGCGGACGGCGGCCGAGACGCTGTCGCGGTTGGCGTCCGGGCGGGCGGCCATGACGGCGTTGACGGCGTCGCGGTTGTTCGTGGTGCTCGCGACCTGCTCGCGAACGAGATCGGCCATGCTCGGCTCGCCGATCGGCTGATTCGGGCTGGTGACGGCCTTGCCTGCGACCTGTTCGCCAGCGGTGTTCGCGCGGGCCGCGAGCACGTTCGGCAGCAGGTTCGGCTGCTCGGGGGCACGATCGGCGAACACGTCCAGCTGTTCGGTGGCAGACGTCGATGCGGTGAAAGCGAGGGGGGTGCGGCGATCGATCTCGGCGCGCTTACGGATCCGCTCCAGCACGATCTGAAAGTCGGCCTCGTCGCGGGCGAGGACTGCCCGCGCCTCCTCCTCGATGCGGGCGATCTCCCCGTCAGAGCGGGCACGCTGGAGTCGCGCGATGAACTCCGCTTCCCGCCGCACCGAGTTGATCTCCTGCTCCTGCTCCGGGGTGAGCGCGGACGGGTCGACGGTCGCGGCAAGGGCGAACAGCCATACGACCTTGCTGACGGTGATGACGAGGACTCCGGCCATCGCCTTCGCCCACGAGCCGTCCGGGCCTTGCGCCCCGTGCACGGCGAGGAGGCCGCCGACGCCTGTGGCGATGAGCCAGCCTGCGGCGGCGGCCGGCCAGGTGCGGCCTGCGATGCGGACGCGGTTGGCTTCGGCCCATAGGACGGTGATCCAGCCGATGTCGCCGGCGATGGCGACGGTGAGTCCCCAGGGGCCGGAGTGCATGAGGTCGGTGATGGCGTAGCCGGACCAGATGACGGAGAGAGCGGCGAGGAGGCGGGCGCCTTGGACGATGCGGGGGGTGTCCTGGCTGCCCGGGGTGGGCGGGTTCTTCACGGTGCTCTCCTGGGAGCGGGCGAGCCGCCCCCGTCGCGGCCGTGGGGGAACGGATGCGCGACGGGGACGGCGGTCTGGCGGGGTCAGGTGCGGCGCAGTGCGGTGTGGGCCTTGCTCGCTAGGTGGTCGAGTCCGAGGCCGGCGGCGAGTGTGGCGGCGAGGGCGGCGAACCAGGCTGTCGGCAGGGCGCCGGTGGGGGTGGGGATGGCCGGCAGGTGGGGGGCGGTGGCGAGGTGCACGGTGATGCCGGTGGCTACGGTGGCGGTGAGGTGGAGGAGGTTCACGGCGTGGCGGGCCACAGCGCGCAGGGGGTGAGGCGTGGGGGTGGGCTGTGGTTGGGTCTCGCGGATACCATCCACGGTCAGGACCTGCTCTTTCGTCGCAGTGAGAGAGGGTCCGCCCCTCGGCCCGGAGTTCCCGCTCCGTGTGGGTCGAGGGGTTTTCCCTTTACCGAGTACGACCGTAGCCGACCCTGTTGCCACGTGGCAACAGGGTCAGACAGGATGGTGCCCATGGGCGAGGCCGAAGGAGGGCCGGACATGGTGTCGTTCCGCGAACTCGCGCGAAGACTCGTTGAGGAGGGGATCGTTGAGACGATCTCTCACCAGCGCCTGTCGAAGATCTCGCGTGAAGATCCGGACTTCCCGCCCGTGGTAAAGATCGGAAGCTCAAACGCCGTCGACTACCGGCTCGCGGCGCCGTACTTCCGGAACCGGATCACACGACCGGGGTGGCGGACGGACGTGAAGGGGAAGCCGCCGAAGAGCGAGCCGCAGGAGTAGCCGCACACAGCAGCGCCCCCGTCGCATCGAGGACGACGGGGGCGCTTCGTGCTGTAGCAGGCGGCCGGGTGCAGCAGCAGGAGACCAGGCCGCACGCTCAGGATGCCACGGCCGTCAAGCCGGGCCAGGACGCGACTGCGCCCGGCGGATCTGGTGACCACATCACGAGGCGTAATGCATCAGGTCGCGGTCCCGTTCCGCCGGGCACGGGCATCAACCTACGGTGCGGCGCGGGTGTGGCGCGAGGTGGCGTGGGGGTGGTTGTTCGTTCGAGCTGTCACCCGGCTGCGTCACCACATGCGGCAGGCCCGCCACAGCAGCTCGGCCGCGAGAGTGCAGCGGTGCCCGCACAGCCACGCGCAGAGGCTGTCGATGCGACGCTCGGCGTAGAAGCGGGCGCGGGCACCGAGCGGCAGACGCGGAGACAGGATCTCCCCGGGCCACGTCACGGCCGTAGCTCGCAGCTGCATCGACAGCCGCACGAGCAGGGCTTCGGCGGAGGTGGCGGCGGGGGCGGTGGCACGGGAGTCCGTGGCGGTGTGAGCCTCGGATTCGGGTTGTGGCTCACGGCGTCCTCTTCCAGTTGGGGCCGCGCAACGCGGGCGGCACCTCCGACATCTGCATGAGATCAGCAGCACGCAGCCGGCCGATCCGGATACCGGGGCCCGGCTCGGGGCGCGGCGGCATCGGCGAGGGTACGGGCTGGTCGAGGGTGGCAAGGATCTCCGGGGTGAGACCGTGCGCGTAGCCGAGGTCGAGGAGCTCCGGGCACTCGTTGAGGTTGTCGGTTTCGGAGAGTTCCATGTCGCCGTAGGTGCCGCAGCCGAGGCAGGCGGGTTCGTGGTGGACGTCGGGGTTGAGGCGGTGGCGGTTGAGGATGCGGCGGTCGGCTTCGCAGCGGCGCAGCACGGCGGCGGGGTCGTGCATCGCGATCAGCAGGTGCTCGTTCCGGCCCGTCTGGACGAGCGCCACGGGCTGATCGCTCTCACGCACGGCGGCCTCGGGCGGCTCGCCAAGGGTGCGGGAGTAGGCGACGATCTGCGCCCATCTGCCGGAGCGGGAGGGTTCGGTGCGCCATTCGTCGGGCTCGTAGCCGCCCGGTGCGATGAGGCGCGCGGTCTCCTCGACGCGGTCGATTTGCTGGGTGATCCAGCCGCGCAGGTCAGGCACCGGGGGTCTCCTTCCAGGTGGTGAGCGGCGGCTCGGCCTCACGCAGCGGACACTCCACGCACCCGCCGTTCCGCGCCTTGATGCACGCCTCCAACCGGGCGCGCCCATACGCGAACCACGGGCCGTCCCACCGATTGCCGGGGATACGGGCAACGATCCAGTCCGGGCCGACCGCCTCGACACGCACGCACACGTCGTGGTCTTGGCCAAAGGCGCCGCCAGCGTCGCCGTGGATGATGTCGCCGGGGGTGAGTGGCTGGTAGCCGGGGCAGTCGTGTTCGGCGTAGACACGGATGCCGGGCTGGTGGCAGGTGGTGCAGACGCTCATCGGGTGGGCTCCTTGATCCAGGTGGCGGGCTGAAGAGTGAGGCGTCCGTCCGACAGTCGGCCCCACCAGTACGGTCGGCCAAACAGCCAGACGACACGCAGTCCATCGGGGTCGCGGATCACGACGGCTCCTTCGGCTGATCGGCAGGCATCAGCGCCCGCATGTACTCCTCGATCTCCGCCACGCTGAGCGGCGGCGCTGCGGCCGGCGTGGGCCGGCAGTGAACGATGCCCGGCCGGAGCGTCTCGTCGTACGCGAGGGGCCAGTCGCAGGACCGGGCCGCTTCGAGGAACTCGGGTGTAGCCCTGGGCTCGACGGTCTTCGGGCGGAGGACGTCCTTCAGGTAGTCAAGCGTGCCGGATTCGGCGGCGATCTCCTGCACGGGGTCGGTACGCACGAACAGGATCTCCATGGTCACTCGGCCTCTCCGTTGAGGGCGCGGATCGTGGGGCACGGCCACGGCACCGAGTAGTCGGGGTAGTCGTGTTCGGAGCAGTGCTCGCAGGTGCCGGAGTGCTCGTTGCGGCAGTGGAGGTCGTGGACCCGGGCGATGGCGGCCTCGGCCTGGAGTGCACGGCTGTGCTTCGTCGTGAGCTCAACGAGCTTGAGCAGGAAGCGGCCGACGTCGCCCATGACGGTGTCGTGCGGGGTGTCACCCCAGTCGTCTGCTGGGGCGCGGGTCGCCCAGTCGGTGGCGTTGGCGACGACGCCAGCGACGGTGCTCTCGGCGCGCTCCATCCGTGCGTACAGCTCGTCGAGTTGGTCGCTGGTGAGGTGGTCGAGGGGGATCCGGTCGGTCATGCGCTGCTCCTTCGCTGATGGTGCCAGCCGCCGCACCCGAGCCCACACGGCACGGCCTCCTGTCCGGAGTCGCCAACGTGCCCGTGGAGTGCGGCGAGGGCGAGGGCTTTGGTGCGGTAGCGGATGCCGGCGGGGCACCGCCGTCTGCGGCCGATGGTGCGGGCGGGGTGGGGCAGCTGTGGGCGGGTCATGTCGGCTCGTTGTCGTCGGCGGGTGTGCCGAGGCCGCGCCACCAGGCGGTGGTGTGTTCGGCCAGTTCGAGGTCGGGGTTATCCGAGTCGTCGTCGGGCTGGGGCAGCCACGGGCGGGCGGTCACGGCTGGCCGCTCTCGTCGTTATGGGCGAACAGGATCGGTATCGCGGGGGCTGCTTCGTCGCCGCGTGCCTGCCGTACTGCCTCCCGGGCGGCGTCGATGCCGTGCAGGCTGGTGTGCTGGGGCTCGGGGTAGACGGGGTTGGGTGCGGCGGTAGCGGCGTCGGTGTGGATCGGATCACCTGCGGGGAGGGCGCAGACGCAGACGTTGGCCCGGTATGCCTGCGTGAACTCGTGGGGGTGGGTGCGGGATTCTTCGGCCATGCCGCATTCGCAGTTGCCTGCGTTGGTGTGCGGGGACCGGCTGTACGGGTGGATGGTCACGGTGTTGCTCCTGGGTGCGGGGTCCGGCCCGGGTGACGGGCCGGACAGGCGGGGCGGGGGTCAGGCGGGGTCCACGACGCCTGGTGCGCCGTGGTCGACCGTGCCGAGGACTTCCTGGCAGAGGCAGCCGTCGACCGGGGACCAGGACGGGCAGACGCTGACGGCTTCGGCGTCGTGGCTGCATGGGTCGAGCCAGCACTCTTCGGTGCAGCCGCACTTGTCGTTGTTGTGCCAGCGCGGGACGGTCTGTCGGCAGAGGTCGCAGATGAGGTACGGGTTGGCGAACGAGACGTAGACGTGGGTTCGGGTGTGGGTCATGCGGCTGCCTCGCAGTTGTGGGCGCGGATTGTGCCGTCGCGTTTCGGCTGGAAGTTGCGCCCGCAGTCGGGGCACGGGATGGGCTGCTGACCGGGGGCAACGAGGATGGCGATCTCGCTGTCGAGGTCGAGCCAGACGAGGAGGCTGATCAGGGCGTCGGCTTCGATGGCGCGGCCGTTGCTGATGCGGGTGAACACGCTGACGGGGAGGCCGACTTGTCGTCCGACGCCGCGCCACGAGAGGCCAAGGTTGCGGCGTTGGATGTCGAGTCTGCGGTGAAGTTCGGGGACGTCGAGGCGGTGCGTGCTCATGCGGTCCACCGCCTGACGGGGATCCCGGCCTGCTCGGCGAGAGCGGCGGTGTGGGAGGCGCCTCGGCTGCCGTTGCGGATGAACGCCAAGCACACGTCGGCGCCGAGGTTGACCATCTCGGCGTTGCGGCGGAACCCGGCCGAGCGGTCGAGCTTGCCGCCGGGCCGCCAGTTCGCAGGGTGCTTCTCCTCGGTGACGCTGCCGAGGGCGAACAGGCGGGCTGTCCTGCACCAGTGGGCCGCCTGCTCGTCTGCGCCGTGGGGGCACGCGCCGTGCACGACGGTCAGAGTTCGGCCGGAGATGAGGGCTTCGTCGCGGACGTCGTTGAGGGCGGCCCACACGGTGTCTTCGGTGGGCCAGTCGCGGCTGCCGGTGACGAGTACGCGGTACGGCTTCACGGGTTCCTCCATGATCGAAAGCCCTGTGCGCCTCTGAGAGGCCCTGAGGGCCCCTCCGGACGTCGCGAGGCACCGGCAAGTGGGGTTGAGGCGCTCCTGGGGGCGCTCAGCGGCTTCCTGGGGGCCGAGTTGGGGGTGTGGGAATCTGCGGTCACGACTTGCCTCCGGGATCTGTCATGGTTTGCGAGGTTTCGACGCCCATCCGAAACGCGGCCAGCTCCACCGCCTCCCGGATCGACAGCTCGCCGTCGGCTTCGGCCCACATCTGCGCGGCCCGACGCGAGAGTTCGTCGGCTATCGCCTGCGCTTCCTGAGTCATCTGCGGGCGGCCCTTCCGGCTACGGCGGCCGGGCGCGAACTCGTGGCCGCTCACGTCTGCGCCCCGTCCTGCCCCGCCCCGGCGGCGGGCCACTCGCCGCGCTCCTTCTGCGCGACCCGGACCTGCCGCAGGCTGATCAGCCACTCGACCCGCAAATGCCATCGGCGCTCCTGCGAGCGGGCCCGCTGGAGCTGGGCGTCGATGGACTCGACGCTGGCGTGGTCGGTGAACTCGGGGCGGAGACGGTCGATGCGGGCTGGGTCCTCGGCGGGGGTGGGCGTCTCGGTGTCTGGCTGCCGCACCCCGGCGGCGGGCTCGGGCTGGGGCACCTCGGCGGCCAGACGACGCAGCGCCTCCCGCCCGGCCTCGATCTCCCGGGCGCGGCGGCGCAGATGGCTGGCTCCGAGGGCGCCGATGTGCTTGGCCATTGGGTCGCCGAACGCGTCGGTAAGATCGTCGGCCGCCTCGCGCAGGACGGCGGCCCGGTCGGCGGGCGGCGGCAGCACCGCGAGGACCGAGTCGGCGGCGCGCTCGGCGTTCAAGCGGTCGCCGTCCCAGTCGGTCAGCGGCCACAGCGCTTCGGCGATGCGGTCGCGGAGGGTGTCGGGTACGGCAGACACAGGCACGGCAACAGGTGCGGCGTTCGGGTCGTTGCGGTGTACGACCGCATCAGCAGCCGCCAACGCCAACGACGCGTACTCGCCCACCGACAGGCCGACCGTCTCGCCGCGCTCCAGTAGCACCCGCGCGTTCGGACCCAGGTGGATCTTGATGGTGCGCAGAGCAGGCTCGATCAGCTCGGCCAGTTGCGGGACGGTGTACGTGTCGAAGCCGATCGCCGGAAGCCCGTCAGTGGCCTTGTAGACGCGCGACAGGCTCACGGTGGGTTCGGGCTCCGTCGCGTGCTCGCACTCGCCCCAGACGAGCGTGTGGGCCCCAGCGCGGCGGCACTTGCGGTTGCAGCCGTCGAAGTCGATGGCGGTATGCGGCTGGTCGTTCATGGTCGTCTCCAGGTCTAGGGTTGGTGGTGCCGGCCGCCGTGGCTCCAACACGGCGGCCGGTCTGGTGGGTGGTCATGCCGGGATGTCGGTGAACAGGCCAAGCTGGTCACCCAGCGGGCGGTTCGCCCACAGCACCTCGGTGCGCGCCTTGTCGCCCTTGCCGTTGCCGGTCGACGTCGCCTGCTCGTACCGGTGCCAGCCGTCGTACAGCTCGCCGTACAGCGGGCTGTCGTAGCCAGACAGGACCACGGTCGCCTTGCAGTCGCCGAGCGCGGCCGCCAGCTCGCGGTGATCCCCCTCCGCCTTCATCTCCACCCGGTAGTTCGACCACGGGCGGGTCGTGCCGAGGTACGGCGGATCGACGTACAGCAGCACCTTGGGCTGCTTGCCGTACTTGCCGATCAGATCGAGCGCGGGCAGCGACTCCAGCGACACGGCGTGCAGGCGCTCCGCTGCGAACGCGAGGCGGTTCACGTAGGCATCGAGGTAGCCGGGCATCGACGTCACCGAGCCAGCCGGATCGATGTAGTAGCGCCAGCCGGTGTTTCGCAGCGTGCCGGAGCGGCCCTGGGCGAGGCGGCACCAGATGCGGCGGGCGAGTTCCAGCTCATCGTTCGTCGGCTCCCACGTGGCGGCGAGTTCTTCGCGGGCGTGCGGGGTCAGGGCGCACGCCCGGATCAGCTCGGTGGGCCGGTCGCGGAGGACGCGCCAGAACGTCATGAGTTCGCCGTCGAGGTCGTTGACGGTCTCCATGCGGGAGGGCCGTTTGGCGAGGAGGACGGACATGCCGCCGGCGAACGGTTCGACGTAGTGCTCGTGGGTGGGCAGCATCTGGACGATCCAGTCGGCGATGCGCTGCTTGCTGCCGAAGTACGGGACGGGGCTCTTCACGACTGGTGTCCGTTCTCGGCGGCAGACGACACGACCGGGACGGCAGGGTGCGTGCGCCGGTACGCCTCGACGGCCGTGTGGCCGTTGACGGTCATCTCGGGTGCCTTCTTGCGGGCCAGGGCGAGCGCGTCGTCGTAGTCGGCGAACCGGTGCGCCAGGGACTCGCTGGGCTGCCAGGTGCCGTCCTCGGCGTAGAACTCGTGGCCGCTGTGGACGACCCATCCGCCGTGCTTCAACTCGACATGCAGGGCGAAGTACTTGTGGTTGATGTCGCGGGCGGGCAGGACGGAGACGGTGTAGCGGGTGATCGAGACGATCACCTCGGGCTGGTTCATGGTGGTGGTTCCTTCCGGGTCGGAGACGATGCGGGGGCGGGCAGGTCAAGCGGCGGGCTGCATCCACGGCTGCGGCGTGAGATCGGCCTTGAGGTACAGCGGATGGCGGGGCTGCCCGTCCTTGGTGAGCGCGAGCGCCGACAGCCGGTCCATGCCAGGCAGGGCAAGAACGGCGGCTATCCGGTCCTGACGGGCGTTCGCGCCCCACGCGGCAACCAGCGGGCCCCCGGACGCGGCGGCGATCGTGGCGGCGGCGTACAGGTGCGCGTCGTTCTCCGGGCCCACCGGGTCCTCAACCGCCCACAGCGCAGCCGGGTCGGTGGCGCGCCAGGCGTACAGGTTCGCGACCATCAGCGCGCCGCAGCCCCAGGCGCGGGCGTAGCCCAGGCAGCGACGGATCGTCGGGTCATCGCGGAGCACGTCGGCCGTGGACGGGTTGAGCATCACGAACACGGCGGTCGGCTTGGCGTCGTCCCATTCGCGGCCGAGGAGGTAGCGGTAGCGCTCGCAGTCGGACAGGACCGCCGAGCCGAGGACGGTGGGTATCGGCTCTGCGTCGAACAGGGTGGGCGGGTTGGTCACGGTTCCTCCGGTCTGCGCTGGTTCGGGGTGTTGTGGGGCGTGAGGGTGTGGACGCGCGGGAACGGGCGCGACAGTGATCGGTTAGGCGGCGCCTGCATGTGGCTGGACGAGTCGGAGGCGCCGCGTCCGGGCGCGGTCGCGTGTGGCACGTTCGCTGGGGTCCTGCCAGCCGTTGAGTGCTTCGTCGAGGATGCGGAGGTGTTCGGCTTGTTCGAGGGCGGTCCAGGGGCGTGGGCCGGCGGGTGGTGGTTGGGCGTGGCCGAAGGTGCCGGTCGGGATTGCTTCGGCGAGGAGCTTGTCCAGCGGTGTCATGCGCAGGTGTCCTCTGCTTCTTGGTAGCGGCGGGCGTGGACGCCTTTGCGGGGGATGCCGTCGTCGTGGCAGGAGATCCCGGGTTCGACTTGGCATTGGGGGCAGCAGGCGGTCGTGCGGGCCCACGCGTTGACGCGCTGCGGGTGCGGTTGCGGGAGGCGGCGTCCGGACTTCCGCAGGACGCACGGGGCGTGGGCTTTCGCGCCGCAGTGCGAGCACGGCACTGAGCGGGCGGGGTGGTGGCCGGCGCGCAGTTGGTGGCGGAGCTGCGGGGGCATGGGGGCGACGTAGCGCTTCACGGGGCGTACTCCTCGGCGAGCTGCTGCTGGAAGGCGTCGAGCTGGGCCCGCTCGGCGGGGGTCATGCGCTTGAGGCGGTCGCGGGCTGCGCCCTGTCGGCGGGCGGCCTCGGCGGCCTCCGCCTCCGGGTCGGCGGCCTCGCCGCGGCGGGCGCTGTGTGGTGCGCGCTCGGCGCCGCTGGGTGTACGGCACGAGCGGCCGACGGGCGCGGAGCACTTGGCGCAGACGGTGCCGAGCGGTCCGGGCCGCTTTACGTCTTCGACTTCGGGCGGGACTGGGCGGCCGACGCCGGAGACGAGTTCGGCGATGGGGCGACGGGTGGGGAGTCCGTCGGCGGCACGGTGCCGCTGGTTGCGGATGGCGGCGAGGTAGGCAGGGATGTTGTCGGGGTCGGCGTCCGGGATCTCCGCGGGAAGGCCGGGGCCCTGGATGTCAGCTGCGGTGTCGGCGCGGTGTTGGCGGACGGCTTGGCGGATGTCGGCGGGCATGATCCAGCGGGTTTCGGTTGCGTAGTGCGCGGTGACTGCCGCTTTGGCGGCGGTGAGGTCGATGTCGGCGAGGACGGTGGTCCAGGCGGCGACGTCGGTGCGGCCGATGGTGCGGCGGTCGAAGGCGGCGCAGAGGCCGAGGAGTTCGGCGGTTTCGGCGGGTGTCATGCGGTGTGTCCTTCCTCGGCTCTGAGTTCGGCGGCGAGTTGGAGGGCAGCGGCGACGCGGTCGTCGGTGGTGGAGCGGCGGGGTGGGGGGGTGTGGCCGTTGCCGTCGAGGGCAACGAGGAAGGCGCCTTGGGTGGGGCTGGCTCGTTGTGTGGTGCGGCGGGCGTCGTCGCGGATCCACTTCTGCCAGGCGTCGGGCCAGCTTTTGCGGCGGGCGCCGGTGGAGCGGTAGTGGCTGACGAATTGGGCGGTGCTGTGGTCGATGTCGACGCCGGGGTGTGTGGCGTGGGCCCAGCGGCGCATGGCGTCGGTTAGCTGGAAGCCATCGATCTCGATCGGCGCGGGCGCAAGGTGATCAAGATCAGGCGCCTCACTACCTGCACTATCCCCACCTACATCAGCCATAGAAGGGGTACGGGTCGGGACGGGTCGGGACGGGGCAGCGTCTCCGACGCCGTTACGAGACGCGTCGCGAGACGCATCTGTAGACGCGTCTACATCGGGGCTGCCGTTCGGGGGCTCCGGGTCAGGTGTGCCGCCTTGCTTCTTCTTCCGCCACCGCTGCTGACGTGCGGTCCTCTGCTCCCGGTCGGCACGGACCTGCTCGGCGGTGGGGTTGTAGTCGTGGTAGTCGTGGATCTTCCAGCCGACGCCTTCTAGGACTTCGAACAGCTCAGCGTCGACGAGCTCTTTGGCGCGCGTTCGTGTCGCCCTCACGTCGGCTACGAGTCGCAGTTCTGCCGTCTTGATGACGCCGTCGGTGAGGTTCTCGGCCGACCAGCAGATCGCGGAGACGTACAAGCGGAACGCGCCGTCGGACAGGAGGCGCACTTTCCTGTTCGAGGGGAACCGGTCGTCGAATCGGGCCCAGGGCATCTGCGCTTCTTTCGGTCGTGCGGAACAGAGGTTGGCGTCTTGGCAGGGCTGGCCTCGCCCTGCCATACTACTTTAAAGATTGGCGAGATTGGAAGGATTGGCGATGACTTACACTCTGGCCATGGCTGCTGACCAGGGCATTCAGACTGCGGACGACGGTGTGGCGGAGGTCTCGATGACCTCGGCGCGCGCGAACCTGACCCAGCTGCTGCGCGACGTGCGATACGGCGGGCGCCCGGGTGCCTTCACCGAGCGCGGCGAGCGAAGCGCCTACGTCGTGCCGCCCGACTTCTACGAACAGGCCCTCCGCGATCGGGCACTCGTCGAGCTGCTTGAGCGGCGCGCTCAGAGGGTCATGGACCCGGACGCCCCCGTGAAGAACCACGCCCAAGCCCTGCGAGTGGAGTTGGACCTCGCCAGGCAGGACGTGGACGCCAGGCTGAACATCGCCGAGTCCTGACCCCGCCCCCTCCTTGCCGGCCCCGCCGTGCGCGGGGCCTTTGCCATGCCTGCTCACGCGACCCGTCCAGCCCGGGCGGCTGGTGTGCCCCGCCACACGGACACCGCGGACCGTTCGCCGGTGGGCCGGCTGCTGCGTTCGAAGTCGACGTGCTCGATGAGTCCGTCGCGGACGAGGGATTGGGCGAAGTTGCCCCAGTCGGCGCGCGGGTTGGGCGGTTCGGGCAGCTCGTGCTCTTTGGCGATCTCGTAGGTGGTGAAGCGGCGGCCTGAGCGTGCGGCGGTCACGAAGGCGGGGCGCACGTCGTCGACCCATTCCGCGTAGCTGCTGGTGGTGGGGATGGTGCCGTCGAGGGCGGGTTGGATGGCGGTCATCGCGTGCCTCTCGCTTCGGGTGGTGCTGGTGTGGTTCGGAGGGGCCGGGCCCACCCCGCAGGGGGGGAGGTGCGGGGCGAGCCCGGGGCGGCCGCTGGGGGAAGACGGCCGCCGGTCAGGTGGTCAGTCGTGGCTGTAGAACTCGACCTCGATGCCATCGCGGCGGACGGTCACCTCTGCGTGGTCGCCGAACGCTTCGAGCAGGACCAGTTCGAAGGCGCCGCAGTCGATGGCGTCACCCAGCGCCTTGCAGCGCCGGTAGCGGGCCCCGTCGGGGCCCTCGTACGTCTCGCTGACTACGACCCGACGCTTGGTCTCGGGGTCGTCGGCCCACTCCGTGGTGACCTTGCCGAGGGTCCGGTGGCCCCACATCTCCAGCTCGTACTCCTCGGCGTCCTCGTCCGCGGTGGTGCGCACCCACAGGCCGTGGGCGCTGAACTCGCAGGGGTCGCCGTCGTTGAAGTACGGGGTGTACTGCCGCCACCCGAACTCGACGATCGTCGGGTCGTCGAGGACGGCCTGAAGGATGGGCTGGAGTTCCTCGATCGGTTTCTGCTCGACGCGGGTGGCGCCGGGGGTGATGTCGCCCTGGACGGGGATGCCGAGGAAGTTGCGGGTCGTGTCGGTCACTTGAGGTCTCCAACGGTGGCGGGCTGGTTGAGGAGCAGGTGGGAAAGCGGGACGGTCTTGCGCTGACTGCCGGACATCCACGGGGCGATGGGCATGCCGTCGATGTAGTCCGCCGGGGAGGGGAGCCAGCCGAGGTCCTCCAGGACGTGCTGTTCGGCGATGAGCCGGACCGGGACCTGCACGGCGGACCGCTGCTTGGGGACGTCGAGGGTGACGCCGAAGATGCGCTGGCACAGCCACACGCCTTCGGTGTGGTGGTAGAGCGAGCGGTGGCGGACGTCGCCGATGATTCGCTTCGAGCTGTCGATGAACTCGTGCACGGGCAGGTAGAGGTTGGGGTCGCCTCCCCACTTGCGGGCGGAGGATTGGGCGTGGTGCCAGGAGTTCATGTGGTCTCCTTGTCGGGGCCCCGCCTCAATTCGCCTGAGGCGGGGCGCTTCATGTGGGCGGTTCAGTGGCCGACGGGGCGGCCGCAGTTCTTGCAGCCACCCGAGTTCGGCGGTATCGGGGCTTGGCAGTTCGGGCAGGCAGTCACCGCGGCCCCCTCTGCTCGGAGACGGCGGCCTGAGCCGCCCGGTACGCCTGCGGGTTGGACCTGCGCTTGCCACTGGCTACCGCCCGCGCGTCATGCACCCGCGAGTCCGAAATCGGCGACGGCGTCGTCCACGCGGCCGCCGGATAGCCAGGGCCTGGCTGCGGCTCCGGACGGTCGGCCAGCGCGCTCGGCGTGTGAGCAGGGCACGCATAGCCAGGCAGGAAGAGGCGCACGCCGTCGACCGCCCGGCAGTACCGGGACTCGGCACCCACCCAGTGACCGCAGACGGGCGCCTGCACCTCGCCGCTCACGACGCCAGCTCCAACGTGGTGCCGGTCCTACGCAGCCGGTTGTCCGCGTCCGTGTTCGCCCGCTTGCACGGCTCGCACGCCTCCTCGCCCCGGCGGCGATGCCACGTGTAGCCGGACCGGGTCCCGCACGTTCCCCGCTCTTCCTGGTCCGTCAGATGCGCAGGCAGCACGCAGCCGGAGACTCCGCAGCCGGAGTACACGCGCCCGCTGGGGTAGTGGCCGCGATCCTGCGTGAACGCCAACTGCTTCGGCGTGTACTTACGGCCACCCCAGTACGCGTCGGTGGTGCCGACCCACACGCGATGCCCGTTCTGGGCGCGGGTGTTGAGGTTGAAGTACTCGCCGATGGTCCGCGGCTGCGCAGGCTCAGACTGTCGTGCGGCCTCGGCCTTGGCCGCGGCCTCCTCGGGCGCGGTGTTGCCGCGGGCGACGGACCGGCGCAGGCTGCGGCGTTCGTGTTCGGTGAGCCCGCCGTAGATGCCGTCGCTGATGTTGTTGTCGTTGGCGAAGGCGAGGCAGGCATCGACCGAGGGACAGCGCCGGCATACCTTCTTGGCCTCCTGGATGGCGAGCAGCCAGGGGCCATCCGTGCCTTTCGGGAAGAACAGCTCCGGGTCTTCCTTGCGGCAGGAAGCGGTGTCGCGCCAGTCGGCGGGGCGGGCGTTGGTGCGGGTGTCGCGGATCCCGGTGCGGGTCATGACGTCACCGCCCCGGGGAGCGGCCACACGTGGATGACGCAGCCCGGCACCGTCAGTACGTCGTCGGCGTCGGTCTCCGCGTACCACTTGCCGAGCTGTACATACTCGACGACCCGTGCGTCGTCCTTCCACACGACGCCGGTCAGGGCGTCCTCCGTGGAGCGCACGAGCTTGGACAGGTCCGGTGTTCCGGCAGGCCGGGACGGGGCCGCGTCCCGCAGCAGGTGCGCGTTGCGGCCCGTGCGGTAGTGCCCTTTGGGCCGGTCGAAGGTGAACGTCATGGCGACGGCGAGCGGGCCGTCGAGGACCGTCCAGTTGTCGAGCTGCTCGGTGATGGCGAGGGCGGCGTGTTTGACGTCCTGCCGCCACGGCTTGACCTTCTTCGACGACTCGACCATGATCCCGCGGCCGACGTGCCGCTTGGATCCCTGCGGGGCGGGGATGCCGTGGACGGTGATGGTGATGGCGGGCTCGGGCCGGGACCCGGCCACCGTGGTGGCGGCCGGGGTGCCGGGGGCGAACAGGGTCGGTGCGGTCATGCTGCACGCTCCTTCCGGCGCTCCCGCTGGGCGCGGAGCCTGCGTGTGTTGGCCGCTTTGCAGGCGTCGCAGCGGCACGCGTAGTTGATGTAGGTGCTGGGGCTGCCGTGCCCGGCACGGTCGGCCAGGGCCGGGTTGGCGGCGCGCCGCTTGTTCGCGGCGTTCTGGTAGAGGCGGTTGGCTTCCCGGCAGGCATTGCAGCGGCAGCCCTGCTTGTACGTGCCGGGCTTGCCGTGGCGTGGGTCGGTGCTGCTCACAGGTCCCCCTTCGTGTTGATCGGGCAGTCCGCGGTGGTGGTGGCGGGCTCGCCGGTGCGCTTGGTCTTCTGCCGGTAGGTGCGTTCGGTGTTGGCTTTGCGGCAGAGCGGGCAGCGGCAGCCCTGCCGGTAGCCGCGCATGCCGTGCTCGGCGACGACGTGCTTGGGGAGGAGGCCGAGGACGTCGAGGAGCTGGCGGCAGTCCGCCGCGTCCCGGGCCTGCGAGGCGACGTACAGCGTGGCGCGCTGCTTCTCGTCGGGGGTGGCGTGGTCGTGGATGCCCCACGTTTGCCGGTTGAGGTCGAGGCTCACCGCTGGTCCTCCTCTTCGGGCTGGTCGAGGACGGCGTCCCACAGGCGTTCCGGCCCGGCGTTCCAGGCCGGGTCGTAGGCGGGCTGGGAGTAGAGGAGTTCGAGGTCGTCGACCTCCCGCGCGGCTGCGGCCTGCTCGGCGTGCGCGGTGTCGGACGGGCGTGGGCGGAGAGCCCCCCACACCAGCCATGCGAAGCCGAACAAGGTGGCGGCGATGGCAAGGTTGAAGAGCGCGCTCACAGCGCACCCCCTGTCGGGTGGCTGGTGAAGTCGTCGCAGCGGAACCCGTTCCGGGTGATCACCCCGGCTTTGGTCTCCCAGCACACGTCGCACCAGCCGAGGCCGATACGGACCACTCCGAAGGCCTGCGTTTCTGCGCAGGGGTCGACGGCCGTGTACTCGGAGGGCGGGCCGATCAGATCCTCCAGCGGAGGCAGAAGCCCCACGCTCCGGTGCCGGCCGGGCGCGTGCTCGGGGCGCACGTACCAGCGGGCAACACCTGCGGCGGTGACGAGGGCGCCCATCAGTGAGGCGGCGCCGACGGTGATGCGGTCAATCACAGCTCGCTCCCTTCCAGACGGGCGAGCTCCAGCCGGAGGTCGATACCGCGGGCCTCGCACGCCTCCCGCAGCGACAAGGCCATCGAGCGGGCGTCTGACAGCGCGCTGGAGGGGTGCTCGGCGGCGACGATGTGCAGGGCCACCTCGTCCTTCAGATCCGAGAGTTCGCGCGCGAACCGGCGCCGGGCGCTGGTCTCGGCGGCGAGTTGCCCGAGAGCTCTGTCGCGTTCGCCGATGAGCCGTTCGACCTGCGCGACCAGACGCGCATTCCGCTCGGCGAGAGGGCCGCGACTCATGACGTCACCCCCTGCCTGAGGTCGTGCAGTTCGCGGGTGTCGGCCTCATGCGTGGCCTGCATCTGGCCGAGCCGCTCGGTCAGTTCCCGGACAGTGCGCTCGGCGAGCTGAAGTCGGCGGCGGAGTTCGGCATCCCCCACCGCGGCCTCCGGCTGCGGGAGCGGGGTGGCCGGGCTACCGTCCTCGGCTTTGGCGAGGTCGCTGCGGAGGCGGGTGATGGTGCCCAGCCGGTTGGCGGCGAGTTTCTCCGCGGCTTCCAGGTCGCGGGCGGTGCGCTGCTGGAGGGACTGGAGGGCTGCATACTTGGCGGCACTGACGAGCCTCACGACGCACCCCCGTCCCGCTGCACCGGAATCAGCGGCCACTCGGTGCGCACCCCGTCCGCCCACGACTCCTTGCCAGGCGTCCGACGGAAGTACGCGGCCAACGAACGGCCCTGCTCCTCAGCCCATCCGATCTGCGCCTGATGCAGATCGTCGATGCTCATTGACCCGAGCTGCTGCACCGTGGTGCCCAGTCGCCAGGCGACCCGGCACGCGGCGATGGCGTCGGCATCCGCGCTGTGCGCGCCGTCCAACGGAACCCGGTAGTGCTCGCACAGATCCGACAGGGTGCGCTTGCCCTTACGGCGGCTGACCTGCTTATCCAGGACGCGGGGATCGATGACC
This sequence comes from Streptomyces cupreus, assembly GCF_014257025.1. Classification (GTDB taxonomy): domain Bacteria; phylum Actinomycetota; class Actinomycetes; order Streptomycetales; family Streptomycetaceae; genus Streptomyces; species Streptomyces cupreus. The sequence goes on from NZ_JACMSF010000015.1 coordinate 116,469, forward strand.
CGCAGCTGGTCGCCGACGATGTCGCTGAGCGGGCACACGCGGTGCCTGCGCGCCTCACGGTCGAGCATGGTGAGGTCGAAGCTCGCGTTCATCGCGACGAGCGGGATCCCGGCGAGCACGACCTGCGACAGCGCCGCGACAACCTGCTCGACGACTTGGCCGGCGGGTTGCCCTTCGGCCCGGGCCCGCTCCGTGGTCACCTTGTGGATGTCGCTGGCGGCCTTGGGGATCTCGACGCCGGGGTCGGCCAGCCAGTTCGCGGATTGGGTGGGGTGCTTGCCGCCGCACTGGACGACGCATGCGGTGACGATGCGGTCGGACTCGACGTCGACGCCTGTGGTTTCGAGGTCGAAGCCGCACAGGCGGCCGAGGTGCCAGCTCATGCGCCACCGCCAGTGCGCTCGCCGTGAATCCGTCGACCGAGGTCGCCGAGCGTTTCCCACTCGCCGGTCTCGTTTTGCACGCGCGAGCCCAACATCCGTGCGTTGGACACCTCGTAGCCGATCTGCTGGATCCGGCCCGGGCTGGTCTTCGGATCGAGGAGCTCGTCGCGGTACGACTCTGCGGATCGGGCTGGCGCCTCGATGCCCCGCTCGATGCGGTCGGCGTCCGGGTCTGTGTCGTGCGTGGGCGTCAGCCCGAACCCAAGGAGCAGCGTCCGCAGCGCGACCGACTGCGCCTTCGTCGTGGCCTTGTCGGCGGTGTCGAGGGCCTCGCCCATCGTCTGGAGGGTGAGCGTGTCACCCATTGGCCCCATGATCGTCCAGGTGACGAGGACGGAGCACTCCCGCATCTTGCCGCCGGACTTCGTCGTCTTCTCGCCGTACGACGCTTCGACCTTCGACGACATGACGTGCACACCGTGCTTCAGCGTGACCGGGCCGAAGACGTTGACGACGGTGTCCACACCGCGGAAGTTGAAGCGCGTGCCGGACTGGTTGTACAGCTCGCCCTTGCCGATGGCGCGGATGTCCCGGCGGACCCGGAGCCATGCGACACCGACGGGCACCATGTCCGGGTCGTCGTCGCCGGGCTCGTAGTCAGCCATGGGGTCGGGCGCCGGGATGAACTCCTCGGCGGCCGGTGCTTCCTCAGCCGGGGCCGGGGAGTTGTCGGTGCGGCCTGCAGCGGCCGCAGCCCGCTCAGCGATCGTGGTCATGCGTTGTGCTCCTCACGGACAGAGCGGGGAATGTTGATCTGGCGATAGGTGCGGTCCTCGACGCAGTCCGCGTAGGCATCCGGCCAGCGCTCGGCGAGGCGGGCGACGTCCGTCCACTGCTTGGAGCGCTCATCGAGGGACACATGGACGCGGTCCAGGACCGTGGCCGCCTCGGCGCTGCCGAGCCCGGCGAGGATGCGGGCCTTCGCCGCCTTCTTCCGCTTCTCGGCCGCCACGTAGTCGTTGTGCGCGTCGAGGTAGTCGGCGACGGCGTCCTGCGTGTCGACGTCGCGGGTGATGTCCACGACCCCGTCATGCTCCGGGTGCAACCGCTCGTACAGGTCGAGCAGAACGTCCGGGTCGGCGTCCGCGGGGAGGACCGGCGGCCGCCGGTCAGTGATCTGCTGCCAGGCGCGGGCCCCGGCCTCACGCAGGTCCGCAATCAGCTGCTCGTGGTCGACGACGCGGACGACGAACTGCCGGTAGTCGTTGCCGCCGATCCGCACCGCAACATGGATGTGGTCGAAGCCGCACACGTCGGCTTGCCACAGGGTCTGTACGAGGACGTCGTCGGCGACGCCCTTGCGGAACAGGCCAGCCTTCATCTTGTCGCGGCACTTGATCTCGACGGCGCACTTCTCGGCGCCGTCGGCGAGCGGGCATTCCAGGACGCGGCGGTCGAGGGTGCACATCTGCCAGGGCCGGTCGATGTTGGCGACGAGGCCGACGCGGCGGACCACGCTGCGGTTGCGGCGGGCCCACTCGCGGGCGACGCCTTCCTCGTCGATCCGTCCCCAGAGGGCGGGTTCGCTGTCGTCGGACTCCAGTGGTAGGCCGCCGGTCTTGTCGTGCCAGACCGAGAGGGCGTTGCCGTACCGGCTGATGCCGAGGATCGCGGCGATGTCCGAGGAGCCGATTCCGGAGCGTCGGGCGGTGAGCCAGTCGGCGCGGTCGGCGTCGGCGGGGAGGATGAGTCGGCCAGTCGGTGTGACGCGGCGGCCGGCGGCCGGGGCCGTGTTGGCCCCGGCGTCGGTGGTGGTGGTCATCGGGTGGCCTCCGCTTCAGCAGGCTGGCCGTGGTTGTGCTGGTACACGGCCAGGAGGCGTTGCGCCGCCTGCACGTTGTTCATCTGCACCGCCTTGTTCAGGGCGGTGATGAGGGCGCGGAGGTAGCCGAGTTCACCAGGCCACCCCTCGACGACGGCGCCCTCGGAGGCGAGGACCTCGGCCCGGTAGGCGCCGAGGAGTGTCCGGGCCGCCTCCTCGTTACCTCCGCGCCGGGACGCCAGCCCCGACACGATCGCCTCAGCGGGAGTGCGGGTGGCGTCGCACCAGCGGCAGTTCAGGCCGTTGTCCCAGACGTGGCCGGGCGGATGGTTCGGGCAGACGGAGGCGCTCATACGGCAGCACCACCCTCACGGCGCTGCGCCGGGATCACGACCGGCTTCGGCACAGCAGCCTCCAGCCGCTTCGCCAGCCGCGCCAGCGCCTCACCGCGCACAGGCACCTCGTAGCCGACCTTCAGCGCCAGGTGCTCCATGAGGAGCTTCTCGGGCTCCCACCCGTTGTGCTCACGGGAGACACTGCGGTCGTCGATGATCTCCATGAGGAGAGCGAGGGCGTCCTCGTCGTCGGCGATGGCGGTGACGACGTGGGTGAAGTACTCCTCCAGGTCGAGGTACACGCCGTCCGGGACACGCCGGGTGTACAGGCGCATCGGCTTGGTGGTGGCGGGGCGCCGGAAGAGGCGGTGGAGGGCGAGTCGGATGCGGTTCATCGGGTGGCCCCCTTCAGGGCGTTGAAGCGGGACGGCTTGGCGTGACGCGGTTCGAACCGGGCGTCAGCGATCGCGATCAGCAGCCGGTCGAAACGACCCGACTCGACCAGCAGCCACACATCCGGCCGGGGCACACGGGCGTCGACGAGGAGGAAGTACGGCACCGCCAGCGCGGCGCCCGCGCTGATCGCGCCGAATACGGCGCTGGCCGGGGTGAGATCGGCGAGGAGGGTCAGCACGGAGCACCGCCCGTCTCGGGCAGATCCCGGGACACCCGGTAGGTGTGGTGCAGATGGAACGGGTCGTCCTCACGCAACGCCTGCGTCGGCGCGATCCGCTGTGTGATCCCGTCCGCTCCCCGCAGCACCTCCTGCTGCGCCTGAAGCGCGGCCAGTTGCTCCGTCAGCTCGGCAACCCGAGATCGCAGCCGCTCCAACTCGGCGGCGCCGCCCGACTCCACCAGCATCCCCGCGTCGATGAAGATCTGCGGCGCCGCCGACACGAACTCCTCGCCACTGTCGATGAGCCCCGCCCACAGCACCCGGCGGCCCTCAGCCAGCAGTTCCTCCCGGGCGCTCACGACGCCACCGCCGACCTGGCGATCAGCGGACCGAACGACTGCTGCACCTCGTGCAACGTCCACGGGTACGAGGCACCGTGGCCCGCGTCCTCCGGGTTGTGCGGGTTCGGGCAGGCGAGCAGCAGCTCGCCGTCGGAGGTGTGGCCGTTCGGCACCCACACGTCATCGCTGCTGTCGACGAACTCCGTCTGCGGCAACGTCGCCTTGTGCAGCGGCACCACCCGCGAGGGCTGTGTGATGCTCAGGGTTTGCAAGAATGTGGCCATCGAAGGCCTCACTTTCTGGATTGGTGGGGTCGCCGATCAGGGGCCGTCTACCGGGCAAAGGGGGCGGCCCTTCGGCGTTGAAGGGGTCAGGCAGCGGCAGACGCGGGCTTCCGCCCGGCCGTCCGGCGGCGCTGACGCGGCATCGCACGGCCCGTTCTCGGGTCGCCGGCGCGGCGCGCCTCATAGATCGCGGCCCGGTCCTCGCGGTTGGTGACGATGCGGCGGCCGCTGTAGCTGTGCAGGTGGCGGTTGGCCCTGAGGAACCGGCGCAGCCATGAGACGGAGCAGTTGAGTACGTGGGCCGTCTCCTGGACGGTCATGAACTCCTGCTCCGGGTCCTGCGGGGGGACGGGCACTCCGTAGAGCTCGTAGGCCTTGGTGGCCATGGCGGTTATGTCCTTTCGGGTGGGTCCTCGGTGGGGCGAGGTGGCTGGCGTTGGAGGCGCTCGTCGCTGGCTTTGAGGGCGGTGCGGAGCGCGATGTACGGCGGTTTGCGCATGTGTGTGCGGGTGCCGGTTTCGAGGTGGCGGATGTAGCGGTCGGTGACTCCGACCAGGTCAGCCAGCTCGGCGCGTGTCAGTCCCGCTCGCATGCGTTCCTTGCGGATCGCGTCCCCGTCGACCTCGAAGGTCGTCGGTTGGTGCATGCCTTAAAACTAGCCCTAGTTAGCCTCGCTGTCTAGCCTAAGTTAGCCGAGCATCGCGCGAAATCGACTTCCAGGGTGACTGGCAAGTAGCCTTAGTTAGCCTTGCCTCAGCGGAAACCGGCCGTTTGGCCCGTCAGAGCTAGTCGGAACTGGGTTCCGGCTGCCAAGATGTCGACATGGCTACTCGTGATCTCGGACGCCTCGCGCGGCGCGTGAAGGCGCACCGTCTTGAGCTGTTCTCCTCGCGCCTTGCCGCAGCTCGGGCGGCAGGGATCTCGAAGGACACCTGGCAGAGGGTCGAAGAAGGGGAAGAGGTCCGCGAGTCGACGTACGCCAAGATCGACAGGGTTCTTGGCTGGGCTGTCGGCAGCTGCATTCTGATCGCCGCTGGCGGTGAGCCGGTCCTCGCCGACGAAGCGCCAGCGGCGGCCGCAGTTGCGCCGCGCCTGTCCGAGGAGGACGTGCGGGAGGCGGCTTACAAGGCGGCGATGGCGAAGCTGCCGGACGCCCCTATCGGGGCTGTGCAAGCGTTCGCTGAAGAGCTTGTGAAGGTTCTGCGCAGTACGGGCGCCATGGAAGATGACGCCTGATCAGGTCTGATTGGCCGTACAACCTTTTCGCCGTAACCTGATTGTGACCTTCCGGGGCTGACGAAAGCTCACCAACCCCCTCCCGCTCCCGTGTTCGACATGTAACGCTGTGTCCCCACCCGGGGAGGTTCCCGCCAGGCGACACACAGGGGGACCGGTGAGTTGTGTAATCAACCTCGACCTGGGGCCGGGCATCCTCGGATACCCGACCCAGATCGCAGGCCAGGAGGTATGTGTCCTGTCCCCAAGAGCCGCTGACGACCGCACGATTCAGGCGAGCGTGAGGCGGTTCATGAAGGGCCAGGGCCGGGATTGCGGAACCTGCCGCGGCTGCCCTGTAGGCGCGACAGAGTAGGCAGTTCCAGTACGCGGAGGCCGGCGGTAGGGGTGCCTGCCGGCGTATCCGCACTCACCGAACTCGCGCAAAGCGTCTGGGGGGACGGCATGCCATCTGTGGAGATGCGCGGAAACAGCATCCGGGTGAAGTGGTGGGGCGGCGAGTACCACCTCGACGAGCACGGGAAGCCGACGAAGCGGAAGAAGTACGAGAGCGCATCCGGGCCCGAGCCTGGTGTGCCGTTCGAGAACGAGGACGAGGCGTACAACTACGGTCTCGACCGCGAGTCCGACGTCCGCAACAACCGTCACCGGCCCAAGTCCAAGAACATGGGCATGGGCGAGTACTGCGATATCTGGTTCGCCTCGATCGAGCTGCGCGTGCGGTCGGAGAACAAGTACGAGTCGATCCTGAACGCTGTGATCAAGCCGTACTGGCACACATGGACCGTCGCCCAGATCACGCCCGTCGACTACGACCAGTTCAAGAGCTACGTCACCAAGCGGTATTCGGAGAGCTACAAGAACAGCATTCTCAGCGTGTTCCGGATGCTCATGGACGACGCCGTCCTCAAACACAAACTCCGCGACGAGACACCCGTCATCGTCCAGAGACGGCGTGGCCGGTACGAGAAGAAGCAGACCCGCCGCGTAAAGCGCGAGCTGCCCATTGAGGCTGTGCACCAGCTGGCCTCAAACGCCTACCACGTATGGGGGTTCGCGGGCTGGGTGTACATCTGGACCGTCGCCTTCACCGGCATGAGACCGCCCGGTGAAATGTACGGGCTGCAACGCGGGTTCGCCTCCCCGCACTGGCCGGCCACTGACCCCGACCGTGATCGGCGAGAGGAAGAGGAGCCGCGGTACGCGGACTTGCATGCGCTGCGCGTGCAGCACCAGATGTACTACGCGGACGGCAAGCCGGTATTGGCCGGGCCGAAGTACGACAGCTACCGATCTCTCGTGATTCCGCCATTCCTTCATGAGCAGCATGCGGCGCTGCTGGCATCCCACGACAAGCCGTTCATGTTCGTGTCGAAGGCTGGCAAGCCGATGCTCGGCGTCGGATTCACGAAGAACTACTGGTACCCGATTCGGGACGGGCAGGACGAGGTGAAGCCGGCGCCGGGCGGCGCGCGGGTTGCCCGTCCGGAGCTGCCACCTGTGGAGGAGATGGCCGGGCAGGACATCTACCGGCTGCGGCACTGGCACAAGGCTCTACTGGACGAGCCGGGGGCGGACATCGCTGATGTGGCGAAGGAGGCCCGGCTGGGGCATGAGTTGCCGGGTATGGCGGGCGTCTACAGCGAGGTGACGCTGTCGATGGAGCGGCGCATTGTGGAGTACCTTCAGGAGGTATGGGAGAAGCGGGTTGTCGCGAGGGGTCTGTGGGTGGCTCCGTTTCCCATCGCTTCCCCAGATGATCTTTTCGAGGGGGAGAAGTCGCTGTTCAGCAGCCTCCCTGTGCTTGGCCTCAAATGACATCCTGTGTCAGTGAAGTCCAGCCGTCTCGTCTCGATCCTGCTGCTGCTCCAGACCCGCGGCCGGATGACCGCCGCCCAGCTCGCCGAGGAGCTGGAGGTCTCCGTCCGCACCGTCTACCGGGACGTCGAGGCGCTGAGCGCGGCCGGAGTCCCCCTGTACGGCGACGCCGGGCACGCCGGCGGCTACCGGCTCCTGGACGGCTACCGCACCCGGCTCACCGGACTGACCGCCGACGAGGCCGAGGCCCTGTTCCTCGCCGGGGTCCCGGGACCCGCCGCCGAACTGGGGCTCGGCTCGCTGCTCGCCGCCGCCGAGCTGAAGGTCCGCGCCGCCCTCCCGGTCCAGGCCGACCGGATCAGCGCCCGCTTCCACCTCGACGCCCCCGGCTGGTACTCCGACGCCGACGCGACCCCGTTCCTCCCGCAGGTCGCCGACGCCGTCTGGAACAGCCGGGTCCTGAACATCCTGTACCGCCGCTGGCGCGAGCCCACCGATGTGGAGCGCCGCCTTGAGCCGTACGGACTCGTCCTCAAGGCGGGCCGCTGGTATGTCGTGGCGGGGCCGGGGCCGCGTACCTTCCGGGTCGACCAGATCCTCGAACTGACGGCGACACCCGAGGAGTTCAGCAGGCCCGACGACTTCGAACTCGCGGCTTACTGGGCGGCGTACCAGCGGGATTTCCACGACCGGCTGCACCGGGGCGAGGCGGTGGTGCGGCTGGCGCCGGGGCGGACCCTGCCCCGGGCGAGCAACCTCCGTACGGAGAAGGACGGTTGGACGCGGGTCACGGTCCCCATCGAGTCCGTCGACCACGCGCACGGCGAGTTCCTGCGCCTAGGCACGGACGTCGAGGTGCTCCAGCCCGTCGAGCTGCGCGAGAAGATCGCCCGTACCGTCGCCGAACTGGCCGAGAAATACGGCAACTTCACGGTCGACGGCGGCGACTGAAGGGGAACGGAACCCGTCCGTCCTCCCAGGAGGTACGTCTCGTGCAGCACCCGCACAAGCACCGCAGACGCAGGGTCGTCCTGTCCGCCCTCGGCACCGCCGCGGCCATCGTCGCGGCCGGGCTGACCTCGCTCACCGGCGCCGGCCCCGCCGAGGCCGCCACCGCACGTCAGGTCGAGGCGCTCGACCGGGGTGTGGTCAGCGTGTACACCGGCAGCGGCAACCTGGTCAGCTGGCGCTGGCTGGGCACCGACCCCGACAACGTCTCCTTCAACCTCTACCGCGCCGGTACGAAGGTCAACGCGACGCCGATCAACGGCTCCACCAACTACTTCCACTCCGGCGCCCCTTCGCACGCCGACTACACGGTCCGCGCGATCGTGAACGGCGTGGAGCAGGGCGACTCCGTCCACGCGATCCAGTTCCGCACCGGCTACAAGGACGTCCCGATCTCCCCGCCGGCCGGCGGCACCACACCCGACGGTGTGGCCTACACCTACGAGGCCAACGACGCCTCCGTCGGCGACCTCGACGGCGACGGCGCCCTCGACCTGGTGCTGAAGTGGCAGCCCACCAACGCCAAGGACAACTCCCAGTCCGGCTACACCGGCAACACCGTCGTCGACGGCATCAAGCTCGACGGCACCCGGCTGTGGCGGATCGACCTGGGCCGCAACATCCGCTCCGGCGCGCACTACACACAGTTCCAGGTCTACGACTACGACGGCGACCGCAAGGCCGAGGTGGCCATGAAGACCGCCGACGGCACTGTCGACGGAGGCGGCACGGTGATCGGCAGCTCCTCCGCCGACCATCGCAACTCCAGCGGTTACGTCCTGTCAGGACCCGAGTATCTGACCATGTTCAACGGGCAGACCGGCCGGGCGATGCAGTCCGTCGACTATGTCCCGGCACGGGGCACGGTCTCCTCCTGGGGCGACTCGTACGGCAACCGCGTCGACCGCTTCCTGGCGGGCACGGCGTATCTGGACGGCTCCCGTCCCTCCCTGATCATGGCCCGCGGCTACTACACGCGGACCGTCATCGCGGCCTGGGACTGGCGGAACGGCTCCTTCACCCGCCGCTGGACCTTCGACACCAACTCCTCCACCAACTCCGGCAAGGGGTACGACGGCCAGGGCTCCCACAGCCTGTCCGTGGGGGACGTCGACAACGACGGCAGGGACGAGATCGTCTACGGCTCGATGGCCGTCGACGACAACGGCAACGGCCTGTGGACCGCGAGGACGGGCCATGGGGACGCCCAGCACCTCGGCGACCTGGATCCGTCGACGCCGGGTCTGGAGTACTTCAAGGTCTCCGAGTCCACCTCCCAGCCCGCCGAGCTGTACATCAACCCCGCGAACGGCGCCGTCCGCTGGAAGCTGGCCGCCTGCTGCGACAACGGGCGGGGTGTGGCCGGGGATGTCTACGCGGGGAACGACGGCGCGGAGGTGTGGTCGGCGTCCGACACGAACATCCGGGACGAGGCCGGTGCCACCAAGGGCCGCGAGCCGTCCTCCGTCAACTTCCTGTCCTGGTGGGACGGGGACACGGTCCGTGAACTCCTCGACGGCACCCGCATCGACAAGTACGGCACCTCGTCGGACACCCGGCTGCTGACCGGCGCCTCGGTCCACTCCAACAACGGCACCAAGGCGACCCCGTCCCTGTCCGGCGACATCCTCGGCGACTGGCGCGAGGAGGTCATCTGGCCGACCAGCAACAACACCGCGCTCAGGATCTACTCGACGCCGCACGAGACGAACACCAGGATCACGACCCTGCTGCACGACACGATGTACCGCACTGGCCTCGCATGGCAGAACACGGCGTACAACCAGCCGCCGCACCCGAGCTTCTTCCTCGGCAACGGCATGGCCACGGCACCGCGGCCGGCCGTGTACGCGCCCTGATGTCCTGATGGATCCCGCGCCCTGCCCGCCGCCCCGGCGGTCGCAGGGCGCACTCATCGGCACATTTTGATCACACCAAAACGGCAGAGGCCGGCAGTGGCGACGCCTACACCCTGACCGACACCGTGGCCTACGAGAACGACGTCGAGGTCAGCCTGTCCGGGTTCACTCGCGGGGTGTGCGCGCCGAACACCGGCCCGCGCCCCTCGGGTTCAGCTCACCGTGCAGGACTGGTCACCGACCTTGAAGGCGGTCGGCTTGCCGTTCGTGCCCGACCAGTTGCCGGTGAAGCCGAAGCTCACCGAGGAACCGGCCGCCACATTGGCGTTCCAGCCCACGTTCTTCGCCGTGACCGAGGAACCCGACTGGGTGTGCTCGGCGTTCCACATCTGCGAGATCGTCTGACCGTTCGGGAAGGACCAGTTCAGCGCCCAGCCCGACCACGCGCTCGTCCCGGTGTTGCTCAGCTGCACTTCCGCCTGGAAACCGCCCGACCACTGATTGGTGATCTTGTACGTCACCGCACAGGCGCCCGTCGGCGTGGGATCGGGGCCGGGATCCGTACCGCCGCCGCTGTCGGAGGAGTCGCCGTAGATGACCCCGCGGCCGTTGGTGGCGATGTAGACGCGGCCGTAGACCCTCGGGTCACCGGTGATCGCCGCGCCGGTCCAACCCCACTGGTGGGCGTCGTCGTTGATGCGGGTCCAGGTGGCGCCCTGGTCGGTGGAGCGGAAGATGCCGCGCACGCCGCCGATCTTCGCGCTGGTGTAGAGCGTCTGGTACGAGGCTCCGGTCGCCGCCTTGCCGAAGCCGATGGTGTCGGCCTGCTCGACGTTCGTCAGCTTGGTGAAGCTCGTGCCGCCGTTCGTCGAGTGCCACAGCCCGTACGCGCCGTCACTGGCGCCGCCCGCGAGCCACACATCGCCCTTGGTGCCGGGCAGCGCCTTGAAGCGGACGCTGTCGCCGCTCGGCAGGCCGGTCGCGGCAGAGGCGGTGAAGGTGGCGCCGCCGTCCGTACTGACGTAGAACTTCCCGGACTTGAAGCCGTAGAAGACCTTCGGGTCGACGCGGTCGGACTCCACGATCGCGCCCGCCGGGATGCCGGAGGACGCCGACCAGGAGGTGCCGAAGCCCGTCGCGTAGTGCACGCCCGCGCCCTGCGGGCTCCACACGAACCGGCTGCCGTCGGCCGCCGCCGCGACCGTGCCGCCGCCGCTGACGCCCGAAGGGTCGGTGCCCGCGAACCAGTTGGCGCCGTTGTCGGTGGAGAACGCGATGTGCGGGCCCGAGTCCAGGTTGCCGACCCGGACGACCGTGTTCGGGTTGGACTCCGTGAAGTCCAGGCTGGTCGTCGAGGTGAAGTTGGGCTGGGTGTACATCATCGCCGGCACCTTGGTGAGGTCCGTGTGCCGGAAGCCGCCGATGTCACCGAGCGCGCTGAGCAGCGGGGCGCCCGACGGAGGCGAGGCCAGGTCGTTGACCGCCGTCTCCTCCAGGCCCTGCACCATCGGCTTGATGGTGAACTGCGAGCCGCTGTCCCAGTTGCCGAGGTTCTCGGTGCCGTAGATCGTCGCGCCCGTGCCGTACATCATGCGGTCGGAGTTGAACGGGTCGATCTCCAAAGCCTCGGTCATCCAGCCGAGTTTGGGCGTCTGCTCCGGCGGGGCCGGGTTGGCGTTCCAGGTCAGCCAGGGGGAGGAGGAGACGTCCATGGTGTAGCGGTTGGCGCGGTTGGGGTACGACGTGTAGTCCCAGGCCTTCGTCCAGGTGGCGCCGCTGTCGGTGGAGCGGAAGATCTGGGTGTCCGGCCACCAGGAGCTGTACGCCGTGGCCATCACCGTGCCCGGATCCTGCCGGTCGACGCTCAGACCGCTGAAGCCGTAGTAGGTGTCGGCCTCCGCCACCGGGCTGATGTTCGTCCAGGTGCCCGTCGCCGTCGCGTACCGCCACAACTGGCCCTTGCCGCCGTCGTAGGGGCCGCCCTTGTCGCTGTACGACAGATACAGATGGCCGTTCTCCGCGTCCAGGACGCCCTTGTGGGCCAGATAGCCGGTCGGCTGCCCGGCAACGCGTGACCAGGTCGCACCCGCGTCCGTCGAGCGGTACACCGCGTTGTCCTTGTCGGCGACCCCGACGTAGATCGTCCGGGTGGCGTTGCCCGAGGTGCCCGTGGACTCGTCGAAGGTGACCCAGACGATGCCCTGGTTGTCGGAGGCGTAGCCGCTGGTGTCGCTCGGATCCTGGGCGTAGTTGCCGACGTTGGGGAAGTTCGTCACCTGCGACCAGCTCGCCCCGGAGTCGGTCGACCGCCACAGGCCCTTGCCGCTCGGCGCGCCCAGATACAGCACGCTGTTCTTGTTCGGGTCGATCGCGAGGCGCTCGCCCATGCCCCGGCCCGGCATGTTGCCGCCCAGCTTGAACGGCAGATCCGCCTTCTGCCAGCCGGCGCCCCGGTCGGCGGAGCGCAGCACGGCTCCGTTGCCAGGGTCCCAGCTGTTGGTGTACGTGCCGACGGCCGCGTACACATTGTCCGGGTCCACGGAGTCGGAGGCGAGGCTCACCACGCCGGTGTGGCCCCAGTCGTCCCAGCCGACCGAGTCCAGCAGCGGTGTCCAGGTCTTCGACGACTCCACCCAGCGGAAGGCGCCGCCTATGTCGGTGCGTGCGTAGGCGAGGTTCTCCTCGGTGCGGTTGAACACGATGCCGGGGACGAATCCGCCGCCGTCGATACGGGCGTTCTTCCAGGTGTAGGTGTCGGCCGTGATCGACACGGCCCTGTCTGCGGGCTCGGTGGCGGCCAGCGCGGGCGGGGCGCCCGAGAGCAGCCCGGCCGCGAGCGCCAGGACGGCCGTGAGGATGCGGGTTCTTCGCACGGGAAGTCCTTCCGATGGGGGGCGGGTAAGCGCTTTCCCTACTGAGCGAGAGGTGCCGGGCGACCCCCAGTGCGGGAGGGGGCCGCCCGGCGAAGCGGCCTCGCCGTCAGGTGACGAGACCAGGTACGCGGAGCCTCTCGGGCGGTTCCGAGGAAGCACCGTGAGCTGCCGCGCCCTTCAGGGGCGCGAGGAACTGCGCGACCAGCCACACCGGACCCGCAGCCAGAACACGGCCCGACCCGCGGAGCGCCTCGCTGGGTTATTCGAGAAGCTCCGCGTACGAACCCATGGCGAGGGCGATGTCCGCCTGCGCCCAGAACCGGTGGTACGTGAACGAGGGCACCGCACCGCCCGCCAGATACGACTCGATCTTCGACCAGGCCGGGTCGTCCTCGTAGAACGAGCGGATCGAGTCGAACGTCGACGAGGAGTTGATCGCGTCGCCGTTCGGCATCGTTCCGGTCCAGCCGCTCGGGATGTAGACGGAGTCGTCGAAGCGGTTGTAGTCGGCGCGGTTCTCCGGGACGGCGATGCCGAGGGCGTCCTGGTGGTTGTCCCACATGCCGTCGAGCAGCGCCTTCGCCGTCGTCGCCGCCTCGGTGTCACCGGAGCGGTCGGCGTAGTACGTCAGGGTCTTGGCGTACGCGGCCGCCACACCGACGTCATTGGTGTAGTCGGCGACGGTGACGTGAAGGGACGCGTTGGCACCGGGGTTCGTGGCGTTCCAGGTGTCGGGCTGGCCCGACCACTGGAGCGTCGACGGGATCCGGTAGTTGCCGTCCGGGTTGACGGTGGTGTGCTCCAGCGCCCAGTCGACCCACTTGTCGAGGACCGCCTTCGCCGAGGCGTTCCCCGTCTGCTGGTAGTACTCGGCCACCCGCTCCATCGACCACGCCTGGAAGCCGAACCACTGGTTGGACGGCGGGTCGTGGTAGACGGGCTGCTGGTCGTAGTACATGCCGTAGAAGGTCGACTTGCCGGCCGGCGGGGTCGCGTAACGGCCCGCCCAGCTGTTGGTCGCGCCGCCCGCGATGGCGCCCTCGTCGGACTGGAGCCAGCGGTAGAACTCGATCTGCCGCTCCAGGGACTTGGCCCAGTCCGCCTGTCCCGTCGCCGACTTCGGCTTCAGGTCGGCGTAGCTCGCCAGCGCGTACGCGGCCATCGGGTTCTGGTAGCCGCCGTGCGCGTGGCTGGAGCCGATGCGCCAGGCCCAGCCCGCCGAGGCGTCGGTGGCACCGCCCCAGGCGTAGTACCAGGAGAGCAGGTAGTGCGAGGAGTCCTTGCCGGTGCCGGCCGCGCAGGCCGACGGACCGACACAGTTGCCGACCTTCTTGAAGTACTTGTCGTACATGGCGTAGCGCAGATAGTCGCCCATCTTCGCGGCCTTGGCGACGGTCGCGGAGATCTCGCCGCCCTTGCCCTGCGCGTCCGCCCACTTGTCGGCCCAGTACGCGGCCTGCACCGCACGCGCGTCGGCGTCCGGGGCGTTGGTGAACTTCCACTGCTTGGCGTAGGAGGCATCACCCGTGAACAGGTCCAGGTACCCGTTCGTGCCACCGTACTTGAACGCGTCACAGGTCGGCTGCGGCACCGTCTCCCACACCGACTCCTGCGCACCGCGCTGGAAGGTGTTGATGTACGAAGGGCCGGTGTCCGACGGGCCCGCCTCGCACTTGCCGGGCGAGTTGCCGTAGCCGTAGACGTTGTCCACGTCCTGCAGCCAGTGCATGCCGTAGACGTCGTCCGTGCCGTACGCGCTCTTCAGCTCGGCCGCGATCGGGTCGGAGCCGACCGGGACACCGGTGTCGAGCTTGGCCGGGTACTCGTTCGGGGTGTCCAGCTCGGGCGCGTAGGTCGCGGGCTTGGAGGCGTTGTAGAAGGAGTTGGTCGGCTGGTCGGCGTGGGTGGGGATCATGTACTTCTCCATGATCTCCCAGGCGCCGTTGAACTTGGTCCAGTCGCCCGTGACCTTGCCGTACATCGCCTGCAGCCAGAGAAGGTAGCTGTAGGCCTCCGACGTGGTCTCGTGGCCGTGGTCCGGGGCCTCCACGATCAGCGTCTCGACCGAGTGGTAGGGGATGCCCTCGGGTGAGAAGTAGCCGTTCGCGGGGTTGGTGATCTTCCCGTGGAGCTCCAGGAAGCGGGCGTCGTACTCACCCGATGCCTCGACCTGGGTGACGGTCACCGCGGCCTTCGCGTGTCCGTTCGCGGTCGACTCGAAGGTCGCCGCGCCGGTCCCCGAGGAGTCGGCGGTGATGGTCACGCGCTGCGCGGTGTTCCAGTTCGACGGGGTGAAGGTGAGCGAGGCCCCGCCGGTGACCGACAGTCCCGAATTCCCGCTCGCGCGGGCGGTGGTGACGGTGACGTTGCTCGACGGCTGCGTCGACAGCTTGATGTCGTACGTGCCCGTCTCGCCCTGCTGTACGGCCAGTTGGTTGGTCGAGGCCACCACGGCGGGACCCGAGGCGACCGTGATGCCGACCGGCGTGGACTCCGCGGACGCGCCCAGGCTGTCGTACGCCTTCGCCAGCAGGGAATGACTGCCCACGGTCAAACTGGAGACGGAGAGCGAGTAGGGTGCGCTCGTGTCCGTGCCCAGCAGCGTGGTGTCGTCGTAGAACTCCACCTTGCTGATGGTGGCGTTGTCGGCGGCCGCCGCGGTGGCCGCGAGCGGCACCGCGTCCCCTTGCGAGTAGACGGCACCCGCGGCCGGGCTGGTCAGCACCGTGATCGGGGGCTGATGGGCGCCGGTGCAGGTGGTGCCGTTGATCGCGAAGGAGCTCGGGGCGGTGTTGGTGCCGCTGTAGCTGAACTGCGCCCCGGTGGAGACCGCGGCGCCGGCGGCGATCCGGCCGTTGTACGAGGCGTTCTGCACGGTGATGTTCTGGCCGGACTGCGACCATGTCCCGTTCCAGCCGTTGCTGAGCCTCTGGTTGCCCGTGTAGGCGTAGGTCAGGGTCCAGCCGTCGATCACGTCCGTGCCGCGGTTGGTGATCGTCAGATCCGCGGTGAAGCCGGAGCCCCAGTCGTTCGTCCTGTAGTCGACGCTGCACTGGAGCGGCGCCGCCTGCGCGGGTGTGGTGCCCGTCGCGAGCAGCGTGAACGCAAGCGCCAGGGCGGCGACGACGGCTGTCCAGGCACGCCGTACCGCTCTTCGTCTCCGGGGTGGGGGATGCATGTGCTGGTTCCTCCTTGCGGCTCGGAGAAGTCAAGGCTTGAACCAGTGGGAGCGCTCCCATAGTGAGGACGGGGGTGCAAGTGGTCAAGACGCTTGAAGAGTCGAAAAGATTCGACGAACGAGGTTGAGTAAAAGTCAAGGAACTCCCCTGTCCTTTACCGTCACTTGGCGCTAACTTCGGTGACACCAGTGGGAGCGGTTCCATCAGTCGACGCGTCGGTCACGGCGCGCTGATCTGCAAGGAGTCGCTCATGCGACACCCCCCGCGTTCAGTACTTTTAGCCGTCGCCGGAGCGGTCAATCTTGTCACGGGCATGACCATTCCGGGCACCGTGAAGGTCACCAACGACGCGGCCGCGCTGAGCGGTTGGAGCCTCGGCTTCGACTTCGCGGCCGGACAGAAGGTCAGCCAGGGCTGGGAGGCGCGACCGCCACGACCACCCAGGCGTGGCAGTGCCGGCGGGACGGCGGCACCTGCCCCGGCATCGGCTACGAGGTGGCCGGGATGCAGGACCTGTCGACGCGGTGCCCTCGACCGGCGCCGAGAACGTGATCCTGGCCGGCGGGCTCGCCTACTCGAACGACCTCAGCCAGTGGCTGACGTACAGACCCAGTGATCCCACGGGCAGTCTCGCCGCGGCATGGCACGTCGACAACTGGCGGGAACTCCACGCTCGCCCCCGTCGCGGCCCAAGTGCCGCTGGTGGTGGTGGAGATCGGGGAGAACACCTGCGGCTGGGACTGCTCCTCCGGTCCCGCGCTGATCACCTGCGCGCCCTCCATCAGTAACCCCGTATCGGAAGAAGGACACCCGCACTCATGAGTCGTACCAGAACAGCGATGCTCGCCGCCCTGGCGCTGGTCGCCGGGGCCTCCGGGACGGCGTTCGCCGCCGTGCCCGACGAGGTCGGCACCGCCGCCGTGCCCTGCACCGTCGACTACAAGGTGCAGAACCAGTGGGGCACCGGCTTCACCGCCGCCGTGACGGTCACCAACAACGGTGCCGCCAAGAGCAGTTGGGCCGTGAAGTGGTCGTACGCCGGCAACCAGCAGATCACCAACGGCTGGAACGCCAAGATCACCCAGAGCGGTACGGCCGTTACCGCCGCCAACGAGTCCTACAACGGCACCCTGGGCACCGGCGGTTCGGTCAGCTTCGGCTTCAACGCCTCCTACAGCGGCACCAACGCGATTCCGGCCACCTTCACCCTGGACGGCGTGACCTGCAACGTCGACGACGGAGGCGGCGGCACCGACCCGGACCCGGACCCGCAGCCGGGCACCCGCGTGGACAACCCGTACTCCGGTGCCAAGGTCTATGTGAACCCCGAGTGGTCCGCCAAGGCCGCCGCCGAGCCGGGCGGCAGCCGGATCTCCAACCAGCCGACCGGTGTGTGGCTCGACCGGATCGCCGCCATCAACGGCGTCAACGGCGGCATGGGTCTGCGCGACCACCTCGACGAGGCCCTGACCCAGAAGGGCAGCGGCGAACTCGTCGTCCAGCTGGTGATCTACAACCTGCCCGGACGCGACTGCGCCGCCCTCGCCTCCAACGGTGAGCTCGGCCCGACGGAGATCGGCCGGTACAAGACCGAGTACATCGATCCGATCGCCGCGATCCTCGCCGACCCGAAGTACGCCTCGCTGCGGATCGTCACCACCGTCGAGATCGACTCGCTGCCCAACCTCGTCACCAACACCGGCAGCCGCCCGACGGCCACTCCCGAGTGCGATGTGATGAAGGCCAACGGCAACTACATCAAGGGCGTCGGCTACGCGCTGAGCGAGCTCGGTGACGTGCCCAACGTCTACAACTACGTGGACGCCGGCCACCACGGCTGGATCGGCTGGGACGACAACTTCGGCGCCTCCGCCAACACCTTCAAGGAGGCGGCCACCGCCGAGGGCGCAACGGTCAACGACGTCCACGGCTTCATCACCAACACGGCCAACTACAGCGCCCTGAAGGAGAACAACTTCACCATCAACGACAACGTGGCCGGCAAGTCCGTCCGCGAGTCCAAGTGGGTCGACTGGAACCGGTACGTGGACGAGCTGTCCTTCGCCCAGGCCTTCCGCAACCAGCTGGTCTCGGTCGGCTTCAACTCGAACATCGGCATGCTGATCGACACCTCCCGCAACGGCTGGGGCGGCTCCGCCCGGCCCGCAGGACCCGGGGCGGCGACCTCCGTCGACACCTACGTCGACGGCGGCCGCTACGACCGCCGCATCCACATCGGCAACTGGTGCAACCAGTCCGGAGCCGGCCTCGGCGAGCGCCCGCAGGCCGCCCCGGCGACCGGGATCGACGCCTACGTGTGGATGAAGCCGCCGGGCGAGTCCGACGGCTCCAGCAGCGCGATCCCGAACGACGAGGGCAAGGGCTTCGACCGGATGTGCGACCCGACGTACACGGGCAACCCGCGCAACGGCAACAACATGTCCGGCGCCCTGCCGAACTCGCCGCTGTCCGGCCACTGGTTCTCCGCCCAGTTCCAGCAGCTGATGCAGAACGCCTACCCGCCGCTGTCGTAAGCGGCTGACCCCGCCGGGGCCCGGGAGTGCCGGGCCCCGGCGCAGGTCGCTTTTGCGGTTACGGCAACGTCGATTGCCTCCCGACGGTGCGTCGGCGCACGCTGGCGGCACCCGGAGGAGAGGCTGGCCACCATGGCGCACGAACACGCACACAAGCACGCGCACCACCACGACCACACCGACATCGACTGGGCCGAGATGGCCGAGCACCTTCAGACCCAGGCCGAGCTGTACACGCCGCTGACCGAGCACGCGCTCGCCTGGCTGGGCGGAAAGCAGTCCGAGCCGGGTCTGATCGTCGACGCGGGCAGCGGCCCCGGCGTCGTCTCCTGCATGCTCGCCGACGCCTTCCCCGGCGCCCGGGTCGTCGCCGTCGACGGCTCCGAGCCGCTGCTGGAGCGGGCCCGCGCCCGCGCGGAGCGGCTCGGCGTCGCGGACCGATTCGGCACGATCGCCGGTGACCTGCCGGATGCCATGGCCGACCTGGACTACCCCGCCGATCTGATCTGGGCCAGCCAGAGCCTGCACCACCTCGGCGATCAGCAGGCGGCCATCGCCGCGTATGCCTCGCGGCTGGCTGTCGGCGGGACCCTTGCCCTCGTGGAGGGCGGTTTGCCGACTCGCTTCCTGCCGCGGGACTTCGGCATCGGGCGGCCGGGGCTTCAGGCGCGGATCGACGCGGTGCAGGAGGACTGGTTCGCCGAGATGCGGGCCGCTCTGCCGGGCAGTGTTTCCGTGTCTGAGGACTGGCGTGCGCTCATGGCTGCCGCCGGCTTGAAGCCCACGGGTACTCGTACCTTCCTGCTGGATCTGCCCGCGCCTGCGCCCGACCGGGCTCGTGCCGTGGCCGCCGCCACGTTCGGGAGGTTCCGGGAGATGTTCGGGGAGGCGCTCTCCGCGGAGGATCGGGGCACGCTTGATCGGCTGCTTGATCCGGACGACAAGGCGAGCGTGCACCATCGGCCGGATCTGTTTCTTCTGGCCGCCCGCACAGTCCACACCGCGGTCCGCACGGCCTGACGCCGCCCCCGCTCAACAGCCCCCTGGCCGGGCATGCACCGTGATCCGCGCACCCTGGAGCTGTCGGGTGCCGCACTCCACGAAGTACCGGTCCAGCACCCGGCGCTTCGTCATCTCCTGGGTGGTCCGGTCGAGGGGCTGCCCGGCGGGGTCGGCGACCGCGACGACGCGTTCCGTCGCGAGCAGCCGGACGCGGATTTCTGACGCGGGTACCTCCGTGCCGTACAGCGTGTGCGAGGTGGCCGGGCTGTCCTTCAGGGCCAGGTCGCGCATGCCGTGCAGGGCTCCCGGGTCGGTCAGGGTCCAGACGCGGCGGCGGGACGGCATGAACACGATCGCGTCGGCGTCGGTCTGCCCGATGGCCTGTGCGATGGCGGTGACGTTGTCCGTGCGGCTCTGGGGTGTGCGCAGGTCCAGGGTGATCGGCAGTACCGCTGCCACGGCGGTCCCCGCGGCGGTCAGCCGGATCACGGGCCGCTTGCGGAGCAGCCGGTCGAGTGCGGCGCCGACCAAGAGCGCCGTGCCGAGGTGGCCGTAGAGGACGTAACGGTCGACGTACAGCGGCTTGATCAGGGAGAGCAGCAGGAGCAGGAGGGCGGGCAGGATCAGCAGGGGGAGGGCGAGTCTTGGCAGGGGGCCCTTGACCAGTACGGCGCACCCGATCCCGAGCAGGGTCACCCCGGCGAAGCCGAGCACTGCCCCCGCGCCGGGCCCGCCGATCCACCCGACCTGCTCCGACTGGCCCATGCTCAGCACGGCGAGCGGGGCGAGGCCGGCGCCGACCGCGAGGGTTACCGTGATCCCGGCGCGGCGGGGCAGGGCGACCAGATGCGCGAGGGCGGCGAGCACCGCGAACTCGTGCAGCAGGCAGGCGGTCAGCAGTACGGCCCCGTACCCCGCCCAGGCCCGGCGGCTCCCCGACCGCACCGCGCCGAGCAGCAGATACGACGCCCAGGCGACCAGCGCGCACACCAGCGCGTAGCTGCGGCCCTCCTGCGCGTACCGCTGCACCGGCGGCAGGAGCGCGAACACGATGCCGGCGAGCAGCCCGGCCCGGGGTCCGGCGAGTCGGTGCCCGAGCAGTGCGACGAACCCGCTCGCCGCGGCGGCCGCCAGTACGGAGGGCAGCCGCAGCACCAGCAGAGGGTCCAGGTCGCCGGACACCTGGAACAGGCCGTGCATGAACAAGTAGTACAGGCCGTGCACGGCGTCGGCCTCGGCGAGTGTCCCCACGAGGTCGGGCAGCGAGCGCCGCGCCATGTCGTACGTCACCGCCTCGTCCCGCCACAGGCTGCCGCCGCGTCTCATGCCCCACAGACCGAGGGCGAGGCAGAGGACGACGGGCAGGAGGACCGCGGTGGCGGAGGTGCGCGGCGCGGGCCGTATCACGCGGGCGCGTGGGGGCCTTGAGGGCAGGAGGACGGGCTCGGGTACGTGTGCGGTGGCGATGGCCGGCTCCGGTGCGTGACGGGAGGGGTGTGCACCGACGAGTCCAGACGTCAGCGGGTTGTTGGGCAGCCCCGATCCGCGGTGCCCAACAATTCGCCGGGGGCCGGTTGTTAGCTTTGTCGGGGGAACGGGGGAGGCAGGCATGGGGCGCCGGGAGAAACCACTGGACCCGGGGGAGGGTCCGGTACAGCGGTTCGCTCACGAACTGCGCAAGCTGCGCGACGAGACGGGCGGTCTGACCTACCGCGCGATGGCGGAGCGCGCGGGCTACTCCGCGCCGACCCTGGCCGCGGCGGCGGGCGGTGAGCGGCTGCCGTCGCTCGCGGTGCTCACGGCGTATGTCACCGCGTGCGGTGGCGATCCGGAGGAGTGGGCGCGGCGGTTGCGGGAGGCCGTCGCGGAGGCGCACACCCCAGACGAGGGCGTCGGCCCCTATCCGGGCCTCGCCCGCTTCGAGACCGGCGACGGGGAGCACTTCCACGGCCGGGACGACCTGATCGGCGAACTCGTCCGGCTCACGGCCCGGACCCGGTTCGCGGCGGTCGTGGGGGCGTCCGGCAGCGGCAAGTCCTCACTGCTGCGGGCCGGTCTGGTCCCCGCCCTGCGCGGCACGGACGGTGACCGGCCGGCGGTCATCCGGCTGCTCACCCCGGGCCCCCATCCGGCCAAGACCCACCAGGAGTTGTTCACCCCGCACGACGGAGTCGGTGACACCCTCCTCGTCGTCGACCAGTTCGAGGAGCTGTTCACCCTCTGCACCGAACCCGGCGAACGGGACCGCTTCCTCGGCCAGTTGCTCACCGCGACCGACCCCGCCTCCCGGCTGCGCGTGGTGATCGCCGTCCGCGCCGACTTCTACGGCCGCTGCGCCGAGCACGGTCCGCTCGCCGAGGCCCTGCGGGACGCCGCCCTCCTGGTCGGCCCGTTGTCGCCGCGTGGGCTGCGCGAGGCCGTGGTCCGGCCCGCCGCCGCGCGCCGGATGGTCGTCGAACGCGCCCTGACGGCCAGGATCGTCGCGGACGTCTCCGGCGAGCCCGGTGGACTGCCCCTGATGGCACACGCCCTGCGCGAGGTCTGGCGCCGACGCTCCGGCAAGGCCCTCACCCTCGCCGCCTACGAGGCCATCGGCGGAGTCCACGGCGCCGTGGCGCACACCGCCGAGGCGGCCTACGCCCGCTGCACCCCCGCCGAGGCCGCCGCGGCCCGGGCACTGCTGCTGCGGTTGGTACAGCCCGGCGACGGCACCGAGGACACCCGGCGGCCCGTCGCCCGGGCGGAGCTGGACGCCGACGAGACGACGACCCAGGTACTCGAACGCCTGGTACGTGACCGCCTGTTGACCGTGGACGGCGACACCGTCGAGCTCGCTCACGAGGCCCTGATCGGCGCCTGGCCCCGACTGCGCGGCTGGGTGGAGGAGGACCGCGACCGGCTGCGTCTGCACCGGGGACTCACCGAAGCCGCCCACGCCTGGGCCGACTTGGGCCGCGACGCGGGCGCGCTGTACCGGGGGATACGGCTGACTGAGGCGAGGGAGACCTTCGGCGACGGTTCCGAACTGAGCCGCCTGGAACGCGACTTCCTGGCCGCCGGCGTCGCCGCCCACGAGGACGCCCGCCGTTCCGCGGCTCGGGCGGCCCGCCGCCTGCGCGCGCTGACCGGCGCCCTCGCGGTACTGCTCTGTCTGGCGGTGGTCGCGGGCGTGGCCGCCTGGCGGCAGAGCGGGGTCAGTTCCCGGCAGCGCGACGAGGCCGAGGCCCGCCGGGTGGCCGCACTCGCGGACACCCTGCGCGCCACCGAACCGCGCACCGCGATGCGCCTCGCCCTCGCCGCCTGGCGCACCGCCGACCTGCCGGAGACCCGCACGGCGTTGCGCACGGCGGCGGCCCAGAGCGAACAGGACGCCTTCGTCCAGCCCGAGGAGGGCGGCCGTGCCCTGAACGCGCCGGCGTGGCACAGCAGCGACGGGCGGATCCTGACAACCGCCGTGCACGACAGGGCCGTTCAGTGGGACGTGCCGGAACACCGGCGGCTGCGGTCGGTGCCGCTGGAAGGGCTGTCCGAGGGCGTGGTCGATGTCAGCGCGGACGGACGCCTGATCGCCTACCGCACCCCCGGCCGCCGGGAAGGCCTGGTGATCGCCGGTCTGACGGACGGCAGCACGTACCGCCTGCCGACCGGCCCCTGGACCGACACCGACGTCGCGTTCGGGCCCAGCGGAAAGACGCTCGTCCTACGGCGGCTCGACCACGGCTCGGCCGACGGCCGGGCCACGCTGGAGGTGTGGGACGTACGCCGGGAGCGGATGCTCATGCGCTACGACCGGGGCGACGACGACGGAGCCCTGCCCGTGCTCAGCGCCGACGACCGGCACCTCGCCTGGTGCGCGCGGGACGGGCAACGCCTGCGGATCCTCGATGTCGCCGAGCGGCGGCTGGTGACCGGCGAGGCGTCCCCCGCGACCCAACGCGCCGTGTGCCAGGGCGAGCTCACCTTCACCTCCGACCAGCTGGCCGTGGCGTCCGGAACCCCCGAGGGGGTCGTGACCTGGGACTTCCGGGCCGGGCGTGAGCGTCCCCCGCTGCCGATCGCGGGTGGTGCCAACAGCGTGGAGTTCGCCGGAGACTATGCCCTGGCGTGGGGTCCGGGCAGTCTCACCGTGTGGCGTACGGACCTGCCGGAGCCTTCCGACGGAGGCCCGCGCGAGCCGCTGCTCGCTCTTTCGCCCGCCTCCTCGGCGATCGGCGACATCCGGCTCGACCTGGGCGGCGGAGTGCTGCGCTTGAGGGAGGGCGGCCGGACCAGCGTCGTACGGACCTACTCGCTGCACGGATTGGCGGGGCGGACGTGGACGGACGACAGGGCCGCGGCACGTGACGAGATCGGTGGCCGGACGCTGGCCGTCCTGGGGCGCATCGCCCTCACGGCGGAGGGCGCGGTGGTCGACGCCTCAACGGGCGGGAAAATCAAGGGAGTCAAAGGGGTCACTGACGAGGACTTCCTGCGCGCCGCCGCCTTCAGCCCCGACGGCCGCCATCTCGTCGCCGAGGATTCGACGGGGCGACTGACTCTGTGGGACGCCCGCACCTGGCGCCGGGTCGCCGTCCTGCGAGCCGCGGCCTCCACCGTCCACCGTGCCGCCTTGGCGTTCTCCGCCGACGGCTCGCTCCTCGCGGCCGGTGCGCCCGACGGATCCGTGCAGGTGTGGGAGACGGCCACGCCCGCGCTCAAGCCGGCCACCCTCCCGGCCGGAGACGGCCCGCTGGTCGGCCTCGCCTTCACCTCCGGCGAGGTGCGGATCACCAGTGCTCATCTGCCCGCGAGAAACCTCCCGTTGGCGCCCGAGCGCGCCGCGACCGAGGTGTACGCGCGAGCCGCTGGCGGGGCGAGCGAGGCGGAGTGGCGCCGCCACCTGCCCTCGGTGCCGTACCGGAAGACCTGCGGCGGGGCTTGACTTCGAGAACGCTCCAAGTGATGAACTCCCCCTCACCGAACAACAACAGGGGGGTAACCATGACCGACTCTCCGGTCGCGCTCATCACCGGCGGCGGCAGTGGTATCGGGGCCGCGGCCGCTCGGCAGTTGCTGGATGCCGGGCACCGGGTGGCCGTCACCGGCCGTGGGGAGGCTCGGCTGCGTGGCTTCGCCGAGGAACTCGGGGAGCCCGAGGGGCTGTTGACGATCGTCGGGGACGCCTCGGACTACGAGCCGATCAAGGGCGCGGTGGAGACCACGCTGAAGGAGTTCGGGCGGATCGACACGGTCGTCGCCAACGCCGGTATCGCCACCCATGACTCGGTCGCCGAGGGAGACCCGGCCGGCTGGTCGGAGATGATCCTGACCAACGTCCTCGGACCGGCGCTGCTCATCCGCGCCTCGATCGACGCCCTGAAGGAGACCCGGGGCCGGATCGTGCTGATCGGCAGTGTCGCCGGGTTCGTGCACACGCCGGGCAACCTCTACGGCGCGACCAAGTGGGCGGTGACCGGGCTCGCCGAGAACACCCGCCGTGAGGTGACCGAGTGGGGCGTCGGCGTCACACTGATCGCGCCGGGCCGGGTGGAGACGCCGTTCTGGGACAGCTACGGCAGCCTGCCGCCGGGGCATCTGCTCACCGCCGACCAGCTCGCCGACTCGATCGTCTGGGCGATCCGGCAGCCGCACGGAGTCGACGTCAACACCGTCGTCGTACGGCCCATCGGGCAGCCCAACTGACCTGCGGGGGCGGCCCGTTGGACCGGGCCGCCCGCGGCGGAGTGAGTCAGGCGACGTCGAAGGTCGCCGGGTCCGGACCGATCCGCCGGTCCTCGTTCAGTGCGCTGATCGCCGCCAGGTCCTCGTCGTCCAGGCTGAAGTCGAACACGTCGATGTTCTCCCGGATCCGGGACGGCGTGACGGACTTCGGGATCACCACATTGCCGAGCTGGAGGTGCCAGCGCAGCACGACCTGGGCCGGGGTGCGGTGGTGCTTCTGGGCGATGGCCACGATGGCCGGGACCTCCAGCAGACCCTTGCCCTGGCCGAGCGGCGACCAGGCCTCGGTGGCGATGCCCTGCTCCGCGTGGAGCTCACGGGAGACCCGCTGCTGGAGATGCGGGTGCAGCTCGATCTGGTTGACGGCCGGGACGATCGACGTCTCGCCGATCAGCCGCCGAAGGTGCTCCGGGAGGAAGTTGGACACGCCGATCGCCTTGACGCGGCCGTCGGTGTGCAGCTTCTCGAACGCCTTGTAGCTGTCGACGTACTTGTTCCTGGCCGGCAGGGGCCAGTGGATGAGGTACAGGTCGACATAGTCCAGGCCGAGCTTGGCCAGCGACTCGTCGAAGGCGCGCAGCGTGGTGTCGTACCCCTGGTCGGCGTTCCAGAGCTTGGTGGTGACGAAGACGTCCTGGCGGGGGATGCCGGAGGCGGCGATGGCCTTGCCGGTGCCCTCCTCATTGCCGTAGATCGCCGCTGTGTCGATGCTGCGGTACCCGGCCTCCAGCGCCGTGCTGACCGCCTGCTCCGCCTCGTCGTCCGGCACCTGCCAGACGCCGAAGCCCAGCTGGGGCATCTCGACGCCGTTGTTGAGGATGATCGGGGGGACCTTGCTGCTCACTAGCTCTTGATCCTTACGGTTGTCGTCAGGTGGTACTGACATCGTCAACGATCACGGGCCGGGATGCATTCCTGATCACGGAATCCGTACGGATCGCGCCGTCGGACGTGATGGTGAACGTCATGCGCGAACGTGAACGACCTCTGAGCCGTCAGGCCTGGTACAAGGCCTCCACCTCGCCGGAGTAGGCGTTCTCGATCGCCTTGCGCTTCAGCTTCAACGACGGGGTGAGCAGGCCGTGTTCCTCGGTGAACGGCTGGGCCAGAATGCGAAACGTACGGATCGACTCGGCCTGTGAGACGAGGGTGTTCGCGGCGACCACCGCACGCCGTACCTCCGTCTCCAGGTCGGCGTCGCGCACCAACTGGGCCGGGGACAGCTGCGGTTTGTCCCGCATGTTCAGCCAGTGCTCCACGGCCTCCTGGTCGAGGGTGACCAGGGCCGCGATGTACGGGCGGTCATTGCCGACGACGATGCACTGGGCGACCAGCGGATGGTCCCGGACCCGCTCCTCCAGCACTCCGGGCGAGACGCTCTTGCCGCCCGAGGTCACCAGGATCTCCTTCTTGCGCCCGGTGATGGTGAGATAGCCGTCCTCGTCCAGCGAGCCGAGGTCGCCGGTGGCCAGCCAGCCGTCGTGCAGGGTCTCGTCGGTGGCCTTCGGGTTGTTGAGATAGCCCTGGAAGACATTGGCGCCGTTCAGCCAGATCTCCCCGTCGTCCGCGATGTGCACGGTCATCCCGGGAATCGGCTGCCCGACCGAGCCGTAGCGGGTGCGCTCGGGCGGATTGGCGGTGGCGGCCGCCGTGGACTCGGTCAGGCCGTAGCCCTCGTAGATGTGCACGCCCGCGCCCGCGAAGAACAGGCCGAGCCGGCGGTCCATCGCCGAGCCGCCGGACATCGCGTGCCGGATCCGGCCGCCCATCGCGGCCCGCATCTTGCCGTAGACGAGCTTGTCGAAGAGCTGGTGCTGGATCCGCAGACCGGCCGAGGGCCCCGGACCGATCCCCCAGGCCTTGGCCTCCATCGCTTCCGCGTAGTTCACAGCGACCTCGACGGCCTTCTCGAAGGCGCCGGCCCTGCCCTCCTTCTCGGCCTTGCGGCGGGCGGCGTTGAAGACCTTCTCGAAGATGTACGGCACGGCGAGGAAGAAGGTCGGCTTGAAGGCGGCGAGGTCGGGCAACAGGGCGGCGGCGTTCATCTGCGGCTGATGGCCGAAGCGGACGCCCCCACGGATCGCGGCGACCTGCACCATACGGCCGAAAACATGGGCGAGCGGCAGGAAGAGCAGGGTCGCCGCCTCGTCGCCCTTCTTCGAGTGGAACACCGGCTCCCAGCGCTCGATGACCGTGTCCGCCTCGTACATGAAGTTGCCGTGCGTGATGACACAGCCCTTGGGGCGGCCGGTGGTGCCGGAGGTGTAGATGACGGTCGCGACCGAGTCGGGGGTGACCGCCTGACGGTGCCGGTGCACCACCTCGTCGTCGAGGTGGGCGCCCGCGTCGTACAGCTCCTGGACACAGCCCGCGTCCAGCTGCCACAGCTCGCGCAGCCGCGGCAGCCGGTCGATGACCGTGGCGATGGTCATCGCGTGGTCCTCGTGCTCGACGATCGCCGCCGAGACCTCCGCGTCGTACAGCATCCAGAAGCACTGTTCGGCCGAGGAGGTCGGGTAGACCGGCACCACCTGGGCGCCGATGGTCCACAGCGCGTAGTCGAAGAGCGTCCACTCATAGCGGGTGCGGGACATGACGGCGACCCGGTCGCCGAACCGGACGCCCCGGGCGAGCAGCCCCTTGGCGAGGGCGAGCACCTCGTCGCGGAACTCGGCGGAGGTCACGTCCCGCCAGCGGTCGGCCTCGTCCTTGCGGCCGAGTGCCACATGGGCCGGGTTCTCCTGGGCACGCTGGAACACCACGTCGGCCAGTCCGCCCACCGGCGGTGCCAACGCCAACGGAGGGTTGGTGAACTCGCGCAATCCCGCTCCCCGCTCCCCGTTCCTCGTGACGCTCAGCGCTGGCCGTGAAAGCTACCCCACCCTCCGGCGGGGCGGGAGGGGGTGGAAAACCGGGCGGGGTGCGGGTGCCCTCGTGTCAGTCACTGAAAATGCACTCACATGGGGAAGGGTCGGACAGAAAACTGACGGTTGAGTAAGTTTCGGTGCCGTAATCTCCACCGAATCTGTACGACCCACTCAGCGCCGGTGCAGCCGCTCCCCGCCCGCCAGGATCGCCGCCGCCAGCGCCTCCGCCGCCCCCTGCGCGGCCGTACGCCGCCGACCATGGACCAGGACGAAGTCCACCCGGCCCAGCTCCGGCAGCAGCCCCGACCGCTCCGGCATCCGTACCAGACCCGGCGGGATCAGCCCCCGAGAGTGCGCCATCACGCCCAGCCCCGCTCGCGCCGCCGCGATCAGGCCGTTGAGGCTGCCGCTCGTGCATACGATCCGCCAGTCGCGGCCCTGGCGCTCCAGCGCCTCCAGGGCCAGGGCGCGGGTGATGCCCGGTGGCGGAAAGACGATGAGCGGCACCGGCCGGTCGGGGTCCAGACGCAGCCGCTCCGCTCCGATCCACACCAGCCGGTCGTGCCAGACCAGCTCGCCGCGCGGGTCCTCGGGGCGGCGCTTGGCGAGGACCAGGTCCAGTTTTCCGGCGGCCAGCTGCTCGTGCAGGGTGCCCGAGAGCTCCACCGTCAGCTCCAGATCGACCTCGGGGTGCTCGTACCGGAAGCCCTCCAGGATCTCCGGCAGCCGGGTCAGGACGAAGTCCTCCGACGCGCCGAAGCGCAGCCGCCCGCGCAACCGGGTCCCGGTGAAGAAGGCCGACGCCTGTTCATGGACCTCCAGGATCCGCCGGGCGAAGCCGAGCATCGCCTCGCCGTCCTCGGTCAGCTCCACGGAGTGGGTGTCGCGGGCGAAGAGCTGCCGGCCCGTCGCGTCCTCCAGGCGCCGTACGTGCTGGCTGACCGTGGACTGCCGCAGCCCGAGCCGCTTGGCGGCCTGGGTGAAGCTCAGGGTCTGGGCCACCGCCAGGAACGTACGCAGATGGGAAGGGTCGTACACGCCCTCAGGTTATCGCGGAACGTGATGACAGTCAGAGTGGTATGCCGGATTCCCGATCGGCCCGGCGCGGAGGACGATGGAGAGGGCACGACCGTGCCCGGGAACCGCACGTACAGCGAAGTAGTGGAGCACAGTGAAACGCCTGCGATGGCCGCGTTGGATGCCGATCGACCCGTTCATCCTGCTGCTGCTCGGGACGGTGGGCCTCGCCGCGCTGCTGCCGGCGCGCGGGACCGGGGCCGAGGTGGCCTCCGGCGCCTCCACGGCCGCCATCGCCCTCCTCTTCTTCCTCTACGGCGCCCGCCTCTCCACCCGTGAGGCGCTGGACGGACTGCGCCACTGGCGCCTCCACGTCACCGTCCTGGCCTGCACCTTCCTCGTCTTCCCGGTGCTCGGCCTGGCGGCCCGCGGACTCGTCCCGGTGATCCTCACCGACCCCCTCTACCAGGGCCTGCTCTTCCTCACCCTGGTGCCCTCGACCGTGCAGTCGTCGATCGCGTTCACCTCGATCGCCCGCGGCAACGTGCCCGCCGCGATCTGCGCGGGCTCCTTCTCCTCACTGGTCGGCATCGTCGCCACCCCGCTGCTCGCGGCGAGCCTGATCGGCGGCAGCGCCGGCGGGTTCTCCGCGGACTCGGTGGTGAAGATCGTGCTGCAACTGCTGGTGCCGTTCCTGGCCGGACAGGTGCTACGGCGCTGCGGAGTCAGAAGGGGCCGCGCGAAGCGCGTCGAGCAGGGTGGCGGTGGGCGACGGGTGGGCGGCTTCATCGCCCGGCACAAGAAGGTCCTCGGCCTCGTCGACCGCGGCTCGATCCTGCTGGTCGTCTACACCGCGTTCAGCGAGGGCATGGTCCAGGGCGTCTGGCACCAGGTCAGCCCCGCCCGGCTGGCCGGACTGCTCGCCGTCGAGGCCGTGCTGCTCGCCGTGATGCTCTCGCTGACCTGGTACGGCGCCAAGGCGCTGCGCTTCGACCGCGAGGACAGGATCGCCATCCAGTTCGCCGGCTCCAAGAAGTCCCTCGCCGCCGGACTGCCCATGGCGAGCGTCCTGTTCGGCGCGCACGCCTCGCTGGCCGTGCTGCCGCTGATGCTCTTCCACCAGATGCAGCTGATGGTCTGCGCGGTGATCGCCAAGCGGCGCTCGCACGACAAGGAGCTCAGCCCTCGGGCGCCAGCCGCAGACTCACGAATCGCGGTCGGTACAGGGACACGTTCCGGCTGAGGTTCGCCGCGGCGCCGTTCGTCTCCAGCCAGTTGACGTCGTAGCTGAGCACCAGCCGCCCGTCCTCGCTCAGTTCGGGATGGGTCTGCGGGTTGTACGCGGCCACCTGGCCGTCGGGCAGGGCGGGGCTGAAGTCCTTGGCCGGGCCGTGCCAGGGCCCGGTGGGCGAGCAGGACCAATAGGAGGTCACGGTCGTCAGCCCGGCCCCGCCCGCCGCCATCGTGAACAGCACGTAGGTCCGCCCCTCGCGCACCACCGAGAAGGCGCTGCCCACCCCGGTGCGCCGCTCGTCCCCGAGCACCGCGCGCGGGCGGGCCCCCGCCGCCCACTCCTCGCCGTCCCAGTACTCCCAGGCGCCCGGATCGGCGAGCCCGCCCTCGGGCACCCGGGCCACATACGCCCGCGAGGCCGGACGGGACACCGCCCGGCCGTCGTCGCCGCCGAAGACGTACGTCCAGCCGTCCTCCTCGACCAGCGTCGTGCCGAACAGCACGCGCCGGGACGGATCGGCGACGAGCTGCTGGTCGAACACCTTCATCGTCGACTCGACGCGCAGATCGGGCAGCGAGACCGTGGCGACCTCGGTGGCGGTGGGCACACCGTAGATCCACGGCGCCTGGCCGCTCGTCCGCACCCACAGCAGCACCCGCAGCACCTGTTCCGAGGAACCGGGGGAGCGGGGCTCGACACGGGCCGCGACCGGCCAGCGCCACTGGCCCGGCGCGGGGTCGGCGAAGAGCGGCGCGGGGAGGGTGCTCTCCAACCGGCCGTCCCGCATGACCACGGCCGAGTTGCGCACCATCGGGGCCGTGGTGTCCCGCCAGGCATAGGATTCGCCGACCGGGTTGGGCGGGGCGTACACCTGGCCCAGATAGGTGTCCGAGAACAGCCACAGCACCCGTCCGTCCGGCAGCCGCACCGAGTGGGTGCCGTCGCCGCCGGTCCAGTCGTCGGTGCGGGAGGCGTCGTCGCCGTAGCGCGCGAACTCGGAGGTGAGCCGTTCGTCGGCGGACCAGGCCCGGACGGTACGGGGCGAGCAGGCGCCGTCGCTTTCGTCGTCCTCGGGGAGGGCGGTGAGCAGCACGGCGCCGAGGACCAGGGCCAGCAGCAGGCCGAGCCCCGTTCCCGTCCGGTGTCGTGCTCGTGCGTCGTCGGGCACGCTCCGGGACGTTAGTGGCAGGGCCGCACCCGGTCCATGGTGCCTCCGAACGCGGCGCGTTCATGGGCCAGGGTGAGATTCACAAACTGACGGCAAGAGGCCAACCAAGGGCGCCTGTATCGAGGCGACCGACCCATCAAACACTGAGGCAAGCTGTAGTTGGAGGCGCCCAACAAAAACAGCGGGACCCCTGTTGGCGCAGGGGGCGCTCCCCGCCGTCAGGGGCCCCGCCGCCGTGTATCGCGGGGGACCGTCAGCCCTGGGTGGCCGCGGCCCGCAGGGCGATACGGTCCTCGCCCGCGTACACGTTCATGGAGCTGCTCCGGAGGAAGCCCACCAGGGTCAGGCCCGTCTCGGCCGCGAGGTCCACCGCCAGGGAGGACGGGGCCGACACCGCCGCCAGTACCGGGATCCCCGCCATCACCGCCTTCTGCGCCAGCTCGAAGGAGGCCCGGCCGGAGACCAGCAGGATCGTGCGGGACAGGGGCAGATCGCCGCTCTGGAGCGCGCGCCCGACCAGCTTGTCGACCGCGTTGTGCCGGCCCACGTCCTCCCGTATGTCCAGCAGCTCCCCGTCCTCGGTGAACAGGGCCGCCGCGTGCAGCCCTCCGGTGCGGTCGAAGACCCGCTGGGCGGCGCGCAGCCGGTCGGGGAGGCTCGCCAGCAGCTCGGGGTCGACACGGACCGGGGGAGTGTCGGCGATGGGCCAGCGGGCGGTCGTGCGGACGGCGTCGAGGCTCGCTTTGCCGCACAGGCCGCAGGAGGACGTCGTATAGACGTTCCGCTCCAGGGTGATGTCCGGGATCACCACCCCCGGCGCGGTCTTCACGTCGACCACGTTGTACGTATTGGAACCGTCCACCGTGGCGCCCGCGCAGTACACGATGTTCTGCAGATCGGCCTGCCCGGCGAGTACCCCCTCGCTGACCAGGAACCCGGCGGCGAGCGCGAAGTCGTCGCCGGGGGTGCGCATGGTGATCGCGAGCGGTTTGCCGTTCAGCCGGATCTCCAGGGGCTCCTCGGCGACGAGCGTGTCCGGGCGGGTGGAGATCGCCCCGTCCCGGATGCGGATCACCTTGCGTCGTTCCGTGACTCGTCCCATGTCCCCATCAGCCCCGATCAGTTCCGGTTCTGGACGTGCTGGTAGCCGAAGCGGCCCTTGATGCACAGATTGCCGTGGGTCACCGGATTGTCGTGCGGCGAGGTGACCTTCACGATCTCATTGTCCTGCACGTGAAGCGTGAGGTTGCAGCCCACTCCGCAGTACGCGCACACCGTGGTCGTCTCCGTCTGCGCCGACTCGTCCCAGGTACCCGCCGCCCGCATGTCGAACTCCGACTTGAAGGACAGTGCCCCGGTCGGGCACACCTCGATGCAGTTCCCGCAGTACACACACGCGGAGTCGGTCAGCGGGGCGTCGTGCTCCACGGCGATCCGGGCGTCGAAGCCCCGCCCGGCCACCGAGATCGCGAAGGTGTTCTGCCACTGGTCGCCACAGGCGTCGACGCACTTGTAGCAGAGGATGCACTTGTCGTAGTCGCGCACATACAGATCGTTGTCGACCTTCGGCTCTTCGTTCAGACGGGCCGCGTCCGGGCCGAAGCGGTCCGGTTTCGCCTCGTACTCCTTGATCCACTCGGTGACTCGCGGTGTGGTCGACAAGTCGACCGAGGAGGCGAGCAGTTCGAGGACGATTCTGCGGCTGTGCCGGGCCCGCTCGGTGTCGGTACGGACCTCCATGCCCGGCTCGGCCTTCCGCGAGCAGGCCGGGACCAGTGTCCGGGATCCCTCGACCTCCACCACACATACGCGGCAGGCGTTCTTGGGCCGCAGTGTGTCCCCTTCGCACAGGGTCGGGACGTCCTTCCCGGCGGCCCGGCAGGCGTCGAGGATCGTCGAGCCCTCGGGGGCCCGTACCGGCTCCCCGTCGATCGTGAACTCCAGCAGCCGGCGCGGGATCCCCAGCGGTGTCACGGTCATTCGTACGCCCCCAGACGGTCGATGGCGGATTCCACGGCGTTCCACGCGGTCTGTCCCAGACCGCAGATCGAGGCGTCCCGCATCGCGCGGCCTACCTCCCTGAGCAGGGCGATGTCATCGGCGGCCGCCGCACCCGTGCGCTCCGCGATCCGGTGCAGCGCCTCCTCCTGGCGCACGGTCCCGACCCGGCACGGCACGCACTGCCCGCACGACTCGTCGCGGAAGAACTCGGCGATGCGCAGGAGGAGCCGGGGCAGCGGCACCGTGTCGTCGAAGGCCATCACCACGCCCGAGCCGAGGGTGGTGCCCGCCTCCCGGGTGCCTTCGAAGGTGAGCGGGATGTCCATTTCGTCGGGCCGTACGAAGCCGCCGGCCGCGCCGCCGAGCAGGACCGCTCGCAGCCCGTCGCGCACCCCGGCCAGCTCCAGCAGCTCGCCCAGCGTGGCGCCGAAGGGGAGCTCGTAGATCCCGGGCCGCTCCACACTCCCGGACACGCAGAACAGCTTCGGCCCGGTGGACCTCGCGGTGCCGATCGCCGCGTACGCCGGTGCGCCCATGGTCAGGATCGGCAGGACGTTGACCAGCGTCTCGACGTTGTTCTCCACCGTCGGTTTGCCGAACAGGCCCTTCTCCACCGGGAACGGCGGCTTCGAGCGCGGCTCGCCCCGGTAGCCCTCGATGGAGTTGAACAGGGCCGTCTCCTCACCGCAGATGTACGCGCCCGCGCCCCTGCGGATCTCGATGTCGAAGGAGTAGCCCTGGCCGAGGATGTCCTCGCCGAGCAGGCCCCGCGCGCGTGCCTGGGCGAGGGCGTGCTCCATGCGCGCGAGGGAGCGCGGGTACTCACCGCGCAGATACAGATAGCCCTGGTGTGCGCCGGTCGCGTAGGCGGCGATCGTCATCGCCTCGACAAGCGCGTACGGATCGCCCTCCATGATCACGCGGTCCTTGAAGGTGCCCGGCTCGGATTCGTCGGCGTTGCAGACGAGGTAGTGCGGATGGTCGGGCCGGGACGCCGTGGCCTGCCATTTGCGGCCGGTGGGGAAGGCGGCGCCGCCACGCCCGACCAGGCCGGAGTCGGTGACCTCGCGGATGACGCCGGCCGGGCCGAGGGCGAAGGCCCTGCGCAGGGCGGTGTAGCCGCCGTGGGCGCGGTAGTCGTTGAGGCTCGACGGGTCCACGGCGCCGATCCTGCTGAGCAGGGTGAGACCCGGCTCCCCGGCTTGGGGCACCGCCATGGCTGCCGGTGGCTCCTCGGGGGCCGAGTCGGGCGAGGCCGCGGCGAGGACGGCGGTGTGTGCGGTGGCCGGGGCGACGACGGCGGTGGCCCTGGGAGTCCCGCCCCCGCCGCCCCTACCCGTCCCATCCCCGGGGCGCTGCCCCGGACCCCCGCTGGGCGCTGCGCCCCCAGACCCCCGCTTCGGCCCTGAACGGGCCTCGTCCTCAAACTCCTCCAGAGGGGGTGCCCCCAGACGGGCCGGGTGTGCCGCCGGACGGGCCGGGTATGTCACGCCCGCTCGCACCACCAACGCCGCCGGCGCCCGCTCGCACAACCCCAGGCACGGGCTTCGCTCCACCGAGACGCCGGGGCCGAGGCTGCCCTCGATGCCGGCGCACAGGTCGACCGCGCCCGCCGCCGCGCAGGCCAGGTCGGTGCAGACGTGGAGGACGGTCGCGGGGCGGGGCCTGACGGAGAACATGGCGTAGAAGGTGGCCACGCCGTACGCCTCGGCCGGCGGTACCGTCAGGCGGCGGCACAGGTAGTCGAGGGCGCCGTCGCTGATCCAGCCGATCCGGTCGTTGATGGCATGCAGCCCCGGCAACAGCAGGTCCCTGCGATCCCGGGCCTCGCGTCCGCCGCGCGCCCACCTGAGGTCGGCGGCTCGCATCTCATCGCGGGCGGCGCCCTCCCAGGAGGACTCCGGGGGACCCAACAGGGCGTCGACGGCCGCCCGTTCGTCGTCCGTCGGCTTGCTGTCGCCGAAGTGCAGGTCCACTTGCGTCACCTCACGATGGTCGCGACGGGGAGCTTCTCGATCCGGATCGCCGACGCCTTGAACTCCGCCGTCCCCGCGATCGGGCAGTTGGCCTCGATCGTCAGCTGGTTGGTGTCCACCTCGTCGGGAAAGTGCATGGTCATGAAGGCGAGCCCGGGCCTGAGGGCGGTGTCGATCCACACCGGCGCCACCACGGAACCCCGGCGCGAGGTCACCTGGACCTCCTCGCCCACCACGACCCCGTACCGCTCGGCGTCCTCCGGGCACAGCTCGACGTACTCGCCGCGCCGGAGCGGGGAGGCGAAACTCCCGCTCTGCACACCGGTGTTGTAGGAGTCGAGCCGTCGCCCGGTGGTGAGCCGGATCGGGTACTGCTCGTCGGTGAGGTCGACCGGCGGATCGTGCTGGACCAGGCCGAAGGGTGCCAGGCGTCCCCTGTTCGCGGGGTCGGGATCCCACAACCTGCCGTGCAGGTAGGTCGGTTCGAGTGCGTCGGTACTGGGACACGGCCACTGGATGCCCTGGTGCTGCTCCAGACGCTCGTACGTCATCCCGTAGTGGTCCGGGGAGACCGACCTGAGCTCGTTCCAGACCGCCTCGGCGTCGGCGTACTTCCACTCGTGGCCGAGCCGTGCCGCCAGCTCGCAGATGATGTCGATGTCCTCGCGCGCCTCGCCGGGCGGGGCGACCGCCCGGCGTACGCGCTGAACTCGCCGCTCACTGTTGGTGGTTGTGCCCTCCGTCTCGGCCCATCCCGCGGTCGCGGGCAGGACGACGTCCGCGAGCTCGGCCGTCTTCGTCAGGAAGATGTCCTGCACGACGAAGAAGTCGAGGGCCTGAAGACGCCGTACGGCCTGTTCGCTGTCGGCCTCCGACTGTGCCGGGTTCTCGCCGATGCAGTAGACGGCCTTGAGCGTGCCCTCCTCCATCGCCTCGAACATCTCCGTCAGGTTCAGCCCGTAGTGCGGCTGGATGACGGTGCCCCACGCCGACTCGAACCTCAGCCGGGAGCCGGCGTCGAGGATGTCCTGGAAGCCCGGCAGACGGTTGGGGATCGCGCCCATGTCGCCGCCGCCCTGGACGTTGTTCTGCCCGCGCAGGGGCTGAAGTCCGCTGCCGTAGCGGCCGACATGGCCGGTCAGCAGCGAGAGGTTGATCAGCGCGCGGACGTTGTCGGTGCCGTTGTGGTGCTCGGTGATGCCGAGGGTCCAGCACAGTTGGGCGCGCTCGGCGCGGGCGTAGGCGTGCGCCAACTCCTTGATGGCGGCGGCCGGTACGCCCGTCACCTTCTCGGCGAGCGAGAGCGTCCAGGGCTCGACGAGTGCCTTGTACTCCTCGAAGCCGCTGGTCGCCCGCTCGATGAACGCCTCGTTGGCCAGGCCCGCGTGAATGATCTCGCGGCCGATGGCGTGCGCCATCGGGATGTCGGTGCCGACGTTCAGCCCCATCCAGCTCTCCGCCCACTCGGCGGTGGAGGTGCGGCGCGGGTCGACGGCGTACATCCGGGCGCCGTTCCTGATCCCCTTCAGCACGTGCTGGAAGAAGATCGGGTGCGCGAAGCGGGCGTTGGAGCCCCACATCACGATGACGTCGGTGTGCTCGATCTCCTCGTACGAGGAGGTGCCACCGCCGGAGCCGAAGGCGGCGGAGAGGCCGGCGACGCTAGGGGCGTGACAAGTGCGGTTGCAGGAGTCGACGTTGTTGGTGCCCATCACCACCCGGGCGAACTTCTGGGCCACGTAGTTCATCTCGTTGGTGGCGCGGGCGCAGGAGAACATGCCGAAGGCGCCGCGGTTGCGCTCGATGCCCTGGGCCGCCCGCTCCAGGGCCTCCTCCCAACTCGCCCGCCGGAACGGCTCGTCACGCGAGTCCCTGATCAACGGATGGGTGAGCCGGGTATATGTCCTCGGCCGGCGTTGCCTCATGCGGCGCTCCTCAGTGCGAGCAGGTCCGAGATGGCGTGCACGGTGCGCAGGGTGGGCACCTCCACGCCGGTGATCCCCGCCAACTCGACGACCGCCGCGAGGAGTACGTCGAGTTCGAGCGGCTTGCCGCGCTCCAGGTCCTGGAGCGTCGAGGTGCGGTGGTCGCCGACCTTCTCGGCGCCGGCCATCCGGCGTTCGATGGAGATGCCGATCTCGCAGCCGAGGGCCTCGGCGACGGCGAGCGTCTCGGCCATCATGGTCTCGATCACCTTGCGGGTGCCGCCGTGCAGACACATCTGCCGCATGGTGGCGCGGGCCAGCGCGCTGATCGGGTTGAAGGAGATGTTGCCGAGCAGCTTGAGCCAGATGTCATTGCGCAGATCCGGCTCCACCGGGCACTTCAGGCCACCGGCCTTCATGGCCTCGCTGAACGCCAGACAGCGCTCGGACACGCTCCGGTCCGGTTCGCCGACCGAGAACCGGGTGCCTTCCAAGTGCCGTACGACACCGGGCCCTTCGAGCTCGGTGGCCGCGTAGACGACACAGCCGATCGCCCGCTCGGGCGCGAGCACCGCACTGACCGCGCCGCCGGGGTCGACGCTCTCCACGCGATGGCCGTCGTGGGGGCCGCCGTGCCGGTGGAAGTACCACCAGGGGATGCCGTTCTGGGCGGCGATCACCGCCGTGGAGTCATGCACCAGGGGCTCGATCAGCGGCCCGCACGCCGCGTACGAGTTGGCCTTCAGACCCAGGAACACATAGTCGACCGGGCCGATTTCGGCCGGGTCGTCGGTGGCATGGGCGCGAGCGGTGAAATCACCGCGCGGGCTGAGCACCCGCACGCCGTGCTGCCTCATGGCCGCCAGATGCGGTCCGCGGGCGACGAGATGCACATCGGCGCCGGCGCGATGGAGCGCGGCACCGACATAGGCGCCGATCGCACCGGCGCCGAGGACTGCGACTTTCATACGGGGGAGCTCCGTTCGGTCGAGGGATACCGCGGAGATGGAGCGCTGCCGAAACTCTGTCGACGAAATATTGTCTACAGTATGCCCGTTGGGGCGGCAAGGGTTCGGGCAGCACCGGAAACCGGCCGGTTCGACCGTTCGTCGCGCGCTGGATACCGTTCATCGCATACGGTCGACGCACCGCCTTCTCAACTCCGTTCAGGGTTCCTACCGTTCGGGATCATGAGTCCACCGGTCGCACCCCAGGGTTGGAGCCGCTGGCTGGTTCCCCCCGCCGCTCTCTCGGTCCATCTCTCCATCGGACAGGCCTATGCCTGGTCCGTGTTCAAGCCGCCCCTGGAATCCGCGCTCGGCCTCACCGGCACGCAGAGCGCGCTCCCCTTCCAGTTGGGCATCGTCATGCTGGGCCTGTCGGCCGCGTTCGGCGGCACGCTCGTCGAGCGCAACGGCCCGCGCTGGGCGATGACCGTCGCCCTGTGCTGCTTCTCCTCCGGCTTTCTGCTCTCCGCCCTCGGCGCGGCCACCGAGCAGTACTGGCTGATCGTCCTCGGCTACGGCTTCGTCGGCGGGATCGGCCTCGGCATCGGGTACATCTCGCCCGTCTCCACGCTGATCAAGTGGTTCCCGGACCGCCCCGGCATGGCCACCGGAATCGCCATCATGGGCTTCGGCGGCGGCGCGCTGATCGCCTCGCCGTGGTCCGCGCAGATGCTGGATTCCTTCGGTACGGACAGCGGCGGCATCGCGCTGGCGTTCCTGGTGCACGGGCTGACGTACGCGGTGTTCATGTCGCTGGGTGTCCTCCTGGTCAGGGTGCCGAGAACCGGCCCAGGGGCGCGGGGCGGTGTTGAATCTGCGGCTACCGCCGCGGGGGCGCGCTCAACCCCCACCGGCCCGCAGGTATCGGCGAACACAGCCCTGCGCACCCCGCAGTTCTGGTGCCTGTGGGTCGTGCTGTGCATGAACGTGACCGCGGGCATCGGCATCCTGGAGAAGGCCGCGCCGATGATCATGGACTTCTTCGCGAACACCTCGACAACGGTGTCGGCGACCGCCGCGGCCGGCTTCGTCGCCCTGCTGTCGGCCGCCAACATGGCCGGACGCATCGGCTGGTCGTCCACCTCCGACCTGATCGGGCGGAAGAACATCTACCGGGTCTACCTGGGCGTCGGCGCGCTGATGTACGCCTCCATCGCCCTGTTCGGCGACTCCTCCAAACCGCTGTTCATCCTGTGCGCCCTGGTGATCCTCTCCTTCTACGGCGGCGGCTTCGCGACGATCCCCGCCTATCTGAAGGACCTCTTCGGCACCCACCAGGTCGGCGCGATCCACGGCCGGCTGCTCACCGCCTGGTCCACGGCGGGAGTCCTCGGACCGCTGATCGTCAACTGGATCGCCGACCGGCAGGAGGAGGCCGGCAAGACCGGCGCGTCCCTGTACGGGCTCTCCTTCGTCATCATGATCGGCCTGCTGGTAGTCGGCTTTGTCGCCAATGAGCTGGTCCGACCCGTCCATCCCCGCCATCACATCCCCGCACCCCGTCAGGAGGTCCTCGATGTCGAACGACAGCAGCCAGAGTCCGCCTGACCGGCGCGGGCTGATCGCCTTCGCCTGGCTGTGGGTGGGAGCACCGCTCTGCTACGGGCTCTACGAACTCGTACAGAAGGCGACACAGCTGTTCACCGGGTGACCGGGGACGGCAGACCGTTCGGAAAGTGTTCGGGCGTCCGAGTGCCTGACAGAAGCCGACAACCCGGGCGGCCGATTCCTGTGGCATCGCCTGCCGCCGTACCCGCGAGTCACTGATCAGACTGGTGGATCCCGCTACCCACAGCAACGAGGGGGACCACCCGATGAACGGCTCGCGCATCGCCGCGCTCGGCCACTACCAGCCGGCCAAGGTACTCACCAACGAGGACCTGGTCGGCATGGTCGAGACCAGCGACGAGTGGATC
Organism: Streptomyces cupreus; assembly: GCF_014257025.1. GTDB lineage: Bacteria > Actinomycetota > Actinomycetes > Streptomycetales > Streptomycetaceae > Streptomyces > Streptomyces cupreus. Next base: position 156,591 of record NZ_JACMSF010000015.1, read on the forward strand.
AGATCCCGGGTGGGCATCCGCACACGCCATATCGCCGGGCCCGACGAGCCGGTCGACGAGCTCGCCGGGCACGCGGCGGCCAAGGCGCTCGCGGCCGCGGGCCTCACGGCGGGCGACATCGACCTGGTGCTGGTGGCCACCTCCACCGCCATCGACCGCTCCCCGAACATGGCCGCGCGCGTCGCCGCCCGGCTCGGCATCCCCTCGCCCGCCGCGATGGACGTCAACGTCGTCTGCGCCGGTTTCACCCACGCGCTCGCCACCGCCGATCACGCCGTCCGGGCGGGCGCCGCCACCCGGGCCCTGGTGATCGGCGCGGACAAGATGTCCGACGTGACCGACTGGACCGACCGCACGACCTGTGTGCTCGTCGGCGACGGGGCGGGGGCCGCCGTCGTGGAAGCGTGCCCTTCGGGTGAGGCGCCGGGTATCGGGCCCGTGCTGTGGGGCTCGGTGCCCGAGATGGGGCACGCCGTGCGGATCGAGGGGACGCCGTCGCGTTTCGCCCAGGAGGGGCAGAGCGTCTACCGCTGGGCCACCACCCAACTGCCGGCCATCGCGCGGAAGGCCTGCGAGCGGTCCGGGCTCGCGCCCGCCGAACTCGCCGCGGTCGTGCTCCACCAGGCCAACCTGCGGATCATCGAACCCCTTGCAGAGAAGATCGGCGCGGTGAACGCCGTGGTGGCCAAGGACGTGTCCGACTCCGGGAACACCTCGGCCGCGAGCATCCCGCTCGCCTTCTCCAAGCTCGTGGAGCGCGGCGAGATCTCCACCGGTGACCCGGTGCTGCTGTTCGGCTTCGGCGGGAACCTGTCGTACGCCGGGCAGGTCGTCCGCTGCCCCTGACGGGTGCCGTGCCTCGGGTGTGATGAGGCCAACTCCCTCTCTCCCTGGCCCTTGTGCGCCGTAGACTGTAGACGAAAGACAATCCATACTTTGCTGTCCGACGGCTCTGGAGGGGGACCGCGATGTTGTCGACAGGACTTCCGCAGGGGGCGGTGCCCAAGCTCGAACGGCCCGGGCCGCTGCGGGACCGTGTCTACGAGGCCCTGCTCGAACTCATCACCACCCGCGCCCTGCGCCCCGGCCAGCATCTGGTCGAGAGCGAACTCGCAGGTCATCTCGGTGTGTCCCGGCAACCGGTGCGCGAGGCGCTGCAACGTCTGAACACCGAGGGCTGGGTCGATCTACGGCCCGCCCAGGGCGCGTTCGTGCACGAGCCCACCGAGGAGGAGGCCGACCAGCTCCTCACCGTGCGCACCCTGCTGGAGGCCGAGGCCGCCCGGCTCGCCGCCGCCAATGCCGGAGCCGCCGGGATCACCGCCCTGGAGGAGCTGTGCGCCGAGGGCGAGCGCGCGGTGGCGGCGGACGACGTGGACGGCGCGGTGGCGATGAACGCCCGCTTCCACGCGAAGGTGATGGAACTCGCGGGCAACGCCGTCCTCGCCGAACTCGCCGCCCAGGTCGACCGCCGCGTGCGCTGGTACTACACGCCGGTGGCCCGGCAGCGCGGCAAGCAGTCCTGGATCGAGCACCGTCGGCTGATCGCGGCGATCTCCGACCGGGACCAGCAGCGCGCCACCGAGCTCATGCGCGAGCACACCGAGCACACCCGGACGTCGTACCACGCCCGACAGCGTGGCTGACGCTCACAAGGTGTCGGCGTGCTCCCGTGCCCTGGGGTGCCGACGCGAATGACACCAGGCTTTGTCCTGTGAGTGGAAAAAGTGGGAAGCAATTCGTGCACAGATTCTTCCCAGTCACGGCGACCGCTGCTACGTTCCCCTCGAAAGCCCGGCAACTGGTGGCCGACTGAGGCGGGGAGGGGCACGTGAGACGCATGACGGCGCGACCCGCGAACGCCCATCAGGCCCGGCTGCTCAAGCTGTTGCGCGACGGGGGGCCCAACTCCCGGGCGCAACTGGGCGATCAGGTCGACCTCTCGCGGTCCAAGCTGGCCGTGGAGGTGGACCGACTGCTGGAGACGGGCCTGGTCGTGGCCGACGGACTCGCCGCCTCGCGCGGCGGCCGGCGCTCCCACAACATCCGGCTCAACCCGGGGCTCCGCTTCCTCGGTGTCGACATCGGCGCGACCTCGGTCGACGTCGCCGTCACCAACGCGGAACTGGAGATCCTCGGACACCTCAACCAGCCCATGGACGTGCGCGAAGGCCCGGTCGCGGTCTTCGAGCAGGTCCTCGCCATGGCCGCCAAGCTGAGGGCGTCGGGGCTCGCGGAGGGGTACGACGGCGCCGGCATCGGCGTCCCCGGCCCGGTCCGCTTCCCCGAGGGCGTCCCGGTCGCGCCGCCGATCATGCCCGGCTGGGACGGCTTCCCCGTGCGGGAGGCGCTCAGTCAGGAACTC
>NZ_JACMSF010000150.1 GCF_014257025.1 Streptomyces cupreus
TGAGCACGGGCGTGGTGCGCCGTTTCACTCGGCGCTGGATCGTTCCCGCAGGGAACATGAGGATCGGAGGGAGCAACACCTCGTGGGTCACCCGCCTTACCTGAACGCGAAAGCGCGAGGGGACCAGAGCATGGCGGGAAAGCGCGGGACGCAGAGAAGGCGTCGAAGGCGTGGCCGTGCAAGACCCGTGCGATGGGGCGAAGGCCGAACTGCTTGAAGTCTGAGTCTCCAGAGATGCAAGTGGTCATCCTCCGACACGACGCCTTATGTCGGAGCCGTCGGTACAGGGCCGCAGAGGCACGCCACGGCCCCAATCCTTCCGGCCGGCGGGCAGCGGGCAGTGAGCTCGCCCAAGGGGACGGAAAGACCGCCTACGTCGCACTCGATACGTCCAGTGCAAGGGGAATGCGGGATCGCCTACGGGGCACGAGTCCTATGGCGACGGAGGGTCCGTAGTAGTCGCCGGAGTCACGACCGGCCAGGGAGGACGGGAAAGCCGTCCACACGGGCAAAGGGACCCAGGTGTCAGCAGATCATCCATGTTGGCGAGGTATGCGAAATGCAGAGCGCCGAAGCCGTACTGGGGATCATTCGCGAATGCGGCAGGAAGGGGCTGCCGCTGGAACGACTCTACCGATGCTTGTTCAATCCGGAGTTGTACCTGCTCGCCTACGGGCGGATCTATCGCAACGCGGGGGCCATGACCCCGGGCAGCACGCCGGAAACGGCGGACGGGATGCGCCTGGACAAAATCCAGGACATCATCAACACGCTCCGCGCGGAACGTTACCGCTGGACGCCGACGCGACGCGTCTACATCGAAAAGAAAGGATCAACGAAGAAGCGTCCACTCGGAGTCACGTCATGGACGGACAAGCTGCTGCAAGAGGTGATGCGGCTCCTGCTGGAGGCGTATTACGAACCGCAGTTCTCCGACCGGTCGCACGGGTTCCGACCCGGACGAGGCTGCCGCACCGCGTTACAGAGCATCTGCCCTGGCTGGCGGGGCACGACATGGTTCATCGAGGGCGACATCACCGACTGCTTCGGGTCCCTCGACCACTCGATCATGAGGTCGATCCTGGCCGAGAAGATCCACGACGGTCGGTTCCTGCGCCTGATCGATGGACTGCTCCGGGCCGGATATCTGGAGGAATGGCGCTATCACGCAACGCTCAGCGGTTGTCCGCAAGGCGGTGTGATCTCGCCCGTCCTCTCGAATATCTACCTGGACCGGCTGGACAAATACATCGAGTCGAACCTGCTACCCGCCTACAACCGTGGAAAACAGCGCCAGTTCAACCGCGCGTACATGCGGCTACGTGACGCCGCACGGCGCCAGGCAAAGCTCGGGAACCGAGACAAGACACGAATGCTGTGGCAGCAGATGCAGCGGCTGCCCTCTCGCGACCCGACCGATCCAGGGTTTCGACGGCTTCACTACTGCCGTTACGCGGACGACTGGCTACTGGGATTCACCGGCCCCAAGCGGGAGGCCGAGGAGATCAAGACGAAAGTCGGCGAGTTCCTGCACAGCGCACTGAAACTGGAACTCTCCCCGGCCAAGACTCTGATCACACATGGGCGGACGCGTCCCGCTCACTTCCTCGGCTATGAGATCACGGTCTACCAGAGCGACACCAAGCACTCTCAGCGCGGCTGGCGCAGCATCAATGGTCAGATTGGGCTGAAAGTACCCCGAGGCGTCGCCCACTCAAAGGCCAAACCTTACCTCCGGCATGGCAAACCGATCCACCGCCCCGAGCGCATGACCGACAGCGATTTCTCGATCATCGCGCAATACCAGGCGGAATACCGGGGCGTCGTGAACTACTACCAACTGGCCGTCAACCGGCACCCGTTCGAACGGCTGAAGTACGTCATGCAGTGCTCGTTGACCAAGACGCTGGCGCACAAGTACCGCATCAGCGTCCCCGAGGTCTACCGGCGCTACCGTGCCGTCCTGGCCACCGACCACGGCCCCCGACAGGGACTGCAAGTGGTCATCGAGCGCGGTGGCGACCGAAAGCCACTGGTGGCCCAGTGGGGAGGGATCTCCCTGGCCCGCACAACCGTGGTCAAGTCCCTGGACGACCACCCCCCGAAGGTCTGGAGCAACCAACGGTCCGAACTGGTGCAACGGCTTCTCGCCGAGGCGTGCGAACTCTGCGGGTCCGGACAGAACACCGAGGTGCACCACATCCGGCACCTGAAAGATCTTCAACGGAAAGGGCGGGCTCCCAAGCCCGAATGGGCCGAGCGCATGGCCAGCCGCCGTCGCAAGACCCTGGTCGTCTGCCGCCGCTGCCACCACGCCATCCATAACGGACAGCCGACAGGGCAGCAAACGCGGAACACGACACTGGAGAGCCGGGTGCGGTCATAAGCCGCACGCCCGGTTCGGGAAGGGGCCGTCGGAAAAGGACCCGAGTCCCGGGCACCTCGTCGGCGGCCTACTTCAC
>NZ_JACMSF010000151.1 GCF_014257025.1 Streptomyces cupreus
TCGCCAACGCAAAGCACCTGACCCTGCGTCAGGTCGCCGTCACCGGGAACTCCGCCGGGTACGGCGGCGGCATCTTCAACGTCCCGGACTCCCACCTGGATCTCGTCGACAGCACAGTCAGCGGGAACACTGCGGGAGAGGCCGGAGGCATCCGATTCGACGACAGCGGCACCGTGACGAACTCGACGATCGCCGACAACCGCGTGACGGACCCCGGCGACCGTCCCGGCAGCCTCGGCGGCTACGGCGGAGGCATCGACATCCGCGGCACAGGAGCGGTGCAGATCCTCAACTCGACCATCATGGGGAACAGTTCCAGCGACGGCGGGGGCGGAATCAACATCGCCCCCGCCTATCTCGACAGCCTGCCCGCACCCCTCCCCGACCTCATCGATCTGCCCCTGGGCCACATGACCCTGCGCAACACCGTCGTCGCGGGCAACACGGTCGACGGCGCCGCCGCCGACTGCGAGAAGGCCTTCGCCACCATCGCATCGCTGGGTCACAACCTCGACGCCGACGGGAGCTGTCACCTCACCGCCGCAGGCGATCTGCCCAGCCGTGACCCGCAGTTCGGGCCGCTCGCGGACAACGGCGGCCCGACGGACACCGTGGCACTCCTGCCGGGTAGTCCCGCCCTCGACGCGGCCGACGACTGCCCCGCCACCGACCAGCGCGGCATCCCCCGCCCCCAGGGCGCCGCCTGCGACATCGGCGCCTACGAACACACGCCATGACCCCCCGCCCCGCACCGACATCAGGACCGATGAGGATGCGATGACATGAGTTCTCCGAGTCTGCGCCATCCCCTTGCCTGGGCCATGGCCGCCATCGCGGCCCTGCTGCTGTCCCTCACCGCTCCCCCGGCCACGGCCCGCGCCGACGCCGGCCATGACTCCCTGGTCGTGCGGACCGACCGCGGCCTGGTGCGCGGGGCGGTCGGCCGCGACGGGGGGCGGGTGTTCCAGGGGGTACCCTTCGCGGCCCCGCCGACCGGTGAGCTGCGCTGGCGTCCGCCGCGACCCGCCGCGCGATGGCACGGCGTACGGGACGCCACCGCACCGGCCCACCCGTGTCCCCAACTGCCCTTGACCCTGCTCCCCGACGGCGGCCCCGTCCTGCCCGGCGAGTCCAACCGCACCGGCAGCACCACGGAGGACTGCCTGTACCTCAACGTGTGGACCCCCGCCCGCACCACCGCCCGGCCCCTGCCGGTGCTGGTCTGGCTGCACGGCGGCGGCAACGCCTACGGCGCGGGCAGCGACTACGACGGCGCGGCGCTGGCCGCGAAGGGCCTGATCGTGGTGACCGTCAACTACCGCCTCGGAGCACTGGGGTTCCTCAGCCACCCCGCCCTGTCGGCCGAGAGCACGGACCACGCCTCCGGCGACTACGGCCTGATGGACCAGCAGGCCGCGCTGCGCTGGGTACAGCGCAACATCGGCGCCTTCGGCGGCGACCGCGACCGGGTGACGCTCGGCGGCCAGTCCGCAGGATCTGCGGACACCTGCGCCCACATAGCCTCCCCGACCGCGAAGGGTCTGTTCCACCGGGCGATCCAGCAGAGCGGAAGCTGCGCCTCACCCGGCGCCCTGACTCCACTCACACTCGACGCGGCCGAGCACAAGGGCGACGACTTCGCGGCCGCCGTCGGCTGCGCCGACCCGACAACCGCCGCGGCCTGTCTGCGCACCGTGCCCGTCACCGAACTCATCCGCACCGCCGGTACCGGGGCAGCGTCCCTGTGGGGCCCGAACACCGGGCCGCGCATCCTGCCACGCCCTCCGCAGACAGCGTGGGCCGAGGAACGCGTGCACGCGGTGCCGACGCTGAGCGGCAACACCCATGACGAATACCGCTACTTCACCGCCCTGTACGTGGACCTGCTCGGCGGCGGACCGCTGACCCCCGCGTCGTACGCTGCGCTGATCCGGCTCCAGCACGGCGAGCGCGCGGCCGCGGTCCTCGACACGTACCCAACCTCGGCGTACGCCTCCCCCAACCTTGCGTACTCGGCCGTCGGCACCGATCAGCGGTTCGCCTGCCCGGCACGGTCCGACAGCCGGCTGTACAGCACGCGGGCGCCCGTCTACGCCTACGAGTTCGCCGACCCCCAGGCGCCCCCGTTCATCCCAGCACCACACACGCCACAAGGCGCCTTCCACGCCTCCGAACTGGGCTACCTCTTCCCCATGGACGCGGTGCGGCCCCTGACTCCTGCGCAGCGTCGCCTGTCCGCGACGATGACCGCCTACTGGGCCCGGTTCGCCGCGACCGGCGACCCCAACGGGCTCGGAACGCCCTCCTGGCCGCGCTACACGCCCGGCGCAGACCGCATCCAGCACCTGGCACCCGACCGGGTCGGGCCCACC
>NZ_JACMSF010000152.1 GCF_014257025.1 Streptomyces cupreus
GGCTCTGGCACAGATCTTGGGGGGCGGTCGCGGAGCGTCACCGGGCAGGTGGCTTCGCGGCTGTGATCACACTTGTTCTTGGTAGACCCTGATTTCCTGGGGATGGAAGTTGCGGACGATCGGCCAGAATTCCTGGCGGCCAAGGCCGTCGGCCCAGCGGTTGAGTTCGTCGTCCGTGTCGTGGAAGAACCAGGACTCGAAGTGCCCCAGGGCACGAAGTTGAGGGACGGGCTCGTATCGAAGTTCGCAGTGGAGCTGGATGTAATGATCATGCTCGCCGGAAGCGTCGTTGGTCTCGAACTGGCGGGCAAGGTCCAGCGTGAAGGCGGGCGGTCCTTCGAAGGCGTGAGTCCCGTACTGGAAGAGAAGGCCGTCAGCGTCGGGCGTGTCCGCGGTGTCGAAGCGTTGGGAGCCGAAGCGTATGAACCTGAGCCACACCTCGTTCGAGTCCAGTTCGGCGAGGGGCTGCTGTCCACGGCTCAGCTCATGTTGAAGTCGCTCCTGGGCCTGGTCTATGGGCAGTCTCCTCGACATCCCTGTCCTTCGCGGTCTCGACGGAATCTGTGGCCTCGTGGCGATCTTCTCAGCCCACCACACTCGCTGGCGTGACCAGGGTTGGCTGCTGCGCTTGGGTGAGACGCTATTGGAGCAGGAGCATCTTGCGGAGTAATTCGAATCCGGCACGGCCGTAGAGCTGCCTCTTGATCTTCTTGATGCGGTTCACGGCGCCTTCCGTGCTGCCGGAGCTCCAGTGCAAGGTGAGGCCGCGGTCACCGTATCGAGGTCTCGGAGCAGGTGGAGGGCGAAGTTGGTGAGGCCGGGCAGCTGGCTGGCATCGACGGCCTCGATCCATGCGGGCAGCGTGGGACCCAGCCTGTGAGTCAGGATCTCGCCGAAACCGCGAACATGTTCGGCCGCGATATCCAGTTCAGGACCGCGAGCCAGGACGTCCTTCAACGCGGCGCGCTCGTCTTCGCGCAGGGTTGAGGGGTGACGGGTGAGCCAGCCGGTGACCCGCCTCACGGTCGGCGGCGGGGGCGGTGCCTGCAGCGGTGCGCCGCGCAGGGCGGCAATGTAGGCGAGGACCATCTGGTAGGTGACGGGCGCGGTCTCAGCGATCAGTTCGCGATGCAGGCGAGTGACGTTTGTGCATCCCGCAGCGAACCGCCGCTCGAGATAAGGCTTGTAGGGGTCCAGACGACTGAGTCGGGGACGGTTCTCCCGGAGGGTGTCCTGCCAGGTGGCAGCACGTGCATAGCGCAGCACGGTGTTCAGCCCCCAGCCCAGATGCCGGGCGATCGCCCTGCGGGAGTGCCCCTGTGCGAGCAGCTCGTGAACCATGACGTGCGCTGCCTTCCTGCGCTGGGCCCGCCGGCCATCAAGGTCCGGTCCGCCGCGCACCGAGTCGTCGGGCGACGCCTCAACGTCCGCTCGTGTTGACGTTGTGCGTCCGCTCAGGCATTCGCGGTGGGCGGCGACGCAGGTTTCCACGGCTCGGCCGATGCCCTGCCACAGGTGGAACCGGTCGGCGACCTGGATCGCTGCGGGAGCGCCGAGGCGCGCGCCCTCGGCATAGGCGCCCGCCCGGTCCCGACAGATGATCTCCACGCCCGGGTGGGTGGCCAGCCACCCGGCCAGCGGTCCTGAGTCGCTGCGGGGCGCCGTCCGGGCGGGTGCACTTGCGGTGGGCGTCTCGCGGCACACCGCCCTGCGGACCCTGCTGCGTATCCCACTGCCCACCGGGCGAATACCCCGAGTGATCGGCGTCGACGACTTCGCTCTGCGCCGGCGTCACCGCTATGCCACCGTGATCATCGATGCCGAGACCCACGAGCGGATCGACGTGCTGCCCGACCGCACGGCCGACACCCTGGAAGCATGGTTACGCGCTCATCCGGGCGTCGAGGTCGTCTGCCGTGACGGCTCCGCGACTTACGCCGAGGCCATCCGTCGTGCGCTGCCCGACGCGGTGCAGGTTGATGATCGCTGGCATTTGTGGCACAACCTGTGCGAAGCCGCGCTGAGCGAGGTCAAGGCGCACAGCACCTGCTGGGCCACCGTCCTGGACGCGCCCCTCTACGACGGCCCCCGTGCACAGACCACCCTGGAACGCTGGCACCAGATCCACGACCTGCTCGACCAGGGCGTGGGCCTGCTCGAATGCGCCCGCCGTCGCCAACTGGCCCTGAACACCGTCAAACGCTACGCCCGCGCCGATCGGCCCGAGCGGATGCTCCGCGTCCCCAAATACCGCGCGAGCCTTGTCGATCCCTACCGTGAACACCTGCGCAAACGCCGGGCCGAAGACCCCGCCGTCCCGGTCAAGCCCCTCTTCCAAGAGATCAAAGACCAAGGGTTCACCGGCTGCCTC
>NZ_JACMSF010000153.1 GCF_014257025.1 Streptomyces cupreus
GCTAGTGTCCTGCGCCAGAGATCCGTCGGCAGAAGTGAGCGAGGGAGTCGAAGATTTCCTCTGCCGGTAGGACTCGCGCACTTCGGGCGCGGGAGGGCGGTACCCGCGCATCGCGTGCTGCCCTGCTGCGTATCGCAGCAATGCCGCGTTCTCCTCCAACGCTGTGTATCCCCCAACGCTGCGTACCCCTCTCTGCCTCTCCGCCTAGCGGCCCGCGACCGTAAGCTGACCTGGATTTACGGGGCCGGGGCCGGGTGGAGGTTGGCGTGATGGGACGTCTTTGGGCGGGGGTCGCTGCGGCGGCTGTGGCCGTGATCGCTTCGGCCGCGCTCGCTTCGTGTGCGGGAGGTGCGCGCTCCGCCGAGCCTCGCGACAGCAAGTCCGCATCGCCGCAGCGGCAGGCTCCCGCCTCGCCGTCGCAGAAGTCGCGGCAGGCGCAAGTGGAGCGGCACCGTCAGAGTGTGCTCGGCGAGATCGCCAAGGGTGACGACGCCCCCGACCGTGCGGGCTTGAGTCTGGTGAGCGTGGGGGCCAAGGGCACGGTGTTCTTCTGGACGACGACCGACGCGCGCTACTGCTCCGTGTTCTACGCCGGGACGGCCAGCGCGTCATCGTGTTCGCCGAAGCCCGACGACGTCATCAGCCCCGCGCCGGCGCTGAACCGTCTCCACGAAGGGGATGTGTACAGCGCCCAGAGTGCGTACGGGCTCATCATCGCGGCCAACAGAGAGACCGTTCGGTCCCTCTCCTGTGGTGACGAGCGCCTCGTCGTGAGAAGGGTTCGCGTCATCGAGGCCGGTGACGCGACCCGCACGATCTATGGCGTGGAGCTCGACGGACGCACTGCCGGCATTTTGCGGGCCGAGGTCGTGCGGGCCGACGGCCGGCACACGGAGACGCTGCCTCTCGGAATCACGGCCGACGAGGTCACGGCCGGGCATGGCTGGCAGGTCTGCGTCTAGCGTCCTGCGCCAGAGATCCGTCTGCAGAAGTGAGCGAGGGAGTCGAGGATTTCTTCAGCTGTCTTGGTCCAGATGAACGGCTTGGGGTCTTCGTTCCAGCCCTTGACCCATGCGCGGATGTCGGCTTCGAGGGCCTGAACGTTCTTGTGTGCGCCACGACGGATCTTCTGGTCGGCCAGGAAGCCGAACCACCGCTCGACCTGGTTGATCCAGGAGGAGCCGGTCGGGGTGAAGTGCATGTGGAACCGGGGGTGTTTGGCCAGCCACGTCCTGATCGCGGGGGTCTTGTGGGTGCCGTAGTTATCGCAGATCAAGTGGATCTGCAGATGTGCGGGAACTTCCTTGTCGATCCTGATCAGGAACTTCTTGAACTCCGCTGCCCGGTGCCGGCGGTGCAGGGCGCTGATGACCTCGCCGGTAGCGACGTCGAACGCCGCGAACAAGGTGGTCAGGCCGTTGCGTACGTAGTCATGGGTCCGGCGCTCGGGCATGCCCGGCATTATCGGCAGCACCGGCTGGGACCGGTCCAGGGCCTGGATCTGGGACTTCTCGTCCACCGAGAGCACCACGGCGCCCTCCGGCGGGTTGAAGTACAGCCCGACGACGTCATAGACCTTCTCCACGAACAGCGGGTCCGTCGACAGCTTGAACGGATCCGTCAGATGCGGCTTGAGCTGGAACTTCCGCCAGATCCGACCCACGGTGGACTTCGACAGGCCACTGTGCTCGGCCATCGACTTGCGCGACCAGTGGGTGGCGTTCTTCGGGATTTCCTCCAGCGTGGTGACCACGACCGCCTCCACCTGATCGACGCTGATGGTGGGCGGCCGGCCCGGCCGGGGCTCGTCCACCAGCCCGTCCAGCCGGTCCGCGAGGAACCGTCGTCGCCACTTGCGGACCGTGTCCGCACTCACCCGCAGATCTCGGGCGACAGTCACGATCGGTGGTACCTCCGGCCCCGCGCACGCCAGCACAATCCGTGCCCGCAGGGCCAGGGACTGGGCCGATGTGGCCCGACGCGTCCACCGTTCCAACACTGCCCGCTCAACAGCGGACAGCAGCAACGGCTCCAGCTTCGGGCCACGACGAGGAACTGACG
>NZ_JACMSF010000154.1 GCF_014257025.1 Streptomyces cupreus
GCCATGTTCATCCTTCGAAGCGGTAACCCATGCCGGGTTCGGTGATGAGGTGCCGGGGGTGCGAGGGGTCCGCTTCGAGCTTGCGGCGCAGTTGGGCCATGTAGACGCGCAGATAGTTGGTCTTGCTGCTCCGGGAGAGCCCCCAGACCTCCTGGAGCAGGTGCTTGTGTGTGATGAGCCGGCCCTGGTTGGTGACCAGGATCTCCAGGAGGTGCCATTCCGTGGGCGTCAGCCGCACATCGCGGCCGTCCCGGACGGCCCGCTTGGCGAGCAGGTCGATGGTGAACCCGTCCGTCTCCACCAGCGTGAGCTCCGGCGCGCCCGGCGGCGTCTCGGTACGGCGGACGGCGGCCCGCAGCCGGGCCATGAGCTCATCCATGCTGAACGGCTTGGTGACGTAGTCGTCGGCGCCCGCGTCGAGCGCGGCGACCTTCTCCTCGGACGCCTGACGGGCGGACAGGACCAGGATCGGCACTCGGGTCCAGCCGCGCAGGGCCCTGATCACATCGACGCCGTCCATGTCGGGCAGGCCGAGGTCGAGCATCACCACGTCCGGCTGACGGGCGGCCGCCAGCCGCAGGGCCGTCGCGCCGTCCGGGGCCGCGTCGACTCCGTACCGGCGCGCCCGCATGTTGATCAGGAGAGCCCGGACGAGCTGGGGGTCGTCTTCCACGACCAGCACGCGGGTCATCGATGTGCGCCTTTCCGGTCGTACGGTGGGCCTTGGACTTCGTGACGACGGCAGCCGACGGAAGCCCGAAGTGCTCCGGGCCACCGGCTCTCCGGCCCCAGCCCTGGCGTCAGCTCCTCGCCACGAGTTCCTTGAGCGCGATGTTGAGTTCGAGGACGTTCACGCGGGGTTCGCCGATGAAGCCGAGGGTGCGGCTCTCGGTGTGGTCCGCGACCAGCTTCTCCACCCGCGCCACGGACAGGCCGTTGCGCTCGGCGACCCGGTGGACCTGGAGGTCCGCGTAGGCCGGGGAGATGTCGGGGTCGAGGCCCGATGCGGAGGAGGTGACCGCGTCGGCCGGTACGTCGGTCGGCTTGACCTTGTAGTCGGCCGTCGAGTTCTCCTTGACGACCTTGGCCTTGGCCTCCTTGACCCACTTGATGAGTTCCGGGTTGTCACCGGAGCGGTTCGTCGCGCCGGAAAGGATCAGCGTGTACTGGGTGTTGACCGAGTTTTCACCCAGTCCGTTGGCGGGCCGCGGTTGGAAGTCGTCGAGGCTGTAGCCCTGTTGACCGATCAGGGACGAGCCGACGACCTTTCCGTCCGCCTTGATCTCCGAGCCGTTCGCCTTGTCGTTGAACAGCGCCTGGGCCACACCTGTGACGGCCAGCGGATAGAGGACGCCTGTGAGCACGGTCAACACGAGCAGCGCCCTGAGGCCTGCCCCGAGCAACCGGCCGGTGTTCACAACGGAGTTGTTCATGTGCCTTCACCACGCTTTCAAGAAATTACAGCCCGGGTATCAGCGAGATGAGCAGGTCGATGATCTTGATGCCGATGAATGGGGCGATCAGCCCGCCCAGGCCGTAGATCCCGAGGTTGCGGCGGAGCATCTTGTCTGCGCTGACCGGCCGGTACTGCACGCCCTTCAGGGCGAGCGGCACCAGGGCGATGATGATCAGCGCGTTGAAGACGACCGCGGACAGGATCGCGGAGTCCGGTGAGGACAGGTTCATGATGTTGAGCCTGTCCAGGCCCGGGTAGACCGCCGCGAACAGCGCGGGGATGATCGCGAAGTACTTCGCGACGTCGTTGGCGATGGAGAACGTCGTCAAGGCGCCCCGGGTGATGAGGAGTTGCTTGCCGATCTCGACGATCTCGATGAGC
>NZ_JACMSF010000155.1 GCF_014257025.1 Streptomyces cupreus
GACGCTGTTGGTTAATTCGGGCCTGGTTGCTTCGCCCCGTCGTTATGCGGCGGGGCGAAGTGCTGCGAGGGGGCTGGTGCGGGTGCGGGCGTGGGGTTGGCCGGTGAGCCAGGCGTTGATGCGGATGAGGTTGATCGCGGCGCCGGTGAGCTGGTGCTGGAGGCTGGTCTTGGCCAGACCGCGGTAGCGGGATCTGCGCAGACCGCAGGCTTGTACTGCCTGGGAGATAGTGCCCTCGACCCCAGCACGGATCTTGTAGCGGTCCTTCCACTCATCGGTCCGCTGGAGCTTGCGGGCCTGCTGAAGCGCTTCGTATTCCTCGCGGGGTTTGAGGTTGATCTCCCGGCGTTGGGCCTTGGGGGAGTTGACGCATGCCCGCAGCTGGGGGCAGGTGCGGCAGTCAGCCGGAGAGAACCGGACCCTGATGGCTGGCAGCCCGTCTTCCGAACGGCGCTGGTGCCACTGTGTGCTGGTGACGCCGTTCGGGCAGGTCACGTTCTGGTTGTCCCAGTCGATGGTGAACGCGTCCTGCCCATAGGCGGCCTCGCCACGGGCGTGCGGGACGGTCACGGACTTCAGCGGTCCGTGCAGCGCGATCCCGTGATCACGCTGGGCGGCGGCCAGGGCGCCGGCATTGGCATAGCCGGTGTCGACCCAGTGCTCGCCGGGCAGCAGGTCCCGTTCGGCAAGGCCCGCATGCACGACGGCGGCCATCCGGTCGTCGGGCACGGTGGCGGCGGTGGTGGTCACATTCATGACGAGGTGCACCGTCCCCGGCTCGCACGTCTCGGTGAGATGGACCTTGAAGCCGTCCCAGAAGGTGTCGCGTTTGACGCTCCCCCGGGCCTCGATGTCATAGGGGGTGACCAGGCGTTCTGCGCCCGGCGGCCGGTCTTTTGGGTCCCGCCGCTCCACCTCGCCTTCCACCAGGTGGAACTGCTGGATCCACAGCTGCCGCAGAAGCTCCACCTCCGGCAGTGCCCGAAGCGCCAAGGGAGCGTCATCGGTCCAGATCATCTCCAGCAGCCGCATGCCGTCCCTGCCGATCCGGCGCCCCACCTCGGCCCGCTTGGCCTGGGCCTTGGGGAAACGGGAGTCTTCGATCCGGGTCGAGTAGTGCGTGAACCAGTCCGGCAGGGCGTGCGCGCTGAGCCAGTCCGGTTCGGTGCGCGCCACCGCGTTCAGTGCCGCCCGCAGACTCTCACCGACCAGCTCCAGCCAGTTCAGGTCCCGTGCCGCAGACAGCACATGCGTGGAGTCGGTCCGCGCCTTGCCACCACGGCTGAGCAGCCCTTTCTCCCGAGCGGCGGCCAGGATGCCGTCCAACACCGGCCGGCCACCGTCGGCGCTGACCAGCCGGTCCCGGAACTCTGACAGCACGGAGAAGTCGAACCCCGGATCGGCCAGTTCCAGTGCCAGCGCGTACTTCCAGTCGATCCGGGCCCGCACCGCCTCTGCGGCCTGCCGGTCGGTCAGCCCCTCCACGAACTGCAACACGAGCACCAGCGCCAGCCGCCCCGGCGACCAGGCAGGCTTGCCCCGCATCGCAAACAGGCCCGCGAACTGCTCATCGGTGAACAGGACACCCAACTCGTCCCTCACCCGGATCGCCAGGCTCCCCTTCGGGAACGCTGCCCGCGCCACCCGCACCGTCTCCGCCGGGATCTCCCCAGACCCCTTCGGCTGCATCGACACCCGCACCCACCCCATACGACAACGTCGGCCTTCAAGACCACAACCGCGTCTTGAAGGCCGACGTCACGCACAGGCCCGAATTAACCAACAGCGTC
>NZ_JACMSF010000156.1 GCF_014257025.1 Streptomyces cupreus
ATGCCGTGACTCTGTTGGTGATCTTTAGTGGTCAGATGATCGTGAATCCTGCTGCGGTGCAGAGAGTCTGAAAGCGAGATGCGCGGAGGGTCGATGAGGTGGTGTCGTGCCAGTTGGCGAGGCGGCTGAGGTTGCAGGCCATGGCGGTCAAGACGTGCTGCACGTGAGTGCGGGTCAGACCTCGATAGCGGCTTCTGCGCAGGCCGTGAGCTCGTACGTTCTGAGAGAGGGTGGACTCGATGCCGGCGCGGATCGCGTACCGGCGTTGCCACTGTTCGGTCTGTTGGTCGAGCCGATTGCGCATCTGGATCTCGTGCAGTGCCTGCGGCAGGACTGCGATGGAGCGGGAGCCTGTGGCCGAGGAGGTGCACCGGGCACGGTCTGGGCAGGGCCGGCAGTCCCTCTCGGCGAACCGGGCCTGAAGATAGGTGTGGCCGGAGATATGCAGCTCGGTCCAGGACACACTCGTCGCACCTCGCGGGCAGATCGCCTGCTCGTTGCCCCAGTCGATGGCGAAGGCCGTCTTGTCGAAGCCCGAATCCGCTTTGGCCTGGCGGCTGTTGTCCGCAAGAACCGGGCCGAGCAGCGTGATGCCGTGCACGCGCTGAGCCCGCTCGATCTGCGCGGGTGAAAGGTAAGCGGTGTCCACGACGTGCTCGGCCGGAGCCAGGCGACGGGTGGCGAGGTCGTCGTGGATCTTCTCGGTCAACTGCCCGTCCTGGACGGGAGCAATGGTGGTGGCCACATGCGTCACCAGGTGCGGCAGATCCTGATCACATGACTCGGTGACATGAACCCGGTATCCGCTCCACTGGACATCGCGTTTGACGCAGTAGTGCGCGTCCGTGTCATACGGGGAGTCGAACCGCAGCGAGGCCGGCGGCAGAGCCGTGCCCTCCCGCCAGCGCAATTGCCCCTCACGATCCCAGTAGTACTGATGGACCCAGACCCGCCGCAGGATCTCCACCTGGCGCAGCATCCGCAGACGGTCTGGGGCGTCGGCCGCCCAGACCGCGGTGAGGAGTTTCTGCCCGTCCCGGCCGAACTCCTCGGCACGCTCGCGCACCGCTACCTTGCCGCCCGCCACTTTCCCGATCTCGACCTTCCGGCCGTACCGCTTGGCCCACTCCGGTTCGATCAGCGGCACCAGCCAGTCCGGATCGGCCTCGGCAATCTCCTCCAGCGCAGCCCGCACGCTCTCACCCGCCAGCTCCAGCCGGCTCAACCGCCGCACCGCCGCCAGGACATGAGTGGCATCAGTACGCTGCCGGCCCCGCCCCTTGAGCAGCCCGGCCGCCACCAGGCGGTCCAGCATCAACTGCAGCAGCTGATCCGCCCGGCTGCCCTCGGCCAGCCGGGCCCGGAACTCACTGAGTACCGAGTGGTCGAAGCCCGGATCGTCCAGTTCAAGGCCAAGTCCGTACTTCCAGTCGATCCTCGTGCGCACCGCATCCGCCGCCGCCCGGTCCGAGAGGTTCTCCGCGAACTGCAGCACCGACACCAGCGCCAACTGCCCCGGCGAGAAGCCCGGTCGGCCATCGGACGGATACAGATGAGTGAAGTCCTCGTCGGCGAACACCACATCCAGCCGGTCCCTCATCAGCATCACCGGCGTCCCCTTCGGACACGCCGCCCACGCCGTGCGGACCGTCATCGGAGGAATCCGCTGGAAACTTGCCGGACGCATCGACACCGTTCACCGCCCCAAAACCGAGGCCGCCCCGCCTCCGACCAGCCAACCACCACCAGCGTCCGCCGTCACCACCCCGTCAAGATCACCAACAGAGTC
>NZ_JACMSF010000157.1 GCF_014257025.1 Streptomyces cupreus
AGACATCTCACGATGCCAAGTCGTCAAGCTGCTGCGGCCAGTTCGGAGGGAAAGGCGATGTGTTCGTCGAACAGTTCGCCCGCTTGAATGCAGTGGTAGAGCTGGCCGATCATGCGGTTGAACAGGTGTCGCTGGGCGGCCGCGTGCCAGTCTCCTTGCTCGCGTCGACGGCGGTAGTGGGCGTCCGCGCCGGGTGAGGACCGCAGAGCGGAGAAGGCCCACAGGTAGCCGGCATGGTTAAGCCGGTCGTTTTTGACCATGCGACGCCCGACCTGGTGTTTCTTGCCGGACGCGCGGGTGATGGGGGCGGAACCTGCATATGCCTTCATGCCGCGTGCGTCGACGAACCGCTGGCGGTCATCGCCGATCTCTGCCAGCACCCGGGCGCCGAGCTGGACCCCGAGACCGGGGAAGCTCAAGATGACTTTAGCGTCCGGGTGCCGGAGAAAAGACTCCTCGACCGCCTCGGCGAGCTCGTCAGCAGCGAGGCAGGCGGCTTCCAACTGCCGCAGGAGGGCGAAAGCCTGCTTGCCGAGCGCGTCTTCGACCAGCTGCGGCTGGCTCGCGTAATCACCGCGGAAGACCTCTCGGAGCCGGTCGGCCTCGGCTTCGATGCCGCGGCTGCGGCCAGCGCGTTTGAGAGCGGACCGGAGCTGGGCGCGGGTGAGCCGGGCGGCCTGGCTCGGGGTGGGGGCGAGCTTGAGCAGTTCGTGTGCTTCGGGACGGCACAGCCCGTTGGTCCATCCTGCGAAGGCGTCCAGGGCGGCGGGGTAGTACTCGCGCAGCAGCGAGCGTAGCTGGTTGGCGATCTGCTGCCGGCTCCAGGTCGCGTCCTGCTGGGCGCGGGCGAGGACGGCAATGGCGCGTGCGAGGTCGGTGTCTGCCGGCAGCGGTCGGTGCATGGGCATATCGGTGCGCAGGATGTTGGCCAGCACCAGAGCGTCGCCAGCGTCGGACTTCTTACGGGAGACGCCGTGCCGGTCGCGGTAACGGGCAGCGGCCATCGGATTGATCGCGAAGACCTTCCGATTGCCCTGCCGCAGGGCCGCGGCCAGGAGGCCACGGCTGGTTTCGATGGCGATCGGGATCGGGTCGTCTTCCGCGTCGCCGTACTCGGCGAGCAGGTCCAGCAGCAGCCGGTAGCCAGCCAAATCGTCGGTGATGCGGCGCTTGGCCAGCAGCTGTCCGGTGTCGTCGATCAGGGCGACGTCGTGATGCTTCTCAGCCCAGTCAATCCCGCAGTAGATCAAGTTGCTCCTCCCCTTCGGCACTGGCATCTGCGCTGGTCACGAGCGCATGCGGGCCACGCGGCTCCCTAATTCCAGGACTCTTCGGTCCGACATCTCACAAGCCGTTCGCGGCACCAGCGCGTCCCACGGGCCTCGATCTTGTCCAGAGCTCAAGGGCTCGGGGACTGGTAAGAGGTCACCGTGATACGGGCTCGCACCGCAAACTCTAACGAGTGAATACGTCGCGGGTGATGGCGGCCGTGAAGACGACGAACGTCACCGCTCTACCTAGAGGCCTCGCAGGCCGGGGCTTGTATAGGTTGTCCGTCCGGCGTCCGTGCAACCGCCATCACCTCGAGCACTGGGGCGTGCGCCGCTCTCAGTGAAGGCCTCAATCAGCCTGGGTCCAGGAAGGCGTCACAGTCCCGTACTCGAACAGTCCGGCAGTGCTCCAAGGAGCCGCGCCGGTGCCGCTACCAACGAATTAGGG
>NZ_JACMSF010000158.1 GCF_014257025.1 Streptomyces cupreus
AGGCCGGGCGGCACCTGTTCGCTATGCGGTGGCCGGGGCGAGTTGCCAACTGCCGCCAGTGTGGGTGAGTCCGAGGTTGATGAGTCGGCGGAGGTTGAGGGCGGCTGCTCGGGTGTGGAGCCAGGTGTTGTTGGCGATGGTTCCGCGGTAGCGCAGGCGGCGGTTGCCGTGGTGGACGAGCCAGGCGACGGCGCGTTCGACCGGTGGTCGCCAGCGCCGGTAGTCGGCCTGCCATGCGGGATCGTTCATGGCTTGGTGGCGGGCAGCGGCTTGGAGGTCGTGGTGCGGGCGGATGGTCAGAACGCGTCCGGCCTTGGCCTTGGTGCACCGCTCGCGCAGCGGGCAGCCGGTGCACAGGTCCTTGAAAGAGGCGGTGCGTTGGTCGTGCCGGCCGCTGGGTGCCGAGAGCGGGACGGTGTGGCCGGCGGGGCAGGTCACCAGGTCGGCGGCGGTGTCGATGGCGAAGTCGTCGAGGGTGAAGCCGCTCGGGACGGCGGGCCGTAACGGGGCGGGTTTGAGGAACAACCGGTGACCTGCGTGGTCGAGGCTGTGGCGGGCGTCGCCGGTGGAGTAGGCGGTGTCGCCGAAGACGTCGAGCGGGATGTCCTCGTCGGCGAGCAGGGCCAGGCCGACGGCTGCCTCGTGGTGTTCGGGCCCGGCCCCGGGGGTGAGGGCGACGGCGGTGTATAACCCGGTCTCCGGCTCGATCGCGAGGTGGGCTTTGTAGCCGTCCTGCTGGTGGGTGCGGGTTTTGTGGACGTGGCGGGATTCGGGATCCACGGTGGAGATCGTCCGGTCGTAGGCGGTGCCGCGGGTGATGCGCCAGCGCCCGTCGCGGCCGTCGGAGTCCTCGGCCGGCTCCACGTCCTGCCCGGCGACCAGGGCCAGCAGGCCGACCGCGTTCGCCGCCTTCTCACCCAGTTCCTGCTCGGGCAGATGCCCCAGCAGCCTGAGCCCGTCGCCGACCAGGGCGTCGACGAGATCAGCGCGGGCCTGTTCGTCGTTCCAGGCGATGCGGGGCTTGCCGGGATCGGTGTAGTTGTGAGCGGTGCACTGCACGGCCACCACCTCGGCCGCGCCGGGGACCTCGCGGATCACCGCGCGGATGGCGGCGATGATCTGGGTGACGGTGTCCTGGGTGGCGACCGCGTCGTCCAGCACCGTGGAGTCCAGCGCCCGCCGGTGCTTGCCCTTGAGGACAACGGTGGCCTGCACGACCTCCCGCACGGCCTCGAACACGCGGTTCGGGCGCACCGAGCGGGCCAGACGGCGACGGAAGTAGGCCAGCAGCGACGGGTCGAACGCCATATCGTGCAGGCCCAGCCCGCATGCGGCCTTCCACCGCAGGTCGCACCGCAGTTCCTGGACCGTCTCGAAGTCCGACAGTCCGTGCAGGGCCTGCAGCGTGATCGCCGCGGCCAGGATCTGCGGCGGCATGCTCGGTCGTCCGTTCGCCGACGGGTACATGTCCGCGAACATCTCCGCCGGGAACAGCACACCACGGTGCTCGGCCAGGAACGCGAACACACTCCCTGCCGGGATCAACTCCCGGCAGGTCTCCCACACATCCGGCCCGACCGTCTCCCCGGCCCATTCCCCCATCACCACAAAACGAGTCTGGCCCCGCCGCTCACGCGGTGGGGCCAGAACCCCAAGATCTTCATGAGCCTTC
>NZ_JACMSF010000159.1 GCF_014257025.1 Streptomyces cupreus
CCAGGTCAGCGAAGTGAGCGAGGGATCGTTTCGGCAGAGTATGTCCCGGCATGGCGAGCAAGACGGTCGAGGCTTGTGCTGTTTCCCGGGATCGATGTGCGAGTGGAGCGCGTCAGCGGCTCCTCCGAAGTCCTGGTGGTGGAGGCGGTGTCCACCGCTCGCCCGGGCCGGTGCCCGGACTGCCGGAAACAGGCGAGGCACACACAAAGCTCGTATCAACGCGACCTGGATGAAAGGCCGTTGGGCTCTCACCGGGTCATAGTCCGGCTGCGGGTCCGCCGATACTTCTGTGACCGGAAGAGCTGTTCCCGCAAGACGTTCGTCGAGCAGGTGCCGGGCCTGTCCGAGCGGCACCGTCGCTCCAGCACCGGGCTGACAGGCTGGCTGCGGACGATCGCGATCGAGCTCGGCGGACGTCCGGCCGCGCGGTTGTGCCGCCGCCTGCGGCTGGCCGCGGGCCGGACCCGGCTGCTCAGGCTGCTGACAGCGCCGACGGTGCCGAACCGCGCGCCGCGGGTGCTGGGGGTGGACGAGTTCGCCTTCCGCAAGGGCTGCACCTACGGCACCGTGCTGGTCGACGTCGAGGCCGACCGGGTCGTGGACGTACTGCCCGACCGCACCTCGGAGACGTTCGCGGCCTGGCTCACCGAGCATCCCGGAGCCGAGATCATCTGCCCGGGACCGGGCCACCGCCTACACCAAGGCGGTCAGGGAAGCCGCCCCTCATGCCCTGGAAGTCGCTGATCGCTGGCATTTGCTGCAGAACCTGTCCGCTGCGGTGGAGAAGACCTGCCACCAGCACCGCGACTTCCTGCGCAAACGTGCCGAGGAGGAGACGGTGACCGAGGCGCCAGAGCCGCCCCCGATGCTGTCACCGCCCGCGGAACTGCCCCGCACCCAGATCATCGAACGCACCCGCCACCGCTACGAGGACATCCACCGCCTGCTGGAGAAACGCTGGACGATCAGCGCCATCGCCCGCCGTCTCAACCTCGACCGCAAGACCGTTCGCCGCTTCCGCGACACCGCTCTCGACGAGCTGCTGGCCTCCGCCCGCGAGCGACGCCCCAACGGCGTCCTGGAGCCGTTCAAGGCATACCTCAACGCCCGCTTCACCGAAACCCAAGGCCAGGCCAGCGGCACCCAGCTCTTCCTGGAGATCCAGGGCCGCGGCTACCGCGGCAGCCGCCAGGTCGTCCGCAAACACCTCGCCGCCCTCCGCGCGGGCACCGCCGAACCGGTCCGGGCCGACATCCCGAGCGCCCGCAAGATCACCTCGTGGATCATGCGGCCCCGGGAGACGCTCACCGAGAGCCAGGAGGAGCGACTCCTTCAAGTCCGGCTCGCCTGCCCGGACATCACCCGGGCCTGCGACCTCGCTCGGGCGTTCGCCGACATGCTCCGTCACCAGCGCGGATACCTGCTGCTGGAGTGGATCCAGCAGGCCGAGCAGGACGCACCGAAGCCCATGAAGGGCTTCGCCGGCTTCCTCCGCCAGGACCTCGACGCAGTGACCGCCGGCCTGACCCTGCCCTGGAGCTCTGGAGTCGTCGAAGGAAACGTGAACCGGGTGAAGACACTCAAGCGGGCTATGTACGGCCGAGCCTCGTTCGAACTCCTCCG
>NZ_JACMSF010000016.1 GCF_014257025.1 Streptomyces cupreus
AAGGACCCCTGGTCACCAGCGTTCAGCTGGGACCAGGGGTCCTTTTGTTTTTACAATGCTTGTGGTACCGAAGACAGGAGTCACCGATGTCCACCAACTCTCCCGACGACCGACCGGAGCGCGACCAGCGGCGACGGGACAGTGGGGACCGCGGAGACCGCGGCGGCTACCGCGGCCGCGACGACCGTGGCGGCTTCCGCCGTGATGACCGCCGCGACAGTGGTCGGGGCGGTGACCGTGGTGGTTACGTCCGCCGTGACGACAGGCGGGACGACCGTCGCGACGACAGGCGTGATGACCGCCGAGGCGATGACCGCGGCGACCGCGGTGGCTTCCGTCGGGATGACAACCGTGGCGCTGGCTACGGCCGCCGTGACGACCGTCGCGAGGGCGACCGCGGCCCCCGTCCGCCGTTCCGACGGGACGACCGCCAGGGCGCGCCGCGCCGTGACGACCGCGGGCGCGAAGACCGTGGCGGTTTCCGCCGTGACGACCGTGGTGACCGCCCCGCCCCCCGCCGTGACGACCGTGGTGACCGCCCCGCCCCCCGCCGTGACGACCGGGGCGACCGCCCCGGCTTCCGCCGCGACGACAACCGCAGTGGCGGTTACGGCCGGCGCGACGACCGCCGTGGCGATGACCGCGACCGCGGCGGTTATGGCCGTCGTGACGACCGTCGCGATGACCGCCGTGACGACCGCCCCGCCGTCCGTCGTGACGACGACCGTGGCGGCTTCCGCCGCGACGACCGCGGACGCGACGACCGTGGCGGCTTCCGTGGCGGCGACCGGGACCGTGGCTTCCGCCGGGATGACCGCGGCGACCGCGGTGGCTTCCGCCGGGATGACCGCCGCGACGACCGCCGCAGTGACGATCGTCGTGATGACCGCGGCGGCTTCCGCGGCCGCGATGACCGTGGTGGTCGTGACGACCGTGACAGCCGTGGCCCCCGCCGCGACGACCGTGGCCCCCGCCGCGACGACCGTGGTGGTCGGCCGGGCGGGTTCCGTGGGCGTGATGACCGCGGCGGCCGTGACGACCGGCGTGGTGGCGGGTACGACCGCCGTGACAGCGACCGCGGCGGCCACCGCGGCCGCGACGACCGTGACCGGGACCGCGAGCCGATCAAGCGGCTGCCGATCCCCGAGGACGTCACCGGCGACGAGATCGACAAGGACGTACGGCAGGAGCTGCAGAGTCTGCCGAAGACGCTCGCGGAGGATGTCGCCAAGAACCTGGTGATGGTCGCGCGGCTCATCGACGAGGACCCCGAGGGCGCGTACGGCTACGCCAAGGTGGCCCTGCGTCTCGCGTCGCGTGTCGCCGCCGTACGGGAGGCTGCCGGGTTCGCGGCGTACGCGAACCAGAAGTACTCCGAGGCGCTCGCCGAGTTCCGGGCCGCGCGGCGGATGACCGGGACCGTGGACCTGTGGCCGCTGATGGCCGACTGTGAGCGTGGGCTCGGGCGGCCGGAGAAGGCGCTGGACATGGCCGGGGCGCCCGAGGTGCACAAGCTGGACAAGGCCGGGCAGGTGGAGATGCGGCTCGTCGCGGCCGGCGCCCGGCGTGACATGGGGCAGCTGGACGCGGCCATCGTGACGCTGCAGAGCCCCGAGCTGGCCTCCAACGCCATACAGCCGTGGACCGCGCGGCTGCGGTACGCCTATGCCGACGCGCTGCTGGCGGCCGGGCGGGAGAGCGAGGCGCGGGAGTGGTTCGCGAAGGCCGTGGAGTCCGACAAGGACGGCAGCACGGACGCCTCGGACCGGCTCGCGGAGCTGGACGGTGTGGAGTTCGTCGACGTCCTCGGCGATGAGGACGAGACTCCGGACGCCTCCGAGAAGGAGTAGGCCGGAGTAGCAGGCAAAGGAAAAGGGGCGGATCCCAGTTCGGGGTCCGCCCCTTTTCCTGTTCACAGGTCCAGTGCTCGCAGGACCAGGCCCGAGGCCGGCTTCGGGCCGAAGGATGTCGACTTGCGGGGCATCGTGACGCCCTGGCGGGCCAGGTCGCGGACGACCTCCTCGCGGACCGGGTGCATCAGTACGGCCGTACCGCCGTCGCGTTCCGCCTTGCGGACGGTGGCCGCCGTGTCGTGGATGTAGGCGATGCGGGTGGGATCGTCCTCGGGGATGTGCCAGACATGGTCGAGGAGTGTGGCGTGCAGGACCGTCGCGTCCAGGGTGCGCCAGGCCGCGGGGCGGTCGGCGGGGATCGTGCGGGCCAGGAGGGCGGCGTCCGGGCGGTCGACGAGGTGGAAGGCGCCGTCGCCTGCGAGCAGGAAGGCGTTGCCTTCGCGGGCCGCTTCGGCGAGGGCCTCCAGGGCCTCGGCGAGGGTGGCCTCCAGGCGCCGGACACGGAACAGGCCCTCCAGGGATGCCACGGCGTTCGCCACGGGCAGGCCGTGCAGGAGGCGGTGGATGGCACGGACGCGCAGGGGGTAGCGGGCCGTGTCGACCAGGAGGACCAGGCCGTAGTCCCAGGGGCTGGGGGAGGGGTGCTCGGCGCGCAGACGGCGGTAGGTCGCCCAGCGGTGGTGGCCGTCGGCGATAAGGGCCTGGTGGCGGGCCAGGTCGGACTGGATGCGGGACACGTCCTCGGGGGCGGTGATGGCCCACAGACGGTGGTGGAAGCCGTCCTCGGTGGTGGTGGCGAGCAGCGGGGGCTGCTCGATGACGCGTTCCAGTACGGCGGAGGTGTCGGCGGCCGAGCCGTTGCCCCGGTAGGTGAGCAGCAGGGGTTCCAGGTTCGCCGAGGTGGCGCGCATCAAGGCCGCGCGGTCGGCGACCACATGCGGCATGACGTCCTCATGGGGCAGGACCACATGTTCCGAGGGGTCCGACAGGCGCAGGGCGCCGATGACGCCGCGCTGGAGCAGGCCGCTTCCGTCGCTCTGTTCGTAGACGTACAGGCCGGGTTCGTCGTCGGCCGTCAGGACGCCCTCGGAGAGCCAGCGGCGCAGGGTCTGGGCCGCCTGTTCGCTGCGGGCGCTGGGGGTGCCGTCCTGGGGGAGGATCAGGCGGACGATGTTGTGCGGGTCGGCGGACTGAAGGTGGTGCAGGCCGTCGGGGCGGACGACGACGTCGTACGGCGGGGACGTCACGGCGGCGAGACTGCCGACCCGGTCGGGGTCGTATCGAAGGCCTCGGAACGGGGTGAGTTCGAGGCCTCGGCGCGCCTCTGCTTCCGAGTGACCTGCTGTGTTCATCCCGGCATCGTACGTGTGTCAGTGGCATGCGGGATGATCGGGGGAAAGCCGTCGAACGAGGAGCGATGCGGAATGAGCCAGAGCGTCAGGACGAGGCCGGAGGGCAGTGGCCGGGCCCTGAGCGAGGCGTACGACACGGCGCTGCTCGATCTGGACGGCGTGGTGTACGCGGGAGGGAACGCGATCGTGCACGCGGTCGAGTCGCTGGCCACGGCCCGTGCGGGCGGGATGCATCTGGCGTACGTCACCAACAACGCCCTGCGGACCCCGGACACCGTCGCCGAGCACCTGACCGAACTGGGCATACCGACAGGCGCGGACGATGTCATCACCTCGGCGCAGGCGGTCGCGCGGCTCATCAGTGAGCAGGTGCCGGCCGGTTCCCGGGTGCTCGTCATCGGTGGCGAGGGGCTGCGGGTGGCGCTGCGGGAGCGGGGGCTCGTACCCGTGGAGTCGGCGGAGGACGATCCGGCGGCGGTCGTGCAGGGGTACGGCGGGCCGGACTTGGCGTGGGGGCGGTTCGCCGAGGCGTCGTACGCCATCGCGCGCGGGGTGCCGTGGTTCGCGTCCAACACGGACCTGACGATCCCGAGTGCGCGGGGGATCGCGCCGGGCAACGGCGCGGCGGTGGAGGTCGTACGGATCGCGACCGGTGCCGAGCCACAAGTGGCCGGCAAGCCGCTGCCTCCGATGCACCGGGAGACGATTCTGCGGACCGGCGCCGAGCGGCCGTTGGTGGTCGGGGACCGGCTGGACACGGACATCGAGGGGGCGTTCAACGGCGAGGTCGACTCGCTGCTGGTGCTCACCGGCGTCACTGACGGCGCCCAGTTGCTCGCGGCGCCGCCGCAGCACCGGCCGACGTATGTGGACGCGGATCTGCGGGGGTTGCTCACCGGGCAGCCGGAGGTCGCCGAGGAGGGTGACGGCTTCCGGTGCGGTGGCTGGATCGCGACGGCCGGTGCCGAGCGGTTGGAGCTGGACGGGGACGGCGAGGCGCTGGACGGGCTGCGCGCGCTGTGTGCGGCGGCCTGGACGGCGGCGGGCGAGGGTTCGTGCGCGCTGGACGCGGGGAAGGCGCTGGCCCGGCTGGGTTTGTGAGCCTCCGTTCGATGCCGACCAGGCATCCAGAGGGAATGCGAGGGTAGGCTAACCTAACTGCGTGTTGGTCGACAGTCCCCCAGAACAGCGCGCGGAAACCGCCCCCGCGCCCCCAACCCGCCGGGCGATACGTTCCCTTGGGCTTCTCGTCTCCGCCATGATCCTGGTGCTCGTCGCGCTGGCGAGCATCGCGATCGGAGCGAAGGACCTCTCCCTGGCCCAGGTCTGGCACGGCCTGTTCCAGGACACGGGGACGTACGGCGACATCGTCGTCGACGAGCGGGTCTCGCGCACCGTGCTGGGGCTGCTGGCCGGTGCCGCGCTCGGCCTCGCGGGGGCCGTCCTGCAGGCGCTCACCCGCAATCCGCTGGCCGATCCCGGACTGCTCGGAATCAACGCCGGCGCCTCCGCCGCGGTCGTCACCGCCATCACGTTCTTCGGCGTCACCTCGATGAGCGGCTACATCTGGTTCGCCTTCTTCGGCGCGGCCGCCGTCGGGGCGCTGGTCTGGTTCCTCGGCGGCAGCCGGGGAGCCACGCCGGTGCGGCTCGCGCTGGCGGGCACCGCGATCAGCGCCGCGCTCTACGGCTATCTCCAGGCCGTCATGATCTCGGACAACGCGGCGCTCGGCCGGATGCGTTTCTGGACGGTGGGCTCGCTGTCGTCCGCGACCGACTCGACCATCAAGCAGGTCCTGCCGTTCCTGGTGATCGGCATGATCCTCGCCCTCGCGCTGGCCCGGCCGCTGAACGCCATGTCCATGGGCGACGACACCGCCAAGGCGCTCGGCGCCCATCTCAGCCGCACCCGGGCGCTGTCCATGCTCGCCGCCACCGTGCTGTGCGGGGCCGCGACCGCCGCCTGCGGGCCGATCGTGTTCGTCGGCCTGATGGTGCCGCACGTCGTGCGCTCCTTCACCGGACCCGACCTGCGCTGGATCCTGCCGTACGCGGGCGTTCTGTCGCCCGTGCTGCTGCTCGGCGCCGATGTCATCGGCCGGGTCATCGCCCGGCCCTCGGAGGTCCAGGTCGGCATCATCACCGCGATCATCGGCGGTCCGGTGTTCATCCTGCTCGTACGACGGCGGAGGACGGCGCAGCTGTGAAGACCAACCGTGCTGTGCGGACCCCGGGCGGCCTCTCCGTCCGGCTGGACGTCCGTGCCCTGACCGTCGTACTCCTGCTGCTGCTCGCCGCGTTCGCCGCGAGCGTCCTGCTGATCGGGACCGGGGACTTCCCCATCTCGGCGGGCGATGTGGTCAAGACCCTGCTCGGAAACGGCGATCCGGGGCAGGAGTTCATCGTCAATGAGCTGCGGCTGCCGCGGGTCCTGGTCGCCCTGCTGGTCGGGGCCTCGCTCGGGCTCGGCGGCGCGCTGTTCCAGGCCGTCTCCGGCAATCCGCTGGGCAGCCCGGACATCCTCGGCCTCGGCCAGGGTGCGACGGCCGGTGCGCTCACGATGATCGTGCTGTTCTCGGGGAGCGCGAACCAGGTCACGATCGGCGCGCTCGTGGGCGGCCTGGTGACCGGTCTTGCCATCTATCTGCTCGCCTGGAAGCAGGGCGTGCACGGATATCGACTGGTCCTGGTCGGTATCGGTATGTCAGCGATCCTCACCGCCGTCAACGGCTATCTGCTCACCGTCTCCGACATCGTCGACGCGGCCCGCTCGGTCGTCTGGATGACCGGCTCCCTCAGCGGCCGGGACTGGGCGCAGGTCTGGCCGCTGCTGGCGCTGTGCACCGTACTGGTGCCGCTGGTGCTCGCCAATGCGCGGGGGCTGCGGATGATGGAGATGGGCGACGACGTCTCCAACGCGCTCGGGGTGCGCGTCGAGCGCGTACGGGCGCTGCTGATGATCTCCGCCGTCCTGCTCACCGCGGCCGCCACGGCCGCCGCGGGCCCCGTCAGCTTCGTCGCGCTCACCGCCCCGCAGCTGGCCCGGCGGCTGACCCGCTCGCCAGGACCGAACCTGCTGCCGTCCCTGTGCATGGGCGCGGCCCTGCTCGTCGTCGCCGACTGGGCCTCGCAGCGGCTGTTCGGCGCCGACCAGATGCCCGTGGGCGTGGTGACCGGCGTGGTCGGCGGCGCCTATCTGCTGTGGCTGCTGGTCACCGAGCGCAGGGCGGGCCGGATATGAGCGGCACTGCGAACAAGAACACCCGAAGGAGCACTGTGAACCGCCTGTCCGCCGAGAACGTCACCCTGGCCTACGACCAGCGGGTCATCGCCGAGGAGTTGTCGGTGGAGATCCCCGACAACTCCTTCACCGTGATCGTCGGCCCGAACGCCTGCGGCAAGTCCACGCTCCTGCGCGCGCTGTCGCGGATGCTCAAGCCGAGCCAGGGCCGGGTGCTGCTGGACGGGCAGGTCATCCAGTCGATGCCGGCGAAGAAGGTCGCGCGGACCCTCGGCCTGCTGCCGCAGTCCTCCATCGCGCCCGACGGCATCACCGTCGCCGACCTGGTGGGCCGTGGCCGCTATCCGCACCAGGGCATCCTGCGCCAGTGGTCGACCGAGGACGAGCGGGTCGTCCAGGAGTCTATGCGGCAGACCGGGGTCGCCGAGCTCGCCGAACGCTATGTCGACGAACTCTCCGGCGGCCAGCGCCAGCGCGTGTGGATCGCGATGGCGCTCGCCCAGCAGACGCCGCTGCTGCTGCTCGACGAACCGACCACCTACCTCGACATCCAGCACCAGATCGACGTCCTCGACCTGTGCGCGGAACTGCACGAGGAACAGGGCCGCACGCTCGTCGCCGTGCTCCACGACCTCAACCACGCCGCCCGCTACGCCACCCACCTCATCGCCCTGAAGGGCGGAGAGGTCATCGCCGAGGGCGCGCCGAACGACATCGTCACGGCCGAGCTGGTCGAGGAGGTCTTCGGGCTGCGCTGCCAGATCATCGACGACCCCGAGACGGGCACGCCGCTGGTGGTGCCGGCCGCGCGCAAGGCGCGCGCGGTGAAGACCTCTGCCTGAGCGGGCTGGAGAAGCTTGCAGGCTAGAGAAGCTTTCTGAGGACGAGCAGGTCGCGCACGCCCGCGTGCAGCTTCACCCGGCCCGAGCCCCAGGCCTTGGCGAAGTGCAGCTCGCCACCGACCAGCGCGACCAGGTCGTCGCCGGTCATGGCCAGTCTGATCTGCGCCTTCTCCCGCGGCGGGCCCTGAAGGGTTTCGTGCACATGGATCCGGCCGCCCTGGAGGCGGCCCGCGAAGGTGACGTCCAGGTCGGTGATGTGGCAGCTGACCGAGCGGTCCAGGGCGGCCGCCGTGCGGGCGTCCCCCTCGGCGTGCTGCATGTTGTCCGAGAGCTTTTCGAGTGCGGCGCGGCACTCTTCGATCGTGGCCATCGCGATCGACGGTACCCCAGCGCTTCGGGGTAGCGTCTGGGCATGAGCGACGCAGTTCCGGAGACGGAGACTCTCCAGGAGGCGGTGGAGCCGGAGTACGACCCCGCTGCCCCCGCCCCTTTGAACGTGCCCCGCACACCCACCGGCGACGCCGAGGTGGACGCCCAGCTGGAGCGGCTGGCCGACGCCGACCACCTCGCCACGGACGGACACGTCGAGGTGTACGAGGATGTACACAGGGGGCTGCGCGACGCGCTGACCGCGCTCGACGCCCGCCCGGGACCTCCGGTGCCCCCTTCTCCGTCGTATGGCAGTAGGAGCTGAACCGAACGTGGCAGGAGTCGCACGTCGCCGTCTCGACGCCGAGCTGGTCCGGCGGAAGCTCGCGCGCTCGCGCGAGCACGCCAGCCAGCTGATCGCCGCCGGACGGGTCACCGTCGGCAAGACCGTCGCGACCAAGCCGGCCACGCAGGTGGAGACCGCGGCCGCGATCGTCGTCTCCGCCGACGACAGCGATCCCGAGTACGTGTCACGGGGCGGCCACAAGCTGGCCGGCGCGCTGGAGGTCTTCGTACCGCAGGGGCTCCTCGTCAAGGGACGGCGGGCGCTGGACGCGGGGGCTTCCACCGGCGGCTTCACGGACGTACTGCTGCGGGCGGGGGCCGCGCATGTCGTCGCCGTGGACGTCGGATACGGGCAACTCGCCTGGACTCTTCAGAGTGATGAACGCGTCACCGTCAAGGACCGTACGAACGTACGCGAGCTGACGCTCGAAGCGATTGATGGGGAGCCAGTGGATCTTGTCGTGGGGGATCTGTCCTTCATCCCGCTCGGACTGGTGCTGCCCGCCCTCGTGCGGTGTGTGAAGCCGGACGCCGACCTGGTGATGATGGTCAAGCCGCAGTTCGAGGTGGGCAAGGAGCGGCTCGGCAGCGGGGGTGTGGTGCGCAGTCCGGAACTGCGGGCCGAGGCGGTACGGGGTGTGGCGCAGCGGGCCTGGGAGCTGGGGCTCGGGGTGATGGGGGTCACCGCCAGTCCGCTGCCGGGGCCGTCCGGGAATGTTGAGTACTTTCTGTGGCTGCGGTCCGGGGCACCGGCACTGGACCCGGCCGACGTTGACCGTGCAGTGGCGGAGGGGCCGCGTTGACACAGAACCGAGCTCGTACTGTTTTCCTGCTGGCCCACACCGGACGGCCTGCGGCGATCCGCAGCGCCGAGCTGGTGGTGAAGGGGCTGCTGCGGTCCGGCATCGGGGTACGGGTGCTGGAGGCGGAGGCCGCCGATCTGCCGCTGCCGGAGAGTGTGGAGCTGGTCAAGGAGGCGACCCCGCAGTGCCTCGACGGGTGCGAGCTGCTGATCGTGCTGGGCGGGGACGGGACGCTGCTGCGCGGCGCGGAGTTCGCTCGGGCGTCCGGGGTGCCGATGCTGGGCGTGAACCTGGGGCGGGTCGGGTTTCTCGCGGAGGCCGAGCGGGACGATCTCGACAAGGTGGTCGACCGGGTGGTCACCAAGGCGTACGAGGTCGAGGAGCGGATGACGGTCGATGTCGTCGTCCACCAGAACGGCGACATCGTGCACACGGACTGGGCGCTGAACGAGGCGGCGGTGCAGAAGGCCGGCGCCGAGAAGCTGTTGGAAGTGGTGCTGGAGATCGACGGTCGGCCGGTTACGGGGTTCGGGTGTGACGGGATCGTGCTGTCCACTCCGACCGGGTCCACGGCGTACGCCTTCTCGGCGGGTGGGCCTGTGGTGTGGCCCGAGGTCGAGGCGCTGCTGATGGTGCCGATCTCCGCGCATGCGCTGTTCGCGAAGCCGTTGGTGACGTCGCCGGACTCGGTGCTTGCTGTTGAGGTGCTGCCTCATATTCCGCCGGGGGTTTTGTGGTGTGACGGGCGGCGGACCGTGGAGCTGCCGCCGGGGGCGCGGGTGGAGGTACGGCGGGGGGCCGTGCCGGTGCGGCTCGCTCGGCTGCATCACGCTTCGTTCACGGATCGGCTCGTTGCGAAGTTCGCGTTGCCTGTTTCCGGGTGGCGGGGGGCGCCTCACTAGTTCTCCACTCCCCTGGGTGACAGGGTGCCTCGCGCTGCGGCGGCCCTACCTCGTATGGTCGTGTCCGTGTTGGAGGAGATGCGGATACGGTCGCTCGGAGTCATCGACGACGCGGTCGTCGAGCTGTCGCCCGGGTTCACCGCGGTCACGGGTGAGACGGGTGCGGGCAAGACCATGGTGGTCACCAGCCTCGGGCTGTTGCTCGGTGGGCGTGCTGATCCGGCGCTCGTGCGGATCGGGGCCGAGAAGGCGGTCGTCGAGGGGCGGGTCACCGTGCCCGCGGGCGCCTCGGCGGTCGTACGGGCCGAGGAGGCCGGGGCCGAGCTCGACGACGGGGCGCTGCTGATCAGCCGTACCGTTTCCGCCGAGGGACGCTCGCGGGCCCATCTCGGTGGGCGCAGTGTGCCGGTCGGGCTGCTCGCCGAGCTCGCCGACGAGCTGGTGGCCGTACATGGGCAGACCGACCAGCAGGGGCTGCTGAAGCTGACCCGGCAGCGGCAGGCGCTCGACCGGTACGCGGGGGACGCCGTCGCGGTGCCGCTCGCCAAGTACGGCGAGGCCTACCGGCGGCTGCGCGCGGTCGCCGTCGAGCTCGACGAGATCGTCACGCGCGCACGTGAGCGGGCCCAGGAAGCCGACATGCTGCGCTTCGGTCTTGACGAGATCGCCGGCGTCGAACCGCGCGCCGGAGAGGACGTGGAGCTCGCCGAGGAGGCGGAGCGGCTCGGGCACGCCGAGGCGCTGTCCTCGGCCGCCACGGCCGCACACGCCGCGCTCGCGGGCAACCCCGAGGACCCCGAGGGTATCGACGCCGCGACGCTCGTCGCGGGTGCGCAGCGGGCGTTGGACGCCGTACGGTCGCACGACCCGGCGCTGGCGGCGCTCGCCGACCGGATCGGTGAGATCGGGATCCTGCTGGGCGATGTGGCGGGGGAGTTGGCCGGGTACGCCGATGACCTGGACGCGGATCCGCTGCGGCTTGCGGCCGTCGAGGAGCGGCGGGCGGCGCTCACGGCACTGACGCGGAAGTACGGCGAGAATGTCGCCGCCGTCCTCGCCTGGGCCGAGGAGAGCGCCGCGCGGCTCACCGAACTGGACGGCGACGACGAGCGGATCGACGAGCTGACCGCGGAACGGGACGCGCTGCGGACCGAACTGGGCGGGCTCGCACAGGCGTTGACCGATGCGCGGACGGAGGCCGCCGAAAGGTTCGCGGCCGCCGTGACCGCCGAGCTGGCCTCGCTGGCCATGCCGCACGCGCGCGTGTCCTTCGACATCCGGCAGAGCGAGGACCCGGAGGGCGTGGAGGTCGGCGGCCGTACGGTCGCGTACGGGCCCTCCGGCGCCGACGAGGTCGAGCTGCTGCTGGCCCCGCACCCCGGGGCTCCGCCGCGACCCATCGCCAAGGGGGCGTCCGGCGGTGAGCTGTCCCGCGTGATGCTGGCCGTGGAGGTCGTGTTCGCGGGGACGGACCCGGTGCCGACGTATCTCTTCGACGAGGTCGACGCGGGCGTCGGCGGCAAGGCGGCCGTCGAGATCGGACGGCGGCTCGCCCGGCTCGCGAAGACCGCGCAGGTGGTAGTGGTGACGCATCTTCCTCAGGTCGCGGCCTTCGCCGACCGGCAGTTGCTGGTCGAGAAGACCAACGACGGCTCGGTGACCCGGTCCGGTGTGAAGGTGCTGGAGGGCGAGGACCGGATCCGGGAGCTGTCGCGGATGCTGGCGGGCCAGGAGGACTCGGAGACGGCACGGGCGCACGCGGAGGAGTTGCTGGCGACGGCCCGGGCGGACGCGTAGCTCCGCATAGGGTGGCCCGATGATCGTCCGCGCCTCCCTCACCGCCCTGCTCACCCGCGCCGCCATAACCGGCCTCCGCGCCAAGGCGCCCGACCGTTGGCGGCGCGAGAACCACGCCGGGCGGACCGTGGATCTCTGTGCCGGGCCCGCGAGCGCTGTGGCCGTCGCCGTGGGGACCGGCTTGGCCCGGCCCGGCGTCGGGGCTGCCGTGCTCGCCGCCGGGGCGTGCGGGGCGTACGACGATGTCGTCGGCGCCGGTGATCCACGACGTGGGTTCCGGGCACATATGTCGGCCCTGCGGGATGGTGAAGTCACCAGTGGCGTGGTCAAGTTGTTCGGGGTCGGGGCCGCCGGGCTGCTCGCGGGGGCCCTGCTCAAGGAGCGGGCTCTGGACAAGGTGCTCGCCGGGGTGGTGATCGCCGGTACGGCACACTTCGTCAACCTCGTGGACGTACGGCCGGGCCGGGCCGCGGGCGCCGTGCTCGCGCTCGGGGCGCCCGGGCTGCTGCGCGGTGGTGTCGCGGGGGAGTTGTCCGGCGCCGCGATGGGGGCCGCCGCGGCCGTACTGCCGGACGACCTCGGTGAGCGGTCCATGCTCGGCGACACGGGCGCGCACGCGCTCGGCGCGGCCCTGGGCGCCGCCGTCGTCGCCGGCAACGGACGGGCCGGACTCGTCGCCCACGCCGCCGCGGTCGTCGCCGCGACGGTGTACGGGGACAGGGTGAGCGAGGCGGCCCGCAGTCTGAACCTCGCGCACATCCGTGCCGTCGCTCACCCATGTGGGTGACCCGCGCCCCATGGCCGCCCGTGTCGCGCGCGGACGTCGGCGACCTCGGAGTTCCCGGAACACCCGTACGTCCTGGCATCCTTGGCGGTGCATGTCGTACGCGCAGGGATCCTCGCGGTTCACCCCCTCCGCTCGATCCTTCTGTACTTTCTTCGTGACCGCCCGACCCCGAACCAGGAGCCCGGCCACGTGACCCCCGTGAGCAGCCACTCACCGCACGGCCAGTCGCCGCTGCGCACCGTGCAGGTGCTGGGCGGAGGCAACGCTGGCAGCAGCGTGCATGTGCGATCGCTGGCCTCGGGGCTCGTCGCGAGGGGCGTGCGGGTCACCGTGTGCGCCCCCGTCGAGGCCGATCACCTCTACGACTTCAGCGGGGTCGGCGCCGAACATGTGCACGTGCCGCGCAGCAGCGACCCCGGTTCCGTGGCCGCGCTCCGGGCGGCCTGCATGGACGCCGACCTGGTGCACGCGCACGGGCTGCATGCCTCCTTCCGCGCCGTGCTCGCGCTGAGCGGGCGGCGCATGCCCCTCGTGGTCACCTGGCACGACCGGGCGTACGCCGAGGGCGCCCGCGCCCATCTCGTGCGTCTGCTGGAGCGGCGGGTCGTCAAGGCCGCCTCCGTGGTCCTCGGCACCACCTCGGCGCTCGTGGACCGCGCCCGCCGCACCGGTGCCCGGGACGCGCGGCTCGCCGCCGTGTCGCTGCCCGCGGCGCACAGCGCCCCCGAGAGCGAGCAGGACGACGCCGAGCGGCGGCGGCCCAAGGTGCGGGCCGAACTCGGCGCCACTGGACGCCCGTTGCTGATCGCCGTCGGCACCCTCGAACGGCATCGCGGGTACGACGTCCTGCTGGACGCCTCGCGCGCGTGGCGCCGGATGGACCCCTTGCCGCTCGTCGTCATCGCGGGCGAAGGGCCACTGCGGGGCGAACTCCAGAGCCGTATCGAGGCCGAAGGACTGCCCGTCCGGCTCATCGGGCGCCGTGACGATGCGCGCGAGCTGATCGCCGCCGCCGACCTCGCGCTGCTGCCCAGCCGGTGGGAGGCGCGGTCCGTGCTCGCCCAGGAAGCCCTGCACGCACGCGTGCCGCTTGTCGCGACCCAGGTCGGCGGAGTGCCCGAACTCGTCGGCGACGCGGCCGAACTCGTCCCGTACGGCGATCCGGAGGCGCTCGCCACCGCCGTCGTACGACTGCTCGGCGACCCCGAGCGACGCGAACTGCTCAGGGAGCGGGGGGTACGGCAGGCGGGGACGTGGCCGACCGAGGACGAGACCGTGGCTCAAGTGCTGAGCGTCTACGATGAGTTGACCCAGGCCAGGCCGCTGATCTAGGGCACGTGCCGGCGGGCCCGCAGGGCCAGGCTCAACGCCAGGACCGAATGCGGGTCGTCGAGGTCGGTGCCCAGCAACTCGCCGATGCGGGCCAGGCGGTTGTACAGGGTCTGCCGGTTCAGGTGCAGTTCGCGGGCCGTCTCCGCCTTGCGGCCCGCGTGGGCCAGGTAGGTCTGGAGCGTCGGCAGCAGCGGTGGCTTGGAGCGGGCGTCGTGGTCGCGCAGCGGGCCGATCGCGCGGTCCACGAAGGCCGCGAGGTCGGGGTGCTCGCGCAGCCGCCACAGCAGCAGGTCGATGTCCAGGCGGCGGGCGTCGTACCAGGGGCGGTCGGTCAGGCCCTGGGCCGCGGTCGCCGTCTCCGCCGCGTGCCGAAGGCTCGCCGAGGCCGCCGCCCAGCCGCTCGCGACCCCGACCACCACGACCGGCGGCAGCGCTCCGGGCCGCTGCATCCCGGCCCGCTCCACCCCGGCCCGCAGCGCCGCCGCGACCCGGTCCGCGACCGCAGAGCGCTCCGACTCCGAACGCAGGCCCAGCAGCAGCGGCACCCGGCCCTCCACCGGCCGTACACCCAGCAGCACCGGAACCCCCACCGACGCCAGCTCCTCGGCGACCGCGCGGGCCAGCACCGCCCAGCCTCCCCCACTCTCGGCTCCGCTCGAGCGGGCGGTACCCCCATCCGGGGACAGCGCGTCGCCGAGCCGCATCACCACCGGCAGCAGCGGGCCGTCACCCGGCTTGAAGCCCAGCACGCGCGCCTGCGCGGGCGCGTCCTCCGCGGCGATCCGGCCCTCGGCCAGGTCGGTCAGAAAGTCGCCGCGGCCCCGGGCCGCCAGTTCCTCCTCCTGCCGCGCCTGCATCAGCACCACGGCGAGGATGCCCGCCGCCCGTTCCGCCGCGATCCGGTGCACGGGGGCGAGGGGAGCCCGCACCGGGAGCAGGACCAGACGCGCGCGGACCGAGCCCGTGCCGGGGCCGCCGCCCGGCACGTCCACCAGGACCGAGCCCGCCGGCGGCGGCGCGTCCTTGTGCTCGCCGCGCAGGCCCTCCCACACCTGGAGCGGATCGGCGTTCTCCGGGCCCGCGCCGGCGGCGTACAGGAGCTGGCCGTCCGTCGTCTCCAGGAACACCGGGTTGCCGCTGAAGTCAGCGAGGATGCCCAGCACCTGGGGGATGCCGCCACCGCCCAGCAGGGCCTCCGTGCAGCGGCGGTGCACCTCCTCGGCGCGCTGGAGGAGCGCGTAGTGGCCGTTGACGATCTCGGTGTGGATCTCCTCGGTGACCGTCACGAACGGCACCTCGCGGTGCAGTTGGACCAGCGGAAGACCGGCCGCCCGGGCCGTGTCGACGAGGGCCGCGGGCAGCCGCGTGAAGCGCGGGCCCAGCTCCACCACCAGGGCGGCGATCCCGCGTTCGGCCAGCGTGCGGACGAACGCGCGCTGTTCGGCCGGACGGGTGCCGAGGCCGTAGCCGGTGGTCAGCAGCAGCTCGCCGCCCTTCAGCAGCGAGGCGATGTTGGGCACCTCGCCCGCGTGCACCCAGCGCACGGTGCGCCCCAGCCGGTCGGCGCCCGCCAGGACCTCCGGGAGCCCGCCGCGCAGCCCGGGCAGCTCCAGCGCCCGCTGCACGGTGATACCGGCGCCCTGAGTGTCGTATCCGCTGTCCATGGGCCGGACGCTACCCGCGCCCATGCTTCCGGGACATCTCCGGGCGGTTACGGAGACGATCATCCGGCCGCCGCGCGCGACAATGCGTCGCGCCCCACCCGGAATTGTCCGACCGCGTGTCTGTTGTGGCGCGTGTCACTGCGCCGCCACACTGGCGCATCCGGCGCAGAAGGCGCGCGTGACCTTCGGATTTCGTTGCGAGAGTACGGCGAGAGGGGCGGGCATGGCAGAGACACCCACGCGAGAGGTCCATCGGCTCAAGGCGAATTCGGTAGGTCTGGTGGGCGTGGTGTTCATGGCGGTGGCGACCGCCGCGCCGATCACCGCGATGACCGGCAACCTGCCCATCGCGGTCGGCTTCGGCAACGGCACGGGCGCGCCCGCCGGCTATCTCTTCGCGACGCTCGTGCTGACGGTGTTCTCCGTCGGCTATGTCGCCATGGCCCGCCGGATCACCGCGGCCGGCGCCTTCTACGGCTACATCTCGCACGGCCTGGGCCGGATCGCGGGCATGGCGTCCGGGATGCTCGCCGTATTGGCCTACATTGTCTTCGAGGCCTCCATCGTCGGCGTCTTCTCGTACTTCGCTAAGACCACCGTCCACGACCAGCTCGGCGTCGATCTGCCGTGGATCCTGTACGCGGCAGCGATGCTCGCCGTGACGGCCGTGCTGGCCTACTTCGACATCAACCTCACCGCCAAGGCGCTGGGCGTGATGCTGATCGCGGAGATCGCCGTGCTCTTCGCGGTCGCCACCGCCGTACTCCTCAACGGCGGCGGCCCCGACGGCATCCCGGTCGAGCCGATCAACCCGGCCAACGCCTTCACCGGCACCTCCGCCGGGCTCGGCCTGTTCTTCGCGTTCTGGTCGTGGGTCGGCTTCGAGTCGACGGCGATGTACGGCGAGGAGTCCCGCGACCCCAAGCGGGTCATCCCGCGCGCGACCCTCATCTCCGTCATCGGCGTCGGGATCTTCTACATCTACGTCTCCTGGATGACCATCGCCGGCAACGGCCTGAAGGGCTCCGTCGAGATCTCCTCCGGCACCAGCCCGCTCGACCTGTTCTTCGACCCGGCCCACTCCTACATCGGCGCCTGGGCCGTGGACACCTTCCAGTGGCTGCTGATCACCGGCTCGTTCGCCTGCGGCATGGCCTTCCACCAGTGCGCGGCCCGCTATCTCTACGCCATCGGCCGCGAGGGCTTCCTGCACCCCGCCCTCGGCCGCACCCACGCCCGGCACGGCTCGCCGTACATCGCGTCCTTCGTGCAGTCGGTCATCGCCGTCGGCCTGGTCGGCGCCTTCTGGCTGACCGACCAGGACCCCTACATCCACCTGTACACGCTGCTGGCGATCCTCGGCACGATGGCGATCCTCATCGTGCAGACCCTGTGCTCCTTCGCCGTGATCGGGTACTTCCGCAAGAACCACCCCGAGGACCGCCACTGGTTCCGCACCCTCACCGCGCCCCTGCTCGGCGGCCTCGGCATGATCGCGGTGGTCGGCCTGCTGGTGACCAACCTGGACACGGCGGCCGGTACGGCGGCCGACTCGCTCTTCTTCAAGGCCATCCCGTGGATCGTCGGCCTGGTCTTCTTCGGCGGTCTGGGCCTCGGCTTCTATCTGAAGGCCAGGCGGCCGGAGCGCTACGAGATCATCGGCCGGATCGTGCTGGAGGACGCGGCCGAGCGCACGGAAAGCCCGGTTGGGGCGCCGACGGCGGGGTAGCCGCGCCCGCATGGACTTCAGCGTGGTCGCCGTGGCACGGGAGGACGACAGTCCGGTGGACGAGCCGTTGCGGGTGGCGAGAGTCGCCGACCGGCTCGGCTACCGGGAGGTGTGGGTGGGGGAGGGGCCGACCTGGGACTCCTTCGTCCTGGCCACGGCGATCGGACGGTCCACCGAGCGGGTCGCCCTGACGGCCGGTCCGGTCCCGGTGTCGGTGCGCGATCCGCTCACCATCGTGCGGGGCGCGGCCTCCTGCGCGGCGGTGACGGGACGCGCGGTCGGGGTCGCGCTGGGCACGTCCAGCAAGCGGGTGGTGGAGGGCGTGCACGGGCGGCCCCGGGTGCGTCCGGCGGCCGTACTGGAGGAGTCGGCGGAGGCGGTACGCGCGCTGCTGCCCGTCGCCCCCGGCGAACCCGTCGTCCCGGGCAGCGCCTTCCGCCGCCGGCACCTGCCGCCCGGCGGCCGGCTCACCGTGGCGGCCTTCGGCGACCGGGCCATCGCCACGGCGGCCCGCCACGCCGACCGTATGCTCCTCGACATCGTCTCCCCGGAGCAGGTCCGCGCACTGCGGGCCAAGCTGCACGCGGCGGCGGACCGCGCGGGCCGTACCCCGCCGACGCTCGCAGCCTGGCTCCCCGCGGCGGTCGACCCGGACCCCGAGTCCCTCGCCCAGATCCTGCGCAGCGTCGCGGGATATCTGACGGTGCCGGGCTACAGCGACATGTTCACCGCGGCCGGCTTCGGCGAGGCGGTGCGGCGCGCGGCGACGGGAGCGGACCCCGAGGTGCCCCCGGAAGCGGCGGGCGTCGTGGGACTGGTCGGCGACCTGGAAGCCGTACGCGCGCGTGCGGCCGCCTACGCGGAGGCGGGTCTTGACGAGTTGGCGCTGGTGCCGGCGACGGCCGGGGATCCGGGAGGGGAGCGGACGCTGACGGCGTTCGCGACGCTCATTCAGGCCGGATGTTGTGGTTGAACCGGAACACGTTGTCCGGGTCCCACTTCCGCTTGATCTCCTCCATGTGCCGGTAGTTCGTCGCGCCGACGCCCGCGATCACCCGCTCCGGGCCCTCCGCTCCGATGAAGTTGAGATACACCGCCCCCGTGCTCCAGGGCCGCGCGCCCGCTCGCACGTCCCGGACCCACTGGATGCCGTGCTCGTCGTCCGCCGGGTCCTCCCACAGGCCGAAGGGATGCGTGACCCAGGGCGCGTCCCGGTAGGGCACCGGGAACTCGTGCGGACCGTCGGCGATGGCGCCGCCCTGCGGGAACAGCACATGCATGGTCCCCGACGGCACGGGCATCGACTCGGCGCCGGCGCAGAACACCTCGACGTAGTCGTCGGGCAGGCCCGTCAGATACTCCGCCGACCAGTAGTTCCGGCAGCCCGGCGGATCGTCGAGCATGCACTGCACATCGACGTACGGCATCGCCCCGACCGTCGCCGCCTCGTGCGGCAGCGCCAGCAGCGGCTCCGCCACCTCGCGCATGTCCGCCTCGCTCCCGGCGTAGGTCAGCAGCGCCCCGCACAGCAGGGTGCCCTGAAGGTGCGGCGGGCAGAACTCCTCGGGCGGGCCGGTGACATACAGGACGCCGCCGCTCGCCTCGTTCGGTGCTACGGCGATCAGGTCGCGGAAGGTGCGTACGACCTCGCGGCCGTGCTCCGGGAGGTAGAGCAGGAACGCGATGGCGAACTCGGGCAGCTCGTACAGCTTCAGGGTGAGCGAGGTCGCCACGCCGAAGTTGCCGCCGCCGCCGTGCAGCGCCCAGAACAGCTCGGGGTTCTCGTCGGCGCTCGCGTGGACCTGACGGCCGTCTGCGGTGACCAGTTCGACGGCGAGCAGATTGTCGACGGCGAGTCCGAAGCAGCGGTCCAGCCAGCCGGTGCCGCCGCCGAGGACGAAGCCGCCGACGCCGGTGGTGGAGGCCCGGCCGCCGGTCGTGGCCAGACCGTACACCTGGGTCGCGTGGTCCAGGTCGCTCATCGTGGAGCCGCCCGCGACCCGTACCGCCTCGGCCGCGGGATCGACGATGACCGCGCGCAGATGGCGCAGATCGATGACCAGCCCGCCGTCGTTGACCGCCATGCCCGCCACGCTGTGGCCGCCGCCGCGCACCGCGATGTTCAGGTCCAGATCCCGGGCGAAGCGCACGGAGCGTACGACGTCGGCCTCGTCCACGCACTGCGCGATCACCGCGGGCCGACGGTCGATCATCGCGTTGAAGACGACACGGGCCTCGTCGTAGCCCAGGTCCCCCGGGGCGAAGACATCACCGCTGAGATCCTCGCGCAGCGCGGCGAGGGCCGCGCCCGCCTTCGAGAGGGAAGCCATGGCCGCCCCCTTTCCGGAAGGGGGAATTGTCCGCTTCCAGCGTAGGCGGGCCCGGCCTGACCGGCTCGCTCAGCCGCAGGGCCCCCTACCAGGCGCGCATCGGTTCCCCGGCCACGAGCCGCGAGACGAACCCGTTGGGCCCCTGCGCCGGCTCTCCGAGGACGGTGACACGGTGCATGACCCGCTCGACGTCGAGGTGCGCGAAGTCGGTGGGGGCGAGGTGGCAGGTGCTGCGGTTGTCCCAGAAGGCGATGGAGCCGGGCTCCCAGCGGAAGCGGACGGTGTACTCGGCGCTGGTCAGGTGCTGGAAGAGCAGTTCCAGCAGATGGCGGCTCTCCAGCTCGGTGAACCCGGTGATGCGGGTGGTGGAGCCCGGGCTGACGAAGAGCGCCTTCTCGCCGGTCTCGGGGTGGACGCGCACCACCGGATGGACGGCGGCCTGCGGGTCCTCGCAGTAGATCTTGAGGATCTCGCGGTCCCGTTCGTCGGAGTGGCGCAGATGGACGGCGGTGAAGAAGGCGTGCTCCGCCGTCAGCCCGTCCACGAACTCACGCAGCGGCGCCGTCAGGCCCTCATAGGCGGCGACGGTGTTGGTCCACTGCGTGTCGCCGCCGAAGGCCGGGGTCTTCTCGGCGCGCAGGATGGACAGGCTGGGCGGGTTGACGGCCTGCGTCAGGTCGCTGTGCCAGCCGGCCAGCGGGGAGAGCCATTTGCGGCGGTAGTGCTCCTCGAAGTCGGCGCCATAGCGCTCGGTGTCGCGCTTGGGGTCGACGGTGAGGATCTCCGGGTGGCCCTCGGGGTGGACGCCGTGCTTCTTGCCGGGGCGCCGGGTCAGCGCGCCGAAGCGGCGGCCGAAGGCGATGTGCTGGGCGTGGGTGATGTCCTGGCGGCGGAAGAACACGACGCGGTGGGTCAGTACAGCCCGGCGGATCTCGGCCACGGTGGCCTCGTCGAGCTCGTCACGGAGGTCGACGCCCGAGATCTCGGCGCCGATGCGTCCGGCGACCTGCTGGACGGTGATTCTGGTGAGCTGCGCGGTCCGGTTCACGTTTCTGCCTCTCTCGATCGATGGCGATACGGCTGATGGCGATACGGCGCTCAGGTCGCCTGCGCCGCCCACTGCGTCCACAGCGGGAGCAGGAGCAGCGCGACGAGCGAGCTCTTGACGACGAGGGCGGCGGACAGGTCGACCCCGACGTCGTAGCGCTGGGCGAAGATGAACAGGTTCTGCGGCGCGGGCATGGCCGCGATCAGCACGAGGTAGCCGAGCCACTCACCCTCGACGCCGAAGAGGTGGTGACACACCAGATACGTGATCAGGGGGAGGGCGACGCACTTGAAGGCGATGATCCACATCTCCTCCGGGGTGGTGCCGCGCACCTTCAGGCCGCTGCCGCCGAGGTGCAGTCCGAGGGCGAACAGCGCCACGGGCGAGGCGCTGTCGCCGACGAACGCGAAGCTGTCGAGCACCACCCCCGGCACCGTCACGGGCATCAGGTTGAGCAGGATGCCGGCGTTGCAGGCGATGACCACCGGGGTCATCAGCGAGGCGGTGACGGCCGAGCCGAGCCGACGTGCCGGGCTGCCGACCAGGTCCGGACGCCCCAGCTCCATGATCGAGATGATGACCAGGGACAGGACGCAGACCTGGAACAGCAGCACCGGGAAGATCGGAGCCGCGTTCCCGAACAGCATGATGAACACCGGCACGGCGAAGTAGGCCGTGTTGACCTGGACGGCCGCCATGATGCGCAACGCCACACCGCGTGGATCGCTTACGCCCGTGGCCCTGGCCACGACCCCGGTGAGCAGGGCAGCGGCGCCGGCCGCGGTCGCGTAGCCGGTGATGGCCCGCCAGTCGAACAGCGCCCCCAGGTCGCTGCGGTAGATGTTCCCGAACAAAAAGCAGGGCACGGCGAAGAGGAAGGCGTAGTCCGCGAAGGCCTTCGAGCTCTCGGCCGGCACCACCTTCCGCTTTGCGAGGACGACCCCGCATCCGAAGGCCAGCACCACCGGTACCAGCTTCTCCAGAGCCTCTACCGCTCCCATGCACGTGCCCCTGCTTCTCGCTACCGGATGCGCACCTCGGCGCGTCCTTCGATCAGTTCCCGGTATCCGGTGACGATCGCGCGCAGCACGTCGTTGCCGCCGAGGTCGTAGTAGTGATCATCGATGCGGCTGACGGGCAGGATCTCGCAGGCGGTGCCGCACAGGAACGCGCCGTCCGCCGAGCCCGCGAACGCCGGCGGCAGATCGTCGACCACGCAGGCGATGCCCTCGCGCTCGGCGATCGCCAGCACGCACGCCCGGGTGATGCCCTCGATGGTGCAGCGGGTCGTCGGGGTGTGCAGCGCGCCGTCCCTGGTGAAGAACAGGTGCGCTCCGGTCGCCTCGACGAAGTTGCCGCGGTCGTCGAGGAGGAGGGCGTCGTCGAAGCCGGCGCGCAGCGCCTCGTTCTTGCTGATCGTGCCGATCATGTAGTTGCCGGCCGCCTTGCTCTTGACCGGCGCGTACTCGGGCGAGGGCCTGCGGTAGCGGCCGGTCACCAGACAGATGCCCTTCTCCAGGGCGTCCGTGGCGGCGTAGTAGCCCTCGGGGAGTTCCCAGGCGGCCACCGAGGTGTGGACGGACGTCTTGAGCGCCGCGGTCTGGATGATCTCCGAGCCGCGCCAGGCGTTCATCCGGACATAGCCCTCGGTGATGCCCGCCTCGGCGACGACCGCGCGGGTCGCCTCGTACAGTTCGTCAGCGCCGTATTCGAGGTCGAAGTCGAGGATGCGTGCCGAGGAGCCCAGCCGGGCGATGTGCTCCTTCAGCAGGAACGGCGTGCCGCCGTAGACGCGGATGCCCTCGAAGATGCTGGACGCGTAGTGCAGTCCGTGGCTGAGCACATGGAGTCTGGCTTCGGCCCAGTCCACGAGGGTGCCGTCGTACCAGATCTTCCCGGTGCGCTGGTCGAAGGGGAGCACGGTGGGCCTCTCAGAGCGCGAGGTCGAAGAGCGGGTGCTGGAGGTCGCCGACGAGGGCGACGAAGCGGCGCTGGTGCTGGGTGAGAGCGCGCACCGACACCCCGTGCAGGGCGAGGCGGTTGATGGGGTACATCACCAGCGTGTTGCTGCGGTAGGGGACGGTGGTGACCTCCTCGACGTAGACCGGGTCGAT
The DNA here is from genome assembly GCF_014257025.1 of Streptomyces cupreus. GTDB lineage: Bacteria > Actinomycetota > Actinomycetes > Streptomycetales > Streptomycetaceae > Streptomyces > Streptomyces cupreus. The sequence continues at coordinate 22,508 of NZ_JACMSF010000016.1, forward strand.
GTCGAAGCGGTTGTCGCCGTACTCGGAGGCGCTGGTGCGGAACTTGTGCGCGCCGGGCCGGTACTTGTAGAGGACCAGGTCACCGCCGGTGGCGTCGTCCTCGGGCAGGCGCATGTAGAAGAGGCCGCCGAAGAGCTTGTACGGCTTGTCGACGTGCGGCCCGCGGTAGGCGGACGGCTTGCCGGTGACGGCCGAGTTGATGACGGCCGTGCAGTCCATGAGGATGTCGTGAGTCTCGAAGGTGTCCCGGTTACGGCGCCCCACGCGCAGTTCACGCAGCGGCCCTGTCTGCTCCTCGGCGTCGGGGAGGTTGGCGAGCAGGTCCTCCTGGAACAGGTCGAGGAACTCCTCGTAGAAGGCGGGCGAGGCGTGGTAGGTCACGAAGTCCTTCCACACCTGTGCCATCGCCGGATCGCCCAGGACCATCTCGGACATGTAGTTGTAGCGCTCGTTCGAGGTGATCGGCTTGCCGATCCGTTCGCCGATGTACTCGGCGGTCGGCATCGACTTGGCCAGGGCGTCGTAGAGGTCCTGTGGCAGGGCGTCGCGGATGACGATGTGGGGGAAGGGGTCGCGGCGTATGTCGTCCTTGGTGACGCGGGCCAGCAGGGAGGTGACGGCAGGAGTCATCGGCTCGCTCTTTCCGGGAGAGGGGCGGGTGTGAGGCTGCGTGCTGAGAGCCAGGTCTCCAGCATCAGCAGGGACCAGAGCAGCTCGGCGGCGTGCGGCGCGGGGCTCTCGGTCTGGGTGCGGAAGACGTCGTGGACGGTGTCCCGCCGGATGTAGTCGCGGCAGCGGGCACCGGGGCCGAGCAGAAGGTCGCCGATCATGTCGTACAGCGCCTCGCCCGGCTTGATCATCGCCGTGATGGGCAGGGTGAACGGCTGCTTGGGGCGCTCGACGACGCTCCGCGGCACCCAGCGCCGGGCGGCCTCGGCCACCGGTGCCTTCACGGTGTCGCCGGCCACCTTGACGTGGGCGGGCAGGGCGTGGGCCAGGCGCATCACGGACGGCTGGAGGAAGGGAATGCGGGCCTCCACCGAGTGGGCCATGCTCAGGTGGTCGACGCGGCGCAGGATGTAGTACGGGAATCGCTCGAACTGGTCGTAGCGCAAGAGCGTCTCCAGCTTGCCGTGCCGCCCCGAGCGCACCCGGCGGTCGAGCTCGTCGCCGCTGCGGTCGCCGAAGTACCCGCCCGCGGCCTTGACGTGCGCCAGGTGGTCCGGGGTGTAGAGCCGGTCGAGGGACGCCGTGTCGGCCGCGGCCATCGTGCCCTGGTAGGTGCGGTGCCAGGTGGCGGCGCCGTCCCGGTCGGCCTTGACGAACCGCGCGTATCCGGCGAAGAGTTCGTCGGCCCCGTCGCCCGTCAGGGCCACCTTGAAACCGGCCTGGCGGACGGCCTCGAAGAGGGCGAACGTGCTGAGGCTGTGCGGGGCGTTGTTCGGCTGGTCGAGATGGCGGACGAACCGCTCGACAAGCTCGGGGAAGCCGGCCGGGTCGAGGAGCACCTGGTGGTGTGCGGTACCGCAGTGGCGGGCCACCTCGGCGGCGTGGTGGCGTTCGTCGGCGGGCCAGTTGCCGTGGTAGGCGATGTTGAACGAGGCGACGTCGGGGACCATATGGGCGGCGAGGGCCGTGGTGTAGCTGGAGTCGAGCCCTCCGCTGGTGATCACGCAGACGGGGACATCGGCGTCGACCATCCGGCCCACCTCGGTGCGCAGCAGCTCGTCGAGCAGCTCCGCCGCGGCCGCAACGGTCGGCTCGCCGTCGGGCCAGTGCGGCTCGGCGGGCTCCGGCGGGGTGTGCGTGAGTGTCGTCCGCCCGTTCGCGAAGCGCAGGGTCGCGCCGGGCTCCAGCGTGCGGACCCGGGTGTAGACGGTGCCCGGCCCCCAGACGGCCTTGCCGCCCAGGTAGCGGTCGACGGCGAGCGGGTCGAGTTCGTCGGGGAAGTCAGGGAACCGGCCGAGAGCCTGGAGTTCGGAGGCGAAGCGCAGACGGCGGCCGTCGGCGGACAGGTAGTAGTAGAGCGACTTCATGCCGGCGTGGTCGGTGAAGAGCTTCAGAGCCGGTTCCTCGCGCTCGTCGACGAGCGCGATGGCGAACATGCCTTCCAGACGGGAGGTGAACGCGTCCCCGTACAGCTCGTACAGCGGCAGCAGGACGTCCCCGTCGCAGTCGCCGTCGAAGGAGTACCCCCGGGCGGCGAGATCGGCGCGCAGCTGCCGGTGGTTGTAGATCTCGCCGTTGAACACGCAAGCCAACGGGCCGCGTACGAAGGGCTGGTGGCCGGAGTCGATGCCCTGGATGGCCAGCCGGTTGGTGCCCAGCGCCCATCCATCGCCGTGTCGGACGGTCTGTTCGTCCGGTCCACCCGGGTACATCGCCGCGGCCACCCGGTGCAGTGCGTCGGGATCGGCGCGTTCGCCGCCGAAGCAGCCGTAGATGCGGCACATGGGTCAGGCCTCCTTCCCGGAGACGGCACCCGCGAGGTCGGTGGACCGGGTGTCGCTCTGGCGGGCCTGCGGAAAGTGCCGGGCGAGGAACTCGGTGACGATCTCGACCTGCCGCAGGATGTCGTCGAGCTGGGCCGGGGTGGGGCTGACGCCATGGCCTTCGAGGGCGCTGTTGCCCGTCTTGAGATGGACGGGTGCGGCTGCGCGGACGATGTCGGGGGCCTCGTAGGTGCGGATGAACCCGCCGGACATCCGGGGGTTGTCGACATGGCAGTCCAGCGGGATCCGGACCGCCTGCCGGAGCGCCGCGATCATGGGCAGGGTCAGATCGCGCACCGGGTTGAAGCTGTTCGCGCCGAGCATCTCCAGCATCTGCGCCGAGGCCGGGTTGCCCTGTCCGCAGTGCGCGGAGACCTTCAGATGGATGTCGGTCGGCAGTTCACCGGCGCTGCGCAGCCGCCCGAGTACCCACAGCAGGCCCTCGTCGTAGACGACGAAGCCACGCACGCCGAGGCCGATGCCGCGCTTGACGTCCTCGACGGCCCGGACGACCTGGTCCTGGCCGCGCAGCCGGTAGCCGATGCGTGAACCCTCGGAGGTCTGCACGCCGCCGCCGATGTCGTAGGTGGCGCGGGGGCCGACCGACATGAGGATCTCGGTGCCGTACTCCTTGCCGAGCGCGACGTAGGTGCCGATCTCGCGGGCCGTGTGCCGGTACATGCCGCGGGTCTCGGTGATCCGGTTGATGGTGAAGCCCCTGCGGCGGCTCTCGCCGAGCAGGGTCTCGGCGGCCTGGACGGTGTTCACGGTGGGCACTTCGATGCGGAAGTGCCCGCCGTCGGGGAAGGTTCCGTCGGAGCGGGGAATGCGCTCCAGGTCTCCCAGGGGCAGCCCCAGCCGGGCGAGTTGCCTGCGGGTCTGCTCGTAGAAGGCGGTCGGGGCCATCACCTGGTCACCTCGAAACCGAGTCGGTCGGCCATGCCGGCGACGATGTCCTCGGCGATGCGGATCGACGCCGCGCGGTCGGCGTGCACGACCTGGACCTCGCCGAAGTTGCCGAGATTGCCCCGGCAGGGCAGGAGCGTGTCGCCGTCGGGGAAGCGGACGGTGAGCGAGTGCAGACGGTCGCCGTACTCGGCGGCGGCCCAGTCGAGGTCCGGTACGCGGTCGGGCTTCGGCACGGTGTCGGCGGCGCCGAACCAACGGACGGTCGCGTAGCGGGTGAAGGCGCTCGGGCCGCGCTCGATCCGCTCGCCCAGGTGGATGCGTACCAGCAGTTCGAAGATGTCCCCGCCGCCGGCGAGCCGGAAGAGGTTCGGCAGGCAGGAGCCCATGATGCGCGGGTTGACCTCGATGAGCCGGGGCATGCCGTCCGCGCCGAGCATGACCTCGATGTGAAAGATGCCGAGCCGCAGACCGAGCGCGCCGACGACGGCTTCGGCGAACTCCATCACGCGGTCGTGCTCGTCGGCGGTGATCCCCGCGGGGATCGTCGTGCCGGTCTCCAGCGCCTCGTGGCGGTGCCAGGTGGAGCGCTCGCTGACGGCCAGCCGCAGGAAACGGCCCTGGGCGAGGCCGATCTCGGCGGAGAGGAAGCGTCCGCTCAGGTACTCCTCGACGAGGATGCCCGCCGCGTAGACGCCCTTGTCGCTCCGCCCGAGGACGTCGGCCAGTTGGTTCTGGTCGGCGATGACGTGTGCGCCCTCGCTGCCGGAGCCCCGGGCCGGCTTGAGGACGACCGGGTAGCCGGTGACGGCCGCGAAGGCGGCGGCCTCCTCGAAGCCGTCGACGACGGCGTGCCGGGTGCTGTCGACGCCGGCCGCCGCGAGGATCTCCCGGCAGCGGTCCTTCTGCTTCGCGGCCTGAGCCGCGGCGGCGTCGGTGAACGGCACTCCTAGCTCCTCGGCGATCCGTGCCACGGGGACGACCAGGGCGTCGACGCTGGCGATGAACCCGTCGACCGGCCGTTCCCGGTGGACGGCCTGGACGCGGGCGCGCAGGGCGTCGGGGTCGGTGGCGTCCTTGAGGACGTGGACCCGGTCGATGAAACGGGCGTAGGGGGAGGTGTCGAAGTCGATGTTCTGGGCCTGCTCCATGAGCAGGGAGCGGATGAGCGTCACATGGTGGCCGAGCCGCTTGGCCGCCTCGAACGCCTGGGCGTTGCCGGCCTTCCATGTCACGAAGACCACGTGCCGTTCGTGCTCGTCTGTCATCGGGTCCTCCTCGCGAACCGCTGGCCGATCCGGACGTAGCCCGGAGTGGCGGTACCGGGTGTGGGAATGAAGGAGATGGAACCGGCGAGGATGTTCTTCTCGGACATGGAGCTGAATCCGCCCGCGCCGGACAGGACGAGGTCCCCTTCGTCGAGGCACCGCCAAGCGCCGCCGGGCTGCCGTTCGGAGTAGGCGTAGCGCAGGTGCTCGGCGCCGCGCTCCACCTGGAGCCGGTAGCCGTCGGAGGCGTAGAGCCCGGGGCAGTCGTCGAGGTCCATCTCGAAGGGGCGCCCGGTGCGGATGAGGCCTTCGCCGGTGAAGGCCCGCAGCAGATCCTCGTAGAGGCCGAACGACGGGTAGGCGTTGGCGAGGAGGAGCAGGAAGGAGCGCTCCTCGGGGAAGATCTGGATGAAGTTGTGGTGGCCGCTGCCGTTGGAGTTGAAGCCGAAGGCGGTCGGGCCGAACATCAGCCAGCCCAGGCCCCAGGCGTGCATGAAGTGGTGGCCGGGGACCGGGATCTGAGGGGTGCGCATCTGCCGGGCGAGCTCGGCGGACAGCAGCCGCTCGCCGCCGGGGGCGACGCCGTCGTCGATGGCGAGCCGGGCGATCTTCGCCAGTTCCTCCAGGGTGAGGCAGACGGAGAAGGAGCCGGCGGCGTCGTCGGCGATGGTCTGCCTCGGCGGGTCGTGGCGTACGTACCGCTTGACCTGTTCGGTCCATACGTAGCCGGTGGAGACGCTGCCCCCGTAATGCCCGTCCTCGGTACGGGTCTCCGGGATCTCCCTGATGCCGAGCGGGGTGAGCATGAGTTCGTTGACCGCGCGGCGCCAGGGGATCCCGAGGAGCTTCTCGATCAGCGCGGCGACGATCGAGGTGCCGACCGCCGAGTACGCGAACACCTCTCCGGGCTCGAAGAGTTGGCCGTAGCCCTCCAGGGTGCGGATGTAGGTGTCGAGGTCGGGCAGGTCGGTGTCGTGCCAGACCTCGTAGGAGTCGTCGACGCCACTGGTGTGCGACAGCAGGTGGCGCAGGGTGACCTCGACACTGCGGCCGTCGCGGCGGCGGAAGGCCTGCGGCAGCAGCTCGTTGAGCGGCTCGTCGAGGCCGATCAGGCCCCGGTCGACGAGGCGGAGCGCGACGAAGGCCAGCATGGCCTTGGTGATGCAGGTGACGCGCTGGCGGGTCCCGGGCCCGTACGGGTTGCCGGAGTCCGTGTCGGTGACACCGTGGTACGTCAGCTCCAGCGAGCCGTTCAGGAACACCGCGGCCCCCGCGCCGGGAACGCCGTGCCCGCCGGCGGACTCGCGCAGGGTGTCGGCCACGGCGTGCAGCCGCGTGGAGGCGTCGGCGGGCAGGGACTGTCCGGCGGCCCGCTCTCGGGCACGCCGCAGCAGCGCCGCCTGCTCCGCAAGCGTGCGGTGGCCGTGGATGTCGGCCACCCGGACGGGTCGGCCGGCGGCGTCTGAGAGGCGGGCCGCGAGCAGCGTGGCCAGCAGGGAGTGCCCGCCCACGGAGAAGAAGTCCAGGTCGGGGGAGATCCTGCTCAGGCCGAGGAGTTCGGACCACACGCGGGCGACGCGGGCCTCGTCGGGGTCGTCGCCGGTGAACGCGGCAGTGTCCGTGGCCCGGTCGAGGTCACGGGCGGCGAGGGCCTTGCGGTCGACCTTTCCGTTGGGGAGGCGGGGCAGCCGGTCCTCGACGATGATCTTTGTGGGCTGCATGTAGTGCGGCAGCTTCGCCCGCAGATGGGCGCCCATCGCCTCGGCCGTCACCTCGGCGCCGTCCAGGCCCACATAGCAGACCAGCCGGGTGTCGCCGCCGGTGCGCACGGCCAGGGCCGCGATGTCGCGCAGGCCCACGACCTCGCGGAGCACCGACTCGATCTCGCCGAGCTCGATGCGGAATCCGCGCACCTTGACCTGGTTGTCCTTGCGACCCAGGAAGCGCAGCTCGCCGTCCTCGGTCCAGCGAGCCAGATCGCCGGTGCGGTACAGGCGCCCGCCGGGAACCGGGCCGAGATGTGCCGGAGCGGCCGTGAACACGGCACCGGTGCGCTCGGGGTCGTTGATGTAACCGCCGGCCAGGCCGTCGCCGCCGAGATACAGCTCGCCCGTGGCGCCGTGCGGAACGGGCCTGCCGTCGGCGTCGAGCAGATGGGCGACGGTGTTGTGGATCGGGATGCCGATCGTGGGGGCCTCGTCGGTCGGACCGGTGAAGCACTTCCACGTCGAGTACGTGGTGTCCTCGGAAGGCCCGTACAGGTTGTAGAGCCGCTGTACGCCCGTGGTGGCGAACGCGGCGTTCACCAGCTCCTTGGAGAGGGGCTCGCCCGCGACATTGAGCACCCGGACCGAGGCGGGCACGGCCGCGCGCTGGAGCAGGACGTTCAGCGCGCTCGGCACGGTGTTGACCAGGGTCGGGCGCAGCCCCTCGGCCTCGTCGTCGGTGAGATCCTCGGTGAGAGCCAGGACGTTGTCCACGACGACGACACAGCCGCCGCGTGTGAGCGGGGCCCACAGCTCGTACACCGACAGGTCGAAGTTGAGGGAGGTGGAGAACAGCACCCGGGCCAGGTCCTCGGGCCCGTATGTGGCCTCGGACCAGGCCAGCAGCGCCACGACATTGCGGTGGCTGATCACCACGCCCTTGGGTATGCCGGTGGATCCGGAGGTGTAGATGAGGTGGGTGGTGGCCTCCGGGCCCACGGTGACGCCGGTCGGTGTGTCGTCCTCGGCGGACGCCTTCTCCCACAGCTCCGTCCATGACAGGGCGGTCGCGGACACGTCGGCGAGCCAGTCAGGGGCCTCGTCCCCGTCGTGGACGACGGCGGCCATGTCGGCGGTCGCGGCGATGGCGGTCAGCCGGTCGGCCGGGTAGGCCGGGTCGAGGGGGACGTAGGCGCAGCCCGCCTTGTGGACGGCGAGCAGCAGGACGACGCCGCGGTGGGTGCGGGGCAGGGAGAGGCCGACCCGGGAGCCCGGGGTGATCCCGTGAGCGGCGAGCGCATGCGCCAACTGGTTTGCCTGCCGGTCGAGTTGGCCGTACGTCAGGACCGAGCCCTGCCACTCGACGGCCGGGGCGTCGGGAGTGCGGGCGGCCTGGGCCTCGACGAGGGCGTGGAGTGTGGTGCCGCGGTCGTAGGGGAGGGCGGTGTCGTTGAGCTCCCGCAACAGGTGGCGGCTCTCGCGCTCGGAGAGCACGGCCAGCTCCGCGACGGGCGCCTGCGGGCGCTGCTCGGCGTCGAGCAGCAGGGTGTCGAGGTTGGCGGCCATACGCCGGATCAGCTCGGGGGTGAAGAGCGCGCGGTCGTAGTGCAGGGTCGCGCGGTCGGCGGCCGGGGAGATCTCAAGGAGGAGCGCGAAGCCCTCGGGGACGGGCGCGGTGCCGTCGGAGCGGACGGTGCCGGCACGCAGACCGCCACCGAGGTCGGCGGGCTCGCCGGTGCGGGCGGCTTCGCGGTACCGGGCGTCGAGGGCGGAGGCCAGTGCGGTGAGGGTCAGCCCCTCGGCGTCGTAGGAGCGTACGGCCACCGTGCCGTCGGCCCCGCCCGCCCGGCCCAGGACGATGTCGTCCTGCCCGCTGTAGCGGTGCACGAGCACCGTGAAGGCGGCATGCCCCAGGTCCGCGAGCCCGGACCCGGGAGACCAGGAGTACGTCCCGGTGCCCGCCGGTGGCGTGGTGCCGTCGGCGACGGGTAGTTGCAGTGCCGGTGCCACGGTGGATGAGGCGGCCGAGATATCGCCCACTGTCATCGTCCCCTCCCTTTCCTTTATTCATGTGCCGTGCGGGGGGCGCGTTTTCCGTATGCGCGCATGCCGAATACCTGACGGTGCCGTGGGCCGAATCGCGGGCACGGCAGAAGAATTGTCGGGAGAATTCCGGGACGGGCCGCGGGGAATTCCGTGATCGGTTGTCAGGCCGCGACGAAGTCGGCGGCGGCCTTGCCGCTGCGCAGGGCCCGGTTCACGACGGCCGGCATGGCGGCTCCGACCAGTGCGAAGCCGACGGCCATGCTGATCCAGCCGAGGGTGCCGTGCTCGATCACGAGCCAGGTCAGCAGGGCGGGAGCGATCATCTTGCCCAGATCGGCCCCCATGGCGTACGTGCCCTGGTACTGGCCCTGCGCGTGCTCGGGCGCGAGACCGAACGACATGCCCCAACTCCCGGCGGACTGCCGGATCTCGCCGAGGACATGGGCGAGTGCGCCGAGCAGGAGCAGCGCGCCGGCGACCGTGGCGGAAGCGCCGCCGGTCAGGGCGAACACGACGCAGGCGGCCGCGAGACACCATGACCCGGAGCGTGTGGCCCTGGCGGCGGCGCGTGGCTCGTCCGTCCCGCGCGCCGCCCTGACCTGGAGCAGGACCACGGCGACGGTGTTGGTGAGCAGGATGGCCGCGATCGTCCACCGCGGGGCGTCGGTGTGGTGCAGCACCCACAGGGGCAGCACGACGTCGAGCAGCAGGTTGTGCATGGACAGCAGCCCGTCCAGCACGATGAAGGTCAGATACGGCCGGTCCCTCAGCACGATCAGCGCGGGCCCCGGTCTCGCCGGCTGGGCGGGGACGCCGGGCAGGAGCAGGGTGAGCAGCCCGGTGGCCAGGTAGGTGGCGGCGTTGAAGACGACGGCCAGTTCGTACGCCCACGCGGAGTCGACGACCAGGAGCAGACCGGCCAGTGCCGCGCCCACGGAGACACTGACGTTGCTCGTGGCCCGCAGATAGGCGCGTACCGAGACCCGTTCCTCCGCGGGAAACAGGCCCGCCACCATGGCCATCCGGGCGCTGCGGCTGGCGCTGTAGGCGATGGCCTGGACGCTGACCACAGCGACGTAACCGGCGAAGCCGTCCACCGCGAGGAGCGCCGCGGTCAGCGGAGCGAGGGCGATGAAGGACCAGATCTGGACAGAGCGCGGTCCGATCCGGTCGGCCAGATGGCCGGTCGGAGTGCTGACCGCGAGAGCCACGCCGGCGGCGATGGCGACGCCGACGCCGAACTGGCCGGGCGTCAGATCGAGGACGGTGGTGGCGTAGATGGCGTTCAGTGCCATCCAGAGCCCCTGGCCCATCGTGTGGACCAGGGTGATGCCGGTGAGGACGCGCGCGGGACCCTGTGCCGGGAGGAGCCTGCTCAGCATGGCCGGGCCGCGCTCTCATTTTCTGCGCACGTCTCTTCTTCTGCGCACGTCAGGATCGCCAACATGCCCTGCACCTCTCGTTCAGCGCCATTGCCAACGACGAGATTCGGGTAATTCCCCCGTCGATTCGAGGCCGAGATTGTCGGCCTCGCGGGATCTATCGAAACGGGGTTTACGCACGGCTGTCCAGGAATACACCTGTGGCGCAGGTCACATTCGAGCAACCCTGTAGACAGGCTTAAGCCCGGAGAAAGAATGTGCGGTTCAGCCGCCGTATGCCCCGGACGCCGTCAGACGCAGAGCGGTGTCGATCAGCGGAACGTGACTGAAGGCCTGCGGGAAGTTGCCCACCTGGCGCTGGAGGCGCGGGTCCCATTCCTCGGCCAGCAGACCGAGGTCGTTGCGCAGCGACAGCAGCTTCTCGAACAGCTTGCGCGCCTCGTCCACGCGGCCGATCATCGCCAGGTCGTCCGCCATCCAGAACGAGCAGGCCAGGAAGGCACCCTCGTCGCCGGGGAGCCCGTCGACGCCCTCGTCCTCACCCTGCGTCGGATAGCGCAGGATGAAGCCGTCCGGCGTGGACAGCTCGCGCTGGATCGCCTCGATGGTGCCGATGACCCGCTTGTCGTCCGGCGGCAGGAAGCCCATCTGCGGGATCAGCAGCAGGGAGGCGTCCAGCTCCTTGGAACCGTAGGACTGCGTGAAGGTGTTGCGCTCCTTGTCGTAGCCCTTCTCGCACACGTCCCGGTGGATGTCGTCGCGCAGCTCGCGCCAGCGCTCCAGCGGACCGTCCGCGTCACCGGACTCGATGAGCTTGATGGTGCGGTCGACGGCGACCCAGGCCATCACCTTGGAGTGCACGAAGTGGCGGCGCGGGCCGCGCACCTCCCAGATGCCCTCGTCCGGCTCGTCCCAGTGGTCCTCCAGGTAGCGGATCAGCTTCAGCTGGAGCAGGGAGGCGTAGTCGCTACGGGCGAGCCCGGTCATATGGCCCAGGTGCAGGGCCTCGGTGACCTCGCCGTACACATCCAGCTGGAGCTGGTGCGCGGCGCCGTTGCCGACCCGGACCGGCGCGGAGTTCTCGTAGCCGGGCAGCCAGTCCAGCTCCGCCTCGCCGAGCTCGCGCTCGCCGGCGATGCCGTACATGATCTGGAGGTTCTCCGGGTCGCCCGCGACCGCGCGCAGCAGCCACTCGCGCCAGGCGCGGGCCTCCTCGCGGTAGCCGGTGCGCAGCAGTGAGGACAGGGTGATCGCCGCGTCCCGCAGCCAGGTGTAGCGGTAGTCCCAGTTACGGACGCCGCCGATCTCCTCGGGCAGCGAGGTCGTCGGCGCGGCGACGATGCCGCCGGTCGGGGCGTACGTCAGCGCCTTCAGCGTGATCAGCGAGCGGATCACGGCCTCGCGGTAGGGGCCGTGGTACGTGCAGTGCTCGACCCACTCGCGCCAGAAGTCCTCGGTGGCCTCCAGCGACTGCTCCGGCTCCGGCAGCGGCGGCGGGGTGTGGTGCGAGGGCTGCCAGGAGATGGTGAACGCGATCCGGTCGCCCGGGGCGACGGTGAAGTCGGAGTACGTCGTCAGGGACTTGCCGTAGGTCTCGCACTCGGTGTCGAACCACACCGAGTCCGGGCCCGCGACTGCGACCGTACGGCCCTCGTGCTTGTGCACCCACGGCACCACCCGGCCGTAGGAGAACCGCATCCTGAGGGCCGAGCGCATCCGGACACGGCCGGAGACGCCCTCCACGATCCGGATCAGCTGCGGGGCGCCGTCACGCGGGGGCATGAAATCCGTCACCCGGACCGTGCCGCGCGGGGTGTCCCACTCGGATTCCAGGATCAACGAGTCCCCGCGATAGCTGCGCCGGGCCGCGGTCGGCGGCTCGGCGTCCGCCGCGTGGGCCGGCCCGAGCCGCCAGAAACCGTGCTCCTCGGTGCCCAGCAGACCGGCGAAGATGGCGTGCGAGTCGAAGCGGGGCAGGCACAGCCAGTCGACTGTGCCGTCCCGGCAGACCAGTGCCGCGGTCTGCATGTCTCCGATGAGTGCGTAGTCTTCGATGCGCCCGGCCACGTGCAACTCCAGTCGAACGGCCACGTCACCCCCCAGGCAGAAGGGGGCGGTCGCTAGTGCGGTCAAGGGGTTGTTGTAATGCGTCGTTGAGCGGTGAAGCAAAGCAGCCGCTCCGCCATGAGGCAAACGCCGTCAATTGTTGCTCAACGAACTGACGAGTTCTCGATGTTCCGGTGGTACGGGCGGGGGTGGTGCCGTCTTGCCGGTCCGGCTCGGCAGTGAGTGTCCGAGCAGGATACGACGCACGTAGATGATCTGCGTGCCGCTCCGGGCAACGTGGGTGGGCCGAACGGGTGAGCAGCGGGTGAGGAACCGGTGAGCCTGTACGGGTCCGTGTCGGCACATGCGCGGAGCGTGGCCGGAAGCCATCGCCTCGCGGCGCTGATACCCTGGTAGCCCGTGGACCGGTGGGAGAAAAACCCCCGAACCGCAGCGACGGCGACTCCGGAATCCCCGGTGTGAACGCCGCACCGCACCCCAGACCGCGACCACGGGAGCCCCCCTTTGGCCATGCCGCCCGCTGCTTTTCGAAACAGCACAGCCACGACGACCAAGCACATCTTCGTCACCGGGGGTGTCGCCTCCTCGCTCGGCAAGGGCCTCACCGCCTCCAGCCTCGGCATGCTGCTCAAGGCGCGGGGACTGCGCGTCGTGATGCAGAAGCTCGACCCGTATCTGAACGTCGACCCGGGGACGATGAACCCCTTCCAGCACGGTGAGGTGTTCGTCACCAACGACGGCGCCGAGACGGACCTGGACATTGGACACTACGAGCGCTTCCTCGACCGTGACTTGGACGGCTCCGCCAATGTCACTACAGGACAGGTCTACTCGACGGTGATCGCCAAGGAGCGGCGCGGCGAGTACCTGGGCGACACCGTGCAGGTCATCCCGCACATCACCAACGAGATCAAGCACCGCATCCGCCGCATGGCGACGGACGAGGTCGATGTCGTCATCACGGAGGTCGGCGGCACGGTCGGCGACATCGAGTCGCTGCCGTTCCTGGAGACCGTCCGCCAGGTCCGGCACGAGGTCGGCCGGGACAACGTCTTCGTCGTTCACATTTCCCTCCTGCCGTACATCGGCCCCTCGGGAGAGCTGAAGACGAAGCCGACCCAGCACTCGGTTGCGGCTCTGCGCAACATCGGTATCCAGCCGGACGCGATCGTGCTGCGCTGCGACCGCGAGGTGCCGACCGCGATCAAGCGCAAGATCTCGCTGATGTGCGACGTCGACGAGGCCGCCGTGGTCGCCTGCCCCGACGCCCGCTCGATCTACGACATCCCGAAGACCGTGCACGGCGAGGGCCTGGACGCCTACGTCGTCCGCAAGCTGGACCTGCCGTTCCGCGACGTGGACTGGACGACCTGGGACGATCTGCTCGACCGCGTCCACAACCCCGACCACGAGATCACCCTCGCCCTGGTCGGCAAGTACATCGACCTGCCCGACGCCTATCTGTCGGTCACCGAGGCGCTGCGCGCGGGCGGCTTCGCCAACAAGGCCCGTGTGAAGATCAAGTGGGTCACCTCCGACGACTGCAAGACCCCGGCCGGCGCCAAGGCGCAGCTGTCCGACGTCGACGGCATCTGCATCCCGGGCGGCTTCGGCGACCGCGGGGTGCTCGGCAAGGTCGGCGCGATCCGTTACGGCCGCGAGAACAGGATCCCGCTGCTCGGCCTGTGCCTGGGCCTGCAGTGCATCGTGATCGAGGCGGCCCGCAACCTCGCCGACATCTCCGACGCCAACTCCACCGAGTTCGACCCCGCCACCGGCCACCCGGTCATCTCCACGATGGCCGAGCAGCTCGACATCGTCGCCGGCGAGGGCGACATGGGCGGCACGATGCGCCTGGGCATGTATCCGGCCAAGCTGGCCGAGGGCTCCATCGTGCGTGAGGTCTACGACGGCAAGGAGTACGTCGAGGAGCGGCACCGCCACCGCTACGAGGTCAACAACGCCTACCGCGCGGAGCTGGAGAAGAAGGCGGGCATCCTGTTCTCCGGTACGTCGCCGGACGGCAAGCTCGTCGAGTACGTCGAGTACCCCCGGGACGTCCACCCTTATCTGGTGGCAACGCAGGCTCACCCTGAGCTGCGCTCGCGTCCGACCCGCCCCCACCCGCTGTTCGCGGGCCTGGTGAAGGCGGCTGTCGAGCGCAAGACGGGCAAGTGACACGAGGGTTGTACGGTGACCGGGGTGCGAGCGTTCAGTGCGCGCGCACCCCGGTGCTTTTTTGCGCACGCGGCTTCTGAACGTCTGGAAGGGCACGGCATGACGATCAAGGACACCCCGCAGGAGTGGGAGATCCGGGCGACGGACACCCCCTTCGTGGGCAACAAGACCTCCGTCCGCACGGACGACGTGGTCATGCCCGACGGCAGTGTGGTCCGCCGCGACTACCAGGTCCACCCGGGCTCGGTCGCCGTCCTCGCCATCGACGACGAGGACCGCGTGCTGCTCATCAAGCAGTACCGGCACCCCGTACGGCACAAGCTGTGGGAGATCCCGGCCGGACTGCTCGACATCCCCGGCGAGAACCCGCTGCACGCCGCCCAGCGTGAGCTGTACGAGGAGGCGCACGTCAAGGCCGAGGACTGGCGGGTGCTGACCGACGTCTACACCACGGCAGGCGGCTGCGACGAGGCCGTACGGATCTTCCTCGCCCGTGATCTGTCCGAGGCCGACGGCGAGCGCTTCGAGGTCGAGGACGAGGAGGCCGACCTGGAGCACGCACGCGTGCCGCTCGCGCAACTGGTCCGGGGGGTGCTCGCGGGGGAGCTGCACAACAACTGCCTGGTGGTGGGCGTGCTCTCGCTGGTCGCCGCCCGGGCGGGGAACGGCCTGGAGGCGCTGCGTCCGGCGGAGGCGCCTTGGCCTGCGCGGCCGTTCGTAGCTTGAGCACGCGGCCCGTCCGGGTCTAGGAGGACAGAACGGAGACCCCCGGTCGGATGATCCGATCGGGGGACTTTTCCGTTGCGCTCCGACCGGATGGTCGCAGTGCGTGAACTAGGCTGCCCACTGCCCGTAGCCGATAGCGACAGGCTTGCAGTTCGGGAGCACCGATGGCTTCGATGTCCAGACCGCATCCAGCACCCGCGAAGGGTGCAGAGGCGATGGGCCGCGCCCCGCAGCTCGGGCCTTTCAGCCCGGCGGTCATCACACCGTCAACATCCCGAAAAACCGGGTCCACCGGCAGCGGCCGGAGTTGTGCCTGCAGGACTCGAGTGTGTGCTCAGCCAGCATACGGATCGCTGGGGACTTGTGTGGTGCTCTTGCCACAAGTCGCGCTCGGTGGAAAGGGAGTATGACGTTGGCGGATCAGGCGGTCGCGTCGGACGAGCGGGCGGCAGACGTGGAGCGTGGCATTCAGTTCCTTGGCCGGACACGGGAGTTGAAGGAGCTGCTCGCCGACATCGAGCGGGCGGGCCTGGACACCCTCTCCGGGAAGAAGGCACCCCGCGCGCGCGTGCTGCTCATCGCGGGCCGCCCCGGTTCCGGCCGCACCGCCCTCGCCGAGGAACTCGTACGACAGGTCGCTGACCGTTACGGCGACGGCGTGCTGCGCGCCCGGCTCAGCGAGCCCGACGGCACCCCCGTCCCCGTAGAGTCCGTCGCCCGCGATCTGCTCACCGCCCTGGACCTGCCGACCCCCGCCGGTGCTGCCGAGGACGACCTCACCGCGGCGCTGCGCGAGGCCCTCACAGGCCGAAAGGTCCTGCTGCTGCTCGACGACGCGGCCACCGCCGAACAGGTCGACGCCCTGCTCCCGGACTCCCCGGACGGCCTGGTCGTCGCCGTCTCCGCCGGGCCGCTGACCGGGATCGCGGACGTCCGCCCCTGCACGCTCGGCGGCCTCGACACCAAGTCGGCCGTGGAACTGCTGTCCCGGCATGCGGGATCGGTCCGGATCACCGTCGACCCGCGTGCCGCGGAGAGCCTCGTCGAGGAGTGCCAGGCGCAGCCCGCCGCGCTGATGCTGGCCGGCGGCTGGCTCGCCGCCCGCCCCAAGTCCGCGGTCGCCGACCTCGCCAAGCATCTGCACGCCGAGCTCGACGAGGACACCGCGGGTACCCCCCTCGCCCGGGTCTTCCGGCTCTCCTACGCCGCACTGCCCGCCCCGGCCGCCCGGATACTGCGACTGCTCAGCCTCGCCCCGGCCGGCCTGGCCGACCCGCACACCGCCTCGGCGCTGGCCGGCTGCTCGGTGAGCAGCGCCCGCACCACCCTCGACGACTTCGTCGCCCTCGGTCTGCTGCGCGCCGTGGACTCGCCGCTGCCCCAGTACGAGGTCCCCGGCTGTCTGCACCCCCTGCTCAAGGCGCTCACCGAGACCGAGGACCGCGCCGCCGAGCTCCAGCTGGCCCGCGCCCGCATGCTGGAGCGGACCGTGCGGCTGCTCCAGTCGTGCCGGGCGATCACCGAGACCGACAGCCCGCAGGCGCGCGAGAAGCTCCTCGGCATGCCCCGCTCGCTGCGTTTCCCCAGCCCCCGGGCGGCGGCCGACTGGCTGAGCGCCCGCAGACCCGCACTGCTCGCCGCGGCCCGGCTCGCCGTCGCCGACGGGGATCTCGACACCCTGGCCCGGCGGCTGATGTCCCAGCTGGTACGGGCCATGGTCGCCCACTTCGGCACCCAGGCCGCGGCCGGTGACCTCTACGGCATCCACGGATTGGTGCTGGACGTGGCCGAGCGCCGGAACCTGCCCCGCGAGCGGGCCGCCGCCCTGCTGAACCTCGGCGACCTCGACGCCAGGACCGGGCGGACCCGGGAGGCGCTGGCGCGGTACCGGGCCGCGCTGGACGCCGGACGCGAGGCGAACGACCCGTATGCGACCGGCCGCGCGATGGAATCCGTAGGCGGCGCCCATCTGGAGCTCGGGGACTACGACCGGGCCGCCGACTGGTTCGGCCGGGCGCTCGCCCAGCGTCTGGCCCGGGACGAGCGCGTCGACGCGGCCCGGCTGTACGGCCGGATCGGCGCAGCGCACACCTTCGCGGGCCGTTACGGCGAGGCGCAGCGCAACTGGCGGGCCGCGGTCGCCGGGCACCGCAAGAGCGGCGATGTCGCGGCCCACGCACGGGCGTTGAGCGAGCTGGCCCGGGTCCAGGAGTACGCGGGCCGGCCCGAGGAGTCGCTGCGCACCTGCCAGGAGGCGGTGGACTGGGCGCGGCGCGCCGAGGACGTACGGCTCCAGGCGGCGCTGCATGTGCGGCTGGCCGACACCTTGGAGCATCTCGGGGACTCCGCCGCGGCTCGACTGCACCGCGGGGCGGCCGAGCGCATGCTGGGTGAGGAGCTCCCGGAGGGGGAGCCAGAGCCGGATCAGGGCGCTACAAGCAGCTAACGCCTGCGAAATCCGTAGTACATCCGCTGGAGATTAGTGCAATGAAAGGCTGGACAGCGGGAACACCTTCATTAGACTGGCTCTGCCGCACCTTCTCCTGCGGTGTCTCCCGGTGTGCCCGTGCATGCCCGGGTATGTCTTGTAATGCCCCACACCCTCTGAGCCAAGGACCGTGATCGACGTGAAGGTCGGCATCCCCCGCGAGGTCAAGAACAACGAGTTCCGGGTGGCCATCACCCCCGCCGGTGTGCACGAGCTGGTGCGCAACGGCCACCAGGTCGTCATCGAGCGTGGCGCCGGCGCCGGCTCCTCGATCCCTGATGTCGAGTACGTGGCCGCCGGCGCCCAGATCCTGGACACCGCCGACGAGGTGTGGGCCACCGCTGACCTGCTGCTGAAGGTCAAGGAGCCCATCGCCGAGGAGTACCACCGCCTCCGCAAGGACCAGACGCTCTTCACCTACCTGCACCTGGCGGCCTCCAAGGAGTGCACGGACGCCCTGATCGAGTCCGGCACCACCGCCATCGCCTACGAGACGGTCGAGCTGCCCTCCCGCGCGCTGCCGCTGCTCGCCCCGATGTCCGAGGTCGCGGGCCGGCTGGCCCCGCAGGTCGGCGCCTACCACCTGATGCGCTCGGCCGGCGGCCGCGGTGTCCTGCCCGGTGGTGTCCCCGGCACCCAGCCCGCCAAGGCCGTCGTCATCGGCGGCGGTGTCTCCGGCTGGAACGCCACCCAGATCGCCGTCGGCATGGGCTTCCACGTCACGCTGCTCGACCGTGACATCAACAAGCTGCGCGAGGCCGACAAGGTCTTCGGCACCAAGGTCCGGGCGATCATGTCGAACGCCTTCGAGCTGGAGAAGGCCGTCCTCGAAGCCGACCTCGTCATCGGCGCGGTGCTGATCCCGGGCGCCAAGGCCCCGAAGCTGGTCACCAACGAGCTCGTGGCGCGTATGAAGCCCGGAAGTGTCCTTGTCGACATCGCGATCGACCAGGGCGGCTGCTTCGAGGACTCGCGTCCCACCACGCACGCCGAGCCGACCTTCAAGGTCCACGACTCGGTCTTCTACTGCGTCGCCAACATGCCGGGTGCGGTGCCCAACACCTCCACCTACGCGCTCACCAACGCGACGCTGCCGTACATCGTCTCGCTCGCCAACAACGGCTGGGTGGAGGCGCTGCGCCGCGACCCGGCGCTCGCCAAGGGCCTCAACACCCATGACGGCAAGGTCGTTTACCGCGAGGTCGCCGAGGCGCACGGCCTGGAGCACGTGGAGCTGGAGACGCTGCTCGGCTGAGCCCTTCGACATCTGCGAAGACACCGGCGTACGGCTAAGTCACCTTTTCGTAAAGGCGATACGTCAACACGCCTCGTCAACGTCGCCCACCTGGCCGGACCTTGCCCGACAAGGTCCGGCCGGATGTGTGTATGGTCACTTTGCGACGCTAGGTCAACTCGCCTCGAACGTAACTCTTCGACCGATTCGCACACCGGTGAAACCTACCGTGCGACGGCCGTACGCCCTTGACAGAGGGATGTTTCATTGCCGACACATCCTGCCGGGTCCGGCGGATTGTGTTGCTGCGGACCGCCGACACGCCATAGAGTCGCCAACCGTCGGCATGGTGCCACGCTGACCTTGTCTAGAAGTTTCCTGGTCCCCAAGGAGGTAAGACGACTTGTGAATGAGTCGACATTTTCTCCCGGGGGTGGTCAACCAGGAAGCCCTGCGCGGGGCCAGGCTCCCGCGGGGTTCGAGGCTGTCGGCTCCGTCGCGGTGCGCACCTTCGCAGCCCACCAGAGTCACCAGATGACAGGGACGACTCTGTCAGCACACCAGAGCATGGATGGCCATCACGTGAACGCCATGGCCGGCGACGGAAGTGGCGCGCCCCACAACCACTTCGCCGACTACGACGAACTGCCCGAGGGGCACTTCTACGATCCCGACGCGGAGTACGAGCCCGACCCCGAGTACGCGGCTACGCTCGCGCCCGACGCTGCCCGCCAGCGTCGCGAGCGCGTCGGCCCGACCGGACGGCCGCTGCCGTACTTCCCGATCCCGGGGCCGCTGACCGATCACGGTCCGGCGAAGATCATCGCGATGTGCAACCAGAAGGGCGGCGTCGGCAAGACGACGTCGACCATCAACCTGGGTGCCGCGCTCGCGGAGTACGGACGCCGGGTCCTGCTCGTGGACTTCGACCCGCAGGGCGCGCTGTCGGTCGGACTCGGTGTCAACCCGATGGAGCTCGACCTCACCGTCTACAACCTGCTCATGGAGCGGGGCATGTCGGCCGACGAGGTCCTGCTGAAGACCGCGGTCCCCAACATGGACCTGCTGCCGAGCAATATCGACTTGTCGGCGGCGGAGGTCCAGCTGGTCTCCGAGGTCGCGCGGGAGTCGACACTCCAGCGCGCCCTGAAGCCGCTCATGGCCGACTACGACTACATCGTGATCGACTGTCAGCCCTCGCTCGGCCTGCTCACGGTCAACGCCCTGACAGCCGCGCACAAGGTGATCGTGCCGCTGGAGTGCGAGTTCTTCGCGCTGCGTGGTGTGGCCCTGCTGACGGAGACCATCGAGAAGGTCCAGGAACGGCTCAACCCGGACCTGGAACTCGACGGGATCCTCGCCACGATGTACGACTCGCGCACCGTGCACAGCCGTGAGGTGCTCGCGCGTGTCGTCGAGGCGTTCGACGACCACGTCTACCACACGGTGATCGGGCGCACGGTCCGCTTCCCGGAGACCACGGTCGCCGGTGAGCCGATCACCACGTACGCCTCCAACTCCGTCGGTGCCGCCGCCTATCGCCAGCTCGCCAGGGAGGTGCTCGCCCGGTGTCACGCCGAGTGAGTCTGCCGGGGGCCGACGAACTGTTCCGTACGACAGGGGGGATGGCGCTCCAGGCGTCCACTCCCCGGCGAGGGGCCAACGGCGAGGCCCGGGTCCCCGCTCCCGCGGGGGAGAGTGACGGCGCCGCCGCGGAGGACGCCCCGCAGTCGGTGCCCGCACAGGGCGGCGAGGGCGCGGAGCATGTTGCGGCGGACGCGGAACCGGCGGAGTCCGGGGAGTCCCGCAGCCGGGGCGCCGCCGCGGAGCGGTCCGCGCGGCGGCAGCCGGCGCAGGACGGTTCTGGCGACGCCTCGGGCTCGGCGCCGCGCAACAAGCGCGGACGGGCCGCCGCGCGGCGGCCCAGCGGGCGTGAGCGGCACGACGAGAAGATCACCGTGTACGTCTCGGCCGAGGAGCTGATGGATCTGGAGCACGCCCGTCTGGTGCTCCGGGGTGAGCACGGTCTCGCCGTGGACCGCGGGCGGATCGTCCGTGAGGCGGTGGCGGTGGTGCTCGCGGATCTGGAGTCCCGCGGGGACGCCAGCATCCTCGTACGTCGGCTTCGTGGGCGGTAGCGGTAGCCTGCGGGGGCTATGACCTCGAACGACGTTCCCGTCCCCGGCGCCGGAGCCTCCGGCGGTCGGCGGCGTGCGTTGGGGATGGGCCCGGGGTCCGCTTCGGTGGCCGAGGTCGAGGTTCCGGCTGAGGTCGAGACACTGGTCGAGGTCGAGGTCGAGGCGCTGGTCGAGGTCGAGGCACCGGTTGAGGAGCCGCCCGCCGCAGAGCCGCAAGAAGATTCCGACGACGGAGTCTTCAAGGTCCGCCTCGCCAACTTCGAGGGGCCCTTCGATCTGCTGCTCCAGCTGATCTCCAAGCACAAGCTGGACGTCACCGAGGTCGCGCTGTCCAAGGTGACCGATGAGTTCATGGCGTACATCCGGGCCATGGGGCCGGACTGGGACCTGGACGAGACGACCGAGTTCCTCGTGGTCGCCGCGACCCTGCTGGATCTCAAGGCGGCCCGGCTGCTGCCCGCCGCCGAGGTCGAGGACGAGGCCGATCTCGCCCTGCTCGAAGCCCGCGACCTGCTCTTCGCGCGCCTGCTCCAGTACCGCGCGTACAAGCAGATCGCCGACATCTTCAACCGCCGCCTCGACGAGGAGGCCCGGCGCTACCCCCGTACCGTCGGACTCGAACCGCACCACGCCGAGCTGCTGCCCGAGGTGGTCATCACCATCGGTCCTGAAGGGTTCGCCAGGCTCGCCGTGAAGGCGATGCAGCCCAAGCCCAAGCCGCAGGTGTACGTCGACCACATCCACGCCCCGCTGGTCAGCGTGCAGGAGCAGGCCCAGATCGTGGTGGCGCGGCTGAAGGAGCTCGGCGAGGCCAGCTTCCGTGCGCTCGTCGAGGACACCGACGACACCCTCACCGTCGTGGCGCGGTTCCTGGCGCTGCTGGAGCTGTACCGGGAGAAGGCCGTGGCCCTCGACCAGGAGGCCGCGCTCGGGGAGCTGATCGTGCGGTGGACCGGCGGGGAGGGTGACTCCCAGCCGATGGTGACCGACGAGTTCGACCGGCCGCCCGAGCCGCCGAAGGAGGAGAAGAAGTGAGCGAGGAGATCAGCGAGCTGCCCGCCGGGCTGCGCTCCACGGCCGACCTCGAACTCAAGCCGGCCCTGGAGGCCGTCCTCATGGTCGTGGACGAGCCCGCGACCGAGG
The DNA here is from genome assembly GCF_014257025.1 of Streptomyces cupreus. Taxonomy (GTDB): domain Bacteria; phylum Actinomycetota; class Actinomycetes; order Streptomycetales; family Streptomycetaceae; genus Streptomyces; species Streptomyces cupreus. Next base: position 44,282 of record NZ_JACMSF010000016.1, read on the forward strand.
AGCACCTCGCCAAGATCCTCCAGCGGCCCAGGCGGCAGATCGCGGACGCGCTGCGCGAGCTGGCCGACGAGTACACCGTCCAGGGCCGCGGATTCGAGCTCCGGCTGATCGCGGGCGGCTGGCGCTTCTACTCGCGGCCCGAGTACGCGCCGGCCGTCGAGGGCTTCGTGCTGGACGGCCAGCAGGCCCGGCTGACCCAGGCCGCGCTGGAGACCCTCGCGGTGGTGGCGTACCGGCAGCCGGTCAGCCGCAGCCGGGTCTCGGCGGTGCGCGGAGTGAACTGCGACGGTGTCATGCGCACCCTTCTCCAGCGGGGTCTGGTCGAGGAGGCGGGCACGGAACCCGAAACAGGTGCGATCCTGTACAGGACGACGAACTACTTCCTGGAGCGGATGGGCCTGCGCGGCCTGGACGAGCTCCCGGAGCTCGCGCCCTTCCTCCCGGAGGCGGAGGCGATCGAGGCCGAGACCCAGGAAGCCGTACCGTCGTTCGATCCGGACGCTCCGGATTCCGAGGACGCAGACGACAAGACGACGGAACTTTGATGCGAAGCAGCGGCAGCGGCAAGAGTGGCGGCACCGGCGGACGCGGTAACTACCGCGGTGCCGGCAACAACCGGGACCAGAAGCAGGGCGGCCAGGGCCGGCCCCGCAAGCCCCGCCCGGAGGAGCGCCGCTACGACGTCGGCCCCGGCGCCTCCCCGGACGGCCCGAAGTCCGGGCGCGGCGGAGCGGCGCGCGGTGGCGCCAAGGGCGGGCCGAAGAAGGCCCAGCCGCAGGGCGGGCGTACGGCACCGGCCCGCTCCCGCGAGTACGAGACGCGTACCGAGGAGCGCAACCGCGACCGGTACGCGGGCAAGAAGGACATCAAGCTGCCCAAGACCTTCCCGGGCGCCGAGCAGGAGGGCGAGCGGCTGCAGAAGGTCCTCGCGCGCGCGGGCTACGGCTCCCGCCGGGCCTGCGAGGAGCTGATCGAGCAGGCGCGGGTCGAGGTCAACGGCGAGATCGTGCTGGAGCAGGGCAAGCGCGTCGACCCGGAGAAGGACGAGGTCAAGGTCGACGGCCTGACGGTCGCGACGCAGTCGTACCAGTTCTTCTCGCTGAACAAGCCCGCCGGTGTCGTCTCCACCATGGAGGACCCCGAGGGGCGCCAGTGCCTCGGTGACTACGTCACCAACCGGGAGACGCGGCTCTTCCACGTCGGGCGGCTCGACACCGAGACCGAGGGCGTCATCCTGCTCACCAACCACGGCGAGCTCGCGCACCGGCTGACCCACCCCAAGTACGGCGTGAAGAAGACCTACCTCGCGGCCATCGTCGGCCCGATCCCGCGCGACCTGGGCAAGCGCCTGAAGGACGGCATCCAGCTGGACGACGGCTACGCGCGCGCGGACCACTTCCGGGTCGTCGAGCAGACCGGCAAGAACTACCTCGTCGAGGTCACCCTGCACGAGGGCCGCAAGCACATCGTGCGCCGGATGCTGGCCGAGGCGGGCTTCCCCGTCGAGAAGCTGGTGCGCACCTCCTTCGGGCCGATCACGCTCGGCGACCAGAAGTCGGGCTGGCTGCGCCGCCTGTCGAACACCGAGGTCGGCATGCTGATGAAGGAAGTCGACCTGTAGACCGTCGGCACCGATGCCTTTTCGCTCTCTCGCCGGTCTGTACTCATGACCGGCGAGAGGAAGGGCCATGGTGGCGACGACGGACCGCGAGGATTTCGTTCGGCTGACGGACCCGTACCGGCGGGAGCTGCTCGCGCACTGCTACCGGATGCTGGGCTCGGCCGACGAGGCCGAGGACCTGGTGCAGGAGACATATCTGCGGGCCTGGCGGTCCTACGACGGCTACGAGGGCCGCGCGTCCCTGCGGACCTGGCTGCACAGGATCGCCACCAACACGTGTCTGACGGCGCTGGAGGGCCGCGCGCGACGTCCGCTGCCAGCTGGGCTCGGTGAGCCCTCCCAGGCGCCTGAGGAGCCGCTGAGGGCCCCCGCGACGGACGTTCCCTGGCTCCAGCCGCTGCCCGACTCGCTCGTCGACCCGGCGTCGGTCGTGGCCGCCCGGGGCAGTCTGCGGCTCGCGCTGGTCGCCGCGCTCCAGCATCTGCCCGCACGCCAGCGCGCGGTGCTCATCCTGCGGGACGTGCTGGCCTGGCGGGCGCCGGAGGTCGCCTCGCTGCTCGGGACCTCGACGGCGGCCGTGAAGAGCAGCCTGCAACGCGCGCGTGCCCGGCTGGACGAGGTGGCGCCCGAGGAGGACCTCGTGACGGAGCCGTCCGGCGCCGCCGACCGCGAGGTGCTCGACCGGTATGTGGCCGCCTTCGAGAACGCCGACATGGACGCCCTGCTGGCCCTGTTGCGGGACGGCGTGGAGCTGGAGATGCCGCCGTACCTGGAGTGGTTCCGCGGCGCCAAGGAGGTGCACCGCTTCCTGGTGGCGCGCGTGCACGAGAAGGGCACCCTGCGGATGCTGCCCACGCGCGCGAACGGGCAGCCGGCGGTCGCGATGTACGTGCGCGGGGCGGACGGCGTACTGCGGGCGCACTCCTTGCAGGTGCTCACCGTCGAGGAGGGCGCGGTCGGCCGTATCACCGCCTTCCTGGACAGCGACGTGTTCGGCCGGTTCGGGCTGCCCGGGGTGCTGGGATGAACCCCGGGGAGCTGCTGGAGCGGTCGCTCGCCTACGCCCTGGGGAGCGTGGCCGGGGTGCCGGCGGACAGCCTCGCGCGGGGCACGCCGTGCGCCGAGTGGGACCTGGCGGAACTGCTCGGGCATCTGGACGACTCCCTGGACGCGCTGTACGAGGGGCTGACCGGCGGGCGGATCGGCCTGGTCCCGAGGGACGACCGCGCGTGCCGCTTCCGTACGCGCGCGTGCGCGGTGCTGGGTGCGTGGGCCGCGGGGCCGCCGGACCGGGTGCGCGTCGGTGAACGGCCGCTGGACGTACGGGTGCTGGCCGCCGTGGGCGCCGTCGAGATCGCCGTGCACGGCTGGGACGTGGCCCAGGCCAGCGGACGGCCCCGGCCCGTCCCGGCCGCCCTCGCCGCCGAGCTGCTGCCGGTCGCGCGGTGCGTGGTGGTGGGGGAGGACCGGGGGGTGCGGTTCGCCGCGCCGCTCGCCGTGCCGGAGGGCGCGCGGCCGGACGCCCGGCTGCTGGCATTCCTCGGGCGGCGCGATTCCTTTCCGGGGTGAGCCGGGTCTGCCTTCCGTGAGTGACCTCAAGAACTCACGGAAGGCACGGAAATGACCGAGACCCTCAAGGCCCCCCTGAGTACCTCGCTCCCCGACAGGGCGTCACCACCGCGCGCGTGGACGGTGATCCTCGCCGGGCTCGGCGCGCTGCTGTGCTCCCTCGACGTGGTCGTCGTCGCCACCGCGCTGCCCGCCCTGCGCGCCGACTTCGGGGCGAGCCTGTCCGAGCTGGAATGGACGATCAACGCCTACAACCTGGCCTTCGCCTGTCTCACCCTGACCGGCGCCGCACTCGGCGACCGGTTCGGACGGCGGCGCATGTACGTCGTCGGGCTTGCCGTGTTCACCCTCGCCTCCGCCGCCGCGGCCCTCGCGGGCAGCTCGGGCCAGCTCATCGGTGCGCGCCTGGTGCAGGGCGCCGGGGCCGCCGTACTGCTGCCGCTCACCCTGACCCTCATCAGCGAGGCCTTCCCGGCGGAGAAGCGGGGCGTGGCGATCGGGGTGTGGGGCGGGGTGACCGGACTCGGTGTGGCGGCCGGGCCGGTGCTGGGCGGGGCCGTGACCGAGGGCCTCTCCTGGCAGTGGATCTTCTGGCTGAACGTGCCGATCGGGCTCGCGATGCTGCCCTTCGCCGCCAGGAAACTCCACGAGAGCTACGGGACACGGCCCCAACTCGACATCGTCGGTCTGGTGTTGGCGGCCATCGGGCTCACCGGGCTCGCCTGGGCGCCGGTGCGGGCGCCGGAGGTGGGCTGGGGGAGCGCCGAGGTGCTGACCGCGCTGGCCGTCGGGATCGTCTTCACGGCCGCCTTCCTGGACTGGGAGCGCCGGGGCGCCCGGCATCCGATGCTCCCGCTCGGGCACTTCCGCAGGCGTGGCTTCTCCACCGCCAACGCGGCGGCCTTCCTGCTCTTCGCCTCCCTGCTCGGCTCGCTCTTCATGATCACGCAGCTGTTCCAGTTCGGGCTCGGCTACTCGCCCCTGGAGGCGGGCCTGCGGATCCTCGTCTGGAACGCGATGCCGCTCCTGGTCGCGCCGATCGCGGGCGCGCTCGCGGACCGGTACGGCACCCGGCCGTTCATGCTCGGCGGCCTCGCCCTCCAGGGCCTGGGCCTCGGCCTGCTGGCCTGGCAGGTCGAACCCGGCGTCGGCTACGGCAGCCTCGTCGTCCCGCTGATCATCGCAGGCATCGGCATCTCCATGGTGTTCCCGAGCGTCGCCAACGCCGTGACCTCCTCGGTGCCGTTGACCGAGGCGGGCGTCGCGGCCGGCGTCAACAACGCCCTGCGCGAACTCGGCGGCGTCTTCGGCGTCGCGGCCGCCGCGGCGGTCTTCACGACCTACGGCGGGTACGCCTCCCCGGCCGACTTCCTGGACGGGGCCGCGCCCGCGCTGTGGGTCTCGGCGGGGCTCGCGGCGGTGGGGGCCGCGGTGTCGGTACTGGCGCCCTCGCGTCGGGCCTAGCCAGGGGTTGTCACTTCACGTCCGCCTCTTTATAGTCGTACTGACCATTAAGGAGGCGGATGTGGAGTACGACAAGCACGCCTACGAACCCTTCGCCGTGACCGTCGACCTGGCCGTCCTCACGCTCCGGGCCGGTGCCCTGCATGTGCTGCTCGTCGAGCGGGGGCAGGAGCCGTACGCCGGGAGCTGGGCGTTGCCCGGTGGCTTCGTGCAGCCGGACGAGTCCGCCGAGACGGCGGCCCGGCGTGAACTCGCCGAGGAGACCGCCCTGTCGGACGTCTCCGGGCTGCACCTGGAACAGCTGCGGACCTACAGCGAGCCCGACCGCGACCCCCGGATGCGGGTCGTCTCCGTCGCCTTCGCCGCCCTCCTTCCCGACGCGCCCGAGGTGCACGGCGGCAGCGACGCGGCCCAGGCGCGCTGGGTGCCGTACGACGAGGCCGGGCCGCTCGCCTTCGACCACGACCGGATCCTGGCCGACGCGCATGAACGCGTCGGCGCCAAGCTGGAGTACACCTGCCTGGCCACCGCCTTCTGCCCGCCAGAGTTCACCCTCGGCGAGCTCCAGCAGGTCTACGAGGCCGTGTGGGGCACCGCCCTCGACCGGCCCAACTTCCGGCGCAAGGTGCTCGCCACGCCGGGCTTCGTCGAGCCCGTTCCCGGAGCCTCCCGACTCACCGGCGGCCGCGGCAAACCGGCCGCGCTGTACCGCGCGGGCGCTGCCACCGCCCTCCACCCTCCGCTGCTCCGGCCGACCCCGGAAGGACACTCCGCATGACGAAGCGCGCCGCCACTGGATCCCTGCTGGGCCTCGCCCTCGGGGACGCGCTCGGCTTCCCGACCGAGTTCAACGATGTGCCGTCGATCCTCGCCAAGTGCGGACCGTGGCGGGAGATGGAACTGCCGACGCCGGCGATCGTCAGCGACGACACCCAGATGACGCTGGCGCTGGGCAAGGGGCTGCGGACGGCCATGGACCGGGGTGTGCTCGCGCCCAAGCGGCTGGAGCGGCCGGTACGGGAGGAGTTCGTCGACTGGTACCAGTCGCCGGAGAACAACCGCGCACCGGGCCGGACCTGCCTCGTCGCCTGCAACCTTCTGAAGACCGAGGGACGCCTCTGGCAGGACGCCAGCCAGATCGACTCCAAGGGCTGCGGCGCCAACATGCGCGTCGCCCCGATCGGGCTCGCGCCAGGGCTGAGCAACGAACAGCGCGCGGGCGCCGCCCAGTTGCAGTCCGCGCTCACCCACGGCCACCCCACGGCCCTCGCCGCCTCCGACCTCACCGCGCACGCCGTACGGCTGCTCGCACAGGGCGCCGAACCGACCGGACTCGTCGGCCTGCTGCGGTCGTACGCCTACGAGAACCGCTCCCGCTACCACCACACCTGGCTCGGCGATCTGTGGACCCGCAGCCAGGACCCGACCCCCGAGCACTTCATCGCGCGCGGCTGGGACGAGTGCCTGGGGGTGCTGGAGCGGCTGCAGGAGGCCGTGCGGGCGGGCTCGGCCGAGACCGACCCCTGCCTGGCCACCGGCGCAGGGTGGATCGCGGAGGAGGCGCTGGCGACCGGTCTGCTGTGCTTCCTGCTCTTCGTCGACGAGCCCGTGACGGCCCTCAGGCGGGCCGCCTGCTCCTCCGGCGACTCGGACTCCATCGCTTGCCTGACCGGCGCCTTCGCGGGGGCGTACCTGGGGGCCGATGCTTGGCCCCGCGCGTGGGCGGACCGGATCGAGTACCGGGGTGATCTGCTCACCCTCGGCGCGCTCTGGGACGCTTAGCGGATGACCGCCCTGGACATCGACCTCGCGACCGTCTCCGGCGCCCATCTGTACGGCTTTCCGTCCCGCGACTGGGACGTGGACCTGCGCGGTGTGCACCTGCGCAAGTTCGTCCGGCTGATGCTTCGGCGCAACGGCTATGCCCTGGAGCAGCTGCTCTCCCCGCTCGTCGTGCACACCACTGACGCGCACCGCGAGTTGGCCACGCTCGCCCCCGGCGTCGTCACCGGCCACCACGCCCACCACTACCGGGCCCGCCGCGGAGCGGCTGATGTCAACGTGCCATCACCCAGTGGCGGCTGTTCACCAAGACCAACGAACTCAAGCCGCTGCTCTACACCTTCCGGGCCCTGCTCACCGGCATCCACCTGATGCGCACCGGTGAGGTGCAGGCCCATCTGCCCACGCTGCTCGGGGAGGTGGCCGAGGCGCCCGGCTGTCTGCCCGAGCTGATCGCGGCGAAGGCGAAGGCGGAGCGGGAGCACGGGGCGGCCGAGGTCGACCACGCGCGCGTGGAGGCCGACGTCGAGCGGCTACACGTACTGCTGGACGAGGCGCAGTCGGCGTCAGCCCTGCCCGACGCGGCGACCGCCCACGACGCCCTGCACGACCTCGTCGTACGCATACGGCTGGAGGGCTGAGGTACGGCGGACGCGGACGAGGAAGTCCTCCACGCGCCGCCGGTCCGGCTCGGCGGGAAGCGGGCTGCGCTCGGTGGCCCGCTCCGCCTCCTCCGCCAGCCGGGTCATCCACGACTCGACCTCCGGCCATGGGACCTCGCCCCGCTTCACCGCGAGGAGCGGTGCGCGCCGGTCGCCGACGTCGATGGAGAGCTCGCCGGTGCGCAGCAGGTCACGGACGCTCATCAGCAGGCGCAGCAGATGCATCGCGTGCTTCCAGCGTGGGGCGCCGTGGTTGCGGACGTCCGCCTCCAGCTTCTTGCGCTGGCCGACGGCGTACCGCACGAACGTGACGTGGGCCTGGCGGGACAGGAACGCCCCGCGCAGGTCGAGCAGCTCGCGGCCCGTGTCGTCGGCGTACTCGACGAGCGGGGAGTGCAGACACTCCAGGATGTTGGGGTTCGCGCGCAGTGCCAGCTCGCAGAAGCGCTCCAGCTCCCAGCTGAACTGCTCCTCGGCCGGGCCCTCGACATGCGTCGGCGGCTTGTCGAAGTGCCAGAAGAGCGGAGTGGGGGCGAGGAACACGCCCCGCCGGTCGGTGTCGCTGCCGTCCGTCGCCAGACCGAAGGCGCGCGAACCCATCACACAGGCGTAGATCGTGTGGTCGCGTACCAGGGCCTCGGGGTGCATGACCCGGAGCGTACGCGGCGGCTCACGCCAGGCGGATCGAATTTCCCTCCACCGTGATCTCCTTCTCGGGCAGCGGCCGCGTCGCCGGCGGGCGGGCCACCGAACCGTCCGTGATGTTGAACCTGCTGCCGTGGCAGGTGCAGTTGATCGTGCCGTCCGAGACGGTGGCGACCGTGCACTGCTGATGGGTGCAGGTGCTGGAGAAGGCCTTGAACTCGCCGTCCTCCGGCTGGGTCACCACGACCTGCTCGTCCTTGAAGATCTTGCCGCCGCCGACCGGGATGTCGTCCGTCGTGGTCAGTTCCTCGCCGTCGGCGGTCTCCGTGGTCCCGGCGGTCTGTTCGGTGGAGGTGGAGCCGTCGCCGTTGTCGCCACAGCCCGCGACGAGTGCCGCCGCGCCCGTGGCGAGAAGGATCGTGCGCCGGTTCGGACGGATGGTCATGTCGTCACTCCGTGTGTGTGGAAGAACCAGGGGCGGAGGTCAGTCAGACCAGCAATCCTGGCACTGAAAGCACCGAAGGTTAAGCAACCCGGGAGGGAGTGCCGTAAAACGCCCCCATCTCAGCGGGCGGGCGTCGCGCACCGGTCCGGCGGGCGCTGACTAGGCTGGATGTGCACAGAGTCGATCCGTACAGCAGCAAGGGAGCCAAGCCGTGGCGGTACGAGCGGTCCGGGGCGCCGTCCAACTCGATGTGGACGAGGCCGGCCACATGGACGAGCGGGTCGGAGCCCTGCTCACCGCCGTCCTGGAGCGCAACGGCCTGACCACGGACGACCTGATCAGCATCTGGTTCACGGCCACGCCCGATCTGCACAGCGACTTCCCCGCGGCCGCCGCCCGCAAGCTCGGCATCGTCGACGTGCCCCTGATCTGCGCGCAGGAGCTGGACATCGAGGGCGCCATGCCCCGTGTGGTCCGGGTCCTCGCACACATCGAGTCCGACCTGCCCCGGGCCGAGGTAGCCCATGTCTACCTCGGCGCCGCGGCCGCCCTGCGCAAGGACATCGCCCAGTGAGAACCGCACTCGTCATCGGCACCGGCCTCATCGGTACGTCCGCGGCCCTCGCCCTCGTGAGCCGGGGCGTCGTCGTCCATCTCGCCGACCACGACCCCGAGCAGGCGCGTACGGCTGCCGCGCTCGGCGCCGGTACGGACGCGGCGCCCGAGGGCCCGGTGGACCTCGCGATCATCGCCGCGCCGCCCGCGCTCGTGGCCGGGGTGCTCGCCGACGCCATGCGGCGCGGTGTGGCCCGGGGCTACCTGGACGTGGCGAGCGTCAAGGGCGGTCCGCGGCGTGAGCTCCAGGCGCTGGGGCTCGACCTGTCCTCGTACATCGGTACCCACCCGATGTCGGGCCGTGAGAAGTCCGGTCCGCTGGCCGCCTCCGGTGACCTGTTCGAGGGCCGGCCCTGGGTGCTGACGCCGACCCGGGACACCGACACCGAGGTCCTGAACCTCGCCCTTGAGCTGGTCTCGCACTGCCGGGCCGTGCCGGTCGTCATGGACGCCGACGCCCACGACCGGGCGGTGGCGCTGGTCTCCCACATGCCGCATCTGGTGTCCAGCATGGTCGCCGCGCGTCTGGAGAACGCCGAGGAGGCGGCCGTACGGCTGTGCGGGCAGGGCATCCGGGATGTGACGCGGATCGCGGCCTCCGATCCCCGGATGTGGATCGACATCCTCTCCGCGAACCCGGGCCCCGTCGCCGATCTCCTCGCGGATGTCTCCGCGGACCTCGACGAGACGGTTCAGGCGCTGCGGGCGCTGCAGTCCTCGGACGAGGCCAAGCGCCGTGCGGGCATGGCCGGTATCGAGGACGTCCTGCGCCGTGGGAACGCCGGGCAGGTCCGGGTGCCGGGCAAGCACGGCTCCGCGCCGCGGGTCTACGAGGTCGTCGCGGTCCTGATCGACGACCAGCCGGGCCAGCTCGCCCGTATCTTCGCCGACGCGGGCCGGGCCGGGGTCAACATCGAGGACGTCCGCATCGAGCACGCGACGGGACAGCAGGCCGGTCTGGTCCAGCTGATGGTCGAGCCGAACGCGGTACCGGTGCTGACGGCGGCACTGCGGGAGCGGGGCTGGGCGATCCGGCAGTAGGAGCCGGGCGCTGAAGGGGCCGCAAGGCCTCGGCGTCCGGACGAGTGACGCGTACCCAGTAACCTTGTGCGGGGCACGATCGCGCCCCCTCACCCCTTCGCACCGCACCAGGAAGGTGTCTTCCCGTGGAAAACGGCGCCGCCCAGCCCGTGATTGTCGCCATCGACGGCCCCTCCGGCACGGGTAAGTCGAGCACGTCGAAGGCCGTCGCCGCGCAGCTCGGCCTGAGCTACCTCGACACCGGTGCGCAGTACCGGGCGATCACCTGGTGGATGGTGACCAACGGCATCGACGTCGACGATCCGCACGCCATCGCCGCCGTGGCCGGGAAGCCCGACATCGTCTCCGGTACCGACCCGGAGAAGCCGACGATCACCGTCGACGGCATCGACGTCGCCGCCCCGATCCGCACCCAGGAGGTCACCTCCCAGGTCAGCGCGGTCAGCGCGGTGCCCGAGGTGCGGGCCCGGATCACCGAGCTCCAGCGCTCGATCGCGGCCTCCGCCGAGGGCGGCATCGTCGTCGAGGGCCGGGACATCGGTACGACCGTCCTGCCCGACGCCGATCTGAAGATCTTCCTCACCGCCTCCCCGGAGGCGCGCGCCGCCCGCCGCAGCGGTGAGCTGAAGGGCTCCGACGTGCACGCCACCCGCGAGGCCCTGATCAAGCGGGACGCGGCCGACTCCAGCCGTAAGACCTCCCCGCTGGCCAAGGCCGGTGACGCGGTCGAGGTGGACACCACCGAGCTCACGCTCGCACAGGTCATCGAGTGCGTCGTGACCCTCGTCGAGGAGAAGCGGGCCGCGAAGTGACCGAGCTGCCTTCCGTACGGGGCGCCGAGGTCGGGCGGCGCATCGGCGTCGGCCTGATGTACGGGCTGTGGCGGCCGCGTGTGCTCGGCGCCTGGAAGGTGCCGGCCGACGGCCCTGCGATCCTCGCCGTCAACCACTCCCACAACATCGACGGCCCCATGGTCATGGGCGTGGCGCCCCGGCCGACGCACTTCCTGATCAAGAAGGAAGCGTTCATCGGCCCGCTCGACCCCTTCCTGACCCGCATCGGCCAGCTGAAGGTGGACCGCGCGACCACCGACCGCACCGCCATCACCCGGGCGCTGGGCGTCCTGGAGCACGGGGGCGTCCTCGGGATATTCCCGGAGGGCACCCGCGGCGAGGGCGACTTCGCGTCCCTGCGCGCCGGACTCGCCTACTTCGCCGTGCGCAGCGGAGCGCCGATCGTCCCGGTCGCCGTACTGGGAAGTTCCGAGCGGCCCGGCCGGTTGGTAAAGGCGCTGCCCCCGCTGCGCAGCCGCGTCGACGTCGTCTTCGGCGACCCCTTCGAGGCGGGCGACGGCAGCGGACGGCGCACCCGCACGGCGTTGGACGAGGCGACCGAGCGCATCCAGAAGCAGCTCACCGAGCACCTGGAAAACGCCAGGCGGCTCACCGGCCGCTAGGCGACACTTGAGTAGTGGATCACCCCAAAACGGATGATCCACCGATCACCACACTGAACGAGGTACGGACTTCATGAACGACCAGATCCACTCCGAGGGCTCGGGCGAGGCGCACGACCACGGAGCACTTGGCGACGCCGAGTACGCGGAGTTCATGGAGCTCGCCGCGGAAGAGGGCTTCGACCTGGAGGACGTCGAGGGCGCCATCGAGGCGGCGGGCCACGGTCCGCTGCCCGTGCTCGCCGTCGTCGGCCGCCCGAATGTCGGCAAGTCGACCCTCGTCAACCGCATCATCGGGCGCCGCGAGGCCGTCGTGGAGGACAAGCCCGGCGTCACCCGTGACCGCGTGACCTACGAGGCCGAGTGGGCGGGGCGGCGCTTCAAGGTCGTCGACACCGGCGGCTGGGAGCAGGACGTCCTCGGCATCGACGCCTCCGTGGCCGCCCAGGCCGAGTACGCCATCGAGGCCGCCGACGCCGTCGTCTTCGTCGTCGACGCCAAGGTCGGCGCCACCGACACCGACGAGGCGGTCGTGCGACTGCTGCGCAAGGCCGGCAAGCCCGTGGTGCTGTGCGCCAACAAGGTGGACGGACCGAGCGGCGAGGCGGACGCCGCGTATCTGTGGTCCCTCGGACTCGGTGAGCCGCACCCGGTCTCGGCTCTGCACGGCCGCGGCACCGGCGACATGCTGGACGCCGTCCTGGAGGTGCTGCCGGACGCCCCGGAGCAGACCTTCGGCACCGCGGTCGGCGGCCCCCGGCGCATCGCCCTCATCGGCCGCCCGAACGTCGGCAAGTCCTCGCTGCTGAACAAGGTGGCGGGCGAGGAGCGCGTCGTCGTCAACGAACTCGCGGGCACCACCCGTGACCCGGTCGACGAGCTGATCGAACTCGGCGGTGTCACCTGGAAGTTCGTCGACACGGCCGGCATCCGCAAGCGTGTCCACCTCCAGCAGGGCGCCGACTACTACGCCTCGCTGCGCACCGCGGCCGCCGTGGAGAAGGCCGAGGTGGCGGTCGTACTGATCGACGCCTCGGAGAACATCTCCGTGCAGGACCAGCGCATCGTGACGATGGCCGTCGAGGCCGGACGCGCGATGGTCCTTGCCTTCAACAAGTGGGACACCCTCGACGAGGAGCGCCGCTACTACCTGGAGCGGGAGATCGAGACCGAGCTCGGCCAGATCGCCTGGGCCCCCCGGGTCAACGTCTCGGCCCGCACCGGCCGTCACATGGAGAAGCTGGTCCCGGCGATCGAGGCGGCCCTCGCGGGCTGGGAGACCCGTGTCCCGACCGGACGTCTCAACGCCTTCCTCGGCGAGCTGGTCGCCGCCCACCCGCACCCGATCCGGGGCGGCAAGCAGCCGCGCATCCTGTTCGGCACCCAGGCCGGCACCAAGCCGCCGCGGTTCGTGCTCTTCGCCTCCGGCTTCATCGAGGCGGGCTACCGCCGCTTCATCGAGCGCCGGCTGCGCGAGGAGTTCGGCTTTGAAGGCACCCCGATCCATATCTCGGTCCGGGTCCGCGAGAAGCGCGGCAAGAAGAAGTAAGTACGGCGACGAAGAGGGCGGCCCCCACAGGGGCCGCCCTCTTCGTCGTTCAGATGCCTCTGCGTGGAACGGGCTGCAGGGCCGGATGCGGTCCCGACCCCTGCGGCCCGATGTGTCCGACCCGCTGCCACTGCGACTGCCGGGCACTGTGCGCGCCCGCGCTGTAGGCGCTGTAGGAACTGCTGAAGGACCCCGGCCGGTGCCCGCCGTACGAGCCCGTACTGTGCGGGATGTTCCCGAAGGCGGTGAACCCCAGATCCTCCTCGCCGCTGCGGTCACCCGGCAGCGTACGGAAGGACTTGACGTACTCGGCGTAGAGCGCGTCGTAGATCGGCGTGGCCGATGGAGAAACATCGTATGCGTGCACGTATGTCCAAACGACCGGGCACTTCAAGGGATGCGGCTGGAGAACCAGCCCCCGCCCCTCAGGCGATTCAGGTCCCCGCAAGAGGCAGAGCAGACGCGACCAACTTCCCGTTGGCCGCGGCCTTGTCCAACGCGTCCCGCAGCAGATCCTCCCGGGGCTGCCGCCCGATGGACCCCACCGGCGCCGCGAACATCAGCACCTGCTGGTGCTTGTTGGCCGCCGCCCGCCACCCCTCGGTCACCTGGAGCGGCTGGTGCGCCTGCCACCAGGCCACCGGCTGACGGCCGTTGGTCCCCGGCTGGAGCACCGCGTGCAGCTGCCCCATGGCGAGCAGCACCGACCATCCGTGCAGCACGGGCGGCACCGACTCGATCGCCGTCACCGGCATGAACCCCTGCTCGATGAGGAGCGGCAGGAAGTCGTCGCCGAGGGCGGTGGACCCGGGCCGGACGATGGGCCCGGTCGGCTCCACGACCAGCGCCGGGTGCAACTCCCCGGCGATCAGGACGAGTCCGCTGGTGACCCCGAGGACCGCCTGCTCGGGTACGACCTTCTCCGGCTCCAGGTCGACCGTGTCGCCGGTGATGGAGCGCACCGCCCCCTGGAGCTGCTCCTCGGTGACCTGGACGACCTGCGAGGGCAGGCAGGTGGCGTGGGCGAAGGCGAGGACGGCGGTCTCGTCCCCGATGAACAGGACGGTGCTGGTGCGCTCCTGTTCGGAGTCGCCCGGGGTGCGACAGGACGTGCAGTCGTAACTGCCGGGGGCGTTCTCTCCGGCGAGCAGCCGGTCGGCTTCTTCGTCGCCGATCTCGGCACGTACCTCGTCGCTGACGTCGAGCATGCGCGGCACGGGTGGCTCCCTCGGGATGTGGTACATGGCGCGGCCGGGTGGCTCCCGGCCCGTGAACCGGGTGGGTCCCGGGCTCATGAAGAAGACAACGGGTGATCTGTGGTGGGAGTCACGCACCAGGGCGAACGGAATCGAACCATCCGTCGCGCAGGGTCACCTCGGGTGCGGAATCGAGTACTCCAGGTCAAGTCCTTGGTTCGTCAAGGTAGTTGGTTCCGTGAAGTGAGTCACAGATCGCCGAGGTGACTGGTCGACAAATCAGGAAATCAGCGAATGAAGTGGGTGGCTGGAAATCGCCGATACCCGCGGTAACGGTGAACTGGCCAGGAATGACGAGGAGTTGGTTGATAACGGGCAGTCACCCTCCCTACATTCCTCCGCCGTGTGCACAGAGCACCGCTCGGGTACGTCCGCCGGCCGCACCACAGCCAGTTCGCAGCACCAACCCCACCGGCGGACGGGGCGGAGCGCGGCCACCGCGACCCAGTGCGCGGAACGCGCCCCGGCTTGGGGGAGCCCGGGTCAGTCGGGAGGGAACTTCATGTCCGAATGTGCCGATACCACTCGCGACAACGCCCGTAAGACGCGTACGACGGCGGTCCTCGCCGGGGCCGCCCTGCTCGCCCCGCTCGGACTGCTGGCCGCGACCGGCAACGCCACCGCGGCGGACGGCGGAGTGTGGGACCGCATCGCCCAGTGCGAGAGCGGCGGCAACTGGCACATCAACACCGGCAACGGCTACTACGGAGGACTCCAGTTCTCCGCGAGCACCTGGCGCGCGTACGGCGGCACCGCCTACGCGTCGACCGCCGACCAGGCGAGCAAGGACCAGCAGATCGCCGTAGCCACCAAGGTCCAGCAGTCCCAGGGCTGGGGCGCCTGGCCCACGTGCTCGGCGCGCGCCGGGGCGTACGGCAGCGCACCCGCCGCCGGTTCGGCGACGACGAAGGCGGCCCCGACGCAGAAGACGCCGGAGCGTTCCTCGGGCCACACCGACCGCGGCTCGTCCCGCGGCGAGCACGTCGTCCGCCAGGGCGACACCCTCAGCGGCATCGCCGCCACGCACGGGACCACCTGGCAGCGGCTCTACGCCGCCAACAAGGCCGTCATCGGCGGTGATCCCGATGTGATCGTGCCCGGTCAGCGCCTCGACATCTGAGCGCGGCTCCCCCTCGCCGGGCACGGGGCCCCGCCCGTCGGTCCGCCGACCGGGTGGGGCCCCTCGGCGCACCGACGCGCCGGAACGGCCCCGCGCGCCGCGCTGCTTAGCGTGGGCCGATGTTGCGCACGCCGATCACGCTCGCCCTCACGGCCGCCCTGCTCCCCGTCCTCGCCCCCGGCGCCGCCCACGCGGCACCACCGCCGCCGACGGTCCCCGGAACGACCGCCATGCGCGTGCCCTACGACTGCGCCGAGGACCAGTGGCCCTGGGGCTGTATCGCCGAGTGCGAGAGCAGCGGCAACTGGCACATCAACACCGGCAACGGCTTCTACGGCGGACTGCAGTTCTGGCAGCCCACCTGGGAGGAGTTCGGCGGTCTGAAGTACGCCCCGCGCGCGGACCTCGCCACCCGCGAACAGCAGATCGCGGTCGCGCAGGAGGTGTTGGCCGTGCAGGGGTGGGAGGCCTGGCCCGTGTGTTCGAAGCGGTACGGGCTCAAGGGCCGGATGCACACGGTGAAGCCCGGTGACACGCTCTCGTCGATCGCCCGCAAGTACCGGATCCCGGGCGGCTGGCAGGCCCTCTACCAGGCCAACAAGCAGACGGTCGGCCACGATCCGAACCGGGTGCAGCCGGGCATGCTGCTGGTCATTCCGAAGGGTTCGGCCCGGTTCGCCGCGCTCTTCGGGCCGCCTCTGCCGAAGCTCGCAGCTCTGCCGCCTCGCCGCTGAACACGACAGCGCCGCGGCGCAGTTCGTACACCAGCACCGGGCGGTCGCGCAGTACGGGCGGCAGCCGCTGCTCGGCGAGGACCACGCACGCGTCCAGCTCGGCCAGGAGTTCGTACGTCCGGGTCGCCACCGCCGGCGACATGCCCTGCGCCGGCTCGTCCACGAGCACCACGCGTGGACGGGCCAGCAGGGCCCGGGAGAGGGCCAGCATGCGCTGCTCCCCGCCGGAGAGGGTGCCGGCGCGGCGGGGGAGCAGTCGCTCCAGGCGAGGGTAGGCGTCCAGGGCCAGTTCGTAGGCGGGGGCGGTGAGTTCGAGGTTCTCGCGCACGGTGAGGGAGCCGAACACCGCCTGCCGTTCCGGGACCAGGCACAGGCCCCGGCGGGCTCGTTCGTACGCCGGTACACGGGTCACGTCGACGCCGTCCCACACCACCGCGCCGCCGGACAACGGCACTGTTCCGGCCAGGGCGCGCAGGGCGGTCGTACGGCCTGATCCGTTGCGGCCGAGGAGGACGGTGAGGCCAGGGGCGGACGCCGCGAGGGTGATGCCGTGCAGGGCCTCCAGGGGGCCGTAGCGCACGCGCGCGTGGCGCAGGGAGATGGTCATACGGGGGTCCCCTGGGCGCCCAGTGTGTCGAGGACGTGGGCCGGGGGGCCCGAGGCGACGATGCGGCCCGCCGTCATGACGTGCACGACGTCGGCGAGGTCGGCCACCAGATCCAGGTCGTGTTCCACGACGAGGAGGGCCGTGCCGTCGGCGGCGAGGGCCTTCAGGATGCGGGCCAGTGCGGTGACCTCGGCGGTGTCCAGGCCTGCCGCGGGTTCGTCCAGGAGCAGTACGCGGGGGCTGCCGGCCAGGGCTCTCGCGAGCTCGACTCGGCGGAGGGTGCCGGTGGGGAGGTCGGCGGCGGGGGCGTCTCTTACCGCGGTCAGGCCCAGCAGGTCGAGGGTTCTGTCCACGGCTTCGGGGTCGGTGATGTGGCCCTGTTCCGCGCCTACGCGGATGTTCTCCGCCACGGTGAGGGAGGGGAAGACGGCCAGTTCCTGGAAGGTGCGGGCGATGCCGAGGCGGGTGCGGGTGTGGGCGGGGAGTCTGGTGATGTCCCGGTCGCCGTAGCGGACTTGGCCCTGGGTGGGGTGGAGGGTGCCTGCCAGACAGTGGAAGAGGGTGCTCTTTCCTGCGCCGTTGGGGCCGACGACGGCGGTGATCCGGCCGGGGGGTACATGCAGGTCCACGCCGTCGAGGGCCCTGAAGCCGCCGTAGGTTGCCTGGAGGGCCCGGGTGGTGAGGGCGGGCACCCGGCCTTCGGCCGGGTGGGCGGGGCTTGTTGGGGCGGCTGCCTCGCGCCGCCGCTCCGTCGGCCGTAGGCTCCTCGTCTCCGTCGTCTCCGGCTCTTGGCCCCGGCCCAGGCTCTCCTGTACTCCCCGCGCGGTCAGCGGCTGACCTCGTCGCAGCATCGCCCGCACAGCCACCCCCCGTTGCGTCAGGCTCGCCCTTCCCCCCAGCCGTAGCCGCGTTGCCGCGCTGCGCAGTGCCTCGTACGGTCCGCCGGGGAAGCGGCCCACCAGTACCGCCAGTACGCCGATCAGGGCCGCCGCCACGCCGCCTCGGGCGCCCGCGTCCAGGCCCACCAGAAGGGCCGCCGCTGCCAGTGCGCCCAGGGTGCTGTCCGCGCCCAGGACCACTACCGCCGCGAACCAGAGCAGACCACGGACGGGGTCGTACGCGGCGTGGTCGAAGGCTCGCAGGCCCATGCCGAGCATGCCGCCGCCCAGGGCGGCCAGGGCTGCGCCCGAGACGAAGGCGAGGAGTTTCAGGGTCGGGACCCGCACTCCTGAGGCCGACGCGCCCGACTCGTGGTCCCGCATGGCCGCCAGGGCCCGGCCTGTGCGGCCCGTGCGCAGGGCGCGAGTCGTCAGCAGGGCCGCTCCCAGCAGGGCCAGCTCCAGGACGTAGTACGCGCGGTCGCCCTCGAAGCCCGCCGGGCGGCCCAGGGAGAGGCCCGCGGTCGCGTACGGCTGGGCGAAGACGAAGCGGCTCACGCCCACGCCCACAGCGAATGTCGCCAGCGCCAGTGCCAATCCCCTGCGGCTGATCGCCGGCCAGCCTGTCAGGAGGCCCAGGGGGGCCACCAGGACCACCGCCAGCGCCAGTGCCGCCAGTTCCGGCAGGTGGGGGAGGCCGGGGAAGCGGCCCGCTGCGAGGAGGGCCGTGAAGAGGGCGCCCAGGCCCGCGTATGCGGCCTGGCCCAGGGAGATCTGGCCGCCTCGGCCGGTGACCACCACCAGGGAGAGGAGGACCACTCCCAGCGCCGGTACCTGGACCGAGGTGTGCAGGTCCGAGCCCGCGAAGCCCAGCGGCAGCAGGAACAGCACGACCGCCACGATCCAGGCGCCCGGCGGCGTCGGCACGCGCGCGGTGGCCGTGCGGGGAAGCGCGTCGCGCGTGCCGATGCGGGGGAGGGCCAGTGCCGCGATCAGCAGGGCCACCACGAAGAGGTTCGCGCCCACCGCCTGGAGCAGCGGTTCGCCCCAGCCCTGCGGGTGCAGGCGCGTCAACTGGCTCTGTGCCACGCCGATGCCGAGCGCCGTCACCACCGCCACCGGCAGGCTCCGCATGCGCGCGGCCACCGCTACGGCCACCACCTCCATCACCAGCAGCGGCAGTCCGTACGGGTCAAGACGGACGTAGGGAGCCAGCAGTACGCCTGTCAGGCCCGCCGTGAACGAGCCGAACGCCCAGCCCGCCGCGGCCACCCGGTCCGCGTCGATCCCGCCGAGCACGGCGAGCCGCCGGTCGTCCACGACCGCTCGCAGCTCCCGCCCGAACCGGGTCCACCGGATGACCGAACCGACCGCGGCCGCCAGCACGACGGCCACCGCCAGCTGCCCCCAGGGGTCCGCCGCCACCAGCAGCTCCGGCGCGTCGTCCCGCGCCCCCTGTCCCCACAGCAGTGCCGCCCCGCCCACCAGCAGCACGAACACCCCGATCGACGCCACCAGCGTCTGCGCCGGGTCACTGCCGAGGACGGACAGCGGACGGAAGACGAACCGTTCCAGCGCCATCCCGATCGCGGGCGCCAGGACCAGCAGGGTCAGCGCGGCCCCGGCCCACAGCGGCCAGCCCCACTCCACCACGCACTGCCGCAGCACGTACGCGCACACCATCGCGATGGCCCCGTGCGCGAAGTTGAGCACGCCGGTCGCGCGGTAGGTGACGACCAGACCGATCCCGGTGAGCGCGGCGGCGCTGCCGACCGAGAGGCCGGCCAGGGTGAGGTCGTAGGTCAGCGCGGACATCAGTCGTCCGCTTCGGCGGGCTCACAGATCGGGCACGGGTCCAGTTCGCCGCTCCTCACCAGCTTCGCGTCCACCGGCACCGCCTCCGCCTTCCCGGCCACCAGCGGACAGTCCGCCCGGTGGAACAGCGTGCCGCCCGGCACCATCAGCCGGTCCCCGCTGACCGCGAGCGGCGCCGTCACCGACTGCCCCGAGGCCTCGGCGTCGGCCGGTTCGGCGGTCACGAGAAGGCCGTACAACTCCTCCACGCGCGCGGCGGCGAGCGCGTTGCGGCCATGGGTGAGCAGCACCGCCCCCGCGACGATCAGCGCGGCGCCGGGGACCGTGCAGGACGCGAGGTAGGGCAGCTGCCGTTCGGCGAACCGCTCGCCCGAGACGCCGTACCAGCCGACGACGCACAGCACCGCGCCCGCGGCGAGGGCGGCCCAGCCGGCCCACAGGACCGGATGCACGGACCGCGGTCGGGCTGTCCCCATGTCTGGCTCCTCTGGCTTCACACGTGCATGTGCCTGGCCCAGCTTCCAAGTCCGCCGATGGACTTGCACTATGCCTTCTGTCAGCTGACCCTGAAAGCACCGGGCGCGCACGGCCCGGACCGACACCCGGTGGTGAGCCAGATGGTTCTCGGGAGCGACCTCGGTCGGCGGAGCACGGGACGCGGTACGGCACTGGCCGCCGCCCTGCTGCTCTTCCTCGCCCCGGCCCTCGCGGCCTGCAGCGACGACGAGGGAGGCGGTGGCGACGCCACCCCGCCCACCCCCACGGCCGAGCAGACGACCAGTGCCCCCGCGGCGACAGCGCCCGCCGACGCCGGGGCGGCCGAGCAGGAGATCAAGCAGAACTGGCAGAAGTTCTTCAACCCCGAGACCTCCCTTGAGGACAAGCAGACCGTCCTGGAGAACGGCGAGCAGATGGCCCCGGTGCTCCAGGCGTTCAGCGGGGACGAGCGCGGCGGACAGGTCGGGGCGCAGGTCACCGAGGTCGCCTTCACCTCGCCCACCGAGGCGGACGTGACGTACACGCTCACCCTGAAGGGCGCCACCGCACTGCCCGACGCGGCGGGGACGGCCGTCGAACAGGACGGCACCTGGAAGGTGTCCGCCAAGACGCTGTGCGCTCTGGTGCAACTGAGCGGCCATGGTCCGGCCTCGCCGGTCCCGGGCTGCTGAGGCCGCGGTCGCGGTGCTGCTGCTCGTCCTGAGCGCGGCCTGCGGCAGCCGGCTGCCGGAGAGCGACTTCGAGGACCGTGGGCGCGGTACGCCTGTGCGGGACAGCGCGCCGATTCGGGTCGGCATCATCACCAGCGCCACCAGCCCGGTCGGCGGCGACGCCTTCACCGGGCCGCGCGACGGGGCGAAGGCGTACTTCGAGCGGCTCAACGTGCGCGGGGGCATCGACGGGCGGCCCGTCGAGGTGCGGCTGTGCGACGACGGCGGCAGCGGCGTCGGCAACAACGAGTGTGTGCACCGGCTGATCGACGAGGACCGGGTCGTCGCCCTGGTCGCCACCACGGTCCTCGACTACGCGGGAGCCTCCCGCGTCTCACGCGCGCGTGTGCCCGACATCGGCGGTCAGCCCATCGGCGCCGCGTACGACACCTGGCCGCACCTGTACGGCATCTACGGCAGCCTCGCACCGAGGAACGGCACGGTCGGCTGGGACGGCAAGCTGTACGGCGGCACCGAGGTCTACCGGTACTTCAAGCGCGAGCACGGCGCCCGCACCGCCGCCGTCGTCTCCTACAACCAGGCCGCGTCCGCCGCCTACGCACGGCTCGTCGAGCGGGGCCTGAAGGCCGAGGGGTACGAGGTCGTCACCGAACAGGTCGACTTCGCGCTGCCCAACTTCCGTGCCGTCGCGGCCGATCTGAAGGATCAGGGCGCCGATCTCGTCTTCGACGCCATCGACAGCCACGGCAACGCCCGGCTGTGCGCGGCCATGGACGACGCCGGCGTCGAGATCACCGCCAAGGTGACGAACGTGCAGAACTGGACGTCCACGGTGGCGGACGACTACAAGGACGCCCCGCGCTGCCGCAACGCCCTGTGGGCGACGGGGTCCAGCCGTAACTTCGAGGACACCGACCACAAGGCCGTACGGGAGTTCCGGGACGCCACAGAGGGCCTGAAGACGCATGCGCAGTGGCAGTTGGAGGGGTGGGCGGCCGCGCGGTGGTTCACGGAGGCCGCGCGGTCCTGCGCGGAAACGGGCGTCACGCGCGCGTGCGTCGACGGCTGGATGAGCCGCAGCCAGGGCTACACCGCCGACGGCCTGCTGCTCCCCGTCCGCTTCGAGCGGCTGGCCGAGCCGCCCGCGACCCGCCGGACGTGTCTGTCGGTGGCCCGGTGGGAGGACGGCCGGGGCTGGGTCTCGCAGGGCGACATGGACAGCACATGCTTCGAGGTTCAGCAGTTGTCCTACACGCCCTGAGCCGGGGACGACCATGACCGGTGTGACAATGAGTTGTCTATTTCTATCTGCGAGTTGAGCATTGCGGACCGTTACTGTCCGGTTGCGCTGGCAGACTCGGCGGTATGTTGGAGACCTCGGCACGACTGCTGCGTCTGCTCTCGCTCCTCCAGGCCCACCGGGACTGGTCCGGCGCTCAACTCGCCGACCGTCTCGGTGTCACCGCCCGCACGGTCCGGCGGGACGTGGAGCGGCTGCGCGAGCTGGGCTACCCGGTCAACGCCAGCCCGGGCACCGGCGGCGGGTACCAGCTGGGCGCCGGCGCCGAGTTGCCGCCGCTGCTCCTGGACGACGACGAGGCGGTCGCCGTCGCCGTGGGGCTGCGCACGGCCGCGGGACAGGGCATCGAGGGCATCGGGGAGACCTCCGTACGGGCCCTCACCAAGCTGGAACAGGTCCTGCCGAACCGGCTGCGCCGCAGGGTCAGCGCCCTGAACGCCTTCACCGTGCCGATGCTGCGCGACCAGCCCGCCACTGTGGACCCCGGCGTCCTGACCGAACTGGCCCATCTGTGCCGGGACACCGAGCGGCTGCGCTTCGAGTACCGGGGCCACGACGGCACGCTGACCCGCCGCAGAGCCGAACCGCACCGCCTGGTGTGCACCGAGCGCCGCTGGTACCTGGTCGCCTGGGACCTCGACCGGGACGACTGGCGCATCTTCCGCGTCGACCGCATCACGCCCAAGCCCCCGCACGGCCCCCGCTTCACCCCGCGCCGCCCGCCCGCCGACGACCTCGCCGCCTACGTCTCCCAGGGCGTCTCCACGCGCGCGTACGCCACCCACGCCCTCATCCGGCTGCTGGTGCCCCTGGAGGAAGCCGCCGAGCGCATCTCGCCCTCGGCCGGCGTGCTGGAGCCCGAGGGACCACGCAGGTGTCTGCTGCGCACCGGGGCCGCCGGCCTCGATGTGATGGTGATCCATGTGATGCTGCTGGGCTTCGAGTTCGAGGTGCTGGAGCCCGTCGAGCTCACGGACGCGCTCAGGACCGCTCGGGACCGGCTTTCCCGGGCTCTGGAGAGAGTTCCGCGAACGTGGGATGGTGCAGATCGAACGCCGGGGACTCCGAGCGGATCCGGGGCAGAGTGGTGAAGTTGTGCCGCGGCGGCGGGCAGGACGTCGCCCACTCCAGCGAACGGCCGTAGCCCCAGGGGTCGTCGACCTCCACCTTCTCGCCGTACTTCGCCGTCTTCCAGACGTTGTAGAGGAACGGCAGCGTCGAGATGCCTAGCAGGAACGCGCCGATCGTCGAGATCGTGTTCAGCGCCGTGAAGCCGTCGGCGGCCAGATAGTCGGCGTACCGGCGGGGCATGCCCTCCGCGCCCAGCCAGTGCTGCACCAGGAACGTGGTGTGGAAGCCGACGAACAGCGTCCAGAACTGGATCTTCCCGAGCCGCTCGTCGAGCATCTTCCCGGTGAGCTTGGGCCACCAGAAGTAGAACCCGGCGAAGATCGCGAAGACGACGGTGCCGAACACGACGTAGTGGAAGTGCGCGACGACGAAGTAGGTGTCGGTGACGTGGAAGTCCATCGGCGGGGAGGCCAGGATCACCCCGGTCAGCCCGCCGAACAGGAACGTCACCAGGAAGCCCACCGACCACAGCATCGGTGTCTCGAAGGACAGCGAGCCCTTGAGCATGGTGCCGGTCCAGTTGAAGAACTTGACGCCCGTCGGCACCGCGATCAGGAAGCTCATGAAGGAGAAGAACGGCAGCAACACCGCGCCGGTGGCGAACATATGGTGCGCCCACACCACCACCGACAGACCGGTGATCGCCATCGTCGCCGCGACCAGCGTCAGATAGCCGAACATGGGCTTGCGGGAGAAGACCGGGATGATCTCGCTGACGATGCCGAAGAACGGCAGCGCGATGATGTACACCTCGGGATGGCCGAAGAACCAGAACAGGTGCTGCCACAGCAGCGCACCGCCGTTGGCCGCGTCGAAGATGTGCGAGCCGAAGCGCCGGTCGGCCTCCAGACACAGCAACGCCGCCGCGAGCACCGGGAACGCCATCAGGATCAGGATCGACGTGAACAGCGTGTTCCACACGAAGATCGGCATTCGGAACATCGTCATGCCCGGTGCGCGCATCCCGATGATGGTGGTGATGAAGTTGACCGCGCCGAGGATCGTGCCGAACCCGGACAGCGCGAGCCCCATGATCCACAGGTCGCCCCCGACACCCGGGGAACGCTCCAGGCTGTTGAGCGGCGCGTAGGCGAACCAGCCGAAGTCGGCGGGCCCGGACGGCACCGCGAGGGAGCCGATCACGATCAGGCCGCCGAACAGATAGAACCAGTACGACAGCATGTTCAGCCGCGGGAAGGCGACGTCGGGGGAGCCGATCTGCAACGGCATCAGCTCGTTGGCGAAGCCCGCGAACGCCGGGGTCGCGAAGAGCAGCAGCATGATCGTGCCGTGCAGCGTGAAGAGCTGGTTGAACTGCTGGTTGTCGATGAGCTGAAGCCCCGGCCGCGCCAGCTCCGCGCGCATCAGCAGCGCCATCACCCCGCCGAGCAGGAAGAACAGGAACGACGTGATCAGATACAGATGGCCGATCTTCTTGTGGTCGGTGGTGGTCAGCCAGTCGACGATCACCCGGCCCTTCCGCTTGGGCCGCACGGGTCGTACCGGCGTCTGCACGGTCTGAGTGCCCATCGCTCGCTCGCCCCTTCGCTCGCCTGCCCCGGGCCCGCTGAAGCCCGCGCCACGCGTGCCCGCGAGCCCACGCCATGATGCTCGTTCCGCAGCGCGCTCCGACAGGGGGCGTGCGAGGGGTCTGTGCCGTGGTGAGGCAATTCCTGTGTGGCGTCAGTTCCCTGGGACCCACGCGGAATCGAGGCGAGAAAGGAGTCCGGGGGGAGTTCTCACGGAACTTTCCGTTGGGCTATTTGGAACAGCCGCCGCGACACGCGGGAATTACGTTCGAATACCTGCGAAAGGCGTAGGGAACCGCTCGTACGTGTGACGGCCCGCTGCGGAGCAGTTGATGTCACTGCGCGGGAAACGCGTGTCGTGATCCTGTGACAAAAGTGTGACCGGAGAGGGACGAGTGACCAAGGTGCCCTCTCGTCTGGCCCCGGCCGCCCGACAGGGCCTAGCGTGGCCGCATGGCACCGATTCCGACACCCCCCGCCGAGCCCCAGGACCAGCCGGACAGCTATGTCGGCCTGCCGGCCGAACACGCCGAGCGGCAGGCCCGCGAACGCGGCTGGTCGACCGTACGGTCGCTGCCGCCGGGCGCGATCATCACCATGGAGTACCGCGTGGGACGGCTGAACTTCGAGGTGCGGGACGGTCTGGTGATCCGGGCCTGGAAGGGCTGAGCCGGTACGACGACGGCCCCGGATCCTCACGAGGAGGATCCGGGGCCGTCGCTGCGGGGGTGGGTGGTGCGTACCGAGCCCGCTGTCCTACGGCAGCTGGCCGCCCGTCAGAGGGCGGGCTGTCGAGGTCGTACCGCGTGTGACGCGGTCGGTCTGCGGTGGTCTGCGGCTGCCGACCGGGGTGACCGGAGTGCGCTCCGAGCGGGCCGTGTGCGGACCCGGCGCCAGATAGACCGGCGCCCGGGGCGAACGGGCCGTGGGGGAGACGTCCTGCGCCGACTCGCGCGGCTTGAGCAGCACCGGGACCTCGACCGGAGCGGTCGGCACGGGAGCCGTACCGGCGCGGCGGGCCCGCATGCGGTCGCGCAGATCGAAGATCCCGGACTCGGCGCGGGCGATCAGCGGCTCGAACCAGGGCAGCGCGAGCAGGATCAGCAGGCCCGCGGCCCAGCCGAGGAGCACATCGCTCAGCCAGTGCGTACCGAGATAGACCGTGGACAGGCCGACGCCCAGCGAGGTCACCGCCGACAGGGCGGACAGCCAGCGGCGGGCCGCCGGGGTCGAGGCCAGATAGGCCAGGATTCCCCAGGTCACCACGGCGTTGGCGGTGTGGCCGCTGGGAAATATATCGCCGCCCAGCCACATCTCGTTGGAGCCGACGGTGGTCGCGTAGTGCGGTCCGAGCCGGCCCATGCCGAGCTTGGCGGCACCGACCGTGACGTTCAGCAGCAGCAGCGAGGTGGCGAGCGCGAGCAGCGGCCGCAGCGTGTGCTGCCGCCAGGAACGCCAGCCCAGCCAGGCCGCGATCATCACGGCGGTGGGGCCGCGCTGGCCGAGCACCACGTAGTAGTCGACGAATGCGTGGATCTCCGACCACTGCTGGTACGGCCGGAAGAACATGACCTGCCAGTCGAGCCGGACCAGCCACGAGGTGATGACCACGGCCCACACGATGGCCCCGTAGAAGGCCAGGGTCGCCGCCAAAAGGGCGACCCGGTGCCGGCTCATCTTCGGCACATCGATGTGGGCCGGCCGTTCCGGCTCACGGTCCAGCCTCGCGAACACCCGGTCCAGACGGGTGAGGTTTCGTTCGGTACGCACCCAATCGACGTTACAGCGAGTGAGCTCAGAACCCCGTCGATTCCGCCGGTTTGTGATGACGATGTGATGTGGGATTCCTCTCAGGGAGCGGCCAATTCCCTACGACTTCACAATCAGCGGACGCCACGCCCTTCAATTCCTTTGATCATTCCAGCGCACGGTTTTATGTGGTTTATGAATTCGTTCACCGAAATCTGGCCCTGAATTTTCTTGGCGATCACCGGGCGTATCTGAACGGGTCACGGCGGACCGGAGCCGTTCAGCCAGAACGCCCCGTAGATCGCCGACGCCACCGCGATCAGCGCCAGCACCACGGCCGACCTGCGCGGTCGCAGCCGGGCCAGGGCCAGGGCGAGGGGCAGCAGCAGCGGGAAGGCGGGCAGCAGCAGGCGCGGTTTCGAGCCGAAGTAGCTCGACGCGCACAGGGCGAGGGCGAGGACGACACCCGCGTACACCAGCAGGGGGAGCGGTTGGCCCTGCCGGACGCAGACGACGTACAGCCACACCACGAGTCCGACGCCGACGATCAGCGCGAGCCCGGCGAGCGCGGAGGGAAACGACGTGAACTTGTCGGCGACGAAACCGGCGAAGGCGTAGCCGCCGTCGAAGCCGTTGCGCCAGCCGGCCTGGACGTCGAGATAGCCGAGCGGGCCCCTGCTGGTGTGGTGGCCGACCCACAGGACGTAACCGGCGGCTCCCAGGGGCGCGAGCAGCATGCCCAGGGCGCGCCGGGTGACGGACGCGCCGTGCGCGCTCGGACCGCCCGTGGGGGAGGGGGCGCGTCCTGACCCGTGCGCGCGGTCGGCGCGCGCGGTGCTTCGATCCCGCACGAACGAGGCAATCCCGGCCGCCCACACCGCCGCCACGACGGCGAGCCCGACCGGGCGGGTCAGCCCGGCCAGCAGGGCCAGGGTGCCGGCGGTCACCCAGCGGCCGGTCAGTACCGCGTACAGCGACCAGGCCGCCAGTGCCGTGAACAGTGACTCGCTGTACGCCATCGACTGCACGACGCCGACCGGCAGCACCGCCCACAGCAGTACCGCGCAGACCCCCACGCGGCGGCCGTACACATGGTCGGCGACCGCGAAGATCCCCCAGGCCGCGGCGAGCGAGGCGAGCGCGGCGACCAGGAACCCGGCGTCCGCGTACGACAGCGGGGTGATCGCCGCGAACAGCCGCTCCAGCCAGGGCAGCAGCGGGAAGAACGCCAGGTTCGAGTGCACGTCGCCATTGGGCAGCCGCACCTCGTAGCCGTACCCCAGCTCGGCGACCCTGGTGTACCAGAGCGAGTCCCAGCGGGCCGTCAGCAGGGTGTACGCGCTCTTGTCGCGCGCCGCGCTCCACAGGGCCAGCGTGAGCAGGCCGAGAGCGCGCACGGCCGCGAACCCGAGCAGGGCCGGCGCCGCACGGTGCACGCGCGTAGAAAGATCGGTCACGGGCTCGATTATCTGGGGCACGCGGAACCGGACGGCCCGCCGGGGCGTACTCGACGAGGGGAGGGAAGTGGCGTACGCCACACGTGTTCAGTCCGGAGTCTGAGAGGTCCGCCACTCGGCACCGGCGCGGACTCGCGTACGCTGACGAGTCACTCGCTTCGTTGCGCGGGCCGGGGACCACCGCTCCTCCCCGGCCGAGTCACGGGGAGTCCCCATCCCGTGAGCCCGCCGAACGCGAGGGAACATCTGGGAGGTACGTACATGTCCGGGACGACCACGGCCGCTGCGCTGCGCCGTCGGGCGGCCGGGGCCGGTGCCAACCGCTGGGTCGTCCTCGTGGTCCTCTGCGCCAGCCTGCTGCTGGTCGCCGTCGACGCCACCGTGCTGCATGTGGCGGTGCCCGCCGTCACCGAGGATCTCAGGCCGGGCGGCATAGAACTGCTCTGGATCGTCGACGTCTACCCGCTCGTCTGCGCCTCGCTGCTGATCCTCTTCGGCACGCTCGGCGACCGGGTCGGCCGCAGACGGATCCTGCTTCTCGGATACGGCCTGTTCGGCGTCGCCTCCGCCATGGCCGCCCTCGCCGACACCGCCCAGGTGCTGATCGTGGCGCGGGCGCTGCTCGGCGTCGGCGGCGCGATGATCATGCCGGCCACCCTCTCGATCCTCCGCCAGGTCTTCCCCGACCGGCGCGAGCGCGCGCTCGCCATCGGTATCTGGAGCGCGGTCGCCGCGGTCGGCGCGGCGGTCGGACCGCTGCTCGGCGGCTTCCTGCTGGAGCACTTCTGGTGGGGCTCGGTCTTCCTCGTCAACATCCCTCTGATGCTGGTCAGCCTGCCCGTGGGCCGGCTGCTGCTGCCCGAGTCCAAGGGCGACGGCCGCGGCCCCTGGGACGTGGTCGGCGCACTGATGGCGGCGGCCGGTCTGTTCGGCGTCGTGCTGGGCGTCAAGCGGCTCGGCGGCGGTCACCTCGACGGCGCCTCCGCGCTGCCCGTGCTGGTGGGCGCGGCCCTGCTGGTCCTGTTCGTACGACGCCAGCGGCGCCGCGAGCACCCCCTGGTGGACCTGCGGATGTTCGCCCGTCCCGCGTTCAGCACCTCGGTGGGCTGCATCGTGCTGGCGATGCTCGCGCTGGTCGGCCTGGAGCTGATCGCCGCGCAGTATCTGCAACTGGTCCTCGGCCTGTCGCCATTGGAGACGGGGCTGCGGCTGCTGCCGCTGACGTTCGCGGCGATGGGGGCGGGGCTCGCCGGAGCGCGGATGCTGCGCCGGTTCGGGCCGCGGCGGATGGTGTGCTCGGGGTTCTGTCTGACGGCGTTCGCCGTGGTGCTGCTGACGGCGATGGGCGGGACGGACGATCCCGCGCTGATGCTGTCCGGGTTCGTGCTGCTGGGCTTCGGTCTGGAGACCACGCTGTTCGGGGCGTACGAGTCGATGCTGAGCGAGGCACCGCCGGAGCAGGCGGGCGGCGCGGCGGCGATCGGTGAGACGTCGTACCAGCTCGGCGCCGGTATCGGCATCGCACTGCTGGGCACCGTGATGAACGCGGCGTACACACCCGGACTCTCCTCCGTGCCCGGCGTGCCCGCCTCGGCGTCCGCCGCCGCGGGGCACTCGCTGGGCGAGGCCTACGAGGTGGCCGGACAGCTGGGCGGCACCGCCGGGGAGACCCTGCGCGATGTGGCGCGGAACTGCTTCGTCCACGGGCTGCATGTGACGCTGCTGGTCAGCGCCGGACTGCTGCTGCTCGGCGCGGTGATGGCGCTGAGGCTGCCGCGGACGATGAGCTGCGAGGCGGCGGCCGGTCCGGTGGAGGTCCCGGCGCCGCGCGAGGTGGCGGACTCCAGGGTGACGGCCTGACCCTGGACGTGGTGGAGACTTGCGTCGTAACGTCGGCCTTCAACCCGTGACTAGCACTGCTAGTTTTGAGCTGCCGGAGGGTCTCCCATGCCGTTGCCCCCGTTCGATCCCGCCGATCCGCTCGGGATCGACGACCTCCTTCAGCCCGAGGACCTCGCGGTCCGTGACACCGTCCGCCGCTGGGCCGCCGACCGCGTCCTGCCGTATGTCGCCGAGTGGTACGAGACCGGCGAGCTGCCCGGCATCCGCGAACTCGCCCGTGAGCTCGGCTCCATCGGCGCCCTCGGGATGTCGCTGAGCG
Organism: Streptomyces cupreus; assembly: GCF_014257025.1. GTDB lineage: Bacteria > Actinomycetota > Actinomycetes > Streptomycetales > Streptomycetaceae > Streptomyces > Streptomyces cupreus. The sequence continues at coordinate 74,037 of NZ_JACMSF010000016.1, forward strand.
GCTACGGCTGCGCCGGCGCCTCCGCCGTCCAGTACGGGCTCGCCTGTCTGGAGCTGGAGGCCGCCGACTCCGGCATCCGGTCCCTGGTCTCCGTGCAGGGTTCCCTCGCCATGTACGCCATCCACCGCTACGGCAGCGAGGAACAGAAGCAGAACTGGCTGCCCCGGATGGCCGCCGGCGAGGTCATCGGCTGCTTCGGGCTCACCGAGCCGGACCACGGCTCCGACCCCGCCTCCATGCGGACGCACGCCAAACGCGACGGCGGCGACTGGGTGCTGACGGGCCGGAAGATGTGGATCACCAACGGGTCCGTCGCCGGGGTCGCCGTCGTCTGGGCACAGACCGAGGACGGCATCCGCGGCTTCGTCGTGCCCACCGAGAGCCCCGGCTTCTCCGCCCCCGAGATCAAGCACAAGCTGTCCCTGCGCGCCTCCGTCACCAGCGAACTCGTCCTCGACGAGGTACGGCTGCCCGCCGACGCGGTCCTTCCCGAGGTCACCGGCCTGCGCGGACCGCTCAGTTGTCTCTCGCACGCCCGCTACGGCATCGTCTGGGGCTCCATGGGCGCGGCCCGCTCCTGCTTCGAGGCCGCCGTCGACTACGCGAAGTCGCGGGAGCAGTTCGGGCGGCCGATCGGGGGCTTCCAGCTCACCCAGGCCAAGCTCGCCGACATGGCGGTCGAACTGCACAAGGGGATTCTGCTCGCCCACCATCTGGGGCGGCGCATGGACGCCGGCCGCCTGCGTCCCGAGCAGGTCAGCTTCGGCAAGCTCAACAATGTCCGCGAGGCCATCGACATCTGCCGTACGGCTCGGACGATCCTCGGTGCCAACGGGATCTCGCTGGAGTACCCGATCATGCGGCACTCGACGAACCTCGAATCGGTGCTGACGTACGAGGGCACCGTCGAGATGCACCAGCTCGTGCTGGGCAAGGCGCTCACCGGGCTCGACGCCTTCCGGTGAACCCCGAGGGGGCAGGGCCGACGATCGGCCCTGCCTCAGCTCTGGTTGAAGAAACCGTCCGTCCGGTGCGCGGCCGGCTCGCCGTTGATGATCTGCGTGTCGGCCGGGGTCAGCAGGAACACCCGGGTGGAGACGCGCTCGATCGAACCGCGCAGACCGAAGATCAGGCCGGCCGCGAAGTCGACGACGCGCTTGGCGTCGGCGGCCTCCATGGCCGTGAGGTTCATGATGACCGGGACACCGTCCCGGAACAGCTCGCCGATGGCGCGGGCGTCCCGGAAACTGTCCGGGGTGACCGTGCCGATCCGGCGGCCCTTCTCCTCGGCGACGTCGGCCGCCACCTTGACCCTCGGGTCGGTGACCCAGGCATCCCCGGACTCGGTCCCTTCGGAGTAGTCGTCGTCGTAGTAACGCTCGTCATCGTTGTCGTCAACGAGGCCCAGCCAGGCACTCGCCTTGCGCACCGATCCCATGGACGCCTCCTCTCACAGCGGTCTTTTTTGCTTTTCGCATCCCTATGGTCATCCATGATGCGGACGGTGCGCCAAGTGGATAGGCGCCGCGCGGGGGGTTTGTGACGGTACTGGTGCACAGCGAAAACGTCGAGAGCCCAAGTGTGCCAAGGGGCGTGCCCCACACGGCTGCTGACTGTGAGTGAAATATGATTCTTCGCGGCGTATGGGTGATCCACGGGGCGTACGGGTGAAGCGGGAGGGAGCGGAAGGGGCCACAGAGGCGGCCGATACGATGCGGCGGCTCAATGTCGTACGAACCACGGGGGAGCGTCGTGTTCGGAATAGTCAGGCCCTGTCGGCATCGGCTGGGGGAGCGTCTCGCCGGTCAGTGGATGGCTCATCTGTGCGGTCTGTGCCTGGCGTTGCGCGGGGACCACGGGCAGTTCGCGCGGGTGGTGACGAACTACGACGGGCTGCTGATCTCCGTTCTGACGGAGGCTCAGGCCGTCGCGGACGAAGGGCTGCGGCGTACGGCCGGGCCATGCCCGCTGCGCGGGATGCGGACCGCGTCCGTCGCGCAGGGGGAGGGGGCGCGGCTGGCGGCGGCGGTGTCGCTGGTGCTGGCCTCCGCGAAGGTGCGGGACCATCTCGCCGACGGGGACGGCCTGCTGGCGCGCAAGCCGGTGGCGCTCGCCGCGCGCCGGGTCGCCTCCAGTTGGGGTGCCGCGGGGGCCCGTAGTGGTTCCGCCGTGGGGTTCGACACCGGGTTGCTGGTCGACGCGGTGGAGCGGCAGGTCGGGATCGAGGCGCTGGCGGGACCGGGGACGTCGCTGCTGGTGGTGACCGAGCCGACCGAGACGGCGACCGCGGCGGCCTTCGCACATACGGCGGTGCTGGCCGGGCGTCCGCTCAACGCCGAGCCGCTCGCCGAGGCGGGGCGGCTGTTCGGGCGGCTTGCGCATCTGCTGGACGCCGTGGAGGACAAGGAAGCTGACGCTGCGTCGGGTGCGTGGAATCCGCTGACCGCGACGGGGACGTCCCTGTCGGAGGCGCGGCGGCTGGCCGATGACGCGGTGCACGGAATACGGCTGGCGCTGCGGGAGGTGTCCTTCACCGATCCGAAGCTGGTGCATCTGTTGTTGGTGCATGAGCTGCGGCGGTCGGTGGACCGGGCGTTCGGGTCGGTGTCGTGCTCGCACATGGCGGGTCCCTACGCTCCGCCCGGGGGTCCGGGCGGCCCGCCGCTGCCTCCGGATCCGCCTCGGCGGGATCGACGGGGGTTGCTTGCGGGGTGCGCGGTATGGCTGGGATTGGCTTGTACCTGCCAGATGTGCTGCGGGGAGTTCGAGGATCCCTGGTCGCGGCAGCGGCGGGAGGGGCTGTGCACCAGTTGCGATTGCAGTGGATGCGGGGACTGCTGTAGCTGCTGCGACTGTTGCGGGAATTGCTGCGGCGACGACGGCTGTGGTTGCGACGGCTGCGACTGCGGGTGCAGCTGCTGAGGTGGGCTGAGGGTGTTCGGTGCCCGTCAGATCTCAGGTCGTTCAAAGCTTGACGGCCGAAAGGCGCTCTTGCGCCCATCGGGTGGTCGGCCGAATACTCCCCCACAGCGCTTGTCAGGGGCACGGCGTGTTCGGAATCCGGATGACGCCGGCTCCTGGCTGCGCCTCACGGGCCCGAAACCCCACGAGGGCCCCCGACTTCCCATGTGGAGGAACGAAAAGTGAGGATCAAGCGCACCACCCCCCGCAGTGGCATCACGAGACGGGCACGGCTGATCGCCGTATCGACCGGCCTCGTGGCCGCGGCGGCCATCGCGATCCCCAGCGCGACCGCGGCCGACACCCCCACCACCTTCAGCTCCGCCGAGCTGAAGAGTGCGAGCAGTTCTGTGCTCAAGGCCGACGTGCCGGGTACTGCCTGGGCCGTCGACAGCAAGACCAACCGTGTCGTCGTCACCGTCGACAGCACGGTCTCCAAGGCCGAGATCGCCAAGATCCGGCAGCAGGCGGGCGCCGACGCAGACGCCCTCACCATCAAGCACACCCCGGGCAAGTTCCAGAAGTACATCGCAGGCGGCGACGCCATCTATGCGAGTAGCTGGCGCTGCTCCCTCGGCTTCAACGTCCGCAACAGCGCGGGCGCCTACTACTTCCTGACCGCCGGTCACTGCACCGACGGCGCGGGTACGTGGTACTCCAACTCCGCACGTACGACGGTCCTCGGACCGACCTCCGGCTCCAGCTTCCCGACGAACGACTACGGTCTGGTGCGGTACACCAACACCTCGATCACCAAGTCGGGCACCGCGGGCAACACGGACATCGTCCGCGCGGCCAACCCGAGCGTGGGCACCAGCGTCATCCGTGACGGCTCCACCACCGGTATCCACACCGGCAGGGTCACCGCTCTCAACGCGACCGTCAACTACGGCGGCGGTGACATCGTCTACGGCATGATCCAGACCAACGTCTGTGCCGAGCCCGGCGACTCCGGTGGCCCGCTCTACGGCAGCAACGGCACCGCGTACGGTCTGACCTCCGGCGGCAGTGGCAACTGCTCCTCCGGCGGCACGACCTTCTTCCAGCCCGTCGTGGAGGCCCTGAACGCCTACGGGATGAGCGTCTTCTAGAGACACCCCGCTCCACAGCCAGCAGCAAACGAGCCCCCGTACGCAAGTGTCGTGCGGGGGCTCGCCCTTGTCCGTAGCGCGGAGTTACGGTCGAAGGAGACACCAGGTAGGCACCTGACAACCTGATGCGTCCACTTCGGACCCTGGGGGCCGTGATGGTCGAGGAGCTGGTGGCGACGGGAGCGGTGCTCGCGTCGGTCGGAGCGGTGTACGTGATGGCCGCGGCGCGGGTCGTCAAGCAGTACGAGCGCGGGGTCGTCTTCCGGCTCGGCAAACTCCGTTCCGAGGTGCGGGGGCCGGGGTTCACCCTGGTCGTCCCCGTCGTGGACCGGCTGCACAAGGTGAACATGCAGATCGTGACGATGCCGGTGCCGGCCCAGGAGGGGATCACCCGGGACAACGTCACGGTGCGCGTCGACGCGGTCGTGTACTTCAAGGTCGTGGACGCGGCCGACGCCCTGGTGCGGGTCGAGGACTACCGGTTCGCGGTCTCGCAGATGGCGCAGACCTCGCTGCGGTCGATCATCGGCAAGAGCGATCTGGACGATCTGCTGTCCGACCGGGAGAAGCTCAATCAGGGCCTGGAGCTGATGATCGACAGTCCGGCCATCGGCTGGGGTGTGCAGATCGACCGGGTCGAGATCAAGGACGTCTCCCTGCCGGACACGATGAAGCGCTCCATGGCCCGCCAGGCGGAGGCCGACCGGGAGCGGCGGGCCCGGGTCATCAACGCCGACGCGGAACTCCAGGCGTCGAAGAAGCTCGCCGAGGCCGCGCAGCAGATGGCGGACACACCCGCCGCGCTCCAACTGAGGCTGCTCCAGACGGTGGTGGCGGTCGCGGCCGAGAAGAACTCGACGCTGGTGCTGCCGTTCCCGGTGGAGCTGCTGAGGTTCCTGGAGCGGGCGGCGCAGCCCACATATGCGGCTCCGCAGCAAGCGCGTTCTGCAGCGGGCGAGCAACTCCCGCCCGCCGAGCCGGTCTTGGATCCGGACCCCGAAGAGCCTGTTTCAGGACAGGAGTAGACCTTACGCGCCGCATACGAGTTACTCACGCGTAGCGTTTGCACTGCGAACACACCTGGGGTGACTGTGCATGGTCAAGCCCAGGAGAACGAGTCGTGGCGGCCGTGTGTACGTCCTGAAGTCGACCTTGTGTGCCCCCTGTGAGGATCGGAATAGTAGGCGCCGATCAACCGGCACGGACGCGGCTTTTTGCTGTGCGCCGCCTCCGTGTCCGTACGCCTTCCGGTCCGCGAGGTCCCCACAACCTCCGGGCCGACCCCCCACAGGAGGACGTGAGTTGAAGCACCGACGCATACCCAAGCGGTGGGCCGCCGCGGCAGGTGCGGGCATCGCCGCACTGGTGGCCGCGGGAGTCACCTTCCAGACTGCGAACGCCAGCGAGCCCTCGACGACCGCCACGCCCGAGACCCTGTCGGTCACGGCGGCCGGAAAGCTCGCCTCGACGCTGGTCAAGGATCTCGGTACCGACGCGGCCGGCACGTACTACGACGCGCAGAGCAAGAACCTCATCGTGAACGTGCTGGACAAGGCCGCGGCCGACACCGTCGAGGCGGCCGGCGCCAAGGCGCGGGTCGTGGCGAACTCCCTCGCGGAGCTCAAGAGCGCGCGCGGCACGCTCAAGCAGGACGCGACCATTCCGGGCACCTCCTGGGTGACCGACCCGACGACCAACAGAATCGTCGTCACGGCCGACCGTACGGTCTCCGACGCCGAGTGGGCCACGCTGAGCAAGGTCGTCGACGGGCTCGGGGCCACGGCGGAACTCCAGCGCACCAAGGGGGAGTTCAAGCCGTTCATCGCGGGCGGTGACGCCATCACCGACGGCAGCGGCCGCTGCTCCCTCGGCTTCAACGTGGTCAAGGGCGGCGAGCCGTACTTCCTGACCGCGGGTCACTGCACCGAGTCCATCACCGACTGGCAGGACTCGGACGGGAACGAGCTCGGCACCAATGAGGTGTCCAGCTTCCCCGACAACGACTACGGCCTGGTCAAGTACACCGCCGACGTCGAGCACCCGAGCGAGGTCAACCTCTACGACGGTTCCTCGCAGGCGATCTCCGGTGCGGCCGACGCGACCGTCGGCATGGCGGTCACGCGCAGCGGCTCGACGACCCAGGTGCACGAGGGCACGGTCACCGGCCTCGACGCCACCGTGAACTACGGCAACGGCGACATCGTCAACGGCCTGATCCAGACCGACGTCTGCGCCGAGCCCGGCGACAGCGGCGGCTCCCTGTTCTCCGGCGACAAGGCGGTCGGCCTCACCTCCGGCGGCAGCGGCGACTGCACCTCCGGCGGGGAGACGTTCTTCCAGCCGGTGACGGAGGCCCTGTCGGCGACGGGCACCGAGATCGGCTGAACCCCGGCTGTGTGAAGTCCCGCCCCGCGCGCGAGGGGCGGGACTTTTCGCTGTCACGGCACCGTTCTTTGTCATGTCCTCACAGTCCGAGGCGGCGGACGTTTCCGCAGGTGGGAGAGGGTTGAACGGTCATCGTACAGATGTTCGAGTTTTGGTCTATGGTGGGGGTGAGGCAGTCGGGAACTGATGTTCGATATCGGAGGTGTGGATGCCCGGGTTCACGCATCTGCACACCGTCTCCGGGTTCTCCCTGCGCTACGGCGCCTCGCATCCGGAGCGGCTGGCCGAGCGCGCCGCCGAACGGGGCATGGACGCCCTGGCCCTCACCGACCGCGACACCCTCGCGGGCACGGTCCGCTTCGCCAAGGCCTGCGCGAAGGCGGGGGTGCGCCCGCTGTTCGGCACGGAGCTGGCGGTGGAGCGCTTCGAGCCCGTGCGGCCCATGCGAGAGGAAAAGCGCCGCGCCCCCGTCCGTGGAGGCGCCTTCATCGATGAGTCGACACCCCGTGTCGCCTTCCTCGCCCGGGACGGCGCCCGCGGCTGGGCCGACCTCTGCAGAATCGTCACGGCATCGCATACCGGCGAGGGCTCACCGCTGCTGCCCTGGGCCGCCAACCGGGGCGACGGCCTGACCGTCCTGCTCGGCCCCGACTCCGACGTCGGCCGCGCCCTCGCCGCCGGCCGCCCCGACCGCGCGGCCCGGCTGCTGGCCCCCTGGCGGGAGGTCTACGGCGACGCGCTGCGCCTGGAAGCCGTCTGGCACGGTCGCAAGGGCACCGGACCCGGCTCCCTGCGGCTGGCCGCCCGTACCGTCGGTTTCGCCGCCGAGCAGCGAATCCGGCCGGTGCTCAGCAACGCCGTCCGCTACGCCGACCCCGGCCAGGGCCCGGTCGCCGACGTCCTGGACGCCGCCCGCCGGCTCGTCCCCATCGACCCCACCAAGGAACTGGACTCCGGCGAGGCCTGGCTCAAGGACACCGGCGCCATGCTGGGCGCCGCCGAGCGGATCGTGGAGGCCGCGGGCTTCAGGCGCGACACCGCCCACCGGCTGCTGGAGCAGACGCGGGCGACGGCCGCCGAGTGCCTGGTCGACCCCGAGGACGACCTCGGCATCGGCACCGTCCACTTCCCCGAACCGCACCTCGTCGGCGCCGGGCGCCGCACCGCCCAGCGGGTGCTCGCCTCGCGGGCGGCGGCGGGGATGGTGCTGAAGGGGTACGCCGACCAGCGCGCCTACTGGGAGCGGATGCACCGGGAGCTGGACATCATCGCCCACCACGGCTTCGCCACCTACTTTCTGACAGTCGCTCAAGTAGTCGACGACGTACGGGACATGGGCATCCGGGTGGCCGCGCGCGGCTCCGGCGCCGGCTCGCTCGTCAACCACCTCCTCGGCATCGCCCACGCCGACCCCGTCGAACACGGGCTGCTGATGGAGCGCTTCCTGTCCAAGCGCCGGCTGGTGCTGCCCGACATCGACATCGACGTGGAGTCCGCGCGCCGCCTGGAGGTCTACCGCGCGATCATCGACCGGTTCGGCACCGAGCGGGTGGCGACGGTCGCGATGCCGGAGACGTACCGGGTGCGCCATGCGATCCGGGACGTGGGCGCGGCCCTGTCCATGGACCCCGCCGACATCGACCGCATCGCCAAGTCCTTCCCGCACATCCGCGCCCGCGACGCCCGGGCCGCGCTGGAGGAGCTGCCCGAGCTCAAGGCTCTGGCGGGGGAGAAGGAGAAGTACGGGCGGCTGTGGGAGCTGACCGAAGCCCTCGACGCCCTTCCGCGCGGAGTCGCCATGCACCCCTGCGGAGTGCTCCTCTCCGACGCCTCCCTGCTCGCCCGTACGCCGGTCATGCCGACCAGCGGCGAGGGGTTCCCCATGTCGCAGTTCGACAAGGACGACGTCGAGGACCTCGGGCTGCTCAAGCTGGATGTGCTCGGGGTGCGGATGCAGTCGGCGATGGCGCACGCGGTCGCGGAGGTGGAGCGGGCGACCGGGGAGCGGATCGACCTGGACGGGGTGGCGCCGGGCGATCCGGCGACGTACGAACTCATCCGCTCCACCGAGACGTTGGGCTGCTTCCAGATCGAGTCGCCAGGGCAGCGGGATCTGGTCGGGCGGCTTCAGCCGGCCACCTTTCACGATCTCGTCGTCGACATCTCGCTCTTCCGGCCCGGTCCGGTCGCCGCCGACATGGTGCGGCCGTTCATCGAGGCCCGGCACGGGCGGGCGCCGGTCCGCTATCCGCACCCGGACCTGGAGGAGCCGCTGAAGGGGACGTACGGAGTCGTCGTCTTCCACGAGCAGATCATCGACATCGTCGACATCATGACCGGCTGCGGACGCGCCGAGGCGGACCAGGTGCGGCGCGGTCTCTCCGACCCGGAGTCGCAGGGGCGGATCCGGTTCTGGTTCGCGCAGCACGCGGCGGCCAAGGGGTACGACGCGGAGGCGATCCAGCGGACCTGGGAGATCGTCGAGGCCTTCGGGTCGTACGGCTTCTGCAAGGCGCACGCGGTCGCCTTCGCCGTGCCGACGTACCAGTCGGCCTGGCTGAAGGCGCACCACCCGGCCGCCTTCTACGCCGGGCTGCTCACGCACGACCCCGGGATGTACCCGAAGCGGCTGCTGCTGGCCGATGCGCGGCGGCGGGGGGTGCCGATCCTGCCGTTGGACGTGAACCGGTCGGCGGTCGCGCACCGTATCGAACTGGTGTCTGAATCCCCTTCGGTGTGGGGGCTGCGGCTGGCTCTCTCCGATGTGCACGGCATCAGTGAGGCCGAGGCGGCGCGGGTCGCGGACGGGCAGCCGTACGCCTCGCTGCTGGACTTCTGGGAGCGGGCGCGGCCGAGTCGCCCGCTCGCCCAAAGGCTGGCGCAGGTAGGTGCGTTGGACGAATTCGGCGCCAACCGGCGCGATCTGCAACTGCACTTGACCGAGCTGCACCGGGGAGCGCGGGGTGCGGGCGGCGGCCAACTCCCTCTGGCGGGCGGGCGGAAGACCGCGCCCGCCGGACTGCCCGATCTGTCCTCCGCCGAGAAGCTCAGCGCCGAGCTGGGTGTGCTGTCCATGGACGCCTCGCGCAATCTGATGGACGACCACCGGGAGTTCCTGGCGGAGTTGGGCGTGGTCAGCGCGCGCCGGCTGCGTGAGGCGCGGCACGGGGAGACGGTGCTGGTCGCGGGCGCCAAGGCGGCCACCCAGACGCCGCCGATCCGGTCCGGCAAGAGGGTTATCTTCTCCACCTTGGACGACGGTACGGGCCTGGTCGACCTCGCCTTCTTCGACGACTCCCACGACGCCTGCGCGCACACCGTCTTCCACTCCTGGCTGCTGCTGGTGCGCGGGGTCGTCCAGCGGCGCGGGCCGCGCAGCCTCAGCGTGGTGGGTTCCGCCGCCTGGAACCTTGCCGAGCTGGTCGAACTGCGTGCGGAGGGCGGCCTCGACGTGGTCGCGGCGCGGCTCGCGGAGCCGGTGCCCGAAGGGAGCGGCGACTCCACCGGCGGTCGGCGCATCCATATGCCGACGGGATACGAAATGCATCCGTGGGCCGATCTGCGTCCTGCGGGTCAGGAGCCCTCGCAGATACGGAAGTTGTGGCATCAGAGTCCGGGGAGTGCGGGATGACCATTCTCTGCGTACGTTTCCAACTGCCGCCGATGTACGAGGCGGCGCTGCCCGGGCTGCTCGGGTTGCTGGAGGAGTTCACGCCCGTCGTCGAGGCGTTGCCGCCGGACGGGGCGCTGGTCGATCTGCGGGGCGCCGAGCGGTACTTCGGGCGCAGCGCGGTGGAGCTGGCCTCCGTGATCCGGGTGCGGGCGCTCGCCCTGTACGGCGTGGACTGTGTGATCGGGGCCGGGCCGGGGACGATGCTGGCGCGGATGGCGCTGCGGGAGGCTCGGCCCGGGGTGACGTGTGTCGTGCCCGAGGAGCGGGACGGCGTGGTGGAGTTCCTCGCGGACAAGCCTGTCACCGCGCTTCCGGGGGTCGGGGCGGCCACGGCTCGCATTCTGTGCGAGTACGGGCTCGACAGCCTCGGTCGGGTCGCCTCGGCGCCGCTTTCCACGCTTCAGCGGCTGGTCGGGGCGAAGGCGGGGCGCGAGCTGCATGAGAAGGCGAGCGGGGCGGATCGTGGGCGGGTGGTGCCGAACGGCGTTGCCCGGTCTCTTGTCACCGAACGGCCCTTTGAGCGGGACGAGTTGGATCCCGATCGGCATCGGCGTGCGCTGGTCTCGGCGGCGGAGGAGCTGGGGGCTCGGCTGCGGGCGCTGGACAAGGTGTGCGGGACGCTGACGCTCACCGTGCGGTACGCGGATCGCTCCGCGACCTCGCGCAGCCGGGTGCTGAAGGAACCCACCGCGCACTCGGCTGCGCTGACTCGGGTGGCGTACGGCATGTATGAGGGACTGGGGCTGCAACGGGCCCGGGTGCGGGCGCTCGTGCTTCGGGCGGAGGGGCTCGATCCTGCGGAGCAGGCCTCCTACCAGCTCAGCCTTGATCCGGTCGATGAGAAGGTGCGCAGGATCGAGGAGGTCGCGGACCGGGTGCGGGCGAAGTTCGGGCCTCGGGCGGTCGTGCCCGGGGTGCTGGCGGCATGAGCCTCACGGGTCAGTTCGCCCACGGGGGAGCGATACGGGTGCCGTCGGCCAGGTCCGCCGTCAGGCCGATGGATGTGGTGACCCAGGTGAGCGCCGTCTGATCGGTCGGGTTCTCGACGGCCAGCGTCGAACCGGCGTTGATGATGAGTGTGTCTCCCGCCGCGAGGTCGTCCGTGCGGTCGTCCAGAGTGACGCGCAGGTTGCCGATCAGGACGTGCAGGATCTCCTCCTTGTTGACCGTGTGCGCGGGCGCCTTCGTACCCGGCGGGACCTCGCCGCGCCAGGCGCACAGCTCCTTGCTGCCGCTGCGGGGTGTGGCGTACGAGACGAATCGGGCGCCGTGGATCTCGTGGGTGACGGCATCGGACGAGCGGATCACGGGCATGGCTCTCCCCCAGAAAAATGGTCAAGTAGGTTGACTAGTTCGGCCCTCCCTATGGTCAAGCAGCTTGACCGAATCGTCAAGGGTGTTTGAATGCCCCCGTGCAGAACTCCGAGGCCCTCTCCCTGTCCTTCGCCCTGCTCGCCACCGCGGGTGAGCTGGTGCGACGCATCAACGACGGTGTGGTCGCGCGCGGTTTCGAGGGGAGGTCCGCCTACGGGTTCGCGTTCACGCGGATCGCGGCGGGCGGGGCCACCGTCTCCGACCTCGCCGGGCATCTCGGTGTCACCAAGCAGGCCGCGAGCCAGCTCGTGGACGAGCTCGTGCGCAAGGGGTACGTCGAGCGGCGGCCCCATCCGCGGGACGCGCGCGCCCGGCTCCTCGTGCTGACCGAGCGCGGGTGGGCCAATACGCGGGCCGCGGAGGAGGCGGCGGCGGACGTCGTGCGGGAGTGGAGCGCGCTGGTGGGGGAGGAAGAACTGCGGGCGCTGGGGCGGCAGTTGCTGCGCATCGCCCCCAATGGCCCCATCCGTCCCTCCTGGTGACAGGTCATCACTTGCGTAGCAGACCATGGTCGGATGTCACTAACTATCACTGGAAGTTTTACTGACGCGTAACTTCCCCCTTGAACTACTCGTCCGTAACTTGACAAGTGAACCAGCATCCCGTGATCCGGATCACAGGGCGTAAGGCCATCGCAACTCCCTTGAGCCGCAAGGAGATCACCCGATGCTGCCCTGGAAGAGACTGTTCAGACCCCTGACCGCGCTGCTGCTGACCGCCGCGATCGCCGTCGTCCCCGCCGCCACGGGCGCCCAGGCCGCCGAGGCCACTGTGACCTCGGAAAGCGGCTGGAACGACTACTCCTGCAAGCCGTCCGCCGCCCATCCCCGCCCCGTCGTCCTGGTGCACGGCACCCTCGGCAACTCCGTCGACAACTGGCTGGGCCTCGCGCCGTATCTGACCAAGCGCGGCTACTGCGTCTTCTCGCTCGACTACGGCCAACTGCCGGGCGTGCCGTTCTTTTACGGCCTCGGCCCGATCGACAAATCGGCGGAGCAACTGGACGCCTTCGTCGACAAGGTGCTCGCCGCGACCGGCGCCGCCGAGGCCGACCTCGTCGGTCATTCGCAGGGCGGCATGATGCCCCGCTACTACCTGAGGTTCCTCGGCGGAGCGGCCGAGGTGAACGCCCTCGTCGGCCTCGCGCCGGACAACCACGGGACGAACCTGTCCGGCCTGACCAACCTGCTGCCGTACTTCCCGGGCGCCGAGGACCTGCTCTCCACCGCCACGCCCGGACTCGCCGACCAGATCGCCGGCTCCGCCTTCCTCACCAAGCTGAACGAGGGCGGCGACACCGTCCCCGGCGTCCGCTACACGGTCATCGCCACCAAGTACGACCAGGTGGTCACGCCGTACCGCAGCCAGTTCCTTGAGGGGGCGAACGTGCGCAATGTCCTGCTCCAGGACCTGTGCCCGGTGGACCTGTCCGAGCATCTGGCGATCGGGCTGTTCGACCGGATCGCCTTCCATGAGGTGGCCAACGCCCTCGATCCAGCGCGGGCGACGCCCACCACCTGCGCATCGGTGTTCAGTTGAACGCCGCCGGGGCCTGACCGGCCTGAGCCGCCGCTCAGGCCCCGGAGTTCCGGGGTCAGCGGCCGTGTCGGTCGCCGTTCACCGCACGCCGCCGGACCGACATGAACAGGGTCGCCGCGCCGAGCGCCAGCGCCGCCGCGCCGCCCATCGCGATGTACGGGGTGCTGCTGTCACCGCCGGTCTCGGCGAGGTTCTCCGTGACACCGGCCGCCTTGGGCCGGTTGGCGGCGGTCGGCTCCGCCGATGTGCCGGCGTCCTGGTCGCCGTGGCCGTGGTGCTCGATCGTCGACTCGTCGGCGCCGTCCTCGATCTGCTCCTCGGAGGGCGCGGAGGCGGTGGGCGCGGCGGAGTCGCCGGGGGTGGGTCCGGTGCCGCTGCCGCCGCTCGCGCCGCCGAAGGTGACGTCCGAGCAGGAGTAGAACGCCTCCGGGCTGTCCGAGCGCTGCCACACCGCGTACAGGACCTGCTTGCCGGAACGCTTCGGCAGGGTGCCGGAGAAGGTGTAGAAGCCGCCGGACGCGGCCGGGTCGGTGACCGTCGCCACCGGGTTCTTCAGATCCAGATCGTCCCAGGCCAGCGGCTGGGCCGGGTCGTAACCCTCCTTCGTGATGTACACGTTGAAGGTGCCCTTGTGCGGGGCGGTCACGCGGTACTTGAAGGTGTACGAACCGCTGCTCACGCCGGTGGCCGGCCAGTCGGCGCGGGCCAGGTCCAGGCCCTTGAACTCGTCGTTGCCCGCGCTGCACAACTCGCCGTCGGCGATCAGCTCCTGGTGCCGCCCGCCGGCGTCGCCTATCCGGATGCCGTTCCAGTCGTAGAGCGCCTGGGTCCCACCGGCCGCGACGGCCGCCTTGCAGGCATCGGACTTCGGGCTCTCAGGACCCTCCGCGTAGCACTGCGACACCCGGCTGACCGGGTCGCCCATCGAACCGTGCGCGGAGGCGGGCGCGGCGGCCAGCGCGGTCAGAGCGAGCGGCGCGACGCCGACCACGGCGACGGAGGCAGCGGTGGCGACCCTGCGGCGTGCGGGCATGAGGAACTCCTGGGAAACGGTCGTCGGTTGCTTGTCCGGCCCCGTGGGGGCGATCAGCAAGCTAGCCCGAGAAGACCGCGAAATCGCCTGCTGGAGGCGGGTGATGGAGATCCTTATGGTCGCGTTAAGGGAGTGCTCAGACTGCGATCAGACAGGTACGGTCCGAGCCATGGCAGACGACGAGATCCGACCCGCGAACGCCGCCGACGTGGCGGCCGTGAAGAGCGTGACCGACGCCGCGTACCACCACTACATCGAGCGGATCGGCCGTGTGCCGCAGCCCATGGAACGGGACCACGCGGCGAATGTGGCCGCGGGGCGGGTGTTCGTCACGGGAGAGCCCGTGATCGGCCTCGTGGTGGTCGAGGAGCACGAGGACCATCTGTACCTCGACAACATCGCCGTCCACCCCGACGCCCAGGGCACGGGTGTGGGCCGGCGGCTGTTGGAGTTCGTGGAGGCACACGCGCGCGTGCGGGGGCTGCCCGAGGTCAGGCTCTACACCAATGCCAAGATGTGGGAGAACCAGAAGATCTATCCGCAGTTCGGCTACGAGTTCGTCGAACGCCGGGTGGACGGCCCCTACGACCGCATCCATTACCGCAAGCGTCTGGACTGAGTTGTCGGTCAGCCGTCCGGCCACCATGTTCGTGCGATGTCCTTGCGGACCTCCGGGCGTCCCCCGGGGCGCTCGTCGGCCTCCTCGCCTGTCATCCGGCGCGAGTCCGTCTTCTTCAGGGGCTTCTGCACGGTGATGCGGCGCATGGCTGCCTCCTTCAGTGCCTACCGAGTTCCGCGTTCTCACGGAGGTAGACCCTTTCGGCGAGGGTTCCTCATCGGTGGCGTTCTGTCAGTGGCCGTTGTCACGATTCGACTGTCAGTGGCGTGTGTCACTCTCGGCCCTATGGCGAACGACAGCGACAGCACGACTGCGCCGGGTGTCGACTGGGACTCCGCGGCGGCCTCCTTCGACGACGAGCCCGACCACGGCCTGCGCGACCCCGAGGTGCGCCGGGCCTGGGCCGGACGGCTGCGCGACTGGCTGCCCGGGCGGCCGAGCGATGTGCTCGACCTCGGCTGCGGCACCGGCAGTCTGTCGCTGCTCGCGGCCGAACAGGGACACCGGGTCACGGGGGTGGACCGGTCCCCGGCCATGGTCGACCTCGCCCGCGCCAAGCTCGCCGGGCGTGACGCCGCGTTCTTGGTCGGTGACGCGGCGGCGCCGCCGGTGGAGGAGCGGTTCGACGTCGTGCTCGTACGGCATCTCCTGTGGGCGCTGCCAGACCCCGGGCGCGTACTGCGGCACTGGCGGGGCCTGGTGCGCCCGGGAGGGCGGCTCGTCCTCGTCGAGGGCGTGTGGGGGACGGTCAGCCCGGTCGGCATAGCCGCCGACCTGCTCACAGGTCTCCTCGCTCCGCTCGCCTCGCATGTGCGCGTGGAGCGACTGTCCGGCGACCCGCTGCTGTGGGGGAAGGCCGTGGACGACGAGCGGTACGCGGTGGTGGCGACGATGTGAGCGGCTCAGGTCAGCAGCGACTCGAAGTCGCCCTTGAGCGCCAGGGCCTCCAGTTCGTCCAGGGCGGCGACGGCCGCCGCCGCGGCTTGCGGATCGCGCTCCTTGAGACCGCTCTCCTCGAACTCGTCCTCGTCCAGCCGTCGTACGTCCGTGCCGTCGGCCGAGCGCCACAGGTCCAGGTCCAGGTCCTCTACGACCAACTCCGTGCCGGAGAAGGCCGCCGGGCGTGTGATGTCGCAGTACCAGCCCTTGAGCGTGCCGTCCGCGGTGCGGACCTCCTTCACGGAGTACCAGCGGTCCCGCCAGTAGTGCTCGGTGAAGACGTCTCCCCGCTCGAAGCGGACGAAGCCGAAGTCGCGGGTCTCGTCACCGGCCCAGGGGGCGCGGACGGTGATACGGGTGCCGTCGTCCAAGAGGAGCTCCGCCGGGTAACCGATCTTCGTACGGCCGCCCTTGACCAGGACGACGTCCACCATCGCCCCGGGCTCAGCCGAGTTCACGGACATAGCGCACCTCCGTCGCACAGACTTCGTATCCGAACCACTTGTTGATCGCGAGCATCGGCTCGTTGCCGGTGTCGTTGCCCGTGAAAGCCTCCGTGTAACCGGCCGCGCGCGCCCGGTGCAGGGAGTCGTTCTTGGCGAGCCTGGCCAGGCCCCGGCCGCGGAAGGCGCGGGCCGTGCCGGTCATGCCGGTGTTGTACCGGGTGCCCCCGTCCGTGCGGGCGGCGGTGAAGGCGGCGGGCACTCCGTCGACGAGGGCGATCGTGGTCAGCTCAAGGCTCGTGAGCGGGTGCCACCAGGTCTCCTCCAGCCAGGCCTCGTAGTCCGTGAGCTCGGCGGCGCCGGCCTCGCTGGGTTCGTCCGCCGTCGTCTCCGCGTCCAGTTCGAACACCGGGCGCGGATTGTCGGCGAAGTCGGATGCGGGGCGCAGTTCCACGCCGGGCGGCAGGTTTTGGAGCGGCGGAAGCGTGCCGTTCGCGAGGTCGAGCCGCAGGAAGTGCGCGGAACGGCCCGCCCGGTAGCCGTGCGCGTCGGCGAAGGCGCGGTTGCCGGGCTCGTCCAGCACCCAGGCCAGCAGCCGGTTCGCGCCCAGGCAGGCCAGGTACTCCTCGGCGGTGCGGACCAGGAGCGTGCCCGCGCCGCGGTGGGTGCGGTCCGGGCGTACGTACACGTTGACGAAGCCCTGGACCGGCTCGGGGTTCTCGTGGAGCAGGCCGACCTGCGCGGAGCCGATGATCTCGCCGTCCTCCTCGGCGACGAGGGGGCGATAGCGGGCCTCGGGATGGAAGTGGGCCAGATCGTGGGCGAGGGAGTCCGGGGTGATGAGGTAGAAGGGGAGGGCGCTGTGCCGGACGGCGGCGAAACCCTCCAGATCGGCTCGGACTTCGGGCCTGATCTCGCGCACGATGACAGTCATGTGGTCGCACGCTACGGGCGGAGCACGCCGTGTGCCTCTCATTTTCCCGCGGGTACGGGACAATCGGTCCGTGACCTTGAAGATCCACATCGATGACAGCGCGCCGCCGTACGAGCAGGTGCGGGCGCAGATCTCCGAGCAGGCGCGGACCGGGGTGCTGCCGGTGGGGTACCGGCTGCCCACGGTGCGGGGTCTCGCGGGGTCCCTGGGGCTCGCCGCGAACACGGTCGCCAAGGCGTACCGGGCGCTGGAGACGGACGGGGTGATCGAGACCCGGGGCCGCAACGGCACGTTCGTGGCCGCCGCCGGCTCGGCCGCGGAACGGGAAGCCGCGTCGGCCGCTCAGGCGTACGCGGAGCGTGTGCGGCGGCTGGGGCTGGCCGAGGGGGAGGCCCTGGATGCCGTACGAGATGCTCTGCGGGCGGTGTACGAGGACTGAGGGGTCAGTGCGCGGGGACCTCATCGGGTACCCGCGTCACCGTCAGCCCCGCCTTCGTCGCCACCCGGGCGAACGTCACCGCGTCCCTCACCGCCGCCCCCTCCGGGTCGTTGTTGAAGTACGCGTACACATCCCGGCTGTCGGGCCACGTGTCCGCGATGCGGCTCGCCCACGTCGCGAGGGACTGTCGGCCGTAGCGGGGCCACGGCTGGGCCCGGCCCTGGTGGAAGCGGACGTAGCCCCAGTTCGTGGTGCGCCACAGTGGGGTGACCGGGCGGGCCTGGATGTCCGCCCAGCACAGGGCCGCGCCACGCGACTCCAGGACCTCACGCACCGACCGGGTCCACCACGAGTCGTGCCGCGGCTCCACCGCCACCCGTGTGCCGGACGGGAAACAGGCGAGGCAAGCGTCCAGCAGGCCCGGGTCTCCGTGCAGCGTCGGGGGGAGCTGGAGCAGCACCGGGCCCAGGCGGTCGCCCAGACCCGCGGCGTGGCTCATCAGCCGCTCCACCGGCTCCTCCGGGTCCCGCAGGCGCTTGATGTGCGTCAGGTAGCGGCTCGCCTTGACCGCCACCACGAAGTCCCCGGGCACCCGGTCCCGCCACGCCTCGAAGTTCTCCCGTGACGGCAGCCGGTAGAACGCGTTGTTGAGCTCGACCGTCGTGAAGCGTTCCGCGTACTCCTCCAGCCAGAGCCGCATCGGGCAGCCGGACGGGTACAGGACGTCCCGCCAGTCCTTGTACTGCCACCCCGACGTACCGACGTAGAGGGTCATACCTTCATGAAAGCACTACAGGTACAGGCCCGCGTCCGCCCCGCCCCGCGGCTCCGGCAGTGAGGTCGGGGATGTGCCACGGCGCAGCGCGTACAGTTCCGCGAGGGTGGCGCCCTCGCGGCCCACGCCCTCCTCGGCGCCCAGCCAGCCCACCGCCTCCGCCCTGGTCAGCGGGCCGACCTCGATACGGGCCAGACAGCGGCCGGGGCGGACCACGGCCGGGTGGAGGCGCTCCAGGTCCTCGTTGGTGGTGACGCCGACCAGGACATTGCGCCCCTGGCCGAGCAGGCCGTCCGTGAGGTTGAGCAGCCGGGACAGCGCCTGGCCCGCCGTGTGCTTGGCCTCGCCGCGGATCAGCTCGTCGCAGTCCTCCAGGAGCAGCAGCCGCCAGCGCCCCTTGCCGGTGCCGTCCTCCTCGCCGATCGCGATGTCCATCAGATAGCCGACGTCGCTGAACAGCCGCTCCGGGTCCAGCACGCAGTCCACCTGGCACCAGTCCCGCCAGGAGCGGGCGAGGGTGCGCAGCGCGGAGGTCTTCCCGGTGCCCGGCGGGCCGTGCAGCAGGAGCAGCCGGCCCGCGATGTCCTCGGGGGTCGTCTTCATCAGGCGGTCCATCGCGTCCGCCACGGGTGCCGTGTAGTTGGCGCGGATCTCCTCCCACGTGCCCGCGGAGATCTGGCGGGTCGTGCGGTGCGGGCCGCGCCTGGGGGAGACGTACCAAAAGCCCATGGTCACGTTCTCCGGCTGCGGCTCGGGCTCGTCCGCCGCGCCGTCCGTGGCCTGGTCGAGAACCTTCTTGGCGAGGTCCGCGCTGGTCGCGGTGACCGTGACATCGGCGCCGCGGTTCCAGCGGGAGACCAGCAGGGTCCAGCCGTCGCCCTCCGCGAGGGTCGCGCTGCGGTCGTCGTCGCGGGCCATGCGCAGCACCCGGGCGCCCGGCGGCAGAAGCGTCGCGCCGGAGCGTACGCGGTCGATGTTCGCCGCGTGCGAGTATGGCTGCTCGCCCGTCGCGAAGCGGCCGAGGAACAGCGCGTCGACGACATCGGACGGTGAGTCGCTGTCGTCGACGTTGAGCCGGATCGGCAGAGCGTCGTGTGGGTTCGCAGACATGTCGCCATGATCCGCCACGAAGGCCCTTCGCGCACTGGATTTCCCCCGGAGGCCGTTCATCGAAAATGCGCCGGGACTGTTCACCGCCGAAACCTGCCCGCGCGCCCGTCACCCCCGTTACCGTTGCCCTCGATGGGACGACATGGGTGGAATTCGGGGGCACGGCGGTGGCGGCTCACCGCGCTGCTCGGTGTGGGCGCGGCCGCTCTGGCCCTGGTGGTGACCCTGCTCAACACACTGCCCGGCAACGGCGCGAGCACCCAGGGCACCACACGCGACGGCGACAAGGTCCACGGCACCCCGACCGCCACGCCGAACGCCACGAACCCCGAGGTGGGCTGGGGGTTCACCCACACCCGGTTCAGCGCCGACGAGGGCGACGCGGCCGCGGTGGAGCGGGTCGAGCGGCGACTCCCCGAAGGGATACCGCAGATCCAGCACATCATGGGCTGGGGCGCCGACAACCCCGAGCCGGTGAAGGGGCGTTACGACTTCGAGGCGATGGACCGCCGCATCGACTTCGTCCGTGCCTCGGGCGGCACCCCGGTCGTCACCCTGTGCTGCGCCCCGGACTGGATGAAGGGCGGCGAGGCCGGCGTCGACAGCACCGACTGGAGCCAGGCGGCCCTGGAGACCGCGCCGGAGCCCGAGCACTTCGACGACTTCGCCGCGCTCGCGGTGACGGTCGCCAAACGCTATCCGGACGTACGGCACTTCGTCGTCTGGAACGAGTTCAAGGGCTTCTGGAACGACGCCGAGGCCCGCTGGGACTACGAGGGCTACACCGAGCTGTACAACCTCATCCACCGGGCGCTGAAGAAGGTCAACCCGGAGATCATGGTCGGCGGTCCGTATCTGGTGATGGACAGCCTCGATCCGCGCGAGGAGCACGCCTCCCCGACCTTCAAGGGCAGTTGGGGCGCGATGGACCGACGCGTTCTTGACGCCTTCTCCTACTGGAACGAGCACAAGGTCGGCGCGGACTTCGTCGTCGTGGACGGCTCCAGCTACACCCGGGACGACGAACTTCTGCCCGACGAGTTCGCGGCGACCGACAAGTTCACCGCCGTAGGAGAGTGGGTGCGGCGGCAGACCGGTGGGGAGCTGCCGTTGTGGTGGGCCGAGTACTACGTAGAGCCCGCCGACGGCGACGACAACCGGCACGGCTGGTCGGAGACCCGCCGGGCCGCCGTCCACGCCGCCGGACTGATCGCCATGGCCAAGGGCGGCGCCACCTCCGGCTTCTACTGGAACCCCGAGGCCGAGAACGGCACCGAATGCCCCGGCTGCCTCTGGACGCCCACCAGCGGCGAGGACGGCGGGCAGAAGCTGCCCATGTACGACCTGCTGGCCCGGTTCGCCGCCGAGTTCCCGCCGGGCACCGAGTACCGGGAGCTGACCGTCGCCTCGCACGTACGCGTGCTGGCCACGGACAGGACCGCCCTGATCGTCAACACCCTCGACCGGTCCACCGAGGCGACCGTCGACGGCAAGCGCATCAAGCTGCAGGCCTACGAGGTCAGGTGGCTCGACCGCGAAGCCACCTGAACCCCACCGCGGTCCTCAGTTGATCGTCAGGAACCGCTGCACCAGCGCGGCCAGCAGCACCGCCAGCAGCGGCAGCGAGAACCAGAAACTGCCCTGGAGCCAGCGCAGTTGGCGCACGCTCGGCCGCACCGCGACCCTGACCACCTCGCGCGCCGCCAGCAGCACGATCAGCGCGAGCGCCGCCAGCGCCCCGACCACCGACCAGGGCGTCCAGGTCACCTGCGGCCCGATCGGACCGGGATCGGCCTTCGGCACCTCGCCCGCCGGCTGCTTGCGCAGCGCGTACATGGTCACGTCCTCGTTGACGAACACCTTCCTCAGCTCCTGGCGCCGGTCCAGGTTCTGGATGAGCCGAGGCTCCCAGCTCTCCGAATAGCCGACGTCCATCCGCAGATAGGTGACCTGACTGCGGTTGATCATCAGATACGAGTTCGGACCCGCGTCCTTGAGCGCCTTGACCAGGCCCGACACCAGCACCGGGTCCACCGGCGCCGGCGTCGGCAGATACTCGACCTTCTCCATGTCCCGCGCACCCCACGGCATCGACGGCGTCACGACGTTGACCGTGTCGTTGCTCAGCCACAGCAGCCGCACGCTCGGATCGTCATGGGCGTACACGTACTCCATGGCAGCGACCTCGCCGGGCCGGATCCGCTCGAACGGCTCGTTGCCCCAACGGGCCACCAGGAAGCCGCCCATGAGCACCAGGCCCGCCATGAACGCGGCCAGTGGAGCGAGGCTCACCCGGTCCTTGTCGCGCTCCTTCGCGGTGACGCCGGTACGCGGGAAGAGGGCGAGGCCGGTCAGCAGGGCCGCGCCCGGCAGCGCGAACATGAAAACGCGCAGCGCCATTTCGCCGCCGTAACTCTGCATGCCGAAGCCGAGGAACGGGACGAAGGTGAGGACCAGCAGGGACCGCTCGCGGTACTTGTGGTCGCGGCGGCGCCACCAGCCCCAGCAGGCCATGGCCATCACACCGCCGGCCAGCAGCACGCGCGTGTACAGCACCAGTTTGTGGGTGGAACTGCCGCCCTCGATACGGCCGGAGACCGACGAGGAGACATTGGAGCCGACGCCGCCGACGCCGCCGAAGAGCTCGTCGAAGTGCCCCGACCAGTACGGCTCGGCCATGAAGCCGATCCAGGACACCACCATGACACCGAACAGGACGGGCAGCCCGCGCAGTTCGCTGCGGCCGACCAGCACCAGCACCGCCAGCACGCCGAGCATCACGAACGGGGTCAGCTGATGGGCCGGCACGCTCGCCGCGAACAGCCCCATGACCACCAGCAGCAGCACCGCCCGCTGCCGCCGGTCCGTCGGCTCGACCTCCAGCTCACCCGGCCGCACCTTCGTCCAGATCACCCGCGGCGCCCGGAACCACACCAACAGGATCGCCGCGAACACCAGATACAGCACATAGGTGAACCCCTGCGGCGAGAAGTAGTCCTGGCCGACCCAGCCGCTCAGCACGAACACCCAGATGCCGGTCCACCGGGCCCGCCAGCTCGCCCGCATCGAGCGGGTCAGCAGGAACATCGGGACCAGATACAGCAGTTGCATGGTCAGCGGCCACCAGCGGATGACCTCGGTGAGATCCGAGACCCCGCAGGCCTGCGCCACGAACGCGGCCACCGCGAAGAAGCCGGGCCAGCTCCAGCGCGCGTCCAGGTCCGGTACGGCGGACCCGGTGCGGTCGATGTGGTCGAGGAACCCGAGATGCTGCCAGGCCGTGGCGAACCGCGGCTCGGTCTCGATCAGCGCGGGCAGGGCGTGCAGCGATACGACGGTCGCCAGCAGCGTGACCAGCAGCAGCGCCCGGTGCTCGCGGCCCAGCCAGAGCAGCGAGGCGAAGACCGTGACCAGCAGCCCGGCGCCGATCAGCGTCGGCATGGGCAGCACGGAGATCAGCCCGAGCCCGCCCATCTCGTCCAGATCGGCCTCGCCGAGCCGCAGCGCGGGCACCCAGTACAGCAGCAGCGCGGCGGTCAGCAGACAGCCGAGGACCACACCGAGCCGGGTCGGCGACAGCCCCGCCCCCACGGGAGGTTCCTCGGGCTCGCGCGCCTCCTCCCGTACCGCCTCCGGCACCGCCGGTACGACCGCCTTCTCCTCCGCCTCGAAGGGCGCGTCCACCTCCGGCTCCCGCTTCTCCACGGGCAGCCCGACGGCCCACGTCGGCCGGTGCTCGACCCCCTTCACCGCGGGCAGACCGGTGGGCGGGGTGCCAGGTCCGGGACGGACGTCGGGGCGGCGGTCCAGGTGGTCGAAGTCGACGTGGATGCCGAGGGTGAGGGTGTCGCTGTCCAGCGCCCAGACGGGCCCGCGCCCCCGCGCCCCCTCGGCCGGCTCGCGCCTCCCCAGGTCGGCGAGGTCACCGTCGGGCGCCAAGCCCTCGGGGATCTCGGCCGGCGCGGTCATCACGGTCCGGTACAGCTTGGGCGCCGCGATGGCCACGATCACCGCCAGTGCGCAGATCTCGGCGACACCCGCGCCGGTCAGCCCCATCCGGGGGAGCAGCAGCAGGGTCAGCCCGAGCACCAGCGCGCACAACAGACCCTGGAGCCAGGCCAGTCCCGCGGTGCGGCTCTGCGCGCGCAGCACCGCGAAGTACGTCTCCATCACGACCCGCAGCAGCCCGCCGATCGCGAACCAGCGCAGCAGCGGGGTCGCCGCGTCCGCGTACCCCGTGCCGAACACACCCAGGATCCACGGCGCCCCGAAGAACAGGATCGCCGCGACCGGGATCATGATCTTCGCCATGCGCCTGAGCGCGGCCCGGGTGTTGGCGGCGAGCCGGCTCGGGTCGTGCGAGCCCTCGACGGTCAGCGAGGCGCCCATGTTGATGGCGAGCAGATTGACCGTGCCGCCGATCGTCGCGGTGATGTAGAAGTACGCGTTGTCCTCGGAGCTGACCTGCGCGGCCACGATCACGGGGATGAGATAGACCACGGCGAGCGAGAACAGCGAGCCGGTGTAGTCGCCCGCGAGGAACTTGCCGACCTCCTTCAGCGAGGGCGGCTTCGCGTGCTCCTCGGTCGACTTCACATGCCGTGGCACAAGACGCCGGAACACCAGCCAGCCCAGCGGCAGCACCGAGATCGCGATGGCCGCGACCCAGGAGACGAACACCCCGGTCGTCGGGATCGCCGCCGCGAAGGCGACCAGCAGGCCCAGCTTCACCGCGGAGAACGCGGTGTTGCCCACCGGCACCCACAGCGCGCTGCGCAGCCCGGTCAGCACCCCGTCCTGGAGGGTCAGCAGATTCCAGGCGACGACGGCCACCACGAAGCCGAGCCCGTTGACCGGACCGTCCAGGAACCGGTACGAGGGCCCCCACACATCCAGCGTGACCAGGAAGACCCCCGCGGCCAGCGCCACGACCACCGAACTGCCCGCGTATGTACGGAAGATCAGCCGTCCCGTGGCACGGCCCGCGATCGGGATGAACCGGGCCAGCGCGCCGGTCAGGGTCACCGCGGTCAGGCCCGCGAGGAACTTCATCGCGGCGATCGCGGCGGAGCCCTGGCCGACCGCCGACTCGGAGTAGTAGCGGGCCGCGGCCAGCCAGAAACCGAGACCGAGTACCGCGGAGATCCCGGTGTTGAGCATCAGGGCATAGGCGTTGCGGAACAGCTGGCTGCCGCGCCCCGACTGCTCGGGCGCCTGGGCGGCGGGCTGCGCGGCCTCGGTCGTGGTCGTCGTGTCAGACACGGGTTCGGATGGCCTTCCGGCGTATCTGTCGGGCTCTGCGGACCATGGCGTAGCCCTTGGTGAGGGCCAGGTCCCGGGCGAATGTACGGGTGATCGCGCGGCCCTCGACCAGCCGCTGGAACTCCTCGGCGCCGGTGCTGCGCCGCACGGTGACCCGGCGCAGCGCGTACGGCCCCTGCCGGCGCCGGGCGAGGCCGTTGCCGACGGCGAGCGCCTGGGCGTACCCCGTCTCGCGCACCGCCTCGCGGACCCGGCGGCTGGAGTAGCCGTACGGGTAGGCGAACGAGGCGGGGGCCGTGCCGAGCTGGTCCGAGACGATCTCCTTGCACAGGATCAGCTCCCGGCGCAGCGCGTCGTCCGGGAGCTGGTCGAGCTGGGGGTGGGTGTGGCTGTGGCCGCCTACCTCCACTCCGGCGGCGGCCAGTTCGCGGACCTGGTCCCAGTCGAGCATGGTGTCCAGGGCGCCGCCGGTGTCGTACGGGCCGCGCAGCCAGCCGGTGGAGACGAACAGCGTGGCGGGGAAGCCGTGCTTGGCGAGCACGGGCAGTGCGTGCCGGTGCACGCCCTCGTAGCCGTCGTCGAAGGTGACCAGGACCGGGTGTGCGGGCAGTGGGCAGCCGTGGCGCCAACAGGCGGCAAGATCCGTGGTGCTGACCGGGCTGAGGCCCAGGTCGGCGATGACCGCCATCTGCTCGGCGAACGCCTCGGGCGTCACCGACAACCCACGGGTGGCGTCGTTCGGCTCGGACGACACCGCGTGGTACATGAGGATCGGCACGGCGGCGTCACTCATCACCGAGCCGCTACTCATCCCCGCCCCCCTCGATCGCCGCCACCGAGTAGGTGGCGCCGCCCCTGCGCGCCCGGACACTCCCGACGACATACCCACCGGCCGCGGTGAGCACCCCGGCGACGATCGCGCCCGCCCGGCCCGCGCCCCCCGGCCGGGCCAGTACCGCGTCCCGCAGTCCGCGCGCCACCCCGGCGGGCAGCACCCGGGTGGCGTACCGGCGCTCCGACTCAAGTCCCTTGTCCGCGCCGACACTCCGGGCCACCAGCGCCTTCGACAGGCCCTCGGCGTAGGCACGCGTGCGGAAGTACCCGAAGTGCTCGCGTGCCTCGGGTACCCGGTGGTGGATCACCGCACGGTCGTCGATCAACAGGACGGCGTCGGGTCTGGCCCGGGTGAGCCGGATGCACAGCTCCGTCTCCTCGCAGCCCAGCGGCCGCTTGTCGCCGTCGCGTCCGATGCCGGTGGCGAAGCCGCCCGCCGCGTCGAACGCGGTACGCCTGAAGGAGGCGTTGCCGCCGAGGACGTTGCGCACCCGGACCCGGCCCGGTGGCAGGCCGCGGTAGGTGCAGCCGACCACCCAGTCGAACTCCTCCGGGAACCACGCCGGACGGCGGCCCGAGGCCCAGATCGGCTCGGTGCGTCCGCCGACCGCCATCACCCGCGGGTCGGCGTACGACGAGGCGAAGTGCCGCAGCCAGTCCCGCTCGGCCACGGCGTCGTCGTCGAGGAAGGCGATCACCTCGCCGTAGGAGGCGGCGATACCGGTGTTGCGGCCGGCGGACAGGCCGCGGGGACCCGCGTTGGCGAGCACCCGCACGTCCGTGGCCTCCTTGTACTCCTTGGCCAGACGCTCCCTGAGGAGGTCGTTGTGGTCGACGACCAGCAGCGTCTCCAGCGCCGGGCGGGACTGCGCCCGCACCGAGGCGACCGCCGCGAGGATGTCCTCCCAGCGGTCCTCGGTGTACACGCAGATCACGACGGAGATGTCGGGACCGCTCAAGACACCTCTCCCCGGACCGAGTCGAGCATCGGGGAGCGCTCGGCGCGGCGGCGCAGATCCCGCCGGTTGGAGCGTTCCTTCAGGATCACGTTGAGCACCCGGAACCCGTCCCGCACCGCGCGCAGATTGCTGGTGCCGTGGATGCGGAGGTACTCGTGGCTCGGTATCTCCTGCACCTTCAGACCCGCCTTGACCACCCGGATGTTCATCAGGGTCTCCACCTCGAAGCCGGTGCAGTCGAGGTCGATCTTGTCCAGGCAGTGCCGCCAGAAGGCGTTGTAGCCGTAGCACAGGTCGGTGTAGCGGGCGCCGAACTTGCGGTTCACGATCGTGCACAGCGCCCAGTTGCCGAGCTTGCGGATGAAGGTCATGTCGTCGGTGCCGCCGCCGTTGGCGAAGCGGGACCCCTTGGCGAAGTCGGCGCCCGAGACCAGCGCCGAGACATAGCTGACGATCTCCTGCCCGTCGGCGGAGCCGTCCGCGTCGACCATCACGATGATGTCGCCGGAGCAGGCCTCGAACCCGGTGATCAGGGCATCCCCCTTGCCCTTGCCCCGCTGCTCCACGACTTTCACGTCCGGCCACAGTTCGCGGGCCACGTCGACGGTGTTGTCGGTTGAGTTGCCGTCGACCAGCACCACTTCGTGGATCCAGTCCGGCAGGGTCTTGAAGACGTACGGAAGGTTCTCCGCCTCGTTCATGGCCGGGATGACGACGCTCACCGGCGGCGCGATCGCCAGATGCGAGGAGACGGGCCGGTACGCCCCTGCTGTGCGGTACTTCTCGCCCGTGGCCGCCGGGCGCAGAACTGAGTTCATGAGTCTGGTCCCTCTCGTCCGGTGGACCGCCCGCCCCTGGGGCGGCCCGGCTGTGTGTCCGGTTCGAAAGGGGGGTTATTCACTGGCATAACTCACCGGCTCCGCCAAGGCGACAGCCGATTGCGCGGCACGCCTCGGTCGCGCGCACCTCCAGTACGCCGGCCGAGTGCGGCACCCCCCTACCGCGCCCCGCGCCGATGCCACCGCGGCCCTGAGCCCTCCCCTGGTCCGCGTAAGTGGTGGTCCGATGCGGGTGAGATGTACGACGGTATTGACTATTGCGTCCTTATGGCAAGACCTGGAACCAGGCCTCACGTTTTTTGTTGGTTTATCCGTTACTTCCGACCTGAGCGGATCTTTCCCACCCGCTTGAGCAGGCGGTCGGCGGGCTCGAACAGCTCCGGCCGGGACACGACGACATTGCGCAGGGCCCGCACCGGGGCACGGCGTGCCCGATGCCCGAGCGCCACCGGGTGACGCCGGGTCACCCACCCCTCGGCCACGCTGAGCTCGCGTGACTTCAGGGAGTCCTTGTATTCCTTCTGGCCCCGGCCGAGGTCCAGATAGGCGATGCCGTCGGCGGCGGCCGCCTCGGCCATCCGCAGATGCAGCACCAGACCGGGGGAGTACTTCGAGAACGCCGGGTCGTACGCCGGGAACCAGCAGGCCAGCACCCGTTCGGTACGCAGCCCGAAGTGCGCGGCGATCGGCTTGTCCTCCGCGTACAGCACCGACAGGACCCCGGCGAACGACTCGGTGCGGGTGTGGAACAGCTGCTCCACAAGCCGCGTGATCCAGTCCTGGGCGAAGCGGTCGCTGCGCCCGGTCCTGCGGTACTGCGCCGACTTCCAGCCCATCAGGGTGCGCAGCGCGGCCGGGTCCCGCTCGTCGTGCACATACCGCACGCCGGGGTGGTCGCGCCCCAGCTTGCGCTCCTTGGCGAGCGTGGTCCGGGTGAACTTGGGGGAGCGCTCCCGAAGTTGGCCGAGATACACCTCGTACCCCTGGTCCACGTCCATGACCGGCGAGGGGAACGAGCCGGTGGCCTCGGCCCGGAACCCCGTCTGGCCCTCGACGAGGTGGTCGAACTCCCACACCGCGAGCCCACAGGCCCGCAGCAGTTCCCTGGCGTCCCAGGTGAACCCCGGCCGGTGCACCACGCCCTGGGCGTCGGAGACCCCGAGCCCGATGGCCCGGCCCACGCCGGCGGCCGTTCTCTGGTACGGGAAGAACGCGGCGGGCTCGCCCGACTCGCGTACGACCGCGATCCGCACGCCGCTGCGGCAGCGGCCGACGGCCAGCGCGAACTCGGGTGACAGGAACGGGTTCGCCAGCTCGGGCGACCCGTTGAGATGGGCCTTGGACTGCATCGCCGTCCACGCCGTCCGGTCGGCGGCGGTCAGCTCGCCGGGACGGTACACGCTGATGTCCACGTCAGGGATTCCGCCTTCTTTCCGTACGGCCGCGCAGCCGCCGTACCAGAACCAGCAGGAAGATCAGGGAGCTGAGCGCGGTCACGGCCACGATGCCGCCGGTGGCCGACCACTGGTGCGTGGCCAGCATCCCCTGGGCCACCAGCATGTCGACGACGACCGCGCCCGCCAACGAGGCGAGCGTCCGGCCGAAGGGATCGAGCCCGCGCAGGGCGGCGGCGATGGCCGCGGCCGGTGTCGCGAGCAGGAAGAACAGCGTGAGCGGGCCGCGCAGCGGTGAGTCGCTGTCGGCGAGTGCGAGCAGCGCGCCGGCCGCCCCCACGGCCGTCGCGGCGCCCGCCAGCAGCGGCGCCAGGTCCCCCGGTCCTGGTCGCGCGCGCTGGGCGCCGTCCGTTGAAGATGTCTTCAGCCTTAACGTCTGCATTGGCGACTTTGCCCCCCGAAGCGCCGGATGCCGGACTTCAATGTGGCGCAGGCCCGCGGCGGCCGTCAAGACGGCGAGAACGGACAGACAACTGTTCCCCGGAGGCGAGTGGGGCACCTCCGGGGAACAGGTGGTTCGGGCGTTACGGGACGAGCTTCAGGAGCCGGTTCGGGGAGCCGGTGCCCGCGCTGGTGACCTTGCCGGTGGTCGCGCCACTGGTCAGGGCCGAGGCGACCTGGGCCGGTGTGGACGAGGCGTGGTTCGCCAGGTAGACCGCGGCCGCGCCCGCGACATGCGGGGTCGCCATCGAGGTGCCGGAGATGGTGTTCGTCGCGGTGTCGCTGGTGTACCAGCCGGCCGTGATGGAGGAGCCGGGCGCGAAGATGTCCAGGACCGAGCCGTAGTTGGAGTAGCCGGCCTTGGCGTCGGTGCTGGTGGTGGCGCCGACCGTGATCGCCGAGGCGACCCGGGCCGGGGAGTACGAGGAGGCGTTGGCGCTGCTGTTGCCCGCCGCGACCGCGTAGGTCACGCCGCTGGCGATGGAGTTGGCGACCGCGGTGTCCAGGGAGGTGGAGGCGCCGCCGCCGAGCGACATGTTGGCCACCGAGGGCCCGGAGTGGTTCGCCGTCACCCAGTCGATGCCCGCGATCACGCCGGCCGTGGTGCCGGAGCCGCTGTTGTTCAGCACGCGCACCGCGACGATGTTCGCCTTCTTGGCGACACCGTAGGTCGAGCCCGCGATCGTGGTGGCCACATGGGTGCCGTGGCCGTTGCCGTCGGAGGCGGTGGTGTCGCCGTCGACCGCGTCATAGCCGTAGGAGGCACGGCCGCTGATCTGGGTGTGCGTGATCCGGACGCCGGTGTCGATGACGTAGACCGTCACTCCGCTGCCCGCGCTGTCCGGGTAGGTGTAGGTGCCGGAGAGCGGAAGCGAGGTCTGGTCGATCCGGTCCAGGCCCCAGGGGGCGCTCGTCTGGGTGGTGTCGGCGAGCCGGACGCGCTGGTTCTGCTCGACGGAGGCCACCGCCGGGTCGGCGGCGAGTCCGCGGGCCTCGGCCGCGGAGAGGGTGGCCGAGTAGCCGTTGAGGACCTTGCCGAACGTCTTCTTGACCGAGCCGCCGTACTCCTTGATCAGGCCCTTGCCCTCGCTGGAGGACGCCTTGAGGCCGGCGCCCTTCTTCAGCGTGACGATGTAGCTGTCCTTGATGGCCGTGGGGGAGCCGGCGGCAAGGACCTTGCCCTCGGCCGGTGCGGCCTGGGCGGGCAGGGAGGTGAGTCCGCCGACGAGGGCTGCGGTCGCCAGGCCGGTTGCCGCGGCGAACCGGAGCTTCTTGCTGCGCAGTTGTGCCATACGAGGGAGTCCTCCTCATTGGCGACGCGCGCTTGGGTGGGCACGCGTCTGTGGGGTGGATAAAGACTCGGTGCTCTACGTGCGTAGAACAAGAGAGTTGAGGGGTTGTCAACAAAGCTGTCATGGACACGTAATCAAATTCATAGTGAACACATAGGGTGCCGGTCGATTCGTGGTCGAAAGTCTTGACATGAACACTTCCCATCAACACGCGTAGTTGCTACGACAGTTGTGGCAGAGATCCTGCTAAAGGGAGGTTCCATGAGACGTTCCCGAATTGCCGCTTACGTCAGCTCGCTCCTCCTCGCCCTCGGCGCCGTGCTCACCGGCGCGGGCTCGGCCCAGGCCGCCACGGGCCCCTATGTGGCGCTGGGTGACTCCTACGCGTCAGGCGTCGGCGCCGGGAGCTACATCAGCTCCAGCGGCGACTGCAAGCGCAGCACGAAGGCCCACCCGTACCTGTGGGCGGCCGCCAACTCACCCTCGTCGTTCGCCTTCACCGCCTGCTCGGGCGCTCGAACGGGTGATGTTCTGGCCAATCAGATGAGCCCGCTCAACTCCAGCACCGCCCTGGTCTCCATCAGCGTCGGCGGCAACGACGCCGGGTTCGCCGACGTCATGACGACCTGTGTGCTCCAGTCCGACAGCTCCTGCATCTCGCGCATCAACACCGCCAAGGCGTACGTCGACTCGACGCTTCCCGGCAAGCTCGACAGCGTCTACTCGGCGATCCGCTCCAAGGCCCCGTCCGCCCACGTGGTCGTGCTCGGCTACCCGCGCTTCTACAAGCTCGGCCAGTCGTGCCTCGGCCTCTCGGAGACCAAGCGCAAGGCCATCAACGACGCGGCCGACTACCTGGACGCCGCAGTCGCCCGCCGCGCCGCCGCGCACTCCTTCACGTTCGGCGACGTCCGCACCACCTTCACCGGCCATGAGATCTGCTCCGGCAGCTCCTGGCTGCACAGCGTCAACTGGTTCAACATCGGCGAGTCGTACCACCCGACCGCGGCCGGCCAGTCCGGCGGCTATCTGCCGGTCCTGAACAGCGCCGCCTGATCCTTCAGCAGTTTGGTCTCAGTCGCTCGGTGAAGGGGAAGGGGAGACCCCGTCCGTCGGGGTCTCCGTCACACACGTCACCGAGAACGGAACCGAGTTGGAGGTCGTCTCCACCGGATCCCGGACCTCGACGCTGATCTCGTTCTCGAAGGTCCCGCTGTCCGAATTTCCGGCGGATGTCGTCACGAACGCCCGGTCCTGCTTGGTCTTGGTGCCGCCCTCCGGGAACGACAGCGTCTTCCAGCCCTGGTCCATGACATCGCCGTCCCGCGACACCCAGCGATAGCTGACCTCCGCGGGCAGCCGCCCCACCGTGAACGTCGCCGTGAAGGCCGGGGCCTCGGCCTCCGGCGGCGGACAGGAACCCTCGTACTCCGTGTTCGACCCGGCCAGGGACACCTGCACGGACTGCGGCGGCGGGGTCGTCCGCGTCGGAGTCTCGCTCGGCGTCGGTGTCGGGGTGTCGTCGTCGGTCTCGGACGGTGTCGTCTTCGTTCCCGTCTCCGCCTGGCTGGTGGTGTCGCCCTGGGCCCCGTCGCCGCCGTCCTCCCGGTTCAGCAGGGCGTACGTCAGTCCGGCGACCGCCAGCGCGAGCGCGGCGAGGCCCGCGACCAGGACGACGGCGGCACGCCGGTTGCGGTCGGGGCGCTCGGGGCCGGTGGAGGGCGTGGGGGTGGTGGGCGCCGTGGGATAGGGCATCGGCGGGGTCGGCGGCTGCTGATGCGCGGCGACGGTCGGGGCGAACGGCGTCGCCCGTACCGTCCCCGCGCGGGGAGTGCCTCCCGCGCCGACGATCCGCAGCTCCTGCTCCGCCTGCTCCGCCGCCAGCCGCTCGGCGGGGTCCTTGCGCAGCAGTCCCTCGATCACCGGGGCGAGCGGACCGGCCCGGTGCGGCGGCGGCAGCTCCTCGTCGACGATCGCGCGCAGGGTGTTGAGCGGGGTGTCCTGGCGGAACGGGGAGTTGCCCTCGACCGAGGCGTACAGCAGCACCCCGAGCGACCACAGGTCGGACTCGGGGCCGGGCGTGCGGCCCAGCGCCCGCTCCGGGGCGAGGAACTCGGGCGAGCCGATCACCTCACCGGTCATCGTCAGCGCGGAGCTGCCCTCCACCATGGCGATCCCGAAGTCGGTGAGCACCACCCGGCCGTCGTTCGCCAGCAGGACGTTGGCCGGTTTCACATCCCGGTGCAGCACCCCGGCCCCGTGCGCGGCCCGCAGCGCCGCCAGCACCTCGGCACCGATGTGCGCGGCGCGCTGCGGGGGCAACGGGCCCTCGGCGTCCAGGAGTTCCGCGAGCGAGATCCCGCGCACCAGCTCCATCACGATCCATGGCCGGCCGTCCTGCGTGGCCACGTCGTACACCGTCACCACATTCCGGTTCGCCACCCGCGCCGCCGCCCACGCCTCGCGCTCCAGGCGGGCGTACATCCGCTCCACCTCGGCGGCCGGCAGACCGTGCGGGGCGCGCACCTCCTTGACGGCGACCTCGCGGTGCAGCACCTCGTCCCGGGCGCGCCAGACCGTCCCCATACCGCCCTCGCCCAGGGGGGACAGGAGACGGTAGCGGCCCGCGATCACTCGTTCACTGCCCGGTGCGTCGGACACGGGCGCCCCCATTCGCATGCGCGCGAAATCTCCTTTTCCTCACAAAGTAGCTCAACCGAGTGCGGATGCCGCCCCCTTGAGCACCAATCCGGCCCCAAGAGCTACGACGACCAACGCGGACAACAGCGGTGCGGTACGGCGGACCAGACCCGCCAGCGGATGGGCGGCCCAGCGCGGCCGCCGCTCCAGGACCTTGCCGGCCCCCGCCCCCAGCCGTACGACGGCGAACCCCGCCGCGGCGAGGGTGAGAGCGAGCCCGACCCCGTACGCCACGACGAGCAGCAGCCCGAACCAGGCGTGCCCCAGCGCCGCGGCACCGACCAGGACCACGACGGCGGAGGGGCTGGGCACGAGCCCACCGGCGAACCCCAGGAGGATCGTGCCGCGCACGGTGGGGGCGGTGGCGTGGGTGTGCGTATGGCCACCGTGGGTGTGGGTGACCGGGTGCGTGTGCTCGTGGGTGTGGGCGCCGACCAGGACGGGGGTGCGCTCGTGCACGGGCGCGTGGGAGTGCGTGTGCTGGTGGCTCCGGCTGTGCCAGGCCCGTCGTACGAGGGTCGCGCCCGCGGCGGTGACGAGGGCGCCGCTGGCGATGCCCAGCCAGGCGATCACGGACGGCGCCGCCGCAGAGCCCGCGGTGACCAGCAGGCCCAGGGCGACCACGCCCAGGGTGTGGGTGACCGTCACCGAGGCGGCGAGCGGCAGGACGTCCTTCATCCGGGCATGCCCGCCACGGGCCGTGGCCACCGCCGCCATCAGCGTCTTGCCGTGGCCCGGGGCGACGGCGTGCAGCGCGCCGAGGCCGACCGCGATGCACAGGGCGAGCGCGGCGAAACCGACGGTGAGGTCGTTCCGGGCCACCAGCGAGTCCAGGGCCCGCGTCCAGCGGTCGGCGCCACGCGGCAGCACGGAGGCGGCGGGTGCGTCCCGCTCCTCCTCGGCCAGCGCGGGCCCGCCAGGACGCACGCTCAGGGAGGCGGACGCGGTGTCGGCGGGGGAGAAGAGCAGTTCCTCGGGGTAGCCGGTCAGCTCACCGGACAGCGATTCCTTCGGTACGTCGGAGGCGGTGAGCGTCATCCGGTCGCCGCGCGCGGTGATCTCCCGCCAGCCCGGCCCGGACTCCGCACCGGCGGCGCGGAAGCCGAGCTCCAGGCTCTCGGCGTCGGGCAGCGGAGCGCGGAGCAGGCACTCCACGCGCAGGGTGTCGAGGCCGGCCTGTCCGGGCCCCACGCGCGCGTGGCTGTTCTCGACGGTGAGGGGGACGCTCCGGCCCTCGACGGTGAGGGCGCTGTCCCGGGCGGCGGTTGCGCACCGCCGCCCGGCCCATTCGTCGAGGCCCAGCCGATGGATGTCCGGCTCGGCCTGGGTCGCCGGGATCTCCGCGAGATCCTCGACATGCTCCACGCGGAGGGCGCCGGGGGCGGCGACGAGTCCGTCGTAACGGTTGACGGTGAAGTTGCCGAGGGGGTGCGCGCTCGCGGGCGGGGAGGCGGCCAGCACGAGTGCGCCGACGGCCGTGAGCACGGCCGCGCCGGAGGCGACCAGACGACGGAGGGTCACTCGCCCGCCTCCAGATCCTTCAGGGCGGTACGGGCCTCGCGGGCGCCGAGCGGCGAGAAGCCCGGGTTGAGCCGCAGGGTCGCCGACAGATGCTTCTCGGCGTCCCGCTCATGACCGGCGGCGCGCTCGATCATGCCCCGGTGATAGAGGAACGTCGCGTTGCGGTAGCCGGTGGCCGTGGCCCGGCGCGCGTAGGGCAGTGCCTCCTCGTCACGGCCGTTCATGTGCAGGGCCCAGGCCAGGGCGTCGGCGGTGTGCACGGTACGGCGGCGGTCCCACTCGGCGCGGGCCGCGCGCAGGGCGGCGTCGGCGTCGCCGTGGTCGGCGGCGGCGAGCGCGGTGTCGAGGTCGACGTTGACGCCGTTGGCCCGGGCGAGCGCGGTCCAGGCGTCGACGAGGTGGTACTGGTCGCCGGCTCGGTCGTCCTGACCGGCGGCCTCGTACAACTCGCCGAGCACGACGAGCGGCCCGGGGAGCGGGGACCGCGCGACGACGGCCTCCATGCCCTTCACCGCCGCCTCCGGTTCCCCACCGGCGGCCTGCGCACGGGCGCGGCCCTCCAGCGCGGGCAGATAGGTGTCGTCGGCGGCGAGGGCACGCGCGTACTGGAGCAGGGCCTCCTCGTAATCGCCCTGGTTCCAGGCGAGTTGGCCGAGCTGAGTGGCCACGTACGCCACGTCCGAGGGAGCGGTGGCCGAGGAGAGCGCCTGCTCCAGCACGCGCCGCGCGGTCCTCACGTCGCCGCGCAGCTCGTGCACGTACGCGTACCGAGTGAAGACGGGGACTCCCGGCCGACGCTCGTCGGCGACGTCGGCGGCCTCGGCGGCGTCGTCGTAGCGCCCGAGCTCCACCAGCGCGTCGACCCGGCTGGCCAGCGCCCGCTCACTGTAGGGATTGGCCTTCAGCGCTCGCTCCGCGTACTTGAGGGCGTCCGGGAAGTCATGCCGAGCCGCTGCCAGGGCGGCCTGTCCGGCGAGGGCCTGATCATTTCCGGGCTCCAGCGACAGGGACCGCTTCAGTACCCGCTCGGCCTGCGGGTAGCGGGAGGCGTCGCCGTTCATGCGGGCCTGCTCCACATACGCGAGACCAAGGGTCGCCCAGCCGCTGAAGTCCCGAGGTTGCTCGCGCAGATGGCGTTGCAGCGACGACACATTGGCGTCGAGGTCCCCCGAGGCGAGACTCACCGGGGAAACGGCGGGGACGCCGTTCTCCGGAACATCCCCTCCGAACGCGACGGCCCCCGCGGTAAGCGCAATAGCCAACAACCCGGCACACAGCCCGAGTTGGATGTGGGTGCGCGAGATCATTGCCCTCTCCTGGATCACTGACGAAGAAACGGAAGGGATACGCCGGTCAGGGGCGCGGGGCTGCATCCATTTGCGGCTCCGCCGCGTGGGCGCGACCAGCCACATACGAGTCGCGGCCAAGGAAATCCCCGCACCCCAGCGGAGCGCCTAGTACGCCCGCTCCCGCATCCGCCGCCACCAAAGCAACCCGGCCCCGATCAGAACGACACCGATAGCCCCCGCCCCCGCGGAAGCCGCGATCAGCGTGGTGTCGGAGGAACCCCCGGAGGAACCCGCAGGCGACAACGCGTCCCCTAGCTGATTGCGCACGTCGTTCCCACCGGAGGTACCCTTCGCCAGCGGCCCCCGAGACCCCTCCGTCGGCAGCGCCACATACGGGAACGCCTTCTCGAAGTCCTTGTCGTTCTTGTCGACCGCGTCCCCCAAGTCGTTCTTGGAGCCCACGAGTTCACCCTCGACGACCTGAAGCGACGCGTCGATCACGTCATCCGTCAGCCGACGCCCGTTGGGGAACCCGGAGTTGTCACCGTCGAGCACCCCCAGCCGCTTCGGCTCGGCGGCGGGCTTGATGGACGTGTTCAGCCGCAGCTCCTCCGCGGGACGCACATGAGGCGGCTGATTGAGCCCCTTCACGCCCTTGAGGAACACATCGACGAGGTCGTTGCGAGGCTCGGCCGGCGCCGGGATCTTGTAGATCGCCTCGATGAGCTTCGGCAGCTCGGGATTGGTCACGTTCTTCAGGAACTGCGCGTCGTCCCAGGGCGCGCTCGCGTTGAACTTGTCCTTGTCCTTGAGCGGATTGACGACCTCGTTCACGAGCGGCATGCCCAGCCGGGACACCTGAGCGAAGTGCCCCTGCGCGTTCTTGCGCTGGGTGGTCGACCAGATGCCCACGATCGGCTGCTCGGCCGACTCCGTGATCATGTGCGTGGGCACCTGCAACGCGATCGAGTTGACGTTGTACCCCTTGAGCGTGTCGTTCCCGACCTCGCTCAGATTCCCCCCGTACAGCAGGTCGAAGACCCGCAGATCGAGGAAGAACGGGTCATCGGCCTGACCGGCGAACGACGAGGCACCACCGGCCAGTTGATGGACAGCTTGCGAGCGCAGCTTCGCGTAGTCCGGCATGGATGCCTTGCCGACGTTCGACGGCGCCACCGGCACATCGTCGGCGATCTTCGTCCTCGACACCAGGTGCTGGTTCTTCAGCCGCAGCAGATCGATGTCGTAGGACTGCGTGACGTTCAGGTCCGGGTCGTCCAGGCTCTCGACCGGGCCGGTGTTGTACAGGAACGTCTTCTTGTTCTTCACATGCGTCTTGAACGTGAAGCGGTACAGCAGCTCGCCCTGCGCGTCGCCGTTGTTGTCGATGTGGATGTCGTACTGCGCGTCCTCGGCGAACGTGAAGAAGTTCGGTCCGCCGGCCGGCTCCTCGAAGGGGATCCAGTTCGCGACGATCGTCGTCGTGTCCGGCTTGTCGGGGCTGACGAACGCGTACACGTCCGTGTTGTCGTACTGCGGAGTCCCCGAGATCAGCGGGGCCTCCCGGTGGCTGGAGGCGGAGGCCGCCCCCGGTTCCAGCGCGGTCACGCCGGCGGCTGCGAGCCCTCCGGCGGCCAGCGCACCACAGATGAGAGTCGCGACGCTCGCGCGTCCCGCGCCGCTCCTGGAGATAGGTGTCATGCCGTCCGTCCTCGGTTCAACTTGCCTGACGCACCGGGATTCGGAGCGGGGCGCGGAGCGGATTGGTCCGACCTGAAAACTGATTTGGCGCCCCGCCGACCCGCGTTTTCGGCTTCCTGATCCGTAACCCCATCCGGAGGTGGGTGCGTTGCGAATACCTCGTGGGACGGGACGGCCCAGATGCGGTCTCGCGGGAGGGGGAGACGAGTTGGAGGCGGACGAGCTTTTGGTGCTCGTGGCTGGTGGGGACCAGAAGGCATTCGAGGAGTTGTACGGGATCGTGTCGGGGCCGGTGTTCGGACTGGTGCGGCGGGTCGTGCGGGACCCGGCCCAGTCGGAGGAGGTGGCGCAGGAGGTGCTGCTGGAGATGTGGCGGTCCGCGGGGCGGTTCGACCCCGGCCGGGGCAGCGCCCTGTCGTGGATCCTCACCCTCGCCCATCGCCGGGCCGTGGACCGGGTGCGCAGCGCCCGTGCGGCCGGCGAACGCGAGCAGCGCGAGGCACGGCGGGCCCATCACCCCGCCTTCGACCAGGTGTCCGAGGAGGTCGAGGCGGGCCTGGAGCGTGAGTGGGTGCGCCGCTGCCTCGACCGGCTCACCGCCCTGCAACGGCAGTCCGTCACCCTCGCCTACTACGACGGCTACACCTACCGTGAGGTCGCCGAGCGGCTCTCCCTGCCGCTGGGCACGGTCAAGACCCGGATGCGCGACGGGCTGACCCGGTTGCGCGAGTGCCTGGGAGGTGCCGCATGAGCCTCTTCCGCCGCGGGGACCTGCACTCCCTCGCCGCCCCCTACGCCCTCGACGCTCTGGAACCGGGGGAGCGCGTGCGCTTCGAGAAGCATCTGAAGAACTGCGAGCGCTGCGCCGCCGAGGTACGGACCCTGTCCGAGGACGCGGTACGACTGGCCTGGTCGACGTCC
The DNA here is from genome assembly GCF_014257025.1 of Streptomyces cupreus. Taxonomy (GTDB): domain Bacteria; phylum Actinomycetota; class Actinomycetes; order Streptomycetales; family Streptomycetaceae; genus Streptomyces; species Streptomyces cupreus. The sequence goes on from NZ_JACMSF010000016.1 coordinate 112,565, forward strand.
GCCCCGGCGCCGGCCGCGATGCGCGAACGGGTCCTGGCCGCCGTACGGACGACCGCTCAGGAGCCCGTGCGGGCGCGGGAGCCGCAGTTGCCGCCGCATGTGTGGGGGATGCGGCCGCCGCCGAGCCGGGTGCGGGAGCGGCGGCCCCTGTTCGTGCCCTTCGCGACCGCCACCGCCGCCGCGGCCCTCGTCGTAGGCTCGCTGTTCGCGGTGCAGGCGAATCGGACGCAGGACGAGCTGGACGCCCAGCGGGCGCAGGCGCGTGAGATCGCCCACGTTCTCGCGGCTCCCGACGCACGTGCGAGCACCGGACAGGACGCCGAGGGCCGGAGTATCGGAGTGATCGCTTCCGTATCGGAGGGGCGTGCGGTCGTCACCCTCGGCGGATACGACGACCCTCCGGGGCGCCGCGTGCATCAACTGTGGCTCATGCGCCCGGGCGCGCAACCGCGCTCCCTCGGGCTCTTCGAGGGCGACACGCCCTTGGTCGCGTCCGGCCTGGACAAGTCCGCTACGTCACTGGCCGTGACCGTCGAGCCGGACGGAGGCTCGCCGCAGCCCACTACCCAGCCGGTAGTCCAACTCGCCCTGAAATCGGTTGGATTCGGAGAGTGATCGACGACGAATCGTCAACGCCCTTACGGGGAAGGTGAATCCTGTGACCGCGATACACGAGTGCCCCGAGGGGGCGATAGGGTTACCCTGCCCGGGCCGGGTGGACTCGTACGGGTGGGGAGTGACATGGAACAGATAACAGTGCGCAGCAGGGCGAGGGTCCCTGCGATCACCTGCGGGAGCAGCGCGACCAGTTCGCGCCTCGACCGCCATCTCTCGGTGCTGGCGGGTCCCGCCGTGCCGCAGCAGAAGACGGCCGAGGCGACCTCGCTGATGCGTGAGCTGACCGCCCGTGAGCCCGTGAGTCAGCACAGCGACCGGGGTGCGCGAGTCCGTCGCGTCTCGCTCTTCGCGCCCCTGCGTCGACTGCGCCGCTCGCTGTTCGGCGGCCACTAGGCGCTCCGCTGCAGGTGCCGCGATCTGCCGTCGGTCTTCTGCGGCGCCGTCGCGACCTGCTCAGACGTTCCGGCCCCGCGCTCAGGCGGCCACTCCGTCCCGGCGCAGCGCTGCGATCTCGCCGTCCGTCATCCCCACGGCTCGCAGCAGCGCCTCGGTGTGTTCCCCGAGCGCGGGCACGTCCCCCATGCGTGCCGCCTCCCCACCCGGCAGCGTGATCGGCGGCAGCAGCGCCCTGAGCGGCCCCACCGGCGAACCCACCTCCCGCCACCGCTCCCGGGCCGTCAGCTGCGGATGGTCCGCGACCTCGTGCAGATCCCTGAGCCGCGCGCACGCAAGACCCGCGCCCTCCAGCCGCGCCAGCGCCTCGTCGGTGTCGAGCGCGCCCAGCGCCTTCGCGACCAGCTTGTCCGTGCGTTCCCGGTTCACCACCCGAGCAGCATTCGTCGCATAGGCCGGCTCGGTCCCCAACTCGGGCCGCCGCAGCACCTGTTCGGCCAGTCGCCGCCATTCCCGGTCGTTCTGCACCGACAGCAGCACCCGTCCCCCGTCCGCCGTCGGATAGGCGTCGTAGGGCGCGATGACGGCGTGCGCGAGCCCGGTGCGCGCCGGTGCCGTGCCGCCGTGCATCGCGTGGTGCAGTGGATGCCCCATCCACTCCGCCAGCGACTCCAGCATCGACACCTCCACAGGCCCGCCCCGCCCGGTCATGCCCCTGCGCACCAGCGCCGCGAGCACCCCGGAGAAGGCGTACATGGCCGCCGCGATGTCCGCCGCAGGGATCCCCGCCTTCACCGGCTGTTCGGGCGTCCCGGTCACCGACACAAGGCCGGCCTCGCACTGCACGAGCATGTCGTAGGCCCGCTTGTCCGCGTACGGGCCGCCGGCGCCGTACCCCGAGATGTCCACGGCTACCAGGCGTGGGTGCGCGGCGCACAGCGTGGCCGCGTCGAGGCCGAGCCGGGCGGCGGCGCCCTGGGCGAGGTTTTGCACGAAGACGTCCGCGTCGCGCACGAGTCGTCGTACGACGTCCAGGCCGCGCGGGTCCTTCAGGTCCAGGGCGATGGACTCCTTGCCGCGGTTGCACCACACGAAGTGCGAGGCGAGACCCGCGGCGGCGGTGTCGTAGCCGCGCGCGAAGTCGCCGCCGTCGATCCGCTCGACCTTGATCACCCGGGCGCCGAGATCGGCGAGCTGCCGGGTGGCGAAGGGGGCCGCGACGGCCTGTTCGACGGCGACGACGGTGATGCCTGTAAGGGGCAGCGGCTGTGATTCCATGCGGGCGATCATGCCCCGTGGACGTCAGCCTTCGCCATGGGTGTACCGGCGTACGGCAAGCGGCGCGGCGACGGCGATCAGCAGGGCGCTCCAGGCCGGCGACCCGGCGACCGGGTGGGCCACCGGCCAGGTGATCTGGGCGCGTCCCGAACGGACGGGCCGGGGGCCGAGGCCCGCGTACAGCCGGGCCGACATCGCCGCGGCGGCCGTCCGGATCGCTGACGCGGAGGGGCTCGACTCGGTCTCGATGCGACGGGTCGCGGCCGAGGTCGGCTGCGGCACGATGTCGCTCTACAACTACGTGCCGCGCAAGGCGGACCTGTACGAGCTGATGGTCGACGAGGTCAGCGCGGAGTACGAACTGCCGGACGACCCCGGGCTGGCCGAGCGCGTGCGCTCCGTGGCGTGGTCGGCGGAGCGGGAACTGAGCGTACGGGGCGCCTACATGATGAGCCGGGTCATGACGGGGGAGTACCCGCGCCTGGCGGCTGAGGCTCAGACGATCACGAACTGGCCCTCCGGGCCCTCCTCGTGATGGTCCAGGACCGAGGCCGGCCCCCGGGCCGCCTCGGGCACGGGGAGCACCCCCGCCTTGCGCAGCTCCGCCGCACTGATCGCAGCGTTGATCGTCAACTCCTTCTGCCGTGGCCGCAGTTCGGCGAGCAGGGCCAACACCGTGATCAGCTCAAGGAGTTCGGAGGTCCAGGTCTGCGGCCAGGTCGGCGGGCGGATCGCCGCCAGGGTGCCCGGTTCCGTCTTTTCGGCGGTGCGGGTGGTGAACCACTGCTCCAGGACGCGGACGCCGCCCACCTCGTAGTCCCAGGCCTCCGGCGGCACCGGGGAGACGCGGCCCTCGTCCAGGTGCAGGGTCTCCTCCTCGCGGTCGTAGTGCAGGGTCAGGGGGCGGGAGGGGAGCGGGGCGCGAACGTACGGGCGGCGGCCTCCGGGGAGTTTGGGGCGGTCGCCGTCGCGTCGCATCAGCCAGAGGATGCGGTGGCCCAACTCCACGCCCTTCGCCCAGAGTTCGGGGTCCTCGGTGAGGGGGACGGTGAGGTCGTGGCGGGTCGTGGCGATGGTCCAGGCGAGGACGTCGGCGGGGGTGGGGGACAGGCCGAGCCGTGTGGTCAGGTGGTCCATCAGGCCCGGGGCCAGGTTCGGTTCCGTGCCGCCGGGGCGGCGGTAGAGGGGGCGGATTCGGCCCGGACGCAGGAGGGGGAGCAGGGAGGTGGCGAGGAGCTGGTCGGGGGTCTCGACCAGGAAGGTCTGGTGTTCGTCGGCCACCCGCCACAGCTCCGGTCGGGCCGCGTCGATCAGGCGGTGGTCGGGGATCAGCCACTGCTCGTCGAAGGGGGCGTGCAGCACGCGGACCGGCTCCGGGCAGGGGCCCGAGGCGCGGACCAGTTTCTCCGTACCCCCTGGGTGGCCCGGCAGTTGACCCACCGCCGAGTGCAGGGTGCGTGAGCGCGTCGGCTCCAGCAGCGCTTCCCGGTCCGGGCCCTCGGCCTTGACGAAGGCGTCCCAGCGGGCCTTCAGACAGGCCGCGTCGGGGCCCGTCGGCCACCCCCGGCCCAGCCGAAGCGGTGCGACGGACCACGGCATGAGGTCCGCCAGCGGCGGAGCGTCGTCGTGCGTCACGGTGGGCATGGTACGACGTGGCCGTCTACGTCGCGTCGAGGGTCACCGTGAAGGAGAAACGGTCGCCTCTGTAGTTGATGACCGCCACATCCAGAACACGTCCGTCCGAATCGTACGTAATGCCCGTATAGTGCAAGATCGGGCTCAGCAACGGTACTTCCAGCAACCGAGCCGTCTCCGGATCCGCCAGCCTCGCCTCCACCGTGTCCGTGATACGGCTGATGTCCGCCAGGACGACGTCCCGCAGCACCTTCGTCATCGGCCACCGCTCCAGATCGGCCGGATCGATGCGCGCGGCGAGTTCGGGGCGGACGTAGTTGCGGGCGTGGTTCGTCGGCTCGCCCGTCTTCTCGTCGCTGCGCAGCCGGTGGTACGTCGCCACCTCGCCCAGATCCGGGAAGTACTCGGCGAGTTCCACCGGTACCGGCCCCTTCCCGTGGTCCAGCACCCGCGTCGCCATCCCCGACTGCTGCGCCACGATCGCGTCCACCGACCCCAGCAGCCGTACCGGCGCACCCCGTTGGACATGCGGCTCGATGAACGTGCCCCGCCGCCGGTGCCGGGTGATCAGCCCCTCGTCCTCCAGCTCCTTCAGCGCCTGCCGCATGGTCAGCACGCTCACGCCGTAGTGCTCGGCCAGCTGCTCCTCCGTGGGCAGGCGCAGCGGGTCCTGGGGCCGGCGGCCGAGTATCGAGGCGCGCAGCGACTGCGACACCTGGTACCAGAGCGGCAGCTTGCGGTTGAGGACGATGGAGTCCGGGGCGAAGGAGGTCACGGGGCCATCCGTACCGGCAGGAGTTGATCAGTGCAAGGGGCGGAAGTGCCGTTCGAGACCCTGCCACACGTCGTCGTAGCGCTGTTGCAGATGCTCCGCCTCCGCCGCGTGCGGGGTCAGGGTCACCGGCCACCGCGTCTCGAACATGAAGGCAAGTCCGTCGTCGACCTTCTGCGGCTTCAGCTCGGCGGCGCTCGCGCGGTCGAACGTCTCCCGGTCCGGGCCGTGCGCCGACATCATGTTGTGCAGCGAGCCCCCGCCCGGCACGAAACCCTCCGCCTTGGCGTCGTAGGCGCCCTCGATCAGGCCCATGTACTCGCTCATCACGTTCCGGTGGAAGTACGGCGGCCGGAAGGTGTCCTCGCCCACCAGCCAGCGCGGCGCGAACACGACGAAGTCGACGCCGGCCAGGCCCGGGGTGTCGGACGGGGAGGTGAGCACCGTGAAGATCGACGGGTCGGGATGGTCGTACGAGATCGTCCCGATGACATTGAAGCGGCGCAGGTCGTACACGTACGGCACGTGGTTGCCGTGCCAGGCGACCACGTCGAGCGGGGAGTGGCCGTACGTCGCCCGCCAGAGGTTGCCGCAGAACTTGTTGACCACCTCCACCGGGCCCTCGACGTCCTCGTACGCGGCGACGGGCGCCCTGAAGTCGCGGGCGTTCGCGAGGCCGTTGGCGCCGATCGGGCCGAGGTCGGGGAGCTGGAAGGGGGCGCCGTAGTTCTCGCAGACGTAACCGCGGGCCGTCTCGTCCAGCAGCTCCACCCGGAAGCGCACCCCGCGCGGGATCAGCGCCACATGCCCCGGCTCGGCGTGCAGCAGCCCGAACTCGGTGCGCAGCAGCAGCCCGCCCCGCTCCGGGACGATCAGCAGCTCGCCGTCGGCGTCGCTGAGGACGCGGTCCATGTCGGCCGTGGCGTGGTAGAGGTGCACGGCCATGCCGGTGCGCTGGGTCGCGTCGCCGTTGCCGCCGAGGGTCCACAGGCCGGCCAGGAAGTCGGTGCCGGGGGCGGGGTCGGGCAGGGGGTTCCAGCGCAGCCGGTTCGGGTCCGGCACCGACTCGGTGAAGGGCGCCGTGCGGATCGGGCCGTTGTCGACGCGCGTGAACGCCGGGTGGGCCGCCGAGGGGCGGATCCGGTACAGCCAGGAGCGGCGGTTGTGGGCCCGCGGCTCGGTGAACGCCGTACCGCTGAGCTGCTCCGCGTACAGCCCGAGCGGTGCGCGCTGCGGTGAGTTGCGGCCCTCGGGAAGGGCGCCGGGCACCGCCTCGGAGCTGTGCTCGTTGCCGAAGCCCTGGAGATACGACAGCCCCTCCGCGGCCTTCCGCGATCCCCCACGCTCGAACACGCTCGCGCGGGAGGTGCCCCCATCGCTCATGATCGCTCCCTTGCCGTCCGGAATCCTATGTATAACCGTAGGATTCCGGCTCGGTGGGCGCAAGAGGTGCACCCCAGGTACGCGGTTTCTCCTCACTGCGGACGACCAGAACCAGACCCCAGGGGGATCCGAGTGTCGGACCGGTGTTCTACGCTCCCCGGCATGTCGTGGACGCGGGCGCTGCTCGCCGCGCTCGCGGTCTGTGTCCTGCTGCTGACCGGATCCGTGGGCTGCGGCTCCAGTGGCACACAGGAACAGAAGATCGGCGAGTCGCCCTCGCCGGTCGGCGAGCTGCTCGACGACTCCGACGAGGAGGGCCGGCTCTACCGCGAGGTGGACGAGGAGCAGGCACCCGAGGTCGGCATCGAGGTGCAGCCGAACTCGTCCGACAGCTGGGACGTCCGTCTCACCGTCCGCGACTTCCGCTTCTCGCCCGCCGGCACGAAGGAGAAGCCGGTGGCCGGACAGGGCCTGGCGCACCTCTATCTCGACGGCCGCCTGATCGCCCGCCTCCGCACCCCGGAGTACCGCCTCCCCGCCGAACTCGTCCCGCGCGGCACGCACCACGTCACCGCCCGCCTGTACGCCGACGACGGCACGGTGTGGGCCGTGGACGGCGAACCGATCGAGAGCACGGCCGACATCACGGCCTCGGAGGCCGACCCGACGATGAGTGCAGGGGCCACCGGAGTCCGTACTGGAGGGCAAGGTTCACCGGACCGCGCCGGAAAGGCATCATGAAGCCCGTGCCCCACGCGACCTCGCTCCGCCGCGCGCCCGTACAGCGGCGCAGTGCCGAACGGCTCACCAGGATCCTCGACGCCTGCGCCGACCTCCTCGACGAGGTCGGCTACGACGACCTGAGCACCCGCGCGGTCGCCCAGCGCGCCGGAGTCCCCATCGGCTCGGTCTACCGCTTCTTCGGCAACAAGCGACAGATGGCCGACGCCCTGGCCCAGCGCAACCTCGACCGCTACGCCGAGCGCGTCACCGAACGCCTGGCGGGCGGCGCCGTCCGCGACTGGCGCGCGGCCATGGACGCCGTACTCGACGAATACCTCGTGATGAAGCGAACGGCCCCCGGCTTCGCCCTCGTCGACTTCGGCAACCAGATACCCGTGGGCGCCCGCCGCGCGGAACCCAACCATCGAGTCGCCGACCGCCTCACCGACCTCCTCTCCGGCTACCTCGACCGCACCCCCGACGAGGATCTGCGCCGCGTGTTCCTCGTAGCCGTGGAAACCGCCGACACCTTGGTCCACCTCGCCTTCCGCGTCTCCCCGGAGGGAGACGAGCGGATCATCGAGGAGGCACGGGAGCTGCTGCGGGCTTATCTGGCGCGGGCCCTGGACTGAACCCTCCGCGAATTTCCGACCCCACCCCCGCCACCCCCTCCCCAGCATCCATACCGGTCGGTATGCTCGGCCCCACGTCCGTGCGCCACCGTCGCCGCCCCGGGAGGACCCGTGTCCCGCACCGCCCTGCGAATCTGCCCCCTGTGCGAGGCCACCTGTGGTCTGACGCTCACCATCGAGGGGACGCGTGTCACCGGCTCCCGAGGCGATCGGGACGATGTGTTCAGCAAGGGGTTCATCTGTCCCAAGGGGGCGTCCTTCGGGGCCGTCGACGGTGACCCGGACCGCCTCACCGGGCCGCTCGTACGCAAGGACGGGGTGTTGCGCGAGGCCAGCTGGGAGGAGGCCTTCGACGCCGTCGCCGTGGGGGTTCGGTCCGTCGTCGAGCGGTACGGGCCGCACTCCGTGGGGATCGTCCTCGGCAATCCCAACGTGCACACCATGGCCGGCGCCCTGTACCCGCCCGTCCTGATCGGCGCCCTCGGCACGCACAGCCTGTTCAGCGCGTCCACGGTCGACCAGATGCCCAAGCATGTCTCCAGCGGGCTCCTCTACGGCGACGCCAACGCCATCCCCGTTCCTGATCTCGACCGCACCGATCATCTCCTCCTCATCGGCGCCAATCCTCTTGAGTCCAACGGGAGTCTGTGCACCGCCCCCGACTTCCCCGGCCGGCTCAAAGCCCTCAAGGCCCGTGGCGGCACCCTCACCGTCATTGATCCGCGCCGCACCCGTACCGCCAAGCTCGCCGACCGGCACATCGCGATCCGGCCCGGCGCCGACGCGTTGCTGCTGGCGGCGATGGCGTACGTGCTGTTCGAGGAAGGCCTGGTGAACCTAGGGGAGTTGGAGCAGCACGTGCAGGGCGTCGAGGAACTCCGGGCGGAAGTAAGGGACTTCACCCCCGAAGCCGTCGCCGGCGCCTGTGACGTCGACGCCGACACCATCCGCACGCTCGCCCGCGAACTCGCCGCCGCCCCCACCGCCGCCGTCTACGGCCGCATCGGCAGCTGTACCGTCACCCACGGCACCCTGGCCAGCTGGCTCGTGGACGTGCTCAACATTCTCACCGGCAACCTCGACCGGCCCGGCGGCGCCCTCTTCCCACAGGCGGCCACCGACAAGACGCCCCGGCCCGCCGGACCCGGCCACGGCTTCCAGCTCGCCCGCTGGCACTCCCGGGTGAGCCAACACCCTGAGGCGAAGGGCGAGTTGCCGATCTCCGCGCTCGCCGAGGAGATCGACACCGCCACCGAAGAGGGCGAGCCCGTCCGGGCGCTCATCGCCATTGCCGCCAACCCCGTGCTCTCCGCCCCCGACGGCGACCGCCTCGACAAGGCGCTGGACTCCCTGGACTTCATGGTCAGCGTCGACCCGTATCTCAACGAGACCTCGCGCCACGCCCATGTCGTCCTGCCGCCGCCCCCGCCCTCCCAGAGCCCGCACCACGACTTCGCCTTCAACACGCTCGCCGTGCGCAACCAGGTCCGCTACAACCGTGCCGCCGTCCCGCTGGAGCCCGGCCGCATGGCCGAGACGGAGATCATGGCCCGCCTCGTCCTCGCCGCGAGCGGAATGCACGGCGCCGATCCGGCCGCAGTCGACCAGATGGTCATCGACCAGACCCTCGGCAAGGCGGTCAAGGAACCCCACTCCCCGGTCCACGGCCGTGACCCGCGCGAACTCGCCGATCGGCTCACCGGCGACACAGGCCCCGAGCGACGGCTCGACATGATGCTCCGCCTCGGCCCCTACGGCGACGGCTTCGGCGCCCGACCCGACGGGCTGACCCTTCAGAAGGTGCTCGCTCATCCGCACGGCATCGATCTCGGGCCGCTTCGGCCCCGGCTGCCGCAGCCGCTGAAGACCAGGAGCGGCAAGGTCGAGCTGCTGCCCGAGCCGATCGCCGACGATCTGCCGCGCCTCAGGGAAGCCCTGCGGCACCGCCCCGACGGGCTCGTCCTCGTCGGCCGCCGTCATCTGCGGTCCAACAACAGCTGGATGCACAATGTGCCCGCCCTCACCGGCGGCACCAACCGCTGCACCCTCCACATCCACCCCGACGACGCCGAACGGCTCGGCGTGCGGGACGGGGCGGCCGTACGACTGAAGGGGGCCGGGGGAGAGGTGACCGCGCCCGCCGAGGTCACCGACGCCGTGCGTCCGGGGGTCGTCAGCCTGCCGCACGGGTGGGGGCACGACCGGCCCGGGACCCGGATGAGCCATGCGCACAAGGACCCCGGAGTCAACGTCAACCAGCTCCTCGACGGCAGCCTGCTCGACCCGCTGTCGGGCAACGCCGTCCTCAACGGAGTACCCGTCGAGGTCGCCCCCGCGGCCGAAAAGCTCAGCGCTCTGACCTGAGCAAAGCTCTGACCTGGAGTTTTGCGCTTATTGCTCGCACGTCAACATCTTGTTAACGCGGCTTGAAGAGACCTAACGTCGTCGCACCGCCGGCCCTGGTGGGAGATGTTCAAGGGCGAACGTTAGGTATCCACTCATGCTGACCATCCTCGGCTTCGTCATGATCGCGACCTTCCTGGTCCTGATCATGATGAAGAAGATGTCGCCGATCGCGGCGCTCGTGCTGATCCCGGCGCTGTTCTGCGTCTTCGTCGGGAAGGGCGCCAACCTCGGTGACTATGTCATCGACGGCGTCACCAGCCTCGCCCCCACTGCGGCGATGCTCATGTTCGCGATCGTCTACTTCGGTGTGATGATCGATGTCGGCCTCTTCGACCCGATCGTGCGCGGGATCCTGAAGTTCGCGAAGGCCGACCCGATGCGGATCGTCGTCGGTACGGCCGTCCTCGCGGCGATCGTCTCCCTCGACGGCGACGGCTCGACCACCTTCATGATCACGGTCTCGGCGATGTACCCGCTGTACAAGCGCCTGAAGATGAGCCTGGTCGTGATGACCGGTGTCGCCGCCATGGCCAACGGCGTGATGAACACCCTGCCCTGGGGCGGCCCCACCGCCCGCGCCGCCACCGCGCTGAAGCTGGACGCGAGCGACATCTTCGTCCCGATGATCCCGGCGCTCCTGGTCGGCCTGCTCTTCGTGTTCGTCCTCTCGTACGTGCTCGGTCTGCGCGAGCGCAAGCGGCTCGGCGTGCTCACCCTGGACGAGGTGCTCATCGAGGAGAAGGAGACCGAGACCGTCCTCGTCGGCTCCGCCGGCTCCGGCGACGGCAAGACCGCCCTGCCCGCCACGGGCGGCGCCGGCTCCGGCACCGACGCGGACGCCGAGGACGAAGGCTTCCAGGGCCTCGACCCGAACCGCGCCACCCTGCGCCCCAAGCTCTACTGGTTCAACGCGCTGCTCACGGTCACCCTTCTGACCGCCATGATCATGGAGTGGCTGCCGATCCCGGTGCTGTTCCTGCTCGGCGCCGCCCTCGCCCTCACGGTCAACTTCCCCCGCATCCCCGACCAGCGGGCCCGGCTCGCCGCCCACGCCGACAACGTCCTCAACGTCTCCGGCATGGTCTTCGCCGCCGCCGTCTTCACCGGCGTCCTCCAGGGCACCGGCATGGTCGACAGCATGGCCAACTGGATGGTGGACGTCATCCCCGACGGCATGGGCCCGCACATGGCCCTGGTGACCGGACTGCTGAGCCTGCCGCTCACCTACTTCATGTCGAACGACGGCTTCTACTTCGGCGTCCTGCCGGTCCTCGCCGAGGCCGGTGCCGCGCACGGAGTCTCGCCGCTGGAGATGGCCCGCGCCTCGCTGATCGGCCAGCCGCTGCACATGTCGAGCCCGCTCGTCCCGGCCGTGTACGTCCTGGTCGGCATGGCCAAGGTCGAGTTCGGCGACCACACCAGGTTCGTGGTCAAGTGGGCCGCGGCCACATGCCTCGTCATCCTCGGGGCAGGAATCCTCTTCGGAATCATCTGATACGTACATGGAGGACGTCATCGTGAGGCCCGGTGGGAACCGCGGCTGGCTGCTCCGCCTCGTCATCGCCTTCAGCTTCGCGCAGGCGGCGGTGTCGATGGCCCGGCCCGCCGTCTCCTACCGGGCCCTGGCGCTGGGCGCCGACGAGCGGGCGGTCGGCGTCATCGCCGGTGTGTACGCGCTGCTCCCGCTGTTCGCCGCCGTGCCCCTCGGCCGCCGTACCGACCACGGCCGCTGCGCGCCCCTGCTGCCGGTCGGCGTGGTCCTGATCGCGGGCGGCTGCGCGCTGAGCGGCATGGCCAACTCCCTGTGGACGATGGCCCTGTGGAGCGGGGTGATGGGCCTCGGCCACCTCGCCTTCGTCATCGGCGCCCAGTCCCTGGTCGCCCGCCAGTCCGCCCCGCACGAACAGGACCGCAACTTCGGCCACTTCACCATCGGCGCCTCCCTCGGCCAGCTCATCGGCCCCATCGCGGCGGGCGCGTTGATCGGTGGCCACGACATGGCGGGCACCAGCGCGCTCGCCCTGCTGGTCGCGGGCGCGGGCGCGGCGGTCGCGCTCAGCTCGCTGTGGCGAATAGAGCACCGTCGTACGACGCCCAAGTCCCGTACCGGACAGGGTGACCGCGTCCCCGTCCACCGCATCCTGCGCACCCGGGGTGTGCCCGCGGGGATTCTGATCAGCCTCTCCGTGCTGTCCGCGACCGACGTCCTCACCGCCTATCTGCCGGTGGTCGGCGAGGACCGGGGCATCGCGCCGTCGGTCATCGGCCTGCTGCTCAGCCTGCGCGCCGCGGCCACCATCGCGTGCCGGCTGGTGCTGACCCCGCTGCTGCGCCTGCTCAGCCGCTCCGCCCTGCTGACCGTCACCTGTCTGCTGGGGGCCGCGCTGTGCGCCGCCGTCGCGCTTCCGGTGCCGGTGTGGGCGCTGGCCCTGATCCTCGCCGCGCTCGGCTTCTGCCTCGGCGTCGGACAGCCGCTGTCCATGACGACGGTCGTCCAGGCCGCCCCCGACGGCGCCCGCTCCACCGCCCTCGCCCTGCGCCTGACCGGCAACCGGCTCGGCCAGGTCGCCGCGCCCGCCACGGCGGGCCTGGTCGCGGGCGTCGCGGGAGTGGCGGCGCCGTTCGTGATGCTGGGGGTGCTGCTGCTGGCGTCCGCGGGCGTCGCCGTGCGGTCACCGGGGTCCGGGAAGGGCGAGGGCGGTGCGGCCGCCGCATCCCGCAGGTCCCGGGCGGCTGCGAGCCGTAAGAGCGACGACTGACGGGTCGTAGGGCGCGGCTTCCCGGGTTCGCCGGAGCGCGCACCGCCGCCCTCGCGGCCCTGATCCTCGCAGGCACGGCCGCCGGGGCGCCCGCCGCCGTCGCCCAGCTGCCCGGTGACTACGGGACGTCGAGATCCACAAGGTGGGCACGCCCTTCGACGATCAGAGCAACGAGCCCAAGGTCTGCGACTTCTACCTCGCCGCCTTCGACTTCGACCCCGGCGAGATGGTCACCTTCGCCCATCTCGTGGAGGTCCGTGAGGCCCCGAACGCCGCCACTCGATGCTGAATTCGGCCGTCCGCTTTCTCATCTGCTGGACGGCCGTGCCCGATCCCGCCCATTCCCTTCCCCCGGCCGCATACATTCCGTTAACTTCCGTGACCCACAGGCCCCGTACGACCCGCACGGGGTATCAAGCCGCGGAGCACCAGGGCCGCCGACGTAGCCCCCGGGGGCACCCCTCATGACACGCGCCATCTCTCTGCACGACGTGAGCAAGAGTTACGCCAAGGGCGTCCGCGTGGTGGACCGGCTCACGTTGGACATCGGGCCCGGCGAATTCCTCGTCCTGCTCGGCCCCTCGGGCTGCGGCAAGTCGACGGTGCTGAGAATGATCGCCGGACTTGAGGAGATCGACGAGGGCGAGCTGCGGCTCGACGGTGAGTACGCCAACGATCTGCCGCCGTCCGGCCGGGACATGGCGATGGTCTTCCAGAACTTCGCCCTCTACCCGAGCATGACCAGCCGCGACAACATCGGCTTCCCGCTGCGCATCGAGACGCCCGGAGAGGACCCCCGCCCGCGCGTGGACGCCACCGCCCGCATGCTCGGCATCGAGGATCTGCTCGACCGGCTGCCCGCCCAGCTCTCCGGCGGCGAACGCCAGCGCGTCGCCATGGGCCGGGCCATCGCCCGCCACCCCTCCGCCTTCCTGATGGACGAGCCCCTGTCCAATCTCGACGCCAAGCTCCGCAACCACCTACGGGCCGAAATCACCAAGCTCACCCGCGAGTTGGGCGTCACCACGGTCTACGTCACCCACGACCAGGCCGAGGCCATGTCGCTCGGCGACCGGGTCGCCGTGCTGCGCGGCGGGGTGCTCCAGCAGATCGGCACCCCGCGCGAGGTCTACGCCCTGCCCCGCAATGTCTTCGTCGCCGCCTTCATCGGCATCCCGCGCATCAACCTGCTGCGCGGAGTCGTCCGCGCCCCGCTCGACGGGGCGATGACCATCAGCCTCGGCAAGCAGTACCTGCGGCTGCCCGAACCCCTCTCCCGGGACCACCAGTTGCTCCGGGTCCAGCAGGGCCGTGAGGTCATCGTGGGCCTGCGCTCGGAGTCCGTGCGGATCGCCAAGCCGGCCGCCGCCCGGCCCGGGGAGGTACTGATCACCGGTCTGGTCGAGCATGTCGAGTTCCAGGGCCACGAGGTGCTCGTCCACTTCAACACCGGCTCCCGCCCGGCCGTCGTGCCCGAGCTTGAGGCCCCGCGACCGCTGCGCCGGGTCAGGCGTCGCAGACGGGAGGGCGGCACGGTGCTGGACCGGCTCCGGGAGCGGGCCGGGATGCTGCGGGCCGGTCCCGTGGTGGTGCTGGAGGACCCGGAGCCCGGTCCCGACCGCTCGTCCGAAACCGCGCCGCCCGAGGGCCGGCTGCCCGGCGATCTGATCGTCCGGACCACCCCCGACATCGACCTCCGGCCGGGTATGCAGGTCCCGCTCCTCGTCGACATCGCCCATCTGTTCGTCTTCGACCAACACGGCGAACGGATCTGCCCGGCACCGGCGCGGCTGCCCGATCTGGAGGAATTCTGAGGATCTTCCGGGCAGGGTGAGCTGTGCCATGCGGGGCACCCCTGGTGCCACAAAACTAACAGCGCTAGTTTGAGCTGCGGTTCGAAGGTACCGGTCAGGGGCGGGCGCGACCAGCCCCCACAAACCGCACGCAGCACCCCCGGAAGGATCGCGATGAAGGCACACGACGGCTTCTACATCGACGGAGCCTGGCGCCCCGCCGTCGGCCGGGACACGATCGACGTCGTGAACCCGGCAGACGAGCAGGTGATCGGCCGGGTGCCCGCGGGCACGGCCCTGGACGTCGACACCGCCGTACGGGCCGCCCGCGCCGCGCTGACGGGCTGGGCCGCAACCCCGCCCGCCGAGCGCGCCGCCCGCCTGACGGCCCTGCGGGACGCACTCGCCGCCCGCAAGGACGAGATCGCCGAGACGGTCACCGCGGAACTCGGCTCGCCGCTCGCCTTCTCGCAGGCGGTCCACGCCTCCGTGCCGATCGCGGTCGCGGCCTCGTACGCCGAACTCGCGGCGACGCACGCCTTCGAGGAGAAGGTCGGAAACTCCACCGTCCTGCACGAGCCGATCGGCGTGGTCGGCGCGATCACCCCCTGGAACTACCCGCTCCACCAGATCGTCGCCAAGGTCGCCCCCGCGCTCGCGGCGGGCTGCACGGTCGTCCTGAAGCCCGCCGAGGACACCCCGCTGACCGCCCAGCTCTTCGCCGAGGCGGTGCACGAGGCCGGGGTCCCGGCAGGCGTCTTCAACCTGGTCACCGGTCTCGGCCCGGTCGCGGGCCAGGCCCTCGTCGAGCACCCGGGCGTCGACCTGGTCTCCTTCACCGGCTCCACCGCCGTCGGCAGGCAGATCGCCGCGACGGCCGCCGCCGCGATCAAGAAGGTCGCCCTCGAACTCGGCGGCAAGTCCGCCAACGTCATCCTGCCGAGCGCCGACCTCGCCAAGGCGGTGAACGTCGGCGTCGCCAACGTCATGTCCAACTCCGGGCAGACGTGCAGCGCCTGGACGCGGATGCTGGTGCACCGGGACCAGTACGACGAGGCCTTGGAGCTCGCTGCGGCCGCCGCCGCGAAGTACGGCGAGCGCATCGGCCCGGTGGTCAGCGCGCGGCAGCGGGAGCGGGTGCGCGGCTACATCGACAAGGGCGTCGCCGAGGGCGCCCGCCTGGTCGCGGGCGGCACCGAATCCCCGCGCGAACAGGGCTACTTCGTCAGCCCGACGGTCTTCGCCGACGTCACCCCCGAGATGACCATCGCGCAGGAGGAGATCTTCGGCCCGGTCCTGTCGATCCTGCGGTACGAGGACGAGGACGACGCCCTGCGCATCGCCAACGGCACCGTCTACGGCCTGGCCGGTGCCGTGTGGGCCGGTGACGAGTCGGAGGCGGTCGCGTTCGCCCGCCGGATGGAGACCGGCCAGGTCGACATCAACGGCGGTCGCTTCAATCCCCTCGCCCCCTTCGGCGGTTACAAGCAGTCCGGCGTCGGCCGGGAGCTCGGCACGCACGGTCTCGCCGAGTACCTCCAGACCAAGTCCCTCCAGTTCTAAGGGAGTTCACACCCATGGTTCGCGCCGCTGTCCTGCCCGCCGTGGGCGCTCCTTTGGAGATCGCCGAGATCGACCTCCCGGAACCGGGCCCCGGCCAGGTCCGCGTCCGGCTCGCCGCCGCGGGCGTCTGCCACTCCGACCTGTCCCTGTCCAACGGCACGATGCGTGTGCCGGTCCCGGCGGTCCTCGGCCACGAGGGCGCGGGGACGGTGGTCGCGGTGGGGGAGGGCGTCACGCACGTCTCGCCGGGCGACGGAGTGATCCTCAACTGGGCCCCTTCCTGCGGCAGTTGCCCCGCCTGCGCACTGGGCGAGGTCTGGCTCTGCGCCAACGCCCTGAACGGCGTCGCCGATGTCTACGCCCACCGCGCCTCCGACGGCACCGACCTCCACCCCGGCCTGAACGTCGCCGCGTTCGCCGAGGAGACGGTCGTCTCGTCGTCCTGTGTCCTGCCCGCCCCGGACGGCGTCCCGCTCACCGAGGCGGCCCTGCTGGGCTGCGCGGTCCTCACCGGCTACGGCGCCGTCCACCACTCCGCGCAGGTGCGCGCAGGGGAGACCGTGGCCGTGTACGGCGTCGGCGGAGTGGGCCTCGCCGCGCTCCAGTCGGCCCGTATCGCGGGCGCCTCGCGGATCGTGGCGGTGGATGTCTCCCCGGCGAAGGAGGAACTGGCCCGCGCGGCCGGAGCCACGGAGTATGTGATCGCCTCGGAGAACACCGCGCGCGAGATCCGGGGCCTGACCGGCAAGCAGGGCGTGGACGTGGCGATCGAGTGCGTGGGCCGCGCCTCCACGATCCGCACCGCCTGGGACTCCACCCGCCGGGGCGGCCGTACGACGGTGGTCGGCATCGGCGGCAAGGACCAGGAGGTCACCTTCAACGCCCTGGAGATCTTCCACTGGGGCCGCACACTCTCCGGCTGCGTCTACGGCAACACGGACCCGTCGCGAGACGTCCCGATCCTGGCGGAACACGTCCGCGAGGGGCGCCTGGACCTCGGGATGCTGGTGACGGAGCGGATCGGTCTTGAGGGCATCCCGGCGGCCTTCGAGAACATGCTGGCGGGCAAGGGCGGCAGGGCCCTGGTGACGTTCTAGTCGGCCCGACGTCTGCGCGGGCTAGTCGGCCCGACCGGTATTGGGGCACGAGGCCGGTTCAGTGGCGATCGGCGGGCCGGGGGTGGCACCCCCGGCCACACCGGCCTCCCCCGCACGGGAGGACGCACGGGACGACGGACGGGACCGCGACACCGCCACCCCCAGCAGACACAGTGCCCCGCCCGCCAGCGTCAGCACCCCCGGCACCTCGCCCAGCGCCAGCCACGACATCAGGACGACCAGCGCGGGCACCGCGTACGTCGTCGCGCCCATCCGGCTGGCGGTCGTACGGGCCAGGGCGTACGCCCATGTCGTGAAGGCGAGCGCGGTCGGGAAGACGCCCAGGTAGACCATGTTGAGCGTCGCCGACACCGGCGCCTCGGCCGCTTCCGACACCAGCTGACCGGCGAACGGCAGACACGCCACCGCGCCGACCAGACACCCGAACGTCGTCACCTGCAAGGCGCTCGCCCCCGCCAGCGCCGGCTTCTGCGCGACGACACCCCCGGCGTACCCCACAGCCGCCAGCAGGCACAGCACCACACCGAGCAGCGAGGACCCGCCCCCGCTCGACATCGAAAGACCCACGGTCACCGCACCCGCGAACGACACCGCCATGCCCGCCAGCAGCCGCGGCGGCATCACGTCCCCCAGCAGCCGGGCCCCGAGCAACGCGACGAGGATCGGCCCGATGTTCACCACCAGCGCCGCCGTACCGGCGTCCACCCGCTGCTCGCCCCAGTTCAGGGCCACCATGTAGAACCCGAACCACAACAGCCCGGATATCGCGATCCCACGCCACGCCGTACGTGGCGGCCACCCCTCCCGCCGTACGAGACAGATGGTCCCGAGCACCAGCGCCCCGGCCAGCAGCCGCCCCAGCGCCAGCCCGCCCGGCGAGTACGCGGCGCCCGCGCTGCGGATCGAGACGAAGGCGGAGGCCCACAGCACGACGGTGACCGTGGCGGCCCCGGCGGCGAGCAGCTCCGTACGACGGGCGAGGGAGGCGTTCATCATGCTCCAGAGGCTAGGAAGGAAGCGGGCGCGGGCGCTCGCGGATTTCGGACCTCAGCGCAGTGACTCGGCCGGGATGCCGAGGAGCTCCGCCAGCGCCCGCTCCCCGGTCGGCGTCACCTTCACCGCCCGCTCGGACCCGATGCGCACACACCACCCGGCGTCCAGGGCGTGCCGGCACACCGCCGCGCCCGCGACCCCCGCCAGATGCGGCCGCCGCTCGGTCCAGTCGAGGCAGGCCCGGGCGAGCGGGCGTCCACCCCCACGTTCCAGCCGGATGCCGGCGGAGTCGAACCACGCCACCCCCGCGTCGGTGAGCGCGAACCCGGTGTCCTGGCGCAGCAGCCCGCGCGCCGTGAACGCGTCGGTCACCGCGATCCCGAGCCGCCCGGCGAGATGGTCGTAGCAGGTCCGCCCACGAGCCATGGCGGACCCGGCACTGGACTGACGCAGACTCCGAGGCCGCACGACGGCCCTGGGCGCGACCTGGGCGGCGAGATCCTCCACGAGCTGCGCGGCCCGGGCGTCCGCGAGCCGCACATACCGATGCCGCCCCTGCCGCTCCTCGACCAGCAGCCCACCGGCGACGAGCTTGCCCAGATGCTCACTGAGCGTGGACGCGGCAACTCCCGCATGCCGAGCCAGCTCCCCGGCGGTCCAGGCCCGCCCGTCGAGCAGGGCGAGCAGACAAGCGGCCCGAGTCTCATCGGCGATGAGTGAGGCGAGCCGAGCGAGGTGGGGTGCGCGGGGGTCGGGGGCGGTCATGGGGTCCAGCATGAGGGCTGGACACTTCGGTGGCTGCCGAACTGTCTCAGGCGGACGGCGCGACCCCCTGGTACTGCCGCTCCAACCCGTCCAGCAGCGCGGCGAGCCCCGTCTCGAAGGCCCGCTCGTCGATCTTCTCCTGCCGCTCCGCAAGAAGATGCGCCTGCCCCAGATGCGGATAGTCCGCGGGGTCGTACGCACTGACGTCGTCGACGAACCCCCCGGCGAACGACCCCAGCGCGGACCCCATGATGAAGTACCGCATCAGGGCCCCGATCGACGTGGCCTGCGCCGGTGGCCAACCCGCCTCCACCATCGCCCCGTACACCGCGTCCGCGAGCCGTAGCGCGGCAGGCCGCCGTCCGGGCCCGCGCGCCAGCACCGGCACGATATTGGGATGGTTCCGCAGGGCCGCCCGATACGAGACCGCCCAGTCGTGCAGCGCGGTGCGCCAGTCCCGTCCGTCCTCGAACATCGACAGGTCGACCTGCGCGCTCACCGAGTCCGCGACCGCCTCCAGGATCTGGTCCTTGGTGCGGAAGTGGTTGTAGAGGGACGGCCCGCTCACCCCCAACTCCGCGGCGAGCCGCCGGGTGGAGACGGCCGCGAGGCCCTCCGTGTCCACGAGCACCCGCGCCGTCTCGACGATCCGGTCGGTGCTGAGAAGGGGCTTGCGCGGTCGGGCCATGGCGCACATAGTAGGGCTGCCACTGGAAACTAGCAGTGCTAATTTAAATGTACGGCATTCAATTGGGGTGACTCGGTATGAACCTGGAGCTCAACGAGGAGCAGACCGCCGTACGGCAGCTCGCCCGGGACTTCGTGGCCCGCGAGATCACCCCGCACGTCGTCGCCTGGGACCGCGCCGAGGAGGTCGACCGGGGCATCGTGAAGAAGCTCGGCGAGGTCGGCTTCCTGGGCCTGACCGTCGACGAGGAGTACGGCGGCTCCGGCGGCGACCACCTCGCGTACTGCCTGGTCACGGAGGAACTCGGCCGTGGGGACTCGTCCGTGCGCGGCATCGTCTCCGTCTCCCTGGGCCTGGTCGCGAAGACGATCGCCGCCTGGGGGAGCGAGGAGCAGAAGCGGCGGTGGCTGCCGGGCCTGACCGCCGGCGACTACGTCGGCTGCTTCGGCCTCACCGAGCCGGGCACCGGATCCGACGCCGGCAACCTCGCCACCCACGCGGTCCGTGACGGCGGGGACTACGTCATCAACGGCACCAAGATGTTCATCACCAACGGCACCTGGGCCGATGTCGTGCTGCTCTTCGCCCGCTCCACCGACGCCCCCGGCCACAAGGGCGTCTCCGCCTTCCTGGTCCCCACGGACACGCCCGGGCTGACCCGCCGCACGATCCACGGCAAGCTCGGCCTGCGCGGCCAGGCCACCGCCGAACTCGTCCTGGAGGACGTGCGGGTGCCCGCATCCGCGATGCTCGGCGAGGAGGGCAAGGGCTTCTCGGTCGCCATGTCGGCGCTGGCCAAGGGGCGGATGTCGGTGGCGGCGGGCTGCGTGGGTCTGGCCCAGGCCGCGCTGGACGTGGCCGTGAAGTACGCGGGGGAGCGGGAGCAGTTCGGCAGGACCATCGCCCACCATCAGCTCGTACAGGAGCTGATCAGCGACATCGCCGTGGACGTCGACGCCGCCCGGCTGCTGACCTGGCGGGTCGCCGACCTGATCGACCGAGGGCAGCCCTTCGCCACCGAGTCCTCCAAGGCCAAGCTCTTCGCCTCGGAGGCCGCCGTCCGCGCCGCCAACAACGCCCTCCAGGTCTTCGGCGGCTACGGCTACATCGACGAGTACCCGGCGGGCAAGCTGCTGCGCGACGCCCGGGTGATGACCCTCTACGAGGGCACGAGCCAGATCCAGAAGCTGGTCATCGGCCGTGCGCTGACCGGGGTTTCGGCCTTCTGAGTACGACCGCTGAGTACTTCGACGGATGTGGCGCGGCCCACGTCCGTCGAAGCTTGTCCCCATGAGTGACACACCGGTCAAGCAGAACACGGCCGCCTTCTACGGCCAGTCCGTCGCCTCGTTCGCCGCCGCCATGGCGGCCACCGCCATCGGCATCTACCAGCTGGAGGCCGACCCCTGGGTCCGCGCCTTCCTCGGCATAGCCGTCCTCTACCTGGTCACCTCCGCCTTCACCCTCGCCAAGGTCATCCGCGACCGTCAGGACGCCTCGACGGCTCATTCCTACGGTCCGTTCGAGAAGCTCTGATCGGCCACCCCGGGTGGCTGCTCTAAGCGACCGCTCACCGTCGGCGGTATGGTGGTGACTCTGTCATCGAGAGGGGCGAGCAGCGATGAGTACGGCGGAGGAGACGGCCGGCGGCGAGGGGTCGGCGTGGGGCGAGGTCACGCCCGACGCGGCCCGGCGGCTGCTGATCGCCGCGGTGGAGGCCTTCGCCGAGCGTGGCTATCACGCCACGACGACCCGGGACATCGCGGGCCGGGCCGGGATGAGCCCGGCGGCGCTCTACATCCACTACAAGACCAAGGAAGAGCTGCTTCACCGGATCAGCCGGATCGGCCATGAGAAGGCGCTGGAGATCCTGCGTACGGCGGCGGCGCGCGAGGGCACCGCGACCGAGCGGCTCGCGGACGCGGTGAGCTCCTTCGTGCGCTGGCACGCCGGGGGGCGTACGACCGCGCGTGTGGTGCAGTACGAGCTGGACTCGCTCGGCCCCGAGGCCCGGGCGGAGATCATCGGGCTGCGCCGGCAGGTGGACGCCGAGGTCCGCGGGATCATCGAGGACGGGGTGGCGTCCGGCGAGTTCGACGTGCCGGACGTCAAGGGCACCACGCTCGCCGTGCTGTCGCTCTGCATCGACGTGGCGCGCTGGTTCAACGTGAACGGATCCCGGACTCCGGACGAGGTCGGCGAGCTGTACGCCGACCTCGTGCTGCGGATGGTGGGCGCGAAGTAGGCCAGGGTCCTACAGGTAGTACCGCGCCACGGACTCGGCGACGCACACGGGCTTGTCGCCGCCCTCGCGCTCCACGGTGAACGCGACCGTCACCTGGACGCCGCCGGTGACGTCGTCGACTCCGGTGATCGTCGCGGTGGCGCGCACTCGCGAACCGACCGGCACGGGGGCCGGGAAACGGACCTTGTTCGTGCCGTAGTTGACGCCCATCTTCATGCCCTCGACCTTGATCAGCTGCGGGCCGAAGAGGGGCAGCAGCGACAGGGTGAGGTATCCGTGGGCGATGGTCGTCCCGAAGGGGCCGGTGGCGGCCTTCTCCGGGTCGACGTGGATCCACTGGTGGTCCCCGGTCGCCTCCGCGAAGAGATCGATCCGCTTCTGGTCGACCTCCAGCCAGTCGGTGTGGCCCAGCTGCTCGCCGACCGCTGCCTTCAGCTCGTCGACGGAGGTGAAGCTCCTCGGTTCTGCCATGTCCCTGGCCTCCCAAAAGTCTAAGCGACTGCTTAGCATGCTCGGACGGAGGCCCCGTGTCAACGGATCTGCCGTTCGCCGGGGTGGGTAGGCTTCGAGGGGTGCCCAAGATTCCCGAGAAGATCCATGAGCTCACGGTCGGCCAGCTCGCCGCGCGCAGTGGCGCCGCCGTCTCCGCCCTGCACTTCTACGAGGCCAAGGGCCTGATCACCAGCCGCCGCACGGCGGGCAACCAACGCCGCTACGGCAGGGACACGCTGCGCCGGGTGGCCTTCATCAGGGCGGCCCAGAGGGTCGGCATCCCCCTGGCGACGATCCGCGAGGCACTGGCGGAACTCCCCGAGGAGCGCACCCCGACCCACGAGGACTGGGCGCGGCTGTCGGAGACATGGCGAGCGGAACTGGACGAACGCATCACGCAACTGAACCGTCTGCGAGACCACTTGACGGACTGCATCGGCTGCGGCTGCCTCTCCCTGGACACGTGCGTCCTGTCCAACCCGGACGACACGTTCGGCGAACACCGAAGCGGCTCGCGCCTGCTGGTGGAACGCCGCCGCCGCCGCTGACGAGGCCCGTTCACGGGTAGGGGCGGCGGGGGCGATCCCGCTACGTCACTCGTACTCCGTGCCGCCCTTCCGGGTCAGGTACGCCGGGCTGACCGCCTTTGCGATCGCCCGGCCGCCGGTCACCGGGCTGTACCGCTCCACCGCCGGACGTAGGACCACGCCCTCCCGCAGGTGCAGCTCCCGTCCGGAGACCGTTTCCCGGCCGGTCGCCAACTCCAGGACCCGCTCGCTGTCGTACGGCCCTTCGTACAGGCGAGGCACCAACGGCAGCGCATCGCCGAGAACGTCCGCCGCGTTCAGCCACCGCACCGAGCCGTCGACCTCCGCCGACACATCGAACACCGCGTACCCCAGCGTGTCCCGCCGGCCGTCCGCCCCGTACGTCAGGTCCTGGACCCCCGCCCCGTACACCTCCCCGAAGATCCCGACCCGCCGAGCCCCCAGCCGCTCCGCGACACGAGCCGCCACCTCCGCGACCCCATGCCCGCGCACGGCCCGCCAGTACAGATTCCGGGCATCCTCCTTCAGCGCCAGCGACTTCGACCCGAAGCCCTTGGAGGACACGTACACCCGCGACTCGTCCGCCACGTACGTCACCAGGCACGCCGACCCGTGCAGCTTCTCCGTGAGCACCACCGGCTCACCCGCCGTGAAGATCCCCGGATACCGCTGGATGTTCTCGATGTCCACCCACGGCAACAGATCCGGCGCCGACTCCACGTCCCCGGACATCGTCGGCGGAATGGGCGGCACCCACTTGGTGATCCCCAGCCGCTCCGCGAGGTCGGTGCCGTCCGACGCCGCCCGCACCAGATCCACGCCCGTCAGCGCCGACGGCCGGCACACGATCCCCTGCGACAGCTCACCACGCAGCCGAACCGCCTTCACCCGGTCCGAGTTGCTCCCCGCCAGCCGCCCCGTGAGTCCCAGCTCCTCGACCAGCGCGGCCGGCAGCACGGACTGCTCGGGGATGTACACGGCCACCTCGCCGGTACGGTACGCACCCTTCGCCACGACCGCCCGGTACAGGCCCACCTGGGCAAGTTCGAGGGCGTCGGCGTTCGGATGCTCATGGACGGTCAGCACTTCGGCGGTGACGCGCAGCGTCGACATCGGTGACTCCTGGGTTCCTTCGGTCAGCTGTGTTTCATCGCCTCCAACTGTCCGTAAGGGAAAGGGGTGGAGCGACCGGATTAGCGCCTGGTAGCGTCCCGGGCGCCCGCGTACTCGATCAACGCCTCCGCCACCAACCGCGCGTTGGACACCGCCCGTTCCCCGGACGGCAGCAGCAACACGTCCTCCAGGCCCACCCGCGTCGCAAGCCCCAGCCGCCCCGCAAGACGCAGTACCGGCCACGCCCCGCCGTCCTCGCCGTGCAGCAACACCGGCCGGCCGAAAGCGGGTCCCAGCTCGGCAAGCAGACCCCGCGCACTGTCCTCGGCCGTCTCCGGAGATGTGTCCGTCACCTCCGCCAGCACCCGCAGCACCTTCGGCCCGAGCGGCGAGCGGGCGAACCGTGCCGCTCCGTCGGTCCCCGACCAGATCCCGGCCTCGACCCCGACCCCGAGGTCGATCAGCACGGCGGCCACCTCCTCCGCCCCCGGTTCGTGCCAGTTGACCGAGGCGTGATCGGGCAGCACCGTCCAGGCCCGTATACGAGACAGTCGTAGCGAGGGATCCGGCTCCGCCCAGGCACCCGTCGTCACCCCGGCCGGCACCGACACCCGCGCCCGTATCGCCTCCAGCGTCGCCGCGACGACTCGCGGGGACAGGCTGTCCTGTCCACAGGGCGTCTTGGGATGAACATGCACGTCGGTGGCACCGGCCGCCACCGCCTCGGCCGCGGACTCCGCCATCGCCTCCGGCGACAGGGGCACCATCGCACCGTCGGCCGCTCCACGGGCCCCGTTCAGACAGACCTGCACCATGCCGAGATGATCCCTCGGCATAGGGGGGTGCGGCATCCCCGGCGCACCCCCGTCGTACTAGGCCGACACCAGCAGCCGGCGTTCGCGCCGGGCGGCCGCCAGGGCCTCCGGCGTCAACACGGGACGCGGGACCACGATCCCGCAGCGCGTGCAGACCGGGCCCGAGGAGGGTTCATGGGCCAGGTCGTACTTCCAGGTCAGCCGCTCCCCGCCGCACACCGGGCACTCGGCACCCGGGTCGCGCTCCAGGGCGGAGATCAGCCTGCGCAGCACCTCGGCCAGCGGCTCACGGGGGTGGACCCGCGGGTCGTCGCACCACGCGACTCCGAAACCGCCCCAGGTCAGCCGGTGCCAGTCGTCGACACTCCCCGGCCTGCGCAGTCCGTCGTGCTTCTCCTTCTTGCGCCGGTGGGCGAACTCGACCTCATAGGCGAGCCACACCGAACGCGCTTCCTCCAACTCGTCCAACGCGGCCACGAGCCGCGCCGGATCGGGAGACCTGTCCTCGGGACCGAACCCGGCCCGGGAGCACAAGTGGTCCCAGGTCGCCCTGTGTCCGTAAGGGGCGAACCGCTCAAGGCACTTGCGCAGCGAGTAGCGCCGTAGCGCCAGATCACAGCGCGGGTCTCGCACCTGTCTCGCCAGACTCCGGAAACCGGCCATCGCCCTGCACCTCCGTCACACTGCACCTGTACTTCGGTCACTTCGGCGTCGTGTCGCACGGACTTCGTACGACGTTGACGAATAGACGTATCGACACGCGATTCGGCTCCATCCGATTTCCGATGGCCCCCATCAGCCGGTCGGCGCGCCTCCCCCAACGCTCCGGAAAGTGACGCATGTTCACCTTCAATCCCGGGGATACCGGCGGTAACGTCCGGCCCACCCCCGTCGGTAGGAGCTGCCATGCCACGGCGCATCCCTCGCACCGCGCTCGACAGACTGAGAACTCCCGGCAGATTCCCCGGGTTCCTGAAGACGGCATCCATATGCGTGCTCATTGCCGGTCTTTTGTCCCCGCTTTCCCAGGCGGTCGCCGCGGAGGAGGCGGACGCGGGGGCGACGGCGGTGACCGATCACTGCGGCAGCCAGTGCTCCGACATCCTGCCGCCCGGCGAGAACGGCAACGCCACGCTGGCCCAGATCCTGCTCAACCAGGCCTTCGGCAGCATGCCCGCGCACGCCTCCGACCAGCTCGGTCCCTATGCGAACCTCGCCACGGGCCACCCCACCCTCACCAACGCCACGATCACCAACTTCTTCAACGACGCCTCGTTCGGGGTCCCCGCCGATCAAGTCGCCTCCACCGTCAGGCCGGCCGGACGCAGCGATGTGACGATCGTCCGCGACAAGAAGACCGGTGTGCCGCACATCACCGGTACCACCAGATACGGCACGGAGTTCGGTGCCGGCTATGCGGCGGCCGAGGACCGGCTTTGGCTCATGGACGTCTTCAGGCACGTGGGCCGGGGCCGGCTGACCTCCTTCGCGGGCGGCGACCCCGCCAACCAGGGCCTTGAGCAGGAGTTCTGGCGCCACGCGCCGTACACCGAGGCCGACCTCCAGGCCCAGATCGACAACGCCGTGGCCGGCAACGGGGCGCGCGGACAGCAGGCCCTCGCCGACGTCAACGCCTACGTCGCCGGCATCAACGCCTACATCGACGCCTCCGACAGCGGCCGCTACTTCCCCGGCGAGTACGTCCTGACCGGGCACAAGGACTCCGTCACCAACGCCGGAACCATCGAGCACTTCAAGCCCACCGACCTGGTCGCGCTCGCCTCCGTCATCGGCGCGCTGTTCGGCTCCGGGGGCGGCGGCGAGGTCAACAACGCGCTGTCCCTGCTGGCCGCCCAGGAGCGGTACGGCGTGGCCGAGGGCACCGAGGTCTGGGAGTCCTTCCGGATGCGCAACGACCCCGAGGCCGTCGTCACCGTCCACGACAAGAGCTTCCCGTACGCCGAGAAGCCCGCGAACCCGCAGGGCACGGCGTTGCCGGCCGCCGGATCGGTGATCGAGGAACCCCTGGTCCACGACCGCACGGGCAGTGCGGCCACCGTGACCGCCGCCGACACCTCGGCCACGGCGACGAAGACAGCGATGAGCTCGGCCCGGCGGGGCATGTCCAACGCCCTTGTGGTGAGCGGCGAGCACACCGCCAGCGGCCACCCGGTCGCCGTCTTCGGCCCCCAGACCGGCTACTTCGCACCCCAGCTCCTGCTCCTCCAGGAGATCCAGGGCCCGGGCATCAGCGCCCGCGGCGCCTCCTTCGCGGGTCTGAGCATGTACGTCGAACTCGGCCGCGGCCAGGACTACTCATGGAGCGCGACCACCTCCGGCCAGGACATCATCGACACCTACGCCGTCGAGCTGTGCCAGGACGACCACCACTACCTCTACCGCGGCACCTGCACCGCGATGGAGAAGATCGAGCAGAAGAACGCCTGGAAGCCGACCACCGCCGACGACACCCCCGCGGGCTCGTACACCATGCGGGTCTGGCGGACGAAGTACGGACCCGTCTCGCACCGCGCGACCGTCGACGGCAAGCGCGTCGCCTACACCACCCTGCGCTCGTCCTTCCTGCACGAGGCCGACTCGATCATCGGCTTCCAGATGCTGAACGACCCCGACTACCTCAAGAGCCCCGAGACATTCCAGACGGCGGTGCAGCACATCAACTTCACCTTCAACTGGTTCTACGTCGACTCCGAGCACACCGCCTACTACAACAGCGGCGACAACCCGGTCCGGGCGACCGGCGTGGACGCGGAGTTCCCGGTGTGGGCGCAGCCGTCGTACGAGTGGCGGAACTGGAACCCGACGACCAACACCGCGGACTACACCCCGCCGTCGGCCCACCCGAACTCCATCGACCAGGACTTCTACATCTCCTGGAACAACAAGCAGGCCGCCGACTACACCACCGCCCCCTGGGGCGACGGCTCGGTCCACCGCGGCAACCTCCTCGACGACCGGGTGAAGAAGCTGATCGCCCAGGGCGGGGTCACCCGTGCCTCACTCGTGAAGGCGATGGCCGAGGCCGGGCTCGCCGATCTGCGCGCCGAGGACGTCCTGCCGGATCTGCTGAAGGTGGTGGGCAGCTCCCCGGTGACCGATACGGCGGCGAAGGCGGCCGTCGACAAGCTGTCCGCGTGGCTCGCGGCGGGCGCGCGGCGCACCGAGACCTCGGCGGGCTCGAAGACGTACGCCCATGCCGACGCGATCCGGATCCTGGACGCCTGGTGGCCGCTGCTGGTGCAGGCCGAGTTCGAACCGGGCCTCGGCAGCGAGCTGTTCACCGCCTTCACCCGCAACCTGCCGGTCGACGAAGCCCCGTCGGCCGCCCACGGCCCGACCGGCGCCCACGCCGGCAGCTCCTTCCAGTACGGCTGGTGGAGCTACGTCGACAAGGACCTCAGGTCGGTGCTCGGTGAGCCGGTCCAGGGTCCGCCGGCCCGCGAGTACTGCGGGAACGGCAACCTGAACTCCTGCCGGGACAGCCTGATCAGCACCCTGAAGACGGCCGCGGGCAAGACCGCCGCCCAGGTCTATCCCGGCGACGAGGGCTGCTCGGCGGGCGACCAGTGGTGCGCCGACTCGATCGTGCAGCGCCCGCTCGGCGGCATCAACCACGCCCGGATCAGCTGGCAGAACCGGCCGACCTACCAGCAGGTCGTGGAGTTCACCTCGCACCGGTGACAGGGGAGTCGGCGGCGGGTCAGTGCACGCGGCCCGCCGCCAGCACCAGTTGGGCCAGCTCCCGGTGCACGATGTCGCTGTGCGCCCCGGCCGGGGGACCACCGCGCCGGACCACGGCCGCCGCGTCGACGTTCACGCACCCCGCCGCGGGCAACGGCCCGCGCAGCGCGTCGGCGAGCTTGAGGTTCTTGGTGCCGGGCACCGCCTGCACCCCGTCGAAGCCCATCGCCCCCCACTTGGCGCCCAGCGCCCTCCCGATGTCGAAACCATGGAACTCCCGGTCGTGGCCCGCCATCCGGGAAGCCAGCGGATACATCGTGCCCAGAGCGTCGTCGTGCCGCGAGAAACAGCACACCAAGGGCCCGTCGATACGGTTGTGCTGCCCCTGGAGCACCCCTCCCGCGCGCGGGTCGTGCGGCAGCCGGGCCGAGAACGCGTAGTGCGAGAAGGCCCCTTGGAGCAGCGTCACGGACTTCACCGTACGCACCCCCTTCGGCAGCCCGCGCAGCGCGAACGACACCAGCCGCCCGCCGAAGCTGTGCCCGACCAGATGCACCCGCACCTGGGGCGACCGCGTCGCGAGCTGACCGATCACCCGCCCGAGCCCCCGCTCGCCCACCGTGCCCGCCCGCCGTTTCATCGCGTAGTACGTGGCCTGACGCAGCAGTTCATGCGCCCCGTCCCAGGGGTTCGGCAGCGAGAAGGAGGCGTCCGGTGCCGCGTCCGGCGATTCGAGCCGCGCCAGCGCCCGCGCGAACTCCTCGCACCGCTCGGCAGCGGTCCCCTCGAACATCGTCGGCCCGTCCTGCGGCACCCCTTCCGCCAGCGTGTCCGCCGCGAACAGCGCCTGCGGACCCGGCGGCACCAGGTCGACCAGCAGCCGCACCAGCCGCCCGAACTCCTCCAGCTCGGCCTCCTCGCGCGACTGCTGCTCCAGCAGCCGGGCGAGCTGGTCGATCACGGTGGCCCGTCCTGGGAACGTCTCCAGCAGCGCGTGCCGGGTGTCCTTGTCGAGCACCGGACGCGGCGGCAGCTCGGCCGCCACGGCACGCGGGAAGTCGGGGATCGGCTCGTCCGAGAACCGCATCGACGGCCACACCACGCCCACGTACCCGAGACGGGCCGTCGGCGCGAGCTGCGGGACCGGCGCGAAGAAGCGGTCGTAGAGCCGCGTGGCACCGGAGCGGTCGTTGTTCCAGCCGTGCGCGAACACGAGCAGATCATGTACCTCGTGGTGGGCCACCCCGGCGAGCAGCCGGTCCCTGGCACGGGTGTCAGGGTCCCCGTCCGCGTCGAAGGTCAGTTCCCAGTAGGGAGATACGCTCACTGCCGGTCGTGCCATGACGGGCTCCTCCGTCCCCCGAAGCGGTGCGATGTGGGCGTATCGTCCCGCCACGGGGCAGAGTTGGCCATACAGCGCGGGTCATCTGTAGAGGAGGTATTCCTTTCGAATCCCCCGGAACGCGGCGAGCTCGTCCTGCCAGCCGGCCACCACCTCGTCGGTGTTCGCACCCGCGTCGATCGCGGTGCGGACCTGAGTGGAGCCGGTGAGCTTGTCGATCCAGTTGTCGGAGCGCCAAGCGAAGCCGCTGTAGGTCTTCTTGGCGGTCACGAGGAGCGCGATTCCCGTGCGGATCGGGTCGAAGGCGGCCCGGTCGTGTACGTGGATCTGGACACCGCCGATCGTCTTGCCCTGGAACTTGGAGAAGGTGGGCGCGAAGTACGCCTCCCTGAAGTGCACGCCGGGCAGGCCGAGTCGGTTGACCTCGGCGGCCCAGCGGCCGTCGACGCCCTCCGCGCCGAGGAGTTCGAAGGGACGGGTGGTGCCCCGGCCCTCGGAGAGGTTCGTGCCCTCGAAGAGACAGGTTCCCGAGTACACCAGGGCCGTGTCCGGCGTCGGCATGTTCGGGCTCGGCGGGACCCAGGGCAGATCCGAGGCGTCGTAGAACTCCGAGCGCCGCCAGCCCGTCATCGTCACGGTGTCCAGGGGGACCGGGGTGGTGAGGAACTCCCCGTTGAACAGCAGGGCCAGTTCGGCGACCGTCATCCCGTGCGCCTGCGAGATGGGCTGCCGGCCGACGAACGTGGCGAACTCCTTGTGCAGTACGGGGCCGTTCGCTGCGCGGCCTGTCACCGGGTTGGGCCGGTCCAGCACGACGAAGCGCTTGCCCGCGAGCTGGGCCGCCTCCATGCAGTCGTAGAGCGTCCAGATGTAGGTGTAGAAGCGGGCGCCTACGTCCTGGATGTCGAAGACGACGGTGTCGACGCCGGACGCGGTGAAGATGTCGGCGAGGGGCTTGCCGCTCTTGAGGTACGTGTCGTAGACGGGGAGGCCTGTTGCCGGGTCGTCGTAGCGGCCCTCGGAGCCGCCTGCCTGGGCGGTGCCACGGAAGCCGTGTTCTGGGCCGAAGACGGCCCTGAGATCCACCTTTTCGTCCTCGTGCATGACGTCGACGATGTGGCGGACGGTTCGGGTGATTCCGGTGGGGTTGGTGACGATGCCGATGCGCTGGCCGCTGAGCTGGGCGTAGCCCGATGTCTGGAGGCGCTCGAAGCCTGTTTGCAGGCGGCGGCCGGGATTGCCTGCGGCGGCTGCGGAGGTGGTGGTTGCTGCCAAGGCCGGGGTTGCCACTAGGAGAGTTCGTCTCGTCAGGCGCATGAGGGGCACGGTAAGGGGTGAGCCGCAGATCGATACAGCCCCGCGCCCCCAAGCCGGCACTTCCCTGCTCTTCTCTCATACATACCGACCGGTTAGTCTGACGATGTTCGCCTGAGTCGCGATCGAAGGAGACCGATGGTGGAAGCCCTGCAGGACGCCGGAGTCGTTGTCACCGGAGCGGGCGGAGGGATCGGGGCCGCACTGGCCAAGCGGTTCGCAGCCGCCGGAGCCCGGGTCGTCGTGAACGATCTGGATGTCGCCAAGGCCGAAGCCGTTGCCGACGAGATCGGGGCGATCGCCGTGCCGGGGGACGCCTCCGCCGTCGTCGGGGCCGCCCGTGACGCGCTCGGCGGGGACATCGACGTGTACTGCGCCAACGCCGGCGTCGGTTCCGGAGGGTCCGAGGCCGCAGGGGAGGACGTCTGGGCGCTGGCCTGGGACGTCAACGTCATGGCCCATGTCCGCGCCGCCCAGGAACTCGTCCCGGGGTGGCTGGAGCGCGGGCGCGGGCGGTTCGTCTCCACCGTGTCCGCCGCCGGGCTGCTCACCATGATCGGGGCCGCGCCCTACAGCGTCACCAAGCACGGCGCGTACGCCTTCGCCGAGTGGCTGTCGCTGACCTACCGCCACCGCGGGATCAAGGTGCACGCCATCTGTCCGCAGGGTGTGCGCACCGACATGCTCGCCGCCACCGGAAGCGCGGGTGACCTGGTGCTTCAGCCGACCGCCATCGAGCCGGACGACGTGGCCGACGCGCTGTTCAAGGGCATGGCGGAGGACCGGTTCCTGATCCTTCCGCATCCCGAGGTCGCCGGGTTCTATCAGGGCCGGGCCGGGGACCCGGACCGCTGGCTCGGGACCATGAACCACATCCAGCAGAAGTGGGAGGCCGCGCGGTGAGCGTCTCCTACGCGGACAAGCCGGACCCGGATGAACTCGCGGTGTACTGCAAGGAGAGACTGGCCGCCTACGAATACCCGCGCCACGTGGAGATACTGCCCGCCTTGCCGAAGGCGGCGAGTGGGAAGATCCTCCGGCGGGAACTCCGTTCCCGCGCGCACGACAGCCAGTGAGAACTCGGAAGGCAGGTGGCGGCACAGTGCCCAGGACGACGGACGGAGACGGTACCCCCGTCCCACAGCGGCTGCTGGCCGCCGCCACCCGGCTCTTCGCCGAGCGGGGCTACGACCGGACCTCGGTACAGGAGATCGTGGAGGCGGCCGGCGTCACCAAGGGCGCGCTGTACCACTACTTCGGCTCCAAGGACGACCTGCTCCACGAGGTGTACGCGCGCGTGCTGCGCGTTCAGCAGGAGCGTCTGGACGCCTTCGCGGGCGCCGACGAGCCGGTGGAGAAGCGGCTGCGCGCCGCGGCCGCCGATGTCGTCGTCACCACGATCGAGAACCTCGACGACGCGTCGATCTTCTTCCGCTCGATGCACCATCTGAGCCCGGAGAAGAACAAGCAGGTGCGCGCCGAGCGCCGGCGCTACCACGAGCGCTTCCGCGCGCTCATCGAGGAGGGCCAGCAGGCCGGTGTCTTCTCCACGGCGACCCCGGCCGACCTGGTGGTGGACTACCACTTCGGCTCCGTCCACCATCTGTCGACCTGGTACCGCCCCGACGGTCCGATGGGCCCCCAGGAGGTCGCCGACCACCTGGCCGACCTGTTGCTTCGGGCGTTGCGGCCCTGAATGGCGGATCCGTCCCACCGGCGACGACGCCGACCCGGCGTTTTGGGCTCCCGGTGGGACGGATCCGCCGGTCTCAGATGTACTTCTTCAGCTCCCGACGCGCCAGCGACCGCTGGTGCACCTCGTCCGGGCCGTCCGCGATCATCAGCGTGCGGGCACCGGCGTACAGCTCGGCCAGCGGGAAGTCCTGACTGACGCCACCCGCGCCGTGCAGTTGGATCGCGCGGTCGATGATGTCGACGACCGTGCGCGGAGTGGCGATCTTGATGGCCTGGATCTCGGTGTGGGCGCCCTTGTTGCCGACGGTGTCCATCATCCAGGCCGTCTTCAGCACCAGCAGCCGAAGCTGCTCCACCGCGACCCGCGCGTCCGCGATCCAGTTGTGCACCACGCCCTGCTGGGCCAGCGCCTTGCCGAACGCCGTACGGGACACGGCCCTCTTGCACATCAGCTCGATCGCCCGCTCGGCCATGCCGATCAGCCGCATGCAGTGGTGGATACGGCCGGGCCCGAGGCGGGCCTGCGCGATGGCGAAGCCGCCGCCCTCCTCGCCGATCAGGTTGGCCACCGGCACGCGCGCGTGGTCGAAGATCACCTCGGCGTGGCCGCCGTGCCAGTGGTCCTCGTAGCCGAAGACCTGCATCGCGCGCTTGACGGTGACGCCCGGGGTGTCGCGGGGCACCAGGACCATGGACTGCTGGCGGCGGATGTCGTCGCTGTCCGGGTCCGTCTTGCCCATCACGATGAAGATCTTGCAGTCCGGGTTCATCGCCCCGGAGATGTACCACTTGCGGCCGGTGATGACGTACTCGTCGCCGTCCCGCTCGATGCGCGTGGTGATGTTGGTGGCGTCGGCGGAGGCCACCTCGGGCTCGGTCATCGCGAACGCCGAGCGGATCTCACCCGCCAGCAGCGGCTCCAGCCACTGCTTCTTCTGCTGCTCGTCGCCGAACTGGTACAGCACCTCCATGTTGCCGGTGTCCGGCGCCGCGCAGTTCAGCGCGGTCGGCGCCAACTGCGGGGAGCGGCCGGTGATCTCGGCGAGCGGGGCGTACTGGAGGTTGGTGAGTCCGGCGCCGTACTCGGTGTCCGGGAGGAAGAGGTTCCACAGGCCCTGCCTGCGCGCCTCGGCCTTCAACTCCTCGACCACGGCCGGGGTGTCCCAGGGTGAGGCCAGCGCGGCCCGCTGTTCCTCCGCCACCGCCTCGGCCGGATGGACGTACTCGTCCATGAAGGCGAGCAGTTTGCCGCGCAGCTCCTCGGTGCGCGCGTCGAACGCGAAGTCCATGTCCGGTCAGCCTTCCTGAAGAGTGGTCAGACCGTGCTCGATGAAGACGGGCACCAGGTCGCCGATGCGGTCGAAGCCGCGCCCGACCGTCTGGCCCAGCGTGTAGCGGTAGTGGATGCCCTCCAGGATCACGGCGAGCTTGAACCAGGCGAAGGCCGTGTACCAGGAGACCGCGGAGACGTCGCGCCCCGAGCGCGCGGCGTACCGCTCGATCAGTTCGGCCGGATCCGGGTGGCCCGGAGCCTCGGCGGTGGTGGAGACGGGGGAGTCGGGCATGTCCAGCGGCATGCTGTACATCACCAGCAGGCCGAGGTCGGTGAGCGGATCGCCGAGCGTCGACATCTCCCAGTCGAGGATGGCCTTGATCTGGTCGTCACCCCCGATCAGGACGTTGTCCAGCCGGTAGTCACCGTGGATCACCGTCGGCGCGGGGGAGACGGGCAGTTGACGTCCGAGGGTGGCGTGCAGTTCGTCGATGCCGGCCAGCTCACGGTTGCGGGAGGCGTCCAACTGCTTGCCCCAGCGGCGCAGTTGGCGGTCCAGGAAGCCCTCTGGGCGGCCGAAGTCGGCGAGGCCCACCTCGGCGGGGTCCACCGCGTGCAGGTCCACCAGCGTGTCCACGAGCGAGAGCACCGCCTGACGGGTGCGCTCCTCACCCAGCGGGGCCAGCTGGTCGGCGGTGCGGTACGGGGTGCCGTCGACGAACTGCATGACGTAGAACGGCGCCCCGAGCACCTTCTCGTCCTCGCACAGCAGCACCGGCTCCGGCACCGGCACGTTCGTCGGGTGCAGCGCGCTGATCACCCGGTGCTCGCGCTTCATGTCATGCGCGGTGGCGAGGACATGGCCGAGCGGAGGACGCCGTACGACCCACTTCGAGGTGCCGTCGGAGACGGTGTAGGTGAGGTTCGACCGTCCACCCTCGATCAGCCGCCCGGTCAGTGGGCCGTGCACCAGGCCGGGGCGCGCGCGCTCCAGCAGGGCGCGCAGCCGGTCGAGATCGAGTCCGGGCGGGTGGTCGGGGCTCATCGATGCTCCTACGGGCAGGTGAACGAGACCAGACCAATGATGCCGACCGGTCGGTATGTCGTCCAGTGCTCGACCCCAACGTGATCGGAGCCACGATAGGCCGACAGCTCCCCGCGCGGTGGCGCCGGGAGCTGTCGGAGGGTGCCTTTCGGCCGGTTCGCCACGTTCAGTGGTCGTCCCAGTGGCCGCTGTGGGCCGCGTGCCGGTGGCCGTCGTGCAGATAGTCGACGTGGTCGCCGTGCAGCACGCTCTCGTGCCCGCACGCCTCTCCGTGCTGGTGGTCGTGGCCCTCGTGGGGTGTGTGGCCGCCCGGCTCGCACTCGTCCCAGTGCCCGCCGTGCTCACGGTGCAGATGCCCGCCGTGCGCGTAGTCCACGTGATCGCCGTGCGGCACCTCGGTGTGTCCGCAGCCGGGTCCGTGGGCGTGGGCGTGGGAGGCGTGTTCCTGGTGGAGGGTGGTCATGGTGCTCACCTTCGGAGGTGCGGGTGATGACGACGGACAGGCTGCCACGCGAAGGGCGCATATCCGGTCATTCGCCTTGCGTGGCGTACTCACGCTACGGCGGCCCCGAGGCGCTCGCACACGGTGAGGCGGCCGACCCCAAGGTCGGTCCCGACTCGACGGCGCCCTCCAAGCCGTCTTCCCGGTGGTGCCCGGCTGGGACGTCTCCGATGTGGTCGTTCAGCCCGGGCTGTCCGTCACGGAGTTCGCCGGCCGGCTGGTGTCCATCGCCGACCCGGACGTGTTCGGGTACGGCGGCCGCTACTACTTCGTGCGCCCCGACGCCGAGACCTGCTGCGGCTGACCGAACCGGCCGAACAGGGCGTGGTCTCCGTGCCTGTCTCCGAGACGTACCCGCTGGAGCGGGCGGCGGAGGAGTCCTAGAAGATCAGCAGCGCCCCGCACACCGCCAGCGCGACCGTGCACAGCACCGCCGCCGTCGCGTGCCGGGGCGCGAGCGCCGCCGGTTCCGGGCTCGTCGCGAGGGCGTGGATACGGCGGTTGGCGACCGCGAGGAACCCCAGCCACAGCACACAGCACAGGGCGCACACGACGATCCGCGGCGCCGAGACCCCGCCGTGCAGGGCCGTCTTCACGGCGAGCACCGCGGCGACGGTGCCCGCCAGGGTCGTACGACGCCATGCCAGCCGGGTCCGCTCCGGCTGGAGCCCCGGGTCCCGTGCCGGCGGCGAGGTCACCCCTGCCACCCGACGAGCACCACCACGACCATCGCGAGCGCCACGACCGCGACCACCACGCTCAGCACCGCCGGGAACCGCGAGACCGGCAGATCCTCGCCCCGGCGCATCGCCCGCTCGCAGCGCACCCAGTGGTTGACCGCGCGCAGGGAACACAGCACGCCCGCCGCGAGCAGCGCGAGGGCGAGCCCGACCCGCCAGCCCCAGCGCAGGTCCGGCAGGAACTGGTCCACCGCGAAACCGCCGCCGATCAGCGCCAGCGCGGTCCGCAGCCAGGCCAGGAAGGTGCGCTCGTTCGCCAGCGAGAACCGGTAGTCCGGAGTGCCGCCCTCCCGCCGGATCTCCTCGGGCGCGAACCACAGCCGGACGTTCCGTACGAATTCGATCACGCCCCGGACCCTACGCCCGGTGTGCCCGCAGCCGCTCGTACGCGGCAAGACCGTCCGGCACCCACTCCCAGTCCGCGAGGTGCGCCTCCACCTCCGGCTCCGGCAGGAAGGCGTGCCAGGCCACCTCCTCCACCTGCGGGCTCACCGGCAGCTCGCAGCGCACCTCGTACACGGCCGACCACCAGCTGTGCCCGGCGCCGTCCTCGTAGAGGAACTTGAAGAGGAACCCCGGCTCCGGCAGCCCGGACACCCCCAGCTCCTCCTCGGCCTCCCGCAGGGCCGCCTCCTCGTAGGACTCGCCCGCGCCGACGACTCCGCCCACGAACATGTCGTACAAGGAGGGGAAGACCAGCTTGGTCGGGGTGCGGCGGTGCACGAAGAGGCGGCCGTCGGCGTCCCTGGCCTGGATGAACACGCATCGGTGCCGCAGGCCCTCGGCGTAGACGCGGCCGCGCGGGGCCTCGCCGATGACCTGGTCGTTCTCGTCGACGATGTCGAGGATCTCGTCAGCTGCGCTCATGGGGCCCATCCAAGCAGGGCCCGGTCGTCAGCGCCTGTGTCAGACGCTCGGCTGGAGGCTGTGCGCCGGTTCCCGGACCCTCGCGCCGGACGGCATCGCCGGGTGCAGGCCGAGCAGGACGATGCCCGCGACGATCGCCGCGAGCCCGGCGGCCTCCCAGGCCAGGGCGCCCACGTCGGTGCGCAGCCGGTCGCCGAGGAAGCCGACCCCGCAGGCGATGCCGGCCAGCGGCTGGGCGGCGGTCAGGGCGGGCAGCGACATCCGCAGCGAAGCGGTCTCGAAGGCGCTCTGCACCAGCACCAGACCGGTGACACCGAGCGCCAGCACGGCGTACGGCTGCCAGCCGGTGAGCACCTCGGTAAGGCCGCCCTCGCTGAAACGCTCGCCGGTCACCCGGGTGAGGGCGTCCTGGACGCCGTAGAGAAGACCGGCCGCCGTGGCGAGCAGGACCGGTCCTGAACCGAGCCGCGAGCGCTTGGCGTAGCCCGTGAGCAGCAGGGCCGCGCCGACCATCACGCCGATGATCAGCCACTGCCGGAACGGGTCCGTCAGCGCGGTGCCGCCGGTCGGCTCGCCGGCCACGATGAAGGCGGTCACGCCGCCCGCGAGCAGCAGCAGACCCAGCCAGCCCTGGCGGCCCAGGGACTGCTTGGTCTGGCGTCGGGACAGGGCCATCGCGAAGAGCAGGTTGGTCGCGAGCAGCGGCTCCACCAGGGACAGCTCGCCCTGGCCGAGCGCGATGGCGCCGAGCGCCATGCCGACCACCATCAGGCCGATACCGCCGAGCCAGCGCGGTACCTTCACCAGGTCCAGCAGGATGCGCGGGGAGAGGAAGTCGCTGAGGGGCGCCTTCTGGGCGGCGTTCTGCTGGAGGACGAATCCGAAGCCCAGGCAGCAGGCGGCGCTCACGGCGAGAATCAGAA
Organism: Streptomyces cupreus; assembly: GCF_014257025.1. Taxonomy (GTDB): domain Bacteria; phylum Actinomycetota; class Actinomycetes; order Streptomycetales; family Streptomycetaceae; genus Streptomyces; species Streptomyces cupreus. Next base: position 150,700 of record NZ_JACMSF010000016.1, read on the forward strand.
CCTGAAGCGACACGCGGCGTTCCTCGATCGTTGGGCCGGGGCTCGGGGGGCGTACTGCGTAGTGGCCGACTGTAGCGTCCCGGGAGCCGGCGCGCCCCTGGGAGCGATGGACTTCCCGCCATGGTCCGTGCTCGGCACCGAAAAAGCCATGGCGTACGCCACAGGTCCGGTCCAATTCGGGTCCTGGACGTCGTACGGACCCTGCCAACACGTAACAAGTGCCCCACCAGGCACAGGAGTTGACGCGAGTAACGCACCGATGGCACTTGACGCGAAGTATTGGCGGGGGGTTGGCTGTGCGTGATCGCTCGATGGCAAAACGAAACCAGACGACGACCCGCGTCGCGTGAGGATGTTCCAGCGGTGTCTCCACCCCCGCCACCCCTGGGCCGCGGCCGCAAACGTGCGGCCCACAGCCTGGACGGCGCCCTCGACGACCTCGAACTCACCGCCGCGCGGGCGGCGTTGGCGCAGGGTCGGTGGCAGAGCGTCCGCTCCCTGCTCGCGCACACCGCCGACGACTGGGACCGCCGCGGCCATCGGGTCACCGTCCTCGCCCAGGAGGCCCACAGCGCCCCCTGGGCCCGCGAGTGGCTGCTCGCCGAGCCCGAGTCGGCCGAAGCCCGGGTTCTGCTCGCCCTCGCCCAGGTGCAGCGCGCCCTGCGCGGCAAGGAGAAGCCGGACCGAGCCCGAGAGGCCTGCCACACCGCGGCCGCGCACGCCCCGGCCGACCCCACCCCCTGGCTCGGCCTGCTCATGCTCACCCGGGGCACCGGCACCGAGGAGGAGGCGCTCAAGCTCTTCGAGGAGGTCCGCCTCCGGCATGCCGACCACCACCACGCCCACCATCTGATGGTCGCCCGGCTCGCCGAACGCCACGCCGCCGCGGGCCCGGACCCACTGCACGAGGTCTACGACTTCGCCAACGGCGCCGCCGAGCGCGCCCCCGCCGACTCCCCGCTCGCGGTCCTGCCGGTCATCGCGCACGCCGAGCGCTACCGCGTGCTGGCCGCCGCCGGGCACGAGTCCCCCGACCCGGCCGCCTCCGGGCACTGGGTCGGCCGCCGGGCCCGCCAGGTGATGAAGGCCGCCTTCGACTGGTGGCTGGAGTGGGAGCACGAGGGCCACCCGCGCCGCCTGGTCGACCTGAACTTCCTCGCCCACGCCAAGTTCTGCGAGGGCCGGGGCGCCGAGGCCGCCGCCCTGTTCCACCGCATCGGCGAGCACGCCACCCCGGCTCCCTGGTCGTACCCGGACCGCGATCCCTACCCCGCCTTCCGTGCCGCCCGCGACAGCGCGCTCGGCACGGTGTGACGCGCACCCGCCCTTCCACCCCCGTAACCCCCGAAAGGACGACCCGCGATGACGACGGGCAGTTCGAGAACGACCAGTCCCTCCACCGACAGCGGCGGCATCAGCACGTTCAAGGGCCAGGACCGGGCCCTGCGCGCCGACCGGCTCGGCACGACCGGTCTGCTGCTGTCCGTGCTCGCCGCGACGGCACCCCTCATGGTCGTCGCCGGTGTCATGCCCACGACCTTCGGGGTGATGGGCATCGTCGGGCAGCCGCTCCTCTTCGTGATCCTCGGCGTGGTGCTCGCCCTCTTCAGCGTCGGGTACGCCGAGATGAGCCGGCACGTGCACAACGCCGGCGCCTTCTACGCGTACATCTCCCGCGGCCTCGGGGGCACCGCCGGCTCCGGCGCGGCCCTGGTCGCACTGGTCGCCTACAGCGCCCTCCAGGTCGGCATCTACGGCATCTTCGGCTTCGAGGTCTCCGGCCTGTTCGCCACCTACCTGGAGATCGAGCTCGCCTGGTGGATCCCGGCGCTGCTGGCCGTGCTGTTCGTCGGCGCGCTCGGCTGGCTGAAGATCGACCTCAACGCGCGCCTGCTCGGCGTCCTGCTCCTCATCGAGGTCGCGCTCGTCGTGATCTTCGACGTGGCTGCCCTCGGCGACCCCGGCCCCGAGGGCCTGTCGCTGCACGCCTTCAACCCGGACACGCTCAGCGGCGCCGGTATCGGCACCGCCCTGTGCTTCTGCGTCGCGGCCTTCCTCGGCTTCGAGCAGGCGCCCGTGTACGCCGAGGAGACCAGCCGCCCGCACGTCCTCGTGCCGCGCGTGATGTTCCTGGCCATCGGCGGCATCGCCGTCTTCTACACGGTCAGCTGCTGGGCGATCACCGTCGCCACCGGCCCCGACGCGGTCGTCGGCACCGCCCAGGAACAGAGCGCCGGAATGCTGTTCTTCCTCACCGAGGGCGTGCTCGGGGAGACCTTCACCGATGTCCTGCACGTGCTCTTCGTGACCGGCATGTTCGCCGCGATGGTCAGCTTCCACAACGTCGTCGCCCGCTACGCCTTCGCCATGGGCCGCGAGGGCCTGCTGCCCGCCGCCTTCGGCCGCACCAGCAGCGCGAGCGGCGCCCCCGGCACCGGCTCCCTGCTCCAGACGGTGATCGCCCTGGTGGTGGTGGCCGCCTTCGCGCTCGCCGACGACAAGCCGACCGGCGACCCGACCGCGGCCGTGCTGCACCTGTTCACCTGGATGGGCAACGTGGGCGCGCTCGGCGTCACGCTCCTGATGGCCATCGCCTCGGTGTCCGTCGTGGTCTTCTTCGTCCGCCGCGGCGCCGCGGGCAGCCAGTTCTGGCGGCTGGCCGCCGCCGGACTCGCGACCATCGCGCTGCTCTTCATCGTCGTCTACACGGTCAAGGACTTCGACGTCCTGGTCGGCTCGGGCCCCGGCTCGTCCCTGAACTGGATCCTGCCCGGCATCATCGCCCTCGCCCTGGTCGTCGGCCTGGTCCAGGGCCTCGTCCTGCGCTCCCGCAACCCCGAGGCGCACGCCCGCATCGGCCTGGGCAACGAGGCGTTCCAGCTGGAGAAGGCGGCGGAGACGTCGCACTGAGATTACGGAACTCTGACGGGCACCCGCGGCCCCTGGCCCGCCCGCGCCGTGGGTGCTCGAATGAACAGGTGAACTCCGAACAGCCCGAGGAAGGCGGTATGCCGATCGGCCGCCGCGTCCTCCTCGGCACCCTGGGCCTGGGCGCCCTCGGCGTGGTCACCGCGCCCGTCCTGCAACGCGGCATGGAGTCCTTCCTCGCCGGTGCCGCCGAGAAGGACCCCACAGGCCTGACAGGACTGCTCCCCAACGGCGGCGGCTTCCGCTACTACTCGGTCGCCTCCTCGGTGCCGCGCAAGAACGCCGGGAACTACCGCCTCACCGTCGACGGCCTGGTCGACCGCCCGATGTCGTACACCCTGGCCGATCTGCGCGCCCTGCCGCAGACCCGCATGGTCCGCGACGTCCAGTGCGTCACCGGCTGGCGGGTCCCCGGCACACCCTTCGAGGGGGTGCGCCTGTCCCGGCTCCTGGACGCCGCGGGAGTGCGCCCCTCGGCCGGGGCGGTCCGCTTCACCTGCTTCGACGGCGTCTACACCGAGAGCCTCACCCTCGACCAGGCCCGCCGCTCCGACGTCCTGGTCGCCCTGCGCATGCAGGACAAGGACCTCGGCCACAGCCACGGCGGTCCGGTCCGCCTCTATGTGGCCCCCATGTACTTCTACAAATCGGCCAAGTGGCTCTCCGGCATCACCGTCACCGAGGACGTGCGCCCGGGCTACTGGGAGGAGCGCGGCTACGACGTGGACGCGTGGGTCGGCCGTTCGAACGGACGCGACGATGAGCCTACGAGCTGAGGCCCCGCCCGCCACGAGGCTCCGCCGGTTCGACCGGACGACACGGTGGGTCCACCGCACGACGGCCGCGCTGATGCTGACATGCGTGGCCACGGCGGCCTGCCTCTACGTCCCCCAACTCGCGGAGCTGGTCGGCAGACGCGAGCTGGTGGTCCGCATCCACGAATGGACGGGTCTGGCTCTCCCCGTCCCGCTCCTGGCGGGCCTGGCCTCCCGAGCCCTACGAGCCGACCTCGGCCGGCTGAACCGCTTCGGCTCCCACGACCGCCGCTGGCTGAGAGCGGCCCTGCGCCGCGACCGCACCCCCGGCTCCCGCCCGGCGGCGAAGTTCAACGCGGGCCAGAAGATCTACGCGTCCTGGATCGCCGGCGCCACGCTGGTCATGCTCGGCACCGGCCTGATGATGTGGTTCACCCACCTCACCCCGCTGATGTGGCGCACCAGCGCAACCTTCGTGCACGACTGGCTGGCCCTGACCATCGGCATCGTCCTGGCAGGCCACATCGGCATGGCCCTGGCCGACCCGGAGGCCCGCCGCGGCATGCGCACGGGGTCGGTGAGCCGGGAGTGGGCGGAGCGGGAGCATCCGCTGTGGCGGCCGTGAGTCACGGGCACTCGGATTCCCGGCGGACCCTCCCGCTCACGTACTCCTCCAAGTCCCTTGCCCGGGAAGTCACCTGGGCCCGCCCTCTCCTCGGTGTCGAGGACAGGGCGGGCCCAGGAGTGCCGTACGGCCGCTAAATCACCAAGGACAACAGCAGGACGATACCGCCCGCGACCACGGAGATGATCGTCTCCATCACCGACCAGGTCTTGATGGTCTGCCCGACGTTCAGCCCGAAGTACTCCTTCACCAGCCAGAAACCGGCGTCGTTGACATGGCTGAAGAAGAGCGAGCCGGCGCCGATGGCGAGGACCAGCAGGGCCGTCTCACCGGTGGACATGCCCGCCGCGAGCGGCGCGACCAGACCCGCCGCCGAGACCGTCGCGACCGTCGCCGAACCGGTGGCGAGACGGATCGCCACCGCGATCAGCCAGGCCAGCAGCAGCGCGGGGATCGACCAGTCCTCGGAGATGTCCAGGACCATCTGACCCACACCGGAGTCGATCAGCGTCTGCTTGAAGCCACCGCCCGCGCCGACGATCAGCAGGATGCCGGCGATGGGCGCGAGGCCCTTCTCGACCAGACCGGAGACCCGGTCCTTGCCGAACCCGGCGGGCCGCAGCAGCGTGAATATGCCGAGCAGCACGGCCGCGAGCAGCGCGATCAGGGGGGAACCGATCACGTCGAAGACACGCTGCGTGGTGTTCTCGGGGTCGTCGATGATGATGTCGACGAGCGCCTTGGACAGCATCAGGACGACCGGCAGCAGGATCGTGGCGAGCGTGGCGCCGAAGCCGGGACGCTTCTCCAGGTCCTCGGACGCACGCTGCGGGATCATCCCGTCGGGGGCCGGGACGTCCACCCAGCGGGCGGCGAAGCGGGAGAAGACCGGACCGGCAATGATCACCGTCGGGATCGCGACCAGGACGCCGAGCCCCAGCGTGACACCCAGGTTGGCCTGCACCGCGTCGATCGCGACCAGCGGACCGGGGTGCGGCGGGACCAGACCGTGCATCACGGACAGACCGGCGAGCGCCGGGATGCCGATGCGCATCAGCGAGTAGTTGCCGCGCTTGGCGACCATCAGCACGACCGGGATCAGCAGCACCACGCCGACCTCGAAGAACAGCGGCAGACCGATCACGGAGGCGATCAGCACCATCGCCCAGGGCATCGACCGGCCGCCCGCCTTGGCGAGGATCGTGTCGACTATCTCGTCGGCGCCGCCGGAGTCGGCGAGCATCTTGCCGAGGATCGCGCCGAGGGCGATCAGCACGCCCACACCGGCGACGGTGGTGCCGAGCCCGGTGGTGAAGCTGGTGATGGCCTTGTCCAGCGGCGCCCCGGCGAACGCGCCCAGCGCCAGCGACCCGATGGTCAGCGACAGGAAGGCGTGCAGCTTGAACTTGGTGATGAGCAGGACGATGACGGCGATGCCCGCCAGCACGGCGATGCCCAGCTGAGCATGACCGGCCGAGGTGATCGGCTCGACGGCGTCCGCTGCCAGCACCTCGACGTTGAGTCTGGTCACGGGAGTATCCCTTGCGGTTTACGGGGGGTTGGGGAGGGGGCGTGGGGGGTTACGGCGTCGGGGCCGACGGTGCGTCGAGGGCGTCCAGCGCGGCCATGGCGCGCGCGGTGATCTCCTCGGGCGTGCCCGAGACGTCCACCACGACGCCCGCCTCGTCCGCCTGAAGCGGCTGGAGCGTGGCGAACTGGGAGTCCAGCAGGGCCGTGGGCATGAAATGGCCCTGCCGCTGCCGCATCCGGTTCTCGATCAGCTCGCGGTCGCCGGCGAGGTGCACGAACACCACCCCGGGAGCGGCGGCTCTGAGCCGGTCGCGGTACGACCGCTTCAGCGCGGAGCTGCTGACCACCCCACCAAGACCCGTCCGCTCGTGCGCCCAGGTGCCGATGGCATCGAGCCAGGGCCACCTGTCCTCGTCGTCGAGCGGGATGCCGGCCGACATCTTGGCGATGTTGGCCTGCGGGTGGAAGTCGTCGCCCTCGGCGTACGGGACGCCGAGCCGGGCGGCGAGCAGGGGACCGATCGTGGTCTTGCCCGTTCCGGCGACGCCCATCACGACGACGACGTGGGGGGTACGCATCACTGCCTCGCTGTCTTCCTCGACATACGACGTCGACTTCTGACGTCGGCCGGGACACTGAAACTCATTAGGTACGACGAATTCAAGAGGCTGTGACAAATAAGTCTGACTTTTTCTTCCCGTGAGCCGCCCCGTACGCTGTGAGCATGAGCACAACGGGCCGGGGGCTGCACGGACATGTACTCGAAACCCTCGGCCCCGCGATCACCGCGGGTGAGTACCCGCCGGGCAGCGTGCTGCGCACCGACGAGCTTGCTCAGCAGTTCGATGTGTCACGCTCCGTGATGCGCGAGGCGGTGCGCGTACTGGAGTCGATGCACCTGGTCGAGTCCCGCCGCCGGGTGGGCGTGACGGTCCGCCCCAAGTCCGAGTGGAACGTGTACGACCCCCAGGTCATCCGCTGGCGTCTGGCCGGTGCCGACCGCCCCCACCAGCTCCGCTCGCTCACCGTGCTGCGCTCCGCCGTCGAGCCGGTCGCCGCGGGCCTCGCCGCGAAGAACGCCACCGCCGAGCAGTGCGCCGAACTCACCGAGTGCGCCCTGGGCATGGTGGCCAACTCCCGCGGCCATCAACTGGAGGGCTACCTCTTCCACGACATCGCCTTCCACCGGGTCATCCTGAACGCCTCCGGCAACGAGATGTTCGCCCGCCTCGGAGACGTCGTCGCCGAGGTCCTCGCGGGCCGCACCCATCACGAGGTCATGTTCGAGGACCCCGACCCCGCCGCCGTCACCCTGCACGTCCAGGTCGCGGAGGCGGTCCGCGCCCGCGACGCCGCCCGCGCCGAACACCTGGTCCGCGAGATCACCGTCGGCGCGCTCCAGGAGCTGGACATCCTGGCGCCCGGAAAATAGGCGCGCACCGGGCCGGCCGAGGACGGTACGGTCCCGAAGTGCTTGATGAAGACGGCTACTTCGGAGAGAAGATCGCGGCCGGATACGACGACGGCTCGGCGGACATGTTCCGACCGGACGTCGTGGACCCGGCAGTTGACGTCCTGGCCGGTCTCGCAGGGGACGGCCGGGCGCTCGAACTCGGCATCGGCACCGGCCGGATCGCCCTGCCGCTCGCCGCCCGTGGCGTGCCGGTGCACGGCATCGACATGTCCCGGGCCATGGTCGCCCGACTCCGGGGGAAGCCCGGCGGGGACGGCGTCGGTGTGACGATCGGCGACTTCGCGACGACCCGGGTGGAGGGCCAATTCACCGTGGCCTACCTGGTGTTCAACACCATCAACAACCTCACGACACAGGACGCCCAGGTCGACTGCTTCCGCAACGCCGCCGCCCACCTGGCCCCCGGCGGCTGCTTCGTGGTGGAGGTCGGCGTGCCCGAGCTGCGCAGACTGCCGCCCGGGCAGAGCGCCGTACCGTTCCGCATCACCCCGACCCAGTGGGCGTTCGACACCTACGACCCCGCCACCCAGGCCATGAGCTCCAACTACGTCACCATCGTCGACGGACGCGCCGAGCACTGGTCGCTGCCGTTCCGATACGTCTGGCCGGCCGAGCTGGACCTGATGGCCCGGCTCGCCGGACTGCGGCTGCGCGACCGTTGGGAGGACTGGAACCGGGCGCCCTTCACCGGCGAGAGCACCCGGCATGTGTCGGTGTGGGAGAAGCCGGGCCCCTAGGCCCTGGCCTAGT
>NZ_JACMSF010000160.1 GCF_014257025.1 Streptomyces cupreus
TGCCGAGCGGGGCACCGACTGCGTGGTGGCGTTCGTGGAGCACTACGACCGGCCCCGCACCGAGGTGATGCTGCACGGCCTGGAGCAGCTCCCGCGCCGGGAGCTGGCGTACCGGGGAAGCGCCTTCACCGAGATGGACGTCGACGCCGTCCTCGCCCGGCGACCCCAGGTGGCGCTGGTGGACGAGCTCGCCCACAGCAATGTCCCCGGCTCCCGCAACACCAAGCGCTGGCAGGACGTCGAGGAACTCCTCGCGGCCGGGATCGACGTCATATCGACCGTCAACATCCAGCACCTGGAGTCCCTCGGCGATGTCGTCGAGTCCATCACCGGTGTACGGCAGCAGGAGACCGTGCCGGACGAGGTGGTGCGCCGCGCCGACCAGATCGAGCTCGTCGACATGTCCCCGCAGGCCCTGCGCCGACGGATGGCGCACGGCAACGTCTACCGGCCCGACAAGGTCGACGCGGCCCTGTCCAACTACTTCCGGCCCGGCAATCTGACGGCCCTGCGCGAGCTCGCGCTGCTGTGGGTGGCCGACCGGGTCGACGAATATCTGCGCGCCTATCGCGGCGAGCACCGGGTGTCGAAGATCTGGGGCTCGCGCGAGCGGATCGTGGTCGGGCTGACCGGCGGTCCCGAGGGCCGGACCCTGATCCGGCGGGCCGCGCGGCTGGCCGAGAAGGGCGCCGGCGGCGAGGTGCTCGCCGTCTACATAGCCCGCAGCGACGGGCTGACCTCGGCCTCGCCCAAGGAACTCGCCGTACAGCGCACCCTCGTCGAGGATCTCGGCGGCACCTTCCACCACGTCGTCGGCGACGACATACCGGCCGCGCTGCTGGCCTTCGCGCGCGGGGTGAACGCCACCCAGATCGTGCTCGGCTCCTCGCGCCGCAAGACCTGGCAGTACGTCTTCGGGCCCGGCGTCGGAGCGACCGTCGCCCGGGAGTCGGGGCCCGATCTCGACGTGCACATCGTCACTCACGAAGAGGTCGCCAAGGGGCGCGGGCTGCCGGTGGCGCGGGGCGCCCGGCTCGGCCGGTCCCGGATCGTGTGGGGCTGGCTGGCCGGAGTCGGTGGTCCGGCCCTGCTCACGCTGCTGCTGACGAACGTCGACACCGATCTGGGTCTCACGAACAACATGCTGCTGTTCCTGACCCTGACAGTGGCCGCGGCGCTGCTCGGCGGGCTGCTGCCCGCGCTGGCCTCGGCGCTGGTCGGTTCGCTGCTGCTGAACTGGTTCTTCACGCCGCCCGTGCACCGGATCACCATCGCCGACCCGAAGAACATCCTCGCCCTGGCGATCTTCGTGGCCGTGGCGGTCTCCGTCGCCTCCGTGGTCGACCTCGCCGCCCGCCGTACCCACCAGGCCGCCCGGCTGCGCGCCGAGTCGGAGATCCTCTCCTTCCTCGCAGGCAACGTGCTGCGCGGCGAGACCAGTCTGGAGGCGCTGCTGGAGCGGGTCCGGGAGACCTTCGGGATGGAGTCGGCGGCCCTGCTGGAGCGGGCGAGTGACATCGATCCGTGGACCTGCGCGGGCAGGGTCGGCCAGGGCGGTCCGGTCGAGCGGCCTGAGGACGCGGACGTGGACATGCCGGTGGGCGACCATATGGCGCTC
>NZ_JACMSF010000161.1 GCF_014257025.1 Streptomyces cupreus
GGTGGAGCGCGGCACGGACTGTGTGGTGGCGTTCGTGGAACACCACCACAGGCCGCGCACCGAGGTCATGCTGCACGGCCTTGAGCAGGTCCCACGGGGCGAACTGGACTACCGGGGCACCTCCTTCACGGAGATGGACATCGACGCGGTCCTGGCGCGCCGTCCCCACGTGGCGCTGGTGGACGAGCTGGCGCACACCAACATCCCGGGCTCGCGCAACAGCAAGCGGTGGCAGGACGTGGAGGAGCTGCTGGCGGCCGGGATCGACGTCATATCGGCCGTCAACATCCAGCACCTGGAGTCCCTTGGCGACATAGTGGAGTCCATCACGGGAGTGCGCCAGCAGGAGACCGTGCCGGACGAGGTGGTGCGCCGCGCCGACCAGATCGAGCTGGTCGACATGTCGCCACAGGCGCTGCGCCGACGGATGGCGCACGGCAACATCTACCAGCCGGACAAGGTCGACGCGGCCCTGTCCAACTACTTCCGGCCCGGCAACCTCACCGCACTGAGGGAGCTCGCGCTGCTGTGGGTGGCCGACCGGGTCGACGAGTATCTCCAGCAGTACCGCAGCGAACACCGGGTGTCGAAGATCTGGGGTTCACGGGAGCGGATCGTGGTCGGGCTGACCGGCGGTCCGGAGGGGCGCACGCTGATCCGGCGGGCCGCGCGGCTGGCCGAGAAGGGTGCCGGCGGTGAGGTGCTCGCCGTCTACATAGCCCGCAGCGACGGGCTGACCTCGGCCTCGCCGAAGGAACTCGCGCTCCAGCGCACCCTGGTGGAGGACCTGGGCGGCACTTTCCACCATGTCGTCGGCGACGACATACCGGCCGCGCTGCTGGCCTTCGCGCGAGGAGTGAACGCCACCCAGATCGTGCTGGGCGTCTCCCGGCGCAAGAGCTGGCAGTACGTCTTCGGGCCCGGCGTCGGCGCCACGGTCGCCCGCGACTCGGGCCCCGACCTCGACGGCCATCTGATCACCCATGACGAGGCGGGCAAGGGCAGGGGCGGCCTGTCCCTCCCCCGGGCAGCCCGGCTCGGCCGGCTGCGCATCCTGTGGGGCTGGGCCGTCGGCGTGCTCGGCCCCGCCCTGCTCACCTTCCTGCTGACCGGCGTCGCACCCGAAGTCGGCCTCGCCAACGACATGTTGCTGTTCCTGACCCTGACGGTGGCCGCAGCGCTGCTCGGCGGACTGCTGCCCGCGCTGGCCTCGGCGCTGGTCGGTTCCCTGCTGCTGAACTGGTACTTCACCCCGCCCGTGCACACCCTGACCATCGCGGACCCGGAGAACATCGTCGCCATCGCGATCTTCGTCGGGGTCGCCGTGTCGGTCGCCTCGGTGGTCGACCTGGCCGCCCGGCGCACCCAGCAGGCGGCCCGGCTGCGCGCCGAGTCGGAGATCCTCTCCTTCCTCGCCGGCAACGTGCTGCGCGGCGAGACCGGTCTGGAGGACCTGTTGGAACGGGTCCGCGAGACCTTCGGGATGGAGTCCGCCGCGCTGCTGGAACGGCAGAGCGACGTCGACCCGTGGACCTGCGCCGGAAGCGTGGGACCGCGGCCGTGCACGAACCCGGAGAACGCGGACGTCGACGTGTCGGTCGGGGACCACCTGGCGCTG
>NZ_JACMSF010000163.1 GCF_014257025.1 Streptomyces cupreus
GGGGGGTGCCTCTATGTCTTTCGTCAAGCGAGGCGTGGGGTTCTGGGTTCGTAGAAGGTGCCGTCGCGGAGCATCGCGAACAGCACGTTGATCCGTTGTCGGGCGAGCCGGAGGAGGGCTTGTGTGTGAGTCTTTCCGCGGGCTCGACAGCGGTCGTAGTAGGTGCGGGAGGCGGGATCGTGCAGGGCGGCGAACGCGGACAGGAACATCGCGCGTTTGAGTTGCCGGTTGCCGCCGCGTGGGGCGTGTTCGCCATGGATGGAGGTGCCCGACGACTTGGTGGTGGGGGCGAGGCCGGCGTAGGAGGCCAGGTGGGCGGCGGTGGGGAAGCTGGTGCCGTCGCCGACGGTGACCAGCAGTGTGGCGGCGGTCCTGACGCCGACGCCGGGCAGCGACGTCAGGACCTTCGAAAGAGGGTGGTCCTCCAGCAGGGCCTCGATCTGGGTCTCCAGTGCGCGGCGCTGTTGGTGGACGGCAGCGAGCGAACGGGCCAGGGACGGGATGACGATGTCGAGGGTGCCGGTGCCGGGGACCACGACGGTCTGCTCGTCGAGAGCGTCGAAGACCTCGTCGATCAGGCGCGCTGCCATGCGCGGGGCCTTGGGCCGGATCACCTCAACCAGCCTGCGACGACCGGCCTTTCGCAGCGCGGCGGGAGAGCCGTAGCGTTCCAGCAGCCAGGTCACGGCCTGGTGGTCGAGCCGGGGGCCGAGGACGCGTTCCAGGCTGGGGTGGAACTGGGTGAGCAGGCCCCGGATCCGGTTGCTGGTGCGGGTGGCCTCGGCCGCCAGGTCCTGGTCGAACCCGACGAGCACGGTCAGCTCGGCGGTGATCTCGTCGGTCACCTCCAGCGTGCGCAGGGTGTGCGGCATGGTGCGGGCCGCGTCCGCGATGACCGCGGCGTCCTTCGCGTCGGTCTTCGCCTCGCCGGGGTAGAGGTCGGCGATCCGCCGCATCGCCAGGCCGGGCAGGTAGGCGACCTTGCAGCCCGCATCCCGGGCGACCGTCAGGGGCAGGGCGCCGATCGAGGCGGGCTGGTCCACGATGACCAGGACGGTGCCGAACTTGGTGCTCAGCTTGGTGAAGACGTCTCGCAACTTCGGTTCGGTGTTGGGCAGCTGCTTGTCGAAGACCTTTTTGCCGCCCGGGGTGAGCCCGTGGCCGTGGTGGGCGCTCTTGCCGACGTCCAGGCCCAGGAAGACACCTATCTCGTCGCTGTCGTTCAAGCCGTCCTCCCGAACGGACGTCGTGCGTGCTGGCCTGGGCGTTGGCGTCGTGCGCGCATCCACGTTATGCAGACCTGCCGCCCGCAAGCGGCCGGGCATTGCGCCAGGCCAGGCGGTAGTCGGACCTCTCATCAGCGTCTCCAACGGCGCCTCTCGGGCCCGGTGACACCACCCCCCAGGTCATCCGTTCGACAGGGGGGAACAGTCATGCCGGGCCCGGAGGCCAGCGGCCCTCTTGCAGGACCGCGGAAAACATAACGGGGG
>NZ_JACMSF010000164.1 GCF_014257025.1 Streptomyces cupreus
TGAGGCGCCCCGAAGTTCTCGGACAGCGGTCCCCATAGGATCGAAGTCCAGAACGGCGGAGAGAGCACGTGGCACAGAAGCGTAGGAAGTTCAGTCCTGAGTTTCGGGACGAGGCGGTCAAGATGGTGGTCGTGGAGTCCCGCCCGATCGCCGAGGTCGCCCGAGAGATACAAGTGAACGAGGGAACGCTGGGCACCTGGGTCAGCCGGTACCGGCAAGAGCACGCCGGGGAGGAGCCTCCCCTGAACATCAGCGAACGCGCCCGCCTGCGCGAGCTGGAACGCGAGAACCGGGAACTCCGTATGAAGACCGAGTTCCTGGGAAAAGCGGCGGCCTTCTTCGCCCAGGAATACCGGTGACGGAGAAGTACGAGTTCATCGACGGCGAGGCCGACAACTTTCCCGTGCAGCAGATGTGCACCTGGGCGGGAGTATCCACGTCGGGCTTCTACCACTGGAGATCGAGGCCATTGTCGGCCACCGCGAAGCGCCGTGCGGAACTGAGGGCCGTCATCCTCCAGGTCTTCTCTGACTCGCAGGAGACCTACGGCTACCGGCGTGTCCACGCCGTGCTCCAGCGGATGAACGTGCAGGCCGGAGCAGAACTGGTCCGCGCGCTGATGCGCGAGCTCGGCCTGGTGCCATGCCAGCCGCGGCCCTGGCGGGCGACCACGATCGCTGATGATGCGGCGCCGGCCACGCCCGACCTGCTGGCCCGTGACTTCACTGCTGACGCTCCCGGGCGCAAACTGGTCAGCGATATCACCTACGTTCACACCTGGGCCGGGTTCCTGTATCTCGCGACCGTCATCGACTGCCACACCAAAGCTGTGGTCGGCTGGGCGATGGCCGACCACATGAAGACCTCTCTCATATCGGATGCACTCGATATGGCGGCCCGGAACATCGACCTCGCCGAAGGCTGCATATTTCATTCCGATCGCGGCAGCCAATACACGTCTCGGGAACTTCGTTGCAAGCTCCGCTCGTTGGGCCTGCGAGCGTCGGTCGGCCGCACCGGTGTCTGTTGGGACAATGCGATGGCTGAATCATTTTTCGGCGCCCTCAAAAACGAACTCGTGCATCGAACTACGTTCCCAACGCGCGCACATGCCCACCGGGCGATCGTCCGCTACATCGAGATGTTCTACAATCGAAAACGCCTCCACTCCGGACTCGGCTACAAGACTCCCGCAGAAGTCCACGCCGAGTACGAGGAGTTGCAGGCAGCGGCATAAGGAGAA
>NZ_JACMSF010000165.1 GCF_014257025.1 Streptomyces cupreus
CATGACCACGGACCTTGCCGCCCAGCAGGCCCGCGTCAAGGGACTCGACCCTGGCATCGCAGAGTACGACGACCATTACGGCGAGCTCGTCGAGCGCGCGGAGAAGCTGCTGGCGTTCGAGCAGGAACTGCCGACCCGGATTGCGGAGCCGCAGCGGCTGCGCAGCGTAGCCATCGTGCGGTGGGCGTGGCGGTTACAGACGGCCGTGGCTGCGGGGCTCATCGCCGCCGCTCTCGCCCTCGGCCACACCGCGCGGTGGCTGGTGCTCCTCATACCCCATCTCCTGGCGACGCTGATGGGCTGGTCGATCGCCGTAACGGGTGAGCGTCACCGGCAGCAGCGCGCCATCGCGCTGGCCTTGCAAGCCGAAGGAGCTCTGGTCATCGTCGTCGTGCTCGGAGTGCTTTCCCCCTGGTGGATCATCGGCATCCTTGCCGGCTGGATCGGTATCGGTGCGTTCTCAGAAGACGGGCCCGCAGGCCAGGGGGTGAAGGCGTAATGGAGGATCTGGACCGGCGACTGCGTGACACCGACCGGCGCGTGCGCGACCTGGACAGTCGGTTCGACGATCTCGAAACTGATCACCAGGCTCTCAGCCGGAAGTTCGGCTACACCGAGGACCTGGACTACGAGCTACGTGCCATCCGCGATGAGATCTCCGAGTACGACGACAAGATCGACAAAGTTGAGGAAGAGCTCGGCGACCGCATCGGAGACACGGAGCAGGCCATCAACCGCCTCACACAGCATGTGCGGCTGCTCGACGGTCAGATCAAGATCTCCCAAGGTGTTCCTGAGGCGGACCTGGATACCTTCACCAGAGACCAGCGAGCCCTCGCACGCACCATGGCCCAGGGCTGGAGTGCCCGAAGCCAGCTCCTCGGCGACCACGAACGTTTCACCCACCAGGTGCGGGTGCGGCACCATCGGGAGACCGAAGCCAAGCATCGGCAGGCGCGGGCCGCAGTCGTCGAATCCGTCGGCGCGTTCACTGCCAGCCGCTACGGCACCTCCGGCCACTCCGAGGCAACGACGCGGCTGCGCACCGCAATCGCCGACGAAAGGAGACTGCGCCAGGACCTCACCCGGCAGATACCCGGCGCCAAGGAGTCCGCGAAGGCCCTGGCGGACGACGCTTCAACTCGTGCCAGCCAGCAGCCGACGATGTCAGCAGGCGACCGGGCCGAGAAACGTCTCACGCTGGCCCTCCGCAGCCGTCTGGCCGACGC
>NZ_JACMSF010000166.1 GCF_014257025.1 Streptomyces cupreus
TCACGTCGTTCGCGTTCTTCTGCATCGGTGGCGTGATGGCGCTGTTCATGCGCGCCGAGCTGGCCCGGCCGGGCTTGCAGATCATGTCGAACGAGCAGTTCAACCAGGCGTTCACGATGCACGGCACGATCATGCTGCTGATGTTCGCGACGCCGCTGTTCGCCGGCTTCGCGAACTGGATCATGCCGCTGCAGATCGGCGCCCCCGACGTCGCCTTCCCGCGGCTGAACATGTTCGCCTACTGGCTGTACCTGTTCGGCTCGCTGATCGCGGTGGGCGGCTTCCTCACCCCCGACGGCGCCGCCGACTTCGGCTGGTTCGCCTACAGCCCCCTGTCCGACGCGGTCCGCAGCCCGGGCATCGGCGCCGACCTGTGGATCATGGGTCTGGCCTTCTCCGGCTTCGGCACCATCCTCGGCTCGGTCAACTTCATCACCACGATCATCTGCATGCGCGCTCCGGGCATGACGATGTTCCGCATGCCGATCTTCACCTGGAACGTGCTGCTGACCGGTGTGCTGGTCCTGCTCGCCTTCCCGGTGCTGGCGGCCGCGCTGTTCGCGCTGGAGGTGGACCGCAAGTTCGGCGCCCACATCTTCGACTCCGCCAACGGCGGCGCCCTGCTGTGGCAGCACCTCTTCTGGTTCTTCGGCCATCCAGAGGTGTACATCATCGCCCTGCCGTTCTTCGGCATCATCTCCGAGGTCATCCCGGTCTTCTCCCGTAAGCCGATGTTCGGCTACATGGGCCTGATCGCGGCGACGATCTCGATCGCGGGTCTGTCCGTGACGGTGTGGGCGCACCACATGTACGTCACCGGCGGTGTGCTGCTGCCGTTCTTCTCCTTCATGACGTTCCTGATCGCCGTGCCAACAGGCGTGAAGTTCTTCAACTGGATCGGCACCATGTGGAAGGGGTCACTGAGTTTCGAGACCCCGATGCTGTGGGCCACCGGCTTCCTGATCACCTTCACCTTCGGTGGTCTGACCGGTGTCATCCTGGCCTCGCCGCCGATGGACTTCCACGTCTCGGACTCGTACTTCGTGGTGGCGCACTTCCACTACGTGGTGTTCGGCACCGTCGTCTTCGCGATGTTCTCCGGCTTCCACTTCTGGTGGCCGAAGTTCACCGGCAAGATGCTCGACGAGCGCCTCGGCAAGATCACCTTCTGGACGCTGTTCATCGGCTTCCACGGCACCTTCCTGGTCCAGCACTGGCTGGG
>NZ_JACMSF010000167.1 GCF_014257025.1 Streptomyces cupreus
TTACTCAGGTTGAATCGGCGATGTCCGGTGTCTCGACCAGGCCCGTGAGGTCCAGACCGGTGGTTGGCAGGCAGCCGGTGATCAGGTGTGGCCGGTACTGGATCTTCTGCAGCTTCCGTTTGATGACGCGGGTCAGATGCGTGAGGTCGGCCGCGGCGAAATCGGCCAGGGCCCGCTTGAGCAGGCTCCAGATCCCTTCCTGCGGATTGATCTCCGGCGCGTATGGCGGCAGGTGGAAGATGACCAGCCAGTCCTTGTGCTCCGCCTCGAAGTCGAAGAGCTCTTGCTGCAGGTGCACACTCAGGTTGTCCCAGACCCACACCACGGGGGTGCCGAGCTGCAGGTGCACCATGCGGATGAAGTCCCGGTAGTCGCTCCAGGCGAAGGTCTTCAGTTCGCCCTTGCGGCCGTGGTGGACGTGCAGCTTGAAGAACATCCGCGGCCGGTGGCCGGACTTGAAGCACACCACGCCGGCGACGTTGACCCGGCCGCCGCGCCGGCCCGCCACCCGCACGACAGGTCTGGCCCCGCGTGGCGCCCAGGTGCGCCCACGCGGCGGAATCAGCGACTGGCCGCTTTCGTCCGCGAAGCAGATGTGGGCGCCCAGGTCGTGCGCGGTACTTTTACCCGCGGCCACACCTCGGCCTTCCACACCTCGATCGCCTCCTCGTCCCGCTCCAACGCACGCCGCACCGGCACCTGGCAACTCCAGCCGTGCCGCCGCAGCAGCCGCCACACGCCCTGAACGGTGTAGCCGACATGGAACAACCGGCCGATCAGCAGCTTCACCCGCTTCAGCGTCCAGCCCTGCTCCTCGTCGTCGAAGCCGTGCGCCAGCGGCCCCCGCTTCAACTCCGCCTCCAGCCGCTGCCACTGCTGCGGAGACAGCCGTTCCACCGCCATCGGGCCCGCCGACGCCAACGCTCCGGCACCACCGTGCCGCCAGGCCGCCCGCCACCGGCGCACCGACCGGTCCGTCACCCGTAACTCCGCCGCCACCTGGGCCGTACCGGCCCCGGCTTCGAACCGTTTGGCGGCCTCCAGCCGCACGGCCTCCCGCTTCACCTGCTCGACAGGCCTCAGCCCGCCCCGTTGCGCGTACCGCATGAGGACGTCGTACCGCAGGGATCACAACCCGTCACCACAGCCCGGACATCGCCGATTCAACCTGAGTA
>NZ_JACMSF010000168.1 GCF_014257025.1 Streptomyces cupreus
GCCCCTGCACGAGCTCGACCCGGACGTCGCCGCCGCGGTCGACGCCGAGCTCAACCGCCAGCAGTCCACCCTGGAGATGATCGCCTCCGAGAACTTCGCGCCGGTCGCGGTCATGGAGGCCCAGGGCTCGGTCCTCACCAACAAGTACGCCGAGGGCTACCCGGGCCGTCGCTACTACGGCGGCTGCGAGCACGTCGATGTCGCCGAGCAGATCGCCATCGACCGGGTCAAGGAACTGTTCGGCGCCGAGTACGCCAACGTCCAGCCGCACTCCGGTGCCTCGGCCAACCAGGCCGCGCTGTTCGCGCTGGCCCAGCCCGGCGACACCATCCTGGGGCTGGACCTGGCCCACGGCGGCCATCTGACCCACGGGATGCGGCTGAACTTCTCCGGCAAGCAGTTCAACGTGGTCGCGTACCACGTGGACGACTCCGGTCTCGTCGACATGGCCGAGGTCGAGCGGCTCGCCAAGGAGCACCGCCCCAAGGTGATCATCGCCGGCTGGTCGGCGTACCCGCGGCAGCTGGACTTCGCGGAGTTCCGCCGGATCGCCGACGAGGTCGAGGCGTACCTGTGGGTCGACATGGCCCACTTCGCCGGTCTGGTCGCGGCGGGGCTGCACCCGAACCCGGTGGAGTACGCCGACGTGGTGACGTCCACGACGCACAAGACCCTCGGCGGTCCGCGCGGCGGCATCATCCTCGCCAGGAAGGACTTCGCGAAGAAGCTGAACTCCTCGGTCTTCCCTGGCTTCCAGGGCGGGCCGCTGGAGCATGTGATCGCGGCCAAGGCGGTCTCCTTCAAGGTCGCCGCCTCGGAGGACTTCAAGGAGCGCCAGCGGCGTACGGTGGAGGGTGCGCGCATCCTTGCCGAGCGGCTGACGGCCGCCGACGCCCGCGAGGCCGGGGTGAACGTCCTGTCCGGCGGCACCGACGTCCACCTGATCCTGGTGGACCTGCGCGAGTCCGAGCTGGACGGCCAGCAGGCCGAGGACCGTCTCCACGAGGTCGGTATCACGGTCAACCGCAACGCCGTCCCGAACGACCCGCGCCCGCCGATGGTCACGTCCGGTCTGCGCATCGGCACGCCCGCCCTGGCCACCCGCGGCTTCACCGCCGAGGACTTCACCGAGGTCGCGGACGTCATCGCCGAGACGCTGAAGCCGAC
>NZ_JACMSF010000169.1 GCF_014257025.1 Streptomyces cupreus
CTAGTGTCCTGCGCCAGTAGTTGATCGTTAGTTGGTGTGTGACTTCTACTGCTGGTGCGTCAGTTCCTCGTCGGGGCCCGAAGCTGGAGCCGTTGCTGCTGTCCGCGGAGGAGCGGGCGGAGTTGGAGCGGTGGACGCGTCGGGCGACATCGGCCCAGGCGCTGGCCTTGCGGGCGCGGATTGTGCTGGCGTGTGCGGGGCCGGAGGTGCCGCCGATCGTCGCGGTCGCCCGGGATCTGCGGGTGGCCGCGGACACGGTGCGCAAGTGGCGGCGGCGTTTTCTCGCCGAGAGGCTGGACGGGCTGGTCGACGAGCCCAGGCCGGGCCGGCCGCCCACCATCAGCGTCGATCAGGTGGAGGCGGTGGTGGTCACCACGCTGGAGCAGCTGCCGAAGAACGCCACCCACTGGTCCAGGAAATCGATGGCGCAACACAGTGGTCTGTCGAAGTCCACAGTCGGCCGCATCTGGCGGCAGTTCCAGCTCAAGCCGCATCTGGCGGACACCTTCAAGCTGTCGACGGATCCGTTGTTCGTGGAGAAGGTCTACGACGTCGTGGGGCTGTACTTCAATCCGCCCGAGGGGGCGGTGGTGCTCTCGGTGGACGAGAAGTCGCAGATCCAGGCGCTGGACCGGTCCCAGCCCGTGCTGCCGATGATGCCGGGCATGCCCGAGCGGCGTACCCACGACTACGTGCGCAACGGCCTGACCACCTTGTTCGCCGCGTTCGATGTCGCCACCGGCGAGGTCATCACGGCCCTGCACCGCCGGCACCGGGCCGCGGAGTTCAAGAAGTTCCTGATCCGGATCGACAAGGAGGTGCCCGCGCACCTGCAGATCCACTTGATCGTGGACAACTACGGCACCCACAAGACTCCCGCGATCAAGGCCTGGCTGGTCAAACACCCGCGGTTCGAGCTGCACTTCACCCCGACCGGCTCCTCCTGGATCAACCAGGTCGAGCGGTGGTTCGGCTACCTGGCCCACCAGATGATCCGCCGCGGCGCACACAAGAACATCCAGGCCCTGGAAGCCGATATCCGGGCCTGGGTCAAGGACTGGAACGAAGACCCCAAGCCGTTCATCTGGACCAAGACAGCCGAAGAGATCCTCGACTCCCTCGCCCGCTTCTGCCGACGGATCTCTGGCGCAGGACACTAG
>NZ_JACMSF010000017.1 GCF_014257025.1 Streptomyces cupreus
GGTAGTCGAGGAACTCCCCGTCCACGTACACCCAGGCCCCCTCCACCCGCTCGAACCGGCTCCGCTCATGCAGCGAACCGCCCCGGAAGGACGCCCTGAAGGTCACGGTTCCGGTGGAGTGGAAAGCCGATCCGTCGGTCGCGGCGAGGATGTCCAGACCCGTCCACTTCATCCCCGGATCGAGATCGAGCCGCTCGGGCCTGGTCCGCGGATGCCAAGTACGCAGCAGATACGGCACGTTGCCCTTCACGAAGGCGCTGTACCGGGACCGCATCAGCGCCTCGGCGGTCGGGGCCGCGGCGGCACCCGAGTTATAGCGGCCGCAGCACTTCTCGTACGGCTCGGACAGGCCACAAGGGCAGGCACTCATGCCGACGCTCCCGTGCTCGGCGGATACGGCGGCTTCACCGGCAACGCCGTCACCGGGCTCGGCAGCGGCGGCAGCGCCGTGCCGTACACCCATGCGTCGAACAGCTCCTCCAGCGGCTCGCTCGCGTACCGGGCCGCGTGTGCCGTGAACGTCGTCGTGCTCACCGCACCGCCCCGGTGCAGCGCAGTCCAGCCGCGCAGCATACGGAAGAAGGCGTCGTCGCCCATCGCGCAGCGCAGCGCGTGCACGGTCAGTCCGCCGCGCTCGTAGAGACGGTCGTCGAACATCAGCTTGCGGCCGGGGTCGGCCAGCTTCAGATCCTGCGGCTGCGAGGCGAGCAACCGGTGTGCGGCTGCGGCGAGTTGCTGCGCCGTACGCCCGCCCGAGCGCTCCGACCACAGCCACTCGGCGTACTTCGCGAGCCCCTCGTTCAGCCAGATGTGCCGCCAGTCGGCGATCGAGACACTGTTGCCGAACCACTGGTGGGCCAGCTCGTGCGCGACCAGCCGCTCCGAACCCCGCGCGCCGTCCACATGGTTGGCGCCGAACAGCGACAACCCCTGTGCCTCGACGGGCACATCGAGTTCCTCCTCGGTCACCACGACCGCGTACTCGTCGAACGGGTAGGGCCCGAACAGCTCCTGGAACAGCTCCATCATCTGCGGCTGGCGCGCGAAGTCCCTTGAGAACTGGGGCAGTAGATGCGCCGGGATGTGCCCGTGCTGCGGCACACCCCCCGGTCCCGGGTCACCCAGCAGCAGCGTCTGGTACTTGCCGATCGACAGACCGACCAGATAGCTGGACGTGGGCGCGGACTGCTCGTACACCCAGGTCGTCGTCGACGCCTTCGTCGTACGCGTGAGCAGCCGACCGCCCGCGACCACCGAGTACGCCGAGGGCGTCGTGATGGAGATCTGGTACGACGCCTTGTCGGCCGGGCGGTCGTTGCACGGGTACCAGGACGGCGCCCCGATCGGCTGGCTCGCCACCAGCGCCCCGTCCTCCAGCTCCTCCCAGCCGAGCCCGCCCCAGGGGCTGTTCACCGGCTTGGGGTTGCCCGACCAGTGCACCTCGACGGTGAAGGCGGCACCGGGCCGGATCGCCTTGGCCGGCTTCACCCGCAGCCGCCCGCCGCGGTGCGTGTAGTGCGGCTGCCGTCCGTCCAGACGGACCCGGCCGACCTTGAAGTCGGCCAGGTTCAGCTGGAACTCGGCGAGCGGGGAGCGGCCCGCGATGGCGTTGATCCGGGCCGTCCCCGACAGCCGGTTGGGGCCCGGGCGGTAGTCCAGCGCGAGTTCGTACCGGTGCACCCGGTACCGGGGATCGCCGTGGTCGGGGAAGTACGGATCCGCACCCACGGACTGCTGAACTGCCACTGCTGCGTCTGCTCCCTGCGCTGTGCTCGTACGACGTGCCTCGCCCCCCGACGTCGCACGGGCCGCGCCTACCGCCGCCATGCCTCGATCGGGTTGCCCAGCCAGCGCGTGTCGTCGGGAACGGACTCCGCGGCCATCACCAGCGACGCGGGACCCAGCGTGGTGCGGGCCCCGACCGTGCTGCCGGGCAGGACGATTCCGCCAGGACCCAGCGTCGCGCCCTCACGGAGGACCACAGTATCCGTCCGCAAGATCCGGTCGTGGAAGAGGTGCGTCTGGAGCACACAGCCCCGGTTCACCGTCGCCGCGTCCTCAAGGGTCACCAGATCCGTCTCCGGAAGCCAGTAGCTCTCCACCCACACGCCCTTGCCGATCCGCGCGCCGAGCCCGCGCAGCCACGCCGTCATCAACGGCGTACCCGGCACGGAACCGGCCAGCCACGGCACGGCCAGCACCTCCACGAAGGTGTCGGCCAGCTCGTTGCGCCACACGAAGCCGCTCCACAGCGGATGCTCCCCGCTGCGGTGCCGCCCGACGAGTGCCCACTTGGCGAGGATCGAGACCAGCCCCGCGACCCCGCCCGCCGCCAGCAGCACGACGCCGCCCAGCAGCCAGGCCCAGCCGCCCAGCGCGCACAGCGCGCACAGCGCCGCCACCGTCAGCACGGCCAGCGCCGCCGAGCAGAACACCGGCACGATCCGGCACAGCTCCACCACACCGCGCGCCCACAGCAGCCGCGCCGGCGGGTCGTACGTCCGGCTCTGGTCGCCGTCGCTCGCGCTGCGCGGCAGCTTCACCGGCGGCAGCCCCAGGTACGAGGTGCCCTTCTTGGCCTTCTTCGGCGTCGCCGACAGCACCCCGACCAGACCGTCGTCCGGCACGCTCCGCCCCGGCGCCGTCATCCCCGAGTTGCCGAGGAACGCCCGCCGCCCGATCTCCGCCCGCCCGATCCGCACCCAGCCGCCGCCCAGCTCGTACGGAGCGGTCAGCGTGTCGTCGGCCAGGAAGGCGCCCTCGCCGACCGTGGTGAGGCTCGGCAGCGCCAGCACGGTGGACACCTCGGCGCCCTTGCCGATCCGCATCCCGAGCAGCCGCAGCCACACCGGCGTGACCAGACCGGCGTACAGCGGGAACAGCGTCTCCCGAGAGCGGTCCATGAGCTGCGTGACCGTCCAGGCCTGCCAGCCGACCCGGCTGTGCGTGGCGTACGTGCCCTCGCTCAGCCCCAGGCCCAGCAGCCGTACGGGGACCAGGATCAGCAGCGCGTACATCAGCCCGAAGGCCAGCGTCGCCGGGACCAGCGCGAGCGCGGCACCCGTGAGGGGCGCGTCCGCGTCGACGAACGGGTACGCCACGGCCAGCGCCGCGGCGCCGGACACCACCGGAAGCGCGCTCAGCGCCAGACCGCTCACGCCGTACAGGCCCCGCCAGAAGGCGCCCCGGCGCGGCCGGTCCTTGGGCCAGTTCCGCTTGGCCTTGCCCAGCTTCACCGCGGGCGCGCCCGCCCAGCGCTGACCGGTCGGGATCTGCCCGGTCACCGCGGAGCCCGGCGCCACCTCGGCCCGCTTGCCGACCCGAGCGCCCGGGAAGAGCAGGCTGCGCGTGCCGACGACGGCATGGGCGCCCACCTTGACCGGGCCGATCTCCAGCCGGTCGCCGTCCAGCCAGTACCCGGACAGATCCACCTCGGACTCGACGGCCGCGCCCCGGCCGAGCTTCAGCATGCCGGTGACCGGCGGCAGCGAGTGCAGATCGACGTCCTGGCCGACCTTGGCGCCCAGCGCACGGGCGTACCGCTCCAGCCAGGACCCGGTCAGCGAGGTCGCCCCGCTGAACTCCGCGAGCCGCTCGGCGGTCCACAGCCGCAGATGGACGCTGCCACCGCGCCGGTACCGCCCTGGCTGCACGCCCCGCAGCAGCAGCCGGGCCCCGCCCGCGGCGATCCCGAGCCGCCCCGGCGGGCTGAAGAGCACCAGCCCACCGGCCACGACCAGCCACCAGGGGGCGGTCGGCAGCCAGGAGTACGCGGTCAGGACATTGCCCAGCGCGGCCAGCGGCACCATCCAGCGCAGCCCGAGCAGCGTGAAGAGGGGCAGCAGCACAAGGAGCTGGACCGCCTGCGCACGCTTCGGCACCGGGGTGATCGTCCGCCGGGAGCCGTCGTCCTGCGCGGACTCCTCCAGGTGCCGGGCCAGCTTCCGCAGTGTCGGCTGCTGGTAGATGTCGAGGACGGCCGCGCTCGGGTAGCGGGTGCGCAGCTTGGTGGTGAGCTGGGCGGCGGCCAGGCTGCTGCCGCCGATCGCGAAGAAGTCGTCGCGCGCGCTCGTCACCGGGATGCCGAGGACTTCCGTCCACTGCTCGGCGAGCCACGCCTCGGTGCCGTAGAGCTGCTCCGCCTCGGGCGTTTCGAGGTTCTGCAGCGGCCACGGCAGGGCATTGCGGTCCACCTTGCCGCTCGTCCGCGTCGGCAGGTCCCCGACCGGTGCCAGCAGGGGCACCAGCGCGGCGGGCAGCTCGGCGCGCAGCTTCTCGACGGCGGCGGCGTGGTCCCAGCCGTCCTGCGTGACGACGTACCCGACGAGGAGCTGGTTGCCACTGCGGGCGGTGCGTACGGCGGCAGCGGCGCCGGCGGCCCCGGGCAGCGCCTGGAGCGCCGCGTCCACCTCGCCCAGCTCGATCCGCCGCCCGCCCAGCTTGATCTGCTCATCGGCCCGCCCGAGGAAGATCAGCCCCTCCCGCTCCGCCTTGACCAGGTCACCACTGCGGTACGCCCGGTCCCAGCCCAGGGACTGAAGCGGCGCGTACTTCTCCGCATCCTTCTCGGCGTCCAGATACCGGGCGAGCCCGACCCCGCCGATCACCAGCTGACCGCTGCCGCCCATCGGCACCGGCTCCCCGGCGTCGTCGACGACGGCCAGCTCCCAGCCGTTCAACGGCAGCCCGATCCGGATCGGCTCCTCGCCGGACATCAGCGACGCACAGGCCACGACGGTCGCCTCCGTCGGCCCGTAGGTGTTCCAGACCTCGCGCCCCTCGGTCACAAGACGCTGCGCCAGCTCGGGCGGGCAGGCCTCACCACCGAAGATCAGCAGCCGTACCTCGTTGAGGGTGTCCGGCTCCCAGAGCGAGGCCAGCGTGGGCACCGTGGAGACGACGGTGATCTCCTGCTCGACCAGCCACGGCCCGAGATCGGCGCCGCTCCTGACCTGCGACCGGGGCACGGGCACCAGACAGGCCCCGTAGCGCCAGGCCAGCCACATCTCCTCGCAGGACGCGTCGAAGGCGACCGACAGACCCGCCATGACCCGGTCACCCGGCCCGATCGGGTCCTCGGTGAGGAACAGCGCGGCCTCGGCGTCCACGAACGCGGCGGCGTTCTCGTGCGTGACGGCCACGCCCTTGGGCTTGCCGGTCGAACCGGAGGTGAAGATGATCCAGGCGTCGTGCTCGACACCCGGCCGCCCCGCGGGGGCCTCGGACCTCCCGTGGGCGGTGATCTCGTGACCGGCCCCGATCACGGCCCGGACATCCGCCTCGCCGAACACCAACTCGGCCCGCTCGTCCGGGTCCTCCGCGTCGACCGGCACATAGGCGGCACCGGCCGCGAGGACGGCCAGGATGGCGACGTACAGATCATTGGTCCCGGACGGCACCCGCACGCCCACCCGGTCGCCGAGGCCCACCCCGGCGTCGGCGAGCAGCCGCCGTACCCGCGCCACCTCGACGGCCAGCGCACGGTAGGTCAGCCGGGTCGTCCCGTCGTCCAGAGCGAGCTCGTCCGGGTACGACCGGACGGAGGCGTCGAGGATGTCGACGAGGGTGCGTGGAGAGGCCGCCGGGCCTCCGGAGAATCGTGCCTTGTCACCGAACCGCTCGCGGATCTCGTCGTCGAGCAGACCGAGAGCGCTGCTCTCGTGTATGGCTGCCATCGGGTCCTCGCGTCTCGATCCCGGAAGCCTCCGGGGCGCCGGCGGGCCCGCAGGGTTGCCTGGGGTTGTCCGGTCCAGCTCCGTAACAAGCCGGAAATTTTAGTACGACGCTAGGTCCGACCCCTTCGGACTGCCACCCGGGACCGATCTTCCGGACCGTCCGGGTGACATGGGCACGGCGGTGACCTGGCGTTTTGCGGAGGCGGGAGAGATGCCCCACACAGAGCGCCAGGTCGACTCCGGTGCGTGTCTACCGGGCAGAACGCTTGATGAACGTCAGCGCGGTGTCCGCGACTTCACGCCAGCCGTGATCGATGGTCAGCGCATGACCGCGGCCCGGCATCTCGACGATCTCCGTCACCGCGTGCTCGTTGTGCAACTGCTTCTTGTACGAGGCGTTGGCGATGGCCCACGGGACGGTGTTGTCCTTCTCGCCCGAGATGATCAGCAGCGGCCCCCGGCCCTCCGCGGTGGTGTCGACCTTCACCTCGGTCCACGGGTTGAGGTTGGCAGCGGCCGCCTGGAACAGCGGCTCGCCCGGCGTCGGCACCGCGAAGGTGTCGTACAGCTCGCGCGCCTCCTCCTCGCTCACCGCGTTGGCGAAGGAGTAGCGGAACTGCTCGAACGTCAGCGGCACCGCACGGTGGAAGTTGGCGGGGTTGCCGAGCACCGGCCGCGCCGCGCGCAGCGAGGACAGCGGCAGCGGCAGCACTCCGCGGAACGGCGCCGGGTCGATGGCCACCGACGCCTGGGACAGCGCACGCCCGGCGATGATCTGGGTGATCAGACCGCCGAAGGAGTGTCCGACGACGACCGGCTTGCGCTCCAGCTTCCCGATCAGATCGCAGAAGTGCTGTGCCACCTGCCCGACGCTCTTGCCGGCGAACACCTCGGGATGCGCCTGCGCCTCCTCGACGGTCGCCGGGTCGTCGGGCCAGCCGGGCGTGACCGGCGCGAACCCGGCCTCCTCGAAGACGGCTGCCCACCGGTCCCAACTGGTGGGCAGCAGCCACAGGCCGTGCACGAACACGGCGGGGGTGCGGCCGGAGGCGTTGGCCCGCTCGATCTGGGCCAGATCGCGGGCGTAGGAGGCCGCGGAGTCGGGCGATGACATGGTCGTACTCCTTGGAGGCGAGGGCGGCGGTGTGCCGGGCTCCGGCACCGTAGGCCCGTCTGCCGGGGCCGAGTTGACTCGCCGTGCACGCGCGCGTGCCCCGGTGCGCACGACCGGGAGGAGTCCGTGGGAAACGCGAAGTGCCGGTCGGGATCGCTCCCGGCCGGCACTCGACTGCTGTATCAGCTGGTGTCCGAGGGGGGACTTGAACCCCCACGCCCGATAAAGGGCACTAGCACCTCAAGCTAGCGCGTCTGCCATTCCGCCACCCGGACAAGGTGTCTGTCGTGCGGGGTTTCCCCCGCGGCGACGAAGGAAACATTACCAGGCTTCCGAGGGTGGCCGATCACCCCCCGTCCCGGCGTGAACGGCGTGTGACGGGCGGGGGCGCTCTTGGGCCACGGCCCGTCACAGGAGGAGGATGAAGAGGACCACCAGCAGTGACAGCGGGAGGAACCAGCGTGAGCGGGACGGACACGGCCAGGAGCGTCACCGGCGAGGACGAGGTTGTGGACCTCTGCCGCGAGCTGATCCAGATCGACACCAGCAACTACGGCGACCACTCGGGCCCGGGCGAGCGCAAGGCCGCCGAGTACGTGGCCGAGAAGCTCGCCGAGGTGGGCCTGGAACCGCGGATCATCGAGTCGCACAAGGGACGCGCCTCCACGGTCGCCCGGATCGAGGGCGAGGACCCCTCGCGGCCCGCGCTCCTCATCCACGGCCACACCGACGTCGTACCGGCCAACGCCGCCGACTGGACCCACCACCCCTTCTCCGGCGAGATCGCGGACGGCTGCGTGTGGGGCCGCGGCGCCGTCGACATGAAGGACATGGACGCGATGACGCTGGCCGTCGTGCGCGACCGGCTGCGCAGCGGCCGAAAGCCGCCGCGCGACATCGTGCTCGCGTTCCTCGCCGACGAGGAGGCGGGCGGCACCTACGGCGCCAAGTACCTGGTCCAGAAGCACCCGGACCTCTTCGAGGGGGTCACCGAGGCGATCGGCGAGGTCGGCGGGTTCTCCTTCACCGTCAACGAGAAGCTGCGGCTGTACCTGGTGGAGACCGCCCAGAAGGGCATGCACTGGATGCGGCTCACCGTCGACGGCACGGCGGGCCACGGCTCGATGACCAACGACGACAACGCCATCACCGAGCTGTGCGAGGCGGTCGGGCGGCTCGGGCGGCACAAGTGGCCGGTCCGGATCACCAAGACCGTACGGTCCTTCCTCGACGAGCTGTCCGACGCGCTCGGCACCGAACTCGACCCCGAGAACATGGACGAGACCCTCGCCAAGCTCGGCGGCATCGCCAAGATGGTCGGCGCGACCCTCAAGAACTCGGCGGCGCCCACCATGCTCGGCGCCGGCTACAAGGTCAACGTCATCCCCGGCCAGGCCACCGCGCACGTCGACGGGCGCTTCCTGCCGGGTCACGAGGAGGAGTTCCTGGCCGACCTCGACCGCATCCTCGGCCCGCGGGTGAAGCGGGAGGACGTGCACGCCGACAAGGCCCTGGAGACCGACTTCGACGGCCGGCTCGTCGACGCCATGCAGGGCGCCCTGAGCGCCGAGGACCCCATCGCGCGGGCCGTGCCGTACATGCTCTCCGGCGGCACCGACGCCAAGTCCTTCGACGATCTCGGCATCCGCTGCTTCGGCTTCGCGCCGCTCCAGCTGCCGCCGGAGCTGGACTTCGCGGGGATGTTCCACGGGGTCGACGAGCGGGTGCCCGTGGAGGGACTCAAGTTCGGCGTGCGGGTGCTCGACCGGTTCCTCGACGCGTCGTAGGACCCGCCCCGAATTGGCCCACTGAAACGAAACTTCAACAATCGTGCGCCCGTGCGGAATTGACTGAGAAGAGTGAATGCGACCATAAGCTCGTAGCTCCATTACTTCCTCCTCGTTACAGATCATGCGATCCGCTACTTGGGATCGCATTGCCAACAAGGAGGAATAATGATCAAGAAGGTCGTCGCCGCTGCGGCTGCCACCGGTGGTCTCGTTCTCGCGGGTGCGGGTATGGCCGTCGCCGATGCCGGTGCCCAGGGTGCCGCCGTGCACTCCCCGGGTGTCCTGTCCGGCAACGTGGTCCAGGTTCCCGTGCACGCCCCGGTGAACGTGTGCGGCAACACGATCTCCGTGATCGGGCTGCTGAACCCCGCCTTCGGCAACACCTGCGTGAACAAGTGACGTTGCCTTTCTGAGGTTTCGTACGACGCCGTCGGTCCCGGAGTGCGTGCCATGCGCTCCGGGACCGACCGGTCTTTTCGTGTTCGGTCTTGAGGGGGAAGGCAGGGAATTCAGCAATGCGACAGGTCACCCGCAAGGGCCTGATGACCGTGGCGGCCGCGACCGGTGTGCTCGCCGCCGCGGGAGGGACCGCCCAGGCCGATTCGGGCGCGAGCGGCTCCGCCTCGCACTCGCCCGGAGTGCTGTCGGGCAACACGGTCCAGGCGCCGGTGCACGCACCGGTCAACGCCTGCGGAAACACGGTCAACGTCGTCGGGATCCTGAACCCGGCGGTCGGCAACACCTGCGTCAATGAGGGGGGCGAATCCGGGGGCGCGCACTCCGGCGGTCACGCCTCCCATTCGCCCGGCGTGGCATCCGGCAACCATGTCGAGGTGCCGGTCCACGCGCCGGTCAACGTCTGCGGCAACAGCGTCAATGTCATCGGGGTCGGCAACGGCACCACGGGCAATGACTGTGAGAACGGCGGATCCGGCGGCGGTGGGTACGAGAACCCTCCGGGATCGCCGGAGCAGCCGGGGAATCCGGGAGGGCCGGAGAACCCGGGCAATCCGGGGAATCCGGGGAATCCAGGGGGCCCGGAGAACCCCGGCAACCCCGGGAACCAACCCGGCAATCCGAACAACCCAGGTGATCGCGACGATCCGGATGGACCGCCCCGCTCCGCAACCCCGTCCACCCCGGGTGAGGTGACGCCCGACGGCACCGCGCGGGCCGACCGGCCGGGAGGCCGGTCGGTCACCGAGCCCGAGGGCCTCGCCCAGCTCGCCGCCACCGGCAGTGAGCTGCCGCTGGGCCTCGCCCTCCCCATGGGCGCGGGCGCGCTGCTGGCGGGCGCGCTGCTCTACCGCAAGGCGCGGGCCTCGGCCTGAGATGCCGCGCACAACGGAGCGGGCCCCGCCGTCTCGGCGGGGCCCGCTCCGTCTCCGTCCGCTCTCACCACGTGGCGCGCACCTGGCGGATGATCCTCCGGCGCAGCCGCACCTTGCGGCTTCCGTCGCGCAGCAGGCTCAGGCGGTCCAACTCCCAGTGTCCGTACTCGGCATGGTCCGTCAGCAGTCGGGTGGCGTCCTTGCGGGAGACCCCGCGCGGTACGTACACGTCGACAAATTCGTATTCCGGCATCGCATCTATTGTGCGGGCTGGGGCCCGGTACGGATAGCGTCTGCACTATGTCTGATGCTGCGCAGCCCACCGCTGCCGAGGTACGCGCCGCCGCCGAGGCGGTCAAGACCGCGCTCGACCGCCATCTCGCCGCGGTCGAACGCAGGTCGGGTGAGGACGACCCGGCCGTCTACGAGGCGTTCAACCAGCTGGCCACGGCCGCCGAGGCGTACGACGAGCTGCTCTACGACCGCTACGACGAGGTCACGCCCTTCGAGATCCCCGGTACCGAGGACGGCCTGCCGCCGTACACCGGCCCCGAGGAGCCGAACGCGCTGAGCGTGCTGATCCGCCGCGACTACGCCGTGGTGGAGCCGCAGCGGCTGCTGGCGCAGGCGCAGCGGGTCGAGGCGGCGGACTACGACGAGGGCACGGACGGGGAGGCCTCCGGCTCCGTCCACGGGGCGCTGGGCATTCTGTTCGGCGAGTTCGAACCGGACGAGATCGCCTCCCGGCACAAGGAGTTCGGCCTGGAGGAGGGCGACTCCACGCTGTGGGTGACCGCCGCCGACGAGCCGGCCGACCCCGGCGACTGGCTGGAGGCGCCGTTCGAGCAGATCGATCCGCAGCGGGTGGTCTGCCGCTTCGACGTCAGCGCGGTGTTCGACGACGAGCTCGACGTCGAGGATGCCGACGACGGGCCGGACGACGACCTCGACGCGGAGCTGGAGGACGACGAGGACCTGGAGCCGCT
Organism: Streptomyces cupreus; assembly: GCF_014257025.1. Lineage (GTDB taxonomy): Bacteria > Actinomycetota > Actinomycetes > Streptomycetales > Streptomycetaceae > Streptomyces > Streptomyces cupreus. Next base: position 10,897 of record NZ_JACMSF010000017.1, read on the forward strand.
GGACGCGGAACGCTGAGCCGAGTCCGTACGGCAGGGAGGGCGGCGCCCCGGAGCGGGTTGCCGCCCTCTGTGCGTGCCGCTACTGGCCCTCCGCCGGCACCTGCGGCGCCAGGAGCGCCGGCAGCCGGGTCGTCCGGGGCTTCGCCGGGACCTCCGCCACGGCCCGGGGCAGGGCCTGCTCCACGCCGTGCACGACGGACAGATGCCGCTCGGCCCGGCCGAACGCCGTGTACACCCAGGGTCTGCTGAGTGCCCCGGCCGCATCACCGGGCAGCACGACCACGACCGCGGGCCACCGGCCGCCCACCGCCTGATGCGCGGTGAGCGCCCAGCCGTGCCGCACGGACTGCTCCACCCGCTCCTTCGGTACGACGACGTCCTCGCCCGCGCAGGACAGGTGAAGCCCGTCGGCGTCGGCCTTGACCACGCGGCCCGGCAGCGTACGTCCGGGCGCGGGGGAGTAGGCGATCCGGTCACCGGGGTCGAAGCCGCCGAAGCGGCCGGGGCCGGGGTTGAGGCGCTCCTTGAGCGCGGCGTTCAGCGCGCGGGTGCCGGCCGCGCCGCCGTGGCCCGGGGTGATCACCTGGGTGTCCTCGGCCGGGACGCCGATCGCCCGCGGAACCGAGTCGGCGACCAGCTGCACGGTCCGGTGCACGGCCTCCCCGGCGTCCCGCACGGGCACGATCACGACCTCCTTGCCGGGCGCCTCGACCTGGGTCAGCTCGCCGACGCCGATGCCCGAGACCAGCTCGCCGAGCGGCCCCGGGTCCGGCCGCCGGGAGGCGACCTGCGGACAGATCCGAGCGGCCAGCAGATCCGCGAACACCCGCCCGGGCCCCACGGACCACAGCACCCCCGGATCACCGGCCAGCACCAGCCGAGCACCGTCCGGCAACGACTCCGCGAGCAGCGCGCCCGCCTCGATGTCCAGCTGGGGCGCGTCCAGCACGACGAGCAGGTCGAGATCCAGCGCCCCGTCCGCGTCCCGCCCCGGGCCCTCGACGCCGGAGAGCAGCCCGGCCACGGTGGCGATGCCGGAACCTTCGGCGGGGGAGCGCTCGGCCGGCGTGGCGTCGCCTGTTCCCTCCTCCAGCAGCGCCGCGAACCGGCCCCGGCCCAGCGGACTGTGGGCCGCGGCCCAGGCGCGCAGCCCCAAGCCCCGCGCCGCGCGCAGCAGTGCCGCCGGCTCGGCGAGCGAGGCCGCGCCGCCGGTGTGCAGCACCAGCGTGTGCCCGGCGACCGCGCGGATCAGCTCGCCCGCGGAGCCACCGGCAGCGGCGGCGGCCTCGTCCCACGCCTGCGCCGAACCGTCCTGCTTGGGCACGGAGTTGATCAGCCGGCCCAGACCGTCGGCGAGGCTCTCCTCCGCGAGGGCGTACCGCTCAAGACCGACGAGGACACGAACAGGCCGCTCCTCCTCGTCGCCCTCCTGGGCCGTCGCCTCTTCGTCGAGGGCGTCCTGGAAGGCCAGCGCCTCCCCCTCCGCCAGGGAGCCCTGCACGGCGGCATCGGGATCCGGCACCCCCTGCCGGGCCAGCGCGGCGGTGAGCGTCGGCATCTCCAGGGCCGTATGCCCCGCCACGGCCGCCTGCTCCAGCAGCCAGACGGTCAGCGCCCGCCCCCGCCGCTCGTCGTCCGGACCGCACTCGGCGCCCAGCAGCGCCCGCGCGAACCCGTCGGCCTGCTCGGGCCGTACCCCGCCGACCCGCAGCAACAGCCAGGGATCCGCCCGCAACCGGTCGTCCGCGCCCTCCCCGAGCACGGCCGTGACCTGCGCCGCGAGCGGCGCCGGGGCGCCTCCCTCGGCCAGCACCAGTCGTACGCCCTCCACGGCCTCGGGCGCGGCCGCCACCGGAGCGGCCTCGGCCACCACGGGCTGCGCCCGCCGCACCGGCTCCGGGGCCGGCCGCCGGGGTGCGGGCTCGGGCTCGGCGAACACGGTGGCCGCGGGCTTGGCCCCGCTCTCCACGGCCCGTACGGCCGCCAGCAGATCCGCGGCCGTCCCGCTGAGCTTGGCCCCGGCCTCGACGGGCCCCGCCTTCTCGGCCTTGCGCCGCTCGATCCGCTCCCGCTCGACCCGCTGCGCCGCCAACTCGGCCTCGGCCTCGGACAGCTTGCCCGTGTCCTCGCCGCCGGCCTCGGACGTGGGCTCGGCACCTTCCACCGCGGGCTCCGCGCCCTCAGGCGTCCCCGGTCCGGCGTCCCCGGTGGTCTCGGGCTCCGTGCTCACAGCGTGCTCCAGTCGTGATCGGGATAGCGGTGCACGGGCGCCGACACATCGTCGAGCGCCCGGCAGATCTCGTCAGGAAGACTAAGGGCCTCCACTGACAATGCCGCCGTGAGCTGCTGCGCGTTGCGCGCGCCGACGATGGGCGCGGCGACGCCCGGCCGGTCCCTGACCCAGGCGAGGGCGACCTGGAGCGGGGTCACCGCGAGCCCGTCCGCCGCGGTCCGCACGGCGTCCACGATCCGGCTCGCCGTGTCGTCGAGGTACGGCGCGACGAACGGCGCCAAGTGCTCCGAGGCGCCCCGGGAGTCGGGCGGTGTGGCGTCCCGGTACTTGGCGGTGAGCACCCCGCGGCCGAGCGGCGAGGAGGGCAGGAGCCCGATGCCGAGGTCCAGCGCCGCGGGCAGCACCTCGCGCTCGACGCCCCGCTGCAGCAGCGAGTACTCCATCTGCGTACTGGCGAGGCGGGTCCGCGTGCCCGGCGCGGCCAGCTGCCAGGTCGCGGCCTTGGCGAGCTGCCAGCCGCAGAAGTTGGAGACTCCGGCGTACCGCGCGCGGCCGCTGCTGACCGCGATGTCGAGGGCGTGGAGGGTCTCCTCCAGCGGGGTGTCCGGGTCGAAGGCGTGGATGTGCCACAGGTCGACGTAGTCCGTGCCGAGCCGGGCGAGCGAGGCGTCCAGGGCGGAGAGCAGATGCCCGCGGGAGCCGTCGAACCGCCGGTCCGGGTCCGGCACACTGCCCGCCTTGGTCGAGATGACCAGGTCCCGGCGCGGCACCAGCCCTTCTATGAGCTGTCCGAGCAGATACTCGGCCTCCCCGTCGCCGTACACGTCCGCCGTGTCGACGAGGGTGCCGCCGGCCTCCCAGAACGTCTTCAAGAGGTCCGCGGCGTCATGGTCGTCGGTGTCCCTGCCCCAGGTGAGGGTGCCGAGTCCGATACGGGACACACGAAGGCCGGTGCGGCCGAGATGCCTCTGCTCCATGGACGCCGAGATTACTGGCCAGAACCTGCCCCGTGGGGGCCTGTGGATAACCAGTTCTCCCGTCAACGACTTGAGTGTCCGTGCCGCACTCCACCCTCCCCGCCACGCCCTTCACCGCGCTAAGGTCTCGGCAACAGGGACGTTACTGATCAGTAAGGGGAATCGGCCATGCAGCTCGGGATCAACCTCGGCTACTGGGGTGCCGGAATGGACGGGGACAACCTCGCCGTCGCCCAGGAGGCCGACCGCCTCGGCTACGCCGTCTGCTGGGCCGCCGAGGCCTACGGCTCGGATGCCGCCACCGTGCTCAGCTGGGTCGCCGCCAAGACCGAGCGTATCGACGTCGGTTCGGCGATCTTCCAGATCCCGGCCCGCCAGCCGGCGATGACCGCCATGACCGCCGCCACCCTCGACTCGCTCTCCGGCGGCCGCTTCCGCCTCGGCCTCGGCGTCTCGGGACCGCAGGTCTCCGAGGGCTGGTACGGCGTCAAGTTCGACAAGCCGCTCTCCCGCACCCGCGAGTACGTCGAGATCGTCCGCAAGGCGATGAGCCGCGAGCGCCTCAGCCACGACGGCGAGCACTGGACGCTGCCGCTGCCCGGCGGCCCGGGCAAGCCCATCAAGCTCACCGTGCACCCCACCCGCGAGCACATCCCGCTGTACATCGCCGCCATCGGCCCGAAGAACCTCGAACAGACCGGTGAGATCGCCGACGGCGCGCTGCTGATCTTCCCCTCCGCCGAGCACCTGGAGGACACCGCGATCAAGTACCTGCGCGCGGGCCGCGAGAAGGCCGGCAAGACGCTCGACGGCTTCGACGTCTGCCCGACCGTGCCGCTCGCCCTCGGCGACGACAAGGACGTGACGGCCCTCGCCGACACCTTCCGCCCCTACACCGCCCTGTACGTCGGCGGCATGGGCAGCCGCAAGCAGAACTTCTACAACCAGCTCGCCCAGCGCATGGGCTACGAGAAGGAAGCCGCCGAGATCCAGGACAAGTACCTCTCCGGCGACAAGCAGGGCGCCGCGGCCGCCGTACCGCACGACCTGATCGACTCCACGACCCTGCTGGGCTCGGTCGACCGGATCGCGGACCGGATGAAGGCCTACGCGGCGGCCGGAGTCACCACCCTCACCCTCGCCCCCGCGGGCTTCACCCTGGACGAGCGCCTCGCCTCGCTGCGCGCCGGCACCGAGGCCCTGGAGCGCGCCGGACTCGCATAAGAGCCTGCCGGAAGTTTCTGCGGCCGTGGTGGGGGCTCGGGGGTCTTCCCCGCCACGGCCGTCACGCAGAACAACGCGCCCGGGGCCGCGTGGTTACGCCCCCGTCGTGACCCCGGCCGTCCTCCTTTTGGCGGAGTTGTCCGACACAACTGTTGCAGCACCCCTCGCGCCGCATTTGACTCGTTCTTTGCGGAGTCCCGCGGAGTCCCGCAGAGAGGTGCTCACGATGCTTTCGGCCAAGAGTCTGTTCCAGGAGATCCTCGACAACGACGAGTCCTTCGCCCTGTTCTGCTCCATCGCCGCGAGCGGGGAGTCCCAGGGCGGCTGGGAGAACGCCCGCATCGCCGCGCTCGTCCCGGACGGCGAGCGCGAACTGGCCCCCAAGATCACCCGCCACGGCGCCGACGAGGACAAGCACGGGCGGATCTTCAACGCCCTGATGAAGAAGCGCGGCCTCGAACCCGTCCCCGTCCCGCCCGAGACCGACTACACGATGCTTCTGGAGCGGCACGGCATCGGCCTGGCCCACGAGAAACTCAAGGGCGAGGAGCGGCTCACGGTGCAGGACATCGTCACCTACCTCGCCCACAGCAGGGTCACCGAGCAGCGCGCCTCGGAGGAGATGGAGCTGCTGCGCAAGCACTTCGCCGACCACCCCGACATCGGGCGCGCGGTGAAGATGATCTCCAACGACGAGGACAACCACCTCGCCTACTGCCACGAGGAGCTGCTGCGCTTCGCGTACGCCGGGCACGGCCACGCGATCCAGCAGACGCTCCGGGAGTGCGCGCTGGCGGAGATCCGGATCTACCGGGACGTCAGCCTCGCCGTCATGGCCCACATGGGACGCATCCTCGGCTGGCCGCGCGCGAAGTCGGCGGTGCTGGCCGCGGGCATCCATGGCGTGTACGCCTGGGAGCGGGCCGCGGGCTGGCGGCGGATGGTGTCCCTGAAGATGCCGGAACGGCGCGACGCGCTGGGCGGTCCCGCGACCTCGGCCCCCGAATTCGCGTAACTACAACCAACCCCGGCTCTTGAACAGCCTGAACAGCAAGACCTCCAGGGCGGCCATGCCGGCGATCAGCATCGGATACGACCACACCCAGTGCAGCTCGGGCATGTGGTCGAAGTTCATGCCGTAGACCCCCGCGATCATCGTGGGGACCGCGGCCATGGCCGCCCACGCGGAGATCTTCCGCACGTCGTCGTTCTGCCGCACGCTCATCTGCGCCAGATGCGCCGAGAGGATGTCCGACACCAGCCGGTCCAGCCCCTCCACCGACTCGTTCACGCGCGTGAGGTGGTCGTTGACGTCCCGGAAGAAGGGCTGCGCCTTCTCGTGCACGAAGGGCACCCGGACGCCGAAGAGGCCGTCGCCCGCGAGCCGGGTCAGGGGCTGGGCGAGCGGACCGGTGGCCCTGCGGAACTCCAGGATCTGGCGCTTGAAGTTGTAGATCCGGGACGCCGTGTGCCGCGAGCCCCCGCTGGTCGGCGAGAACACCTCCGCCTCCAGCTCCTCCAGGTCGGTCCCCAGCTCGCCCGCCACCTCCAGATAGTGGTCGACCGCCGCGTCGGTGATCGAGTACAGCACCGCCGTGGGACCGTGCCGGAGCATCTCGGGCTCCTCCTCCAGCCGGTGCCGCACGGCTGCGAGGGGAGACTCCTCGCCGTGCCGCACGGTGACCACGAAGGAGTCCCCGAGGAAGATCATGACCTCGCCGGCCGAGACGGTGTCGCTCCTCGGCTCGTAGCCCACCGGCTTGAGCACCATGAACAACGAGTCGTCGTAGACCTCCAGTTTGGGCCGCTGATGCGCGTTGAGGGCGTCCTCGACGGCCAGGGGATGCAGCGCAAACTCCTCCGTGACCTGGTTGAACTCCTTCTCGGTGGGCTCGTACAGGCCGATCCAGACGAAGGCGTTGCCCGACCTGCGGCAGTCGTCCAGGGCGTCGGAGAGATCGGCGGGCCCCTCCGTACGGCGTCCGTCGCGGTAGATGGCGCAGTCGACGATCACGGAACGTATTGTCCCGCCGTAGGCGCCCGGAAGCACCCCGGCGTGCGCCTACGCTGGGGCCCATGCCCACGCTGATCCTGGTCCGGCACGGACGTTCCACCGCCAACACCGAGGGGCTGCTCGCCGGCTGGACGCCCGGCGTCGCCCTCGACGAACGCGGCGCCGCGCAGGCCGCCGCCCTGCCCGGACGCCTCGCCGAACTGCCGATCTCCGAGGTCGTCACCAGCCCCCTCCAGCGCTGCGAGGAGACGATCCGGCCGCTCCTCGACGCCCGGCCCGGCCTGCACGCACACACCGACGAACGGATCGGGGAGTGCCACTACGGCGACTGGTCCGGCCGCAAGCTCGCCGAGCTCAAGGACGAGCCTCTGATGGAGGTCGTCCAGGCGCATCCGTCGGCGGCCGCCTTCCCGGGCGGCGAGTCGATGCGGGCGATGCAGACGCGCGCCGCCGAGGCCGTACGCGAGTGGAACGCGCGCGTGGAGCGCGACCACGGCGCCGACGCCGTGTATCTCATGTGCTCGCACGGCGACATCATCAAGTCCCTTGTCGCGGACGCACTCGGACTTCATCTCGACCTCTTCCAGCGGATCGCCGTCGAACCGTGTTCCATCACCGCGATCCGCTACACACGGCTCAGGCCGTTTCTCCTCCGCCTCGGTGACACCGGTGACTTCGCGTCGCTGGCGCCGCGCGAGGAACCGCCGGCCGGCGACGCCCCGGTCGGGGGCGGTGCGGGCGCACCGTGATCGTCCGGCGCAGTAGGGTGAAGCGGTCGCGGTAGCGGCCCCGATCACGAGTCCGATCACGATTCCCATGGAGACAGGACGTGTCCCGTCAGGTGTTCCTCTACGACCCGCCGGAGCGTTTCGTGGCCGGCACGGTCGGACTGCCCGGACGCCGTACGTTCTTCCTCCAGGCCTCCGCCGGCTCCCGGGTGACCAGCGTGGCCCTGGAGAAGACACAGGTGGCGGCGCTCGCCGAGCGCATGGACGAACTGCTGGACGAGGTCGTACGGCGCAGTGGCGGCAGCGCCGCCGTGCCGGCCATGGCGCCCACCGAGGTCGCCGACACCGCCCCCCTCGACACCCCGATCGAGGAGGAGTTCCGGGTCGGCACCATGGCGCTCGCCTGGGACGGCGAGGAACAGCGCATGATCGTCGAGGCGCAGGCGCTGGTCGAGCTGGAGGCGGACTCGGAGGAGGACCTCGCCGAGGCCGAGGAGCGACTGCTCCAGGACGAGGAGAACGGCCCCCCGATGCTGCGGGTCCGGCTCACCGGCGCGCAGGCCCGGGCCTTCGCCAAGCGCGCCCTGGACGTCGTCAACGCCGGGCGGCCGCCGTGCCCGCTGTGCAGCCTGCCCCTGGACCCGGAGGGACACGTATGTCCGCGCCAGAACGGATACCGCCGCGGAGCGTGACCCCGCTGGACCTGCTCACCGAGGGCGAGCTGACCGTCCGCGGCCGTATCCGCGAGGCCTCCAACGCGGCCCTGTTCTGCACCGTCGTGCACGAGGGCCAGGAGGCGTCCTGCGTCTACAAGCCGATCGCCGGTGAGCGCCCGCTGTGGGACTTCCCCGACGGCACCCTCGCCGAGCGCGAGGTCGCCGCGTACGCGGTGTCGGAGACGACCGGCTGGGGGCTCGTACCGCCCACTGTGCTGCGCGACGGGCCCTACGGCGAGGGCATGTGCCAACTGTGGATCGACGTCGTGCCCGGCGCCGAGCTGCTCTCGCTGGTGGACCGGGAGGAGCCGGAGGCGGGCTGGAAGGCCATCGGTTTCGCCGAGGTCGGCGAGGGACGCACCGCCCTGCTGGTGCACGCCGACGACGAACGGCTGCGACGGCTCGCCGTCCTGGACGCCGTGATCAACAACGCCGACCGCAAGGGCGGCCATCTGCTGCCCGCCGCCGAGGAGCGGCTCTACGGCATCGACCACGGGGTCACCTTCAACGTCGAGAACAAACTGCGCACCCTGCTGTGGGGCTGGGCGGGCGAGGCCCTGACCGGAGAGGCGGTCGAGGCGCTCAAGGGCCTGAAGGAGGCACTGGGGCCGGACGGGACGCTGACGGCCACCCTCACCTCCCTGATCACCGCGGCGGAGATCGACGCCACACGCGCGCGTGTCGAGGCGATGCTCACCTCCGGCATCCACCCCGAACCGAGCGGGGAGTGGCCCGCGATCCCCTGGCCACCCGTCTGACGGCACAAGGGCCGCAGACGCGCAAGAGCGCCTTCCCGGCCATCCGGCTCGGTCCGGTTCGTATATGGAACCGCGGTCCGGTTACGCTCATGACATGTATGCCTGGCCCGCTTCTGAGGTCCCCGCCCTGCCCGGCAAGGGCCGCGACCTCCGGATCCACGACACCGCGACCGGTGGACTCATCACCCTTGAGCCCGGTCCCGTCGCCCGTCTCTACGTCTGCGGCATCACCCCGTACGACGCGACCCACCTGGGACACGCGGCGACCTACAACGCGTTCGACCTCGTGCAGCGCGTGTGGCTCGACACCAAGCGGCAGGTCCACTACGTCCAGAACGTCACCGACGTCGACGATCCGCTGCTGGAGCGGGCCGAGCGCGACGGCATCGACTGGGTGGCCCTCGCCGAGAAGGAGACCTCCCTCTTCCGCGAGGACATGACCGCCCTGCGCATGCTGCCCCCGAAGCACTACATCGGCGCGGTCGAGGCGATACCCGGCATCGTGCCGCTCGTCGAACGGCTGCGGGACGCGGGCGCCGCCTACGAACTCGAAGGCGACATCTACTTCTCCGTCGAGGCCGACCCCCACTTCGGCCAGGTCTCGAACCTCGACGCGGCCGCCATGCGGCTGCTGTCCGCCGAGCGCGGCGGCGACCCGGACCGCCCCGGCAAGAAGAACCCGCTCGACCCGATGCTGTGGATGGCCGCCCGCGCGGGCGAGCCGAGCTGGGACGGCGCCTCCCTCGGCCGGGGCCGCCCCGGCTGGCACATCGAGTGCGTGGCCATCGCCCTCGACCACCTCGGCATGGGCTTCGACGTCCAGGGCGGCGGCTCCGACCTCGCCTTCCCGCACCACGAGATGGGCGCCTCGCACGCCCAGGTGCTGACCGGCGAGTTCCCGATGGCCAAGGCCTACGTCCACGCCGGCATGGTCGCCCTGCACGGCGAGAAGATGTCCAAGTCCAAGGGCAACCTGGTCTTCGTCTCCGCGCTGCGCCGCGACGGCGTCGACCCGGCAGCCATCCGGCTCGCGCTCCTCGCCCACCACTACCGGGCCGACTGGGAGTGGACCGACCAGGTGCTCCAGGACGCCGTGGCCCGCGTCGGCCGCTGGCGCGCGGCCGTGTCCCGGCCCGACGGCCCGCCCGCCGAGGCGCTCGTGGAGGAGATCCGCGAGGCCCTCGCGAACGACCTCGACGCCCCGGCCGCGCTCGCCGCGGTCGACCGCTGGGCGGCGCTCCAGGAGGAGCGGGGCGGCACGGACGAGGGCGCCCCCGGCGTCGTGTCGCGTGCCGTGGACGCGCTGCTCGGCGTCGCGCTGTAGGACAAGGAAGAGGGCGCTTCCCCGCACCGGGGAAGCGCCCTCGGTCATTTCAGGTGCCTGTCACAGGCGCTGGATCCGCACGCTGCGCAGGACGTTCGGCGACTGCGTGTCCCAGATGCCGACGACCTGGTGGCCGAACGCGAAGGCCTGCTGGATCTGCTGGTGGACTTGCGGGTTCGGGTTGTTGAGGACCCGGAACTGGTTGTTGATGCGCAGGAAGATCTGGTGCGGCTGCCCCTGGAGCGGGTGGACGATGTCGATGAAGCCGTTCGCCACACCGGACGCCAGGGCCTGCGCCTGCACCTGCTGGACCAGCTGCTGTACGGCGGCAAGCGCGACCTGCTGCAACTGCTGCTGCACCTGCTGCTCGGCCTGCTGAGCCTGTTGGTCCTGCTGAGGCGTCATCTGCTGCAACAGCTGCTGGTACGGCTGCTGCTGGCCGAGCTGCTGGAGCTGCTCCAGGGAGCCGCCGCCCATGCCGCCGCCCATGCCGCCGCCCATGCCGCCGAACGACTGCTGCTGATACGGCGAGGTGCTCGGGTACTGCTGTGCCGGTTGACCCATCTGCGGGGTGGTGCTCATGCGGGTGCCACCTTCCCTTGCTGTCATGGGTTTCACTCGTGGGCTGTTCGTCAGCCGGTGATCACCAGGCCGACGATCTCGTCGTCCGAGAACCACACCCGGACGTCGGGCCGTCCCCCTGCGAAGGCGGTGTGCACCGCCTGGCGGATCTCGGTGGACGGGTTGTTCAGGTTCCGCCAGCCGCCGGCCACGAAGAGCCGGAGCCTCGGCGGGAGTTCACGCGGGTACGGCAGCAGTTCGTCCCAGTACCTCTCGGCCTGGCCCGAGCCGACCGCGTGAGGCAGCAGATGTGTGACCGCCGCCTTGATGTCGGGCCGGCCGCCGATCCGCTGCGAGGCCGGCCGGCCCGGCGCGTCCTGCTGCGGCGAACCGCTCGCCCGCAGCACCGCGCGGGCACGCTCGGGGGACATCGGGCTCTGGTCGGCCGCCTTGAGTATGCCCTGCAGCGCGGCCAGCGCCCCCACCACCACCGGAGCGGCGGCGGACGTCCCCGAGAACGTGTCGGTGTACCAGGCGATCTCCTCGGGCCCGCCCTGCAGATCGCCGGGCCGGTCCCAGAAGCCGCCGGTGGTCGTGACCTCGCGCCCCCAGCCCTGCGCGTCCACGCGCGAGCCGTAGTTGGAGAACGCCAGCCTCGACCGGTCCGGGCCGTGATCCCGGCCGTGCGTGCCGGGCGGCGGAGCGCCCGCGCCGACCAGGACGGCACCGGAGGACTGGTTGGACGGATTGAACGGGTTGCGCCACCCCTGCGGGAACTCGTCCGGGCGGCGCTCGTAGACCGCGTCGTCGAGCGACTCCGCGCCGTTGCCCGCGGCGGCCACCACGAGCACGCCCTTGGCGGTGGCGTGGCGGACGGCCGCGAAGTCGTCCGGCCACCACTCCAGGGCGATGTAGCCGCGCTGGTCGTCGCGCTCGGCGTACTCGAACCGCGGCCCCGGCCGCTGGAGTTCGACCAGCACGATGTCACCGGGACCGAGCCGCTCCGCCGCCGCGTGGATCGCGGCCGCGGTGCCGACCCCCTGGAAGGACGCGGCGGCGGTCACCGCGTCGGGCACGGCGCCCTGGACGCCGTACTGGCCCCGGTCGCCGCCGATCACGCCGATCACGGCGGTGCCGTGGTTGCGCCAGGCGAGTTCGTCGACCGGGGTGCTGACGACCACCCCGGCGAGCCTGGCGGCCAGATCCTCGTGGCCGAGCTGCCAGGCGCCCTCTACATCGATCACCGTCACGCCCTGTCCCGTCCCGCCGGGCCGCTGCCAGGCCCAGTGGGCGTCGATGCCCTCGGGCGCCGGCCGCAGATAGCCCTGGCGGCTGCTGAAGTCGGGGGTGACGGTCGCGCCTTCCTTGAGACGGCGGTTCTCCTCGCTCTCCTGGAGGGTGGCGGGCACGGCGCCCGGTTTCACATACGCCGTGTCGATGCCCGGCAGCGCGGCAATCCGCGAGCGCAGCTCCGCCGCGCGGCTCTCCCCGCCGCGCACCCGGTAGAACAGCGCGAGGTCGTTCTCCGTGCCCGCGGACGGGGACTGCTGCAGACGCTCCTCGCCGCCGAACAGCGGTTCCAGGGCGAGCTGTTCGTCGTCGAGGAACATGTTCAGCGCCGACACATCGGCGCCCGCCGCCGACCGTACGCCGTCCGCCCGCGCCCGCAGCCGGGCCTCCGGCCGGGCGACGACGATGAGTTCCTGCTCCGCTCCCCGATAGGTGAATCCCGCTCCGTCGGGTCCCGGTCCGGACGCCCCCGGGCCCTGCGCCGGCTGTACCTGCTCGGTCATCGGGTACCGCTCCCTTCGGTCCGCGCGGGTGTCGCCTTCGGGGGACAACCAAGCACTCGGGCGGCGGCCCGTCCAGACTGTTTTCGTCAACTTGGTTTGAAAACAAGTTGAATTGGGAAACCTGTGCAATCCGTCTTGAAACCGATGTCACGTCATAAACCGGCCAGATACTGTCGAGACGCTGTCGAACGACTGTTGGGTGCTGTGATGCGCGCAGCCCTTGTGATGGGGTGGAGCGGTAGTTGACCGCTGGACCGGCCAACTGCCGGTCCCCCTCGCGGAAGGGCTCCCCGTGGCTCCCACTCACGGTTCCTTCGCACCTCATCTCACCCGCCGCGGACTGCTGACCGTCGGCGCGGTGGCGACCGGTGCCGCGCTCGTCGGCGCGCCCGCACAGGCCGCCGCCGGGCTCACCGTCATCCCCCTGCCGAACGGCTTCCGTCCGGAGGGCATCACGATCGGCGGCGGCCCGTACGCCTACCTCGGCTCCCTCGGTGACGGCTCCATCTACCGCGTCGACCTGCGCACCGGATCGGGCTCCATCGTCTCGGCCGGACCCGGCACGCCCTCGGTCGGGCTCAAACTCGACGACCGGGGACGGCTGTTCGTCGCCGGGCGCGGCCAGGGCGCCCGGGTCGTGGACGCCCACAGCGGCGAGATCCTCGCCTCGTACGTCCTCAGCACCACCACCCCCACCTTCGCCAACGATGTGTTCCTGACCCCGCGCGCGGCCTGGTTCACCGACTCCTACCAGCCGGTCCTCTACGTCCTCCCGCTCGGCCGGCACGGCCGACTGCCGGGAGCGGACGAGGTCGTACGGATCCCCCTCGGCGGCGCCTGGAGCCAGGTGCCCGGCGAGGTCGTGAACGCCAACGGCATCACCCGCACCCCCGACGGCTCGGCCCTGCTCGTCGTGCAGTCCGGGGTCGGCGCCCTGCACCGGGTGAATCCGCGCACCGGCGTCACCGAACTCGTCGACCTCGGCGACGCGGCACCCCTCACCAACGGCGACGGTCTGCTGCTGAGCGGGCGGACGCTGTACGTCGTACAGAACCGGCAGAACGCCATCGACGTCTTCTCGCTGGCCGCCGACGGCCGCAGCGGAGTCCTCAGGCGCCGGATCACCGACCCCGCCTTCGATGTGCCGACGACGGTGGCCGCGTACCAGGGCAGGCTCTACCTGCCCAACGCGCGGTTCACCACCACGCCGACGCCCGAGACGACGTACGCCGTCGTCTCCGTGCCGAACTGACGCAGAAGTGACGGCAAGGGGCGGTGCGCGACCGCGCACCGCCCCTTGCTCACGACCTCAGTCCTCCGACGACTCGTCGTCCTCGGGACCCGCCTTGGGCGGCTTCGGCGGGCGGGTACGACCGCTGGGGTTGTCCCGCAGATAGGTGCCGTCGCCGCCGTCCGTCGCATGCCCGCCGGCCGACGGGCCGCCGTCGCGGCGCCGCAGATACCGTTCGAACTCGCGGGCGATGGCCTCGCCCGACGCCTCCGGCAGCTCCGCGGTGTCCCGGGCCTCCTCCAGCGTCTGCACGTACTCGGCGACCTCGCTGTCCTCGGCGGCCAGCTGGTCCACCCCCACCTGCCAGGCGCGCGCGTCCTCGGGCAGCTCGCCCAGCGGGATGCGCACGTCGATCAGGTCCTCAAGACGGTTCAGCAGCGCCAGCGTCGCCTTCGGGTTGGGCGGCTGCGACACATAGTGCGGTACGGCCGCCCAGAGGCTGACGGCCGGCACGCCCGCGTGCGTGCACGCCTCCTGAAGGACGCCGACGATGCCCGTGGGGCCCTCGTACTTGGTCTCCTCCAGGTCCATCCGGCGGGCCAGATCCGGGTCCGACGTGGTCCCGCTGATCGGGACCGGACGCGTGTGCGGGGTGTCACCGAGCAGGGCGCCCAGGACGACCACCAGCTCCACGCCCAGTTCGTGCGCGAAGCCCAGCAGCTCGTTGCAGAACGAGCGCCAGCGCATGGACGGCTCGATACCCCGGACGAGCACGAGATCACGCGGCTTCTCGCCGCCGACCCGGACCACGGAAAGCCTGGTCGTCGGCCAGGTGATCTTCCGCACTCCCGCGTCCATCCACACCGTGGGGCGGTTGACCTGGAAGTCGTAGTAGTCCTCGGCGTCCAGCGCCGCGAACACCTCGCCCTTCCACTCCCTGTCCAGATGCGCGACCGCGGTGGAGGCGGCGTCGCCGGCATCGTTCCAGCCCTCGAACGCGGCCACCATGACTGGGTCGATCAGCTCGGGAACTCCCTCCAGCTCGATCACCCAGCGCCTCCTTCCGACGTGCCCTCGCCTGACGAACCAACCTTACGGCGTGCGGCGGGGGCGCCCGCAGCCCCCTTGCACGGGGGAGTGAACGGATCACTGCCCCGATCGCCACCTCGGAACACCCCCGGTTCGGTGGTCCTCACAGCGTGGAGCGCAGCCACTGCTCCACGCTCGCGATGTGCACCGTCGCCCAGGAGCGGGCCGCCTCCGCGTCCCGGTCGCGCAGGGCGCCGAGGATCGCGCGGTGCTCGTGCAGGGTGCGGCTGACCGCGTCCTCCTGGGTGAGACCGCGCCAGATCCGGGCCCGGGTGGTGGGCCCCGACAGGCCGTCGAGCAGGGAGCACAGCACCGAGTTGCCGGAGGCGCGCACGATGGCCCGATGGAACTCCAGATCGCAGGCGACGAGTTCCTCCACCGAGGGTGACGCGCCGAGCTTGTCCAACTGTCCGGCCAGCTCGTCCAGTTGCCGCCCGCTGATGTGGGCCGTCGCCATCGCGGTCGCGGCCGGCTCCAGGATGCGCCGTACGGCCAGGAACTCCAGCACGGTGTCGTCGCGGTGGAAGTCGACCACGAAGCTCATGGCCTCCAGCAGCAGTTGGGGATCGAGGCTGGTCACATAGGTGCCGTCGCCCTGCCGTACGTCCAGGATCCGGATCAGCGACAGGGCGCGGACCGCCTCGCGCAGGGAGTTGCGGGAAAGGCCCAGTTCGGCGGCGAGTTCGCTCTCCTTGGGGAGCCGGTCGCCGGGGCGCAGCGCACCGGAGACGATCATGCCCTTGATCTTCTCGATCGCCTCGTCGGTGACTGCCATACCGGCCTCCAGTGCGCTCAGACATCCGATGTCTCAGCCACATTATGGGGGCACGCAGGACGGGGGCACGCACGGAAAGGGGCGGCTCCGTCGGCGGGGAGCCGCCCCTTCCTGTCGGGACCGGGACCTACTTCTTGTCGAGCAGGTCCTGGACCTTGGCCCGCACGTCGTCCGTGGCCAGGCCGCGGATCGTCAGCGTCGTACGGCGGCGCAGGACGTCGTCCGCCGTCTCAGCCCACTCGTTGTCGCGGGCGTAGACGACCTGGGCCCAGATCTCCGGGGCGTCGGGGTGGACGCGCTCGGCGAGCTCGGGGTTGTCGTTGGCCAGCCGGGCGATGTCGAAGGCCAGCGAACCGTAGTGCGTGGCCAGGTGCCTGGCGGTGTCGGCGCCCATGCGCGGGCCCGGCGCCGGACGGTCCACCAGGAGGCGGTGGGCGACCGCGCGCGGGTTGGCGACACCCGGCAGCGGGAGCTTCTTCGGCAGCGAGCTGATCGGCTCGAAGTCCTCGCCCAGCGGGTGGCCCGGCAGGGCCTCGAGCTTCTTCATGATCGTACGGCCGATGTGCCGGAAGGTCGTCCACTTGCCGCCCGCGACCGACAGCATGCCGCCGCTGCCTTCGGTGACGACCGTCTCGCGCTTGGCCTTCGCGGTGTCGCCGGGACCGCCCGGCAGCACGCGCAGACCGGCGAAGGAGTACGTGATCAGATCCCGGGACAGCTGCTGGTCGCGGATGGAGAACGCGGCCTCGTCCAGGATCTGGGTTATGTCCTTGTCGTTGACGGACACATCCGCCGGGTCGCCCTCGAACTCCTCGTCCGTGGTGCCGAGCAGGAGCATGTCCTCCCACGGCAGGGCGAAGGTGATGCGGTACTTGTCGATCGGGGTGGCGAGCGCCGCCTTCCAGGGCGAGGTCCGCTTCAGGACCAGATGCGCGCCCTTCGACAGCCGGATCGACGGCGCGGCATTGGGGTCCTCCATCTTGCGCAGGTGGTCCACCCAGGGGCCGGTCGCGTTCAGCACCAGGCGGGCGGTGACGCCGAACTCGTCGCCCGACACACGGTCGCGCAGCTCGGCGCCGGTGACCCGGCCCTTGGTGAAGCGCAGCCCGGTGACCTCGGCGTGGTTGAGGACGGCCGCGCCCGCCTCGACGGCCGCGCGGACCGTCATCAGCGCCATCCGGGCGTCGTTCATCTGGTCGTCGCCGTACACGGCCACGGCCTTGAGGTTCTCGGTGCGCAGCTCGGGCACGTCCTGCGCCGCCTTGGCGGGGGACAGCAGGTGGCCGACGCCGTCACCGAACGCGGAGAGCGCGGAGTAGGCGAAGACACCCGCGCCGAGCTTCGCCGCGCCGTGCGGCCCGCCCTTGTACACGGGGAGGTAGAAGGTGAGCGGGTTCGCCAGGTGGGGGGCCACCTGGCGGGAGACCGCACGGCGCTCGAAGTGGTTCTCCGCCACCAGCTTCACCGCGCCGGTCTGCAGGTAGCGCAGACCGCCGTGGAGCAGCTTGGAGGAGGCGGAGGAGGTGGCGCCGGCGAAGTCGCCGGCGTCGACCAGTGCCACCCTGAGGCCGGACTGCGCGGCGTGCCAGGCGGTGGAGATGCCCAGGATGCCGCCGCCGATCACGAGAAGGTCGAACGACGCCTTGGAGAGCTGCTCCCGGGTCTCGGCGCGGCTCGGGTTGGAGCCGGAGGCCGGGCGCGTCCCGAGGGCAGGCACGGACTGCAGGGTGGACTGACTGGTCATTTCGGGTTGTTACTCCTCATCAGAGCGATGTGGCTGAGCTCGCCGGGGAGCTCGCTGCCGAACTCCCCCGCGCGCTCTGGTCAGCTTTCGTCGTCGTCGATCCAGCCCATGGTCCGGTCGACGGCCTTGAGCCAGTTCTTGTACTCGCGGTCGCGGGTGTCCGCGTCCATGTGGGGGGTCCACTCGGCGGCCCGGCGCCAGTTGGCGCGCAGTTCGTCGGTGCTGGACCAGAAGCCGACGGCGAGGCCGGCGGCGTAGGCGGCGCCGAGGCAGGTGGTCTCGGCGACCATCGGGCGCACCACCGGTGCGTCCAGGACGTCCGAGAGCGTCTGCATCAGCAGGTTGTTGGAGGTCATGCCGCCGTCGACCTTCAGGGCCACCAGCTCGTCGCCGGAGTCCTTCACCATGGCGTCGGCGATCTCCCGGGTCTGCCAGGCGGTCGCCTCCAGGACGGCGCGCGCGAGGTGCGCCTTGGTGACGTACCGGGTCAGGCCGGCGATCACACCACGGGCGTCGGAGCGCCAGTGCGGGGCGAACAGGCCGGAGAAGGCCGGCACGAAGTAGGCGCCGCCGTTGTCCTCGACCGAGAGCGCGAGCGTCTCGATCTCGGCCGCGGTGGAGATCAGGCCCATCTGGTCGCGCATCCACTGCACCAGGGAGCCGGTGACGGCGATCGAGCCCTCCAGCGCGTAGACCGTCGGCTGGTCGCCGATCTTGTAGCCGACCGTGGTCAGCAGGCCCGCGTAGGAGTTGATGATCTTGTCACCGGTGTTCATCACCATGAAGGTGCCGGTGCCGTAGGTGGACTTGGTCTCGCCCTCGGAGAAGCAGGTCTGGCCGAACAGGGCCGCCTGCTGGTCACCGAGCGCGGAGGCGACCGGGATGCCGCCGAGCAGGTCGCCCAGCTTGCCGCCGGTGACCTCGCCGTAGACCTCGGCGGAGGAGCGGATCTCCGGCAGGATCGTCAGCGGGACGCCGATGGACTCGGCGATCTTCTCGTCCCACTCCATGGTGTGGAGGTTCATCAGCATGGTGCGGGAGGCGTTGGTGACATCGGTGACGTGCTTGCCGCCGTTGACACCGCCGGTCAGGTTCCAGATGACCCAGGTGTCCATGGTGCCGAAGAGGATGTCGCCGGCCTCGGCGCGCTCCCGCAGGCCCTCGACGTTGTCGAGCAGCCAGCGGGCCTTCGGACCGGAGAAGTAGGACGCGAGCGGCAGGCCCGTCTCGCGGCGGAAGCGGTCCTGGCCGACGTTGCGGCCGAGCTCCTTGCAGAGCGAGTCGGTGCGGGTGTCCTGCCAGACAAGGGCGTTGTGGACGGGCTCACCGGTGTTCTTGTCCCACAGCACGGTGGTCTCGCGCTGGTTGGTGATGCCGATGGCCTTGATGTCGTCACGGGTGATGCCGGCCTTCTGGATGGCTCCGGCGACGACCTCCTGGACGTTGGTCCAGATCTCGGTGGCGTTGTGCTCGACCCAGCCCGGCTTGGGGAAGATCTGCTCGTGCTCCTTCTGGTCGACGGAGACGATACGGCCGTCGCGGTCGAAGACGATGCAGCGGGACGAGGTGGTGCCCTGGTCGATCGCGGCGATGAAGGGGCCGGCGGTGTGGGCGTCGGTCACTGTGTGCTCCTGGAGGTCCGTGGTTATGGGGCTGTACGTACGGCGCGCGCCATGCGGCTCGACACGGTGCTGACTAAACGAAAGCGACGTTGTAGACGCCGGCGGCGATGGCCGCGCCGATCAGCGGACCGACCACCGGGACCCAGGCGTAGCCCCAGTCGGAGCCGCCCTTGTTGGGCAGGGGGAGAAGGGCGTGCACGATACGCGGACCGAGGTCACGGGCCGGGTTGATCGCGTAGCCCGTCGGGCCGCCGAGCGAGAGGCCGATGCCGACGACGACGAGCGCGGTGATCATGGCGCCGAGGGTGCCGAGCCCCTTGCCGCCGTCGTTCAGGCCCTGGGTGAGCACCGCGATGACCAGCACGAAGGTGCCGATGATCTCCGTGGCCAGGTTCTGGACGGCGTTTCTGATCTCGGGGCCGGTGGAGAAGACGCCGAGCACGGGGCCGGCGGCGGCCTCACGGGCCTCCACGGCCTTGGTGGCCTCCGCACCCGGACCGCCGACAATCTCCTTGTCGGTGAGGTGGGCGTGGAACTGGCCGTAGTAGGCGACCCAGACCAGTGCGGCACCGATCATGGCGCCGAGCACCTGTCCGCCCCAGTAGATCGGGACATCGCTCCAGTCGATGCCGTTCTTCTTGAGGGCGAGCGAAAGGGTCACGGCCGGGTTCAGATGGGCGCCCGAGAGAGGGGCCGAGGTGTAGACCGCCGTGAGAACGGCGAAGCCCCATCCGAACGTGATGGCGAGCCATCCGGCGTTGCGGGCCTTGGAGGCCTTGAGTACGACGGCCGCGACCACGCCGCCGCCGAGCAGGATGAGTATGGCGGTACCGATGGTCTCGCCGATGAAGATGTCGGAGCTGGACACCCGCGACTCCTTTGTCCTTCGTCCAGGGGAAGCCGAACCCCGGGTCCCACCGGTGGTTCGCGCCCTCGGGGTGAGAGCTGTACCGGCCCTTGGCGTTGCCACACTCTAGCGCGTATTGCCGGTAGGTGTTCGACAATGCCGACCGATGGACGGGAGTCTTGCTTCCGCGTTACGTGTGCGTCAAGGGTTCTGTTATCGAAAGCGCGATCGTTATTGATCGACGTGTGTTATAGATCTGCGGCAGAGATGCGTACCGGATCATCCCTGTTTGTCCGTATCAGGGTATGGCGAAGCCCGGAACGCCGTCCGGCGTTCCGGTGATCATCCGCTGCTTGTCAGAAGCGCCCGGCGCCCAGATCCCGCGACACCGCGCGGGCACAGTCCCGTACCGCCGCGATGACTTCGGGGCGTACCTCGCCGTCCTGGCACAGCCGTTCCACGGCGCCCGCGACCCCTACCGCGCCGACCGGCATCCGCCGTCGGTCATGGATGGGGGCGGCGAGCGAGGCGACGCCTTCCCAGGTCTCCTCCACGTCGGCCGCGTAGCCACGCGCGCGCGTGATGTCGAGGATGTGCTCGAAGCTCTCCAGCTCGGACACGGTCCGGTCGGTGAAGGCCTTGCGGTCGGCCTCCATGGCCTCGCTGTGCGCCACCGGGTCGTACGCCGACAGCACCTTGCCCAGGGCCGTGGAGTGCAGCGGCTGCATGGCCCCGATCTCCAGCACCTGCCGGCTGTCGTCGGGCCGGAAGACGTGGTGGACGATCAGCACGCCCTGCTGGTGCAGGACGCCCAGATAGACGCTCTCGCCGCTGGAGCGGGCCAGATCGTCGGTCCATACCAGGGCGCGCGCCCGCAGCTCGTGCACGTCCAGATAGGTCGTGCCCAGGCGCAGCAGCTCCGCGCCCAGCTGGTAGCGACCGGAGGCGTCGTCCTGCTCGACGAACCCCTCCTGTTGGAGAGTGCGCAGGATGCCGTGCGCGGTGCCCTTGGCGAGCCCCAGCGAGGAGGCGATGTCCGACAGGCCGAGCCGACGCTCGCCCCCCGCGAGAAGCCGCAGCATCGCGGCCGCCCGTTCGAGCGACTGGATGTTCCGTGCCATCGCCGTCCTGCCCTCCGTCCCCATCGACCGTCGAACTCGACGATGTCGCTGCCGTTGTTCGGCAATGTCGAACACTACCGGTCCATGCCGACCAATAGCCAATGGTCGGCAGCGATCTGTTGCGTCACTCGTCTCCCGTAGGTGACCTGCCCGTCATCCTCGTCCGTCCCGTGGACGCTCTGACCATCAGGTCCCGGTCCCGGCTACGCTGGCGGCGTGCGCCCACCGCGGAGCAGACCGCAAGGGCGCAAAGCCGACAGCCGTCGCACCTCAGGGAGCCCTTACATGGCCTCGTTGCCACAGACCCCTTCCGCCGACAGCCGGACCCGTGTGTCCGCGCTCCGCGAGGCACTCGCCACCCGGGTGGTGGTGGCCGACGGAGCCATGGGCACCATGCTCCAGGCCCAGGACCCCACCCTTGAGGACTTCGAGAACCTCGAGGGCTGCAACGAGATCCTGAACCTGACCCGGCCCGACATCGTCCGCTCCGTCCACGACGCGTACTTCGCGGTGGGCGTCGACTGCGTCGAGACCAACACCTTCGGAGCCAACCACACGGCCGCGGCGGAGTACGAGATCGCCGACCGCGTGCACGAGCTGTCCGAGGCCGGCGCCCGGCTCGCCCGCGAGGTCGCCGACGAGTACGCCGCCCGGGACGGCCGTACCCGCTGGGTGCTCGGCTCGGTCGGCCCCGGCACCAAGCTGCCCACCCTCGGCCACGTCGGCTACACCACGATCCGCGACGGCTACCAGGCCAACGCTGAGGGCCTGCTGGCCGGCGGCGCCGACGCCCTGATCGTCGAGACCACCCAGGACCTCCTGCAGACCAAGGCCTCCGTGCTGGGCGCCCGCCGCGCCATGGAGGCGTCCGGCGTCGAGGTGCCCCTGCTGGTCTCCATGGCCTTCGAGACCACCGGCACCATGCTGCTCGGCTCCGAGATCGGCGCCGCGCTCACCGCGCTTGAGCCGCTCGGCATCGACATGATCGGCCTGAACTGCTCCACCGGCCCCGCCGAGATGAGCGAGCACCTGCGCTACCTCACCCGGCACTCCCGCATCCCGCTGCTGTGCATGCCGAACGCGGGACTGCCGATCCTCACCAAGGACGGCGCCCACTTCCCGCTCGGCCCCGAGGGCCTGGCCGACGCCCAGGAGAACTTTGTCCTGGACTACGGCCTCAGCCTCATCGGCGGCTGCTGCGGCACCACGCCCGAGCATCTGCGCCAGGTCGTCGAGCGAGCCCGCGCCCTCACCCCCGGCGAGCGCGATCCGCGCCCCGAGCCGGGCGCCGCCTCGCTCTACCAGACGGTCCCGTTCCGTCAGGACACCTCCTACCTCGCGATCGGCGAGCGGACGAACGCCAACGGCTCCAAGAAGTTCCGCGAGGCCATGCTGGAGGCCCGCTGGGACGACTGTGTGGAGATGGTCCGCGAGCAGATCCGCGAGGGCGCGCACATGCTCGACCTGTGCGTCGACTACGTCGGCCGGGACGGCGTCGCCGACATGGAGGAACTGGCCGGCCGCTTCGCCACCGCCTCCACCCTGCCGATCGTCCTGGACTCCACCGAGGTCGACGTCATCAAGGCAGGCCTGGAGAAGCTGGGCGGCCGCGCGGTCATCAACTCCGTCAACTACGAGGACGGCGACGGCCCCGAGTCCCGCTTCGCGAAGGTCACCCAGCTCGCCCGCGAGCACGGCGCCGCGCTGATCGCGCTGACCATCGACGAAGAGGGCCAGGCCCGCACCCCCGAGAAGAAGGTCGAGATCGCCGAGCGGCTGATCGAGGACCTGACGACCAACTGGGGCGTCCACGAGTCGGACATCCTCATCGACGCCCTGACCTTCACCATCTGTACGGGGCAGGAGGAGTCCCGCAAGGACGGCATCGCCACCATCGAGGCGATCCGCGAGCTCAAGCGCCGCCACCCGGACGTACAGACCACCCTCGGCCTGTCGAACATCTCCTTCGGCCTGAACCCGGCCGCCCGCATCCTGCTCAACTCCGTCTTCCTCGACGAGTGCGTCAAGGCGGGCCTGGACTCGGCGATCGTGCACGCCTCGAAGATCCTGCCGATCGCCCGCTTCACCGAGGAGGAGGTGCAGACGGCTCTCGACCTCATCTACGACCGTCGCGCCGAGGGCTACGACCCGCTCCAGAAGCTGATGGCCCTGTTCGAGGGCGCCACCGCCAAGTCCCTGAAGGCCGGCAAGGCCGAGGAACTGGCCGCGCTGCCGCTGGAGGAGCGCCTCAAGCGCCGCATCATCGACGGCGAGCGCAACGGCCTGGAGGCCGACCTCGACGAGGCCCTGCAGACCCGCAAGGCCCTCGACATCGTCAACGAGACCCTGCTCGACGGCATGAAGGTCGTCGGTGAGCTCTTCGGCTCCGGTCAGATGCAGCTGCCGTTCGTGCTCCAGTCCGCCGAGGTCATGAAGGCCGCCGTCGCCCATCTCGAACCGCACATGGAGAAGTCCGACGCCGAGGGCAAGGGCACCATCGTGCTGGCCACCGTCCGCGGCGACGTGCACGACATCGGCAAGAACCTCGTCGACATCATCCTGTCCAACAACGGCTACCACGTCGTCAACCTCGGCATCAAGCAGCCGGTCTCCGCGATCCTGGACGCCGCCGAGGAGCACAAGGCCGATGTCATCGGCATGTCCGGGCTCCTGGTCAAGTCCACGGTGATCATGAAGGAGAACCTGGAGGAGCTCAACCAGCGCGGCATGGCGGCGGATTACCCCGTCATCCTCGGCGGCGCCGCCCTCACAAGGGCGTACGTCGAGCAGGACCTGCACGAGCTGTACGAGGGCGAAGTCCGTTACGCCCGCGACGCGTTCGAGGGCCTGCGCCTCATGGACGCCCTCATCGGCGTCAAGCGGGGCGTGCCGGGCGCGCAGCTGCCCGAGCTCAAGCAGCGCAGGGTCAGGGCCACCGCCCAGGCGGCGGTCGAGGAGGCTCTGGCATCAGCGGCCGGCGCCGCGGGCTCGGAGGGGCACGTCCGCTCCGACGTCGCCACCGACAACCCCGTGCCCACCCCGCCCTTCTGGGACACCCGCGTCATCAAGGGCATCCAGCTCAAGGAGTACGCGTCCTGGCTGGACGAGGGCGCCCTGTTCAAGGGCCAGTGGGGCCTCAAGCAGGCCCGCACCGGCGAGGGTCCGACCTACGAGGAGCTCGTCGACACCGAGGGCCGCCCCCGGCTGCGCGGCCTGCTGGACAGGCTCCAGACCGAGAACCTCCTCGAAGCGGCCGTCGTCTACGGCTACTTCCCTTGTGTGTCCAAGGACGACGACCTGATCATCCTTGACGACCAGGGCAACGAGCGCACCCGCTTCACCTTCCCCCGCCAGCGCCGCGGCCGCCGGTTGTGCCTGGCCGACTTCTTCCGCCCGGAGGAGTCGGGGGAGACCGACGTCGTCGGCCTCCAGGTCGTCACCGTCGGCTCCCGCATCGGCGAGGAGACGGCCAAGCTCTTCGCGTCCAACTCCTACCGCGACTACCTCGAACTGCACGGCCTGTCCGTGCAGTTGGCCGAGGCGCTCGCCGAGTACTGGCACGCGCGCGTCCGTTCGGAGCTGGGCTTCGCCGGTGAGGACCCCAGCGACATCGAGGACATGTTCGCCCTGAAGTACCGGGGCGCCCGCTTCTCGCTCGGCTACGGCGCCTGCCCCGACCTGGAGGACCGCGCCAAGATCGCCGAACTGCTCCGGCCGGAGCGCATCGGCGTCCAGCTGTCCGAGGAGTTCCAACTGCACCCCGAGCAGTCCACGGACGCCATCGTGATCCACCACCCGGAGGCGAAGTACTTCAACGCACGATGAGGCTTTGAGGCACGCCCCTTGAGGCACGCCGAAGCGCCCCTCGACCGTGACTCCGGTGTGCCCCGGGCCACGTCGGTTAAACAAGGCATCACAGCGACGCACGACGTACACTGGTCGGTCCACTGCAGGCCGGTTCCCCATGTGGGAACCGGCCTGATCGTCCCTCAAGGAGGTGCGCCCGGATGACCAGCACGGTCCCCGCGCCAGTAACCCGTACGGCGGAAGGCTCAGCACTCCAGGCCGTACTCCTCGACATGGACGGCACCCTCGTGGACACCGAGGGGTTCTGGTGGGACGTCGAGGTCGAGATCTTCGCGGGCCTCGGCCATGTCCTCGACGACTCCTGGCGCCATGTCGTGGTCGGCGGTCCCATGAGCCGCAGCGCGGGGTTCCTGATCGAGGCCACCGGTGCCGACATCACCCTCGCCGAACTCACGGTGCTCCTCAACCAGGGCTTCGAGGAGCGCATCGCACGCGCCTTGCCGCTGATGCCGGGTGCCGGCCGGCTGCTGGCCGAACTGGCCGCGCACGAGATCCCCACGGCCCTGGTCTCGGCCTCGCACCGGCGCATCATCGACCGCGTCCTCACCTCGCTCGGCCCCCAGTACTTCGCGCTGACGGTGGCCGGTGACGAGGTGCCGCGCACCAAGCCGCACCCCGACCCGTATCTGGCCGCCGCGGCCGGTCTCGGTGTGGATCCGGCCAGATGCGCGGTCGTCGAGGACACCGCGACCGGTGTCGCGGCGGCGGAGGCGGCCGGCTGCCACGTGGTGGCGGTGCCCTCGGTCGCCCCCATCACCCCGGACCGGCGGCGTACCGTCGTCGGCTCGCTCGAAGAGGTGGACCTGGCATTTCTGCGGGGTTTGATGACGGAAATGCGCTAGCCGTTCACCGAGCGTGCAACCGCGATACAAGGAAATTCCAATGGGCTCGGCGCGCAGCGAGAACAGCCCTGCGGATCAAGGAATTCGAACCCGCCGGATGGCCGAATTGCGTCAACGCCCTACCTCCTTACGGGTGTGACGTTCCCCACCCAGGGTGGCCTCGACAGGCCGCACGCCATGTGCTGTTCACCCCCTTTCGGGCATCATCTGCGTGCCCTTGTGTCCCGATTGGGGGGACGCTGCACCAATCCTTCCGCTGTCGGGTTTTCGGTGCGTCCGCACCCGGTTTCGCTGCGTGATGGGGGCTCAACTCCGGTGGCCGCGGGGCCTCCTCGGGACGCCGACTAATCTCATCGCGAGAACATCACCCCTTATCGCCGTGATCCGCCGCGACACCCCTGCATGCCGGGTACACGGACGTGACAGCTCTGGAGAAACTCGAGCATGAACCGCAAGACTTTGGTGCTGCCGGCCGTCATAGGTCTGCTCGCCCCGGTCCTTGCCGCCTGCGGCGGATCGGACAGCGGCAGCGACGGTGGGGACGCGATCGTCGTCGGTACCACGGACGAGTTCACCGCCACGAGTGAGGCTCCCGCGCCGCTTGACCCGGCGTACGCCTACGACGTCGGCACCTGGAACATCCTTCGCCAGACCGTGCAGACGCTGATGATCCAGCCGCGCGGCGAGGGCGAGCCGGTGCCCGAGGCGGCCGAGCGCTGCGGATTCACCGACACCGGCAACGAGCGCTACGCCTGCACCCTGCGCGAGGGCCTGAAGTTCGCGGGCGGCGACACGATCACCGCGGCCGATGTGAAGTACTCCATCGACCGGGCCCTCAAGCTCAAGGCGGACAGCGGTGTGTTCGGCCTGCTGTCCACCGTCGACACCGTCGAGACCCAGGGCGACCGTGAGGTCATCTTCCATCTGAAGACCGCCGACGCCACCTTCCCGTACAAGTTGTCCACGCCGGTCGCGGGCATCGTCGACCCGGACGACTACGCCGAGGGCAAGCTGCGCGACGGCTTCCAGGTCGACGGCTCCGGCCCGTACACCTTCGAGGCCGAGGAGCAGGACGGCAAGCTGGTCAAGGCCGTGTTCACCAAGAACCCCTCGTACAAGGGCTCCCTGAAGGTGAACAACGACGAAGTCGAGCTGCGCTCCTTCGCCGACGCCGACGCCATGAGCAGCGCAGTCGAGAAGGGCGACATCGACCTGATGTCGCGCACCATGTCGCCCGAGCAGATCCAGCGGCTGTCCACGGCATCCGACAGCGCCGTCGACCTGGTCGAGATGTCCGGCCTCGAGATCCGCTACCTCGCCTTCAACACCGACGCCCCGGCCGTCGAGAGCAAGGCCGTCCGCCAGGCGATGGCCCAGGTCATCAACCGCGGCGAACTGGTCAGCAAGGTCTACGGCACCCAGGCCGAGCCGCTGTACTCGCTGGTCCCGGCCAGCCTCACCGGCCACTCCAACGCGTTCTTCAACAAGTACGGCGAGCCCAGCGTCACCAAGGCCAAGGCCCTGCTGGCCAAGGCGAACGTCAGCACCCCGGTGTCGCTGACCCTGCACTACACCACCGACCACTACGGCACGGCCACCGAGAAGGAGTTCGAGCTGCTGAAGGAGCAGCTCAACTCCAGCGGCCTGTTCGACGTCAAGATCAAGGGCACCCCCTGGGAGACCTTCCGCCCCGCCGAGCAGAAGGGCGAGTACGAGGTCTACGGCATGGGCTGGTTCCCGGACTTCCCCGACGCCGACAACTACATCGCGCCGTTCCTCGACAAGGACAACTTCCTCGGCTCGCCGTACACCAACAGCGAGATCCGCAACTCCCTGATCCCGGAGTCCCGTCGCGAGGCCGACCGGCAGTCCGCGGTCGGCAGCCTGACGGACATTCAGGATATCGTCGCCGAGGACGTCCCAGTGATCCCGCTGTGGCAGGGCAAGCAGTACGTCGCCGCGCGCGACGACGTCACGGGCACCGCGTACGCGCTCAACTCGTCCTCCACCCTTCAGTTGTGGGAGCTCGGCCGCGGCGTGAGCGGCTGACGTCTCCCGTGCCCGGGGCGCCGGGACGGCGGCCCCGCGATTTTCCGAAACCGACGACAAGGCACCTGCACGTGAACATGCGCAACCAGTGGCCGGTCCTGCCTGTGATGGCGGGGCTGGCCTCCGGCCTGCTGACCGGCTGCGGCGCGGAGGCCGGTGACTCCGCGAGCGGCAGCTCCTCCGTGGTGATAGGGATGTCCGACGACGTCCTCGCCACCGACCCGGCGTCCGGCTACGACCCCGGCTCGTGGCTGCTGTTCAACAACGTCTTCCAGTCCCTGCTCAGT
The DNA here is from genome assembly GCF_014257025.1 of Streptomyces cupreus. Lineage (GTDB taxonomy): Bacteria > Actinomycetota > Actinomycetes > Streptomycetales > Streptomycetaceae > Streptomyces > Streptomyces cupreus. The sequence goes on from NZ_JACMSF010000017.1 coordinate 38,699, forward strand.
TTCCCCAAGGGCGGCACCGACCCCGAGCCGGACGCCGCCGAGTCCTGCGCCTTCACCGACACGCAGACCAAGGTCTACAAGTGCACGCTGAAGGACGGTCTGAAGTTCAGCAACGGTGACTCGCTCACCGCGGAGGACGTCAAGTTCTCCTTCGACCGGATGCTGAAGATCAACGACGACGCCGGTCCGGCGATCATGTTCCCGATGCTCGACAAGGTCGAGACCCCGGACGAGAAGACGGTCGTCTTCCGGCTGAACACCCCGGACGCCACCTTCCCGAGCAAGATCGCCTCGGGTGCCGGTTCCATCGTCGACCACCGCCAGTACGACGCGGACGGACTGCGCGAGGACGGCGAGGCCGTCGGCTCCGGCCCCTACAAGCTGGACTCCTTCGGCGACGACGAGGCCGTCTTCTCCGTCAACGAGCACTACGAGGGCAACGCCGAGGCCAAGAACTCCGGCGTGACCATGAAGTTCTTCCACGGCGACCGGACCGCCCTGAAGGGCGCGCTGACCGACGAGCAGATCGACATCGCCTACCGAGGTCTCAGCGCCGCCGACATCGCCGAGATCGAGAAGGCCGACGACAGCTCCAGCACCGGCGTCGAGATCGTCGACGGCACCGGCGCGGAGGTCCAGCACCTGGTCTTCAACATGGACGACCCGGTGGCCGGAAAGCTCGGCGTCCGCAAGGCCATGGCCTATCTGCTCGACCGCGAGGCCCTCATCGAGGACGTCTACCAGGGCACCGCGACCCCGCTCTACTCGATCATCCCGGCCGGCATCGGCGGCCACAACACCGCCTTCTTCGACACCTACGGCGCCCGCCCCTCCAAGGCCGAGGCCGAGGCGGCCCTGCAGGCCGACGGCATCACCGGCAAGGTGAAGCTGACGCTCTGGTCGACCCCGTCGCGCTACGGCCCCGCCACCGACCAGGAGCTGAAGGCGATCGCCGGGCAGCTCAACGCCAGCGGCCTGTTCGACGCCGACGTGAAGTCCGTCGAGTACGACCAGTACGAGAAGGACATCGCCGCCGGCAAGTACGGCGTCTACGTCAAGGGCTGGATCCCGGACTACCCGGACGCCGACAACTTCACCTCGCCGTTCTTCGGCGAGGGCAACGTGCTGGACAACAACTACGGCAACGACTCCATCACCGGCACGCTGATCCCGCGCACGGCCGCCCAGAGCGACCGCACCGCGACGGACGACGACTACGGCCGGCTCCAGGACATCGTGGCCGAGGAACTCCCCGTCCTGCCGATCTGGCAGGCCAAGCAGTACGCGGTCGTCCGGGACGACGTCTACGGCCTGGAGTACTGCCTCGACGCCTCCACGGTGTTCCGGTTCTGGGAGCTCAGCAAGGGCTGAGCCCGCGCACACGAAAGGGCGCCCGCTTCCTTCGGTGGAAGCGGGCGCCCTCTCGCTTGTCCCTACTGTGCTCCGGGGCGCACCAGCCCGCTCTCGTACGCGTACACCGCGGCCTGCACCCGGTCGCGCAGCCCCAGCTTGGTGAGAACGTGCCCCACGTGCGTCTTGACCGTGGTCTCGCTGACGAACAGGTCGGCGGCGATCTCGGCGTTGGACAGCCCGCGCGCCACCAGCTTCAGCACCTCCACCTCGCGGTCGGTGAGGGTGTGCAGGGTGTCCGGGACGGGCTCCTCGCCGGACGGCAGATGCGTGGCGTACTTGTCGAGCAGCCGACGCGTGATGCTCGGCGCCAGCATCGCCTCGCCCGCGGCCACCACACGAATGGCCTGAACCAGCTCATTGGCGGGGGCGTCCTTCAGCAGGAAGCCGCTGGCACCCGCCTTCAGCGCCTCCACCACATACTCGTCGAGGTCGAAGGTGGTCAGCACGAGCACCTTCGCCGGGCCGTCCCGCCCGGGCCCGGTGATCTGCCGGGTCGCCTCCACCCCGTCCATCCGCGGCATGCGGATGTCCATCAGAACCACATCGGGCTGCAGGGCCCGCACCTGGTCGAGTGCCTGGAGGCCGTCTCCGGCCTCGCCCACGACCGCGATGTCCTGCTCCGCCTCCAGGATCATCCGGAAGCCGGTACGCAGCAGCGGCTGGTCGTCGACCAGTAGGACGCGGATGGCCACGTAAGTCTCCTTCGCTAGTCCGGCCCCATTCTGCCCTGCGCACCCTCGACCGACTCGGCCGCCCTGACCGGCAGCGGATAGGGCGGGGGAGTGCCGCCGAATTCCGGGCAGTGCTCCTGGTGGTCGCACCAGCCGCACAGCTTGGTCGGCCTCGGCCGCCAGTCGCCCGTCTCGGTCGCCGTGCGGATCGCCTCCCACAGCGCCAGCAACTTGCGCTCGACCCGCTCCAGATCGGCGAGCACGGGGTCGTACGTCAGGACGTCGCCACTGCCGAGATACACGAGCTGCAGCCGGCGCGGCACGACGTTCTTCAGCCGCCACACCACCAGGGCGTAGAACTTCATCTGGAACAGCGCGCCCTCGGCGTACTCGGGCCGGGGCGCCTTGCCCGTCTTGTAGTCGACGATCCGCACCTCCCCGGTCGGCGCGACATCCACCCGGTCGATGATCCCGCGCAGCCGCAGCCCGGACTCCAGCTCGGCCTCGACGAACAGCTCACGCTCGGCCGGCTCCAGACGGGTCGGATCCTCCAGCGTGAACCACCGCTCGACCAGTTGCTCGGCCTCACCGAGCCATCGCGCGAGCCGCTCGCCCTCCGGATCCTCCGCGAACAGCTCCTCGATCTCCGGCCGGGACTCGCGCAGCCGGTCCCACTGGCCCGGGATCAGCGACTTGGCGCGCGGCGCGGTCCGCTCGGCGGCCGGGGCGTCGAAGAGCCGCTCCAGCACGGCGTGCACCAAAGTGCCCCGGGTCGCCGCCTCGCTGGGCTTCTCCGGCAGCCGGTCGATCACCCGGAACCGGTACAACAACGGGCACTGCATGAAGTCCCCGGCACGCGACGGCGACAGCGAGGCGGGCGGTATGGCGGTGAGCACGGCCCGCTCCGCATCCGCCACGCCCTGCGCCCGCGCCGTCGCCACGACCTCGTCCGCCACCGACGGCTCCACGTCCTCCGTGCTCGTCTCCATGCCCCAGACCTTACGGCCCGCCACTGACAGTCACCCCGCCACGTCGGGCAAACACAGGGGTGCCGAGGCGGAACGCATCGCGACGGACGCATACCATCGACCCGAGACCCTTCCGCCCGGCAGGCGCGGAAGACGCTTCGAACGAGGGGACACCGTGGACGAGAGCGGCGGGAGCGGGCAGCCGCGGTCCGGCACCGAGGAGCCGACCACCCACCACGCAGCACGACCGACCCCGCCCGCGGACCCGACACCCCCTGAGCCCTCGAAGAAGGCCGCTCAGGGCACGGACGAGAGCGCGGCCACCGAGGACGAGCAGGACCGCGCGGACGAAACCGCCTCCGACACCCCGGCACCCGGCCCCGACGACTCCACCCGCCCCACCCCCACCTACCCGGACGCCGACAGCCCCACCTCGGGCGACCGCACCCTCGCCCACTCCGGAGTCGGCAAACCCCCGAAGCCCCCCGAGCCCCGCGGCGGACTCCTCATGGGCCGCCCCTTCGGCGTGCCCGTGTACGTCGCGCCCAGCTGGTTCCTCGTCGCTGCCCTGATCACCTGGGTGTTCGGCGGCCAGCTCGACCGCGTCCTGCCCGAACTCGGCGCCGCCCGCTACCTCGTCTCCCTCTTCTTCGCGGTCGCCTTCTACGCCTCCGTGCTCGTGCACGAACTCGCCCACACCGTCGCCGCACTCCGCTTCAAACTCCCCGTCCGCCGCATCCAGCTCCAGTTCTTCGGCGGCGTCTCCGAGATCGAGAAGGAATCCGACACCCCGGGCCGCGAGTTCGTCCTGGCCTTCGTCGGCCCCCTGCTCTCCCTCATCCTCGCGGGCGTGTTCTACGGCGCCATGCAGGCCGTCGAGCCCGGCACCGTCCCCGGCGTCCTGCTCGCGGGCCTGATGATCTCCAACCTCATCGTCGCCGCCTTCAACCTCCTGCCCGGCCTCCCCCTCGACGGCGGCCGGATGCTCCGCGCCGTCGTCTGGAAGATCACCGGCAAGCCGATGAGCGGCACCATCGCCGCCGCCTGGGTCGGCCGCGCGCTCGCCGTCTCCGTGCTCATCGGGCTCCCGCTGCTCACCCAGTCCGGAGCCCTCGGTTCCAACGCCGAGGACAACGTCGGCATGGACACCGTCATGGACGCCCTGCTGGCCGCGATCCTCGCCGCGATCATCTGGACCGGCGCCGGAAACAGCCTCCGCATGGCCCGCCTGCGCGAACACCTGCCCGAGCTGCGCGCCCGCACCCTCACCCGCCGCGCGGTCCCGGTCGAGACGGACACCCCGCTCTCGGAGGCCCTGCGCCGCGCCAACGCCGCCGGCGCCCGCGCCCTGGTCGTCGTCGACGCCGACGGCACCCCCCTCTCCCTCGTCCGCGAGGCCGCCATCGTCGGCGTACCCGAACACCGCCGCCCCTGGGTCGCCGTCAGCGGCCTCGCCCAGGAACTCACCGACGGCATGCGCGTCTCGGCGGAACTGGCCGGAGAGGACCTCCTGGACGCCCTGCGCGCCACCCCGGCCACCGAGTACCTGGTGGTCGAGGAGACCGGCGAGATCTACGGCGTCCTGTCCGCCGCGGACGTGGAACGCGCCTTCGTGAAGGCCATGGCCAGGCCCTCCTAGTGGTCGGCGGCCCCCGTAATCCCCGGTAGTCTGTTCACATGTCCGAACCGACCGGTGCCGCCCGCAGGCGCGGGCCCTTCAAGGTCGGGGACCAGGTTCAGCTGACCGACCCCAAGGGCCGCCACTACACGTTCACGCTCGAAGCGGGGAAGAACTTCCACACCCACAAGGGTTCCTTCCCGCACGACGAACTGATCGGCGCTCCCGAGGGCAGCGTTGTCCGCACCACCGGGAACGTCGCCTACCTCGCGCTGCGCCCCCTGCTCCCCGACTACGTCCTGTCCATGCCCCGCGGGGCAGCCGTCGTCTACCCGAAGGACGCGGGGCAGATCCTCGCCTTCGCCGACATCTTCCCCGGCGCCCGCGTCGTCGAGGCCGGCGTCGGCTCCGGCTCGCTCAGCAGCTTCCTGCTGCGCGCCATCGGCGACCAGGGCATGCTGCACTCCTACGAGCGCCGCGAGGACTTCGCGGAGATCGCCCAGCAGAACGTCGAGCGCTACTTCGGCGGCCCCCACCCCGCCTGGCAGCTCACCGTCGGCGACCTCCAGGACAACCTGTCCGACACCGACGTCGACCGCGTCATCCTCGACATGCTCGCCCCCTGGGAGTGCCTGGAGGCCGTCTCCAAGGCGCTCGTCCCCGGCGGCATCCTGTGCTGCTACGTCGCCACCACCACCCAGCTCGCCCGGACCGTCGAGTCCATCCGCGAGATCGGCTGCTTCAACGAGCCGACCGCCTGGGAGACGATGATCCGGAACTGGCACATCGAGGGCCTCGCAGTCCGCCCGGACCACCGGATGATCGGCCACACCGGCTTCCTCCTCACCGCCCGCCGCCTCGCGGACGGCGTCGAGCCGCCCATGCGCCGCCGCCGCCCCGCCAAGGGCGCCTACGGCGAGGACTACGCGGGACCCAACGCCGACGGAGGCTCCGCCCGCTGAGGCGGCCCCTGCCGCGTACAACGTAACGGCGTCGCGGTCGAGTTCCCCTGGACCACCGGGAACTCGACCGCGACGCCGTTGTGCTGACGGCACGCCACCTGACAATCACTTCGACACCGGAACTGCACACCCCGCCGTTCCCCCAGGGTGTGACGTGTGGCACCATGCCTGGCACCCCCACCGGCACAGCCCTCACGGGAGACACTCCTAGTGCAGCACTCCGCCGTCCCGGAACTGGCACACACGCACACCCGTCCCATCCACTGGGTCGCGACCGCCACCGCCGTGGCCGGCGTCGTGGCGCTCTCCTCGGTCCTCCAGCCGGACGCGGCCAACGCCGCCCAGGGCTCGGGACCCGAATCCAAGACCGCACCGGCAGTCGTCGCGGCACCCGAGCCCGAAGGCGTCGACTTCCCGCTCGAATGCGGCCCGGTGAAGGCGATCGTGGTCAAGAAGGCGTCAGGGGACCTCGACGGCGACGGCCGCCCCGAGACGGTCGCCGTCGTGCACTGCGACGCCCCCATGGGCACCCCACCGGACGGCGTGTACGTCCTCACCCGCGGCGCCGACACCGAACAACCCCGCGTCGTGGCGACCCTCGTCGACCCCAAGGACCGCCAGACCGTCAGCGAGTTCGCCGTACAGGACGGAGCGGTCGTGGCGACCCTGCTCGGCTACTCGAAGGCCGACGTACCCAGTTGCTGCCCCGACGTCACCGACCACGCGAAGTGGCAGTGGAAGGACGGAGCATTCCTGCGCTCCACACCCGCCGGCGCCCAGAGCGTCTGACGACGCTCCGCGCGCGGGGCGTCACTGCGCGTCGGGCCCGTACACCTCGACCCGGTCCGCGACCCGGCGCACATGGATGCACTCACCGGGACACTCCTTGGCCGAGTCCACGACATCCGTGAGCAGCGTCAGCGGTACGGGTGTCGTGGCGCCCTTGTCCTGGAGAAGCTCGTCGTCCGGGCTCTTCACATAGGCGAGCCCGTCGATGTCCAACTCGAACACCTCGGGCGCGTACTGGGCACAGATGCCGTCGCCGGTACAGAGATCCTGATCGATCCAGACCTCCAGCGCCCCACCGACCCCGGCCTCCTGCTCCACGTCCATCTCTCCTACCGTTTCCGCGCCGACCGTCCCGGCCTCCTACGAGACGGGCCTGCCCCGACGGCTGTTGAACGCCTCGACCCTACCTCCGGCCCGCCCCCGGCGACTCCGGCCCGACGGTGACCCAGCCCGCCCGCACGGACACGGTGTGTCACGGCACACATCACCCGGATTCGACCCCGGCATATGCTGCTGCGACTGGTTCGGCAGCCACTCCGCCGTGCCCCGCAGGCCGCAACTCCGGCCAAACATGACGGTGTTTGACCACTCCGGCCTGGAACAGGCCGCTTCCGAGAGACGTTGAGTGGGTACCAACACGGCGTAAGAACGGGTCCGGGTGTGGCCGACGACACACCTTGACAGTCTTTGTGATCTAGGGGTTTCAATCGACACCCACCCAGGTAGGGTCTGGAAGCGTCCAGCTCCCCTTGGAGGAGGTGAGGACCGTGGCAGCCCACGACGACGACATGAACCGCGGCATCCGCCCGGGACGAGGGTCCGAAGACCCTGCCGGGCAGATCGCCTACCTTGAGCAGGAGATCGCCGTCCTGCGACGTAAGCTCGCCGACTCTCCGCGACACACGAGGATTCTCGAAGAGCGGATCGTCGAGCTGCAGACCAACCTGGCCGGCGTGTCCGCCCAGAACGAGCGACTCGCCAACACGCTCCGTGAGGCCCGCGACCAGATCGTGGCCCTCAAGGAAGAGGTCGACCGGCTCGCACAGCCACCGGCCGGCTTCGGTGTCTTCCTGCAGGCGAACGAGGACGGCACCGCCGACATCTTCACCGGAGGACGCAAACTCCGGGTGAACGTCAGCCCAAGCGTCGAACTCGACGACCTGCGCCGCGGCCAGGAAGTCATGCTCAACGAAGCGCTCAACGTGGTCGAGGCCATGGAGTTCGAGCGCGTCGGGGACATCGTCACCCTCAAGGAGATCCTTGAGGACGGCGAGCGCGCCCTGGTGCTCGGGCACACCGACGAGGAGCGGGTGGTGCGGCTCGCCGAGCCGCTGCTGGACGTCACCATCCGCCCCGGCGACGCCCTCCTGCTCGAACCCCGCTCCGGCTACGTCTACGAGATCGTCCCCAAGAGCGAAGTAGAGGAACTCGTCCTCGAAGAGGTCCCCGACATCGGCTACGAGCAGATCGGCGGTCTGGGCAACCAGATCGAGATGATCCGCGACGCGGTCGAGCTGCCGTACCTCTACCCGGACCTGTTCAAGGAGCACGAACTGCGCCCGCCCAAGGGCGTCCTGCTCTACGGACCTCCCGGATGCGGCAAGACGCTCATCGCCAAGGCCGTCGCCAACTCGCTGGCCAAAAAGGTCGCCGAAGTCACCGGCCAAGCCGCCGGCAAGAGCTTCTTCCTCAACATCAAGGGCCCCGAGCTGCTCAACAAGTACGTCGGCGAGACCGAGCGGCAGATCCGCCTCGTCTTCCAGCGTGCCCGTGAGAAGGCCAGCGAGGGCACCCCCGTCATCGTCTTCTTCGACGAGATGGAATCCCTCTTCCGCACCCGCGGCTCCGGCGTCAGCTCGGACGTGGAGAACACCATCGTCCCCCAGCTCCTCGCCGAGATCGACGGCGTGGAAGGCCTGCAGAACGTGGTCGTGATCGGCGCCTCCAACCGCGAGGACATGATCGACCCCGCCATCCTGCGCCCCGGCCGTCTCGACGTGAAGATCAAGATCGAGCGTCCCGACGCCGAGGCCGCCAAGGACATCTTCGGCAAGTACCTCACCGAGCGCCTGCCGCTGCACCCCGAGGACGTCGGGGAACACGGCGGCGACAAGGGCTCCACGGTCCAGGGCATGATCCAGACCGCCGTGGAACAGATGTACGCCGAATCCGAGGAAAACCGCTTCCTGGAAGTCACCTACGCCAACGGAGACAAGGAAGTCCTCTATTTCAAGGACTTCAACTCAGGCGCCATGATCGAGAACATCGTCGGGCGCGCCAAGAAAATGGCGATCAAGGACTTCCTGGAGCACAACCAGAAGGGCCTGCGCGTCTCCCACCTCCTCCAGGCATGCGTGGACGAGTTCAAGGAGAACGAGGACCTGCCCAACACCACCAACCCGGACGACTGGGCCCGGATCTCCGGAAAGAAGGGCGAGCGGATCGTCTACATCCGCACCCTGATCACCGGAAAGCAGGGCGCGGACACCGGACGCTCCATCGACACCGTGGCGAACACCGGTCAGTACCTGTAAAAGACAGGGCGGCTGCGGGTGCCTTCGGCGGGTACCCGCAGCCGACTGTTTTTGCGGCGATGACCGGAGCGAGGCAATGACGCAAATGATCTCCCCACCAGCGCAAAGGCGTTCTAGGCTCTTCCGTACCGCCGAGTCGCGCAGTGCGGGGACGGGCACCGCACACGCACCGGAGCGCCAGCGGTACTTGAGCAGCGCCCCCGACCGAGGGCGCCGCCGGGCAAGGAGGGCCGCATGACCGTACGGCGAGTAATGGGCATCGAGACGGAGTACGGGATCTCCGTCCCCGGTCACCCCAACGCCAATGCCATGCTCACCTCATCCCAGATCGTCAACGCCTACGCGGCGGCGATGCACCGGGCCCGCCGGGCCCGCTGGGACTTCGAGGAGGAGAACCCGCTGCGCGACGCGCGAGGCTTCGACCTCGCACGCGAGGCCGCCGACGCCAGCCAGCTCACCGACGAGGACATCGGCCTGGCCAACGTCATCCTCACCAACGGCGCGCGACTCTACGTCGACCACGCCCACCCCGAATACAGCGCCCCCGAGGTCACCAACCCGCGCGACGCCGTGCTCTGGGACAAGGCCGGCGAGCGGATCATGGCCGAGGCCGCCGAACGCGCCGCCCAGCTCCCCGGCGCCCAGCCGATCCACCTCTACAAGAACAACACCGACAACAAGGGCGCCTCCTACGGCACGCACGAGAACTACCTGATGAAGCGGGAGACCCCCTTCTCGGACATCGTGCGCCACCTCACGCCCTTCTTCGTCTCCCGCCAGGTCTTCGCCGGAGCGGGCCGCGTCGGCATCGGCCAGGACGGACACGAACACGGCTTCCAGCTCAGCCAGCGCGCGGACTACTTCGAGGTCGAGGTAGGCCTGGAGACCACCCTCAAGCGCCCCATCATCAACACCCGCGACGAGCCGCACGCCGACGCCGAGAAGTACCGCCGACTCCACGTGATCATCGGGGACGCGAACCTCTCCGAGATCTCCACCTATCTGAAGCTCGGCACCACAGCCCTGGTGCTGTCCATGATCGAGGACGGCTTCATCGCGGTGGACCTGGCAGTCGACCAGCCCGTACGGACCTTGCACCAGGTCTCCCACGACCCGACCCTCAAGCGCCTGGTCACGCTCCGCAGCGGCCGGACACTCACCGCGGTCCAGCTCCAGATGGAGTACTACGAGCTGTCCCGCAAGTACGTCGAGGAACGCTTCGGCGCCGACGCCGACGAACAGACCAAGGACATCCTGACCAGGTGGGAGGACACCCTCAACCGCCTGGAGAACGACCCCATGAGCCTGGCCGGCGAACTGGACTGGGTCGCCAAGCGCGAGCTCATGGAGGGCTACCGGCGCCGCGACAGCCTCGAATGGGACGCCGCGAAGCTCCACCTCCTCGACCTCCAGTACGCCGACGTACGCGCCGAGAAGGGCCTGTACAACCGTCTCGTGGCCCGCGGGCGGATCAGGCGGCTTCTGGACGAGGCCGACGTCGACAGGGCGCGTACGAAGCCGCCGGAGGACACACGCGCGTACTTCCGCGGCCGGTGCCTGGAGCAGTACGCCGACGATGTCGCGGCGGCCTCCTGGGACTCGGTGATCTTCGATCTGCCGGGCCGGGACTCCCTCCAGCGCGTTCCAACCCTCGAACCGCTTCGCGGAACGCGTAATCACGTCAAGGAGCTCCTGGACCGCTGTCGCACGGCGGAGGACCTGGTCAGGGTCCTGTCCGGCGGCTGAGCGGGTACCCGGGACCAGGGGGCCGGACAGGGTGGAAAACCCACTGTCCGGGAATCATCGAGGTGGCCCCCGCACGTTGAGGAAAGTGCGGGGCCGATGTCAGACCGGGCTTGTAGGGTCTGATCATCACCGATCGGCAGGAATGCCGACCTGGCGACCATGTCGGGCGAACTGAGCGGGGTGAGGGTTATGGCAACCAAGGACACCGGCGGCGGACAGCAGAAGGCCACACGCTCCACCGAGGAGGTCGAGGAGCAGGCGGCGGAGACGCAGGCTTCCGAGGACCTCAAGGAGCGACAGGAGAAGCTGAGCGACGACGTGGACTCGGTGCTGGATGAGATCGATGACGTACTAGAGGAAAATGCCGAGGATTTCGTGCGGAGCTTCGTGCAAAAAGGCGGACAGTAGAGGTCGTTTGGCCACTTTGCCTTCGAATTGAAAGTGGCGGGGGTTCGAGGTGGTTGACGAAGCGAACGCGAAGCAGTGCAGAAAGTGTCAGCGAGATCTGCCGCTTGCTGCATTCGCGCGGGACAAGAATCGGCGAGATGGCCTCCAGGTGCACTGCCGGGAGTGCGTGGCGGAGTACAGCGCTGCGCACTACCGGCGGCGCCGGGAGGCTATGGGCAAGTCGGTTCGGGAGAAAGCAGAGGTCCCGGCCGGGCACAAGCTCTGTCGGACATGTGGTGAGGTCAAGCCGCACAGCGAGTGGCATCGCAATGCAACCGCGTCCGACGGTCTGTCCACACGCTGCAAGGCGTGCCGGGCGATCCAGGGTCGGCAAGGCCACCTGAAGCGCCAATACGGCATCACCGAAGCCGAGCGCGACGAGTTGGTTGCCTCCCAAGGAGGCGTCTGCTGCATATGTTTGGCGTCTGTGCCCGAGCATGTGGATCACTGCCATGAGACGGGTAGGGTCCGTGGCGTACTGTGCTTCAGCTGCAATGCCGCACTGGGGCAGTTCAAGGATCGGCCCGACGTCATAAGGCGGGCTGCTGCTTACGTGGAAGGAATCGCGTGGAAGCCAACACTCGTAGCACCGGGCGTCTACCAGCTGCCTTCCTGACGCCTGGGTCCTCCTCCTTCATGGACTTTCTCTCCGAGCATCAGCCGGAGCTGCTGCCCGGGAAGCGTCAACTGCCGCCCGTGCAGGGGGTGATCGAGGCTCCGCATGGGACCACGATCGTCGCCGTGACGTTTCCCGGTGGTGTCGTGCTGGCCGGTGACCGGCGGGCGACCATGGGGAATGTCATCGCGCAGCGTGACATCGAGAAGGTCTTCCCCGCCGACGAGTACTCGGCCGTGGGTATCGCCGGTACGGCTGGTCTCGCCGTGGAGATGGTGAAGCTGTTCCAGCTTGAGCTGGAGCATTTCGAGAAGGTCGAGGGCGCTCAGCTCTCCCTGGAGGGCAAGGCGAACCGGCTGTCGACCATGATCCGGTCCAACCTGGGCATGGCGATGCAGGGCTTGGCCGTCGTGCCGCTCTTCGCCGGCTTCGACGTGGACCGCGACAAGGGCCGCATCTTCTCCTACGACGTCACCGGCGGCCGTTCCGAGGAGCAGGGCTACGCCGCCACCGGCTCCGGTTCGATCTTCGCGCGCGGTGCCATGAAGAAGCTTTTCCGTGGTGACCTGAGCGAGGCCGAGGCCACGACGCTGGTGGTGCAGGCGCTGTACGACGCGGCAGACGACGACTCGGCGACCGGTGGTCCCGATGTCGCCCGCCGGATCTACCCGATCGTCACCGTGATCACCGAGGACGGCTTCCGCCGGCTCACCGAGGAGGAGTCCTCCGAGGTCGCCCGTTCGATCCTGGAGCGGCGGCTGGAGCAGCCCGACGGCCCGCGGGCCGCGCTGCTGTAGTCGGCGTCCCCCTCTTGCAAGGTGATCCAGTGACTTCCACAGAAAGGGACGGATAACCGGTGTCGACGCCGTTCTATGTCTCCCCCCAGCAGGCCATGGCCGACCGGGCGGAGTACGCCCGCAAGGGCATTGCCCGCGGTCGCAGCCTGGTCGTGCTGCAGTACGCCGACGGCATCGTGTTCGTCGGCGAGAACCCGTCCCGCGCGCTGCACAAGTTCAGCGAGATCTATGACCGGATCGGTTTCGCGGCCGCCGGTAAGTACAACGAGTACGAGAACCTCCGTATCGGCGGTGTGCGCTACGCCGACCTGCGCGGTTACACCTATGACCGGGACGATGTGACCGCTCGCGGTCTGGCCAACGTCTACGCCCAGACGCTGGGCACGATTTTCTCCAGTGCGGCGGAGAAGCCGTACGAGGTGGAGCTGGTGGTCGCCGAGGTCGGTGAGACGCCGGAGGGCGACCAGATCTACCGGTTGCCGCACGACGGTTCGATCGTCGATGAGCACGGCTCGGTGGCGGTCGGCGGCAACGCCGAGCTGATCAGCAACTATCTGGATCAGCGCCACCGGGACGGCATGACGCTGGCCGAGGCGCTGAAGCTGGCCGTGCAGGCTCTGTCCCGTGAGTCCAACGGCTCGCAGCGGGAGATCCCCGCCGAGCGTCTGGAGGTCGCGGTGCTGGACCGTACGCGTCCGCAGCAGCGCAAGTTCAAGCGCATTGTCGGCCGTCAGCTCGCCCGGCTGCTGGAGGCCGATGGCGCGGCCACCGAGGCCGAGAGCGCGGAGGGCGCCGAGGGCGCCGACGAGGAGTAGTCCGACCCACCTCACCCTGCTGTGCCCCGGCCGATGTTTCGGCCGGGGCACAGGGCGTTCAGGAGGCGCTGGGTGGCGCCGTGGAGCCCCGTACGACCAGTTCGACGGGGATATCGCCTGCTTCGGGTGTTCGGCCCTCCAGGACGGCCAGCAGGGCTTGCATGCCGCGTTCTCCGAAGAGCTCGGCGTCCAGGCGGACGGTGGTCAGCTCCGGGTCGATGGCGGTGGCGAGGGCGAGGTCGTCGAGGCCGGTGACGGAGAGGTCCTCGGGGATGCGCAGGCCGAGGCGGCGGGCGGCCTTGTAGGCGCCGGCGGCGAGTTTGTCGTCGTCGCAGATCAGGGCGGTGGGGCGGGGGCCGGGTGCGGAGAGGGCGGCTTCGGCGGCGTGCTGGGCGACTTCGATGGAGATCGGTGCGCGTGCGGTGGTGAGTGTGGTGCCGGGGACGGCGGCCACGCGTGCGTGCAGTTCGCGGGCGCGGACCTCGAAGGTCCAGGAGGCCACGTCTGCGGCCAGGTGGAGGAAGCGGCGGTGTCCGAGGGTCAGCAGGTGCTCGGCGATCTGCCGTACGCCGTCGGCGATGTCGAGGTTGACGGTTGCCGCGCCGAGGCTGCCGGTCGGGTCGCTGTCGAGCATCACCAGGGGCAGCTGGTCGCCGCGGATGGCGGTGAGGGCGTCGGCGGCCATGGAGGAGGCGATGACGCCGTCGAGGGCGGCCTGGGCGGAGGCGAAGGGGTCGCGGGCGGGTCCGATGCCCTCGGGGGAGGGGTAGAGGACGACGCCGAAGCCGTGGGTGGCGGCGACGCGGGCGGCGCCGGTGTAGACGCCGGCGAAGAACTCGGTGGTGAGGGCGGGGACGACGAGCAGGACGGTGCGGGTGCGGCCGAGCCGGAGGTTGCGGGCGGTGAGGTTGGGCCGGTAGCCGAGTTCGCGGGCGGCCTCGCGTACTCGCTCGGCGGTGGCCTCGGAGACCCGGCCGCGCCATTTGTCGCCGAGCACGAGGGAGACCGCGGCCTGGGAGACGCCCGCGGCCTGGGCGACGTCACGGCTCGTTGGGCGAGTGCTGCCTCGTGCCACCGTGGGCCCTGCGCTTTCGTCTGGACGTGTGAACAGCGCACATGGTACGTATGACGGAGGGCGTTATACGTAAAACCTCATGCGTCACGGCGAGGAGTGGGCGAACATGGCCGCGGGATACCTGGAGATCCTCAGGGCGAGGCACGCCGCGCGGCTGCTCGTCGGCACGCTGGTGGGCCGGCTGCCGAACGCCACCGCCGCCATCGCGATCGTGCTGTTCGTCCGCGCCGAGGGCGGCACGTACAGCCTCGCCGGGGCGTTGGCGGCGGTCTACGGCGTCGCGAACGCCGTAGGACAGCCGCTGCTGGGCCGGCTGGTCGATCTGCACGGGCAGCCGCGGGTGCAGTTGCCGTCGGCGATCGTGTCCGCGCTCGCGATGGCCGTGTTCGCCTTCGCGGGGACCGGGACGCTGCCGCTCGCTTATGCGGCCGTCGCCGCCGCCGGTCTGTTCACGCCGCCTTTGGAGGGCGGTCTGCGGGCGCTGTGGCCCTCGGTCCTGCGCAAGGAGGAACAGGTGCACACGGCGTACGCCATGGACGCCGTGGCGCAGGAAGTCATGTTCACCGTCGGGCCGTTGCTGGTGACGCTGTGCACCGCGCTGTGGTCGGCGCAGGCGGCGCTGCTCGTGCTGAACGTCATAGGTGTCCTCGGCGCGCTGTCCGTGGTCGTCTCGCCGCCCTCGCGCGCGTGGCGTTCGGCGCCGCGTGAGGCGCACTGGTTGGGCGCGCTGCGCTCGCCCGGACTGCTGGCGCTGCTGGGTGCGTTCCTGTTCGTGGGTATCGCGCTGGGCTCCATCACGGTCGCTTCCGTGCCGTACGCGGACGACCACGGCGGTGACGCGGTGTACGGCTGGCTGATGGCGGCGCTCGGTCTGGGTGCGCTGCTCGGCGGCACCGTGTACGGGGCGCGGCAGTGGGCGGGCGAGCCCGGGCGGCGACTGACGGTTCTGGTGGCCCTTCTGGCGGTGTGTTACCTGCCGCTGATGCTGATGCCGGGCGCGGTCGCCATGGTGCTGCTGACGGTGCTGTCGGGTGTGTTCCTGGCGCCCTGTATCGCTTGTGCGTTTGTGCTCGTCGACCGGCATGCTCCCCGCGGGACGGTCACCGAGGCTTTCTCCTGGCTTGTGACGACGTTCACCGTCGGCGCGTCGGTCGGAACGGGGCTGACCGGCCCGGTCGTCGAGGCCGGTGGGGCCCTGTGGGGCTTCGCCGTTCCGGGCGCCGCGGGAGGCGTCTCGCTGCTGGTTCTGCTGGCCACGAGGCGGGTCCTCGCAGCGTCCGGGCAGACAGCGGTCGTTGCGGCTTCATCGGAAAATGATCCAAACCGTGCCGTCGAACCTCGTTTCAGCACAGGGGATCGGGCGTAATGTTCAGTCATGGACCGCCGCATTTTCGGGCTGGAGAACGAGTACGGCGTCACGTGCACGTTCAGGGGACAGCGCCGTCTGTCGCCTGACGAGGTGGCGCGGTACCTCTTCCGCCGTGTCGTGTCATGGGGCCGCAGCAGCAATGTCTTTCTGCGGAACGGTGCCCGCCTCTATCTCGACGTGGGCTCACATCCGGAATACGCGACACCCGAATGTGACAACGTGATCGAACTGGTCACCCACGACAAGGCCGGCGAACGCATTCTGGAAGGGCTACTGGTAGACGCCGAACGACGCCTGCACGAGGAAGGAATCGCGGGCGACGTCTACCTCTTCAAGAACAACACCGACTCGGCGGGCAACTCCTACGGCTGCCACGAGAACTATCTCGTCGCCCGGCACGGGGAGTTCTCCCGGCTCGCGGACATCCTCATTCCGTTCCTGGTCACGCGCCAGCTGCTGTGCGGTGCGGGCAAGGTGCTGCAGACCCCGCGCGGGGCCGTCTACTGCGTGAGCCAGCGCGCCGAGCACATCTGGGAGGGCGTCTCCTCGGCGACGACCCGCTCCCGGCCCATCATCAACACCCGCGACGAACCGCACGCGGACGCCGAGCGCTACCGCCGGCTGCATGTCATCGTGGGCGACTCGAACATGTCCGAGACGACCATGCTGCTCAAGGTCGGCGCCACCGACCTGGTGCTGCGCATGATCGAGGCGGGCACGGTGATGCGGGATCTGACCCTGGAGAACCCGATCCGGGCGATCCGCGAGGTCAGCCATGACATCACGGGCCGGCGCAAGGTGCGTCTGGCCAGTGGCCGGGAGGCCTCCGCGCTGGAGGTGCAGCGGGAGTACTACGAGAAGGCGGTGGACTTCTGCGAGCGTCGCGGGATCCGCACCGGCACCGTCGAGCAGGTGCTGGAGCTGTGGGGCCGCACGCTGGACGCGATCGAGTCCGAGGACCTCGACCGCATCGGCACCGAGATCGACTGGGTCATGAAGTACAAGCTCATCGAGCGCTACCGCGCCAAGAACAACATGACCATGTCGCATCCGCGGGTCGCGCAGATAGACCTCGCCTACCACGACATCCACCGTCGTCGTGGCCTGTACTACCTGCTGGAGAAGAAGGGTCAAGCAGCCCGGATCTGCAACGACTTGAAGATCTTCGAAGGCAAGTCCGTTCCGCCGCAGACCACTCGGGCCCGGCTGCGCGGCGACTTCATCCGCAGGGCCCAGGAACAGCGCCGGGACTTCACCGTCGACTGGGTCCACCTCAAGCTCAACGACCAAGCCCAGCGTACGGTGTTGTGCAAGGACCCGTTCCGTTCCGTGGACGACCGGGTGGAGAAACTGATCGCCGGTATGTGAGCAACGCGCTTCGGCCGAGGCGCCGGAACGCAACACGGGCGCCGTACGTTTCCCGTACGGCGCCCTTCTCACGCCGTAGAGTTGCGCGCACGCCATCTACAAGATCGACCGATAACGAGGCCCCCACCGTGCGCCGACGCTCACTACTCATTGCCGTACCCGCAGGACTCGTCACGCTCGCCGCGTGCGGGGACGAGGATTCCGGATCGAGCGAGGCGACCGACAGCGCGTCGCCCTCGGCCCCTGAGACTTCGGCCGCGCCGTCTCCGAAGATCGTGGACGGCCCGCTGCCGGCGATCACCGCGGGGACCGAGTTCGACGAGAAGCCGACCGTCGCCAAGGGCAGCGGCGACCCGTCGAAGGACCTCGCCGTGAAGACGGTGATCGCGGGCAACGGCCAGACCGTCGCGGAGAACGACTACGTCCAGGCCCACTATCTCGGCCAGGTCTGGGCCACGGCGAAGGTGTTCGACAACTCCTACGACCGTAAGACCCCGCTGGTCATCCAGCTCGCCCAGGGCAGCATCATCGACGGCTGGCGCTACGCCCTGGCCGGCAAGAAGGTCGGCAGCCGTGTCCAGATGGCCGTCCCCCCGACCTGGGGCTACGGCAAGCAGGGCAACAGCCAGGCGGGCATCAAGGGCACCGACACTCTGGTGTTCGTGGTGGATGTGCAGGGCACCTTCAACACCAAGAGCTCCGCCAAGGGCACCGAGGTCGCCCAGGACAATGTGGACCTGCCCAAGGTCGGCACCAACACCGACGGCAAGGCGCCCTCCATCGAGATCCCGGACTCCGACGCGCCGACCAAGCTGGTGGCGAACTACGTCCTGGAGGGCGACGGCGACGAGGTCGGCGCCGAGGACAGCGTGCTGGTGCAGTACAAGGGCGTGCTGTGGGACGGCGGCAAGGAGTTCGACGCCACCTACACCAACAAGCAGCTCGCCTCGTTCTCGCTCCAGCAGGTCGTCAAGGGCTGGGCGCAGGGTCTGACCGGCAAGAAGGTCGGAAGCCGCGTCCTCATCGTCATCCCGCCGGACCTCGGTTACGGCGACAACCCGCCGCAGGGCAGCGGCATCAAGAAGGACTCCACGCTGGTCTTCTCGGTCGACATCCTGGCGAAGATGTGACCCCGTCGGGGATGTAAGACTGTGACCGTTGCCTTTACACAACAAGCATGGAGCTGAACACGTGAGCATCGACAAGCCGGAGATCGACTTCCCGGGTGGCGAGCCGCCGACGGACCTGGAGATCAAGGACATCTGGGAGGGCGACGGCGAGGTGGCCCAGGCGGGCCAGACGGTCACCGTGCACTACGTCGGTGTCGCCTTCAGCACCGGCGAGGAGTTCGACGCCAGCTGGAACCGCGGTACTCCGTTCCGCTTCCCGCTGGGCGCCGGCCGCGTCATCAAGGGCTGGGACCAGGGCGTGCAGGGCATGAAGGTCGGCGGCCGCCGTCAGCTGACCATCCCGGCGCACCTCGCCTACGGCAACCAGAGCCCGACGCCGGCGATCAAGCCGGGCGAGACCCTGATCTTCGTGGTCGACCTCCTCGGGGTCTGATCACCCGGGGTCTGATCGTCGTACGACCGGACCCGATCACCTGGGGCCCATGCCTGTCCGGGCATGGGTCCTCGGCTTTTGCCGCGCCACCTGGGAGCGGTACGGTCATCGGTCTAAGGACCATAGGGAAGGCGAAGGGCATCGATGGCCATTGCCAAGGCCGAGCGGCTCATGAATCTGGCGCTGTGTCTGCTCGGGACGCGGCGGCCGCTGAGCAAGCGCGAGCTGCGTGAGTCCATCGAGGCCTATCTGGAAGCCGGGAGCGACGACTCCTTCAACCGCATGTTCGAGCGGGACAAGGACGATCTGCGTGAGCTCGGTCTGGTCATCGAGACCGTGGAGAGCCTGGACGGCGAGGTCGGCTATCTGGCCCGCCGGGACAGCAACCGGCTGCCGCCCGTCACCCTCGATGCCGAAGAGGCCGCCGCCCTCGGTCTCGCCGCCAAGGTGTGGCAGCAGGCCCGCCTCGCGGGCGCGGCCAGCGGCGCCCTGCAGAAGCTGCGCGCGGCGGGTATGCCCGAGGACGTCGATCCCTACGAGGCCCATGGCGCGCTGGAGCCGCGGATCCCCGTGCACGAGGCCGCCTTCGAGCCGCTGATGCTGGCCTGCCGTGACCGCCGCCCGGTCGCCTTCGACTACCGCAAGGCCACCGCCGCCCGCCCCGAGCCCCGGCATGTGGAGCCCTGGGCGCTGGAGTGCTGGCGCGGCCACTGGTACCTGGCGGGCTGGGACCGCGACCGGGGCGCCGAGCGGGTCTTCCGGCTCTCCCGGATCACCGGCAAAGTGCGCTCGCGCGGCGGCAAGTTCACCGCTCCTGTGCCGGATGTCGTCACCGTGCGGGAGACCGTCGCCGGTTGGGCGGGGGAGACCGCCGACCGATCCGCGCTGATCCGGCTGCGCTCCGGCGCCGGGTACCCCTTGCGGGCGAAAGCCACCTGGGTACGGGAACTCGGGGACGGCTGGGACGAGTTGGAGATTCCGTACGGGCACGGCCTGGACGCCTGGCTGGTGGAGTTCGGGCCGGACGTGGTCGTGCTGGAGCCCGCCGAGCTGCGGGCCGATGTGATGGACCGGCTGCGTGCCGTGGCCAAGGGCTGAGGGGGAGCGGACGAAGACAGTGGCAGGCAAACCGGTCAGGCCCGTGAACGCCATCGACCAGACCCGGCGGATGCTCTCCCTGGTGACCTATCTCAGGGAGCGCCCCGGCGCCCGGGTCGAGGACGTCGCGCGCGCCTTCGGCATCACCGAGGACGAGCTGGTCTCGGACCTCGATGTGCTGCCCATGTGCGGCACCAGCTTCCGCGGCGGCGATCTGCTGGACATCGACACCGACGGTGAGCGCATCTGGTGGCACAACCCCGATGATGTCGCCGAGCCGCTGCGGCTCGCCTCCGACGAGGCGACGGCCCTGCTGGTCGCCGCCCGCGCGGTGTCCACGCTGCCCGGTCTGCGCGAGGGCGACCGGCAGGCGCTGCTGCGGGCCACCGCCAAGGTGGAGGCCGCGGCCGGTGAGGCGGCGGGGGCCAGCGCCCGTCTTTCGGTGACCTTCGAGTCCGAGGGCGGTGTCTTCGCCGACGTCGACCGGGCGATCTCCGAGCGCCGCCGGCTGTGGATCCGCTACTACTCCCCGGCCCGCGACGAGGTCACCGAGCGCGAGATCGACCCGATCCGCCTGGTCAGCGTCGGACACACCTATGTGGAGGCCTGGTGCCGCCGCTCCGAGGCGCGCCGCACCTTCCGGCTCGACCGGGTCGCCGAGATCAAGATCCTCGACGAGCCGTCCGCGCCGCCCGAGATCGAGCTGCGGGACCTCTCGGAGGGGCTCGTGCAGCCCGCCGCCGAGGACCCGGAGGTCGTCGTCGAGGTCGGCCCGGGCGGGCGCTGGGTCGCCGAGTACTACCCGCACGACAGTGCGGATGAGCTGCCGGACGGCGGGCTGCGTATCTCTCTGCGCACGCCCGACCCGACGTCGCTCAGACGCCTCGCGCTCCGGCTCGGCCGCGACGGCCGCATCGTCGCGCCGCCCGAGCTGGCCGAGAGCGCCCGCCAGGCGGCCCGGGAGGCGCTGGCGGCCTACGACGGGATCGAAGCGCAGGACGCGCAGGGAAACGGCATCCGGGAGTGAGCCGGAGGGGCGCGCCGGTGTCGAGAGCGTGAGTGCGCGCAGGCCCGAAGGGCTGAGCCCGGTCGCGCTCTCGACACCGGCACGGAGCGCCCCGGAGGCGAGCGACCAATAAGAAGGGGAGGACGGCTTGAGTGATTCCGTGTTGTCCGGTGTGTCCGTGGCGTCCGCGTTCGCCGGGATGAGGAGCGTGGCCCCCGTGGTGTTCAAGGCGGGCTGTCCGGACTGCCGGGGGCGGTTCGAGCTCGCCGCGAGCGCTCTGCGGCTGGCCATCGGCGCCACGAGCCGTACCACCTTCTACTCCTTCACCTGCCCGGAGTGCGGCGCGTCCGTGCGCAAGCCGGCCGGTGAGCGGATCGTCGAGCTGCTCACCGGTGGCGGGGTCCGTACCCTGCGGCTGCACTCCACCCTCTAGGCTCGGCGTCATGTTCTGGCCGATGTTCGCGATCGCTGTGGGTTTCCTGGGTCTCGCCGTTCTCGGTGTGCTCGCGGTGCGGGTCTTCCTGGAGGCGCAGCGCCTCGGCAGGCAGGTCTCGGACTCGGCGCGGCGCATCAACAGGGCGGCGGAGGACCTGGAACGGGCGGCCGTGAGCACGGCCCGGGCTGTGGACTCCCTGTGAGTCCGGCTGAGAACCAGGTGTGAGTCCCGCGCCGCATGCGTTTTGGGCCACTTCGCCCTGTCAACTTGCCGCCGGTGCCAGGTACGCTGCTGGTCGCGGCCCGGAGAACGAGGCCCGGACCGCGGACCGGGAGTACGCACGGGGATTGCCTCACGTTCACCCCTGAGCGTTACGATCGCTGCCAACACGATCGTTCGGACATGTGTCCGACCGGTCGGACAGCACCCCACCCAAAGCCGCCTCGGTGAGAAGGTAAAGACTTATGTTCGGAAGGCTCGGAGCCCCCGAGATCATTCTCATCCTCGTCGTCATCATCCTGCTGTTCGGCGCGAAGAAGCTTCCGGACATGGCTCGGTCGCTCGGCAAGTCCGCCCGCATCCTCAAGAGCGAAGCGAAGGCGATGAAGTCCGACGGCCAGGACAACGCGTCCGCTGCGTCCGCCCCGCCGCACGACGACCAGCAGCCCCCGGCTCAGCGCACCATCCAGGCGGCCCCCGGCGACGTGACGAGCTCGCGCCCGGTGAACGAGCCGACGGACACGACCAAGCGCTGACGCAGGGCCGGTGACCTCCGGCCCGCCGCACGAGATGGGAACGTGGGTTGCTGAAGCCTGCCCGCAACAAGGAGAAGGATCCCGAGGGGCGGATGCCCCTCGCGGAACACCTTCGTGAGCTCCGCAACCGGCTCGCGAAGGCGCTGCTGGCCATCGTCGCCGTGACGATCGTCGCCGCCTTCTTCTACATGGACATCATCAGCTTCTTCACAGAGCCGATCCTCAAGTCGGTCGGCTGCAAGGAGAGCTTCGAGCAACTGGCGAACACCACCACCGAGAAGACGTGTGCGCAGATCACCATCAACGGTCTGCTCACCCCCTTCACGCTGGCGCTGAAGGTGTCGCTGATGGCCGGTGTCGTCCTCGCCTCGCCGATCTGGCTGTATCAGCTGTGGGCCTTCGTCGCCCCGGGCCTGCACAGGCACGAGAAGAAGTACGCCTACGCGTTCGTCGCCACGGGCTTTCCGCTCTTCCTCCTGGGCGCCCTCTTCGCGTACAAGGTGCTGCCCACCACCGCGAAGGTGCTGATCGAGTTCACGCCGTTCGGCGTCGACAACCTCCTGCCCCTGGACGATCTGCTCGACCTCGTCACCCGCATGGTGATCGTCTTCGGTCTCTCCTTCGAACTGCCGCTGCTGCTGGTCATGCTCAACTTCAGCGGCGCGATCACCGGCAAGCGCATGCTCGGCTGGTGGCGCGGCATGATCATGGGCATCACCGTGTTCGCGGCCCTCGCGACCCCGAGCACCGACCCGCTGACCATGCTGGCGCTCGCCGGACCCATCTGGATCCTGTACTTCGCCGCGACCTTCGTCTCGCTCCTCAACGACCGCCGCAGGCGCCGCCGCGACGCGCTGGGCCCCGCCGACGACGAGGCCTCCGACCTCGACCTCACCCCCGAGGAGATCGGCGAGGTCGAGACCGTCTCCGCCAGCCGGGCGCTGCCCGAGCAGGCGGGCCCGGACCGGGTCAACGGTTATGACGACGTGACCTGAAGATCGCGGGGCAGCTCATAGGGTCTGACCCGTGAGCAGCGAGATCACTCTCCTCGTCAATCCCACCGCGGGCCGCGGCCGGGGCGCATCCGCTGCGCAGCCGGCCGCTTCCGCGTTTCGGGCGGCCGGATTCACCGTGCGGACGGTCATCGGGGAGCACGCCGAAGACGCCCTCGCACGCGCGCGTGCCGCCGTCGCGGACGGGACCGGGGCGCTGGTCGCGGTCGGCGGTGACGGCATGGCGAACCTCGCGCTCCAGGCCGTCGCCGGGACCCGCATCCCGCTCGGTCTGGTCGCGGTCGGCACCGGCAACGACTTCGCCCGCGCCCTCGGCCTGCCCGTACGGGACCCGGCCGCAGCGGGCCGGCTGATCGCCGAGGCGCTCAAGGGCGCCCGGCTGCGCGACATCGACCTCGGACAGGTCGGCGACCGCTGGTTCGGCACCGTCCTCGCCTCCGGCTTCGACTCCCGCGTCAACGACCGCGGCAACCGGATGCGCCTGCCCACCGGCCGCCTGAAGTACGACCTCGCCATGCTCGCCGAGCTGGCCTCCTTCCGGCCCTTCCCGTACCGGATCACGCTCGACGGAGGCGAGGTCCGCGAGATCGAGGCCACGCTGATCGCCGTCGGGAACGGATCGTCGTACGGCGGCGGGATGCGGATCTGTCCCGGCGCCGACCTCACCGACGGGCTGTTCGACATCACGATCGTCGGGGACTGCTCCCGCGCCACCCTGCTGAGGGTGTTCCCGAGCGTCTACCGGGGCGGCCACGTCGACCACCCCAAGGTCACCGTCGTCCGGGCCGCGCGGGTCGAGATCGCCGCCGAGAACATCACCGGGTACGCCGACGGCGAGCCGCTCGGCCCGCTGCCGCTGACCGCGCGCTGCATACCCGGCGCCGTGCGGGTCGTAGGGCCGTGAGCTGCGCGGATCCCGGGTTTACGGAACCCGGATCCGGATAATGATCGTCCTGTTGTCAGTGCGGCCCGGTACGCTCGAAAGCACGATGACAGAGGACCTCTCACCGGCCGAGCGGTATGCGGCTGCCCGTGTGCGGGCTGCCGAGCAGGCCACCGCGCTCGCCTCCTTCCGCGAGATGTACGACTTCGGCCTCGACCCCTTCCAGATCGAGGCCTGCCAGGCACTCGAAGCGGGGAAGGGCGTGCTGGTGGCCGCCCCCACCGGTTCCGGCAAGACGATCGTGGGCGAGTTCGCCGTCCACCTCGCCCTGCAACAGGGCAAGAAGTGCTTCTACACGACACCCATCAAGGCGCTGTCGAACCAGAAGTACGCCGACCTGTGCCGTCGCTACGGCGCGGACAAGGTCGGCCTGCTCACCGGCGACAACAGCGTCAACTCCGGCGCCCCCGTGGTCGTGATGACCACCGAGGTGCTGAGGAACATGCTGTACGCGGGCTCGCAGACCCTCATCGGCCTCGGCCATGTGGTCATGGACGAGGTGCACTACCTCTCCGACCGCTTCCGGGGTGCCGTATGGGAAGAGGTGATCATCCACCTCCCCGAGTCGGTGACCCTGGTGTCCCTGTCGGCGACCGTGTCCAACGCCGAGGAGTTCGGCGACTGGCTGGACACCGTCCGCGGTGACACCGAGGTGATCGTCTCCGAGCACCGCCCCGTCCCGCTGTTCCAGCATGTGCTGGCCGGACGGCGGATGTACGACCTGTTCGAGGAGGGCGAGGGCCACAAGAAGGCCGTCAACCCCGATCTGACGCGGCTGGCGCGCATGGAGGCGACCCGGCCGCCGTACCAGGACCGCAGACGCGGGCGCGCCATGCGGGAGGCCGACCGGGAGCGGGAGCGCAGACAGCGCTCGCGCGTGTGGACACCGGGCCGGCCCGAGGTCATCGAACGCCTCGACGCCGAGGGCCTGCTGCCCGCCATCACCTTCATCTTCAGCCGCGCCGCCTGTGAGGCCGCCGTACAGCAGTGCCTGTATGCCGGACTCCGACTCAACGACGAGGAGGCGCGGGAGAAGGTGCGTGCCCTCGTCGAGGAGCGCACGGCGTCCATCCCGACCGAGGATCTGCATGTACTCGGCTACTACGAGTGGCTGGAGGGCCTGGAGCGCGGTATCGCCGCCCACCACGCGGGCATGCTGCCGACCTTCAAGGAGGTCGTGGAGGAGCTGTTCGTGCGCGGTCTGGTGAAGGCCGTCTTCGCCACCGAGACACTCGCGCTCGGCATCAACATGCCCGCCCGCTCGGTGGTGCTGGAGAAGCTCGTCAAGTGGAACGGCGAGCAGCACGCCGACATCACGCCGGGCGAGTACACCCAGCTCACCGGGCGCGCGGGGCGGCGCGGCATCGACGTCGAGGGTCACGCGGTCGTGCTGTGGCAGCGGGGGATGAGCCCCGAGCATCTCGCGGGTCTCGCCGGCACGCGTACGTATCCGCTGCGCTCCAGCTTCAAGCCGTCGTACAACATGGCGGTCAACCTCGTCGAGCAGTTCGGGCGGCATCGCTCGCGTGAGCTGCTGGAGACGTCGTTCGCGCAGTTCCAGGCCGACAAGTCGGTCGTCGGGATCTCCCGGCAGGTGCAGCGCAACGAAGAGGGCCTGGAAGGCTACAAGGCCTCCATGACCTGCCACCTCGGCGACTTCGACGAGTACGCGCAGCTGCGGCGGGAGCTGAAGGACCGGGAGACCGAGCTGGCCCGGCAGGGCGCGGCCCAGAGGCGTGCCGAGGCCGCGGTCGCGCTGGAGAAGCTCAAGCCGGGCGATGTCATCCATGTCCCGACCGGCAAGTACGCCGGCCTCGCGCTGGTGCTGGATCCGGGGCTGCCCGCCGGACGGTCCAACGGCCACCGGGGCTTCGAGCACCACGACGGGCCCCGGCCGCTGGTGCTCACCGCCGAGCGGCAGGTCAAGCGGCTGGCGTCGATGGACTTCCCGGTGCCGGTCGAGGCGCTGGAGCGGATGCGGATCCCGAAGTCCTTCAACCCGCGCTCCCCGCAGTCCCGCCGTGACCTCGCTTCCGCGCTGCGCACCAAGGCCGGACACATTCCGTCGGAGCGGGCCCGGAAGAAGCGGTCGCAGGCCGCCGACGACCGGGAGATCGCCCGGCTGCGCACCGCGATCCGCGCGCATCCCTGCCATGGCTGCAACGACCGTGAGGACCACGCCCGTTGGGCCGAGCGCTATCACCGGCTGCTGCGGGACACCTCGCAGTTGGAGCGGCGCATCGAGGGACGCACCAACACCATCGCGCGGACCTTCGACCGGATCGTCGCGCTGCTGACCGAGCTGGACTATCTGCGCGGCGACGAGGTCACCGAGCACGGCAGGCGGCTCGCGCGGCTGTACGGCGAACTCGACCTGCTGGCCAGCGAGTGCCTGCGGGCGGGTGTCTGGGAGGGGCTCGGCCCCGCCGAACTCGCCGCGTGCGTCTCGGCTTTGGTGTACGAGGCCCGGGTCGGCGACGACGCGATGGCGCCGAAGCTGCCGTCCGGCAAGGCCAAGGCCGCTCTCGGTGAGATGGTCAGGATCTGGGGGCGGCTGGACGCCCTGGAGGAGGACTTCCGGATCAGCCAGACCGAGGGTGTCGGGCAGCGGGAGCCCGATCTCGGGTTCGCCTGGGCCGCGTACATGTGGGCCAGCGGCAAGGGGCTGGACGAGGTGCTGCGCGAGGCCGAGATGCCCGCGGGTGACTTCGTGCGGTGGTGCAAGCAGGTGATCGATGTGCTGGGGCAGATCTCGGCCGCGGCTCCTGGCGAGGGGTCGACCGTGGCGAAGGCCGCGCGTAAGGCCGTTGACGGGCTGCTGCGGGGGGTTGTCGCCTACTCGTCGGTGGGCTGATTCCTCGATCGATCGCGGGTGCGGGGTTCTGCGTGGTTGCTCACGCGGGACCCCGCACCCGTTTCTTCACTCGTCACGGTGAGTGTTTTCGCACTCGCGTACGCCGTGACAGGCCGTGTGCGAGTGATGCCCCAGCGTGCAAATGGAGTTGAGGGTACTCCTGCCTCGGGGGTGATTTCAGGTGCTTGCTGAATATGACACGGCGATGATCCGGTCGGACTAAGCTCGCCCGCAGCGCACCGAGTTGAGGCGTATTCGTGCGTTTGTTCAAAAACCTCCCGAAGATGCAGAACGTTCCATGACGTACCCCCCTGCAAGTCCCCCGACTCCTAGCCGATTCCTTTCAGAGGGCCCACATGGTGAGTGTTCAACCCCCTCCCGCCTCCCAGCCCCGGCGCCGTGAACTGCCGTACGCGCGCGTGCTGTTGCCGCCCGCCATACTGATGGCCGCGGCGACCGGCGCCGCCGCCGCCCTGGTGACGGGGCCGGCCCGGGCGGCCGTCGGCTGGTGCGGCGCCGTCGCCACGGTTCTGGTGATCGCCACGGCGGCCCAAGTCGTGCGCCGCGGGCGCGCCCTGCGCGGCGCGCACGAGGAGCACGCCCGCAACACCGCGTATCTGGAGCGGCGGGTCGCCGCCCACCATCACGAGATGGAGCGGCTCGCCCGGGAGATCGTGCCCGTCGCGATCGACTACATGCACCGCGGCAATTCCCCCGCGGAGGTGATTCGCCACCTCGGCGAGCTCGACCCCTCCTACCGCGAACTCACCGTCCCGCAACTGATGCTGATCGAGCGTGTGCTCGACATCATCGACCGCGAGGAACAGCTGAGGGACTCCGCCCAGCGCTCCTTCGTCAATATCGCCCGCCGGGTCCAGGCGATCGTGCACCAGCAGAACAAGGAACTCCTCGAAATGGAGGAGGACCACGGCCGCAACCCCGAGGTCTTCGACGACCTGCTGCGCATCGACCACGGCACCGCGCTGATCGGCCGCCTCGCCGACTCCATCTCCGTCCTCGGCGGCGGCCGCCCCGGCCGCCAGTGGCCCGAACCCGTCGCGCTCTACAGCGTGTTGCGCGGTGCCATGTCGCGCATCCTGGAGTACCGGCGCATCTCGCTGGACAACATCGCCAAGGTCAACATCCGCGGTATCTCCGTCGAGCCGGTCATCCACGCGGCCGCCGAACTTCTCGACAACGCCACCCGCTACTCGCCGCCGCAGACCAAGGTGCACGTCACCGCCACCGAGGTGCAGACCGGCGTCGCCATCGAGATCGAGGACGCCGGCGTCAGCCTCAGTGAGGAGGCCCGCGCCAAGGTCGAGGGCATGCTGGAGGCCGCCAAGGCCGGCATCGACCTCCAGGAACTCGGCGACACCCCCCGCCTCGGCCTCGCCGTCGTCGGCCGCCTGTGCACCGCCTTCGACATGCAGGTCTCGCTGCGCAGTTCGGCCTACGGCGGAGTCCGCGCCGTCCTCATCGTGCCGCGCGAGATGATCACCAGCGAGCCCGCGGCCGGTTATGCCCACGGCATCGGCGCCGCCGCCGCCCCGCTGCCCGAACTCGGCGCCCTCGAAGGCCCCAAGCGCAAGCCCAAGACGCGCCGCCCCACCAACCCGCGCATCCCCGAGGGGCTCTCCCTGGAGGACGACGTCCCGGTCGTCACCGAGTGGACCGCCAACGGCCTGCCGCAGCGCCGCAGCCGGGTCACGACGCCGCTGAGCGAGCGGATCGCGCAGCAGGCCAAGATCGAGCGCGAGGACCAGGAGCGTATCGCCCGCGGTGAGAAGCCCCTGTGGGGCTCCGCCATCAAGCCCGACCCCGAGCCGGAGCCCGAGGACGACACCCCGCCCGGCCTGTGGGTGGAGGCCTTCTGGGAGGGCCTCAAGCGTGACCCCGATCCCAACGCATTCCGCCAGCCGACCAACGAACCGGCCCATGCCCCGGCCGACGACGAGGGGGACCTCAAGTGATCCAGCAGCGAGCCAACTTCGACTGGATGCTCAAGGATCTTGCCGACGGCGTCCCCGGCATCGAGATGATCGTCGTGCTCTCCGCAGACGGTCTGCGCATCGCCCGGCACGGCGGCGACCCCGACGCCGCCGACCGGGTCGCCGCGGCCTGCGCGGGCCTGCAGAGCCTGGCGAGCGCCGTCGCGCACGAGATTCCGGACAGCGACGGCAAGATGAAGCTGGTCATCATCGAGATCAACCGCGGCTACTTCTATCTGATGGCCGCCGGTCCCAACGCCTATCTCGCGGTGCTCTCCGACACGTTCGCCGAACCCGGCCTGATGAGCAACCGTATGCGGGACCTGGTGGACCGGATCGGGCCGCATCTGACCAGCCCGCCCCGGCGCAATGGGCAGACCGTATGACTCCTCCGCAACGCCAGAGGCGCTACCCCAAGCCACCGCCCGCCCCACGGCAGCCGCTCAAAGAGGGCGAGCGCAGGAACCCCGAGCGGATGTTCGTGGTCGGCGGCGACGGCGGGGCGCGGGCCGATCTCGACCTGGTCACCTTAATCGTGGCGAGCGCCGATCCACCGCCCTCCGCGACGCCCGAGCAGACGGCGCTGCTCCGGCTCTGCACGGCCCCGCTCTCGGTGGCCGAGCTGTCCGCCTATCTCAACCTCCCGTTCAGCGTGGTGACCGTCGTGCTCACCGAGATGCTGGCGGACGAACTGGTCGAGGCGCACAAGCCGCTGGTGCGGCAGTCGGTCGCCGACCGTTCCCTCCTCGAAGCGGTGATGCATGGACTTCAAAGACTCTGACACCATCCCCGGACCACGCACCGAGGACCGGCTGCCGCAGACCGCCCAGGCCGCCGTGAAGATCGTCATCGTGGGTGGTTTCGGCGTCGGCAAGACGACCATGGTCGGCTCGGTCAGCGAGATCAGACCGCTGACCACCGAGGAGACCATGACGCAGGCCGGGATCGGCGTCGACGACAACTTCGGCTCCGACACCAAGACGGCCACCACCGTCGCCATGGACTTCGGCCGCATCAGCATCACCGAGAAGCTGGTCCTCTACCTCTTCGGAACGCCCGGCCAGGAACGCTTCTGGTTCCTGTGGAACGGCCTGTTCGAGGGCGCGCTGGGCGCGGTCGTGCTGATCGACACCCGTCGGCTCGAAGTCAGCTTCGATGTCATAGGGCGACTTGAGGAGCGCGGGGTGCCCTTCGTGGTCGCCGTCAACTCCTTCCCGGACGCGCCCCGTTACCCGATCGAGGAGCTGCGCCAGGCGCTCGACCTGCCGCCGGAGATCCCCATCGTGGAGTGCGACGCCCGCCGCCGCGCCTCCAGCCGGGACACCCTCATGACCCTGATGCGCTTCCTGCACTCGCTCGCCATGACGGGCGCGCTCACCTGACCGACGTATCCCGAACTCCCCTGACACCGGATCCACTTCGGAGCGACCACGTGACGCCTGAATCCCACTCCCTGACCGGCACGGACGACCCGCGGTCCGGCCCGCCGCCCGGCTGCCCCGCCCACGGCCTCGGGCCAGGGGGACTGCGCCGGCTCTACGGTCCGGACGCGGAGAACCTGGACGAGCTGTACGAGGAACTGCGCGACGAGCACGGGCCGGTGGCGCCGGCGTTGCTGCACGACGACGTGCCGATGTGGGTGGTCCTCGGCCACGCCGAGAACCTGCACATGCTCCGCAGCCCCTCGCAGTTCTGCCGGGACAGCCGTATCTGGAACCCGCTGCTGGAGGGCATGGTCAAGCCCGACCATCCGCTGATGCCGCACATCGCCTGGGAGCCGATCTGCTCCTACGCCGAGGGCGACGAGCACCTGAGGCTGCGCGGCGCGGTCACCGGCGCCATGTCCACCATCGACCACCGCGGCATCCGGCGGTACATCAACCGCTCCACGCAGCGCCTGGTGAACGAGTTCTGCGAGCAGGGCAGGGCCGATCTGGTCGGCCAGTTCGCGGAGCATCTGCCGATGGCGGTGATGTGCGAGATCCTCGGCATGCCCGAGGAGTACAACGACCGGATGGTGCAGGCCACCCGCGACATGCTGCGCGGCACCGAGACCGCCATCGCCAGCCACGGTTACGTCATGGGCGCCCTCCAGCGGCTCACCGAGCGCCGACGCGCCGAGCCCGCCGCGGACTTCGCCAGCCAGCTGATGAGCCACCCGGCCCGGCTCACCGACGACGAGGTCACCAAGCACCTCTGGGTCGTCCTCATGGCGGCCTACGAGGCCACCGCCAACCTCATCGCCAACGTCCTGCGCATGGTCCTCACCGACCCGCGGTTCCGCGCCCAGCTCAAAGGCGGCCAGATGACGGTGCCGGAGGCGGTCGAGCAGTCCCTGTGGGACGAGCCGCCGTTCAGCACCGTCTTCGCCTACTACGCCAAGCAGGACACGGAGCTGGGCGGCCGGCGCATCCGCAAAGGCGACGGCCTGCTCTTCGGTATCGCGCCGGGCAACGTCGACCCACGGGTCCGGCCCGACCTCGCCGCCAATATGCAGGGCAACCGCTCGCACCTCGCCTTCGGTGGCGGTCCGCACGAATGTCCCGGCCAGGACATCGCCCGTGGCATCGCCGACGTAGGCGTCGACGCGCTGCTGATGCGGCTGCCGGACGTCCGGCTCGACTGTGACGAGGAGGAGCTGAGCTGGCGTCAGTCCATCGCCTCCCGGCACCTGGTGGATCTCCCGGTCCGCTTCGAGCCGAAGCCGCAGCAGGACGTGACGATGGCACCGAGCCTGAACCAGGTACCGGCACCGCGCCCGGCCTGGCAGGTCAGCACGGCCCCGCGCCCCCTGCCGCAGCCCGCGCCCCCGCCCGCGGCCCCGCAGCCCGCACCGGCACCCGAACCGCCCCGCAAGCCGGGAGCATGGCGTCGCCTCGTGCGCTGGTGGAAGGGTTACTGACCGGCCCAGGTGTCGTACGACGCCCAGGCCCCGAGCACCCGCCCGCTCCGGAACCGGTGCTCCGCGCCCGTGACCGGATCGGTGAACTCCAGCGCCCGCGCGAGCAGTTGCAGCGGCCGCCGGAAGTCACCGGCCGGCACGGGGTCGGCCACCACCGGATAGAGCGGATCGCCGAGGATGGGCACACCGAGCGAGTTCATATGGACCCGCAGCTGATGGGTCTGCCCGGTGGCGGGCGTGAGCCGGTACCGCCCGAGCCCGTCGCCCCGATGCTCGACGAGCTGGACCCGGCTCACGGCGTTGACCTCACCCGCCACCTCCCGAGCGGCCAGCTCCCCGCGCTCCTTGAGGATCCGGCTGCGCACGGTCGTGGGCAGGGCGAGCGAGGCGTCGTACGGCGCGACAGCCTCGTACTCCTTGCGCACCCGCTTGTCGCGGAACAGCGTCTGATACGCCCCCCGCTCCTCGGGCCGTACGGTGAACAGCACGAGCCCGGCGGTGAGCCGGTCCAGCCGGTGCGCGGCCCCGAGCGTCGGCAGCCCCAGCTCCCGCCTGAGCCGGGCCAGCGCGGTCTCCTTGATGTGGCTGCCGCGCGGGGTGGTGGCGAGGAAGTGCGGTTTGTCGACGACGACGATGTGCTCGTCGCGGTGGACGACCTCCAGCGGAAACGGCACCGGCACCTCGTCCGGCAGCTCCCGGTGGAACCACACGAACATCCCCGGCACATAGGCCGCGTCGCCCGCGACGGCCCGTCCGTCAGCCCCGACGAACAGCCCGGCCGCGAACATGCGGTCGACGACCCCGTCCCCGGCCGCGAGCCGCTCCACCAGATGCTCCCGCACGGTGGCCCAGGCGCCCTCGCCCGGCAACCGCACCCGCACCGGATCGACCCCGTCGCGCTGCGGCAGAGGGGAGGGCGGGGGAGGGGTCCTGCGTCTCATCACGATCAAGGGTACGGCGCCGGAGTACGGCCACCGGGCGGTTAAGATCGCGCTCTCCAGCAGAGAACGATCATGGGGGGACCATGAGCAGGAGTCGGCGTGCCCGGGGACTCGCGGTGCGCGGGGTGACGGCGGTCTTCGTCGTGGCGGCCGTCGGGGGGTGTTCGTCGAGTGAGGAGCTGCCCGATTTCACCGGTGCGCAACTTCAGTCGGCGCAGGACCGGGCGCAGAGCGCCGGGTTCGGGAACCTGAGCTCCGAGGACGCGACCGGGCAGGGGCGGGCGCAGGTGTGGGACCGCAACTAGCGGGTGTGTTCGCAGGAGCCGAAGGCCGGTGAGGCGGATCCCGAGACCCTGGTGGTCTTCTCGGTCGTGAAGGAGGGGGAATCCTGCCCCGCGTCCACCGAGGGGTATCTGGCCATGCCGGGCGATGAGATGCCGAGCTATGTCGGGCGCAATCTGATGGACGCCATGGATCAGATGGCGGCCCTGACCGGCGAGGTGACCGCGAGGGACGCCACGGGCAAGGGGCGCGGTACCGACAACGAGAACGACTGGCGGGTCTGCGGCAGCACCCCCGCGGTCGGCGAGATCATCGAGGAGAGCGTGGAGTTCGAGGTCGTGCCCAACGACGAGAAGTGCCCCGGCGCCAAGTGACGAAAGAGGCCCGTTCCGAGCCTGGCACGGGCCCTGCGTCTCACGCCGCGGGCGTGCCTTCCTGCTCCGCCTCGATGCGCGCGTTCCACTCCCGCTTCGACGCCTGCCAGCCGTCCTCGTTGTGGCCGAGGCGCCAGTAGCCGGAGATCGAGAGGTCCTCACGGGGGATCTGCCGCTCGACGCGCAGCAGGCGACGGAGGTCCTTCACAAAGGCCGCCTCGCCGTGCACGAAGGCGTGCAGCCGGCCCTCGGGGAAGGGCAGCGCGCGGACCGCCTCGGTCAGGGCCTCGCCCACCGGGCGGTCACCGCGGTGCAGCCAGATCACGTTCACGTCGCAGTCGATCTTCTGCTGCTCCTCCGGGCCCGCGACCTCCACGAAGGCGTACGCCGTGGCACCGGCCGGCAGCGCCTCCAGGGAGCAGGCGATGGCGGGCAGGGCGCTCTCGTCACCGACGAGGAGATGCCAGTCGGCGGTGGCGTCGGGGGCGTAGGCGCCGCCCGGGCCCATGAACCGCACTGTCTCGCCGGGCCGGGCGCGCAGGGCCCAGGGTCCCGCGAGGCCCTCGTCGCCGTGGATCACGAAGTCCAGCGTCAGCTCGCGGTGCTCGGGGTCCCAGGCGCGCACCGTGTAGGTGCGGGTCACCGGCCACTGCTCGCGCGGGAACTCCTCGCGGATCCGCTCCAGGTCGAAGGGCTCCGGGTAGGTGACGCCCTCGGGGCCGAAAAGCAGCTTCACATAGTGGTCCGTGCAGGTGTCGGCCGAGAAGTCGGCCAGGCCCTCCCCGCCGAGCACCACGCGCTGCATATGCGGGGTCAGCCGTTCGGTACGGACGACCTGCGCGGAGTGGGGCCTGCGCGGCTTGCGGGCAGGGCGTTCTGCCATGACGGCCTCCCTCGGATAAGCTTAGGTTTGCCTAAGTTAGCACCTTTGCCCGCCGAACGGCTCCTGCGTCAAAGCGCGTGAAGGAGAATTTAAGGGGCGAATTCCCTTTCCGCCGAACCTCATTCACTCGATGGGGAACGTCGTTCACACGGCCAGCGTCGACACCAGTCGCTGCAATGATCCGCCGAGCCCCCAGCGCTCCGCCAGCCCCTGGAGTGCAGCCTGATCATGCGGGGTGCGCGGCAGTGCGGTGTTGACGTCCGGCAGCGGTACGTCGTCGGCTACGCGCACGACCGTCGGCGCCACCGCGACATACGGCCGCGACTCGTCCAGCCGCCTGCGCTGCGCCGGCGTGAGCTTCGCCTTCGGATCGTCCACCGCCGCCATGATCCCGGCCAGATCCCCGAACTCGGTGAGCAGCTTGGCCGCCGTCTTCTCCCCGATGCCCGGCACACCCGGCAGACCGTCGCTCGGGTCACCGCGCAGCAGCGCCAGATCCGCGTACCCCCGGCCGTCCACGCCGTACTTCTCGCGCAGCCACGCCTCGTCGGTGAGCTGGAGCGTGCCCACGCCCTTGAGCGGGTACAGCACCCGGATCCCGCGCGCGTCGTCCACCAGCTGGTACAGGTCGCGGTCGCCGGTGACGATGTCCACCGGGCCCTTCGCCCGCGCGGTGAAGGTGCCGATCACATCGTCCGCCTCGTACCCCTCGACCCCCACGCGCGCGATGCCGATCGCGTCCAGGACCGCCTCGATGACCGGCACCTGCGGCGAGAGCGTGTCGGGCACCTCCTCCTCGTCAGGACCGACCTCGTGCTCCTCGGCGACGCGGTGCGCCTTGTACGAGGGAATCAGGTCCACCCGCCACTGCGGCCGCCAGTCGGCGTCCATACAGGCCACCAGGGCGTCCGGACGGTGGTCCTTCACCAGACGGTCGATGAAGTCCAGCAGCCCGCGCACGGCGTTCACCGGAGTGCCGTCCGGGGCCTTCACGGAGTCCGGCACACCGAAGTAGGCGCGGAAGTAGAGCGAGGCGGTGTCGAGGAGCATCAGTCGTCCGGTCACGCCACGCATCATGCCGTACCCCACTGACAGCGACTTCCCGGCGCAACAGGTTGTGTCACGCGCCTTCGCTGTGGGCTGGACCACTTGTGCGTTTGTGCCCAGAGAACGAGGGCAGGCGCCGCCTCGGAGCGATGCCGCCTCTTGCGCCGGGTCGCTCCCTCTTCATTGAGATTCTTTGCCGTCGAGGACGAGAAGGTACGCGTGTCAGCCAGGCTGGAAGCCGAGCATCTCTACAAGGTGTTCGGCAGACGACAGGACAAGGCAGTGGAACGGCTCCGCGCCGGAGCCGACCGGGAGGAACTGCGCTCCGACGGCACCACCGCGGCCGTCATCGACGCCTCCTTCACCGTGGAACCGGGCCAGATCTTCGTCGTCATGGGCCTGTCAGGATCCGGCAAGTCCACGCTGCTGCGCATGCTCAACGGCCTCCTGGAGCCGACCGCCGGACAGGTCCGCTTCGACGGCCAGGACCTGACCGCGCTCAGCCCCCGCGACCTGCGCGAGGTCAGGGCCAGGAAGATCAGCATGGTCTTCCAGCACTTCGCGCTCTTCCCGCACCGCAGCGTCGTCGAGAACGCGGCCTACGGCCTGGAGGTCCAGGGCGTCCCCAAGGCCGAGCGTCTCGCCCGGGCCACCGAGTCCCTTGAGCTGTGCGGCCTCAAGGGCTGGGAGAAGTCCTGGCCCGACGAGCTCTCCGGCGGTATGCAGCAGCGCGTCGGCCTCGCCCGCGCGCTCGCCACCGACGCCGACCTGCTGCTGATGGACGAGTCCTTCAGCGCGCTGGACCCGCTGATCCGCCGCGACATGCAGGACCAGCTGCTCCAGCTCCAGACGAAGCTGAAGAAGACCATCGTCTTCATCACCCACGACCTCAACGAGGCCATGCGCCTCGGCGACCGCATCGCCGTCATGCGCGACGGCCGCATCGTCCAGACCGGCACGGCCGAGGACATCCTGGTGCGCCCCGCCGACGACTACGTCGCCTCCTTCACCCAGGACGTCGACCGCTCCCGGGTGCTCACCGCCTCTTCCGTCATGGACCGCGAGGTCCGCGGCGACGAGGCCGACTGCGCCTGCACGACCGCGACGCCCGACACCTCCTTCCACGACCTGTGCGCCCTCAGCGCCCGCCTCTCCCACCCGGTCGCGGTGCTGGACGGCAAGAAGAAGCTGGTCGGCGTCGTCCCGCGGCAGCGGCTCGTCGGCTTCCTCGGCGACGAGAGCGCCGAACCGGAGCCGTGCCCGGCCCCGCGCGACAAGGGCGGAGAGAAGGT
This sequence comes from Streptomyces cupreus, assembly GCF_014257025.1. Lineage (GTDB taxonomy): Bacteria > Actinomycetota > Actinomycetes > Streptomycetales > Streptomycetaceae > Streptomyces > Streptomyces cupreus. Next base: position 75,267 of record NZ_JACMSF010000017.1, read on the forward strand.
GACCGCCCGTGCCTAGGATCGAGTTCGGTTCATGGGTCAACGACGCGGTCGAGTGGCTCACCACCCACATGGGCTGGCTGTTCGACTTCTTCGAGAAGGTCTTCCGCGGCGCCTACGACGGTGTCGACGCCGTCCTCCAGGCCCCCGAGCCGCTGCTGCTCGCGGGCATCTTCGCGCTGATCGCGTTCTGGCTGCGCGGCACACTCGCCGGAGTCCTCACCTTCGCGGGCTTCGCCTTCGTGGTCTCCCTCGATCTGTGGGAGGACGCGATGGTGACCCTGTCGCTGGTCCTCGTCGCCACGGTCATCGCGCTGGTGATCTCGGTGCCGGTCGGCATCTGGGCGGCGCGCTCCAACCGGGTCAGCGCGATCGTGCGGCCCGGCCTCGACCTGATGCAGACGCTGCCGGCGATGGTCTACCTGATCCCGGCGATCCTCTTCTTCGGCAGCGGAGCCGCCGCGGGCATCGTCGCCACCCTCGTCTTCGCGCTCGCCCCGGGTGTGCGCATGACCGAGCTGGGCATCCGCCAGGTCGACAAGGAACTGGTCGAGGCCGCCGAGGCGTTCGGCACCACCCCGCGCGACACCCTGCTGCGCGTCCAGCTCCCGCTCGCCCTGCCCACCGTGATGGCCGGCGTCAACCAGGTCATCATGCTCGGCCTGTCCATGGCGGCCATCGCCGGCATGGTCGGCACCGGCGGCCTAGGCGGCGACGTCAACGAGGCCATCGGCCAGCTCAACATCGGCCTCGGCGCCGAGGCGGGCATCGCCATCGTCATCCTGGCGATCTACCTGGACCGGATGACCAGTGCCCTCGGCACCCAGGTCTCCCCGCTCGGCCGCCGCGCCGCCGCCCGGGTGCGCGCCGCCCAGGGCCTGAAGATCTGGTCGTACCGCCCCCGCGCCTCCGTCGCCGTGGTCGGCGTCGTCGTGCTCGCGCTCGTCGCGGGCGGCATGGGCGTCTTCGGCGGCGCCGACAAGACCGACCCGGTCGCGGGCGACGGCAATGTCGGCCAGGGCAAGAAGCTCAGCATCGGCTACATCCCCTGGGACGAGGGCGTCGCCTCCACCTTCCTCTGGAAGGAGATCCTGGAGCAGCGCGGCTACGAGGTCGAGGCCAAGCAGTTCGACGCCGGCCCCCTCTACACCTCCCTCGCCCAGGGCGACATCGACTTCCAGACCGACTCCTGGCTGCCCACCACCCACGAGCAGTACTGGAAGAAGTACGGCTCCCGACTCGACGACCTGGGCTCCTGGTACGGGCCGACCTCCCTCGAACTGAGCGTGCCCGCCTACATGAAGGGCATCGACTCGCTGGAGGACCTCAAGGGCAAGGCCGGGCAGTTCGACGGCAAGATCACCGGCATCGAGTCGAGCGCCGGCATGATGAGCCTGCTCAAGAGCAAGGTCCTCAAGGAGTACGGCCTGGACAAGGAGTTCAAGGTCGTCGACAGCTCCACCCCGGCCATGCTGGCCGAGCTCAAGCGGGCGTACGACAAGAAGGAACCGATCGTCGTCACGCTCTGGTCGCCGCACTGGGCGTACAGCGACTACAAGCTGAAGAAGCTCAAGGACCCGAAGGGCGCCTGGGGCGAGGGCGACGGGGTGCACACCCTGTCCCGCAAGGGCTTCGCCGAGGAGAACCCGGTCGTCGGTGAGTGGCTGAAGAACTTCGAGCTCACCGAGGAGCAGCTCACGAGCCTGGAGTCGGAGATCAACAAGGCCGGCAAGGGCAGGCAGCAGGACGCGGTGCAGACCTGGCTGAAGGGCAACCCGGGTCTCGTCGACAAGCTCGCCCCGGTGCAGGACACCGAGACTCCGGCCGAGGCGAAGCGCCCGCTGGACGTGGCCTGGTTCCCGTGGGACGAGGACATCGCCGTCACCTACCTGTGGAAGAACGTCCTGGAGCGACGCGGCTACAGGCTGAACCTCAAGCAGATGGACGTCGGCCCGGTCTACACCGGCCTGGCCTCCGGTGACCTCGATCTCAACTTCGACGCCTGGCTGCCGTACGCCCAGAAGAACTACTGGGACAAGAGCAAGGACAAGCTCCATGACCTGGGCACTTGGTACGAGCCGACCTCGCTGGAAGTGGCCGTCCCCTCCTATGTGAAGGGCGTCGACTCCCTGGCGGATCTCAAGGGCAAGGCCGACACCTTCGACGGGAAGATCGTCGGCATCGAGCCCGGCACCGGGGAGATGAACCTCCTCAAGACCAAGGTGCTCCCCGGATACGGCCTCGACGACGAGTACGAGGTCGTCGACGGCTCCACGCCCGCGATGCTCGCCGAGCTCAAGCGCGCCTACGCCAACAAGGAGCCCATCGCCGTCGTGCTGTGGTCCCCGCACTGGGCGTACAGCGAGTACGAGCTGACCAAGCTGAAGGACCCGCAGAAGTACTTCGGCGAGGGCAACACCATCCGGACGATCTCCAACAAGGACTTCCCCGAGCAGTACCCCCAGCTCACGAAGTGGATCAAGAACTTCAGGATGAGCGAGGACGAGCTCGGCACCCTTGAGCAGGAGATCAAGGACCGCGGCCAGGGCCACGAGGAGGAGGCCGTCGCCGCGTGGCTCAAGGAGCACCCGGACATGGTGGAGCGCATGACCCCGGCGGCCTGAGAACCGTGTGAGCCCCGATTCCGGCGGGCGTCCGGCACACCTGACCGTGCCGGACGCCCGCCTTCTCTTTGCGTACGAATTCCGGCCAACTAGGGTGGTGGGGCAGTGCTCACCGGCCCGACCAGGCAGTTCGCCCACGATCGCGGCACCGGTGAGGAGGGGAATCGCCTGCGGCCGTGCGCCGGCCGGGGTCCGGCGGTGGCGCGAACTGTGGGGTCGCGCCTCCCGCCGTGTGTCGTCGATGTGACGGGCGCATGAAACGGTTTGCCGAACATGCGTAGGGTGCAGAGAACTCATCAGAGGACTCGGCACCGGGCGACGAGCGAAGGAGGGAGCCGGAGCGATGGGCGACCACAAAGAACAGCCCTTGCGGGTGGGCGCGGCCGTACGGCGGCGTCGTCGCGCGCTGGAGCTCACCCTTGCCGTCGTGGCCGAGCGCAGCGGCCTGTCGGTGCCCTTCCTGAGCCAGGTGGAGAACGACAGGGCCCGCCCCAGCAGAAGCTCCCTGGAGAAGCTCGCCGACGCCCTGCGCACCACGGCCGTGGAACTCCTCGCCGCGGCCGACCCGGCGTGCAGCGTGGACGTCGTACGCGCGGAGTGCGCGGAGGTGACCCCCGAGCCACGGACGCGTTCCCTGGTGCGCGGCCACCATCAGATGCACGCCTCGGAGTTCACCGGGGACCATGACGCGGGACGCGAGTTCCAGTACCGCAACGACCAGTTGATGTACGTCGCCGACGGCGCCGTCGAGATCGAGGCCGAGGGACGCGCCTACCGGCTCGGCCGCGGCGACACCCTGTACCTCACCGGCGGGGTCCGCCACCGCTGGCGGGCCACGGTGCCAGAGACCCGGATCGTGGTCGTCGCGGTGGCCGAACACATCGAGGCGGTCCAGGACCGTCCGCGCTGATGCGCGTCGTCTCCCTGGTGCCGTCCCTGACGGAGGCCGTGGCGGTCTCGGCCCCCGGCGTCCTGGTCGGTGTCACGGACTGGTGCACGCACCCGGCGGACCTCGGCGTGGCCCGGGTGGGCGGCACCAAGAACCCGAAGATCGAGCGGATCGTGGACCTCGCCCCCGACTTGGTGATCGCCAACGAGGAGGAGAACCGCGCCCCCGACCTCGCGGCCCTCAGAACGGCGGGCATCGAGGTGCTGGTCACCGAGATCCGCGACGTCCCGGAAGCCTTCCGGGAACTGGAGCGGGTGCTGACCGCGTGCGGGGCCGGGACACGGCCGCGCTGGCTGGACGAGGCCGAGCGGACCTGGTCGGCGCTGCCCGCCCCTGACCGCCGTACGACCGCCGTGGTGCCGATCTGGCGGCGCCCCTGGATGGTGCTGGGCCGCGACACCTTCGCCGGTGACGTCCTGGCCCGCCTCGGTGTGGACCACGTCCACGCGACGCACGAGGACCGCTACCCGCGCATTCCCCTGGAGGAGCTGCGGGCAGCGGCGCCGGACGTGGTCGTGCTCCCCGACGAGCCCTACCGGTTCACGGCCGACGACGGCCCGGAGGCCTTCCCCGGACTTCCCTGCGCGCTGGTCAGCGGACGGCACCTGACGTGGTACGGACCGTCACTGGCCGAGGCGCCGGGAGTGCTGGGCGCGGCCCTGCGAGCAGCGCGCCGCTGACCACCCCGCGCGCGGTCTGCGCGGCGGCGACGAGCCAGGCGGCGACGAGCACGGCGTACAGGGCGACCGCGAGCCCCTCGTAGACCACGAGCCCGGTGTGCCGGGCGAGCGCCTCGGCGCCGGTGACACAGGTGCCGACCGGGAAGGTGAACGCCCACCAGGTCATCGCGAACCGCATCCCCTGGCGCCGGGCGCGGACCACATGGGCGGTGGCGAACCCCAGCCACAGCAGCGCGAACCCCATGACCGGCACCCCGTACAGCACGGTCAGCACGTCGAAGCCCTGGCTGTACGGGGCCGGTACGACGCCCGGCGCGTACTCCGCGAAGTTGCCGACGGCGGTGGTCGACTGGCCGAGCGGACCCAGCACCAGGAACAGGGTCGGGGTCAGCGCGAGCGGCAGCGGACCGGCGGTGACCAGCCGTGCGAAGACGAGCGGCAGCATCAGCAGGGTCGCGAGCAGACTCAGCCCGAACATCGCGAAACAGGCGAACAGCAGCGTCTCCCGGGCCTGCCCGGCGGGCAGATACGGCACCAGCAGCGGCCCGAGCGCGGCGGACACCATCGGCGCGACGAGCGGCAGCAGCCACACGGGCGTGGCCTGCCCGGGCTCCACCCGATGCCGTACGGCCATGAGGTACGGAACGGCGACCGCGGCGGCCAGTCCTACGGCCGTGCCGACGGTGAACAGCACGACGTCCAGCGCGACCGCCGCCTCGGTGCCGATCCAGTCCCGGCCGACGGTGAGGGCGCCGCCGCCGACGGCCAGCAGGGCCATGGAGAGGCAGCCGTAGAAGGGGGCCGTCGCCGGGTCCATGAGGTGGGCGCGGGCCTGGTCGCGGTGGTGGGTCCAGTGCAGGGCGCGGGCGGCGAGGAGTGCGACGAGCAGGGTCAGGGACAGGGTCCAGACGGCGGTGCAGGCGGCTCGGGGGACGGGCACGGGGAGCGCGGCGCCGGCGGTGGCGACGATGGCGGTTCCCATGACGGAGGCGTACCAGTTCGGTCCGAGGTGACGGACGGCCATGGCACGGCGGAGGGGCTGGGCGGCGGTGACCATTGCCCCACGGTCCCGCCCTCGGACGTCCACCACCAGGGAGCATGTCTCTATGAGGGCATAAGCTGGCTTTATGAGTAGTGCGGTGACGACATCCCTGGCCCATCGAGTCCCGGACCTCGGCGCGCTGGAACTGCTGCTGGCGGTGGCGCGGCTGGGCAGTCTGGGCGGAGCGGCCCGTGAGCTGGGCATCACCCAGCCCGCGGCCAGCAGCCGGATCCGGTCGATGGAACGGCAGCTCGGGGTGGCGCTGGTGGACCGCTCACCGCGCGGCTCACGGCTGACGGACGCCGGTGCGCTGGTGACGGACTGGGCGCGGCGGATCGTGGAGGCGGCGGAGGCCTTCGACGTGGGCGCGCAGGCCCTGCGGGACCGTCGGGATTCCCGGCTGCGGGTGGCCGCGAGCATGACGATCGCCGAGTATCTGCTGCCGGGCTGGCTCCTGGCGCTGCGCGCGGGCCGCCCGGACACGGCGGTGTCGCTGCACGCGGGCAACTCGGCGGCGGTGGCCGAGCGGCTGCTGGCCGACGAGGCGGACCTCGGCTTCGTGGAGGGCCTCACGGTCCCCACGGGCCTGGACTCGGTGGTCATCGCCCACGACCGCCTGATCGTCGTCACGGCCCCCGGACACCCCTGGTCCCGCCGCCGACGCCCGCTCGCCGCCGAGGAGTTGGCGGTGACCCCCCTGATCCTCCGCGAGAAGGGCTCAGGCACCCGCCAGGTCCTGGACACGGCCCTGGGCGGCCTGGCACGCCCCCTGATCGAACTCTCCTCCACCACGGCGGTGAAGGCGGCGGCGGTGAGCGGCGCGGGCCCGGCGGTCCTGAGCGAACTGGCGGTCCGCGAGGAACTGTCGATGCGCCGCCTGGTGAGCATCCCGGTGGCGGACGTGTCCCTGGCCCGCGACCTCAGAGCGGTCTGGCCGACGGGGCATCGGCCGGTGGGGCCGGCGCGGGATCTGCTCCATCTGACGCGGGTCTGAGCAGGCCGGGCGAAGTCCACTGCGGTTCGGCAGCGCCCTGAAGGGGCGCGGGGCTGTGCCGATATGCGGCGCGTGGACGCGACCAGTCACGATGGCGCCGCAGACGACCGACGGCACATCGCGGCAATTCCAGCGGAGCGCTCAGCGGGCACTCGCCTCCACGAGTGCCGCCATCACCCGTACGTCCTCGCCCATCTCCGGATGCCACTGCACCCCCAGCACCCAGCCCTCGGTGGAGGGCAGTTCGACCGCCTCCACCGTGCCGTCCGTCGCGTGGGCCGAGGGGACGAGGCCCCCGCCGAGGCGGTCCACCGACTGGTGGTGGTACGTCGGTACCGAGGTCTCCTCCGGGGCGATACCGGCGTAGAGCGTGCCCGGGACCGGCTTGACCGGGTGGCGGCCGAAGACGCCGACCACCTCGGCGTGGCCCTCCAGATGCTGGACCAGCGTGCCGCCGAGGGCGACGTTCAGCAGCTGCATGCCCCGGCAGATCCCCAGCAGGGGGAGCCGTGCGGCCAGCGCGGCCTCGATCAGGGCCAGTTCCCACGCGTCCCGCTCCCGCGCCGGGGGCCCGGTCCGGGGCTCGCGCTCGGCGCCGTACCGCACCGGCTCCACGTCCGGCCCGCCCGCGATCACCAGCCCGTCGAGGCGGGCCACCGTCGCCGCCGCGTGCTCCGGCGCGTCCGGCGGCAGCATCGCGGCGAGCCCGCCCGCCCGCTGCACCAGCCGCGGATACCCGGCGGGCAGCAGCGCCGCGTCCAGCTCCCACACGCCCCAGCGCGCCCCGGCCTCCAGATACGTACTGACCCCGATCAACGGCCTGCCCGGCATACCGTGCCCCTTCAATGGAACGTCCTCATACCTTTGGCTCACGTACCCTTTGCGTCACGCCAGGAACCCCCTGAGCAGCGCCGCCGTCCCCGCGCAGTGCTCCCGCATGATCTCCCGCGCTGCGTCCGCGTTCGCGTCCAGCACCGCCTCCACCAGCGCCGTGTGCTGCCGCTGCGAGTGCTCCAGATTGCGGACCAGGATCGGGATGCAGTCCAGCAGTTCGTTCACCGTTGCCCGCACCGCCGCGTACTGCGCGGTCAGAGTCGGCGAGCCGCACAGCTCGGCGAGGGTGAGGTGCAGCAGCGTGTCCCGGCGCCGGTAGTCGCCGAGCGGCGCGTCCTGGGTGCGGGCCAGCGCCTCCCGCAGCCGCTGCTCCTGCTCGCGCGTCAGACCGTGCGCCGCGCACAGCCCCACCGCGCCCACCTCCAGCACCTCCCGGAAGCGCAGCACGTCCTCGATGTCCACCTCGGCGATCCGGCGGCGCAGCTCGTCCTCGCCGCGGGCGTTCGTGCGGGGGAGTACGAACGTCCCGCCGTAGCGCCCGCGCCGGGACTCCACCAGCCCCTGGTCCTGGAGCACCTTCAGCACCTCGCGCAGCGTCACCCGGCTGATCCCGAGCCGCTCCGCCAGCTCCCGTTCCGCGGGCAGCCGCTCACCGCCCGGCACCAGGCCCAGCCGGACCACCTGGAGGATCTGCTCCAGCGCCTCCTCGAAGCCGTTGCCCGCCCGCACCGGCCGCAGTACCGGGGTGAGCCGGTCCTCCGGGCCCGGGTCAGTGTCCACCGACATCCGGCCGCGCCCCCTTCCCAAGCAATGGTTCTCGGCAATACCTTATGGCTTCCGGCTGACCGAAGAGGCCTGAGGAGGCTTTCCCGTGGCAGACCGCACACCGCCGCTCGGCGTCGAGGAGCTGCACGCCCTCGTCGCGGGCGGTGAGATCGACACTGTCGTCCTGGCCTTCCCGGACATGCAAGGGCGGCTCCAGGGCAAGCGGTTCGCCGCGCGCTTCTTCCTCGACGAGGTACTGCACCACGGCACCGAGGGCTGCAACTACCTGCTCGCCGTCGACACCGAGATGAACACCGTGGACGGCTACGCCATGTCGTCCTGGGACCGCGGCTACGGCGACTTCGCGATGCACGCGGACCTGTCCACCCTGCGCCGCGTCCCCTGGAACGACGGCACGGCCATGGTCCTCGCCGACCTCGCCTGGGAGGACGGCTCCCCGGTCGTCGCAGCCCCCCGCCAGATCCTGCGCCGCCAACTGGAGCGGCTCGCCGAACTCGGGCTCACCGCCCAGGTCGGCACCGAGCTGGAGTTCATCGTCTTCAGGGACACCTATGAACAGGCCTGGGACGCCGCCTACCGAGGTCTCACGCCGGCGAACCAGTACAACATCGACTACTCGGTGCTCGGGACCGGGCGGATCGAGCCGCTGCTGCGCCGTATCCGCAATGAAATGGCGGGCGCCGGACTCACCGTCGAGTCCGCCAAGGGCGAGTGCAACCCCGGCCAGCACGAGATCGCCTTCCGCTACGACGAGGCCCTGGTCACCTGCGACCAGCACGCCGTCTACAAGACCGGCGCCAAGGAGATCGCCGCGCAGGAGGGCATGTCCCTGACCTTCATGGCCAAGTACAACGAGCGCGAGGGCAACTCCTGCCACATCCATCTCTCGCTCGCGGACGCGGCCGGCAACAACGCCATGGCCGGGCCCGACGGAATGTCCGACGTCATGCGGTACTTCCTCGCCGGGCAGCTCGCGGCGCTGCGCGACTTCTCGCTGCTGTACGCCCCCAACATCAACTCCTACAAGCGGTTCCAGCCCGGCTCCTTCGCGCCGACCGCCGTCGCCTGGGGCCACGACAACCGCACCTGCGCCCTGCGCGTGGTCGGCCACGGCCGCTCCCTGCGCTTCGAGAACCGCCTCCCCGGCGGCGACGTCAACCCGCATCTCGCCGTGGCGGGCATGGTGGCCGCGGGCCTGTACGGCATCGAGCAGAAGCTGGAGCTGCCCGAGGCCTGCCCCGGCAACGCCTACACCGCCGAGTACGAGCACGTCCCGACCACGCTGCGCGAGGCCGCCGAACTCTGGGAGAACAGCCCGATCGCCAAGGCGGCCTTCGGCGACGAGGTCGTCGCGCACTACCGGAACATGGCGCGCGTCGAGACCGACGCCTACGACGCCGCGGTCACCGACTGGGAGCTGCGCCGCTCCTTCGAACGCATGTGAGGCCCTTCTTGTCCGACCAGCTCCAGGTACTGAACCCGGCCACCGAAGAGGTCGTCGCGACCGTCCCGGCCGCCACCGCGGCCGAGGTGGACGCGGCGGTCGTACGGGCCGCCCGAGCACAGGCCCAGTGGGCGTCCCTGGCCCCCGGCGACCGGGCACGACTGCTGCGCCGGTTCGCCGTCGCCGTGGACGAACACCTCGAAGAACTCGCCCGGTTGGAGGTCCGCGAGGCCGGCCACACCGTCGGCAATGCCCGCTGGGAGGCGGGCAACGTCCGTGATCTGCTCGACTACGCGGCGGGCGGCGTGGAGCGGCTCACCGGACGCCAGATCCCGGTCCCCGGCGGCCTCGACATCACCATCCTCGAACCGCTCGGCGTCGTGGGCGTCATCGCGCCCTGGAACTTCCCGATGCCGATCGCCGCCTGGGGCACGGCACCCGCGCTCGCCGCGGGCAACGCCGTGATCCTCAAGCCCGCCGAGACGACCCCGCTCACGGCACTCCGCCTGGCCGAACTCGCCCTGGAGGCAGGCCTGCCGGAGGGCCTGTTCCAGGTACTGCCCGGACACGGGCCGGTCGCCGGCAACGCCCTCGTCGAGCACCCGGGCGTGGCGAAGATCGTCTTCACGGGGTCCACAACCGTGGGCAAACAGGTGTTGGCGAAGGGCTCGGCGCTCCTCAAGCGCGTCACCCTCGAACTCGGCGGCAAGAGCCCCAACATCGTCTTCGCCGACGCCGACCTGGAAGCCGCCGCCCGGGCCGCCCCCATGTCCTTCCTCGACAACTCGGGACAGGACTGCTGCGCCCGCACCCGCATCCTCGTCCAGCGCACGGCGTACGACCGCTTCCTGGAGCTGCTGAGCCCGGCGATCGAAGCGGTACGCGTCGGCGACCCGTCGGACGAGACCACGGACATGGGCCCGCTGATCTCCATGGCCCAGCTGGAACGCGTCAGTTCGTACGTCGACCCGGCAGCGGCCGGCATCCGCGGCAAGGCGCCCGAGGGCCCCGGCTTCTGGTTCCCGCCCACCGTCCTCACCGGCGTCGACCCGCACGCGCGCGTCGCCGTCGAGGAGGTCTTCGGACCGGTCGCGGTCGTCCTCCCCTTCGAGGACGAGGCCGAGGCCGTGGCGCTCGCCAACGGCACCGCCTACGGCCTGTCCGGCTCCATCTGGACCCGGGACGTGGGCCGCGCCCTGCGCGTCTCGGGGGCCGTCCGCGCGGGCAACCTGTCCGTCAACTCCCACTCCAGCGTCCGCTACTGGACCCCCTTCGGCGGCTTCAAGCAGTCCGGCATCGGCCGTGAGCTCGGCCCGGACGCGCTGACCGCCTTCACCGAGACCAAGAACGTCTTCATCAGCACGGAGGGCCCCGCACAGTGACCGAAGAGATCGTGTGCCGCCGACTGGTCGGCCGTACCGCCGTCATCACCGGAGCCGGCAGCGGCATCGGCCTCGCCACCGCCCGCCGGCTCGCCTCCGAGGGCGCCCATGTCGTCTGCGGCGACGTGGACGAGCAGCGCGGCAAGGCGGCGGCGGACGAGGTGGGCGGCACCTTCGTCAAGGTCGACGTCACCGACGCCGAGCAGGTGGAAGCGCTGTTCAGGACGGCCTACGACACCTACGGCAGCGTCGACATCGCCTTCAACAACGCCGGGATCTCGCCGCCCGACGACGACTCCATCCTGGAGACGGGCCTTGAGGCCTGGAAGCGCGTCCAGGAGGTCAACCTCACCTCCGTCTATCTGTGCTGCAAGACCGCGATCCCCTACATGCGGCGCCAGGGCAAGGGCTCGATCATCAACACCGCGTCCTTCGTGGCGCGGATGGGCGCGGCCACCTCCCAGATCTCGTACACGGCGTCCAAGGGCGGGGTCCTCGCGATGTCCCGTGAGCTGGGCGTGCAGTTCGCGCGCGAGGGCATCCGCGTGAACGCGCTGTGCCCCGGACCGGTGAACACCCCGCTGCTCCAGGAGCTGTTCGCCAAGGACCCGGAGCGCGCCGCCCGTCGCCTGGTCCACATCCCGCTCGGCCGGTTCGCCGAGGCCGAGGAGATCGCCGCCGCCGTCGCCTTCCTGGCCAGCGACGACTCCTCGTTCGTCAACGCCACCGACTTCCTGGTGGACGGGGGAATCTCGGGGGCGTACGTCACTCCGCTGTAGGACGCGCCCTACAGTGCCCGCATGAGCATGACGCCCCCGCCCGGTTGGTACCGCGATCCCAAGGCCCCGCATCTGGAGCGCTGGTGGGACGGCACAGCGTGGACCGAGCACCGGCGCACCCCCGAGGTGACCGCGCCGGTGCCGGTCGCGGGGGCCTCCGGACGGGCCAAGGCCGTCGCCGTCACCACGGCGGCGGTCGTGCTCGTGGCGGCGATCGTCACGGGCGCGGTGGTGCTGGGTCAGGGCGACGAGGAGGGCGCGGAGATCGAGACCGCGCCCACGTACTACACACAGGCCCCGACGACCGAGCCGCCCTCTCCCACTCCCACACAGAGCGAGCCGTCCGCCGACGACCCGGCCGTCGTGACCGACGAACTCAACGGCATCACGCTGCCGTTGCTCGACGGCTGGGTCCGGCCGAAGTACGTCGCCGAGGACGACGTCGTCATGACCACGGACGGCACCTACGACTGCCCCGCGGACGGAGGCGTCTGCCGCCACGGCCTCGTCATGTCGAGGACGGTCACCTCGAACGACGAGCGGTCCCCCGAGGCGCTGGCCAAGGAGGACATCAAGGAGGCGGCCGAGTCCGCGTACGACCGCGACACGATCGGCAGGCGCCCCTACGGCGGCATGGAGTCCCACGAGGTCGTCAAGTCGGGCCCGGTCGCGGTGGCGGGCCGCGCCGGCTGGTTCGTGCGCTGGCGGGTCACCACGGCCGAGGGGCCCGGCGGCTACGTCCAGTCGACGGTCTTCCCGTCCCGCGTCGGCACCGAGTCACCGGTCTGCGTCCGCTACGTCTTCGACGCGGGCGCGGACGGCCCGCCCCTGGCCGACATGGACCGGATCACCAAGGGCATCCGGTCCGTCGACGACCCGGACGGGGGCGGGGGAGTGGGCAGCAGCGTGGGGCCGGGCGAGGGCTAGAGGAACGTGTGGCCCTCGCCGCGGTACGTCGGGACGGCCGCCGTCACCATGTCGCCCTCGATCAGGTGCAGTTGCTCGAAGCGCTCGCACAGTTCTCCCGCCTTGGCGTGGCGGAACCACACCTTGTCCCCGATCAGCAGATCGTCGGCGGGGGAGCCGAGCAGCGGGGTCTGGACCTCGCCCGGACCCTCCTGGGGGTCGTAGCGCAGTCCCTCCGGCAGGTACGGCACGGGGAGCCGGTCGGGTCCTGCGGCGCCGGAGGCCGGGTAGCCGCCGCCGAGGCAGGTCACCACGCCCACGCCGGGCCGCCGGACGACGGGCTGGGCGAACAGCGCGGCCGGACGCCCGCTGAAGGACGTGTAGTTGTCGAACAGCCGCGGTACGTAGAGTCCCGACCCGGCGCCGATCTCGGTGACGCAGTCCTCGGCGGCGGTGTACTGGACACTGCCGGTGCCGCCGCCGTTCACGAATGTCGGCCCCGGTGCCACGGCCCGCAGCGCCCGCACCACCTCGGCGCGACGCTGGGCGAGTTCCCGCCGGGCGGTGGCCTGCATCAGCCGCACGGCACGCGAGCGCAGGGGGCGCCCGGCGATGGAGTCACCGACGCCGGCGATGTGTCCTTCGTACGCCATGATCCCGACGACCTCGAACCCCGGCCTGCGGGCGACGAGACGAGCCATGTCGGCGACCTGGGCGGGGGAGTGCAGCGGGGAACGGCGGGCGCCGACGCGGACACGGCCGCCGAGCAGCTTCAGCGAGGTGTCCAACTCCAGGCAGACCCGGACCACTTCACGCCCCCCGTCCCGGGCGTCGTCGATGAGCCGGAGCTGGGCCGGGTCGTCGATCATCACGGTGACGGCGGAGGCGAGCTTGGGGTCGCTGGTCAGCTCGGCGAATCCGGCGCGGTCGGCGGACGGGTAGGCGAGCAGGATGTCGTCGAAGCCGGAGCGGGCCAGCCACAGGGACTCGGCCAGGGTGAAGGACATGATCCCCGCGAATCCGTCGCGGGCGAGGACGCGTTCGAGCAGGGCCCGGCAACGTACGGACTTGCTGGCGACGCGGATGGGCTTGCCGCCCGCGCGGCGGACGAGGTCGTCCGCGTTGGCGTCGAAGGCCTCCAGGTCCACGATCGCGAGTGGGGCGTCGAGATGGGCGGTGGCCCGGTCGTAACGGGCCCGGTCGGCGGCGCGCGCAGTCATGAACGAAGCCTGCCAGACAGGATTACCGCAGGGTAGGGGGACGTTCCGGGCTAAAGCCCCGGGCTCGTGGACTGGTTCCCGCGGCGCCGGGATCAACCCGTAGAGTGACGCGCACGCACGTGAGGGCCGGGATGCCGGCCCACCCGTGCGGGTAGATGTTGCCCGGACACCGGGCCCGGGCGAACGGAACGGGGCCCGCGTACGACAACAGGCCCGGGCAAGAGGAAACGGGGGGCGCATGAACACGGAAGCGCGACGCGCCTCCATCCCTCCACGCCCGCCCCACCCTCCGAAGCCGGAACAGGACCCGACGCCCGCGTCGGACTCCGCCACCGAGCCGAAGCCCCCCGCGACTCCGCCCCGCTTCCCGAGCCTCCGCACTCCTCCCACCCAGGCCGAGGCCCCACCCCCGCCCAAGGCCTCCGCCCGCTTCCCGGACACAGCACCGACGACGTCGTCCGAACCGCGGCGCGAGAACACGGCCCCGCCGACGACTTCCGACGGCACGCCCCCGCGCGCGGGATCTGCTGGTAGTGCGGTCCAGCGCCCGGCCTCGGCCTCGGTTCCGCCGCGCCCGGCTGCCTCCGGCGGCACGCCCCCGCGCCCGACGTCGAGCCCGGGCGCTGCCGCCAGTGGTGCGGTGCAGCGTCCGAGCTCGTCGCCCACGGTTCCACCCCGCCCGTCTGCCTCCACGGGCGCCCCGCCGCGCCCGGCGACGACGCCGTCCGCCGCTCCTTCACGCCCGGCGACACCCCCGCCCGCCACCCCGCCGCGCCCGGCCACGTCCGGCGTGACACCCCCGCGCCGCAGCACCCCCGCCACCCCTGCCGCGCCCCCGGCCCGCCCGCCCCTCCCGCCGCTTGATCGTCCCGGCGCCCCCGCCGAGACCTCCTCGGAGACCACCCGGCGGCTGCGGCCCATCCCCGCCGAGCCCGCCCCCGAGCCCGCGCCCCGTGAGGTCCCCGCGGCCCCCGATCCCGCGCTCTCCTGGAGCGCCCCCATGGCCCCCGCTTCCGGGCGGCCCGTTGTGTCGTTCGGGGAGCCCGAGGGGTACGACGGGGACGCTCGGGGGAGGGCGCTTCTGGGGCGGGGTGGGTCGCGGGTCGTCGCCGTTGCCGCTTGTCTCGTGCTGGGGCTCGGGCTCGTCGGGGGTGCCGTCACCGGGAGTTGGCTCGTCGGGGACTCCGAGGCCGCCGGGGCCCGGGACGACTTCGTCGCGGCCCGGAGCCTTTGGCACAGCATCCCCGTCGATCAGCTCTTCCCGCTCAGCGTGAAGGGGCAGGGTGCCGGTCCTGGCGGCGCCGACCGGACCTGGACGCGGATCGCCGTCGCCCCGGACAGCGGCTGCAAGAACGCCTTCGACCCCCTCCTGCGCAAGGCCCTCGCCCCCGTCGGCTGCCAACGGCTCCTGCGCGCCACCTACACCGACGCCACCCAGACCTACGTCACCACCGTCGGCCTGCTCTTCACCAAGGCCGACGCCACCGCCATGGTCTCCCTCGCCAAGCGGTTCACCGACGAGGGACTGGACCGCCGTACCGACCTCATGCCCCGCCCGTACGGCCCCGGCTTCGAGAGCGACCAGCGCGCCTCCTGGACCGTGTCCGTGCTCACCGACGCCCCGGTCGTCGTCTACGCCGTCTCCGGCTGGGCCGACGGCCGGGGCGTCGACGAGCCGCAGCCCGCCGAGGACGCCATGGAGTCCGGCGCCACCACAGCCATCGCCCAGGCCGGCCTCGGCCACGAGGCGAAGGGCCTCGCCGACCGCGTCGAACGCTCCCTGCGCAAGCACGTCGGCCCGTACGCCACGGAGCAGGCGTCATGACCGTCGCCCGCGTCCGCCGCACGGCCCTGCTCAGCGTCCTGCTCGCCGCCTCACTCGCCCTCGTCCCGTCCACCGCCGCGCACGCCGACGGCATCCGCGGCCAGCAGTGGGCCCTGGAGGCCATGCACACCCAGGAGGCCTGGCAGACCACCAAGGGCAAGGGCATCACGGTCGCCGTCCTCGACACCGGCGTCGACGACCAGCACCCCGACCTCGCCGGGAACGTCCTGACCGGCAAGGACATGGTCGGCTTCGGAGCGGAGCGGGGCGACCGCGCCTGGGCCCGCCACGGCACCGCCATGGCCGGCATCATCGCGGGCCACGGACACGGCTACGGCAATGGCGACGGCGTGATGGGCATCGCCCCGGAGGCCAAGATCCTCCCCGTCCGGGTGATCCTGGAGGACGGCGACTCCGCCCGTGCCAAGGCACGCACCACCCGCGGCAACGCCCTCGCCGAAGGCATCCGCTGGGCCGCCGACCACGGCGCCGACGTCATCAACCTCTCCTTGGGCGACGACTCCAAGTCCGCCCACCCCGAACCCGCCGAGGACGAGGCCGTCCAGTACGCCCTGCGCAAGGGCGCCGTCGTCGTCGCCTCGGCCGGCAACGGCGGCGAGAAGGGCGACCACATCTCCTACCCGGCCGCCTACCCGGGCGTCATCGCCGCCACCGCCGTCGACAAGTTCGGCACCCGCGCCTCCTTCTCCACCCGCCGCTGGTACGCCACGGTCAGCGCCCCCGGCGTCGACGTCGTGATCGCCGACCCCGACCGCAAGTACTACGAGGGCTGGGGCACGAGCGCCGCCGCGGCCTTCGTCTCCGGTGCGGTGGCCCTGGTCAAGGCGGCCTACCCGGGCCTGACCCCGGCCCAGATCAAGAAGCTCCTGGAGGACACGGCCCGCAACGCCCCCGCCGACGGCCGCGACGACTCCCGGGGCTACGGCTTCGTGGACCCCGCCGCCGCCATCGAGAAGGCAGCGAGCCTCAAGCCGGAGGGCCTGCGGGCCAAGGGCTACGGCAACGAGTACTTCGGCCCGGGCCCCGACACCACGAAGACCGAAGGCGACGCGACGGGCTGGGCGGCCCCGCTGGCGGGCAGCGCAGGAGGCGTCCTGCTGGTGGCGGCGGTGGTTCTGTGGCGAGGCCGTCGTGAACGCCAGGACGAGATCTAGGCCGTCGCGAACACCGACACCGCGACCTTGGCCGCCGCCTCGACCAGCGACACCCCCTCAGCCTTCGTCGCGTTGCCGTTCGACAGCGCGGCCACCAGGTAGTCGCGCCCGTCCACCGTCACCCGCCCGATGCTGTTGATGTCCCACAACCCGGTCGTGCTCCGCGGCAGCCACCCGTTCTTGAGAGCCCACTTCGAGCCGTCCGCCGCGGCCGAGACACCCCACCGCTGATCCACGGCTATCCGCGCCATCAGCCCTTGGAGATACGTCCGCGAAGCCTTACTCAGCGCCGAATCGTCCCCGAACACCTGCTGAAGCAGGGTGAGTTGATCCTCCGCCGTGGTCTGCGTCAGCCCCCACAGCATCCCGTCGCCGCCCTCGGTGGATCTCAGCCCGAACCGCTCGTTCGCGGCGGCCAGCCCCTCCGCCCTGCCGATCGTCTCCCACAGCGCCGAGGTGGAGGCGTTGTCGCTGTTCTCGATCATCGCGGTGGCGTACGCCTTCTCCGTCGACGTCAGCGCCCGCCCCTCGTCCTGCGCCCGAAGCAGCAGCGTCGCCAGGATGTCGACCTTCACGATGCTCGCCGTATCGAAGGAGCCGTCCCCGTACGTGGCGCTCTCACCGGAGTCCACGTCCAGCACCGCCACCGACACCTCCGCGCCCTTCGCGACGGTGACGGACTCCATGGCGTCCGCCAGCAGCCCGTCCGGATCCACCGTCGGCTGCGCCACCGGTTCCACGGATGCCTCCCCGCTCGCCGCGACCACTGAGGGCGTCGCCGACGACGATACGGCGCTCCGCGCGCCCGAAGGAGAGTGCGCGTGAGCCTTCACGTACACCGTCCCGGCGGCCGTACCGCCCACCACGGCCACGGAGGCGAGGGCGACATACAGCAGGGGAACACGGCGTCGGCGCGCTCTGGAGGACTCCATGCCCGCGATGGTCGGGCCGGTGACTGTGGCTGCCGTTAGACGGACGTTAGATCTGTGTCAGGGAAATCTGAGATTTCCGTGAGCCGCGTCACGGGCGCGTTTCCGGCCCCGCACAAGCGCAGCAGCATCCCCCCTATAGGGTCGGTGACCGTGGCGAACAAGAACATTCCCGACTCCCCCTTCCCCGACGACGACGGCTCCGCCGACCCCCGGCTGAGCGCGGCGCTCGTGGCCTGGGCCGAGGACCGCACCGCCGTGGCACCGGTGCTCCAGGCGCTCAAGGGCGCCCGGCTGCTCGTCCCGGTCGTGGCCGTACTCGGCGAGGTCGAGGAGGACGAGAACGGGCTGCGCCGCGAGAAGACCAGCGACATGGCCGTACCGACCCTGCGGGCCGGCGACCGCAAGGCCCTGCCCGCCTTCACGTCCACCGACTCCCTCGCCCGCTGGGAGGCGACGGCCCGCCCCGTCGCCGTACACCTGCACCAGGCCCTGGAGGCCGCCGCGCACGAGAAGGCGGACACGGTCGTGCTGGACCTGGCGGGACCGGTGCCGTTCGAGCTGATGGGACCGGCGCTGCTTGCGCTCGCCGAGGGCCGTACGACGGCCGATCCGCTCGACGATCCGGCGGTGGTGGAGGCGGTACGGGCGGCGGTGGCCGCCGAGCCGGCCGTGGTCCGCGCCCACCTCGGACCCGGGCAGGCCGACGGCACCCTGGCCCTCGTACTGGATCCGGCCGTCGCCCCGGCCGAAGCCGCCCGCGCGGTCGCGGAGCGCATCGCCGCCGACGAAACACTGAGGGCCCGCCTGGTGCGCGGCCTCGACCTGGCACTGCTGCCGGCCGAGGCGACGCCGCCGGGCGAGCCCCTGTACGTCAGGTGACGGGCTAGCCGTAGACCGGGCCCGTGTACTTCTCGCCCGGGCCCTGGCCCGGCTCGTCCGGGACGAGCGAGGCCTCGCGGAACGCCAGCTGGAGCGACTTCAGGCCGTCCTTGAGCGGGGCCGCGTGGAAGGAGCTGATCTCGGTGGTGCTGGCGTCGAGCAGCCCGGCAAGGGCGCTGACCAGCTTGCGGGCCTCGTCCAGGTCCTTGTACTTGTCGCCCTCCTCGGTCAGACCGAGCTTTACGGCGGCGGCGCTCATCAGGTTCACGGCGACCGTCACGATCACCTCGACGGCGGGGACCTCGGCGATGTCGCGGGTCATCTCGTCGAAGTCGGGCGTCTCGGGGCTGTCCGAGGGGGAGGTGTCACTCATGACGCCCACGATAGGTGCACGGGCAGGCCCGGCCCGACACTGCCTCGGTTAGCCCTGACCGAGCAGAGCTGCTAACCTTGGGTGACGACCGGCCGAACGCGCCCAAGAAAGATCAGCGTGTCCGGCCCACAAGTGGAGGCTCCGAACTCCCACCTGACCGTCCTCCGGGACGGCGGGTCACCGGTCAGGCGGCCACCACCGTTCCGTACGGACGGTGGAGTCGCCCGAGATTGCGCCCCGCGGTCGACGCGGCGG
The DNA here is from genome assembly GCF_014257025.1 of Streptomyces cupreus. GTDB lineage: Bacteria > Actinomycetota > Actinomycetes > Streptomycetales > Streptomycetaceae > Streptomyces > Streptomyces cupreus. The sequence goes on from NZ_JACMSF010000017.1 coordinate 94,343, forward strand.
TGTTCCGGCAGTGATGGAGCCCCGCATGTGTCCCGTCCGGGGCATTTTTCATGCGCCGTGATGGTTGGTCCCTATGTCAAACAGACATACGCGGCTGTCCGCCAGACCGCCGTGTGGTGCTACCGAGGAGGATCCATCAGCGCCGAGCCCCGCATCAACGACCGGATTCGCGTTCCCGAGGTGCGACTTGTCGGTCCCAGTGGCGAGCAGGTGGGCATTGTCCCGCTGGCCAAGGCACTGGAGCTTGCGCAGGAGTACGACCTGGACCTGGTCGAGGTCGCGGCGAACGCCCGTCCGCCCGTGTGCAAGCTCATGGACTACGGGAAGTTCAAGTACGAGTCGGCCATGAAGGCCCGTGAGGCGCGCAAGAACCAGGCGCACACGGTCATCAAGGAGATGAAGCTCCGGCCGAAGATCGACCCGCACGACTATGACACCAAGAAGGGTCACGTCGTCCGGTTCCTCAAGCAGGGCGACAAGGTCAAGATCACGATCATGTTCCGTGGTCGCGAGCAGTCCCGGCCGGAACTCGGCTACCGACTGCTGCAGCGTCTCGCGGAGGATGTCCAGGACCTCGGTTTCGTGGAGTCGAACCCGAAGCAGGACGGCCGGAACATGATCATGGTTCTCGGTCCGCACAAGAAGAAGACCGAGGCGATGGCCGAGGCCCGCCAGGCGCAGGAAGCCCGCAAGGCAGAAGCGAAGGCCAACCCCGGCAAGTCGCAGAACGCCGCGGACTCCGAGAGCGCCGAGGCCCCTGCTGAGGCTTCCGCCGAGGCGTGATCCCGGGGGACGAGAGTCCCCGAGGATGTAACCCATACAGAACGACGCTCCACCGTGCCCGGTTTCACGACCGGGCACCGGAGCGCCACCGACGAGGAGAGAACGGCGCTATGCCGAAGAACAAGTCGCACAGCGGTGCCAGCAAGCGCTTCAAGGTCACCGGCTCCGGCAAGGTGCTCCGCGAGCGCGCCGGCAAGCGCCACCTGCTCGAGCACAAGTCGTCCCGTGTGACGCGTCGCCTCACCGGCAACGCCGAGATGGCCCCGGGCGACGCCGCGAAGATCAAGAAGCTTCTCGGCAAGTGACGTCGGGTGCGTATCGCGCCTGACCTCTGACCGGGACCCATTCGAACCCGGGCCGTGTGAGTCCAACCACGGCCCCGCTACAAGGAGTTAAAAAGTGGCACGCGTCAAGCGGGCAGTCAACGCCCACAAGAAGCGCCGGGCGATCCTGGAGCAGGCCTCCGGCTACCGCGGTCAGCGTTCGCGCCTGTACCGCAAGGCCAAGGAGCAGGTCACCCACTCGCTGGTCTACAACTACAACGACCGCAAGAAGCGCAAGGGTGACTTCCGCCAGCTGTGGATCCAGCGCATCAACGCCGCTGCCCGCGCCAACGGCATCACGTACAACCGCTTCATCCAGGGTCTGAAGGCCGCCAACGTCGAGGTCGACCGCAAGATCCTCGCCGAGCTGGCCGTCAACGACCCGAACGCGTTCGCCGCGCTCGTCGAGGTCGCGCAGAAGGCCCTGCCGAGCGACGTCAACGCCCCCAAGGCGGCCTGACGCCTGGCTCAGAGCCGACGTGACATGAGGGACCCGCAGGCTTTCGGGCTTGCGGGTCCCGCTGTGTAGTTTCCGAAAGTGAGCCTCATGCCCTCTGCCAGCCCTGAGCTGATCTCCCCCCGTTCCCCCCGTGTCTCCGCCGCCCGGCGGCTGGCCAAGCGGAACTTCCGGGGGAAGGAGCGGCTGTTTCTCGCGGAGGGGCCGCAGGCCGTGCGGGAGGCCGCGGAGCATGCGGACACGCTGGTCGAGCTGTTCGCCACCGTCGACGCCGCGGAGCGGTACGCCGACATCATCGGTGAGGCCCGGGCCGCCGGAGCCCGCATCCATCTCGCCTCCGACGACGTCATCGCCGACATCTCGACCACCGTCACCCCCCAGGGCCTCGTCGGGATCTGCCGGTTCCTCGACACGCCCTTCGAGGAGATCCTCGCCGCCCGGCCCAAGCTCGTCGCCGTGCTCGCGCATGTGCGGGACCCCGGGAACGCCGGCACCGTCCTGCGGTGCGCCGATGCCGCCGGGGCCGAGGCCGTCGTACTGACCGACGCTTCCGTCGATCTCTACAACCCCAAGGCCGTGCGCGCCTCCGTCGGGTCCCTGTTCCATCTGCCCGTGGCCGTGGGAGTGCCGGTCGAGCGGGCCGTCGCCGGGCTCAAGGACGCCGGGGTGCGGATCCTCGCCGCCGACGGCGCCGGGGACGACGATCTCGACGACGAGCTCGACAAGGGGACCATGGGCGGGCCGACTGCCTGGGTGTTCGGCAACGAGGCCTGGGGGCTCCCGGAGGAGACCCGCGCGCTGGCGGACGCCGTCGTGCGCGTACCGATCCACGGGAAGGCCGAGAGCCTGAACCTCGCCACCGCCGCGGCCGTATGTCTCTACGCGTCGGCCCGTGCACAGCGTGCCCTCGGAGGGTGCCGCAGCGTTACCGAGGGCTAGTAGGGTGACCAGCTCGGGGGCCCCTCAGCCGTGGTGAGAGGTGGGGTACGGGGATGAGTGTCGGCACGAGCAGCGCACCGGGAGCACGTCAGGTGCCGCGGCCGTCCGCGTCCCGGGCCGGTGATCCCGCAGAACTCGGATTCGACCCCGACGACCTGCCCGACGGCCTCGTCGTCGCCGACGAGCACGGGCACGTCGTCTGCTTCAACGCCGCCGCCGAGCGCATCACCGCCGTCCGCGCCGCCGACGCCCTTGGGCAGCGCCTGGAGAAGGCCCTGCCGTTAGAGGACCTGGACGGGCGGCGCTGGTGGCAGCTGACCGACCCGTACGGCGGGCTGGCCATCAGGCGCAGGCAGCCCGAGCGCAACCTCCTTCTGCCCGGCGGGCGGGAAGTGCTCGTCTCCGCGCGCTACGTCCGCGCCGAGCCCACCGGCCCCGTCCGCCGTGTCGTCGTCTCGCTGCGTGACACCGAGGCCCGCCGTCGCACCGAGCGCAGCCACGCCGAGCTGATCGCCACGGTCGCCCACGAGCTGCGCTCGCCGCTCACCTCCGTCAAGGGCTTCACCGCGACCCTGCTCGCCAAGTGGGAGAGGTTCACCGACGACCAGAAGCGGCTGATGCTGGAGACCGTCGACGCCGACGCCGACCGCGTCACCCGGCTCATCGCCGAGCTGCTGGACATCTCCCGCATCGACTCCGGGCGCCTTGAGGTCAGGCGCCAGCCCGTCGACATCGGCGCCGCCGTGGGACGGCACATCCAGGCCTACGTCGCCGCCGGACAGCCCGCCGACCGCTTCCTGCTGCGCCTTCAGCAGCCGCTGCCCGACCTGTGGGCCGACCCCGACAAGATCGACCAGGTACTCAGCAACCTGCTGGAAAATGCGGTGCGGCACGGCGAGGGAACCGTCACGATTGACGTCACGCCCACGGCGTCGCCCCGAGAGGGCGGCGGCCATGAAAACGCAGCCACGTCGGTCACGGTGAGCGACGAGGGGTCCGGCATCCCGGAGGAGTCCATGAACCGCGTCTTCACCCGCTTCTGGCGGGGCAGCAAGCGCGGTGGCACCGGCCTCGGGCTCTACATCGTCAAGGGCATCGTCGAGGCCCACGGCGGCACCATCACGGTCGGCCGCGCCCAAGGCGGCGGCGCCGAGTTCCGATTTACGTTGCCCGTGGCGGCTCCGGCGTATCTCGCCTGACGGCCACGGGCGCATTCGGGGACCCTCACCCCGTTAGACTCGGCCTTTGGCACCTTTGTGTCCCGGAGACGGCCCACTGAGTCGGTGACGGGGACCTTCAGCCAGCCAATCGGAAGCACGGGAAGAGATGTCGGCACCGAATAAGTCGTACGACCCTGTAGAGGTCGAGGCCTTGAAACCGGAAGAGATCGAGCGCATGCGGGACGAGGCGCTCGCCGCCTTCGCCGCCGCGGACTCGCTCGACGCGCTCCAGGAGGCCAAGGTCGCCCACACCGGCGGCACCTCCCCGCTGGCCCTCGCCAACCGCGAGATCGGCGCCCTGCCCCCGCACGCCAAGGCCGCCGCCGGCAAGCTCGTCGGCCAGGCCCGAGGCGCCGTGAACAAGGCGCTCGCCGGCCGCCAGACCGAGCTCGAGGCCGAGCGCGACGCCCGGGTGCTGGTCGAGGAGGCGGTGGATGTCACGCTGCCCTATGACCGGGTACCGGCCGGCGCCCGCCACCCGCTCACCACGCTCTCGGAGCGCATCGAGGACATCTTCGTGGCCATGGGCTACGAGGTCGCCGAGGGCCCCCAGGTCGAGGCCGAGTGGTTCAACTTCGACGCCCTCAACATCGGCCCGGACCACCCGGCGCGCGGTGAGGCGGACACCTTCTTCGTCGAGGGCCCGCAGGGCGGCACCGAGTCCGGTGTCGTGCTGCGCACCCACACCTCGCCGGTGCAGATCCGCTCGCTGCTCGACCGTGAGCTGCCGGTCTACGTGATCTGCCCGGGCCGCGTGTACCGCACCGACGAGCTGGACGCCACCCACACCCCGGTCTTCCACCAGGTCGAGCTGCTCGCCGTCGACGAGGGCCTCACCATGGCGGACCTGAAGGGCACCTTGGACCACATGGTCCAGTCCCTGTTCGGCGAGGGCATGAAGACCCGGCTGCGGCCGAACTTCTTCCCGTTCACCGAGCCGTCCGCCGAGATGGACATGGTGTGCTACGTCTGCCGCGGCGAGTCCGTCGGCAACCCCGACCGGCCCTGCCGCACCTGCTCCAGCGAGGGCTGGATCGAGCTCGGCGGCTGCGGCATGGTCAACCCGCGGGTGCTCACCGCCTGCGGCGTCGACCCGGAGAAGTACAGCGGCTTCGCCTTCGGGTTCGGCATCGAGCGGATGCTGATGTTCCGCCACAACGTCGAGGACATGCGAGACATGGTCGAGGGTGACGTCCGGTTCACCCGGCCGTTCGGGATGGAGATCTGATGCGGGTCCCGCTTTCTTGGCTGCGGGAGTACGTCGACCTGCCGGCCACCGAGACCGGCCGCGATGTGCAGGCCAAGCTCATTTCGGCCGGGCTTGAGGTCGAGACCGTCGAGCAGCTCGGCGACGGCCTCAAGGGCCCCCTCGTCGTCGGCCAGGTGCTGACCATCGAGGAACTGGAGGGCTTCAAGAAGCCGATCCGCTTCTGCACCGTCGACGTCGGCACCGCCAACGGCACTGGCGAACCGCAGGAGATCGTCTGCGGTGCCCGGAACTTCCAGGTCGGCGACAAGGTCGTGGTCGTACTTCCCGGCGCCGAGCTGCCCGGCGGCTTCGCGATCTCCGCGCGCAAGACCTACGGCCGTAACTCGCACGGCATGATCTGCTCCAGCGACGAGCTCGGCATGGGCGACGACGGCGCCAAGGGCATCATCGTGCTGCCGCCGGAGACCGAGGTCGGCAAGGACGCCATCGAGCTCCTGGAACTGGTCGACGAGGTCCTGGACATCGCCGTCACCGCCAACCGCGGCGACTGCCTGTCCATCCGCGGTGTCGCCCGCGAGACCGCCATCGCCTACGGTCTGCCGCTGCGCGACCCGGCGCTGCTCGACGTCCCGGCCCCGAACGCGTTCGGCTACCCGGTACAGGTCTCCGAGCCGATGGGCTGCGACCGCTTCACCGCTCGTACGGTCACCGGTCTGAGCGCCGAGGCGCGCTCCCCGATCTGGCTGAAGCGCAGGCTCCAGAAGGTCGGCATGCGGCCGATCTCGCTCGCCGTCGACGTCACCAACTACGTGATGATGGAGCTCGGCCAGCCGCTGCACGCCTACGACCGGAACCTGGTCCAGGGCACGATCGGTGTCCGCCGCGCGGCCGAGGGCGAGAAGATCGTCACCCTCGACGGCACCGAGCGGAAGCTGCACGCCGAGGACCTGGTCATCACCGACGACCGCGGCCCCATCGGCCTCGCGGGCGTCATGGGCGGCGCCAACACCGAGATCGCCGACCACGACAACCTTGAGAACGCCAGCACCGACGTGGTCATCGAGGCCGCGCACTTCGACGCCGTGTCGATCGCGCGGACGGCCCGCCGTCACAAGCTGTCCTCCGAGGCGTCCCGCCGCTTCGAGCGCGGTGTCGACCCCGCGGCGGCCGCCGCTGCCGCCCAGCGCACCGTCGACCTGCTGGTGCTGCTCGCGGGCGGCACCGCCGAGGCCGGCGTCACCGAGGTCATCGCCCCGACCGCGCCGCACACCATCACGGTCCCGGCGAACCACCCCGACAAGGTCGCGGGCGTCGACTACGGCCGCGAGACCGTCGTACGCCGCCTGCAGCAGGTCGGCTGCGACGTCTACGGGCAGGACGAGCTGATCGTCACCGTCCCGTCCTGGCGGCCCGACCTGCTGGAGCAGAACGACCTCGCCGAGGAGGTCATCCGCCTGGAGGGGTACGAGAACCTGCCCTCCACGCTGCCCAAGCCGCCGTCCGGCCGTGGCCTGACCCACCGCCAGCGGCTGCACCGCCGCGTCGGCCGTGCCCTGGCCGGTGCCGGTTATGTCGAGGCGCCGAACTACCCGTTCATCGGCGAGCAGGTCTTCGACCAGCTCGGCCTCGACGCCGACGACCCGGCCCGCCGGGTCGTGAAGCTGACCAACCCGCTCAACGACGAGGAGCCCGCGCTCCGTACGTCGCTGCTGCCGGGCCTGCTCGGCGCGCTGCGGCGCAACGACGGACGGGGCTCGCACGATCTCGCCCTGTTCGAGACCGGTCTGGTCTTCCTCCCGCGTGAGGAGCAGCGGGTCGCCGCCCATCTGCCCGTGGACCGGCGTCCCACCGACGAGGAGATCGCCGCGCTCAACGCCGTACTGCCCGAGCAGCCGCGCCATGTCGCCGTCGTCCTCGCGGGCGCCCGCGAGCAGGCCGGCTGGTGGGGCGGCGGCCGTCCGGGCGGGTGGGCCGACGCGGTGCAGGCCGCGCGGACCGTCGCCGCGGAGGCCGGTGCCGAGCTGATCGTGCGGCCCGGGCAGTACGGGCCGTGGCACCCGGGTCGGTGCGCCGAGCTGGCGATCACCGTCGACGGTGCGGAGAAGGTCGTCGGCCATGCCGGTGAGCTGCACCCGCGCGTGCTCAAGGCGCTGGGTCTGCCCGCGCGCACTTGTGCGATGGAGCTGGACCTGGACGCGCTGGAGCAGGTGGGCGACGGTGTGCCGCAGGCGCCGAGCATCTCCTCGTTCCCGGTCGCCACGCAGGATGTCGCCCTCGTCGTCGACAAGTTCGTGCCGCACGCCGACGTGGAGGCCGCGCTGCGCGAAGGTGCCGGTTCCCTGCTGGAGGCCATTCGGCTGTTCGACGTGTACGAGAACGCCGAGCAGTTGGGCGACGGGAAGAAGTCGCTGGCGTACGCGCTGCGGTTCCGCGCGGGGGATCGGACGCTGACGGTGGACGAGGCGTCCGCTGCTCGGGATGCGGCCGTGGCTCTCGCGGGTGAGCGGACCGGGGCGGTGCTTCGGGGTTAGTGCGCCCCCCTCAAGGGTCACCTCACTCGTTTGAGTGAGAACTGCTGGTGAAGTGGTCTTCTTGGCCATGCGGTCGACAGAATCGGACCGGCCTTTCGGGGTCGGTCCGATTCTGCGACACGGCCACATGGGGGGCCATCGGCATGATCCGCATCAAGGCTGTGTTTCCCCGCCGGCTGCTCGGCATGGGAGCGCGCGGGGTCACCAGTGCCGTGTTCTTCGCGGTCGGCACCGGGCTGATACTCCATGTCCGCCAGGCGCTGCTGCGGGAGCTGCGGCAGATCCGCCGGGTCGCGGGAGTCGCGCAGAGCGTGCTGCTCAGGCCGCTGCCACCGTGTATCGACGGACTGAACATCGCCGCCGCCCAGCTCTCCGCCGACCCTGGCGCCTGTGTCGGCGGGGACCTGTACGAGGTCATCGCCACTGAGCACGGTGTCCGTGTGGTGATGGGGGACGTCCGGGGGCATGGAATCGCCGCCGTCGGTACGGCCGCGGCCCTGCTCGGCAGCTTCCGCGAGGCGGTGCACGACGAACCGGACCTGGGTCGGGTGCTACGCCGCCTGGAGCGGGCTCTCGCCCGGCACCTGCGCGAGCGCTGTCGGGACGAACACCCCGCGGCCGAGGAGTTCGCCACGGTTCTGCTGCTGGAGATCCGCGAGGACGGCGAGGTGTGGGTCCTCAACTGCGGCCATCCATGGCCGTACTTGATCAGCGGTACGAGGGTCGAGCCGCTGGCCCGGGCGGATCCACTGCCTCCACTGGGCCCGTTCCCCCTCCCACAAGAGCTGTCAGCCGCTCTCGCAGGCCGCTTGCTCCCGGGCGAAGCCCTCGCCCTGTACACGGACGGTGCGGAAGACGCGCGAGACGCGCATGGCCGGTTCTTCTCCCTGCAGGCGGCTCTGGTAGGCGCGGCTCACACCCAGCCGTGCTCGCCACAGCTGATTCTGCGCACCGTGCTCAGAGCGCTGATGCGCCACGCGGGAGACACACCGGCAGACGATGTCGCATTGCTGATCCTGCGGAACGATCGAACCCACCTTTCAGGGGCGCGAGGCCATGACATAGGCGGCTCCGCCGCCGGGGCGCGACCAGCCACGTCAAACCCGCAGCCGACAACGCACCTTTAGCGCAACGACCATTGGCCACCCGGCCCAGCCGACGCAACGCAAGGCGCGGGCCGTCGCACTGTACGAGGGGGAGCCGACGGCCCGGCCGGCCTCTTGCGAGGCAATTCAGTCAACCGGCTGGAAACTCTCCGCAACAGTGCGCGCACAGCCCGGATTCGAGCACTCCGTTCACACCCCGTGTGAACGCGGAACCACTACTCTGACGGCACCGAGCCACCCGGGGGGCCCATATGCAGCCCAACACTCTGCTCGACGCGATTCTGGACGAGGCCGGGATCTCGCACGCGGGGCTGGCAGCACACGTGAACCAGGCCGGACGGGCGCGAGGGCTCGCGCTCAGGTACGAACACACCGCCGTGGCACGGTGGTTGAAGGGGCAGCGGCCCCGCGGTCAAGTCCCCGACCTGATCTGCGAGGTGCTGGCAGGACGGCTCCAACGCCCCGTCACCCTCGACGACATCGGGCTCGGCGTACCCGGCGAACCCTCCGCCCCGCACGGCACCACACTGTCCGGGTTCGTCGAGCGGGCCACCGCCCTGTGGCGCTCCGATGAACAGCAGCGCCCGCACATACTCGGCGCACCCGCCGTGACCGGTACGCCCGCCGTGATGCCGGTGTGGGAGTGGGAGAACCCGCCCGAGGACGTGGACGTCTCGCGTGGCGGCCGGCACCGGGTGACCCCCGCCGACATCGAGATGCTGCGGGCCGCCCGCACCCACTACGAGCAGATGTACCGCAAGGCCGGCGGCATCGCGACCCGCACCCGGATCGTCGGCTTCCTCAACGCCGAGGCCGCCCCGCTGCTGCGCGGCAGCTACACCGACGCCACCGGGCGCCAACTCCACCGCGCGACCGGCGGGTTGGTGGCCATCGCCGGGATCTGCGCCTACGACTCCGACGCGCACGGCCTGGCCCAGCGCTACTTCCACCAGGCGCTGCGGCTCGCCAAGGCCAGCGGCGACCGGGGGCTCGGCGCCTATGTGATCGCCCTGCTGGTCAACCAGGCGCTGTTCATGCGCGAGTTCCGCCAGGCCGTCGCCTTCGCGGAGGCCGCGCTGCGGGCCGCGGGCCGGCACATCACCCCGGCGCTCGCCTCCGACCTGTACGCGATGCAGGCGAAGGCGTACGCGCACCTCGGTGACGGCACGAGCGCCCTGTCCTGCATCCGGCGGGCCGAGCAGGCCGCCGAACGCATCCGGCGCGGATACGAACCCGACGAAACGGGCTATGTCCAGCCGGGACTCGTCAACGTCCAGGTGGCGGAGGCGCTGCTGAGCCTGGGCGAACTGGCGGCGGCCGGGGAGCACGCGGCCGCGGCCGTCGACAACCCCGCCCATGACCGGGGCCGGGTGCACCGGCTCGCCATGCTCAGCACGATCGAGCTGCGTCAGGGCCACGCCGACAAGGCGGTGGCCACCGCCGTGCAGATGGCCGAACAGGCCAGGGGAATGGAGTCCCAGCGGCTGCGCGACAGACTCCGGGCGGTACGCGAGTATCTGGTGCGCAGCGGCTGTGCGGGTACCTCCGAGGCCGCGGAACTCATCGACGGCGCACTACGCGTACCGCTGTAGGCCGGTGCTCGAACACCGACAGCTCATAGTCCCTGCTGCGATATTGCCACTTACTCGACGGAAGGTGGCAGAACCGTGCAGTGGACGAAACAGGACGAACGAACTGTGTACTCAAATCGCTGGTTCAGCGTCAACCTCGCGGATGTCGAGCTGCCGGACGGCCGGCACCTCGACCACTTCCTGATACGGCTGCGGCCGGTCGCCGTGGCCACGGTGGTCAACGAGGCAGGCGAGGTCCTCCTGCTGTGGCGCCACCGGTTCATCACCGACAGCTGGGGGTGGGAACTCGCGGCCGGAGTGGTCGAGGACGGCGAGGACATCGCCCAAGCGGCCGCCAGGGAGCTGGAGGAGGAGACCGGCTGGCGGCCGGGGCCCCTGCACCACCTCATGAGCGTGGAGCCGTCCAACGGACTCACCGACGCCCGGCACCACATCTACTGGGCCGACGCGGGTGAGTACGTCGGACATCCCGTGGACGACTTCGAGTCGGACCGCAGGGAATGGGTCCCCCTCAAGCTCGTCCCCGACATGGTCGCCCGTGGGGAGGTCCCGGCCGCCAACATGGCGGCCGCGTTACTCCTGCTGCACCACCTCAGGCTCGGCCAGGACGGCTAACGCCCCAGCGCCTGCCAGATCGCCACGATCAGGGCGCCCACGGCCGTGACGGCCGCGATCGACGGCAGCGGCCAGCGAGCGTGTTCCAGGGTGACCATCCGTGTGTTCAGCTCGTCCAGTTCCTTGGCGGTCTCCTCGGTGCGATGGGTGAGCAGTGTCAGTCCGCCCTCGACGCGGGCGTAAGCCACGTCGAGCCGGCGTCGTAACTCTGCGAGTTCTCCTTGGACGACGGAATGCTCGGGATCGGCGGTCACGAACCGCTCCTTTCCGTAGTCGTCTCACATCCCTTGCAAGCGCATCAGGAGTCAACTCCCCTGGTGGGTGCATGGGGAGCGTGTGCGGACGGCATATGCGAGCCCGGCGTGCACACGGTGTGTGAATGCCGCGGGCCCGGCACTCGCGCGGGTGCCGGGCCCTTTCAAGCCACGTTGCGTAATCAGCCGTAGGTGTAGAAGCCCGAGCCGGACTTCCGGCCGAGCCGGCCCGCGTCGACCATGCGCTGGAGCAGCGGGGGAGCGGCGTACAGCGGCTCCTTGTACTCCTCGTACATCGAGTACGCGACCGAGGCCACGGTGTCCAGGCCGATCAGGTCGGACAGCTTCAGCGGGCCCATCGGGTGGGCGCAGCCGAGCTCCATGCCGTTGTCGATGTCCTCACGGCTGGCGATGCCCGACTCGAACATCCGGATCGCGGAGAGCAGATAGGGGATCAGCAGCGCGTTCACCACGAAGCCGGAGCGGTCCTGGGCACGGATGCCGTGCTTGCCGAGCACCTTCTCGGTGAAGACCTGGGCGCGGCTGATCGTGCCCTCGGAGGTGGTGAGCGCCGGGATCAGCTCGACCAGCTTCTGCACCGGGGCCGGGTTGAAGAAGTGGATGCCGATGACCTGGTCGGGCCGCGAGGTGGCGACCGCGAGCTTCACCAGCGGGATGGAGGAGGTGTTGGAGGCCAAGATGGCGTCCGGCCGGGTCACGACCTGATCGAGCACCTGGAAGATCTCGGTCTTGACCTGCTCGTTCTCCACGACGGCCTCGATCACCAGATCGCGGTCCGCGAACTCGCCGAGGTCGGTGGTGAAGCTGAGCCGCGCCTGCGTGGCCGCCAGCTCGTCCTCGCTGATCTTGCCGCGTTCGGCGGCCTTGGTCAGGGAGTTGAACAGCCGGGTGCGGCCGATCTCCAGGGCCTCGCCCGTGGTCTCGGCGACCTTCACATCCAGTCCGGCGCGGGCGCACACCTCGGCGATGCCGGCTCCCATCTGGCCGCAGCCCACCACTCCGACGCGCGCGATGTCTCCCGCTGGGGTGTACGTCACATCGTCCCTTTCGCTGTCTTCCAGGCCGTGGCAGGTCCGCCGGGTCCCGGTGCCTGCTCCGTTCGTGCACGTTACTCCCAAGTATCGATGATCGATCGTCGGGGTGGTGCATCCTGGGCGCGGAGACGGTCCGTGACCATGCGGATCCGCAGTGCGATTGGGGTGCGCAAGATGGGCCGAGTCACACGACGGGCCTTCGCCCTGTCCGCTTTGGCGGCCTTCTCGACGGCGTCGGGAGCGTCGGCCGTGCCGGAGCGGCGGCATCTGCCGGGCGAGATGCGGGGCATGTGGCTGGCGACGGTCGCCAATCGGGACTGGCCCTCCGAGCCGGGCCTGAGCGCGGCGGCCCAGCGCGCCGAGCTGACCGCCCACCTCGACACGGCGGTACGGCGCCGGCTGAACACGGTGATCTTCCAGGTGCGGCCCACGGCCGACGCGCTGTGGCCCTCGCCGTACGAACCCTGGTCTGCCGTGCTGACCGGGACACAGGGCAAGGCCCCCGGCTGGGATCCGCTCGGCACGGCCGTCCGTGAGGCCCACGCCCGCGGTCTGGAGCTGCACGCCTGGTTCAACCCGTACCGGATCGCCAACCACGCGGACCCGACCAGGCTTGTCGCCTCGCACCCGGCCCGGCGGCACCCCGACTGGGTGGTGCGCCACGGCGGGAGGCTCTACTACAACCCCGGGCTGCCCGAGGTCCGCGCCTTCGTGCAGGACGCGATCCTGGACGCGGTGGACAAGTACCCCGTGGACGCCGTGCACTTCGACGACTACTTCTATCCGTATCCGCTGGCGGGCCAGACCTTCGACGACGACGCCGCCTTCGACCGCCACGGGGGCGGCTTCCCGAGCCGGGCCGCCTGGCGGCGCCACAACATCGACCGGCTGGTGGCCGAGACATCGGCCCGCATCCAGGAGGTCCGGCCGGGCACACGGTTCGGGATCAGCCCCTTCGGGGTGTGGCGCAACGCGTCCACCGACTCGCGCGGCAGCGACACCCGGGAGCTTCAGGCGTACGACGACCTGTACGCGGACACCCGGAAATGGGTCAGGGCGAACTGGATCGACTACATCTGCCCGCAGCTGTACTGGCACATCGGCTTCGCCGCCGCCGACTACGCCGTACTGCTGCCCTGGTGGGCCGAGACGGTCCGGGGCACCGCGACGCAGCTGTACGTCGGTGAGGCGCTGTACCGGGCCGGCGACCCGGCGCAGGGCGACGCCTGGCAGAACCCGGCCGAGCTGTCCCGGCACCTCACGCTGGCCAAGGACCATCCGGAGGCGCGTGGGCATGTCTTCTTCGCCGCCCGGGAGGTGGCGGCGGATCCGATCCGGGCCATGGCGAGGGTGGTCGCCGACCACTACCGGCAGCCGGCGATGCCCCCGCGCTGACCTACCCGGGGGTGGTGTCCTTGTGGCGGATCTCGGTGTCGGGGCCGGGTGAGCACACGCCCTCGTGCCCGTCCTCGAAGCGGACGCGGTACGGAGGGTTGCCCTTCTCGCCGAGTACTTCGACGATCTCGCCGACCTTGTCGTGCTGTCCGACCACCCTGCCGTGCTGGACAAGCTGGTCGCCCACGGTTGCACGCATCTGAAGGCCTCCTCAGCAAGTGCGGGAGCAGCGGTCCGTGGCCTTGAGTCTACGGCCCGGGGCGGCGGTGGGAAGTGGGTCGTACGGCCCACTCAACCGCGTGCCCGTTGGGTGACGGCGATGCAGACGAGCACCGCCGCGGCCGTCAACGGGGCGGCCACTGTCAGATGCTCGCCCAGCAGCAGCACCGACCACACCAGTGTGAGCAGCGGCTGGGCCAACTGCAACTGGCTGGCCTTCGGGATGCCGATGACCGCCATGCCCCGGTACCAGACGACCAGGCCGAGGAACTGGGAGCCGGCCGCGACCCACAGCAGCCCGGTCACGCTGTGCGCGGTGAGCCGGACGGGCTCCATCGCCAGGGCGAGCGCGGTTGCGGGCACGGACACCGGCAGGCAGAGCAACAGGGCCCAGCCGACGACCTGCCAGCCCGGCATGACCCGGGCAAGGCGGCCGCCCTCGGTGTAGCCGGCGGCGCAGACCAACAGGGCCGCGAAGAGATACAGATCGGCGGTGGTGAGGGCGCCGCCGCTCTGCTGCACGGTGAAGCCGACCACCGCGGCGGCGCCGGCGAGGGCGGCCGTCCAGAAGGTGCGCGAGGGGCGGGTGCCCATGCGCAGGGCGGAGAGCAGCGCCGTGGTGAGGGGGAGCAGACCGACGACGACGGCCGCGTGCGCGGTGGTGGACGTCTGGAGCGCGAGCGTGGTCAGCAGGGGGAAGCCGACGACCACTCCGGCCGCCACGACCGCGAGTCCGGCCCAGTGCTTGCGGTCCGGCAGCGGCACCCGCAGTGCCAGCAGACAGCCGCCGGCGAGGAGGGCGGCGAGGACACTGCGCACGGCCACCAGCGACCAGGGCCCGAAGCCTTCCAGGCCCCAGGCGGTCGCGGGGAAGGTGAGGGAGAAGGCGGTGACGCCGAGGGCGGCGAGGAGGGTGCCGGTGGCGGCGGTCGAGGTGCCGGCCGGAGCGTCGGGTCGGGTTTCGACCGGGCTTTCGGCCGGGGTGTCGACCGCTATCCGGTTCGGTGCGATAGCGCTACTCTGTGCTCTCATGCAAGAGCGTAGCAGTGTCGGTGAACTGGCGGATCGGCTGCGACGGGAACTCGACCGCTACTCCTATGGTGGAAAGCTCCCGTCGAGCCGGGCCCTCGTCGAGCAGTTCCGGGTGAGCCCGGTGACCGTCTCGCGGGCCCTGGCGCAGTTGGCGGCTGAGGGTCTTGTGGTGACCCGGCCCGGCGCCGGCGCCTTCCGTGCCCGGCCGCGCGCGGAGGCGGCGCCCGCCGGGGACACCTCCTGGCAGGAGGTCTCCCTCAGCGCGGACGGCGCCGCCGAACTCGTACCGCGCTCGGTGGACGCCTCCGGTGTCCTTGTCTCGCTCGCCGCCCCGCCGCCCGGCGTGATCGAGTTCAACGGCGGCTATCTGCACCCCTCCCTCCAGCCGGAACGTGCCATGGCGGCGGCGCTGTCCCGGGCAGGGCGTCGGCCCGGCGCCTGGGGCCGGCCGCCCATGGAGGGGCTGCCGGAGCTGCGGGAGTGGTTCGCACGCAGCATCGGCGGCGCCGTCACCGCGGCCGAAGTGCTGGTCACCTCCGGCGGCCAGTCGGCGCTCACCACCGCCCTGCGCGCACTGGCGCCGCCCGGCGCGCCGGTGCTGGTGGAGTCGCCCACCTACCCCGGCATGCTGGCCATCGCCCGGGCGGCGGGCCTGCGTCCCGTGCCGGTCCCGGTCGACCCGGACGGGGTGCGCCCCGCCCTCCTCGCCGACGCGTTCCGGGCCACCGGCGCCCGGGTGTTCGTCTGCCAGCCGCTCTTCCAGAACCCGACCGGCGCCGTGCTCGCCCCCGACCGCCGCGCCGAGGTGCTGCGCATCGCGCGCGACGCCGGCGCCTTCGTGATCGAGGACGACTTCGTACGACGGCTGGTCCACGAGGACGCCGGGCCGTTGCCGCGTCCGCTGGCCGCCGACGATCCCGACGGGGTCGTGGTGCACGTCGGCTCCCTGACCAAGGCGACCTCGCCGAGCTTCCGGGTCAGCGCGCTGGCCGCCCGTGGCCCGGTGCTGGAGCGGCTGCGCGCCATCCAGGTCGTCGACACCTTCTTCGTACCCCGGCCGCTCCAGGAGGCGGCCCTGGAACTCGTGGGTTCGCCCGCCTGGCCGCGCCATCTGCGCGCGATCTCCACGGAGTTGCGGCTGCGCCGGGACACGATGACGGCCGCGCTGCTGAGCGAGCTGCCCCGACTCGCCCTGCCGCACATCCCGTCCGGCGGCTACCACCTCTGGCTCCGCCTGCCCGACGGCACGGACGAGGCGGCGCTCACAGCGGCCGCCCTGCGCGCGGGGGTCGCGATCACCCCCGGCCGCCCGTACTTCAGCGCCGAACCCCCGGCCGCACACCTGCGCCTGAGCTTCGCGGCGGTCGCCGGGACGGGGGAGATCGCCGAAGGCGTACGGCGGTTGCGGGCCGCCTGCGAGGAGGTCGACCGGTGAAATCGGCTCGACGCCGGCTCCCGTCGCCTGAGAATCTCCGCCCATGACCGACGTGCCGAGCCTCGCCGAGGGCTACGAGATCTCCAGCGACCCCGCCCGTATCGACGCCGAGCGGGTGCACCGCTGGCTGTCCACCGACGCGTACTGGGCGCTCGAACGGCCCCGGGAGAAGCAGTACAGGGCGATCGACGGTTCGCTCAACTTCGGGGTGTACGAGGTGCTTTCCGGGGATCAGGTGGCGTATGCCCGGGTCGTGACCGATCGTGCCACCTTCGCCTGGCTCTGCGATGTGTACGTCGATCCGTCGGTCCGCGGCAAGGGCCTCGGCACGGCGCTGGTCGGTGCCGTCCGTGAGGAGCTGCGGCCGTACGGGATCCGGCGGATCCTGCTCGCCACCCATGACGCGCACGGCGTCTACGAGAAGCTCGGGTTCGCCCCGCTGGAGCGGCCCGAGCAGTGGATGGCGCTCCATTTCTAGCGGGTTGTCCGGCTGGTCCTGACCTGGAAGTAAGGTTTCGGGCACCCTGGGTAACTCAGAGATAACACCTCTTGACCTGCTCACTTTCGCGAATCACGATCGCCGCATGTCACTTCGGGTCACGTTCGTCGCCGCCGCGCGCAGCTCCCCCCTGCTCGCGGAGCGCTTCGAGGACGACCGTCCGCTGGACCAGGCCGGCTGGGACGAGGTGCAGCGGGTCGCCCACCATCTGGTGTCGCTGTCGGCGTCCGAGCTGCGCTACTGCTCGCCCACGCCGCGCAGCCGCGCCACCGGCGATGCCCTGGGCTACGCCCCGTTGGTGCAACTCGCGCTGCGCGACTGCGGCATGGGCCGCTGGCGCGGGCTGACGCTCGGCGAGGCGATGGCCCGCGAGCCGGAGGCGGTGGACGCCTGGCTCGCGGACCCGCGCGGCACTCCGCATGGCGGCGAGTCGCTGCTGGCGTTCATCACCCGGGTCGGTGGCTGGCTCGACACCCGGCCCGTGGGCGACGGTGGCCGGATCGTCGCCGTGGCCGAACCGTCGGTGATCCGCGCCGCGTTGGTGTACGCCCTGAAGGCGCCGCCCGCGACCTACTGGAACATCGACGTACGCCCCCTGTCGACGACGACCGTCACCGGCCGCGCGGGCCGCTGGAACCTCCGTTTCGACGGGGCGCCGGCTCAGCCCTCGCGCGCGTAGTCGGTGATGAGCACGAGGTCCTTCGCCGGGCCGCGCACCCGCCACACCGTCCGCCAGTGGTCCTCGTCCCGGACGGTGAACTCGCCCCGGTAGAGGTCGGCCGAGCAGGGATGGTCGGCGACATGCCGCCCGTAGGCCAGGTCCAGGTCGTGGAAGGGCCGTCCGTCGGCGAAGCGCACGTCCACCGTGCCGCGCCCCTCGCCCGGCAGGAAGCGCAGCGTCCGCTCGGCCGGCCGGGGGACGCCCTGCCAGACGAACGTGCCGGACTCGTGGTGCAGGAGGCCGCCGCCGTCCAGCGGGCTGAAAACCGTCGTACCGGAGAACTTCCCTTCCGCTCCGCTCGTCAGATCCCGCACCGACCGCTCGACTTGCCAGGTCCCGGCGAGATAGCCCAGCGCATCGGGTACTGGCCGGAACTCGCCCATGGCGCCGCCTCCTTCGTCACATCCGTTGCCGCGCGACCCATTGACGCGCCGGGGTCCCCTACCTATCTTGCCGTTCGAAGTGCTGATCAGCGTCTGATATTTCGAACATCGAGCCGCGGAGTATCCATGTCACGCACCCGCACCCGCTGGAGAATCGGTCTTGGCGCCACTGCCTTCCTGGTGGCGACCGCCGGACTCGTCCCGGCACCCGCGCACGCCGAGGACGTCACCGACTACGCGATCACCGTCGACCCGACGGCCCAGGGCGCGAAGATCGACGACACCATGTACGGCGTCTTCTTCGAGGACATCAACCGGGCCGCCGATGGCGGTCTGTACGCCGAGCTGGTGCAGAACCGCTCCTTCGAGTACTCCACCGCCGACAACGGCTCGTACACACTGCTCACCTCGTGGGTGGTCTCCGGCACGGCCCAGGTCCAGAACGACACCGGCCGCCTGAACGAGCGCAACCGCAACTACCTCTCCCTGGCCGCCGGTTCCTCCGTCACCAACGCCGGATACAACACCGGCATCCGCGTCGAGCAGGGCAAGCGCTACGACTTCTCGGTGTGGGCCCGCGCCGAGGCCGGCACCACCCTCACCGTCGGTCTGAAGGACGCCGCGGGCACCCTCGCGACCGCCCGGCAGATGGCCGTCTACGGCGGCTGGAAGAAGTACACCGCCACCTTCACCGCGAGCCGCACCAGCTCCCACGGCCGCCTCGCCGTCGCCTCCTCCGGCGCCGCCGCGCTGGACATGGTGTCGCTCTTCCCGCGCGACACCTACAAGAACCAGTCGAACGGCCTGCGCAAGGACCTCGCCGAGAAGATCGAGGCACTGAACCCGTCGTTCGTCCGCTTCCCCGGCGGCTGTCTGGTCAACACCGGTTCCATGCAGGACTACAGCGAGTCCTCCGGCTGGCAGCGCAAGCGCTCCTACCAGTGGAAGGACACCATCGGCCCGGTCGAGGAGCGCGCCACCAACGCCAACTTCTGGGGCTACAACCAGAGTTACGGCATCGGATACTACGAGTACTTCCGCTTCTCCGAGGACATCGGCGCCATGCCGCTGCCCGTCGTACCCGCCCTGGTCACCGGCTGCGGACAGAACCGCGCCACCGACGACGAGGCACTGCTCCAGCGGCACATCCAGGACACCCTCGACCTCATCGAGTTCGCCAACGGCCCCGCCACCAGCACCTGGGGCAAGAAGCGCGCCGCGATGGGCCACCCCAAGCCCTTCGGCCTGACCCACCTCGCCGTCGGCAACGAGGAGAACCTCCCGAACGAGTACTTCGCCCGCTTCCAGAAGTTCCGGGCCGCGATCGAGGCGAAGTACCCGGACATCACGGTGATCTCCAACTCCGGCCCGGACGACTCCGGTTCGACCTTCGACACCGCCTGGAAGCTCAACCGCGAGGCGAACGTCGACATGGTCGACGAGCACTACTACAACAGCCCGCAGTGGTTCCTCCAGAACAACGACCGTTACGACAGCTACGACAGGAACGGCCCCAAGGTCTTCCTCGGCGAGTACGCCTCCCAGGGCAACGCCCTCAAGAACGCCCTCGCCGAGGCCGCGTTCATGACCGGCCTTGAGCGCAACGCCGACGTCGTCAAGCTTGCCTCGTACGCCCCGCTGCTCGCCAACGAGGACTACGTCCAGTGGCGGCCCGACATGATCTGGTTCAACAACCACGCCTCCTGGAACTCCGCCAACTACGAGGTCCAGAAGCTGTTCATGACCAACGTCGGCGACCGGGTCGTCCCGTCCACCGCGACCGGCACCCCGAACGTCAGCGGCCCGATCACCGGCGCCGTGGGCCTGTCGACCTGGGCGACGAGCGCGGCGTACGACGATGTGAAGGTCACCGCCGCCGACGGCACCGCCCTGTTCGGCGACGACTTCTCCGGTGACGCCTCGCGGTGGACGCACAACGGCACCGGCAGCTGGAGCGTCCAGGACGGGGCCTACGTCCAGAGCGACGCCGCCGCCGAGAACACCATGGTGACGGCGGGCGACCCGAGCTGGCACGACTACGACCTGCATGTGAAGGCCACCAAGAAGTCCGGCAAGGAGGGCTTCCTGGTCGCCTTCGGGGTCAAGGACACCGGCAACTACTACTGGTGGAACCTGGGCGGCTGGAACAACACCCAGTCCGCCGTCGAACAGGCCTCGGACGGCGGCAAGTCGACGCTGATCTCCAAGGCCGGGTCGATCGAGACGGGACGCGCCTACGACATCGACATCAAGGTGCGGGGCCGTCAGGTCACCCTCTACCTCGACGGCCAGGAGTGGGGCGGCTTCACCGACGACAAGCCGGCCGAGCCGTTCCGTCAGGTCGTCACCAAGGACGCGGCGACCGGTGACCTGATCGTCAAGGTCGTCAACGCCCAGTCCGCGGACGCCCGTACGGCCATCGACCTGGGCGGCGCGAAGGTCGCCTCCACGGCCCGGGTGACCACCCTGGCGGGCGACCCGGACTCGGTGAACACCGAGACGAACACTCCGGTCACACCCGTGACGTCCACGGTGTCGGGGGTCTCGGCGAAGTTCACGTACACCTTCCCGGCGAACTCCGTGACCTTCCTGCGGATCAAGCAGAGGTAGCCCCTGCCCCTCACCCGAGGGCAACCATCCTCGTCACCTGATGGTCACATCCGAGACGGCGGGCGTTTCCGTGAACGCCCGCCGTTTCCGTGATCACTTGTGTGCAGGAGGCTGGTCAGTGAGCCCTATGAGGTGGACGGCGGTCGTGACGGCCGCGGTGGCCCTGGCGGTCGGAGGGTTCCTGGGGCTGCCCCACCTCCTACGGGAGGACACCGGGTCGACGAGCACCGTGCAACGGGCCCCCGACTTCAACGGCGACGGGCGGGGGGATCTCGTGATGCCCGACCACGACGGCACGGTCGACGGGCTCAACCAAGCCGGATATGTCGCCGTGGCCTACGGGCCGAAATCCGGCCGTACCCCGAAGACGCAGGTCATCACCGAGAACTCGGCCGGAGTGCCCGGTCGCACCGGCTCCCACGACTATTTCGGCGGCAGTCCCGTGTGGTGGGACCTCGATGACGACGGTTACACGGACCTTGTGGTGGACGCGATCGGTCAGACCGTCGGCGACATCCTGGGCGCCGGCCGGTCGACCGTGCTGTGGGGCGGGCCACGAGGCCTGTCGGGCGGCACCGTCCTCGCCGTCGGAACGAGGCAGGGGTCGACAGGGCAGCTCGTGATCGGCGACTTCGACGGTGACGGCCATCAGGACGTCGCCGCGAGAGGACTGATCGCCTACGGGCCGGTCACCCGCACCGGCGGCGCGGCCCGCACCGACCGGATCACCCTGGACACGGGCGAGCACGAGGTGGACGAGGCCGAGGAGGAGTACTGGGAGACGTACGACATCGCGGCCGGGGACGTCGACGGCGACGGCTTCACCGACCTCCTCGCGGTGGCCTCCGTGGACTACGACGGCGAACCCGGCGACGCCCTCCTGCTGTTTCTCCGGGGGAGCTCGGAGGGTCTGAAGGCGCCGGTGACCGTGATCAAGGGTGAGAGCGAAGGTCGCCCGGACATCGGACACGATATAGAGACGGGCGACCTGGACCGGGACGGCTACGACGACATCGTCTCCGCGGACGGGACCGGGAGAGGCTCGGTCAAGGTGGTGTACGGCGGTGAGACCGGGCCTGACCCGGCCCGCATCATGACCGTCGACCAGAAGACACCCGCTGTGCCCGGTCCTGAGACCCCCGCCGGCTTCGCCGAGTCCCTCGCAGTCGGTGACGTTGACGGTGACGGGGACCTCGACGTGGCGGTGGGCGACATGTACGCGAACGTGGGCAAGCTGAAGAGCGCCAGCCGGGTCGTCGTGCTGAAGGGCGACGGATCGGGGAAGCTGACCGCTCCGGGCGCCCAGTCGGTCCATCACGCCCTTCCCGGTGTGCCTCTCCGCGGCACCTCCTTCAACGCACGGCACCTGGCGCTCCTGGACACCGACTTCGACGGGCGCGCCGAGATCGTCGTCGGTACCGACCCATGGTCTGCCCACCCGGACGGTTACTGCGTCCTCCCCGGGACGAGCAAGGGGATCACCGGCGCCGGCTCGTACTGCGTAGCCGTGCCCAAGCCGGGCCGCACATCCTGATTGCATAAACGTGCATCGAAACGTATAGTCATGCCATCGAGGAGGAGGCTTTTCCATGACGGTACGTGCGGCGGTGGCCGGAGCGAGCGGATACGCGGGCGGGGAGCTGCTGCGTCTGCTCCTGGCCCATCCGCAGGTCGAGATCGGTGCCCTGACCGGCAACTCCAACGCGGGTCAGCGGCTCGGCGCGCTCCAGCCGCACCTGCTGCCGCTGGCCGACCGCGTCCTGGAGCCGACCACTCCCGAGGTGCTCGCCGGCCACGACGTCGTCTTCCTCGCGCTGCCGCACGGCCAGTCCGCCGCCGTCGCCGAGCAGCTCGGCCCGGATGTGCTCGTCGTCGACATGGGCGCCGACTTCCGGCTGAAGGACCCGGCCGACTGGGAGAAGTTCTACGGCTCCCCGCACGCCGGCACCTGGCCGTACGGCATGCCCGAACTTCCGGGTGCCCGCGCCGCGCTGGAGGGGTCCAAGCGCGTCGCGGTGCCCGGTTGCTACCCGACCGCCGTCTCCCTCGCCCTCTTCCCGGCCTACGCCGCGGGGCTCGCCGAGGCCGAGGCCGTGATCGTCGCCGCGTCCGGCACCTCCGGCGCGGGCAAGGCGCCCAAGCCGCATCTGCTGGGCAGCGAGGTCATGGGCTCCATGACCCCGTACGGCGTCGGCGGCGGCCACCGGCACACGCCCGAGATGATCCAGAACCTCAGCGGGGCGGCGGGGGAGCGGGTCTCCGTCTCCTTCACGCCGACCCTCGCGCCCATGCCCCGCGGCATCCTCGCCACCTGCACCGCGAAGGCGAAGCCCGGCGTCACCGCCGAGTCCGTCCGCGCCGCCTACGAGAAGGCCTTCGCCGACGAGCCGTTCGTCCATCTGCTCCCCGAGGGCCAGTGGCCGGCCACGGCGTCCGTCTACGGTTCCAACGCCGTTCAGGTGCAGGTCGCGTACGACGAGGCCGCCGGACGCATCATCGCGATCAGCGCCATCGACAACCTGACCAAGGGCACCGCCGGCGGTGCCGTCCAGAGCATGAACCTCGCCCTGGGACTCGACGAGACCACGGGGCTGACCACGATCGGAGTTGCGCCGTGAGCGTGACGGCAGCCAAGGGATTCACGGCGGCGGGCATCGCCGCCGGGATCAAGGAGAACGGCAACCCTGACCTGGCCCTCGTGGTCAACAACGGACCGCGCCGCGCCGCCGCGGGCGTCTTCACCTCCAACCGTGTGAAGGCCGCGCCGGTGCTGTGGTCGGAGCAGGTCCTCAAGAGCGGCGAGGTCTCCGCGGTCGTCCTGAACTCCGGTGGCGCCAACGCCTGCACCGGGCCCAAGGGCTTCCAGGACACCCACGCCACCGCCGAGAAGGTCGCCGACACCCTCCAGGTGAACGCCGCCGAGGTCGCCGTCTGCTCGACCGGCCTCATCGGTGTGCTGCTGCCCATGGACAAACTGCTCCCGGGCGTCGAGACCGCCGCCGCGCAGCTCTCCGAGCACGGTGGAGAGAAGGCCGCCATCGCCATCAAGACCACCGACACCGTGCACAAGACGTCCGTCGTGACCAAGGACGGCTGGACCGTCGGCGGCATGGCCAAGGGCGCGGGCATGCTCGCGCCCGGCCTCGCCACCATGCTGGTCGTCCTCACCACCGACGCGGCCCTGGACAGCGACGTACTGGACAAGGCCCTCCGGGCGGCGACGCGCACGACCTTCGACCGCGTCGACTCCGACGGCTGCATGTCCACCAACGACACCGTGCTGCTGCTCTCGTCGGGGGCCTCGGGGATCACCCCTGAGTACGAGGAGTTCGCCGAGGCCGTACGGCAGGTCTGCGACGACCTGGGGCAGCAGCTCATCCGGGACGCCGAGGGCGCCAGCAAGGACATCAAGGTCGAGGTGATCAACGCCGCGACCGAGGACGACGCCGTCGAGGTGGGCCGCTCCATCGCCCGCAACAACCTCCTCAAGTGCGCCATCCACGGAGAGGACCCCAACTGGGGCCGCGTGCTCTCCGCGATCGGCACCACGAAGGCCGCCTTCGAGCCGGACCTGCTCAACGTCGCCATCAACGGCGTCTGGGTCTGCAAGAACGGCGGCGTGGGCGAGGACCGCGACAAGGTCGACATGCGCTACCGCGAGGTGCACATCGTCGCCGACCTCGCCGCCGGGTCCGAGACCGCCACCATCTGGACCAACGACCTCACCGCCGACTACGTCCACGAGAACAGCGCCTACTCCTCATGACCAACACGACGCGTAAGCACACCGCGCTCCCCAAGGCCCAGATCCTCATCGAGGCGCTGCCCTGGCTGGTCCGGCACAACGGCAAGACCGTCGTCATCAAGTTCGGCGGCAACGCCATGATCGACGAGGAGCTGAAGGCCGCGTTCGCACAGGACGTGGTGTTCCTGCACCACGCCGGGCTCAAGCCCGTCGTCGTGCACGGCGGCGGCCCCCAGATCAGCGCCGCCCTCGACAAGCACGGCATCGTCAGCGAGTTCAAGGCGGGCCTGCGCGTCACCACCGAGGACGCCATGGACGTCGTACGGATGGTGCTGGCCGGGCAGGTGCAGCGCGAGCTGGTGAACCTGCTCAACGAACACGGGCCGTTGGCCGTCGGGTTGACCGGCGAGGACGCGCACACCATCACCGCCACCAAGCACCAGCCCGAGATCGACGGCGAGTTGGTCGACATCGGGCGGGTGGGCGAGATCACCGACATCGACACGGGCGCGATCGAGGCCCTGCTCGCCGACGGCCGCATCCCGGTCGTCTCGTCGATCGCCCGTAGCCAGGACGACGGACATGTCTACAACGTCAATGCTGATACGGCGGCTGCGGCACTCGCTGCGGCACTGGGCGCCGAGACCCTCATGGTCCTCACCGACGTCGAGGGCCTCTACGAGGACTGGCCGAACAGCGACGAGGTGATCAGCCGCCTCACCGCTTCCCAACTGGAGAAGCTGCTGCCGGAGTTGAGCTCCGGGATGGTGCCGAAGATGGAGGGCTGTCTGCACGCCGTCCGCAACGGCGTGCACACTGCCCGCGTCATCGACGGCCGGGTCCAGCACTCGATCCTGCTGGAGATCTTCACGGACTCGGGCATCGGCACGATGGTCGTGCCCGACGGACTCGATCAGGGGGAGTCTTGACCAACCAGGAGCTGACTGCCCGCTGGCAGGGCGCGCTCATGAACAACTACGGCACGCCCAAGCTCGCCCTCGTGCGCGGGGAAGGCGCCAAGCTGTGGGACGCCGACGGCAAGCAGTACCTCGACTTCGTCGGCGGGATCGCGGTCAACGCGCTCGGGCACGCCCACCCCGCGGTGGTCGAGGCCGTGAGCCGGCAGATCGCCTCCCTCGGCCATGTCTCCAACCTGTTCATCGCGGAACCGCCCGTCGCCCTCGCCGAACGGCTCCTTCAGCACTTCGGCCGCGACGGCAAGGTCTACTTCTGCAACTCGGGCGCCGAGGCCGTCGAGGGCGCCTTCAAGATCGGGCGACTGACCGGACGCGGGCACATCGTCGCCACCCAGGGCGGCTTCCACGGCCGGACCATGGGCGCGCTGGCGATCACCGGCCAGCCCGCCAAGCGGAACCCGTTCCTTCCGCTGCCCGGCGATGTCACGCACGTCCCCTACGGCGACGCCCAGGCGCTCGCGGCGGCGGTCACCGAGGACACGGCCATGGTCGTGATCGAGCCGATCCAGGGCGAGAACGGCGTGGTCGTGCCGCCCGCCGGCTATCTCAAGGCCGCCCGGGCGATCACCGCCGCGACCGGTTCGCTGCTCGTCCTGGACGAGGTGCAGACCGGCATCGGGCGGACCGGGCACTGGTTCGAGTACCAGGCCCACGAGGGTGTCCTGCCGGATGTGGTCACTCTGGCCAAGGGTCTCGGTGGCGGGCTGCCGCTGGGTGCGACGGTCGCCTTCGGGCGCGCCGCGGAGCTGCTCCAGCCGGGCCATCACGGTACGACGTTCGGCGGCAACCCCGTCGCGTGCGCGGCCGGACTCGCGGTGCTGGACACCATCGCGAACGAGGGATTGCTGGAGAACGTCAAGCGGCAGAGCGAGAAGTTGCGGGACGGAATCGAGGGCGCCGGCGGCAGTTCGCGCCATTCGCTGGTCTCCCATGTCCGGGGTGCGGGTCTGCTGCTGGGTATGGTGCTCACCGAGCCGCTCGCACCCAGGGTGCAGCAGGCGGCTCAGGACGCCGGCCTCCTGGTGAACGCGCCCGCCCCCGATGTCGTACGGCTGATGCCGCCGCTGAATCTCGGCGACGACGAGGTGGACGCCTTCCTCCGGGCGCTGCCCGGTGTTCTGGACGAGGCCCAAGGGGACGCTGGATGAGCCGGGGAATGAGACGACGATGAGTCAGGCGCAGGACCACGAGCACACGGGGGGCGCCGGGCCTGCCGTGCCGCAGACCCGGACCGCCCGCCACCGCCGGATCGTGGACATCCTCAACCGGCAACCGGTGCGGTCGCAGAGTCAGTTGGCGAAACTGCTGGCCGACGACGGGCTGACGGTGACGCAGGCGACGCTGTCCCGGGACCTGGACGAGCTGAACGCGGTGAAGATCCGCAACACCGACGGCGACCTGATCTACGCCGTGCCGAGCGAGGGGGGTTTCCGGACCCCCCGGGCTCCGCTGGGCGAGTCGGCGAAGGAAGAGCGGATGCGGCGCCTGTCCCAGGAGCTGCTGATCTCCGCGGAGGCTTCGGCCAACCTCGTGGTCCTGCGTACCCCTCCGGGGGCGGCGCAGTTCCTGGCGTCGGCGATCGACCAGGCGGAACTCCACGACATCCTGGGCACGATCGCGGGCGACGACACGCTGCTGTTGATCAGCCGTGAACCGACGGGTGGTCAGGCACTGGCGGAACATCTGCTGCGGTTGGCTCAGAACGGTCACTGAAGGCTGATCAATGCAGCTCCGCGCCCCTGGGCATCTGCAATCACCCGAGTCGAGAAGCCAGGCCTCCTGTGCATCTCACCTCGTCGCCTGCCGTGATCAGTAGGGCCTCCACGTCCGGTAGCGACTCCAGCCAGCGCAGGCCCTCCCTGGAGCCCATCGCGAAGGCTGCCGTCGCCCAGCAGTCCGCCCAGGTGACTTTCGGGGCCACCACCGTCACCGCGAGCAGGTCCGTCACCGCGGAACGACCCGTCCGCGGGTCCACGATGTGCGCCCCCCGCTCCGCCGTCCCGGACGTCGCGACCGCCAACTCCGGCGCGCCCGCCGCCGAGATCACCGCCGCCAGCCCACCCGGCCGTAGCGGATCCGAGACCCCCACCCGCCACGGGCGCTGCGGACCGGGCACCCCCAACAGCTGCACATCGCCGCCGCCGTTGACGCTCACACCGCTCGCCCCCGCCGCGGCAAGACGCCGTGCCGCCTGTTCCACGGCCCAGCCCTTCACGATCCCGGTCGGGTCCAGGCGGCCCTCGTACGACGTGCTGAACCACCCGTCGCTGACCCGCGTTGCCTCCTCGCCCAGCGCCAGCACCGCCGCCACATCGGGGTCGCACTCCTCGACGGTCAGTTCCCCCCGCCCCAGCCGGGAGATCTCGCTGTTCTCCCGGTATGTGCTGAACACCTCGTCGACCCGGTGCAGTTCGGCCACCGCCTCCGACAGCGCCGCCCGTACCGCCTCAGGATCCCCGCCGCGGACGTCGAAGGAGAAGACGGTCCCCATGACCTCCTCCACATGACGCACCGCGGCGGGAGCCTCCGCCGGCTCGGCCACCGACTCAGCCACCGGCCTGGTCCAGCGCCGACTGCAGCGACTGCTTGTAGCCGTTGCTGGTGTACGTCGCCCCGGACACGGCGTCGATGTCGGCGCTCCCGGCAGCCACAGCGGCAGCGTTCAGCTTCGGCACCGCGTTCCCGTTGATCTGCGTGCTCTGCCCGCCGCTCGGCGCCTGCACGGCCTCCGCCGCCGTGATCTTCCCGCCGCTGACGGTGATCCGCACCTGCACGGGCCCGTACTGCGTCTTCACCGCCTCCCCGGTGACCGTACGAGCGGCGGCCTCGGCGGAGCCGCCTCCGCCACCGGAGTCGGCGGGCGCCTTCTCCACCTGGTCCAGCGCCGACTGCAGCGACTGCTTGTACCCGCTGCTGGTGTACGTCGCCCCGGACACCGCGTCGATCTCCGCGCTCTGCGTCGCCAGCGCCGCCTGGTTCAGCCGGGGCACCGCGGTGTTGGTCACCTCGGTGCTGCGACCACCACTGGGCGCCTGCACGGCCTCCACCTTGGTGACCTTGCCGCCGCTCACGGTCAGCCGTACCTGCACGGGCCCGTACTGCGTCTGCACCGCGTCCCCGGTGACGGTCCCGGCCTGGCCGGAGCTGCCGCCCTGCGCCGACTCCTGTGCGGCAGCGGTCTGTTGCGGTGCCGCGCCGCCCGCCGCCGACGCGGACGCCGGATCGGACGCCGGCTTCAGCGACAGCAGCAGCACGATCCCGGACACGGTGGCGGCGCCGGCCAGCACGACACGCCGGATGGGGTGAGTCTTCCTCATCGCTCCTACAGCTCCTGAAGTCCCGTCGCTCACATCTCGAACGACTCGTGATGGATGCGGCGGGCGGGCACTCCCGCGCCGCGCAGTGCTTCGTACACGGACTGTGCGAAGCCGGGCGGCCCGCACAGGAACACGTCGTGCTTGTCGATGTCCGGCAGCTTCTGCTGAAGCCGCTCCGCCGAGATGTCCGGCCGCTCCCCGTCGGGGCTGTTGACCGCGTACATCAGCCGCGCGCCCCGCTCATCGGCGATGGCGGCCAGCTCGT
This sequence comes from Streptomyces cupreus, assembly GCF_014257025.1. Taxonomy (GTDB): domain Bacteria; phylum Actinomycetota; class Actinomycetes; order Streptomycetales; family Streptomycetaceae; genus Streptomyces; species Streptomyces cupreus. The sequence goes on from NZ_JACMSF010000017.1 coordinate 123,026, forward strand.
CCCACAGCGCCAGATCCTGGGTGCTGTTGGCCCGGTACAGCAGGGTGATGTCACCGGAAGCGCCGGGCAGCGTCTCGAACAGCGCCCGCATCGGTGTGATCCCGACCCCGCCCGCCACCAGCAGCACCTTGCCCCGGCTGCGCCGCTGCGCGGTGAGCGCGCCGTACGGGCCCTCCGCCCACACCTTGGTCCCGGGCGCCAGCTCGCGCAGCCGTTCGCTGTGGTCGCCGATCGCCTTGACGGTGATCCGCAGCATGTCGGGGCGGGGCGCCGCCGACAGCGAGTAGGGGTGGGAGCTGAACCGCATGCCCGGGGCCAGGAACCGCCACCGGAAGAACTGCCCGGCCTCCGCGCCCATCCGGTGCAGCTTGCGCCCGCCGATCAGCACCGACACCACGCCCGGGGTCTCCTCGATGACCGCCTCGACATACATCCGGTGCCGCATGTTGAGGCGGATCGGGGTGAGGATCCGGTACCAGACCACCAGCGCGGTGACGGCACCGTACAGCCCGTACCAGAAGGTCTTCGCGGAGGGTTCCACGGCGAACTCGTTGCCGGTGGTGATCTGGTGCCAGAACGTCAGGTACACCGCCGCGTACGTCAGCAGATGCACGTGGTACCAGGTGTCGTACGGGACCCGGCGGCGCACGCCCCCGATCGACAGGAACGCGATCAGGAACAGCAGCCCGGTGCCGATGGCCGCCTTGCCCATGTCCGGGAGTGTGTTGATCGAATCGATGGTCTGCTGGACGATGTCGCCGAGCGTCTTGCCCGCCTGGAGCGCGTACGCCCACATGGTGAGGAAGATGTGCGCGATGACCAGGCAGATCGTGTAGCGGCCGCTCATCGCGTGCCAGCGCGCGACCCGGTCGGAGCCCACTCGCCGTTCCAGCGCGGGCACACGGGCCATCTGGAGCACGACGAGTGCCATCAGATAGCCGGCGAGCAGTCCGGTGATCCGGCCCGCCGCGAGGATCTTGGCGGTGTTGTCCGCGAGGGACGGTGTGTTGTCCCACCACAGCCACAGCACCGCCGCCGCGCCGGCCCACAGGGCGATCACCAACGGGACGGCCGGGGAGCGGCGCGGACGGATGCGGCGCATCGTCTGGCGGCGGGCGGCACGGCCGCCTGCGAGCGTGGTGGTCACAGTTCCTCCGGGAACGGACAAGGGGGAGTGGCGTGGTCCCTCGGCCCAGAGGTACGTGCGGGGCGGCCGGTGTGTTCAGTACTCCTGGCGCCACCACGAATCCCGGTGCACCGGGCGGTATTTGTACGCCGTGGTGGCGCCGGTCCGCGCGGCGGCCCCGGTGATCGGCTCAGACCGTGGACGGCGGCAGCGGCAACGGCAGCCCGGGTAGGCCGTCCAGGCTGGTGGCGACGTGCTCCTTCTTGGCGAAGTACGCGTTCAGCGACTCGTCGTCCTCCCGCGCGAACCGCTTCCCGTGCAGATCGCGGTCCTCGTCGTACGACATGAAGGGCACCGCGTAGCCGCAGGTGTCCCGGACGAGTTCGGCCGTCACCACGATGATCGCGCGCAGACCGTGCGGGCCCGGGTCGATGTCGGGGAAGTGGGAGAGGAGCTCGGGAAAACGCGGGTCGTCACGGAAGACCGGCTCACCGCGGCCGTGCACCCGGACGATAGTGGGCGGGCCCTGGAAGGCGCACCACATCAGGGTGATCCGGCCGTTCTCCCGCAGATGCGCGATCGTCTCCGCGTTGGATCCGGCGAAGTCCAGGTAGGCCACGGTCTGTTCGTCGAGTACCGCGAAGGAGCCCTTGAGGCCCTTGGGGGAGAGGTTGACCGTGCCGTCGCCGGACAGGGGCGCGGTCGCGGTGAAGAAGAGGGGCTGTGTCTCGATGAAGGCGCGGAGTCTGCCGTCTATGCGCTCGTAGGTCTTTCCCATGTCTCATGATTATGCGGACAAGTATTTCGCTTGTCTAAGGAATTCTTCGCTCCGCACACGGCCATGGCCGCCCCGGTCGGTGTGCCGACGGGGCGGCCATGACTGCCTGTCACGTCACTGGTCGAGCGTGCAGGCGGCCAGGGCGTTCAGGCCCTGAGGCTTCTCCGCGGTACGGCCGATGGAGATCGCGATCCGGTCGATGGCCGCCGTCCGCTTGCTGGCCAGCGGGCCCAGGATGGCGTTCTGGACGAAGTTGGGCCCGCCCTGCCCGACCGTGTCGACGAGCCGCTTGTTCGCCTCGTCGATCTGGGTCTGCAGGAGGGCGAGGTTCCGGTCGACCTCCGCCTGGGCGGTGGCCGGGACGGCGGGGAGCTGGGAGGCGACGTCGGGGCAGCTGATGGTGCCGACGCCGGTGTTGCCCTCTTCCTCCTCCGGGGCGGCTGCGCTAGGGGCGGCCGCGCTGGGGGTGGCCTCGACTTCCTCGCCGGCACCTGCCTCTTCTTCACCCGTGTCGACGGCCCCCTGCGCGTTCAGCGTGCAGGTGGCCAGGGCGCCAAGACCCTGCGGCTTCTCCGCGGTACGGCCGATGGAGATCGCGATCCGGTCGATGGCCGCCGTCCGCTTGCTGGCCAGCGGGCCGAGGATGGCGTTCTGGACGAAGTTGGGTCCGCCCTGCCCGACCGTCTCGACCAGCCGCTTGTTCGCCTCGTCGATCTGGGTCTGGAGCAGCGCGAGGTTCCGGTCGACCTCCGCCTGGGCGGTGGCCGGGACGGCGGGGAGCCGGGAGGCGACGTCGGGGCAGCTGATGGTGCCGGGTCCTGTCGGCGTGCGGGCGTTGCTCTTGGGCGTCTCCCCGGCGAGCGCGGAGTTGACGATCACCGCTCCGGACAGCGCCAGCGCGGCGGCGCCGCCGATCAGCGCGACACGACGCTTGTTGTACTTCGGAAGGGCCCTGGGCATGCGGAAGCCTCACTCGGGTCGGGGGTGTTCGCTGTGTTCTCGCTGTACAAACGCGGCGCCTGCGTCCGGCGAGAGATACGGGAAAGCGGTTTCCCGTGTTCAAAGCCCGGCCAGATTGACGAATCATGCAGAGTTCTGCATACTCATGCATGTCAGTCGGGGAGCGCATGTGAGGAGAGACCATTGACCGAGCGCGTCGTACTCGCCTACTCGGGCGGTCTGGACACCTCCGTCGCCATCGGCTGGATCGCCGAGGAGACCGGCGCCGAGGTCATCGCCGTCGCGGTGGACGTCGGCCAGGGCGGCGAGGACCTGGACGTCATCCGCAAGCGCGCCCTCGCGTGCGGCGCGGTCGAGGCCGAGGTCGCGGACGCGAAGGACGAGTTCGCCGAGGAGTACTGCCTCCCGGCGATCAAGGCCAACGCCCTCTACATGGACCGCTACCCGCTGGTCTCCGCGCTCTCCCGGCCGACGATCGTCAAGCACCTCGTCGCCGCCGCGCAGAAGCACGGCGCCGACACGGTCGCCCACGGCTGCACCGGCAAGGGCAACGACCAGGTCCGCTTCGAGGCCGGCATCGTCGCCCTCGCCCCCGACCTGAAGTGCATCGCCCCGGTCCGCGACTACGCGATGACCCGGGACAAGGCCATCGCGTTCTGCGAGGAGAAGCAGCTCCCGATCGCCACCACCAAGAAGTCCCCGTACTCCATCGACCAGAATGTCTTCGGACGTGCGGTCGAGACGGGCTTCCTGGAGGACATCTGGAACGCGCCGATCGAGGACATCTACGAATACACGCAGAACCCGGCGGTCGCCCGGGACGCCGACGAGGTGATCATCTCCTTCAAGGAGGGTGTCCCGGTCGCGATCGACGGCAGGCCCGTCACCGTCCTCCAGGCGATCCAGCAGCTCAACGAGCGCGCCGGCGCCCAGGGCATCGGCCGGATCGACATGGTCGAGGACCGCCTCGTCGGCATCAAGTCCCGCGAGGTGTACGAGGCCCCGGGCGCGATCGCCCTGATCACTGCCCACCAGGAGCTGGAGAACGTCACCGTCGAGCGCGAACTCGCCCGCTACAAGCGCCAGGTCGAGCAGCGCTGGGGCGAACTCGTCTACGACGGCCAGTGGTTCTCCCCGCTCAAGCGCGCCCTGGACGGCTTCATCGGCGAGGCCAACCGGCATGTCACCGGCGACATCCGGATGACCCTGCACGGCGGCCGCGCGGTGGTGACCGGCAGGCGCTCGGAGTCTTCGCTGTACGACTTCAACCTCGCCACCTACGACACCGGCGACGCCTTCGACCAGGCCGCGGCGAAGGGCTTCATCGACATCTACAGTCTGTCGTCGAAGATCGCGGCGCGCCGCGACCTGGCCTGACCGGCTCGGGTGCCGAACCGGCACCGCCCCTGACGGCCGCCTCCCCGTTCACGCCACGGGGAGGCGGTGCCACATCCAGATCCTCTGAGGAGCACACCAAGTGAGCAGCAACAGCGGAGACGTCCGGCTCTGGGGCGCACGTTTCGCCGACGGACCCGCCGAGGCCCTGGCCAGGCTCTCCGCCTCGGTCCACTTCGACTGGCGGCTCGCGCCGTACGACATCGCCGGCTCGCGTGCCCACGCGCGCGTGCTGCACAAGGCGGGCCTGCTCACCGACGACGAGCTGACGCGGATGATCGCCGGGCTCGACCAGCTGGCCGCGGACGTCGCCGACGGCTCCTTCGTCGGCACCATCGCCGACGAGGACGTGCACACCGCTCTGGAGCGCGGCCTGCTGGAGCGGCTCGGCCCCGACCTCGGCGGCAAGCTCCGCGCCGGACGCTCCCGCAACGACCAGGTCGCGACCCTCTTCCGGATGTACCTGCGGGACCAGGCGCGCAGCATCGCCGGTCTGATCGCCGACCTCCAGGACGCCCTGATCGGCCTGGCGGAGGCCCACCCGGACGTGGCGATGCCCGGCCGCACCCACCTCCAGCACGCCCAGCCGGTGCTCTTCGCCCATCATGTCCTCGCGCATGTCCAGGCCCTGTCCCGGGACGCCGAGCGGCTGCGCCAGTGGGACGTGCGTACGGCCGTGTCGCCGTACGGCTCGGGCGCGCTGGCCGGTTCCTCCCTCGGTCTCGACCCGGAGGCGGTGGCCGCGGACCTCGGCTTCGAGCACGGCTCCGCCGCCAACTCCATCGACGGCACGGCCTCCCGTGACTTCGTCGCGGAGTTCACCTTCATCACCGCGATGATCGGTGTGAACATCTCCCGGATCGCCGAGGAGATCATCATCTGGAACACGAAGGAGTTCTCCTTCGTCACCCTGCACGACGCGTTCTCCACGGGCTCGTCGATCATGCCGCAGAAGAAGAACCCCGACATCGCGGAGCTGGCGCGCGGCAAGTCGGGCCGACTGATCGGCAACCTGACCGGCCTGATGGCGACCCTCAAGGCGCTTCCGCTCGCGTACAACCGCGACCTCCAGGAGGACAAGGAGCCGGTCTTCGACTCCTGCGACCAGCTGGACGTCCTGCTCCCCGCCTTCACCGGCATGATCGCCACGCTCACGGTCCACCGGGAGCGCATGGAGGAGCTGGCCCCGGCCGGTTTCTCCCTCGCCACCGACATCGCCGAGTGGCTGGTCAAGCAGGGCGTCCCGTTCCGGGTCGCGCATGAGGTGGCCGGCGCCTGCGTCAAGGTCGCCGAGTCCGAGGGCAAGGAACTGGACGACCTGACGGACGACCAGTTCGCCAAGATCTCCGAGCATCTGACCCCCGAGGTCCGCACGGTCCTGAACGTGCCGGGCGCCCTGGCCTCCCGCAACGGGCGGGGAGGTACGGCGCCGAGCGCGGTGGCCGTCCAGCTGGCCGAGGTGAAGGCGGACGTGGCGGCACAGCACGAGTGGGCGAGCGCCAAGAAGTGACGTGAGGGCATCGCGAGTTACGTTGGTCGCAAGTCTGTCGACCGAACGGAGCCCGCGATGCCCTTCGCCCGTCTCGCGACCGCCACGACACCCACCTGCCACATCGGCCTGGGTCTCGCCGCCGTCGGCCGCCCCGGCTACATCAACCTGGGCCGGGACCGCGACCTGCCGGAGGGCCGGAGCGTCGACGCCCTGCGCGACCGCACGCACGAACTCCTCGACGCCGCCTATGCCCAAGGCGTCCGCTACTTCGACGTCGCCCGTTCCTACGGCCGCTCCGAGGAGTTCCTCGCCGACTGGCTGAACGCCCGCCCCGACATCGACGACGTAGTCATCGGCAGCAAATGGGGCTACACCTACACCGCCGGCTGGTCGGCGGACGCCGAGACGCACGAGGTCAAGGACCACAGCCTGCAGACGTACGAGCGTCAGCGCGCCGAGACCGACGCCCTGCTCGGTGACCGGCTCGACCTCTACCAGATCCACTCGGTGACCCCCGACAGCCCCGCCCTCACCGACAAGGACCTGCACGCCAAGCTGGCCGAGGCCGCCGCCCAGGGCCTCACCGTCGGCTTCTCCACCAGCGGCCCCGCCCAGGCGGACGCGATCCGCGCCGCCCTTGCCGTGACGGTCGACGGCGAGCCCCTCTTCCGTACCGTCCAGTCGACGTACAACGCCCTGGAGACCTCCGCCGCCCCCGCCCTCGCCGAGGCCCACGACGCCGGGCTCACCGTGATCGTCAAGGAGGGCATGGCCAACGGAAGGCTCGCGGAGCCGCACGCCCCGGACGCCCTGAAGGCTGTAGCGGCGGAGACCTCCCTGGGGACCGACGCCGTGGCCCTCGCCCTGGTCCTGCGCCAGCCCTGGGCAGGCGTCGTCCTCTCCGGCGCCGCGACCACCGTCCAGCTCGCCTCCAACCTGCACGCGGCGGTCGTGGACCTGGACGAGGACCAGTTGCACCGTCTTGCCGCGCTGGTTGAGGAGCCGGGGGCGTACTGGGAGCGGCGCGGCCAGTTGCCCTGGCACTGAAAGATCACCACGACCCACCAGTCGTGAGACGCGCATGCCCAGTTTGAGACAAAGATGTCTCACATGGGCTATGGTTGTCTCATGGCTGTCGATCGTGACCACGTGCTGCGCAGCGCAGCCGCCCTGCTCACCCGGAAATCCACGTCCACCATGGACGAGGTCGCCAAGGCCGCCGGGATCAGCCGGGCCACGCTGCACCGCCACTTCGCCGGGCGCGACGCGCTCGTCCGCGCGCTGGAGGCGCTCGGCATCGCGGAGTGCGAGGCCGCCCTGGACGCGGCCCGGCTGGACGAGGGCAGCGCGAGCGAGGCCGTACGCCGACTCGTCCGCGAGATCGAGCCCGCGGCCGGACTGCTCGCCTTCCTCTACACCGAGAACCAGCTCTTCGAGGGCGAGGGACAGAACGAGGGCTGGACCCGGCTCGACGTCCGGATCGCCGCGCTGTTCCGGCGCGGCCAGGCGTCCGGCGAGTTCCGCATCGACCTCACCCCGGCCTGGCTCACCGAGGCGCTGTACGGCCTGATGGCCTCCGGTGCCTGGGCGGTCCAGGAGGGCAGGGTCGCGGCCAAGGACTTCACGCACATGATCGCTGAGCTGCTGCTCGGCGGCGCACTACGGAGAGAGGAACCATGACCAGCACCTTGCAGCCGGCGCACCCGACCGAGGCGGTGAAGCGTCCGGGCCGCTGGCTCGCGCTGTCCGTCCTGGTGCTCGCCGTGCTGCTGGTGGCCGTCGACGCAACCGTCCTCGGTCTCGCGACCCCCTACATCAGCGAGGACCTCAAGCCTTCCGGCACCCAGCTCCTGTGGATCGGTGACGTCTACTCCTTCGTCATCGCCGGTCTGCTCGTCTCCATGGGCAGCCTCGGCGACCGCATCGGCCGTAAGCGGATCCTGCTCGTCGGCGCCACGGCGTTCGGGGCGATATCCGTCCTCAACGCCTATGCGACGACACCGGAGTTGCTGATCGTCGCCCGCGCGCTGCTCGGTGTCGCGGGTGCGACGCTCATGCCCGCCACCCTCGCCCTGATCCGCAACCTCTTCCACGACCCGCGCGAGCGCAGCCTCGCCATCGGCATCTGGGGCGCGACCGCGTCCGCCGGTACGGCCATCGGCCCGATAGCCGGTGGCTTCCTGCTCGAACACTTCTGGTGGGGCTCGGTCTTTCTGATCAACCTGCCGGTGATGGCGGTCCTGGTCGTCGTCGGCATCAAGCTGCTGCCCGAGTCCCGTACCCCGAATCCCGGTCCCTGGGACATGATCAGCGTCGCCCTGTCGCTCGTCGGCATGATCGGTGTCGTGTACGCGGTCAAGGAGGCGGCGGCACATGGGTTCACGTGGGTGACGCTTGCCGCGGGTCTGCTCGGCGCGGCCGCGCTGTACGCCTTCGTACGCCGCCAGCTCACCCTGCCGACCCCGCTCCTGGACATGCGGCTGTTCCGCGGCCGTGGCTTCAGCGGTGCGGTACTGGCCGACCTGCTGACCATCCTCGGCCTGTCCGGCCTGGTCTTCTTCCTCTCCCAGTTCCTGCAACTCGTGCAGGGCAGGGGCCCGTTGGAGGCGGGACTGGCCGAACTGCCCGCCGCGATCGGCGCGGTCGCAGCCGGCCTGATCGCCGGGCGGGCAGCCCGCCGCTTCTCGGTGCGGGCCGTGGTCGCGGGCGGCCTCGCGGCGATCGGTGTCGCCCTGGCCGTGCTCACGGTGATCGACCGCTCGACCGGCTACCCCCTGCTGGGCGCGGCCCTGCTGGTGGTCGGCATCGGCGCGGGCTTCTCCTTCACGGTGACGTCCGACGTGATCCTGTCCTCCGTACCGAAGGAGCAGGCGGGGGCGGCGTCGGCGGTGTCGGAGACGGCGTACGAGCTGGGCGCGGCGTTGGGTATCGCCGTGCTGGGTTCGATCGTGACGGGCGTGTACCGGGACTTCCCGGGCCCGGCGGGCACGCCTGCCGAGGCCCACGAGTCACTGGGCGGCGCGGTGGAGGCGGCGGCGGGGATGCCGGCGCAGACGTCCGGGGCGATGCTGGACGCGGCCAGGCAGTCCTTCGTGGATGGGCTGGCGCTGGCGTCCGGCGCGGGTGCGGCGGTCTTGCTGGCAGCCGCGGTGGCGGCATGGTTCATGCTCCGTGGCCAACGGTTGGACAGCCGACCTTGAGGGGCGCCCCCACCTTGGGCTTCACCGACGCACCGGCACTTGACGCACGCCCCGCAGTGCCCCGGCCTCCTCAGCGGAGCGACTACGCGGCTTGCTTCGCCTTCGTGGCGTACATGTCCACGTACTCCTGCCCCGACAGCCGCATGACCTCGGCCATCACGGAGTCCGTCACCGCCCGCAGCACATATCGGTCCCGGTCCATCCCCTCGTACCGCGAGAACTCCATGGCCTCGCCGAAGCGGACGGTGACGCGGGCGGGCCGCGGGAAGCCCGCGCCGCCGGGCTGGACCTTGTCCGTGCCGATGATGGCGAACGGGACGACGGGCGCGCCGGTCATCAGGGCCAGCCGGGCGATACCGGTGCGACCGCGGTAGAGCCGGCCGTCGGGGGAACGGGTGCCCTCCGGGTAGATGCTGAAGACCTTGCCCTCCTCCAGCACCCGGCGCCCGGTCATCAGCGCCGCGACACCGCCGCGGCCGCCGTCCCGGTCGACCGGGATCATGCCGCAGCCCGTGAAGAACCAGGCCATCAGCCGCCCCTTGAGGCCCTTGCCGGTGACGTACTCGTCCTTGCCGATGAAGAAGACCTGCCGGTCGCAGAAGAGCGGCATGATCATTGAGTCGATGAACGTGAGGTGGTTGCCGGCGAGGATCACCGGACCGTCCCCCGGGATGTGCTCCGCGCCCTCCACCCTTGGGCGGAACATCAGGCGCATGATCGGTCCGAGCACTGCCTTGATGAGCGCGAAGCGGGACAACGGGCCCTCCGGTGTCAAGGGGTCGATATAAGTCTGTGCAGGTGAGGACGATACTCGCGGTCCCCGGGATCGCGCACATCGGGTTCACGGAGGTCTTACGTACTGTTGACGCAGGTTTACCTGCGGTGCTGTGCCGTCGCCCGCCGGTAACCCGCGCGGAACGGTGTGACCGACGTCGCGCCGACCGGGGTTCGGGCGTTCGCCTCACGCCTACCCTGAGACATGCGTCCGATGTCGACGGTTCATCAGAACTGCGTCCTCACAAGACATCCGGTGTCACCCGCGTGTTCGATCCGGGGTCTCCCGCCGGTCATGGACGGGCACCTACCATCGGCCCGCACTGAAGAGCCGAGGGCAGGAGGGCGCTCATGGGAACGCAGGAGTCGGACGAGCAGGCGCGCGGGACCGGGCGCCGGGCGCTGCTGGGCGCCGCGGTGCTGGGCGCGGGCGGAGCGGTCCTCGGACTGTCCGGTACGGCACGGGCCGCGGGCTCCGGGTACGGAGGCGGCGGTGTGAAGAGCCTGCCCAAGCCCACGATCATCGGCCACCGCGGTGCCAGCGGCTACCGGCCCGAGCACACCCTGGGCGCCTACCAGCTGGCCCTGGACCTGGGTGCCGACATCGTCGAGGCCGGTGACCTGGTGCCCACCAAGGACGGCCATCTGGTCTGCCGCCACGAGCCGGAGATCGGCGGCACCACCGACATCGCCGACCACCCCGAGTTCGCCGCCCGGAAGACCACCAAGCTGCTCGACGGGGTCTCCGTCACCGGCTGGTTCACCGAGGACTTCACGCTCGCCGAGCTCAAGACGCTCCGCGCGATCGAGCGCATCCCGGCCAACCGCCCGCACAACACCCTCTACAACGGCCGCTGGGAGATCCCCACCTTCGAAGAGGTGCTCCAGTGGCAGGAGGAGCAGACCCGGGAGCGCGGCAAGCAGGTCTGGATCTACCCCGAGCTCAAGCACCCCACCTACTTCCGCAAGCTGGGCCTCGGCCTCGAAGAGCGGATCGCGAAGGTGCTGCGCAAGTATGGCAAGCACAAGTGGAACTCGCCGGTCATCGTCCAGTCGTTCGAGCCGACCAGCATCCAGCGCCTCAACAAGCTCATCGACAACCCGCTGGTGGTGCTGCTGTCCGGCGCGAGCACCCGGCCGTACGACTTCGTGGACAGCGGTGACCCGCGTACCGTCGCCGATCTGGTCAAGCCGGCCGGGCTGCGCGAGATCGCCTCCTACGCCCAGGGCATCGGCCCGACCCTGGACCTGATCATCCCGAGGGACGCGAGCGGCAAGCTCACCACGCCGACCACCCTGGTCGCGGACGCGCACAAGGTGGGCCTGGTCCTGCACCCCTGGACGCTGCGCAACGAGAATCCCTTCCTGCCCGCGGACTTCCGCAAGGGCACGGACGCGGACGCCTACGGCGATGTCTTCGGTGCGTACAGGACGTACTTCGCCACCGGCATCGACGGTGTCTTCACCGACCAGCCGGACACCGGGCTGCTGGCCCGCGAGGACTTCGTCAACGGCTGAGCCCCACGCCCCTGGTTGGGGTGACAAGCGGCCGCCCGGGCAACCCGTCGCCCGGGCGGCCGCGTCGTGCGTCATATGAGACACGACTCTGTTTCAGAGGTTCTCGCGCTGCGCCCGCTGCTCACCGCCGAGGCCTCCGCCGAGGCGCACGCCTCCGGAACCGAGCCCGGCGACCTGGAACAGGCGGTCTGGCTGCGCCTGTTGGAGCTCCTCGACGCCCAGGGCCCGCCGCCCGACCCCGAGCGCTGGCTACGCTCGGCCGTCCGCTCCGAGGTCCGCCGCACCCGCCGTACCCACCGCCTCGAACGGCCGTATGACGCCGAACCCGCGGACGAGTCCGAGCGCGACCCCGAACACCTCGCCCTCAGGGCCGCCCGCCACCGCGCTCTGCGCGACGCGGTCCGCCGGCTGCCCGGCCGCTGCCCCAGCCTGGTCGAGGCGCTGCTTTCGCCGAGGGACATGACATACCGGGAAATCGCGGGGGAGTTGGGTATCTCACAGGGCAGTCTTGGCCCGGAACGTTCCAGATGTCTGGGTTGTCTACGGCGATTGCTGACGCAGGAGGTTGCGGCCCGAGGAGCGCGGGGATAGGAGTGAGGACGACAGGTGATCAGGTGAGCGGGAGGCATGCGCACATGGGCATGAGCGTGACCATCTCTGCGGCGACCGAGCAGGACGCGGAGCAGATCTTCAAGCTGCAGTACCTGTGCTTCCAGAGCGAGGCCGCGCTGTACGGCAACTACCGCATCGACCCGCTCGTCCAGACGCTGGACTCGGTGCGCGAGGAAGTCGCCAAGGACTGTGTCTTCGTGGCCCGTCTCGGCGACGAGGTGGTCGGCTCGGTCCGCGGCTCGGTCACCGAGGACGGCGCCGCCGCCATCGGCAAGCTCTGCGTCCACCCCCGCCTCCAGGGCCATGGCATCGGCGCCCGTCTTCTTCGAGCGGCCGAATCCGCCCTCGCCGACGAGCGCGGCGCGAAGAGGTTCCGCCTGCACACCGGCCACCGCAGCGAGACCAGCCTCCGCCTCTACCGCAAGGTCGGCTACACGGCGGTAGGCACTTCCGAGGGCACGGACGGCGTACCGATGATCGTCCTGGAGAAGGCGGCGGGGACGTACGCGGCTACGGCTTGACCGTGCCCGCCTTGCGCAGCCAGTAGATCGCCGAGAGCGGCAGCAGTACGGGGATGAACAGATACCCCATGCCGTAGTCGGACCACACCGTCGCGTCGGGGAACGCCGAGGGCTCCACCAGGGTCCAGGTACCGACGACCAGGACGCCCGCGAGTTCGGCGGCGCAGCAGACCAGCGCCGCCTTACGGGCCGTCTCACCACCCCTGACCAGCGTGTACGTGATGAACCCGTACACCAGCCCCGCCACCGCCGACAGCGAATAGGCGAGCGGGGCGTGGTCGAACTCCGTCGAGATCTGCACCACCGACCGCGACACCGCCCCGACGACCATCACGCCGTACAGCCAGACGAGCAGCATTCCGGGCCCACTGATGAGCCGGGTGCGCTTTCCCTCCACGGCCGTCATCTCAGCCTCCCCAGATGTCATAGAGCCGCACCTCCAGCACCGCGAGCACCACACCGCCGGCCGCGACCGTGATCGAACCCCACCTGGTCCGCTCGGCCAGCGACATGAACCCGGCCGCCGGCACACACGCGAACGCGCCCAGCAGATACGCGACGAAGATCGTCGTGCCCTGCTCGGGCTCCTCGCCGCGCGCCAACTGCACGGTCCCGACCACCAGCTGGACCAGCGCCAGCAGGGTCACCACGGCCATCCCGATGAAGTGCCAGTCCTTCGTCGGCTCATCGCGGTACGCGGCAAAGCCGCACCACGCGGCGAGCAGCAACGCGGCGACGCCGGTCACGAGCGTCAGGGCATCAAGCATGCAGCGACCCTATTACGGGCCAAAAGGCCTGGTGCGGCCGACCCCGGCGGGCACCGTAGGGTCGAGGGCATGCACATCCACGCCGAAGCCCTGCTGTTCGACAACGACGGCACCCTCGTCTCCTCGCTCGCCTCGGTCGACCGCTGCTGGACGCGGTGGGCACGGGAGTACGCAATCACCGCCGAAGAGTTCGGACGTATCGAACTGCACGGGCGCCCGGCCGTCGAGATAGCCGCCGACCTGCTGCCCGCCGACCTCGTGCCGGAGGCCGTGGCGCGGATCGAGACGCTGGAGGTCGAGGACGTGCCGAACGACGGCGTGGAGCTGCTGCCCGGTACCAGGGCCTTCCTCGACTCGCTGCCCGCCGACCGCTGGGCCGTCGTCACCTCCGCCACCCGCCGGCTCGCCGAGGCCCGCCTCGACGCCGTCGGCATCCTGCCCAAGACCCTGATCGCGGCCGACGACATCACCCGCGGCAAGCCCGACCCCGAGCCCTACCTTCTCGCCGCCCGTCAGCTGGGCGTCGATCCGGCCCGCTGTGTCGTCTTCGAGGACGCCCCCGCCGGTCTCCAGGCCGGCCGCGCCGCCGGGATGACCACCGTGGCCTTGGCCACAACCCACCAGGCCCACGAGCTCGACGCCGACCTGGTGGTCAAGGACCTCTCGGCCTTGTCCGCCCTGGTCACCGCCCATGGCATCGAGATCTCCGTCCGGGACTGACCACTGTCCACCGCTGTCCGCATTGCGGACAGCGGTTCTTGGTCCGCGTACTCCGTCTGCTTTACTGATCGCATGACCACGACGAGCGACCGCATCCTTGCGACCGAGGCGACCATGACGCCCGGTGCTCGTTGTATGTGTCGAATGTGCGCCTTCTAGAGGGCCCCCGCACCACTTCCTTTTGAGCCTCGCGCCCCGAAGCGAGCCGCCACGGCATGTCCGTACGCCCCCAGCCGTACGTGACCCAGCTGCCCCGCGCACACATCTCCTCCCGTACCAGGGCACACCCACGCCCGCGTACTCGACAGTGACGGAAACCCCAGTGATCACCACATCGGGCCTGACGAAAATTTACCGGGCTCACCGCACCCGCGGTCGAGAGGTCACCGCCCTCGACGGCGTCGACCTGCACGTCCGCGAAGGCGAGGTGTACGGCGTCATCGGCCAGTCCGGCGCCGGAAAGTCCTCACTCATCCGCTGCGTCAACCTCCTGGAGCGCCCCACCGCCGGCACGGTCACCGTCGCCGGCCAGGACCTCACCGCTCTCGCGGGCCGCGGTCCGCGCGCCGGCAAGGAACTGCGGCAGGCGCGCAGCCGTATCGGCATGGTCTTCCAGCACTTCAACCTGCTGTCCTCGCGGACCGTGCAGGACAACGTCGAGCTGCCGCTGGAGATCCTCGGCAAGTCGGGCAAGGAGCGTTCCCGCAAGGCGCTCGAACTGCTCGACCTGGTCGGCCTCGCCGACAAGGCCAAGGCATATCCCGCCCAGCTCTCCGGCGGCCAGAAGCAGCGCGTCGGCATCGCCCGCGCCCTGGCCGGCGACCCCAAGGTGCTGCTCTCCGACGAGGCCACCAGTGCCCTCGACCCGGAGACCACCCGCTCCATCCTCCAACTGCTGCGCGACCTGAACCGGCAGCTGGGGCTCACCGTCCTGCTCATCACCCATGAGATGGACGTCGTGAAGTCGATCTGCGACTCGGCCGCGCTCATGGAGAAGGGCCGCATCGTCGAGTCCGGCACCGTCAGCGAACTGCTCGCCACCCCCGGCTCCGAACTGGCCTCCGCGCTGTTCCCGGTGAGCGGCGAGGCCACCGACGCCCACCGCACCATCGTCGACGTCACCTTCCACGGCGAGGCCGCCACCCAGCCCGTCATCTCCCAGCTGGCGCGCACCTACAACGTCGACATCTCGATCCTCGGCGCCGCCATCGACACCGTCGGCGGCCTCCAGGTCGGCCGGATGCGCATCGAACTGCCCGGCCGCTACGAGGACAACGTCGTGCCGATCGGCTTCCTGCGCGAACAGGGCCTGCAGATCGACGTACTGGGCCAGGAGCCCGTTCTGCTGAAGGAAGGTGCCAAGTGACCTGGTTCGAAATGCAGCCGCTGCTGGAGCAGGCATGTTGGGACACCCTCTACATGGTCGGCTGGTCCACGCTCATCGCCGTCGTCGGCGGGCTTCCGCTCGGCGTCCTCCTCGTCCTCACCGACAAGGGCGGACTGCTCCAGAACGTCGTGGCCAACAAAGTCATCGGGCAGGTCGTGAACATCGCCCGTTCGATGCCGTTCATCATCCTGATGGTCGCGCTGATGGGCTTCACCCGCTCCATCACCGGCACGACCATCGGCCGCGAGGCCGCCATCGTGCCGCTCGCCATCGGCGCGATCCCGTTCTTCGCGCGCCTGGTCGAGACGGCTGTCCGCGAAGTGGACGGCGGGCTCGTCGAGGCTGTGCAGTCGATGGGCGGGAACACCTGGACGGTCGTGCGCAAGGTCCTCGTACCGGAGTCCCTGCCCTCGCTGATCGCCTCCACCACGACCACTATCGTCGCCCTCATCGGCTACTCCGCGATGGCCGGCACGGTCGGCGCGGGCGGCCTCGGCGACATCGCCATCCGCTACGGCTACCAGCGCTTCGAGACCGAGCTGATGTGGATCACCGTGGCGATCCTCGCCGTCGTCATCTCCCTCATCCAGTTCGCCGGCGACTACGCGGCCCGCTCGCTGCACCGCCGCGGCGGCACCTCGGGCCCAGCCCCCAAGCTTCGGCTGCTGAAGGCGTCCACAGCCACCAGCAAGACCGTCTAGTTCTCCCCGTAACACCCATCACGGGGTCGCACCACCCATCAGGAAAGGCACTTTTCGTGCGTAACACCGCAAAGATCACCACCGCCGTCCTCGCCGCCGGAGCCCTCACCTTCGGGCTCACCGCCTGCGGCTCCTCCGACAGCGACTCCGCCTCCGCCGACACCAGCGGACCGCTGGTCGTCGCCGCGAGCCCCGTCCCGCACGCCGAGATCCTCACCTATGTCAAGGACAACCTGGCGAAGGACGCGGGACTCGACCTGGAGGTCAAGGAGTTCACCGACTACGTCACGCCGAACACGGCGACGGAGGACGGATCGGTCGGCGCCAACTACTTCCAGAACCAGCCGTACCTCGACGACTTCAACAAGAAGAACGGCACCCACATCGTGCCCGTCGTCACGGTCCACCTGGAGCCGCTCGGCCTCTACTCCAACAAGGTCAAGAGCGCCGACGACCTCAAGAGCGGTGCGACCGTCGCCGTCCCCAACGACACCGTGAACGAGGCGCGCGCCCTGAAGCTGCTCGCCGACAACGGGATCATCACCCTCAAGGACGGCGTCGGCAACGAAGCGACCCCCTCGGACATCGTCAAGAACCCCAAGAACCTCAAGTTCAAGGAGCTGGAGGCGGCCCAGACCCCGCGCTCCCTGAACGACGTCGACGCCGCGGTCATCAACGGCAACTACGCCATCGAGGCCGACCTCAAGCCCGCCGACGACGCCCTGGTCCTGGAGTCCGCCACGGACAACCCGTACGGCAACTTCCTCGCCGTGAAGGAAGGCAACGAGGACGACCCGCGCGTGAAGAAGCTCGCGAAGCTCCTGACCTCCCCCGAGGTCAAGAAGTTCATCGAGGACAAGTACGCCGGTTCCGTCATCGCCACCTTCTGACGGATCCCGAACCGCACCACGGGGAGGACCCCGTGGTGCGGTTCGGTGCTTTCATGCTGCATGCTGGGCAGTTCAGCAGGCCTGACGTTTTCGAAGGTTACGGAGCGGCGCATGACGAGCACCTTCCCCAACATCTCCATCAGCACGGAGCGGTTGGTGCTGCGTCCCCTCGACGAGGACGACGTGCCCGCCCTGACCGAGATGATGAACGACGAGCAGGTCGGCGCCTGGACCGACGTCCCGCAGCCCTTCACCGCGGCGGGCGCCCGCAGTTGGATCACCGGGTACGCGCCCGCCGAACGGGAGGCGGGCCGCGGACTCGACCTCGCCGTCACCGAGTTCCTCACCCAGCGCCTGGTCGGCATCGTCCAGCTCGGCAAGACCAACTGGCATGTCCGCTCAACCGAGTTGTCGTACATCATCGCCCCCTGGGCCCGCGGCGAGGGCTACGCCTCCGAGGCCGCCCTCGCCACCGCCCAATGGCTGTTCGGCGACCAGAAGTTCGAGCGCATCGAGCTGCGCACGGCCGCCGACAACACCGCATCCCAGCAGGTCGCCCAGAAGATCGGCTGCATCAGCGAGGGCGTCCTGCGCAACGCCTGCATAGCGCACGTGCGCACCGACGACGGCACCTGGACCGACGTGCGCACCGACTACATCGTCTGGAGCCTGCTGCCGGAGGACCTGGAGGGCGCGGCGGAGCAGCTGGCCGACTCCGCCGGATTCACGTCGTACTCCGACTGGAACTGACCCCGGCCGACCGGGATACCCTCAGGCTGCCCCGTCCACCTGCGTAAACCCCCTGGAGACTGACGACGATGGCCGACCGGGTCACGGTGATCGGCTGGGACGGCTCGCCGCTGACCGCCGCGGCACGCGCCGCCCTCGGCGCCGCCACGCTGGTGGCCGGCGCCGCGCACCATCTGGCACTGCCCGAGGTGCCCCCCGCGGCCGAGCGCATCCGCCTCGGCAGCGTCGCCCTCGCCGCCCGCCGGATCGCCGGCCATCGCGGCACGGCGGTCGTCCTCGCCGACGGCGATCCCGGCTTCTTCGGAGTCGTACGGACCCTGCGCGCGCCCGAGTTCGGCCTGGAGGTCGAGGTCGTCCCCGCCGTCTCCTCGGTCGCCACCGCCTTCGCCCGCGCCGGTATGCCCTGGGACGACGCACAGGTGGTCGTCGCACACCGTCGCACCCTGCGACGCGCGGTGAATGTGTGCCGCGCCCACACCAAGGTCGCCGTCCTCACCTCACCCGGCGCGGGACCCGCCGAACTCGGACTGCTCCTGGAGGGCGTCCACCGCACCTTCGTCATCTGCGAGGAACTCGGCACCGAACGCGAACAGGTCACCGTCGTCACCTCCGACAAGGCCGCCGACCACACCTGGCGCGACCCGAACGTCGTCATCGTCATCGGCGGCCCGGCCGGGGTCGCGCAGGGCGGCGGCTGGATCGCGGGCCGCGACCCGTCGGCCACCCCGCGCGGCTGGACCCTGCCCGCCGAGTCCTACGGCGGACTCATGGGCGAGGGCGAGCTGGAACCACTGCGCGCGGCCCAACTCGCCCGGCTCGGCCCGCGCGTGGGGGACCTGGTGTGGGACATCGGCTGCGGCAGCGGTGCCTTCGCCACCGAGGCCGCCCGGGCCGGGGCCGCCGTCATCGCCGTCGACAGCGACCCACGGGCCTGCGAACGCACCGAGTCCAACGCCCGCGCCCTCGGCGTCCAGCTCCAGGTCGTGCACGGCACCGCCCCGCACGTCCTGGAGAACCTGCCCGAACCCGACGTCGTACGCGTCGGCGGCGGGGGAGCGGCGGTCGTCTCCGCGGTCGCCGACCGCCGACCGCAGCGCATCGTCACCCACGCGGCCACCCGCGACGAGGCCGAACTCATCGGCCGCGACCTGACCGAACACGGCTACCGGGTCGAGTGCGCCCTGCTCCAGTCCGTCGAACTCGACACGCGGGCCTGGACGGAGCGGGAACGGAGCGTCGCGTTCCTGCTCAGCGGCCTGTTGCCGGACCGGACGGGCTGACCCCGATCCCGTCCCCGTGATCCTGTTGTCGTACCGGTCGCGGTAGGCTGGCCGATCGTTGCACCGCACTCGGACGCCCGACGCTTCGTCGGTCAATGTCCGGAAAACCCGCCCGTTTTGGGGGGAGTGTGGTACGGCAGAACCGGAGGACGCGCAACGTGGCGCAGTCCACAGCGGGATCGTCGCGGATGAAGCTGTCGTGACGGGGGAACGGCCGCGACAATGCCAGTTAATGGCTTTGTCGTCTTTGTGGGCGGGTCGTTCGTGCCGCTGGGCACACACGCTCGTTCTTCACTGTGGAGCGGTCGGTGCGCCGCTCCGGGTGAGCTGGTCGTAGAAGCACTAACCGATGGGCGAGGGGTACGCATGACCGACACCGGCCAGGTCCCGGGCGAGGGACTGCCGGAGAACGCAGGCATGGTGGAGCAGCCGGGCGTCCCCGCGCCCGGTGCGTACACCTACCTCTCCGAGACCACCGCCGAGGACGAAGACCTGTTGCTGCTGCCCGGCGCCCAGAGCGCTTGGGGCAACGAGGTCGCTCCGCCCGCGCCGGAACCGGTCGTGGAGGCCCTGCACGAACCCGGTGCGCACGAGATGTCCGGCCGTGACAGCGGCTCGGTCGACCTGAGCGCGGTCCGTATGCCGGGTCCGGCGCCGGTGCCGCCGACGACCCCGCGGCGCCCGCTGCACCTCGGCCCGCCGACCCCCGACGCCTCCGCAAGCCCGGTCCGCTCCCTGGCCGACCGCGGCGCGGTGGGCGCCCCGCCGGTACGGCAGCCGGGTCCGCCCACGGCAGGTCCGGAGTACCTCGACATCCCGCAGCCCCAGCCGGCGGCGCCCTGGGGTACCCCGATGCCGTCGCCCGCTCCCGCCGCTGCCGCGCCGATGAGCGCGGAGGTGGCGGCTGCCGAAACGGTTGTTCCGCCGATCGCACCGGCGCCTGAGCCTTCCGACCCGGCCCAGGCGGCCATGGCTCGGCTCGCCACGGAGGCGGTCGCCGTAGCGCAGGAACCGCAGGGGCACGAGACGGCGCCGGTGCCCGCGCCGGAGGAGGCTTCCGTACCTGCCCAGCAGTTCCCGGTGTCCGGGGGCGCGGACGCCTCGGGCGTCGGTTCCGGGGACGTCCCGGTTGTGGAGCCGGTCGCTGAAGCGGTGCCGGTCGCCGAACCGGTGGCGGTGCCCGAGGTCGCGCAGGACGCCGAGGCGGCTGCGCCTGTGGAGGTTCAGGCCGCCGAGGCTGTTCAGGCCCCTGCTGCCGAGGCCGTGGTGCATGAGGCAGCGGTGCCCGAGGCCGTCGTACAAGAAGCCGCCGTTCCCGACGCTGTCGTACCCGAGCCGGAGCCCGTCACGGTCCCGGAGCCCGTCGCGGTCCCGGAGCCGCCCGCGCCCGAGGCCGAGGCGCCGGAGGCTGCGGTGGTCGTCGAGCCCGCCGTACCGGACGCGCCGCAGGTCGTCGAGGTGCCCGAGGCCGTCGTGCACGAGCCCGCCGAGGCACCCGTGGCAGTCGAGCCCGAGCCGGTCGCGGCCGTGGCCGAGGAACCGCCCGCGCCCGAGGAACCGCAGGCCGCCATGGCGCCCGCGCCCGAGGCCCCGCAGACCGAACCGGCGCCCGCGCCCGCGGAATCCACCGCCTACGTGGAAGCCCCCGCCGAGCCCCCGGCCGAGCCCGCCGCCCCCGTCGTAGCAGAGGCACCCGCCATCACCCCCGAGCCCGCCCCGCAGCCCGAGCCCGTCGAGGCGCAGCCCGTGCCCCTGGCCGTCGAGCCGGAGGCCCCCGCGCCCCAGCCGTACGTCGCCGACCCGGCCGGGCCCCAGCTTCAGACGCCGGCGGCCGGTGTGCCGATGGAGCCCCGGCCGGAGCAGCCGCTCGGGCAGTTCGTGCCGGTGGAGGGCCAGGTGCCGACCACCCCGCACCTCGCGCCCACCCCGCCGCAGCCGATCGTCCTGCCCACCGAGGAGGCACCCGCGGTCCCCGCACCGCGCGCGGGCGACCCCGAACTCGTACAGCACGCGGAGGACCTGGACACCAGGGCCGCCGACCAGGAGGAGAGCACGGCCCCCGTGGCAGAAGCACGACAGCCCACCGGCCCGGCCGCGCCCGCCTACGAGGACGCCGAGCGCGAGGCCGTGCTGAAGGTCATGCGCGAGCGCCGTGACATCCGCAACGGCTTCCGCAGCGACCCCATCCCGCACGAGGTGCTGCTCCGCGTCCTGGAAGCGGCTCACACCGCCCCGTCCGTCGGCCACTCGCAGCCCTGGGACTTCGTCGTCATCCGCTCCGCCGAGACCCGGCGCACGATGCACGAGCTGGCGATGCGCCAGCGCGACGCCTACGCCAAGTCGCTGCCCAAGGGCCGGGCGAAGCAGTTCAAGGAACTGAAGATCGAGGCCATCCTCGACACCCCGGTGAACATCGTGGTCACCGCCGACCCGACCCGCGGCGGCCGCCACACCCTCGGCCGCCACACGCAGCCGCAGATGGCGCCGTACTCCTCCGCCCTCGCCGTCGAGAACCTCTGGCTCGCCGCCCGCGCCGAGGGCCTCGGCGTCGGCTGGGTCAGCTTCTTCGACGAGCGCGAGATGGTCCGCACCCTCGGCCTGCCCGAGCACCTGGAGGTCGTGGCCTACCTGTGCGTCGGGTACGTCGACGAGTTCCCCGATGAGCCCGAGCTGATGCAGGCGGGCTGGTCCAAGCGCCGCCCGCTGTCCTGGGTGGTCCACGAGGAGACGTACGGCCGTCGCGCCCTGCCCGGCGAGGACCCGCACGACCTGCTCGCCGAGACCGTCGCCCAGATCCGCCCGCTGGACGCCAAGGCGCTAGGTGAGGCCTGGGAGCGGCAGAAGCGGATGACCAAGCCGGCCGGCGCGCTCGGCATGCTGGAGATCATCTCCGCCCAGCTGTCCGGCCTGTCCCGGCAGTGCCCGCCGCCGATCCCGGAGCCCGCGGCCGTCGCGATCTTCGCGGGCGACCACGGCGTGCACGCCCAGGGCGTGACCCCCTGGCCGCAGGAGGTGACGGCCCAGATGGTCGCCAACTTCCTCGGCGGGGGAGCGGTGTGCAACGCCTTCGCCGGCCAGGTGGGCGCGGAGGTGTGCGTGGTGGACGTGGGCGTGGCCGCCGACCTGCCCGCCACCCCCGGCCTCCTGCCCCGCAAGGTCCGCGCGGGCACGTCCGACATGACCACCGGCGCTGCGATGACCCGCGAGGAGTGCAAGCAGGCCATCGAGGTCGGCATCGAGACGGCCCGCGACCTGGTGGCGGCCGGCAACAAGGCCCTGCTGACCGGTGAGATGGGCATCGCGAACACGACCGCGTCCGCCGCCCTGATCTCGGTCTTCACCGGCGCCGACCCGGCCGAGGTGACCGGCCGCGGCACCGGCATCAACGACGAGACCCTGGCCCGCAAGACCGAGGTCGTCCGCCGCGCCCTCGAACTCCATCAGCCGGACCCGGCCGACCCCATCGGCGTTCTCGCCGCGATCGGCGGCTTCGAACACGCCGCGATGGTGGGCCTGCTGCTGGGCGGCGCGTCCCTGCGTACGCCGGTGATCCTGGACGGCGTCAGCGCGGGCGCCGCGGCCCTGGTCGCCCGCGCGATCGCCCCCGAGGTCCTCGCGGCCTGCATCGCGGGCCACCGCAGCGCGGAACCGGGCCACGTGGCAGCCCTGAACAAGCTCGGCCTGCGCCCCCTGGTCGACCTGGACCTCCGCCTCGGCGAGGGCACGGGCGCCCTCCTGGCCCTGCCCCTGGTCCAGAGCACGGCGAGAGCGATGCACGAAGTGGCGACGTTCGACTCGGCGGGGGTCACCGAGAAGTAGGCCGCGCACGTTCGGGGGGCCGGGGGCAGAGCCCCGGTTTCGGGAAGGGGCGGGCTGGGGGAAGGAAACCCCACCCGCCCGAGCCACCCACTGGACGCGCGCCGTAAAATCCGCACGTCAGGGCCGCTTCAATGCCGCAGCACGCCCGCCGCACCGCCGCCTGTCCGAGGAGCGCACCCTCATGGCCGAAAACCCCGCCTACCCCGTAGGCCTCCGCCTCACCGGCCGCCGTGTCGTCGTCCTCGGCGGCGGCCAGGTCGCCCAGCGCCGCCTCCCCGCCCTCATCGCGGCCGGCGCCGACATCCACCTCGTATCCCCGAATGTGACCCCTTCCGTCGAAGCCATGGCGGACGCGGGCGAGATCACCTGGCAGCGGCGCCGATACCAGAACGGCGACCTCGCGGACGCCTGGTACGCCCTGATCGCCACCGGCGACACGGAAGCGAACGCCCAGGCCTCCGCCGAAGCCGAGCGGCACCGCGTCTGGTGCGTCCGCTCCGACGACGCCGAAGCCGCCACCGCCTGGACCCCGGCCACGGGAACCAGCGAGGGCGTCACCGTCGCGATCCTCACCACCGACACCAAGTCCCGCGACCCCCGCCACACCGCCGCCATCCGCGACGCGGTCGTCGAGGGCCTGCGCGACGGCACCCTCGTCGCCCCCCACCACCGCACCCGCACCCCCGGCGTCGCCCTGGTCGGCGGCGGCCCCGGCGACCCGGACCTGATCACCGTCCGCGGCCGCCGTCTGCTCGCCGAGGCCGACGTGGTCATCACCGACCACCTGGGCCCGCGCGACCTCCTCGCGGAACTGCCGTCCAGCGTCGAGGTCATCGACGCGGCGAAGCTGCCGTACGGCCGTTTCATGGCCCAGGAGGCCATCAACAACGCCCTGATCGAGCACGCCAAGCAGGGCAAGTCGGTCGTACGTCTCAAGGGCGGCGACCCTTATGTCTACGGCCGCGGCATGGAGGAGTTCCAGGCGCTGGCCGAGGCCGGCATCCCGTGCACGGTCGTGCCCGGCATCTCCAGCTCGATCTCGGTGCCGGGCGCCGCGGGCATCCCGGTCACCCACCGAGGCGTGGCCCACGAGTTCACGGTGGTCAGCGGTCACATCGCGCCCGACGACGCGCGCTCCCTGGTCGACTGGCCGTCCCTCGCCAAGCTGACCGGCACGCTGGTGATCCTCATGGGCGTCGGCACCATCGGAAAGGTCGCCGAGACGCTCATCGCGCACGGCAAGTCCCCGGACACGCCCGTCGCCCTGATCCAGGAGGGCACCACCGCCGCCCAGCGCCGCGTGGACGCGACCCTCGCGACGGCCGCCGAGGCCGTCGTCGCGCAGGAGGTCAAGCCGCCGGCGGTCATCGTCATCGGCGAGGTCGTCAAGGTCGGCCCGACGACTTTGGCGTAACCCGAGGTAACTCACTCTCTCCCGAGCCGTTGGCACCGCACGCACGACAAGGCAGTATCACCCTGTGGCCGATCTCATCACCGTCGAGGACCCCGACGACCCGCGCCTGCGCGACTACACGGGCCTGACCGACGTAGAACTGCGCCGCAAGCGCGAGCCCGCCGAGGGCCTTTTCATCGCCGAGGGCGAGAAGGTCATCAGAAGGGCCAAGGACGCCGGCTACGAGATGCGCTCGATGCTGCTGTCCGCGAAATGGGTCGATGTCATGCGCGACGTCATCGACGAACTCCCGGCCCCCGTCTACGCGGTCAGCCCGGAGCTCGCCGAACAGGTCACCGGCTACCACGTGCACCGAGGCGCACTGGCCTCCATGCAGCGCAAGCCCCTGCCCACGGCGGCCGACCTGCTCCAGACCGCCCGCCGGGTGGTGGTCATGGAGTCGGTCAACGACCACACCAACATCGGCGCGATCTTCCGCTCGGCGGCGGCGCTCGGCATGGACGCGGTCCTGCTGTCCCCGGACTGCGCGGACCCGCTGTACCGCCGCAGCGTGAAGGTCTCGATGGGCGCGGTCTTCTCTGTCCCGTACGCCCGTCTGGAGACCTGGCCCAAGGGCCTGGAGTCGGTCCGCGAGGCCGGCTTCACCCTGCTCGCCCTCACCCCGGACGAGAAGGCCAAGTCCCTCGACGAGGCCGCCCCGCACAGGATGGACCGGGTCGCCCTGATGCTCGGCGCCGAGGGCGACGGCCTGTCCCGCCAGGCCCTGGTCGCCGCGGACGAATGGGTCCGCATCCCCATGGCCCACGGCGTCGACTCCCTCAACGTGGGCGCGGCGGCCGCGGTCGCCTTCTACGCGGTGGCGACGGGCCGCCCGGGAGCCTGACTAGTCGGACGCCTCGAACGTCGACTCGTACCGCTGCGACATGAGCGGTACGTCCAACGGCTCGTAGCCCGGTGTCGGCGGAGCCGACCGCTCCTGCCGTACGACGTCCCGCTCGTCGCCGATGCCCCGGCTCGGGCCCTGGCAGCCCTGGGCGGCGGCGATGCCGAGGGCGACCAGCAGGGTCACCACGACGAACACGAACAGCCGCTGGCGCAGCAGCTGCGGGTTGGCGGGCCGACGGCCGGTGCCCGTGTTCCGCGCCGCCGGACGGCCGGTGCCGCTGCGCGGTGCGGGCCGGTTGCCGTTGCCCGTCCTTCCGGTGTTCCGCGAGACGGGCGTGGGCCGTGCCCCGGACCGGCCGGACGACGAGGGCGCCGGACCACCGCGTGCGGCACCGCCACCCCGGGACGGAGCGGGGCCGCGCGAGGAGGGACCGGTGGTGCGCGGCGGGGGCGTCCCCTGCGGGCGCCGCTGAGCACGCTCCGGGTAGCTCTCGGTGAGCCGTCCGGTCGGTCGGTCCGCTTCCCCTGAGCGGGGGGCGGGCGGACGCAGTTCGGCGATGCCCTGCGCCTCGCGGGCCGCGATCTCCTTCAGCCGCAGCGACAGTTGGAGCGTGGTCGGCCGCTCCTCGGGAGCCTTGGCGAGACAGGCCCGCACCAGCGGGGCCAGCGCGTCGGGCACACCATGGAGCTGCGCCTCCTCGTGCACCACGCGGTACAGCATCACCTCGGAACTGCCGTGCCCGAAGGGCGAGTCGCCCATCGAGGCGTACGCCAGGGTCGCGCCGAGCGAGAAGACGTCCGTGGCCGGGGTGACGGCGGCGCCGCGCACCTGCTCAGGGGCGAGGAAGCCGGGGGAGCCCACCGCCGTACCGACGTGGGTGAGCGTCGAGGCGCCCGTGGCCCAGGCGATGCCGAAGTCGATGATTCGCGGTCCCTTGGGGGACAGCAGGATGTTGGACGGCTTGAGATCCCGGTGGACGACCCCGGCCTCGTGCACCGCGACCAGGCCCTCCGAGAGGGCGGCCCCGATCGCGGCGACCTCCGCAGCGCCGAGCGAGCCCTCGTCGGCGACCTTGTCGTGCAGGGAGGGCCCGGGCACGTACTGCGTGGCGAACCACGGCCGGTCGGCCTCCAGATCCGCCGCGACGAGCCGGGCGGTGCACCCGCCCCGGATCCGACGGGCGGCGGAGACCTCACGCGCGAACCGCGACCGGAACTCCTGGTCCTCCGCCAGATCGGGCCGGATCACCTTCAGCGCGACCCGCTGCCCCTTCTTGTCGGAGCCCAGGTAGACCACGCCCATCCCGCCCGCGCCGAGCCGCCTGTGAAGCCTGAACGAGCCGACGACGCGCGGGTCCTCGCGCCTCAGGCGCATCATCGCCATGTTCATCCCCGCTGCCCGGTCCTGTGACGAGCCACAGCTTACGTTTCCCCGGCCGCCTGCGCGCAGAGGCCGCGCCCTCTCGGCCCGATGGATTGTCAGTGCCGGGTGGGAGACTTGAGGGGTGGTCAGGGAGCTGGAGAACAGGCCGACTTCGCGTTGCCTGTGATCCCAACCACCCGTCACAGAAGGGGGATTGAACCCGTGAAGGGTGATCGCGTGGAGATAGTCGTGGACGCGGGGGACACGACCCGCACCTACGAGGTGGTGGCGAGCAGGGCGGGCCGCAGAGTGGAGACGGCGGTACGCCGGGGTGTGGTGGAAGTGAGCGAAGTCACCCGCAACGGATCTGTGGTCCGTACGGCGCGGTTCATGGCGAACCGGGTCCTGGCGCTGGTCGAACAGCCGGTGCCGCGCGAGGACAGCTCGGAGAAAGCGGGGCACACCGGGCGCCCCCTCCGGGAAGACCCCGAGACCTAGGACTCCGTCTCCACCCAGGGGAGTACTCGGCAGGTCATCGCTCATCCTCCGGGAGGCCCGGCAATCGGTACGAGGGCATGACGTACGGCGGGGGCCGTGCCCGTAGATTTGAGGTCAAGCGGCGGGTGCAGCACTCGTCCCCCGAGGTCAGACACCCGCCGCTGCCACGACAACCGAACGGTCAGGAGAGGGACCATGGCCTACACGGCACCGCGGACTCGCACGGCGCTCCGCCCCCGCCGCGACGGCCGTCGCCACCCGCTGGTGGCGACGCTGATGGCCCTTCCCCTGGCGGCCCTGCTCCTCCTCGTCTTCGACGGCTGGGAGACAGTGGCCACACAGGCGTCGTCCGTGGGCGTGATGCTGGGGCGCTGAGCGGCGACCCCAGGCCCGGAAGAGCGGTCCGGGCGGGGACATCCACCCATGAAACCCCGTGGGGACGGGGGTGCGGCGGACGGCAAGAAATGCCGGCGCAGCTGGGGAGCTGCGCCGGCATTACCTTTTACGCCGACCCGCCGCTGCGGCGGCGCCCGCAACCAAGGAGACGGCACCCCGCCGGCGCGGGCGAGCGAAACCCGCCCCACCCACACCCCACCTCCGGTCCGCACCTGCGTACTCTCACCCCAGACCCACCCCCGCTGGGAGCCCCGTGACAGTCATCCGCCTCGTGCCGGACCTGACCCGTGCCGCCACCGTCACCGCCCACGCACGCCGTTCCGCCTGTCCCTGCGGGGAAGCCGTGACGCTCGCCGCCCGCGAAGACGCCACCGTCGTCCGGCACGCCGACATCGTCGCCAAGGCCCACCCCCCGAACACCGACCCCACCGAGCTCACCGTCCGCCTCGCCACCGCCGCCGCCCTCCCCGACATCCTCCTGCCCCCGCTCACCACATCCCCGGCCCCCCTCCACGACCGCCTGGTGACCTGCTGGCCGTACGGCACCCCCGTAGACCTGCAAGACCCCGACACCGCCCCCTGGGAAGCCGCCGCCACCCTCCTCGCCCGCCTGCACGGTCGGCCACCACTGCCGCACACGCCCCCCATGCGCGGCCCCGCCAAGGCCGCGCGAGCAGTCGAGCGCCTCAGAGCCACCGCGCCCACGTCCAGCGCCGCCACCCCCGTCCTGCGCGCCTGGCACACCCTCCCCGCCTGGGCCCGAGCCGAGACCCCGATGCCCGACAACGGCACCCGCACCCTCTGCCACGGCGACTTCCACCTCGGCCAGCTTGTCCGCCACCCCGCCGAACAGGGCCCCTGGCGGCTCATAGACGTGGACGACCTCGGCACCGGGGCCCCCGCCTGGGACCTCGCCCGCCCCGCGGCCTGGTACGCCTGCGGCCTCCTCGCCCCCGACGAGTGGACCCGCTTCCTCACCGCCTACCGCGCGGCGGCCGGCCCCGCGATCAGCGCGCACGGCGACCCCTGGCACACCCTCGACATCCCGGCCCGCGCCCTGACCGTACAGACCGCCGCCACCGCGATCGCCAAGGCGACGGAGGCCGGTCGCCCCCTCGACGACATCGAGCAGTCCGTTATCGACGCCTGTGACCGAATGGCGTCCACCCCGCCCGAGTTGACGTACGAATCAGCCAAGTAGGGTGCAACCGACCGCAGCCGGACAGAGTCTGTCCTGGCGATACACGAAGCAGGACCGACCGGCGAGGAGTTGAGCCGACCATGCAGTGTCCGAAGTGTCGTGCCCCGATGCACACCTACAACCGCAACGGCGTCCAGATCGAGCAGTGCAGCGGCTGCCGCGGGATATTTCTCGACTACGGCGAGCTGGAGGCCCTGACCCGCCTGGAGTCCCAGTGGTCCCAGCCGGCGGCCCCACCGGCCCCGCCCGCCCCACAGGCGTACCCGGCGGCCCCCGCCCCCGCGGCTCCGGCCTGGGGCGCCCCGCAGCACGGGCACTACGGCCACAAGCGCCACAAGAGCTTCGGCCACATGCTCTTCTCCAGCTGAGCCGCAGCGCGCACGAAGAAGCCCCCGACCACAAGGCCGGGGGCTTCGGTGTGTGGA
>NZ_JACMSF010000170.1 GCF_014257025.1 Streptomyces cupreus
CTAGTGTTCTGAGTCGTTAATTCGTTGGCAGCTGTAGGGTGGCTGGGTGCCGAGTCCGAAGCTTGCTCCCTTGGAACTGACCGCCGAGGAACGGCGGGTGCTGCGCGGATGGGTGCGCCGTCGTAAGACGGCGCAGGTCCTGGCCATACGATCGCGGATCATCCTGGCGTGCGCGCAGGGCGGCACGGTCACCGCGGTGGCCGAAGAGCTGGGCGTCTCGCGGGACATGGTCTCCAAGTGGCGCCGCCGTTTCCTGGAGCACCGCCTTGAGGGGCTGGTGGATGAGCCGCGTCCGGGCCGGCCGCGCACGGTCGGCGACGACCAGGTCGAGCAAGTCGTGGTCAAGACGCTGGAGTCGGCACCGCCGAAGGGCGACACGCACTGGTCGACGCGGTCGATGGCGAAGGCGACCGGGATGTCGCAGACCACGGTCTCGCGGATCTGGCGGGCCTTCGGGCTCAAGCCGCACCAGGTGGAGACCTGGAAGCTGTCGGCCGACCCGCAGTTCATCGACAAGGTCCGTGACATCGTCGGGCTGTATCTCGACCCGCCGGAGCGGGCGCTGGTGTTGTGCGTGGACGAGAAGAGCCAGATGCAGGCGATCGACCGCACCGCGCCGATCCTCCCCGTCCTGCCCACCACCCCGGCCAGGATGAGCCACGACTACGTGCGGCATGGCACCACCAGCCTGTTCGCCGCGCTGGAGCTGTCCAGCGGCGCGGTGATAGCCGAGCACCACCGACGCCACCGCCACCAGGAGTTCTTGAAGTTCCTCAAGACCATCGACAAGGCGGTCCCCGCAGACCTGGACCTGCATCTGGTCTGCGACAACTACGCCACCCACAAGACCGAGGCCGTGCACAAGTGGCTGCTGCGCCACCCACGCTTCCACCTGCATTTCACCCCGACCAGCGCATCCTGGCTCAACCTCGTCGAGCGGTGGTTCGCCGAGCTGACCAGCCGCAAGCTCCGTCGCTCCGCCCACCGCAGCGTCGCCGCGCTGGAAAAGGACGTCCGCGCCTGGATCAAGGAGTGGAACGCGGACCCGAAGCCCTTCGTCTGGACCAAGACCGCCGACGAGATCCTCGACAGCCTCGCCGCATACTGCCGACGAATTAACGACTCAGGACACTAG
>NZ_JACMSF010000171.1 GCF_014257025.1 Streptomyces cupreus
TGTTGTTTTGGAAGGCGAGGGAGGTTTGGAAGAGGGGGTGGTGGGCGGTGGTGCGGGTGGGGTTGAGGAGTTCGACGAGTTGTTCGAAGGGTGCGTCTTGGTTGGCGTAGGCGGCGAGTGCTTTTTCGCGGGTTTGGGTGAGGAGGTCGGTGAAGGTGTCGGTGGGGTGGAGGTGGAGGCGGAGGATCCAGGTGTTGACGAAGAATCCGATGAGGTTGTTGAGGGCGTCGTCGGTGCGGCCGGCGATGGGTGAGCCGAGGGGGATGTCGGGGCCGGCTCCGAGTTTGTTGAGGAGGAGGGCGAGGGCGGCTTGGGTGATCATTGCGGGGGTGACGCCGTGTTGGTGGGCGAGGTGTTCGATGGCGTCGCGGGTGTCGGGGTCGATGTGGAGGGGGTGTATGTCGCCGTGGTAGCTGGCGGTGGGGGGTCGGGGTCGGTCGAAGGGGAGTGTGGTTTGTTCGGGGAGGTCGGCGAGTTCGGTTTTCCAGTAGGTGAATTGTTGTGAGATGAGGGAGTCGGGGTCGTCTTCGGTGCCGAGGATGTCGTGTTGCCAGAGGGTGTAGTCGGCGTATTGGACGGGGAGTGGTTCCCAGTCGGGTGTGTGTCCGTGGCTGCGTGCGGTGTAGGCGTCGGACAGGTCGCGCATGAGGGGGACGAGGGACCATCCGTCGGCGGCGATGTGGTGGACGACCAGGATCAGTGTGCATTGCTCGTCGTCGTCGGTGGTGATGATTCGGGCGCGTATCGGGATTTCTGTTTCCAGGTCGAATTCGTGCCGGGCGACCTGGGCGATGAGCGTTTCGAGCTGTGCCGGTGTGCTGGTGTGCAGCACCTCGACGGGGGTGTCGGCGGTTTCGGCGGGCAGTATGCGCTGTACCGGTGTGCCGTCGGTTTCGGTGAATACGGTGCGGAGGCTTTCGTGCCGTCGTATGACGTCGTTGATCGCGGCTGTGAGGGCGTGGGTGTCGGGTTGGGTGTGCAGCCGGAGTCGCATCGGGACGTTGTAGGTTGCCGAGGGTCCTTCGAAGCGGTGCAGGAACCACAGTCGGCGCTGCGCGAACGACAGCGGCAGTTGTTGGGGGCGGGGCCGTGGCGCCACCGGGATCTGCACCGGCCG
>NZ_JACMSF010000172.1 GCF_014257025.1 Streptomyces cupreus
GCGTCCGATCCGCTGCCGCTGCTGGTGGAGCGGGAGCGGGCGCTGTACGGCTCCTGGTACGAGTTCTTCCCCCGCTCCGAGGGCACCGCGGAGGTGCCGCACGGCACGTTCCGCACCGCGGCCCGGCGGTTGCCGGCGATCGCCGCGATGGGCTTCGACGTCGTCTACCTGCCGCCGATCCATCCGATCGGCACGACCTTCCGCAAGGGCCGCAACAACACCCTCAACCCCACCCCCGCCGATGTCGGCGTGCCCTGGGCGATCGGCTCCCCCGAGGGCGGCCACGACGCCGTCCACCCGGCGCTGGGCACCCTGGAGGACTTCACCTGGTTCGTCACCCGGGCCCGCGAGCAGGGCCTGGAGGTGGCGCTGGACTTCGCCCTGCAGTGCTCCCCGGACCATCCCTGGGTGCACAAGCACCCGGAGTGGTTCCACCACCGCCCCGACGGCACCATCGCCTACGCGGAGAACCCGCCGAAGAAGTACCAGGACATCTACCCCATCGCCTTCGACGCCGACCTGGACGGGCTCATCGCCGAGACGCTGCGGGTGCTGCGGCACTGGATGGCCCGCGGGGTGCGGATCTTCAGGGTGGACAACCCGCACACCAAGCCGGTCATGTTCTGGGAGCGGGTCATCGCGGAGATCAACCGCACCGACCCGGACGTGATCTTCCTGGCCGAGGCGTTCACCCGCCCGGCGATGATGCACACCCTCGCCCAGATCGGCTTCCAGCAGTCCTACACCTACTTCACCTGGCGCACCACCAAGCAGGAGCTGACCGAGTACCTGACCGAGCTGTCCGGCGAGGCGGCCGCCTACATGCGGCCGAACTTCTTCGCCAACACCCCCGACATCCTGCACGCCGTCCTGCAGCACGGCGGCCGCCCCGCCTTCGAACTGCGCGCCGTGCTCGCCGCCACGCTGTCGCCGACCTGGGGCATCTACAGCGGCTACGAACTGTGCGAGAACACGCCGCTGCGCCAGGGCAGCGAAGAGTACCTGGACTCGGAGAAGTACCAGTTGCGCCCACG
>NZ_JACMSF010000173.1 GCF_014257025.1 Streptomyces cupreus
ACGACACCGCAATGACCGCCGCCACGACGACGGCCTACCAGGTGATCGAGAAGCAGATACGGCGGACTCCGGACGCGACCGCTGTGGTTTTCGGGGAGTTCGAGCTGACCTACCGGCAACTCGAGGCCCGCGCCGACGACATCGCAGCCGCTCTCGCCGCCGCGGGTGTGGGGCCGGACGCCGTGGTGGCGGTGGCACTTTCCCGTTCGCCGGATCTGGTCGCGACACTGCTGGGGGTCTTGAAGGCTGGCGGTGTCTATCTGCCCGTGGATCCCGCCTATCCGGCAAACCGGCTGGAGTCCATGCTCCACGACTCGGCCCCGGTGGTCGTCGTCACCGACAGGGCCACAGTCGAGTCCGTTGCCGGGACGGGCGTGCGGTGCCTTCTGGTCGAAGAGATCACCACGGCGTGCGCGAACCCCCGCCCATCACTGCGCCCGGATCATCTCGCCTACTTGATTTACACCTCCGGTTCCACCGGCGTCCCGAAGGGCGTCGCCATGACGTCCGGCGCGCTGACGAACCTGTTGCGCTGGCACATCGGCATCACTGACAGTGGCACGGACTCACGGGTCGCCCAGTTCACCGCGTTGGGCTTCGACGTCTCGGTCCAGGAGATCCTGTCCAGCCTGGCAACAGGAAAGTCGCTGATCATTCCGGACGACGAGACTCGGGCTGATCCGCGTGCGCTTGCGGCATGGCTGCGTCAAGAGCGGATCAGCGAACTGTTCGCACCGACACCGGTGGTCAAAGCGGTGTGCGAAGCAGCCCTGGAAGGCGGCTTCGACCTGCCTGACCTGCGTGAGGTGTGCCAGGCGGGCGAAGCGCTCACCCTGGACGCCCGCCTCAAAAGGTTCTTCCTCGATTCCCGGACCCGGCTTCGGAACAACTACGGCCCGGCCGAAACACACGTCGTCACCAGCCACTCTTTGCACGATCGGGATACCGACTGGCCGACTGTCGTTCCCATCGGTACCCCGATCTTGAATAACCACAT
>NZ_JACMSF010000174.1 GCF_014257025.1 Streptomyces cupreus
TTTCGCGGCCGAGCTCGACCGGCCACACACACGCTCGTAGCGTTCATCGACGAGCATCGGGACCGCTTCGGCGGAGTCGAGCCGATCTGCCGTGTTCTGACCGAGCACTCCTGCAAGATCGCCCCGTCCACCTACTACGCCCACCACAAACGCCGGCAGGCACCCTCGGCCCGCACCGTCCGCGACACCGAGCTGAAGATCCTGATTCAGGAGGCATACGACGCCAACTACCGTGTCTACGGCGCGAGGAAGATCTGGCGGCACCTGAACCGCCAGGGCCAGACCGTGGCCCGCTGCACCGTCGAACGTCTCATGCGCGAGCTGGGGATCACCGGCGCCGTCCGCGGCAGGAAGGTGATCACCACGATCCCTGACCCCACCGCGCCACGGGCAGCGGACCTGGTTGACCGCGACTTCGTCGCCGCGGCCCCCAATCGGTGCTGGGTCGCCGACTTCACCCACGTCGCCACGTTCTCGGGCGTCGTCTACGTCGCCTTCGTCGTAGACACCTTCTCCCGCCGGATCGTTGGCTGGTCCGCCTCGACCACGAAGCAGACCCGGCTCGTCCTGGACGCCCTGGACATGGGACTGTGGCAACGCGACCGCGACCAACGCCCGCCCCTGCCTGGGGAGTTGGTCCACCACTCGGACGCGGGTTCGCAATATACGTCCTTTGCGCTGGCCGAGCACTTGGAGAAGGCCGGCATCGCCGCCTCGATCGGATCGGTCGGCGACGCGTACGACAACGCGCTGATGGAGTCCACGATCGGCCTCTTCAAAACCGAGGTGATCAAGCCGCAGAGGCCCTGGCGATCCCTCGCCCAGGTCGAGCTGGCCACTGCCGAATGGACCGACTGGTACAACCACACCCGGCTCCACGATGAGATAGGGCACATCCCGCCCGCCGAATACGAAGCCAACCACTACCTG
>NZ_JACMSF010000175.1 GCF_014257025.1 Streptomyces cupreus
CGGGGACGAGAGGGTTCTCCGCCTGGTCGGCGACCTGCTGGGTTCGCTCGCTTGCCGTGATCTGAAGGCGCGGTGCGCGGCCGGGCTGGAGCACGACAGCAAGCAGTGGGCGCAGCGCAAGCAGGCCCTCACTCGGGAGTCCTCTTCCCGCTGGGCCGGGTCGATCACGAAGGCCACCCACGATCAGTGGGCGCTCGCCCGGCGCGGCCAGCTCGCCCACGTCCAGAGCCTGCAGGCCGGGATCGCGACGATCGAGCGCCGCCTGTCCCTGCCGGTGGGCGATAAGGGCAGCAAGCAGGCGCCGGGCGGCTATCGCAGCCCGCGGGTGTGGCATGCGAAAAGGCGCCGCCTGGGTGTGCTCGAAGACCGGCTGCAGCAGGTGCGGGCGGACCGTGAGGCCGGGGTCGTGCGCGTGGTGCGTGGCGGGAAACGGCTGCTGAACACGCGCCACCACCTGGAGGCGGCCGGGCTCACCGAGGAGCAGTGGCGGCATCGGTGGCAGGCCGGGCGCCGGTTCCTCGCCGCGGACGGCGAGTTGGGCAAGCGGTTCGGCAACGAGACCATCCGGGTCACCGACGACGGCGAGGTCTCGATCAAGCTGCCCGCGCCGCTGGCGCATCTGGCGAACGCCCCGCACGGCCGGTACGTGCTCACCGCGAAGGTGTCGTTCGCGCACCGGGGTGAGCAGTGGGCCGACCGCGTGGGAGCGAACCGGGCGGTGGCCTACCGCATCCACGAAGACACCGGCCGGGGCCGCTGGTACCTGACCGCGTCCTGGACGATCCCCCCGGTCCCCACCGTGCCGCTTCAGGCGGCCCGCACGCAGGGCCTGATCGGGGTGGACACCAACGCCGACCACCTTGCCGCCTGGCGCCTCGATGCACACGGCAACCCCACCGGCCATCCCCGACGCTTCG
>NZ_JACMSF010000176.1 GCF_014257025.1 Streptomyces cupreus
GCGAGCAGACCGACCTCTGGAGTGAGCGCGTCGGGGCGTATCAGACCCGGATGGACTACCGGTTCGCCCGCGCCGAGGTCTTCCGCGGCGAGATGGTCCGGCAGCGCAGCGGCACCTACCAGGTCGTCACCTGGCACAGCGACCAGATCGAGTACGCCCGCACACCGGGCCTCATCCGCCAGATGCCGGACCCCGACTACCGGCTCCTCTTCCCGCTCTCCGGCGAACTGCGGCTACGGCAGGACGACCAGGAGGTGCGCCTGACGCCGGGCACGGGCAGCCTCTTCACACTCGGCGCGCCCTTCGAGCTCCTGCACGGCGCGTCCCTGCGCGGTGTCATCATGTCGATCCCGGCCCAGGAGATCGACGGCCCGCTGAACCGGAAGGCACCGCTGGCCACCGGGCTCGATCTGACCAAGGGACTTGGCCGCGTGGTGCACTCCGTGATGCGCAGCCTGAACCAGGAGCGCGACCACCTCACCACCCCGCAGTTCGACGCCGTCTGCGACCGCGTCGTCGAACTGCTCTGCATGCTCGCCTGCGGCAACGACCGTCCCGACGCACCAGGACATCTGACCGAGGTCGAGGCGATGGTCCGCCGCTACGTGCGCGATCACGCGGCCGACCCCGACCTGTCCGGCAACTCCATGGCCCGCGCCCTCGGATGGTCCCTCCGCCAGATCCAGCTCGCGCTCCAGCACGTGGGCACCACGCCCCGCGACCTGATCCGCGAGGAACGCCTTCGCCTGGTCCGCGAGCGTCTCCTGTGCGCCGACTGCGGGCACATGACGATCACGGACCTGGCGTACGCCTCGGGCTTCTCCTCGGGCAGCGCCATGAGCACGGCCTTCCACCGGCG
>NZ_JACMSF010000177.1 GCF_014257025.1 Streptomyces cupreus
TACATGTGGGCCGACGACGACAAGCAGTACGCGGACGCGCGCATCATCTTCGTCGACACCGAGGCCTCCAACTGGACCTTCGACCCGGTCCGCAAGCAGTACTTCTTCCACCGGTTCTTCTCCCACCAGCCGGACCTCAACTACGAGAACCCGGCGGTGCAGGAGGAGATGATCTCCGCGCTGCGGTTCTGGCTGGACCTGGGCATCGACGGCTTCCGGCTCGACGCGGTGCCGTATCTGTACGCCGAGGAGGGCACCAACTGCGAAAACCTTCCGGCTGGCCATGAGTTCCTCAAGCGGGTGCGCAAGGAGATCGACGCCCACTATCCGGACACGGTGCTGCTGGCGGAGGCCAACCAGTGGCCGGAGGACGTCGTCGACTACTTCGGCGACTTCAGCAGCGGCGGCGACGAGTGCCACATGGCCTTCCACTTCCCGGTCATGCCGCGCATCTTCATGGCGGTCCGCCGGGAATCCCGCTACCCCGTCTCCGAAATCCTCGCCAAGACTCCGGCCATCCCGTCGGGCTGCCAGTGGGGCATCTTCCTGCGCAACCACGACGAGCTGACCCTGGAGATGGTCACCGACGAGGAACGCGACTACATGTGGGCCGAGTACGCGAAGGACCCCCGCATGCGCGCCAACATCGGCATCCGGCGCAGGCTGGCGCCCCTGCTGGACAACGACCGCAACCAGATCGAGCTCTTCACCGCCCTGCTGCTGTCGCTGCCCGGTTCGCCGATCCTCTACTACGGCGACGAGATCGGCATGGGCGACAACATCTGGCTCGGCGACCGCGACGCCGTCCGCACACCCATGCAGTGGACACCGGAC
>NZ_JACMSF010000178.1 GCF_014257025.1 Streptomyces cupreus
TGCAACGATTTCTCGCAATCAACCTGCGATTATTGAGATTTTGCGCAATAAGGTTGTTGCCGGATCACCGAACGCAACGTAGCTTTCCGTCATAAGAAACGACGGGCCCGACAGGGCGCCGCCACCTGAACAAGGAGCTCACGATGCAGCAGTTCGCCACCCCCACCACCATCTCCACCGTCCTGAACATCCCCGCCGGACGCATCCAGCTCATCGCCGCCGACCGCACCGACACCACCGTCCAGGTCCTCCCCGCCGACGCCTCCAAGAGCCGCGACATGAAGGCCGC
Organism: Streptomyces cupreus; assembly: GCF_014257025.1. Lineage (GTDB taxonomy): Bacteria > Actinomycetota > Actinomycetes > Streptomycetales > Streptomycetaceae > Streptomyces > Streptomyces cupreus. The sequence goes on from NZ_JACMSF010000178.1 coordinate 290, forward strand.
CGAACAGATCACCGTCACCTACCACGACAGCGTCCTGCGCATCGAAGCCCCGGAGCCCACCCACCGCCTCCTCGGCAACTCCGGATCCGTCGAGATCACCGTCCAGCTCCCCGCCGGCTCCCACATCGAGGCCACGTCGGCCGCCGCCGAACTCCGGGGCGTGGGACGGCTCGGCGACATCGTCTTCGAGGGCGGCCACCGCTCGGTCAAGCTCGACGAGGTCGCCGGCGCCCGCCTCACCGCCCACGACGCCACCGTCACCGTCGGCCGCCTCACCGGCCCCGCCGACATCAGCACCCAGCGCGGCGACATCCAGATCAACCAGGCCGTCACCGGCACCGTCACCCTGAGCACCCAGCAGGGCGACATCACCATCGGCGCCGCCCCCGGCGCCTCGGCCTCACTGGACGCCGGCACCGGCTACGGACGCGTCCACAACACGCTCAAGAACACCGACGGTTCCGCCGCCGCCCTCACCATCCACGCCACCACCACCCACGGCGACATCACCGCCCGCAGCCTCTGAGC
>NZ_JACMSF010000179.1 GCF_014257025.1 Streptomyces cupreus
GTGTCCCAGTTGTCGACGAACCAGTCGCCGATGTCCTCCCACCACGACCGGTTCTGGATACCGGCGTCCGACGCCTCGTCGATCTTCGTCTTCGCCGTCCGGGCCGCCTCCTCACGCATCTTGCGCGCGTCCTCGGCCATCTTCTTCGCCGCGTCCAACGCACCCTGGGCATCGGCGACATCCGACTTCGCACGCCCCTGGGCCGCCTCCGCCTGCTGCACATCCCGCGTCGCCGCACGGACCTTCGCCTCATCCGGCTTCTCGGTCGACTTGCTGCCCGTCGGGTCGTCCTTGTACTTGTCGGCCTCCTTCGAGGCCCGACCCACCCACGAATCGGCAGTGGACAGACGGGACTTGGCCGACGACAGATCCGACTGCGCCTCCCGCCCCCTGACCAGCGCCCGGTCCGCCAACGCCTGCGCCCGCTCCAACTTCGGCCAGTAATCCGCCAGCGCATCGCCGCACAACTCGTACGACGTCTTCAGCTTCCTCAGGTTCTTCGGGACATCGGCGAAGTCCTCCTTGAAGACGTCCGCCGACTTGCCCGCCCACTCGGCGAGAGCGCCCTCGCCAGCCATGCCCTTGACCAGACGCAGCGCATCCGAGACATCGTCCGCGAAGTCATGCAGCTTCTTGGCCAGCTGCCGTACCTGCTGCGGATCCCCCGGCACCGGATCCTTGTCCAGGTCCAGGACATGCCAATCCGTGGGCCGATGCCCCGCCATACCGCAACCCCCGTCACGTACGCATCACCAACAACCGTATGCACACGTGAACATACAAGGGTCAGACGT
>NZ_JACMSF010000018.1 GCF_014257025.1 Streptomyces cupreus
ACCACCGCCGCCGCCTCCGCCTCGGTCAGCGTGAAGAAGCGGCGCAGGCGCAGGCGACGGCCGTAGAGCTTGCTGTAGAAGGCCAGGGAGTCGCCGCGCAGGGGGTAGCAGCGGAAGTCCTGCTCGGTCACGTTCGCCACGTCGACCCGGGGGATGGTGTGCGTGGCGTGCATGAAGGCGCCTCCGCCGCCCGAGACCACGTACTGGATCGTTCGCCCCTCCACCTGCACCGGATAGCGCTGGTAGTTGTGGATGTCGCCGCCTATCGCCGCCACATAGCGGTGCGCCGGGTCGCGGACGATGTCGTCCACTGTGCCGCCGCCCTCGATCTGGCAGGGGTGGTACTCGCCGTCCACGTACAGCGGCGAACCCGTGATCAGGATCTTCGGGCGTGGGTCGCGGGAGACCTCGCGCAGCCAGGCGCCCTGTTCGGCGTCGAGGGTGCCCAGCAGCCCGGTGTCGATGCCTATGATCCGTATCGGTCCGGCGTCGACTGCCCAGTACGGGCCCGGCTGGACTGCCTGTTGGGCCGGGGCCGAGCGCAACTTGCGTGCCTCGTCGAGGTGTTGGCCGTCCGTGGGGCGCGGGCGGTGCCACAGCAGCGAGCGCAGCCAGGGGCGGGTCAGCGCGCGTGGCTTCGGCTCGGGCGCGAGCGGCGGGGCGTCGCCGCAGAAGACGCGCATGAAGGCGCCCAGGTCCTCGTACCAGTCGTGGTTGCCGGGTATCGCGTAGATCGGCGCCCGGTAGTCCTGGTACGGGCGGAAGAACTTCGAACCGTAGTCGTCCGCGCTGCCCACCGGGTAGATCACGTCACTGGCCAGCACCGCGAAGCTTGTGTCCTGGCCCGCCTTCAAAAGGCCTGGTACTACGGCGTATTGAGGGTCGTCGCCCTCACCGGTGTCCCCGATGACCAGGAACGAGAACCGGTCCGGGTCCGCTCTCTCGATCACCTTGTCGGTCGGTGCGCCGGCCGCGGCCCGCTGGGCCACCCAGCGGCTGCGGGTCCGGCCCGTCGGGTCCCCGAACCAGGAGGCCAGCACGCCATTGCGGGCCGCCCACAGCATCCTCGGGTCCAGCCAGGAGATCTTCTCGACCTCGGTGGGCATGAGCCGTTGGTATTCGCCGCGTTCCGCGGTTCCCCAGCCGGCGCCTTCGGCGGTATTGCGTGAAGAGTCAGACACCGGTGAACCGTAACAATGATCTACGGGCGGTTTGCGGCGGACTCCCGGGAGGAGCGGCCCTCACCAACTGCCGGTGCGCGAGCCGCTGTTGCCTCGGGCGTTCAACGAGTCCGGCGACTTCGGTACCTGCTTGACCGGACGGTTCCACTCACCGTCCCCCAGCACCAGCAGCGGGTCGAACATCACCACCACCCCTGCCAGCAGCAGGAACACGATCGGCCCCAGCAGCATCGGCAGCAACAGCGAGGTGGGCGAGTCGCCCGACCACGTGTCCCCGGCGGAACTGTGCAGGTGGACGTTGACGGCCGCCATCGCGGTGTAGTGCATCCCCGACACGGCCACCCCCATCACCAGGCTCGCCCCGAGGCTCATCAGGAAGCCCTGCACCGACACCGCCGCCCACAGTGCCGCGGTCGCGGCCGCGACCGCGATGAGTATGGAGAGGCCCACGGTGAAGCCGTCGTAGTGGACCTCGGCGGTCAGCCGCATCGCCGCCATGCCGAGGTAGTGCATGGCGGCCACCCCGAGCCCGGTGATGACTCCCGCGAGAGTCAGCGAGGCCGCCCCGGCTCCGCGGTAGCCCACGATGAACACCCCGATGCCGACCACCAGGATCGCCACGATCAGGCTCAGCACGGTGAGTGCCGTGTCGTAGCGGATCCGGGTCTCCTCGACCTGGAAGCCGATCATCGCGATGAAGTGCATGGTCCAGATGCCGCAGCCGATCGACGTGGCACCCAGCGCCAGCCAGCCGGGTTTCCAGGACTGTGCGTTGATCAGGGACCGGACGATGCAGCGCAGTCCCAGGGCCCCTCCCAGGCAGGCCATCAAATAGGCCGCCACCGGGGTCACCGCGCCGTAGCGGAACCCGTCAACGGTGCCTTCCATGAGCCAACTCCCCCCAGAGCCATGGCTGGTTGTGGTGCAAGGTTTACGGGGTGAGAGCCCTGTGAAGCAAGCCTTCACGGGTGGTCGGAATCGGCATGTCCCGTACCCACATGTGCCTCGGTGCACGAACATTTGGCCACGTGCCCGAATAGTCCGCCATATTTTGGGGTTGCCGACAGCGGTGTAACGCAATTGCGTTTACCGGACGCAGAAACAGGCAGAAGCGGATCGTTCCGCTGACAAAAACAACCCCTCAGATCGGATTTCTCGTGAACACCGACCCGGTTTCCGGATACCAGCAGTACGACCAGCCCACCCGCCAGGACCGCACCGCGCGCAACAAGGCCGCGATGCGCAGGACGGCCCTGACCATCAGCACGATCGGTGACATCGCCGCAGGGCTGCTCGGCCTGTGGATCTTGCTCTACCTGCTCGACGCGAACCAGGGGAACGCATTCGTCGAGTTCGTCCACGGCTCGGCGGACTGGCTGTCCGGATGGGCACAGGACATTTTCACAATGGACACAGAAGGGTTGCGAGTAGTCCTTAATTACGGCCTTCCGGCGGTCGTTTATCTGGCCCTCGGCCATGGAATTGCCGCCCGACTCAATCGGGCCTGATCGACGGAGCGCGCGGGCCGCATCGTCGGCCGTCGACGGGTCCCGGTGGGAGGCCGGGCGGCACCCTCCTGTGCCTCCCTCGGCGACTCCGGACGTCGGCATTGCATGTTCATGCGTCCTCGTGCATACTTCTGCTATGTCCAAAGTGCTTACCTCCCTCCCCGTCGGCTCGCGCGTCGGGATCGCCTTCTCCGGGGGCCTCGACACCTCGGTAGCGGTCGCCTGGATGCGCGACAAGGGTGCCGTGCCCTGCACGTACACCGCCGACATCGGCCAGTACGACGAGCCCGACATCGCGTCGGTGCCCGGTCGCGCGAAGACCTACGGCGCCGAGATCGCGCGCCTGGTCGACTGCCGCGCGGCGCTGGTCGAGGAGGGGCTTGCCGCACTATGTTCCGCGCCTATGGCAGCCGCCTGGACACCACCATGCTGAACGTGGCCACGGTGGGCCTGACGAACGTGGCCACGGCGGTGGCGTACACCGACGCCACCCCGACCACGGCCGAGCTGTACCCGAAGGTCATCGAGGGTCTGTCCGGGGTGGAGGGCGCGCTGCTCGACCAGGCGTCCGGCGACAACCTCGCGGTCATGCACTCCCGGCGCTGGTACTGGATGCAGAACGCCATGGGCAACTCGTACCCGCTCATCACCCAGCCCGGCGTGGTCGCCCAGACGCTGGGTGCGAACTACGCCGAGGCCTACGGGCGCGGCGTGCGCGGCATCCTGCCCAACGGCACCCCGGTGATCGTCGACAACAACATCGCCACCAACCTCGGTGCGGGCACGAACGAGGACGAGATCTACCTGGTGGACCGGCAGGAATGCCACCTCTGGGAAGACCCCGACGCCCCCGTCTACATCCGCGCCGAGCAGCCCAAGGCCGCCAACCTCGGCGTCCTGCTGGTCGTCTACGGCTACTACGCCTTCACCTTCCAGCGCCAGCCGCACGCCCGGAAGATCGCGGGCACCGGTCTGATCACGCCGACGTTCACCGGCGTCTGATCCGCGCCGCGAGGGCCCGCCTCGACTCCGGCGGGCCCTCGCGGTCCACCTCGGCACGACGGACGGGAGGTCCACAGGATGCCGACGATCCAGGCCCTGGCTGGCGGGAACCTGCCGAACCAGGCACAGCTGTCGAACGCGCAGACCGGCAACGGCGCTTCGACGAACATCGTTGACCGCGGTGCGGTGACGGAGCGCCCCGCCCTGCTGAAGGTCACGACCACGGTGGGTGCGACCCCGACATGCACCTACGCGATCGAGGGTTCGGCAGATGGCACCAACTGGTTCGCCGTCGCCTACGCCGACTCGGCGACACCGGAGACGGTCAGCGTGGCCACCTTCGCGATCACGACAGCGACGACCGCCTACAAGATCCTGCGCCCCGGCCACCCGTGGCGGTACCTGCGGATCACGTACTCGGCGAACACCAACGTCACCAACACCGCTGACCTGTACGCCTTCTAAGGAGTGACCATGGCAAGCGATGACCCGATGGTCGCCGCACTGCTGCGAGAGCGTGAGGGCTACGTCGGCCGGGGCATGGACGACCGAGTCGCCCAGGTCGACGAGCAGCTGCGCCTGCGTGGCGTGAAGCCGCCAGCCGACGACAAGCCCACCGAGCCGACGTCTCGTTCGACGCCGCCAAAGGGGCGCCGGGCGCGCACCACCGAGCAGGCATGACGTGGCCAACGAGTACGTCACCCTGGCCGAGCTGAAGAGCCAGTTCGGCGTCGAGCCGACCGACACCAGCCGGGACACGGACCTGAACCGGGCCCGGGCGTCTGCCTCGCGCAGCATCGACACGACCACCGGCCGCCGCTTCTGGCTCGACCCCGCCCCGGTGCAGCGGACGTTCACGCCCCGCGGCCGGATCGTCCGAGACGACGATGGGGAGCTGTTCCTCGTCGACGACATCGGCAGCACCACGGGCCTGGTCGTCGAGACCGGCTCCGGATCGTCCTGGTCGGCGGTCACCGGGTACGAGACCAGCCCCGACAACGCGCTCGCCGACGCCCGGCCCATCACCGGCCTGCGGCGGGTGCTCGGTACATGGGGACTGTCCACGTCGCGGCTGCGGGTGACGGCCCGCTTCGGGTGGCCGGCCGTGCCGGACGACATCCACGAGGCGGCCCTGATCCTGGCCTCCCGGCTGTACAAGCGCAAGGACTCCCCCGAGGGCATCATCGGCTCGGCCGAGTGGGGCGTGCGCAACCTCAGCCGCCGGGACCCGGACGTGTGGAACCTGATCGAGCCGTACATCATCCCCGGGTTCTGAGGAGCGCCTCATGCAAGTCTCCGCCGTGCGCGAGGCGCTGGCCGCGGCAGCCCGCGCGGTCGTCCTTCCGGCCGGGCTGCCCAAGTTGACGTGCTCCGGCTTCGTCCCCGACGCGGTGACCGCGCCGCACTTCTTCGTAGCCGAGTACGAGCAGGAGTTCGACAAGGTCATGGCGCGCGGCCTGGATGAGCTCACGTTCACCAGCCGTGTCCTGGTCGGACGGGCCGATGATCGGTCGGCTCAGCAGATCCTCGACGCGATGCTGTCCGGCTCCGGCACGGCCTCCCTCAAGAAGGCGATCGAAGCAGCGCGCGGGGGGCCCGGCCAGTACGCGCTCGGCGGGCTGGCCCACGACCTGCATGTGATGCGTGTGCAGGGCTACCGCTGGTACGAGCACGCCGGCGCGACCTACGTCGGCGCCGAGCTGATGATCAAGGTCATCGGAGAGGGAAGCTGATGAAGATCCGTATGACGGTCGACATGCCCGAGGGCGCCACCCGCAACGGTGAGCCGTGGCCGGCCAAGGGCGAAAACGTAGAACTGCCCACCGTCGAGGCCGCGCACCTGGTCGCCTCCGCCGTTGCTGAGGAAGTCGCCGAGGACGCCCCGCCCGAGCCGCGCGCCCGCCGCCGTAAGGCGACCGAGAACGAAGGGGAAGGATGACGTGTCCAAGACCATCCTGACCAACGTCCGCACCTTCGCCGTCGCCGTCGACCTCACCAGTCAATCGAACAAGGTCGAGCTGGCGGCCGAGGTCGAGGACAAGGACTCGACGAACTACGGCTCCAACGGCTGGAAGGAGGTCCTCGGCGGCCTCGGGTCGGCGGAGATCTCCGCCGAGGGGCAGTGGGAGGCAGGCGACCCCACCAAGGTGGACGATGCGTCCTGGTCCCAGCTCGGCGGGGTCGGCCCGTGGTCGATCAGCGCCAACAACGGCGCGGCCGTCGGTGACCTGGCGTACTTCACGTCCGCGCTGCGGTCCGCCTACAAGCTCGGCGACGCGGTCGGCGAGATCGCCCCCTGGACCGGCAGTGCAAAGAGCAGCTGGCCGCTGGTCCGCGGGCAGTTCGCCCACCCGCCCGGCACCGCCCGGACCGCCAGCGGCACCGGTACGGGCCTCAACCTCGGCGCGGTCGCCGCAGGCAAGCGGCTGTACGCGGCCCTGCACGTGCTGTCCGCCTCGGGCACGACACCGAGCCTGACCGCCCGAGTGGAGTCCAGCGTCGACAACACCTTCGCCGCGCCGACCACGCGGCTTACCTTCAACGCCGCGGCGGCCGCCGGCGGGCAGATCCTGCGCACCGACGGGACCGCGATCACAGACCCGTGGTGGCGCGTCGCCTGGACGATCTCCGGCACCACGCCCAGCTTCCTGTTCGTCGCCTCGCTCGGCATCCAGTAGCCGCACCCACCCCGCAGCCCGGCCATGTCGGGCCCGTCATCATGCCCTGAAAGGGGGGCCCGTCATGCCCAAAATGGTCCTGCTCGCCGAATACCTGTCCATCAACGGAACCGTCCTGAACACCTACACCAAGAAGGCGGAACTCACCGCCGAGGTCGAGGACAAGGACGTCACCAACTACGCCTCGAACGGGTGGAAGGAAGTCCTCGGCGGCCTCAAGTCCGCTGAACTGTCCTGCGAGTTCCTCCAGGACTTCGCCGCGTCGCAGCTCGACGCCACGATGTGGCCGCTGCTCGGCACGGTCGTCACGTTCGAGGTGCGCGCCGACCAGGCCGCAGTCAGCACCAACAACCCGAAGTACACCGGCTCGATCTTGATCAAGGGGTGGAGCCCGATCTCCGGGTCGGTCGGCGACGAGGCCACCGTGTCGCAGAGCTTCCCAACGTCGGGGGCCGTGACCCGGGCGACGGCCTGATGGCCAGCGGCCCGCCGTTCGCCCTCGGCGTGGAGACGCACGAGGGCCTGCACGCCCTCACGCGGGCGATCCGCGCCGAGGAGGACGGCAAGGAGCTCCGCAAGGAGCTCGCCAAGAACATGCGCGAGGCCCTCAAGCCCGGGGCGGCCGAGGCCAAAAGCAGCATCATGGCCATGCCGTCCTCGGGCCTCATGTCGACCGCACCAGCCCTGCGGTCGGCCGTCGCCAAGAAGATCCGGCCCGAGGTGAAGCTCGGCGGCCGCTGGTCCGGCGCCCGAGTGAAGGCGTTCAAGACGAAGAACGTCCGCGGCTTCCCCAACGCCCCGAAGCGGCTCAACCGTGCGGGCGGCTGGCGCCACCCGGTCTACGGCAACCGCGAGGTCTGGGTGCAGCAGCACGGCAAGGTCGACTGGTTCGACCGCGCATTCCAAGGTCGCGAGGGCTTGTACAAGGCCGCGGTCGAGCAAGCGATGGAAGACATGGCCCGGCGCATCGCGTCGCGCGCCGAGTAGAGGAGACCCTGTGTTCCTGGTCTACAGCCCCGAGGGCAGCGAAGAGCCCAAGCGGTGGAAGTACAACCCCCGGAAGATCATGTCGGCGGAGCGGGAGTGGATCGAGCGGCGCACCGACCGCAACTGGTCGGAGTTCACCAAGGACGTCGTCCAGGGTTCGTCGCTGTGCCGGCGGGCGCTGCTCTACACGTTCCTCAAGCGCGAGCACCCCAGCGTCAAGTGGGATGACGTCGACTTCGCGTGGGACGAGCTGAAGCTGGAATACAGCAAGGCCGAGCTGATCGAACTGCGGGCCACCGTCGCCGAGTCCGCCTCGGGTGACGAGCGTGCGGCCGTCCTGGAAAAGCTCGACGCTGAGATCGCCGAGGCCTACGAGGACCCCGAGGACGAGGGAAAAGCCCAGCTGCCCGTCGCCGACTGAGCCGCCTGGGCGACGCCGCCCACCTGCTCGGCATGCGGCCGCGCGACTGGGACGCGTGCACGGTCGAGGAAACCGACCTGCTGCTCGACTGGCTCGACGCCTACGAGGAAGCGCAGCGCAAGGCGAACGAACAACTGGACAGGGGCAGATGACGCCCCCTTCGTGAAGGGGGCGTCATGAGCGACACGTCGCTGGTGTTCAACCTCGTCGCCCGGGACCAGACCGAACAGGGCCTGTCGTCCGCGCGCGAGCGCTTCGACACCGCGGCCGCCGGCATCGGCGCCGGCGTTGCGGCCGCCCTCGGCGTCGGGATCGCGGCCAACCTCGACATGGAGGCGGCCAACGCCAAGCTGGCCGCTCAGCTCGGGGTCGGCCCGGCAGAGGCCGCCGAGCTGTCCAAGGTATCGGCGAGCGTCTACGCCAACGCCTGGGGCGACTCGGTGCAGACCGTCAACGACGCCATCCGCGGCGTCTACAACAACATCGGCGACGTCTCCCAGGCCGAGGGCGGCCTGGAGGGCGTCACCACCAAGGCCCTCGCCCTGGCCGAGACGTTCGACCAGGAGGTCGGCCCGACCACGGCGGCCGTCGGCCAGCTGATGCGTACCGGACTTGCGTCCGACGCGGAGGAAGCGTTCGACCTGATCAGTGCGGGATTCCGCACGTCGGCGAACAAGGCCGACGACTTCCTGGACACGCTGAACGAGTACTCGGTGCAGTTCAAGCGGGTGGGCCTGGACGGTGAGACGGCGATCGGCCTGATCGACCAGGCCATCGACGCCGGTGCCCGCGACAGCGATCAAGTCGCGGACGCCATCGGCCAGTTCGGCGAGCTGGCCCTGGCCAGCAGCACGGGCGTGCAGACCGCGTTTCAGTCGATCGGGCTGAACGCCGACGAGATGAAGGCCAAGCTCCAGGCGGGCGGCAAGTCCGGCCAGGAGGCGCTCCAGATGACCCTGGACGCGCTGCGCGGCACCAAGGACGAGACGATCCGCCTGAACGCGGCAACCGCCCTGTTCGGCGACCCGGGCACCGTGATGGGCGATGCCCTGTTCGCCCTCGACCCGGCTGGCGCGGCCGCATCGTCCGGCATGGACAAGGCGGCCGGGTCGACCGACAAGCTCGTCGAGACCGCGGGCAGCAGCGCCGCCGCCACGCTGGAGTCCTTCAAGCGCAAGGCGATGGGCCACCTTGCCGAGATCACCGGCACGTTCATCAAGTTCGCCCTGGACAACCGGGCGGTGTTCGAGCCCCTCGCGTACACGCTGATGGGCCTGGCCACCACGGTCCTGATCGTCAAGGGCGCGATCATGACGTACACGGCGATCGCCTCGGTCGTCGCCGGGGCCAACGCCATCATCAACGCCTCCACGTGGACCGTCATCGGCAACTGGCTGCGGATGATGGGCATCGGCATCATGGCCTACCTGCGCATCGCCGCCGGCGCCGTGGCCTCCGCCCTGACGACCGCCGCCGCGTGGACGGGGTCCGCGCTCGTGTCCATCGGCACCTGGGTCCTGGCCGTGATCCGGGCCGCGCTCGTCTCCGCCGCCCATTTCGCGATCATGGCGGCGAAGGCGGTCGCCTGGGCTGCGGTCATGGCCGCACAGTGGCTGATCGCCATGGGCCCGGTCGGCTGGGTCATCGCGGTCATCGTCGGCCTGGTCGTGCTGATCGTCGCCAAGTGGGACGCGGTCAAGAAGCACACCCTGGCGGCCTGGGACTGGGTGTGGAAGAAGATCCAGGGCGCCTCCGCCGGGATCCAGACGGCCGTGCAGGGGCTGGGCAAGATCCCGGGATGGGTCGCCGGCTACTTCGGCCGCATGAAGGACGCGGCCGTCGAGCGGGCGCTGGCCCTGGCGACGTGGATGTCAGGACTGCCGGGCCGGATCTCCAAGTCCATCGGGTCCATGCGTGACCTGCTGGTCGACAAGGGCATCGCCGTCGTGCAAGGCCTGTGGTCCGGCATCAGCTCGATGGGAACCTGGATCAAGAACCAGATCATCGGCTGGGCCAAGGACGTCATCCCGGGCCCGATCGCCAAGGCCCTCGGGATCTCCAGCCCGTCCAAGGTGACCAAGGCGCAAGGCCAATGGATCGCCCGCGGCCTGATCGACGGTCTGACCGGATCGTCGAAGCAGATCAAGGCGGCGTCCTACAAGCTCGCCGACATCGTGCGGGACGCGCTCGCCCCCGGCAAGAAGCGCTCCAAAGCGCTGGACGTCATCGGCACCGGCACCAACAGGCTGATGAAACTGGCCGCCCAAGAGGATGCCCTGGCGGACCGGCTGAAGAAGGCCAACAAGAAGGTCGCCGACCTGATCAAGGCACGCGACAAGCTCGCCGCGGACGTCAAGAAGGGCGTCCTGGACGCGGCGAACATCACCCAGATCACCGGCACCGGCCAGGTGTCCGCCGACTCGATCCTGACCAACCTGAGCGACAAGCTCGCCCAGGCCAAGTCGTTCGCCGCGAACCTGGCCAAGCTCAGGGACAAGGGCGTGCGCGGCGACCTGATCGCACAGATCGCGCAGGCCGGCGTCGAGGGCGGATCCGCGGCGGCCGCCGCACTCGCCAACGCCGACAAGGGCACCATCGCGCAGATCAACTCCACCCAGTCCCAGCTCGTCGCCGCGGCAGGCACCGCCGGGAATGTGGCCGGGAACGCGATGTACGGGGCCGGTATCAATGCCGGCCAGGGCATCGTCAAGGGGCTGAAGAAGGAACAGAAGGCGATCGAGAAGCAGATGCTGAAGATCGCAGAGTCGATGAAGCGGGCGATCAAGCAGGCGCTCGGCATCAAGAGCCCGTCGGCCCTGATGGCGCGCGAGGTCGGCCAGTTCATCCCGCCCGGCGTAGTCCAGGGCATGCAGCGCACCGCACCGCAGCTTGACGCCGCGATGCGCTCCCTGGTCCGCCCCGAACTGGCCGCCCCTCAACAGCCCCTGACCGCGCCCGGCATGGCGCCCCTGATGGGTGCGCAGGCGGGTGGCGGCACCGTGCGGGTGCGGTTCGACTTCGCTGGCGCCGACAGCGAGTTCAAGCGGATGTTCCGCAAGCTGGTCCGCGTCGACGGCCGCGGCCAGGTGCAGATCCTCACCGGCTAAGGAGGCCCGTCGTGGTGTTCCCCCAGACCCCGCTCAGCGTGCAGATCGAACTCCAGATCGGCGGGGTCTGGACGGACATCACCACGGACGTCTACACCGCCGAGAAGATCACCATCGAGCGCGGCCGTCCCGACGAAGGGCAGCGCACCGACCCCGGCAAGTGCGCGATGGTCCTCAACAACCGCGCCGGGAAGTACTCGCCCAGGAACCCGCTGTCGCCGTACTACGGGGCCATCGGCCGCAACACCCCGATCCGGGTGTCCGTGCTGGCGGGCAGCCAGTTCCTGCGGCTGCCCGGCGCGTCCACCGACTACGCCTCCACGCCCGACGCCGCGCCGCTGGACATCACCGGCGACCTCGACGTGCGCATGGACGCGCAGCTGGTCAACTGGCTGGACGCCGCCGACGTCCTGCGCACCACCGAGCTGGTCGGCAAACTCACCCTCGCCGCCGGCGGGAAGAGCTGGTTCCTCGGCGTGCGCTCCAACAAGCTCTACCTCGAATGGAGCGCGGACGGCACCAACACGCTCAGCGCATCCTCGACCACCGAACTGGTCGTGCCGCCCTCGGGACGCCTCGCCGTGCGCGCCACCCTGGACGTCGACAACGGCGCCTCGGGCCGGACGGTCACCTTCTACACCGCGCCGAGCGGTGTCGCGGGGCCGTGGACCCAGCTCGGGGCGGCGGTCGTGCAGTCCGGGGTCACGTCCATCTTCAACAGCAGCACCGCCCTGCGGGTGGGTAACGCCACCGACGTGTCGATGACAGCGAGCGCGGGCCGCTGCATGTCCGTCGAGATCCGCAACGGGATCAACGGCACGGTCGTTGCCAACCCGGTGTTCGCCGACCAGGCGATCGGCACCACATCGTTCGCCGATGCGGCGGGGCGGACGTGGACGCTGAACGGCGGCACGCAGATCACCAACCGCCGGACGCGGTTCGTCGGCGAGGTGTCCAGCTGGCCCTCGCGCTGGGACGTCTCCGGCAAGGACGTCCGCGTGCCCATCGAGGCTGCGGGCGTCCTGCGCCGGTACGGGCAGGGGCAGAAACAGTTCGACAGCACCTTGCGCCGCCGGATCCCGGCGTACTCCCCGGCGGCGTACTGGCCGCTGGAGGAGGCACAGGGCGCCACCCAGGCCTACAGCCCCATCACCGGGGTGCAGCCGATGAAGGTCAGCGGGGCACTGACGTTCGCCTCCGACGACACCCTCGGCGGCGCAACCACCGTGCCCGCCTGGGGCGACGACGCCGAGGGACGCGGCGCGATCCCGGCCATCCCGGACGGCGCCTGGCACCTGGAATGCGTGTACCGCCTGGACAGCATGCCGTCCGGCCTGAACACGATGTTCGAGGTGAACACGACCGGCACCGCGAAGAAGTACTCGGTCCGTGTGCAGACCAACAACGTCAACGTCCGCGCCCTGGACGGCGAGGGCAACGAACTGGCGTTCATCAACATCACCGCGCCCGACTTCACCGGCCGCTGGAACCGCTTCCAGCTGTGGGCCCGACAGCAGGGCTCGGACGTCGAAATGCACGTGGCCTGGCTCGGCGTCGGCACCAGCGGCGTCGCCCAGAGCGTCACCTACACCGCCACCGAGGGACGGCCGTCCAGCGTCACCGTCATGGGCGTACCCGGCAACCTCCGGCTCGGGCACGTCGCCGTGTTCTCCACCGTCAACACCGCCGCCTTCGCCGCCGCAGACGACGGATTCGCCGGGGAGACCGCGGGCGTGCGCCTGCGCCGCCTGGCCAGCGAGGAGGCCAAGCCCATCCTGGTCCACGGCGACACCACCACCGAGGAACTCATGGGCGCCCAGCGGCCCAACACCTTCCTCGACCTCGTCGAGCAGGCCGCCGACGTCGACGGAGGCCTGCTGTACGAGCGGCGCGACATCCTCGCCCTCGCCTACCGCGACCGGGGCACGCTGTACAACCAGCCGCCCGCGTTGCAGCTCGACTACAACGCGCCCGGCCTCGCCCACCCGCTGGAGCCGGTCGACGACGACCAGGCCATCCGCAACGACCGCACCGTGCAGCGGGAGGGAGGCAGCAGCGCCCGGGCGGTCCTGGAGACCGGCCCGCTGTCCGTGCAGGCCCCGCCCAACGGCGTCGGCCCCTACGACGACAGCGTGACCCTCAACCTCTTCACCGACGACCAGCCCGCCTCGCACGCCGGGTGGCGGCTGCATCTGGGCACGGTCGACGAGGCCCGCTACCCGGTCGTCAACGTCGACCTGGCCGCGAATCCGGGCCTGATCGACGCGGTCACGCAGCTGGACTCCGGCGACCGGCTCACCATCGCCAATCCGCCGGCGCACCAGCCGCCGGGGCCGATCGACCTGATCGCGCAGGGCTACACGGAGGTCATCGGCCACCCCATCGACTGGGACCTGTCGTTCAACTGCACCCCGGCCTCGCCGTGGAACGTGGCCTGGGTGGGCTCGGCGACCACCGCCCGGGACTCCCGGGAGTTCAACTGGGTCGACGGGGACTATCTGACCCTGGCCGCCGCCCTGAACAGCACAGACAGCGTCGCACCGGTCATCACCACGACCGGCCCGGTGTGGTGGGGCGGCGTCGCGGACACCCCCTACGACTGGAAGATCTCCGGCGAGCACGTCACCGTCACCGCCCCAGGCTCGCTCATCAACGCGAACCCCTTCTTCAACACCGACGCGGCCAGCTGGTCCGCGCAGTCCTGCACCATCGCCCGGTCCACGGCCGTCGTCATGCCCCACCCCAAGGCCCGCGCCTCCCTGCTGATCACCCCCAACGGGTCCAGCGCGGTCGGCGGCGCCCTGTGCGCGCAGACCGCGGTGGGCAGCATCACCCCGGGCGGCCAGTACGTGGTGGGAATGTGGGTCTACAGCCCCGGCGGCTGGTCCGACCTGCGGTCCGCCGTCAACTGGCACGACAGCGCGGGTACGTTCCTCTCCTCCAGCTTCGGGTCAGGGTCGGTCGTCCCGGCCGGGACGTGGACGTACCTGGAGCAGACCGTCACCGCGCCGGCCTCCGCCTCCCGGGCGGTCGTCCGGGCCCACCACGCGGGCACCCCGGCCGCCACGGACATCTACTACGTGTGGGCCGTCCGCATCACCCGCCCCAAGGCCAGCTGGTGCTACGACGCGTTCGGGCGCACGGCCGCGAGCGGGTGGGGGACCTCGGATGCGGGCCTGGTGTGGAACACCGTCGGCGGCGGCCCCGCCACCGACTACAACGTGGGCTCCGGGTACGGCTCACAGACGCTGTCCACCGTCGACCTGTCCCGGCGGACCGCGATCACCGCCATCCACCCGGACCCCGACATCTACTGCGACATGACCACCTCGGCGCTCGCCACCGGGGACAGCCTCTACAGCGCGGTCACCGCCCGCATGCAGGACGCCAACAACATGTACATGCTGCGGATCGCGTTCACCACGGCCAACACGATCCTGGTGAACATCCGCAAGATGATCGCCGGGGTCCAGACCCAGCTCGGCTCCACCTACACCGTCCCCGTCACCCACGTCGCCGGCGCGTTCATCCGCACCCGCTTCCAGCTCCAGGGCACCACGCTGCGCGCGAAAGCCTGGCCCGTGACCGCGCCCGAGCCGTCGGCCTGGCACATCGAGACCACGGATGGCGACATCACCGCCGCCAACCAGATCGGCACCCGCTCGATCCGGGTCACCGGCAACACCAACACGGCCGCCGTCGAGATCCGCTACGACAACCTCGACGTGATCAACCCTCAGCACTTCACCGTCGCCCGCTCCGCGAACGCCATCGTCAAACCCCAGGCCGTGGCCGCCCCGGTGAGCCTCGCCCAGCCCGCCATCGTCGCCCTGTAAGGAGGCCGGCCGTGACCCTGTGGCAGCCCGGCATGCGCATCACCGACGTGCGCCTGAACGACTACACGCCCGTCCCCCTGACGAGCACCCCCACCGCGGCGGCCGGCTTCTCCCTGACCTCGTTCAGCGGTCGCAAGTCCGGAGGCACGACCGAGTGGGCCGTCGTTCTCAGCTACAGCGGCGCCACCATCACCGCGTCCAGCACCGGCAACATCGGCGACACCCTGTGCTGCACGCTGCCCAGCGACTGCTGGCCCGGTGCCGAGACCTACGAGATCTACGAGGTGGCGGGCGTCACGGCCGGATCGGTTCGCCTCATGACCAACGGTCAGTGCCTGCTCACCACCCTCTACCCGACATCCAGCATCGGCGCGAACACCGTCAAGTTCGGGTCGAGTTTCCAGACCGGCTGACCCACCACCAGGAGGTAATCGTGCCCCTCGGCGAGCCCGTAGGCCCGTCCCAATCCCAGTGGAAGATCAGTGTGGACAGTGTGGCCCGGGTCGCCGACTACCCGGTTACCTTCACCGCCACAGTGTCCACCGACAACATCGACGACCCGGCCGTCCAGGGCGTCGTCCAGCAGATGGTGGACCTGCTCAACGCATCCCCGGACTTCGTACTGCGCTCTGCGGCCCGCACGTCCACCTACGCGGAGCAGATGACGCCCACCGCATAGCCAACCGCCCACCGCCTGCCCCCGCGCCATGAGCCCCGGGGGCGTCTTCACTTCTGGAGCACCATGGCTACTCCCCTGTCCGCAGCCACGTTCCTGGCCAAGCTCCGCGCCGAGGGCGTGAAGGTCGTCGAGGTCGGCAACTGGCGCACGCACAACCGCAACAGCAAGGGCCCGTGGGGGCCGGTCAACGGCATCATGCAGCATCACACCGGCCCCTACTCGACGGAGAAGGGCATGGTCGAGCTGTGCCGCACCGGCTACTCCGGGCTGCCCGGCCCGCTGTGCCACGGCGTCATCGACCGCTCCGGCGTTGTCCACTTGGTCGGCTACGGCCGCGCCAACCACGCGGGCCTGGGCGACGACGACGTCCTCGACGCGGTCGTCCGCGAGGACGCGAACCTGCCCGTCGACAACGAGGCGAACACCGACGGCAACCGGCACTTCTACGGCTTCGAAGCGATCAACACGGGCGGTGGCCAGGACTGGCCCGCAGCCCAGGTCGAAGCCATGGTCCGGGTATCTGCCGCGCTCTGCCGCGCCCACGGCTGGCATGCCGAGTCGGTCATCGGCCACAAGGAGTGGCAGCCGGGCAAGCCGGATCCGGCCGGGGTGGACATGGAAAAGCTGCGCGACCGGATCGCCGAGCGGCTCAAGCACCCGGCCAGCTGGTCGCCGACCGCCCCGAAGCCGCCCGCACCCAAGCCGCCCACCGTCGAGGAGCGGCTGACCGCACTGGAGAAGCGCGTCACCGCGCTGGAGAAGGAGTCCCGAGCATGAGGATCTCGAAGTACGCCAAGGCGGCCGTGTCCGCCGTCGCCGCGGGCGCGGGCTCGCTGTCCGTCGCCGTCACCGACGACGCCGTATCGGCCGCCGAGGGATGGGCGGCGCTGATCGCCGTGCTCGCCGCGCTCGGCTGCACCTGGGCTGTGCCCAACAGGCAGGCCAGAAAGGACGGCTGATGACGACCCCGGACGCGGGCGTCTACATCAGCAACGCCCAGATGTACCAGGAGGTGAGGGACCTGGCTCAGACGGTCGGCCGCATCGAATCGAAGGTGGACAACTTCCTCGACGAGGCGAAGGACATCCGGCAGGACGTCCAGGACCACGAGCTCAGGATCCGCACCCTCGAACGGGCCCGCTGGCCCATGCCCACCATCGGCGTCCTCGCCGGTGTCGCCGGCGCCGCCACGGGCGCCGTCGCCCTCTTCGCCCGTTGACCGCGGCCCCGCTCTCCTTCGGGAGGGCGGGGCCGCTTTTGTGTGTCCAGGGGTGTCCACGACGGCGGACACCCCGATCAGTCGTCCAGCTCGATGCGGAAGTCGACGATGGTGGTGTCCCCGCGCCGCACGATCGGATGGGCGACCTCGACCACACGTCCGGTGTCGGCGATGTGCCGCCGCGTGTACCGCAGCACGGGCACCCCGGAGCCGATGCGCAGGGTCGCCGCCTCCAATTCGGTGGGCATGCCCGCGGTGAACGACTCCGTGATGGTGGTGACGCGGATGCCGAGGCTTGCCATCTGCGCCCGAGTGCCGCCCGGCCACGGCTCGTTGATCGGGTCGGCGACCGGCGTACCCGCGACGTCCGACCAGCGCACGTAGCTCGTGGACATCTGGGTCGGCTGGTCGTTGTCGTAGAACACGAAGTGCCGAGCGAGGAGTTCCTCGCCCACCTCGCACTCGAACAGCGCGGCCATCTCGGCGTCCGCCTCCACCTGTACGAATCGCTTGTCGAGCCGGTACTCCGACCAGCCAATGCCCTGATCCTTCGTGTACGGCGTCGACTTGGCGCCCTGCGTGGACCGGTACCGGTCGGCGGCCATGCGGTGGATCGGCGGCCGCGGGCGCACGCGCGTGCCTGCGCGGGCCCGGCTTTCGGTGAGGCCCTCGCTGGCGAGCAGGCGCAGCGCGTTGCGGACTGGGGCCTCGGATACGCCGTACTCGGTGCACAGTTCGGGGATTGTCGGGATCTTGCCGCCGGGTTCGAACTCGCCGGAGGAGATGCGGCGCCGCAGGTCGGCGGCGATCCGCAGGTACTCAGGCTGTGCCACCGAGACACCCCCATTTCGACCGATCACTCAATCCGGATACACATACTCTCCCGTCCCGCTTGACCGGCGCCAATCACCGCGACAATCTGGATACGGATAAGCACTACCCGTATCCGGAAACCGTCGCAATCCGGGGGACAGTCATGCCCGAGTCGGGTCATACGTGGCAAAAGGCGTTCAAGGCCGAGCCCATCGAGGCACGCCACGTCCGACTGTGGACGGCCGGCCGCGTGAGGCACCCCGACGCCCCGCTCATCGCGAACGAGCTGTACGTCGCCGTCCTCGGCTCAGGTGCCCCCGTCATCGAGATGACCCTCTCGACTGCCGGCTCCCGCATCCGCATCACCGCACAAGGATCCGACCCGCTACCCCTCATCCACAGCCACGGCCCCGGCTGGCAGATCGTCAACGGCCTCGCCAACCTCGTCGGGCTCACCGCCGACGAGTGCGGGCTGTGGGCGCAGTTAG
Organism: Streptomyces cupreus; assembly: GCF_014257025.1. GTDB lineage: Bacteria > Actinomycetota > Actinomycetes > Streptomycetales > Streptomycetaceae > Streptomyces > Streptomyces cupreus. The sequence continues at coordinate 17,920 of NZ_JACMSF010000018.1, forward strand.
GGGCGCGGCGATGACGTGGAAGCCCAAGCCGCCGCCAGTCGACCAGCTGAACTACGCGCAGCACTCCGGCTGGCGGTGCTGCTGGTGCAACAAGTCGCTGATGGGCGGCGCGCGCAGCGCCGGAATCTCGCGGGGAAGCAGCGGGGTCCACGTCCTCGACATCGAGGTGTACGAGTGCGGACCTCGCTGCCCGAAGCGGCCACGGCCCCCGAGGCGACGCCCCCCGAAGAAGGACAGTCAGGAAGGCACCCCGTGATCAAGATCTGCATCTGCTGCGACAGGTCCATCAAGGACGGCGAGCAGTACACCGAGGTCGACAAGATGTCGCCGTCCGCCGCCGGAGCCACCCTGTACCAGCACACCAAGCCGTGCAGGCCGGTCCCCGTCCAGACCACGCAGGTATCCCTGCGCCACTGAGCCTCGCCCGCCCCCGCCCCGATGGGGGCAGGCGTCCCCCGCGGCCCCGGCCGGCATCCCCCGTCGCCGACCGGGGCCGCTCCATGCCCTCACCTTCGATTCGAAGGCGATCACGGAAATCGCAGAATCTGCCTACAAACCCCCAGGTCAAAGGCGGGTTTTCGCTATCTCCGAAGCCCCGTCGAGCAAGATCCATTTAGGGGAGTCACAGTCATAGATTCGGGTTGCCGCTGCCGGTGCCGCCGCTGATGAGGAAGGACAGCCGCGCCTCGACCAGCGCCCGCAGCACCCGGTCCCCGCCCGGCGGCACCGTGCCCGCCGCCACGAGTTCGTCGAGCGTGAACGCACGCGGCCGTACGACCCGCAGGGACAGGCAGGCGCAGCCGACGGCCACCGGGGGCAGCACGGCGTGCAGCCGGGTACCGTCGGGCAGCCGGGCGTCGGCCCAGGGCCGCGCGTCGTCGAGGCGTCGCCCGGCCACCGCGGCCAGCCGCTGCGCGAGCCGTCGTACGGCCGCCGCGTCGGGGAAGCGGACGCCGGTCAGCTCAAGTCCGCCGCCGCGGTCCACCCAGATCCGGTCCGGCGCCGAGACCAGCACATCGGTCACCGACGGGTCGGCGAGCAGCGGTTCCAGTGGTCCGCTGCCGACGAGTTCGGACCGCAACTGCTCCGCGGCACCGAGGACTTCGGCGTCCCCGAGCACCCGTCCCTGTTCGCGCAGCGCCTGCGCCACGCGCGCGGGGGTCGGCTCGGCCCCGCTCTCCGCGAGCCTGCGTCGCACGCCGTCGAGGAGGGCCGGTGTCATGTCGGTTCCGGTGGCGAGCGGCTCCTGTCCCAGGTATGTGCTCATGCGGTCCCCGCCTCCAGCAGCGCCCGCTCCCAGAACTCCCGGCAGAAGCGCGCCAGCGGACCGCGTCCGGCCGCGGCGGGCGGGGCCTTGCTCTCGTGCGGGCGGCGCAGTCCGGATTCGACCGGTACCTCTCCGGCCAGCGGCAGTCCGAGCAGCCGGGCCACCTCGCGGTCGTCGAGGCCGGGCGCGTACGGCCCGCGTACCGCCACGCGCAGATCCCCGAGCACCATCCGGACCGCGGAGGCCACGCGCCCGGCGGCCGCGACGGCGCGCAGTTCGGCGGGGACGACGAGGATGCCGAGGTCGAGCTGGGCGAGCACCTCGGCGACGCCGTCGTCGATCCGGCGTGGCAGGTCTACGACGACCGTGCCGCTCCGGCGTCGGGCGGCGGCCAGCACGGCCCGTACGGCCTGTGGTGGGACGGCGACGCAGTCCCCGCGGTCCCAGCTGAGCACCCGCAGCGAGTGCAGCCGAGGCAGCGACTCCTCCAGGGCGCCGCCGCCGACCCGCCCGCGTGAGGCGGCGAAAGCAGGCCAGCGCAGCCCCTCGGCCGTCTCGCCGCCGAGGAGTACGTCGAGTCCGCCGCCCAGTGGATCGGCGTCCACGAGCAGGGTGCGCAGTCCCTCCCGCGCGGAGGTGACGGCGAGGGCGCACGCGAGCGTGGACGCCCCCGCGCCGCCTCGTCCGCCGATCACGCCGACGGTGAGGGCGGGTCGGCCCACGCCCTCGGCCACGTCGGCGATGCGGTCGACCAGCCACTGCTCCCCGTCCGGGAGCATCAGGACATGGTCGGCGCCGATCTCGACGGCCCGCCGCCAGACCCCGGAGTCGTCCTGGTCCCGGCCGACCAGCACCACTCCGCGTCTGCGGGCGGCGCCGCGCACCCGGCGTGCGGCGTCATCGCCGACCAGGACCAGCGGTGCGGCCTCCCAGTTGCCGCGCGGCTCCGGGATGCCGTGATGGACCTCTGGTGTGGCGCCCGCTGCCGCGCACAGGCGCAGCAGGTCGTCCAGCAGGTCGGCGTCCTCGGTGACGATCAGCGGTGCGCCGGGCCGTCCCGAGGCGGCGGGCGGCGGTTCCTGTGTGGCGGCTGCGGCCATGTCTCCCCCATCGCTGCATCTCTCGCGCAGCCCCTGCGGCCCCGCGATTCCCAAACGTGTGAAGAACCGGCGACCGGTCTCCATATGAGCGGCCGATACGAACCGGCCAAACACGCCCGACTAACCGGAACCGGCCATGAAGTCGGCTCCGGCGGGACGCGTTGGAATCACGGTGCGGCGATGCCGGAAATCGTGTGGATCTTGGTCGATAACTGTGGACAACTCGGCGGTTGTGAATAACGCCGTCACCCATACCGGTGATGCCTGTACTGATCCCGTACGACTTCCGCAGAGCAGCGTTGCAACTACTCACAGTGACGGATCATGGGCATGACGAGTGAGGCGGCCAGAGCCGCCTCACTCAGGCCTCCCGGCCACTGGAAAAGAGAGAAAAACCGTTCGGACATGCGACGACCCCCGCCGGGGGGGAGAGCGGGGGTCGTCCCCACGGCCGACTCGGGGGGGGAGGAGTCGGACCGGGTTAGCACGGTCGCGAACGATCCGTGACTTCCATGGTGTACCCGAGAGCCCTCTCAGGCAAACCCACGCGCCCCACCTTACGCCGAATGGGCTGCGCCTATGCTCGGGGTCGTGGAAAACCACTCCTTGCCCCGCACAGCGGCCTTCTTTGACCTGGACAAGACGGTCATTGCGAAGTCGAGCACGCTCACCTTCAGCAAGTCGTTCTACCAAGGCGGACTGATCAACCGCCGGGCCGTCTTGCGGACCGCCTATGCCCAGTTCGTGTTCCTCGCGGGCGGCGCCGACCACGACCAGATGGAGCGCATGCGCCAGTACCTCTCCGCGCTGTGCCGTGGCTGGAACGTCCAGCAGGTCAAGGAGATCGTCGCCGAGACCCTGCACGACCTGATCGACCCGATCATCTACGACGAGGCTGCCTCCCTCATCGAGGAGCACCACACCGCCGGCCGCGATGTCGTGATCGTGTCCACGTCGGGCGCGGAGGTGGTGGAGCCCATCGGCGAACTGCTCGGCGCCGACCGCGTGGTGGCCACCCGCATGGTCGTGGGCGACGACGGCTGCTTCACCGGCGAGGTGGAGTACTACGCGTACGGCCCGACGAAGGCCGAGGCCATCAAGGAGCTCGCCGCCTCCGAGGGGTACGACCTCTCCCGCTGCTACGCCTACAGCGACTCGGCGACCGATGTGCCGATGCTCCAGTCAGTCGGCCACCCGCACGCCGTGAACCCGGACCGCGCGCTGCGCCGCGAGGCCCTCGCGCGCGGGTGGCCGATTCTCGACTTCCACCGCCCGGTGCGGCTCAAGCAGCGGCTGCCCGCGCTCTCCGTCCCGGCCCGTCCGGTGCTCGTCGCGGCGGCCGCCATAGGGGCGGCCGCGGCCACCGCGGGCCTCGTCTGGTACGCCAGTCGGCGCCGTACCGCGATCGTCTGACCTGCGCCGACGCCGCCCCTGGGAGCAGTTCGACAGGTCGCCGCCCGTTTAACTCCTGTTTGAACCCAAAAGTAAAGAACCGCGGCCAGGCCTTCCGCTTGCTCCGGAGCCGGAGTAGAAAGGAGTCAACGGCCCGCGAGACCAAGGACATCCGAGAGGATCACCTTCAAAACGCAATTGGCCCCACGGACCGAGCATGAACACCGGGCACCCACGCGACGTCGACCCGTCGATTACGGGCCAGCCACACCAGGTGACGGGCAAAGTCCCCGACCTGATGGGCAACATATCGAGGACGCTTGGTAACCCGGTGAACATGCCAGCGGCGGTACGAATTCTCGTACCGCCGCAACCCTTTTCCGCGGGCTTCTACGCCGCTCCGCGCTGGAGCGCCTCGCACACCGCCGTCGATTCGCGCGCGCCCAGCTCGACCGCCTTGCCGCAGTGGGCGATCCAGGCGGCCATGCCCTCGGGAGTGCCGGAGACGTACCCGTCGAGCGCCTCGAGGTAGGCCGCGCGGCCGAGTTCGCCGTAGCCGACCTCCGACGGGCAGACCGACTTCGGGTCGAGACCGCTGCCCACCAGCACGATGCGCTCGGCCGCGCGCGCGACCAGGCCGTTGTGGGAGGTGAACGGACGCAGCGCCAGCAGTTCGCCGTGCACCACCGCGGCGGTCACCAGCGCCGGGGCGGACCCGCCCGCGATGATCAGCTCGGACAAGCCGTCCAGCCGGCCGTGGACCTCGTCGGCGCTCGGCAGCGGCAACTCGATCAGCGGCTCGTCGACCGGCTCGCCCGCCTGACGCGGTCGCCCGACTTCGGGGCCGTTGGTCGCCGCGGCCACCAGGTGCAGCCGGGCCAGCACGCGCAGCGGCGACTGCCGCCAGATGGACAGCAGTTGGCCCGCCTCCGCGGTCAGCCGCAGAGCGGCGCCCATGGTGCGTGCCTCGTCGTCCCCGCTGAAGTCGGTGCGCCTGCGCACCTCTTCCAGGGCCCAGTCGGCGCCGGACAGCGCCGCCGAGCCACGGGCGCCGCGCAGCGCCGCCTCGGAGGTGATCTCGGTGCTGCGGCGGCGCATGATCCGGTGTCCGTAGACCCGGTCCACGGCCTTGCGCACGGACTCCACGGACTCGGCCACACCGGGCAGCGCGCCCAGGGCCGCGAGCGGATCGGCGGTCGCGCCTGTCGTACTCATGAGTACGACATTACGCATCCCAGGGCCCCACCCCACGATCGAGTGGCCTTCTTCACGTTTATCCGCCCCCGCGCCGGACGCGCCCTACCTTACTGAACATGAAAATTGCTTTCGTAGGGAAGGGCGGCAGCGGCAAGACCACCCTGTCCTCCCTGTTCATCCGGCATCTCGCGGCGGCCGGGAGGCCGGTGGTCGCGATCGACGCCGACATCAATCAGCATCTGGGGGCCGCGCTCGGCCTCGACGAGCCCGAGGCGGCCGCGCTGCCCGCGATGGGCGACCGGCTTCCGCTGATCAAGGACTATCTGCGCGGCTCGAACCCGCGGATCGCGTCCGCCGAGACGATGATCAAGACGACTCCGCCCGGTGAGGGCTCCCGGCTGCTGCGGGTGTGCGAGGAGAATCCGGTCTACGACGCCTGCGCCCGGCCGGTGGAACTCGACGGCGGCGCCGTCCGTTTGATGGTCACCGGCCCCTTCACCGACGCCGACCTGGGGGTCGCCTGCTACCACTCCAAGACGGGAGCGGTGGAGCTGTGCCTGAACCACCTGGTGGACGGGCGCGACGAGTACGTCGTGGTCGACATGACCGCCGGCTCGGACTCCTTCGCCTCCGGCATGTTCACCCGCTTCGACATGACGTTCCTCGTCGCCGAGCCGACCCGGAAGGGGATCTCCGTCTATCGCCAGTACAAGGAGTACGCCCGCGACTTCGGCGTCGAGCTGAAGGTCGTCGGCAACAAGGTGCACGGCCAGGAGGACCTCGACTTCCTGCGCGCGGAGGCGGGGGACGACCTGCTCGTCACGGTCGGGCACTCGGACTGGGTGCGCTCCATGGAGAAGGGCCGACCGCCCCGGTTCGAGCTCCTGGAGGAGGCCAACCGCCGCGCCCTGCACCGGTTGCGGGAGGCCGTGGACGCCACGTACGAGGTCCGGGACTGGGAGCGCTACACACGCCAGATGGTGCACTTCCACCTGAAGAACGCGCAGTCGTGGGGGAACGAGCGGACCGGGGTCGACCTGGCCGCGCAGGTCGACCCCTCCTTCGTGCTCGGCGAGAGCGTCGCCGCTCCCGCGTGAGGGGGCGCTACCGCCTGGCCGTCGGCGCCCCGGGGACGCCCTTGGGAGCCGGGGCCGGGCGGTCCGACAGGAAGGACGCCCAGCCCTGCTTCGGGGCCTCGCCGACCTTCAGGGTGGTCAGCTTGGCCAGCACCTTCGGGTCCTGGGCGTCCAGCCAGTCCGCGAGCTGACGGAAGGAGACACAGCGCACCTCGGCCTTGGTGCACACGTTCTCGATGACCTCCTCGACGGCCCGCATATAGGTGCCGCCGTTCCAGGACTCGAAGTGGTTGCCGATGATCAGGGGCGCGCGGTTGCCGTCGTAGGCCCGGCGGAAGCCCTGGAGGAGGCCGTCGCGCATCTGGTCGCCCCAGAAGTCGTACTTGTCGGGGTCACCCTGGCTGGTGGTGCCGGACTGGTTGACCATGAAGTTGTAGTCCATGGCCAGCTGCTCGAAGGTGTGCCCTGGAAACGGCACGAGCTGCATCGACAGGTCCCACAGGCCTTCCTTCTTCTTCGGCCAGACCTGGTCGTTGACGCCGCTGGTGTCGTAGCGGAAACCCAGCTCACGGGCCGCCTGCATGAAGTTCTTCTGGCCCTCAAGACAGGGCGTGCGGGCGCCGATGAGCTCCTTGTCGTAGTCGAAGGGCAGCGGTGAGGCGTTCTTCATGCCGGTGGTGGTCTTCCAGGACTTCACGAACAGCTTCGCCTGGGCGATCTCGTCCTTCCATTCCTGGATCGACCATTCACCGACCCCGCCGCCCTTGCCGCAGAAGTGGCCGTTGAAATGGGTGCCGATCTCGTTGCCCTCCAGCCACGCCCCGCGCAGCTGCTTGACGGTGTCGGCGATGCCCTGCTCGTCGTTGAAGCCGATGTCGGAGCGGCCCGGCGAGTGCTGCGGCGGCCGGTACAGATCGCGCTTGTGCTCGGGGAGCATGTACACACCGCTGAGGAAGTACGTCATCGTCGCGTTGTTGGCCTTGGCGACCTCGCGGAAGTGGGAGAACAGCTTCTGCCCGTCCTCGCCCGCCCCGTCCCAGGAGAACACCACGAACTGCGGGGGTTTCTGACCCGGCTTCAGACGCTCGGGCCTGGGCAGATGCGGCTGGGCTCCGGTGTATGAGGTGGAGCCGTCGCCGATCAGGCGGACCGCGCTCTTGGGCGGACCCTGGGCCGGCTTCGCCCTCTGCGGGCCGGGGGCCCCTGCCTTGGCACCGCCGCTGTCGCTCGTGCAGCCGGCGAGTGATGCGGCACAGACCGCGGCGACCACGGCGCCCGCGGCGATCCTCTGGGTGGCGGCCATGTTCCGCCCACCTACTTCCTTCTCTCAGGCCAACGCTGAACGGGGGCGTTTTCTGGTGATCTGCCGGATAAGCGCCGACAGCGCCGCCAAAGGTCGCACGGGACTGAGAAGGAATTAGTACGACAAGCCGATCAAAGAGCCGCTTCACCCCTCCGAGTGAGTTATTCGCCCATTTGCCCGGAAACTCTATGCTCGCCCTTTACTCTGCATTACGATCCGTTTACTGAGCGTTGATTCATCCCGCCACTGCATGCCGTGACCCACGGCCGCGACCCGCCCCCGCCATCCGGACGGGGGACCACCAGATCCGCGACCGCGCTGCCCCGGAGGAGACGGGAACCCCATGCCAGCCTGCGTCCCCGCCCGCGCCACCGACCCCACTCGAACCGAGCGCGAACACCAGTTCCACAGTCCGCCACCCACCCGTCCCCGCCGCTTCCGGCCGGCCGGCGCCGATGTGTCCGCGTCGATCGCCGTCTTCCTGATCGCCCTGCCGCTGTCCCTCGGCATCGCCCTCGCCACCGGCGCGCCCCTCCAGTCCGGGCTCGTCGCCGCCGCCGTCGGCGGGCTCGTAGTCGGCCGGTTCGGCGGCTCTCCGCTCCAGGTCAGCGGCCCGGCCGCCGGTCTCACGGTGGTCACCGCCGACCTCATCCAGCGCTACGGCTGGCGCACGACCTGCGCCATCACCGTCCTCGCCGGACTCGCCCAACTCGGCCTCGGCTGCCTGCGCGTGGCGCGCACCGCTCTCGCCGTCAGCCCCGCCATCGTGCACGGCATGCTCGCCGGCATCGGTGTCACCATCGCCGTCGCCCAGCTGCACATCGTCCTCGGCGGCACACCCCACAGCTCCGTCCCCGACAATGTCCGCGAACTGCCCGCCCAACTGGCCGATCCGCATCCGGCCGCTCTCTCCATGAGCGTCCTGACCTTGGCCGTACTGCTCGTATGGCCGCGTATCCCGGGCCGGATCGGGCGAGTTGCGCGGCTGGTCCCGGCGGCCCTCGCGGCGGTGGTGGCCGCCACCGCGGTCGTGGCCCTGTCCGGGCTGCGCCTGCCCCAGGTCGATCTTCCGTCCTGGAGCAGTCACTCCCTGGCGGGGTTGCCGGAGGGGCCCGTGGCCGGGATCGTCGCCGCCGTGCTGACCGTCACGCTGGTCGCGGGCGTCGAGTCGCTGCTGTCCGCGGTGGCCGTGGACAAGCTGGTCGCCGCCCGTAAGGAGGCGCCACCCCTGCCGCGCGCCGACCTCGACCGGGAGCTGCGCGGCCAGGGAGCGGCGAACATCGTCTCGGGGGCGCTCGGCGGACTGCCGGTCACCGGAGTCGCGGTGCGCAGCGCGGCGAATGTGAAATCCGGTGCCGTGAGCCGGAACTCCACAATGCTGCAAGGCGTTCTCGTAATAGTCGCCGCGCTGCTGATGGTCCCGATCCTGGAGCTCATCCCGCTCGCCTCGCTCGCCGCCCTGGTGATGGCCGTCGGCATCCAGATGGTGTCCCTGCACCACATCCGCACGGTGACCCGCCACCGAGAAGTGCCGGTCTACGCCGTCACCACCGTCGGCGTGGTCTTCCTCGGCGTCCTGGAGGGCGTGACGCTGGGGATCGCCACCGCCGTCGCCGTCTCCCTGCACCGCCTCACCCGCACCCGTATCACCCACGACGAGAAGGAAGGAGTCCATCACGTCCATGTCCGAGGCCAGTTGACATTCCTCGCGGTCCCGCGGCTCAGCCGCGCCCTGCATCACGTACCCCAAGGGACGCCTGCCGTCGTGGAGTTGGACGGGTCCTTCATGGACCACGCGGCGTACGAGACGCTCCAGGACTGGCAGAACGCGCACACCGCGCGGGGCGGCTCCGTCGAGCTGACCGGCCGCCGCGCGGGACTCCGGATCGCCGAACCCGGGGCTCCCACCACCGCGCACACCGAACCTGGATCCGCCGAACCGGCCGCTCCCACCGGCTGCCGGTGCCGCCCCTGGACGCCCTGGCGCAACCACCAGTGCGAGGAGCCCCACCTCGCGCCGACGCCCGACGCGCAGTCGGGTGCGGGCGGCTCCGGCGGAAAGACCGCAGCCGGTGCGCCCAGGCACGCCCACGGTCCCAGTGGGCATGAACTGGCGCGTGGCATCAGCACGTTCCAGCGCAACACCGCACCGCTGGTGCGCGGCGAGCTGGCCCGGCTGGCGCGGGAGGGACAGCGGCCCTCGCAGCTGTTCCTCACCTGTGCCGACTCGCGTCTGGTCACCTCGATGATCACCTCGAGTGGTCCCGGCGACCTGTTCGTGGTGCGCAATGTGGGCAACCTCGTTCCTCCCCCGGCCGACGCGGAGAGGTGTCCCCAGCCCGGTGAGGAGAGCGGGGACGACTCGGTGGCGGCCGCGATCGAGTACGCGGTGGACGTGCTGGAGGTGCGCTCCATCACGGTGTGCGGGCACTCGGGATGCGGGGCCATGCAGGCGCTGCTCAACTCCGAGCCGGGCGGCGCGCGGACGCCGCTCAGGCGGTGGCTGCGGCACGGGATGCCGAGCCTGGAGCGCATGGCCGACGAGAGCCGGCCGTGGCCGCGACTGGCGGGGCGGGCACCGGCCGACGCGGTCGAGCAGCTCTGTCTGACCAATGTGGTCCAGCAGTTGGAGCATCTGCGGGCCCATGAGTCGGTGTCCCGGGCGCTGCGGAAGGGGGCGCTGGAGCTGCACGGGATGTACTTCCACGTGGGTGAGGCACAGGCGTACCTGCTCACCGGCGCCGACGAGGACCAGGTGTTCGATCACGTAGGGACGGCGGACCTGTCGGCCTGAGGGCGGACCCGGCCCGGGACCCGGAGTGTGAAAGGCGTTACAGAGCCTGAACTCTGCCTGGTCAGCGTCCGTGGGTACGGATGACGCCGACTGCCGGAGAACGGCCGTGGACAGAGCCACACACAGAGCCGCACACAGGTCTAAACCAATTTCCCGTCGGCCCTTGTCATCGGGCCCTCGGGTCTGATGAGCTGTGGCCTGGGACACAACGGACACCCTGGGAAAGGGAGATGTCGTGAGCAACGAAAGCCTGGCCAACCTGCTCAAGGAAGAGCGCAGGTTCGCACCCCCCGCCGACCTGGCCGCGCACGCCAACGTCACCGCGGAGGCGTATGAACAGGCCAAGGCTGACAGGCTCGGCTTCTGGGCCGAGCAGGCCCGTCGGCTGACCTGGGCCAAGGAGCCGACTCAGACGCTGGACTGGTCGAATCCGCCGTTCGCGAAATGGTTCAAGGACGGCGAGCTCAATGTCGCCTACAACTGCGTGGACCGGCATGTGGAGGCCGGGCTCGGGGACCGGGTCGCCATCCACTTCGAGGGGGAGCCCGGCGACAGCCGCGCCATCACCTACGCCGAACTCAAGGACGAGGTCTCCAGGGCGGCCAACGCGCTGCTGGAGCTGGGAGTGCGGAAGGGCGACCGGGTCGCCGTCTACATGCCGATGATCCCCGAGACGGCCGTGGCGATGCTCGCGTGCGCCCGGATCGGCGCCGCGCACTCGGTCGTCTTCGGCGGTTTCTCCGCCGACGCGCTCGCGACCCGTATCCAGGACGCCGACGCCAAGGTGGTGATCACCTCCGACGGCGGCTACCGGCGGGGCAAGCCGTCCGCGCTGAAGCCGGCCGTGGACGGGGCCATCGCCAAGGTCGACAACGTCGAGCATGTGCTCGTGGTCCAGCGCACCGGCCAGGAGGTCGCCTGGGACGAGGGCCGGGACGTGTGGTGGCACGACATCGTCGGGCGGCAGAGCGCCGAGCACACACCGGAGGCCTTCGAGGCCGAGCACCCGCTGTTCATCCTCTACACCTCGGGGACCACCGGTAAGCCGAAGGGCATCCTGCACACCTCCGGCGGCTACCTCACCCAGGCGTCCTACACCCACCACGCCGTCTTCGACCTCAAGCCGGAGACCGACGTGTACTGGTGCACCGCCGACGTCGGCTGGGTCACCGGGCACTCGTACATCGTCTACGGACCGCTCGCCAACGGCGCCACCCAGGTCATGTACGAGGGCACGCCGGACACCCCGCACCAGGGCCGGTTCTGGGAGATCGTGCAGAAGTACGGGGTGACGATCCTCTACACGGCACCCACAGCCATTCGTACGTTCATGAAGTGGGGCGACGACATCCCCGCGAAGTTCGACCTCGGCAGCCTGCGCGTGCTCGGCTCGGTGGGCGAGCCGATCAACCCCGAGGCGTGGATCTGGTACCGCAAGCACATCGGCGGCGACCGCACCCCGATCGTGGACACCTGGTGGCAGACCGAGACCGGCGCGATGATGATCTCGCCGCTGCCCGGCGTCACCGAGACCAAGCCCGGCTCGGCGCAGACGCCGCTGCCCGGTATCTCCGCGACGGTCGTCGACGACGAGGCGAACGAGGTGCCCGACGGCGGTGGCGGCTACCTGGTCCTCACCGAGCCGTGGCCGTCGATGCTGCGCACCATCTGGGGTGACGACCAGCGGTTCATCGACACGTACTGGTCGCGCTTCGAGGGCAAGTACTTCGCCGGGGACGGCGCCAAGAAGGACGACGACGGCGACATCTGGCTGCTGGGCCGGGTGGACGACGTGATGCTGGTGTCCGGCCACAACATCTCCACCACCGAGGTGGAGTCGGCGCTCGTGTCGCACCCGTCGGTCGCCGAGGCGGCCGTCGTCGGCGCGGCGGACGAGACCACCGGGCAGGCGATCGTGGCCTTCGTGATCCTTCGCGGTACGGCGGCGGAGACCGAGGGCCTGGTGGCGGAGCTGCGCAACCACGTGGGCGCCACGCTCGGGCCGATCGCCAAACCGAAGCGGATCCTGCCGGTGGCGGAGCTGCCGAAGACCCGTTCCGGCAAGATCATGCGCCGACTGCTGCGGGACATCGCCGAGAACCGCGAGCTGGGAGACGTCACGACGCTGACGGACTCCACGGTCATGGACCTCATCCAGGCCAAGCTCCCGGCGGCACCGAGCGAGGACTGACCTCCCCCGATCGCGAGAGGAGCGCCCGACGCCGGGCGCTCCTTTCGCGTTCACCGTGGGCCCCCGTATGCCTCCCGGCCACACTTTAGGTAAGCTAAACAAAACGCAATGCCCCTCAAGGTGCGCCGGGAAGTCTGGTCGGCAAGTATTCGTGCTGCCCACGCTCCGGAGGTCACCGTGTCCGCGCCCCACACCCCGCGCAAGGTCTTCGGACGGCTGTCCCTGCCCGAGCGGACCTTCGTCGCGGACGCGCTGCGCACCGAGACCGTCGGTGGTGTGCTGCTGCTCGTCGCCGCCATCACTGCGCTGATCTGGGCGAACACCCCCGCACTGGGGGACAGCTACGACACCGTCAGCCACTTCCACATCGGGCCCGAGGCCCTTGGCCTCGACCTGTCGATCGAGCACTGGGCCGCCGACGGGCTGCTCGCGATCTTCTTCTTCGTCGCCGGGATCGAGCTCAAGCGTGAGCTGGTCGCCGGTGATCTCCGGGACCCCAAGGCCGCCGTACTGCCGGTGGTGGCCGCGCTGTGCGGGATGGCCGTACCGGCGCTCGTCTACACCCTCACCAACATCACCGGCGATGGCTCCCTGAGCGGCTGGGCCGTGCCCACCGCCACCGACATCGCCTTCGCGCTCGCCGTGCTCGCTGTCATCGGCACCTCCCTGCCGAGCGCGCTGCGCGCCTTCCTGCTCACCCTCGCCGTCGTCGACGACCTCTTCGCCATCCTGATCATCGCGGTCTTCTTCACCGACGACCTCGACTTCGCCGCGCTCGGTGGCGCCTTCCTCGGCCTGGCCGTCTTCTGGCTGCTGCTGCGCAAGGGCGTACGCGGCTGGTACGTCTACGTCCCGCTCGCGCTCGTCATCTGGGCGCTGATGTACAACAGCGGCGTCCACGCCACCATCGCCGGTGTCGCCATGGGCCTGATGCTGCGCTGCGCCCGGCACGAAGGCGAGCAGCACTCCCCCGGCGAGCACATCGAGCACCTGGTCCGGCCGTTCTCGGCGGGCCTGGCCGTGCCGCTGTTCGCCCTGTTCAATGCCGGTGTCGCCGTCTCCGGCGGAGCGATCGGCGAGGTGTTCACCCGGCCGGAGACCCTGGGCGTCGTCCTCGGACTCGTCATCGGCAAGGCGCTCGGCATCTTCGGCGGTACGTGGCTCACCGCCCGCTTCACCAGGGCCGCTCTCAGCGATGATCTGGCCTGGGCGGATGTCTTCGCGGTGGCGACCCTGGCCGGCATCGGCTTCACCGTCTCGCTGCTCATCGGCGAGCTCGCCTTCGAGGGCGACGCCACCCTGACGGACGAGGTCAAGGCGGCCGTCCTGCTGGGCTCCCTGATCGCGGCGACCCTGGCGACCGTGCTGCTGAAGATACGGAACAGTCGCTACCGCCGGATGATCGAGGCGGAGGAGCGCGACGAGGACCTCTCCGGCGTCCCGGACATCTACGAGGAGGACGATCCGGAGTACCACCTGCGAATGGCCGCCATCCATGACGCCAAGGCCGCCGAGCACCGCAGGCTCGCCGAACTGAAGTCCGCAGAGCGCGAGCGGCCTGCCGAAGTGGCGGGCGGGGCAGGCGAGGAGAACGACCGTCGGGCATGATCTGACGGGACGGTACAAAAGTCGAGACCTCACCCACATGGTCAGAAGAGGGAGAACGCGATGAGCGCACCCGACGGCAGCCCGGTCGGCGCCGAACGCAGCATCGGCCAGCTGTTCGCCTCGGCGACGACCGAGATGTCGGCGCTGGTGCACGACGAGATCGCGCTGGCCAAGGCGCAGCTCAAGCAGGACGTCAAGCGCGGCGCGACCAGCGGCGGCGCGTTCATGGTGGCGGGCGCCGTGCTGGTGTTCTCCCTGCCGATGCTCAACTTCGCGCTGGCGTACGGCATTCGGACCTGGAGCGACTGGAATCTCGCCCTCTGTTTCCTGCTGTCCTTCGCGGCGAACGTCCTCATCGCCGTCGCCCTCGCGCTCGTCGGCGTCGCCTTCGCGAAGAAGGCCAAGAAGGGCAAGGGCCCGCAGAAGGTCGCCGCGTCGGTGAAGGAGACCGCGGGCGTCCTGCAGAAGGCCAAGCCGCACCCGCGTCCGGCGCCGGCCCTGGAGGACCGGTCGCCCGCCGCCATCGAGGCTGTGGCACGCTCGACGTCATGACGGACCCGGCCCCCACCCCTACGGCGCAACCCGCCTCGGTCGTACGTCTCGATGGTCCCTGGACCCATCGGGACGTCGCGGCCAATGGTGCGCGCTTCCATATCGCCGAGATGGGTGACGGGCCGCTGGTCCTGCTCCTGCACGGCTTCCCGCAGTTCTGGTGGACCTGGCGGCACCAGCTGCCGGCGCTCGCCGACGCCGGGTTCCGGGCCGTCGCCATGGACCTGCGCGGTGTCGGTGGCAGCGACCGCACCCCGCGCGGTTACGACCCCGCCAACCTTGCGCTCGACATCACCGGAGTGATCCGCTCCCTCGGCGAGCCGGACGCCGCCCTCGTCGGCCACGACCTGGGCGGCTATCTGGCGTGGACGGCGGCCGTGATGCGCCCCAAGCTGGTGCGGCGGCTCGCGGTCGCGTCCATGCCGCATCCGCGGCGGTGGCGCTCGGCGATGCTCTCCGACGTCAAGCAGTCGACCGCGGGTTCCTACATCTGGGGCTTCCAGCGCCCCTGGATCCCGGAGCGTCAGTTCACCGCCGACGACGGAGCGCTGGTGGGCCGGCTCGTCCGGGACTGGTCCGGGCCGCGGCTGCCGGAGGACGACACAGTGGACATGTACCGCCGCGCTATGTGCATCCCCTCCACCGCGCACTGCTCGATCGAGCCGTACCGCTGGATGGTCCGCTCGATGGCCCGTCCGGACGGCATCCAGTTCAACCGGCGCATGAAGCGACCGGTCCGGGTGCCGACCCTGCATCTGCACGGCTCGCTCGACCCGGTGATGCGCACCCGCAGCGCGGCCGGTTCCGGGGAGTACGTCGAAGCCCCGTACCGCTGGCGCCTGTTCGACGGCCTCGGACACTTCCCACACGAGGAGGACCCGGTCGCGTTCTCCGCGGAGCTGGTCAATTGGCTGAAGGATCCCGAACCCGATCGGTGACCGTTCCGACGCGCCCGGTATCCGGATCTGAACGCCTGTTCTATGAACAGCCAATTGCCCGGCGCATAGGCCAATTGGGGGCCCTGGGGGCGGTTATCGACCTTGGGGCAGGGGCAGACGTCGGGGTATGGGCTGGACGCACGACTACAGTGACGCAGCACGCAATCGCCGCTCGGGCAACGCCCTGAGCCCCCACCGGGCCGGAACCGCGCCGCAAATCGCGGGCACCGACCTCAGGGTGGGCATTCCGCGCATTCTGCGCCGCCGGGCCCGCTGGGTCTCGGTACGCCTGCGCCACCCCCGCGGCTGACCCCGCCAGGGCTCACAGCGCGCAGCTGTCGCTGTCCACCTGCTGGTTCGCGGTACGGCCCGCGGCGATGTCGTCCTGGATCTCGTCCGCGGTGAGCGCGTAACCGGTGTCGGCGTCGTCGAGGGACTTCGCGAAGACCACGCCGTACACCTTGCCCTCAGGGGTGAGCAGCGGGCCGCCGGAGTTGCCCTGGCGGACGATCGCGTACAGCGAGTAGACATCGCGGTGCACGGTGCCGCGGTGGTAGATGTCCGGGCCGTTGGCCGGGATACGGCCGCGGACACGGGCCGCGCGGACGTCGTACGCGCCGTTCTCCGGGAAGCCGGCGATGATCGCGCCGTCGCCGCTGCGGGCGTCGGTGGCGGTGAAGTCCAGCGCGGGCGCGTCCAGATCCGGTACGTCGAGCACGGCGATGTCCCGCTTCCAGTCGTACAGGACGACCTGCGCGTCGTACTTGCGGCCCTCTCCGCCTATCTGGACGGTGGGTTCGTCGACGCCGCCCACGACATGCGCGTTGGTCATCACACGGCGGTCGGAGTAGACGAAGCCGGTGCCCTCCAGGACCTTGCCGCAACTCTCCGCGGTGCCCACGACCTTGACGATGGATCGCTTGGCGCGTGTGGCGACCTCGCTGCTCGCGAGGGCCGGGTCGGGGGGCTGGACATCGGTGATGGGCTCGTTGGAGAACGGGCTGAAGACCTGCGGGAAGCCGTTCTGCGCGAGGACCGAGGAGAAGTCCGCGAACCAGGTGTCGGCCTGCGCGGGCAGCGCCCTGGACACCCCGAGCAACACCTTGGAGTTACGGACCTCCTTGCCCAGCGTCGGCAGCGTGGTGCCGGCCAGCGCCGAGCCGATCAGCCAGGCGACCAGGAGCATCGCGACAACGTTGACCAGGGCGCCGCCCGTCGCGTCCAGGGCGCGGGCCGGGGACCAGGTGATGTACCGGCGCAGCTTGTTGCCGAGGTGGGTGGTCAGGGCCTGGCCGACGGAGGCGCAGACGATGACGACGACCACGGCGACGACGGCGGCGGTCGTGCTCACCTCGGAGTTGTCCGTCAGGGCGTCCCAGATCACCGGGAGCAGATAGACGGCGACGAGTCCGCCGCCGAGGAAGCCGATCACCGACAGGATGCCGACGACGAAGCCCTGGCGGTAGCCGACGATCGCGAACCACACCGCGGCGACCAGCAGCAGGATGTCCAGCACGTTCACCGCTTCAAGCCTCGCCTCGTCACTTCACGCCCCCCGGATTACACAACACCGCGCCCACCCTGTCACGACCGCCAGTCCAGCGGGACCTGGTTGTCCCGGTCCCAGGGCCGCTCCCAGCCCGCGAAGTGCAGCAGCCGGTCGATGATCCCGGCGGTGAAACCCCAGACGAGGGCCGATTCGACCAGAAATGCCGGACCTCGGTGACCTCTGGGATGGACGGCGGTGACGCGGTTGGCGGGGTCCGTGAGATCCGCCACGGGGACCGTGAAGACCCGGGCCGTCTCGTTCGGATCGACGACGCCGACCGGCGTCGGCTCGCGCCACCAGCCGAGGACCGGGGTGACGACGAACTCGCTGACCGGGATGTACAGCCGGGGCAGGACGCCGAAGAGCTGCACGCCCGCCGGATCGAGCCCGGTCTCCTCCTCGGCCTCGCGGAGAGCGGCCCGCAGCGGCCCGTCGGCCTTCGGGTCGCCGTCCTCGGGGTCGAGGGCACCGCCGGGGAAGGAGGGCTGGCCGGCATGGGAGCGCAGGGAGCTCGCCCGCTCCATCAGCAGCAACTCGGGGCCGCGCTCGCCCTCGCCGAACAGGACGAGCACCGCGGACTGCCTGCCGGCGCCGCTCTCCGGTGGCAGGAAGCGGCTGAGCTGTATCGGCTCGACGGTCTCCACGGCATGCACCACCGGGTCCAGCCAGATGGGCAGGCCCTCCTTGCTGAGCGTCACCGGCCCGCCCCTTGTGTTGCTCGCGCGTGTCATCGCCACCCCCGTCCTGCCGTGTCCAACGCCGGGCCACGCCGAGATCGTTCCTGGGCCGGACCCTGAGATCGGCCCTGATATCGACCCTGAGGGCAGCCTGCGAATGGGCTCTGCCACATCCGGCGCCTCATCCTGCCCCCAGCGGCGGTGCCGCCTTCCCGCCCGCGTCCAGATAAGCCTGCGGGGGCTTCAGACGCTGGCCGGGGAAGCCGCCCTTCTCGTACTTGAGCAGCTTCTTCGCCTTCTCCGGGTCCGTCTCGCCCTCGCCGTACGCGGGGCAGAGCGGTGCGATGGGGCAGGCGCCGCAGGCCGGTTTACGGGCGTGGCAGATGCGGCGGCCATGCCAGATCACGTGATGCGAGAGGTCGGTCCACTCGCTCTTGGGGAACAGCGCGCCGATCTCGGCCTCGATCTTGTCGGCGTCGGCCTGCTCGGTCCACCGCCAGCGCCGTACGAGCCGCTGGAAGTGCGTGTCCACAGTGATGCCGGGCCGCCCGAAGGCGTTGCCGAGCACCACGAAGGCGGTCTTGCGGCCGACACCGGGCAGCTTGACGAGGTCTTCGAGCCGCCCCGGCACCTCGCCGCCGAAGTCCTCGGACAGGGCCTTGGACAGCCCTATGACCGACCTGGTCTTGGCCCGGAAGAACCCGCACGGGCGCAGGATCTCCTCGACCTCCTCGGGGTTGGCCGCGGCCAGGTCCTCGGGCGTCGGGTACTTGGCGAACAGGGCCGGGGTCGTCTGATTGACGCGCAGGTCGGTGGTCTGGGCGGACAGGACGGTGGCGATCAGGAGCTGGAAGGGGTTCTCGAAGTCCAGTTCGGGGTGGGCGTACGGGTAGACCTCGGCGAGCTCGCGGTTGATACGGCGGGCTCTGCGGACGAGGGCGGTGCGGGACTCGGCCTTCCAGGGCTTCACCGCGGCCTGCTTCACGGGCGCCGCCTTCTTGGCCGTGGCGGCCACCTTCTTCGCCGCGGCCGAGGAGCGCTTTGCCGCTTTTGCCGGTTTCTTTCCACCGCCGGGGTCCTGTTCGCCCACAGCGGAATCACGACGTACAACCACCCGCCCAGCCCCCTTGGCCTGTGCTCTCACCGGCGATTTGGACACCCGGCCAGCCTAAAGCCCGACACTGACATCCGCCCCGAGCCCTGAAGATCAGCGCCCAATTGGACCCCTGCCGCTTACCTCGGGACACCTGTACGGCATCCTTGTGACAGATCACACTGTTTGGACCGTCCGGCAAAATGGGGAGCACGGTCCCCTGGTACCAAGGGGGAGCAAGATCCCCTGAGCAGGTCGACAAGGAGAGAACTCGTGGACGACGTTCTGCGGCGCAACCCGCTCTTCGCGGCGCTCGATGACGAGCAGTCCGCGGAGCTCCGCGCCTCCATGAGTGAGGTGACCCTCGCGCGCGGTGACTCGCTGTTCCACGAGGGCGACCCCGGTGACCGGCTCTACGTCGTCACCGAGGGCAAGGTCAAGCTCCACCGCACCTCCCCCGACGGCCGCGAGAACATGCTCGCCGTCGTCGGCCCCGGTGAGCTCATCGGCGAGCTGTCGCTGTTCGACCCGGGCCCGCGTACGGCGACCGCCACCGCGCTGACCGAGGTCAAGCTGCTGGGCCTCGGCCACGGCGACCTCCAGCCCTGGCTGAACGCCCGCCCCGAGGTGGCCACCGCGCTGCTGCGCGCCGTCGCCCGCCGACTGCGCCGCACCAACGACGCGATGTCCGACCTGGTCTTCTCGGACGTCCCCGGCCGTGTGGCCCGGGCCCTGCTGGACCTGTCCCGTCGCTTCGGCGTGCAGTCCGAGGAAGGCATCCACGTCGTCCACGACCTCACGCAGGAGGAGCTGGCCCAGCTGGTCGGCGCGTCCCGCGAGACGGTCAACAAGGCCCTCGCCGACTTCGCCCAGCGTGGCTGGCTCCGCCTGGAGGCCCGCGCGGTGATCCTGCTGGACGTCGAGCGCCTCGCCAAGCGCTCGCGCTGACCATACGGCTGTTCGAGGGCCCGTCTCCTTACGTGGCGGGCCCCGTCCTCAAGCGCCGGACGGGCTGAAGTTGGCACAGTGGCCCCATGGCTGAAACGGCTCCCCGCAAAGGTCTCGACCCCCAGGGCTGCATCGAGCGCGAGGGCTCGCTCGCGCGCGTGTCCCACGACTTCCGTCCCATCGTCGCCGCCGCGCGTGACCGGCTGCTCGATGTGTTCGGGGGGCGGATGCACAGCGCGTACCTCTACGGGTCGATTCCGCGCGGCACCGCGCGCGTGGGGCGCAGTGATCTCGATCTGCTGGTCGTCCTGCACGCCGAGCCGACCGACGGGGACCGCGAGGACGCGCGGATGCTCGGTGAGGCGCTGGACAAGGAGTTCCGGCGGATCGACGGGGTCGGCACGCTGCTGTACGGCAGGGTACGCGTGCTGAGCGAGCTGGAGCGGTACGACCTGGGGTGGTTCCTCGCCTGCCTGTGCACCCCGCTGCTCGGCGACGACCTCGCCGAGTACCTGCCCCGCTACCGCCCCGACTCCCTGCTCGCCCGTGAGACCAACGGCGACCTCGCCCTCCTGCTGCCCCGCTGGCGCGAGCGGGTCGAGGGCGCCGACTCGGACGAGGCCCGCAGGCCCCTCGTACGGTTCATGTCCCGCCATCTAGTCCGTACCGGATTCACGCTGGTCATGCCCCGCTGGAACGGCTGGACCAGCGATCTGGCGGAGATGGCGGAGGCGTTCGGGTCGTACTACCCGGAGCGCGCGGACCAGATGCGCGCGGCGGCCGTCCGCGGGTACGAGCCGACCGGCGATACGGCCGTTCTACGGTCGTACGTCGACGACCTGGGCCCCTGGCTCGCCGAGGAGTACGCGCGCGTGCACGGCGTGAAGGGTCCGCGCCCCGACTAGATCAGCCCGTGCTCGCTGAGGTAGTCCAGCTGCGCCCGCACCGACAGCTCCGCCGCCGGCCACAGGGAGCGGTCCACGTCCGCGTAGACGTGCTCCACGACCGCCTGGGGCGCGCGGTAGCCGTTCTCGACCGCGGTCTCTACCTGGGCGAGTCGGTGGGCGCGGTGGGCCAGGTAGAACTCGACGGCGCCCTGGGCGTCCTCCAGGACCGGGCCGTGGCCGGGGAGCACCGTATGAACGCCGTCGTCGACCGTGAGCGAGCGCAGGCGGCGCAGGGAGTCCAGGTAGTCGCCGAGACGGCCGTCGGGGTGCGCCACGACCGTCGTGCCACGGCCCAGGATGGTGTCGCCGGTCAGGACCGCACGGTCGGCCGGGAGATGGAAGCACAGGGAGTCGGCGGTGTGGCCGGGCGTCGGTACGACCCCGAGCTCCAGACCGCCGACCCGGACCACGTCCCCGGCTCCGAGCCCCTCGTCGCCGAGCCTGAGCGCCGGGTCCAGGGCGCGCACCTTGGTACCGGTCAGGTCGGCGAAGCGGGCGGCGCCCTCGGCGTGGTCGGGGTGACCGTGCGTCAGCAGGGTGAGGGCGATGCGCTTGCCGGCCTGCTCGGCGGTATCGACGACGTGCCGCAGATGGCCCTCGTCGAGCGGGCCGGGGTCGACCACGACGGCGAGGTCGGAGTCGGGCTCGGACAGGATCCAGGTGTTCGTGCCGTCCAGGGTCATCGCGGAGGCGTTGGGCGCGAGGACGTTCACCGCGCGCGGGGTGGCGGGGCCCGAGAGAACCCCGCCCCGCGGCTGGCCGGGAAGGGTGCTTGCGTCCGTCATGCGGGGGCTCCACCGGTCGGCTCGGTCGGGATGTGCTTGGTGAACTCGTCGTGGCCCGGCCAGGACAGCACGAGCTCGTCGCCCTCCAGGCGCGCCCGCGCGAGGACGGGCGTCATGTCCCGCGCGGGGGCGGCGGCGAGCGCCTTGGCGGCGGTGGAGTAGGGGGCCAGCTGGCGCAGGGTGGCGATGGTGGGCGGCATCATCAGCAGCTCGCCCTTGTCGTACGACTGTGCCGCCTCCCGGGGCCGGATCCACACCGTGCGGTCGGCTTCCGTGGAGGCGTTGCGGGTGCGCTGACCCTCCGGGAGGGCGGCGACGAAGAACCACGTGTCGTAGCGGCGGGACTCGAACTCCGGGGTGATCCAGCGGGTCCAGGCGCCGAGCAGGTCGGAACGCAGGACCAGACCTCGGCGATCGAGGAACTCGGCGAAGGACAGGTCCCGGGCGACGAGGGCGGTGCGGTCGGCCTCCCAGTCGGCGCCTGTGGTGTCGCCGACGACGGAGTCGGGGGTCGGGCCCGCGAGCAGGACGCCCGCTTCCTCGTACGTCTCGCGTACGGCGGCACAGACGATCGCCTGGGCGCCGCTCTCGTCGACGCCGAGCCGCTGTGCCCACCACGCGCGCGTGGGGCCCGCCCAGCGGACGTGGTGGTCGTCGTCGCGGGGGTCGACGCCGCCGCCGGGGTACACGTAGGCGCCTCCGGCGAAGGCCATGGACGCCCGCCTGCGCAGCATGTGAACGGCCGGAGCGGCCTCGGTGTCCTTCAGGAGCATGACCGTGGCCGCGCGCTTGGGGGACACCGGCGTGAGCGTCCCTTCCGCGAGCGCGCGGATGCGGTCGGGCCACTCCGGGGGGTACCACTGACCGTTCACCATGTCCGGAGGCTATCTCGGGGCGCGCGGATGTTCGAGAGGTGCCTGGGGTCGGGGCGGCAGGGTGAGCCCACCCGTGCCGCCCCAGCTGCACGACTGCCCGCGGCTACGCCGGCAGCAGCTCCACCTGCACCTCGACCTCCACCGGCGCGTCCAGGGGCAGTACCGCGACCCCCACCGCGCTGCGTGCGTGGACGCCCTTGTCGCCCAGGACCTCGCCCAGGAGTTCGCTCGCGCCGTTGAGGACGGCCGGCTGGCCCGTGAAGTCGGCGGCCGAGGCGACGAAGCCCACGACCTTCACCACGCGGGCGATGCGGTCCAGGTCGCCGGCGACCGACTTGACCGCGGCGAGGGCGTTCAGGGCACAGATACGCGCCAGGTCCTTGGCCTCCTCCGGCGTGACCTCCCCGCCCACCTTGCCGGTGACCGGAAGCTTGCCCTCCACCATGGGCAGCTGGCCGGAGGTGTAGACGTACACGCCCGACTGCACGGCAGGCTGGTACGCGGCCAGCGGCGGCACGACCTCCGGCAGCGTCAGGCCCAGCTCGGCCAACCGAGCCTCGACCGCGCTCACGCCTGCTTCTCCCGCTTCAGGTAGGCCACCAACTGCTCGGGGTTGTTCGGCCCGGGCACGACCTGGACGAGCTCCCAGCCGTCCTCGCCCCAGGTGTCCAGAATCTGCTTCGTGGCGTGGACGAGCAGCGGCACGGTTGCGTATTCCCACTTGGTCATGTGGCCGACTCTAGCCGCTGCCGTACAAGCCCTCGCGCACACGTTGTCCACAGCCTCCGGCGTGATCCGGCGGCCGACTGGTTAGGCTCGAAGACGTGAGCAGGCTCCAGGTCGTCAGCGGCAAGGGCGGGACCGGAAAGACCACGGTCGCCGCCGCGCTAGCGCTCGCCCTCGCCACCGAGGGGAAGCGCACACTTCTCGTCGAGGTCGAGGGCAGGCAGGGCATCGCACAGCTCTTCGAGACAGAGGCGCTGCCCTATGAGGAGCGGAAGATCGCCGTCGCTCCAGGGGGCGGGGAGGTGTACGCCCTCGCCATCGACCCCGAACTGGCCCTTCTGGACTACCTCCAGATGTTCTACAAGATGGGCAGCGCGGGCAGAGCGCTCAAGAAGCTCGGCGCCATCGACTTCGCCACCACCGTCGCCCCGGGCCTGCGGGACGTCCTGCTGACGGGCAAGGCCTGTGAGGCCGTACGGCGAAAGGACAAGAGCGGGCGGTTCGTGTACGACTACGTCGTCATGGACGCCCCGCCCACCGGCCGCGTCACCCGCTTCCTGAACGTCAACGACGAGGTCGCGGGCCTCGCCAAGATCGGCCCGATACACAATCAGGCACAGGCCGTGATGCGGGTGCTGAAGTCGTCCGAGACCGCCGTGCACCTGGTGACGCTGCTGGAGGAGATGCCGGTCCAGGAGACCGCGGACGGCATCGCCGAACTGCACGCAGCACGGCTGCCGGTGGGCCGGGTCATCGTGAACATGGTGCAGCCCCAGGTGTTGGACGACGCCGAGCTGGAACTCGTACGCGGCACACCCCGTGCGGCCATCGCGCAGTCCCTGTCGGCGGCCGGCCTCGGCGGGGCGCGGCGCGGCGGGCACGCGGAGCGGCTGGTGGACCCGCTGCTGCGGCAGGCCGATGAGTACGCCGAGCGGTACACGCTGGAGCACGAACAGCGGGCCGTCCTCGGTGAACTGGGCCTGCCGCTGCACGAACTGCCGCTGCTCACCGAGGGCATGGACCTGGCAGGGCTGTACGAACTGGCCACCGAGCTGCGAGAGCAGGGGATGACATGAGCCCGGAAGCCGACCGCTCCCACACCCAGGCCCACCATCACCTCTCCCCCGCGCGCGGGCTTGACGTCGATCCGCTGCTGGACGATCCGAAGACCCGGATCATCGTGTGCTGCGGCTCCGGCGGCGTCGGCAAGACGACCACCGCGGCCGCGCTCGGGCTGCGGGCCGCCGAGCGCGGCCGGAAGGTCGTGGTGCTCACCATCGACCCCGCGCGCAGGCTCGCCCAGTCGATGGGCATCGACTCGCTCGACAACACCCCGCGCCGGGTGAAGGGCGTCGAGGGAGACGGCGAACTGCACGCCATGATGCTCGACATGAAGCGCACCTTCGACGAGATCGTCGAGGCGCACGCGGACCCCGAGCGGGCGGCCGCGATCCTGGGCAACCCCTTCTACCAGTCGCTCTCGGCGGGCTTCGCGGGCACGCAGGAGTACATGGCGATGGAGAAGCTCGGCCAGCTGCGGGCGAAGGACGAGTGGGATCTCATCGTCGTCGACACACCCCCGTCCCGCTCCGCGCTGGACTTCCTGGACGCCCCCAAGCGGCTCGGCTCCTTCCTCGACGGCAAGCTGATCCGCGTCCTCCTCGCCCCCGCCAAGGTCGGTGGCCGCGCGGGGATGAAGTTCCTGAACGTCGGTATGTCGATGATGACCGGCGCGCTCGGCAAGCTGCTCGGGGGTCAACTGCTCAAGGACGTCCAGACGTTCGTGGCCGCGATGGACTCGATGTTCGGCGGGTTCCGTACGCGCGCGGACGCGACGTACAAGCTGCTCCAGGCGCCCGGGACGGCGTTCCTGGTGGTCGCGGCGCCGGAGCGGGACGCGCTGCGGGAGGCCGCGTACTTCGTGGAGCGGCTGGCCGCCGAGGACATGCCGCTCGCGGGTCTGGTGCTCAACCGTGTCCACGGCAGCGCCGCCGACCGGCTGTCGGCCGAGCGGGCGCTCGCCGCCGCGGAAAATCTTGAGGAGTTCCGCATTGTCGATCAGGAGGGCGGGAAAGCTGGACTTCGTAACTCTCCCGACACGTACGGCAGTTCAGAATCTCCCTCATCCGAGACCGCATCCACGACCGCACCCGAGCCCGTGCCCGAGCACGCATCCGAGGCCGCCGAGGAAGGCTCCCCCGCCGCCATGGACACGGCCCCGTCGGACCAGGGTGCACACTCCACCGACCAGCTCACCGCAGGCCTGTTGAGGCTGCACGCGGACCGTATGCAACTGCTCTCCCGCGAGCAGCGCACGCGGGATCGCTTCACCGCGCTTCACCCCGAGGTGGCGGTGGCCGAAGTGGCCGCACTGCCCGGCGATGTGCATGACCTCGCGGGACTACGGGACATCGGAAAGCGGCTGGCGGCCGGCCGACCGGAGCTGCCCAACTCCGGGGCCTGACCGACCTGAGCCGTCAGCTCACAGCCGCGTAGTTCTCGTACACCTCGTCATCATCGAGGGGCAGGATTCCCGCCCCTCGCTCGTACTCCGTACGAGCCGTCTCCAGCAGCCGGCGCCATGAGGTGACGGTGGGCCGCCTGCGCAGCAGTGCGCGGCGCTCCCGCTCCGTCATGCCTCCCCATACGCCGAACTCGACGCGGTTGTCGAGCGCATCAGCCAGGCATTCCGTGCGTACCGGACATCCGGTGCACACCGCCTTGGCCCTGTTCTGCGCTGCTCCCTGAACGAACAGTTCATCCGGATCGGTAGTGCGGCAGGCCGCCTGCGCACTCCAGTCGGTTACCCAGCCCATACCGGCGCCGTCCTCTCCCGAATCGAGGCTCCCCCACGGCGGCAGCGGCATATTCACCGCCGCCAGTTGAGGACGTTACGGAAGGTGGGCACAGCGCAACACCCCCAGCGGGCCCAATCTTGAATGGCCCGAACGGACTATGGGTAAGCGGCAGATCACCCGGGGGAGTGAGCTGGTGACATGCGTGATCATCCCGGCAAACCGGGACAGTTCTGTTGAGTCACAACGGACGCCGGGTGACACTCAAGGCGGATTCGGACACGTTCCCATCAAAAAGTTGATGGTCGACCGGAACGATTCGGGGTCGCCGGACGTATTGATACGTGGTCCTACTGCTGTGACAGTTGAGAGCAGCTTAGGCCAAGGGATATACGCGTGTCCGGCGAATGAGAACGTAGGCTGCCCTCATGCCAAAGAAGCGCTCGGGCGGTGGTCTGTCGCCAACGCAGCAGGCCGCCAAGTTCCTCGGTGTCAGTGTGCTCGCGGGAGCCGTCCTGGCAGGGATCGCCCTGCCCGCGGTCGGCGCGCTGGGGCTGGCGGCCAAGGGTTCGGTGGAGAGTTTCGACGAGCTCCCGGCCAACCTCAAGACGCCGCCGCTGAGTCAACGCACCACGATCCTCGACGCCAAGGGCGGCACGATCGCCACGGTCTACTCGCGCGACCGCACGGTGGTCGACCTCAAGGACGTCTCGCCGTACATGCAGAAGGCGATCGTCGCGATCGAGGACGCCCGCTTCTACGAGCACGGCGCGGTCGACCTGAAGGGCGTCCTGCGCGCACTGAACCGCAACGCGCAGAGCGGCGGGGTCGCCGAGGGCGCCTCCACGCTCACCCAGCAGTACGTGAAGAACGTCTTCGTGGAGGAGGCCGGCGACGACCCGACGAAGGTCGCGCAGGCCACCCAGCAGACCCTTGGCCGCAAGATCCGCGAACTGAAGTACGCGATCCAGGTCGAGGAGGAGCTGGGCAAGAAGAAGATCCTTGAGAACTACCTGAACATCACGTTCTTCGGCCAGCAGGCCTACGGTGTCGAGGCCGCGGCCCAGCGTTACTTCTCCAAGTCGGCGAAGGACCTCCAGCTCCAGGAGGCCGCGCTGCTCGCCGGCATCGTCCAGTCGCCGTCGCGCTACGACCCGGTCAACGACGAGACCGAGGCCATCAAGCGGCGCAACACCGTGCTCCAGCGCATGGCCGAAGTCGGCGACGTCTCCCAGGCGGAGGCCGACAAGGCCGCCGAGAAGCCGCTGGGCCTGAAGGTCAGCAAGCCCAAGAACGGCTGCATCACCGCCGTGAAGGGCGCGGGCTTCTTCTGCGACTACGTCCGGGCGGCCTTTCTGAGCGACCCGGTCTTCGCCAAGTCCAAGGAGGCCCGGGCCAAGATCTGGAACCAGGGCGGTCTGACCATCCAGACCACCCTCGACCCGCAGGCCCAGGAGTCGGTCCAGCAGTCGGTCAAGGACCACGTCAACCAGAGCGACGACGTGGCGACCGCGGCGACCATCGTCGAACCCGGCACCGGCAAGATCCTCGCCATGGGCCAGTCCCGCCCGTACGGCTTCGGCAAGAACGAGACGCAGATCAACCTCTCCGTCGACGCGGCCATGGGCGGCGGCGCGGGCTACCAGCCCGGTTCGACCTTCAAGCCGATCGTGGCCGCGGCGGCCATCGAGGGCGGCATGCCGGCGAACAAGGTGTACGCGTCGCCGTACAAGATGGACTACCCGAGCCCGGTCTCGGCCTGTGACGGCAAGACCTGGAACGAACAGGGCGTCTCGCTCACCAACGAGAACGAGTCCGAGGTCGGCCCGTACGACATGAAGGAAGCGACCGCGAAGTCGGTCAACACCTACTACGTCGAGATGATCAGCGACATCGGCATCTGCCCGGTGACCGAGATGGCCGAGAAGATGGGCGTCGAGCGCGCGGACGGCGGCAAGATGCAGCAGGCCCCCTCCATCGCCCTCGGCACCCAGGAGATGTCCCCGCTGACCATGGCGAACGGCTACGCCACCTTCGCCTCGCGCGGCATGTACTGCACACCGATCGCCATCGAGTCGATCACCCAGCGCGTCGGTGGCAAGACCAATTCCCTTGAGGTCCCGAAGTCGACCTGCTCGCGGGCGATGTCCGAGAAGACCGCCGACACCATCAACACCCTGCTGCGGGGCGTGGTCGAGGACGGTACGGGCCAGCAGGCGGGCCTCAGCGGCCGCCCGAGCGCCGGTAAGACCGGTACGACGGACGAGCGGTACGCCGCCTGGTTCGTGGGCTACACCCCGAACATGGCCGGTGCCGTCTGGGTCGGCGACCCCGCGCACAAGCGGAAGATGCAGGACATCACGATCGGCGGCGTCTGGCACGACAAGGTCTTCGGTGGCCAGGTGCCCGGCCCGATCTGGCGCGACATGATGACCGGCGCGCTGGAGGGCAAGGAGGCGCCCGAGTTCAGCCTCGTCAACATCCCGAGCAGCGACAAGGGCGACCGGGACCGCGGCGACGATGACAACGGCAATGGCGACGAGAACGGCAACAACGGCAACGGCAACGGTGGTCTGATCGGCGGTCTGGTCGACGGCGGTACGAGCACCGGAACCGACGGGGGTACGACCCCGACCCCGTCGTACTCCATCCCGGAGGACTTCTTCCAGGGGCAGACGAACAGCGGGAACGGCAATGGCGGGCGGGACTGAGGCCAGCTGGGGCGACTGAGATCGGCTGGGACGACTGCGGCCCCTTTCCCTTTACGGAGGGGAAGGGGCCGTAGGCCTTGAACGGGCCGTAGGCCTTTATGGGCGTGCCTTTGTGGCCGCCGGTCAGCCCGCGAGGAGCTTCTTCACGGCGGCGGCGACGCGGCCGCCCTCCGCCTGACCCGCCACCTTCGGGTTCACGATCTTCATGACCGCACCCATGGCCCGCGGGCCCTCGGCTCCGGCCGCCTTGGCCTCCTCGACGGCCTGGGCGACGATCCGCTCCAGCTCCTCGTCGCCGAGCTGCTTGGGCAGGTACGCGGCAAGCACCTCGCCCTCCGCCTTCTCCCTCTCGGCCGACTCGGCACGACCACCCTGCGCGAAGGCGTCCGCGGCCTCGCGACGCTTCTTCGCCTCCTTGGTGATCACCTTGAGAACCTCGTCGTCGGAGAGCACGCGCTTCTCCTTGCCCGCGACCTCCTCCTTGGTGATCGCGGCGAGCGTCAGCCGGAGCGTCGAGGAGCGCAGCTCGTCGCGCTCCTTGATCGCGGCGTTGAGGTCTTCCTGAAGCTTCGACTTGAGCGTGGTCATGCGGTCGATTGTCGCAGGTACGGGTGACAGAACGCCCGTTGATTTCCCCATGGGGCCCTTGAGGGGCGGTCGGGCACGGGAGTTGGGCGCGGTCTGACACGATGGAGGCATGCGCGCGCGATACGGAGTACCTCTGGGGATCGCGGCGGCTGGCGCCGCCGGTGTGTTGTATTCGGCGGGTTTCGAGGCCCGCTCCTTCCGCCTGCGACGGGTGACGGTCCCCGTCCTCCCCGCGGGTATGCGCCCGCTGCGCGTGCTCCAGGTCTCCGACATCCACATGGTGAGCGGTCAGCGCAAGAAGCAGCGCTGGCTGCGCTCGCTGGCGGGCCTGCGCCCCGACTTCGTGATCAACACGGGCGACAACCTCTCGGACCCCGAGGGCGTGCCGGAGGTCCTGGACGCGCTGGGCCCGCTGATGGAGTTCCCCGGGGCGTACGTCTTCGGCTCCAACGACTACTACGGCCCCAAGCTCCGTAACCCCGCCCTCTACCTCCTGGAGAAGGCGCAGGGCCGGCACGGTCTGAACGGCAACCCGCCGGCGGTCGGCGCGATCCACAACCCGTGGGAGAACCTGCGGGACGGCTTCGACACGGCGGGCTGGGTGAACCTCACCAACACGCGCGGCACCCTGAAGGTCGACGGCGTGTCGGTGGAGCTGACGGGCCTGGACGACCCGCACATCAGGAGGGACCGGTACGACGAGGTCGCGGGCGGCCCGTCCGGTACGGCGGACTTCTCGATGGGCGTGGTGCACGCGCCGTATCTCCGCGTCCTGGACGCCTTCACGGCGGACGACTACCCCCTGGTCCTGGCCGGCCACACGCACGGGGGCCAGCTGTGCGTCCCCTTCTACGGGGCCCTCGTCACCAACTGCGACCTGGACACGGAGCGGGTGAAGGGGCTCTCGACGCACAGGGCGGACGGCCGTACGGCGTACCTGCACGTCTCGGCGGGCTGCGGGACGAACCGCTACACGCCGTTCCGGTTCGCGTGCCCGCCGGAGGCGACGCTGCTGACGCTGGTGGAGGCGGCGGGATAGGGGTGTGCGGGCCATGGGGGCCATGGGGGCCATGGGGGCCATGGGGGCCATGGGAAGGTAACCCGCACGGCCCGCCCATATAGCCTGTTTTGCCCCATCTGCTTAGCGTGAGGGGCATGACCGCCCCCATACCCAGGGACATCCCGGATCTGCCCGCCGTACCGGGCATACCCGCGCTGATACCCTCACACGTCCCGGCCACGGCCGTGGTGGCGCCCGGGCGCCGCCGTCTGGCCGCCGTGTTCCGCCTGCTGGTCGCCCTGGCGGCGGCCGGGGCGGTGACGATCGAACTCGTCCTCAGCAGCCCCCTGCGGATGCTCGGCTACTTCACGATCCAGAGCAACATCATGCTGGCGCTGGTCATGCTGCCGGCGGCCCGCCGAGCATGGACGGCCCGCCGCCCACTCCCCTCGGCCATCACAGGCGCAACGTTGCTCTACGTGGCGACAACGGGCCTCGTCTACCACCTACTCCTGGCGAACGCGTCGAGCCCGTTCTCGATGACGGGAGAGGCGGCACCGCCGACAGGCTGGCACGCGGTCGCGAACCACGTCCTGCACACGATCACCCCGATCGCGGCGACCCTGGACTGGCTGCTGCTGACGGCACCGGGCAGCCTGCACGTACGCCAGGCGGCGACGTGGCTGCTGTACCCCCTGACATACCTGGCCTTCTCCCTCGCCCGAGCCGAACTACTGTCGACCGGCACCCCGGCCCGCTACCTCTACCCGTTCCTTGACGTGGACCTGCACGGCTACAAGAGCGTCCTCGGCAACGCCCTCCTCCTCGGCCTCTCCATCTACGCCCTGGCCATCCTCCTGGTCGCCCTGGACCACGCCCGCCCCAACCCCGTCCGCCACCGCGCCAAAACCGGATTTCGCCTCCAGCCACCGGTGGGCTAAAGTAAACGACGTCACCGCGACAAGCGGGGACATCGGGGTGTAGCGCAGCTTGGCAGCGCGCTTCGTTCGGGACGAAGAGGTCGTGGGTTCAAATCCCGCCACCCCGACAGGGAAATACCAGGTCAGGCCCGGTGCTGAGGGATCAGCGCCGGGTCTGAATTGTTGTGTGGGTGCGGCGGCTCCCAGCGAGGGGAGTTCCCGCTTCGAGCATCAGGTTGTGGACGTCGGCGGGTACCCGTACCGCTGGCGCGGGAGCACCGCTTGAGGTCGGTGACCGGGCGCCTATGATCATGGTCTTGCGCGTGTCCCCATGGAGATCGAGCCCCCTGGCCCGGGGTGCTTGCCCTATCGGGCACGCCGAAGGTGTTGGGCGGTGCGGTGCGCCAGGGGGAGGTCGTCCGGCAGCACGTCGCTACGATCATGGGTCATGGATTGGCTGGAGCGCGCCGCGAGTCTGAGGCAGTGGAGCCGGGACGGGATACGGGCACCGCACAAGCCGTTGCTGCTGCTGTACGCGCTGGGCCGTTTCCAGGCCGACGCCGAGGGCGAGTTGCGTTACAGCTCGGTGGAGGCCGATCTGAAGCAGCTGCTGGCGGAGTACGGCCCCGCGCGCGCAACCACCCCCGCCTACCCCTTCCACCACCTGGCCAACGACGAGGTGTGGGAGGTACGCACCGACCGCGGCGCCGGCAGCCCCGGCACCGGAGTTCGCGAACTGCGGTCCAGCGGCGCCACCGGACAGCTGGCCCCCGACCTGCGCGCGGCACTGCGCCGCGAGCCCTCCCTCCTCGGCCGCATGGCAAGGGTTCTGCTGGACCTGCATTTCCCGCCCTCGCTCCATCCGGACCTGTGCGAGGCAGTCGGCCTGGAACTGGAGCTGGCGGAAACCGACGCCCTCGCCGCCCCGGAGCGACGCCAACGCGACCGCCGTATGCGGGAGTTGGTCCTGACCGCCTACGAGTACCAGTGCGCCTTCTGTGGCTATGACGGCATGATCGGCACCGTACCCGTCGCGCTGGAGGCCGCGCACGTGCGCTGGTGGGCGTACGACGGTCCGGACGACGTCGACAACGGACTGTGCCTGTGCTCCCTGCACCACAAGCTCTTCGACATGGGCGTTCTCGGCATAGGCGACGGCCACCGCATCCTGGTCTCCCAGCGCTTCGTCGGCCGCAGTCCCGCCGCCCGCGACCACGTCACCGCTCTCGCCGGCCGCCCCCTCATCGGCCCCCAGCCCGGCATCCGGCCTGTCGCGGCGACCCACCGCACCTGGCACACCAGCCAGGTCTTCAAGGGCTCCCCACGCCCCAGCGCCGCCTGACTTCGTTGTGCCCGGCCCGCTTCTCCTCCACTTTGCGCTGTGCATCCTCTCCAGCCGGCTAGTTGTTCCAGGTTTCGTCGTACGGGTCCTGTGGGGCCCTCGTGGGGGTTGCCTCTGTCACCTTCAGGTACGGGATGGGGGCGCCGTTTACCGGGTCCTTTGTGGTTCGGGGGGTGTAGGTGCCTGTTACTCGTAGCCAGGTGTCCGGGCGTAGGACCGGGGGGACCCGGCCTGTCAGGGCGACTTTGATCGGTTGGGCGTCTGCTGCGCAGCAGTTCAGGGTCATTCGGACCAGGTAGGGGGTGCCTGATGGGGACAGGGCTACGAAGCCTGTGATCTCTACGCTGCGGTTCCTCAAGGTGCGGCCCTTGTCGTATGCCGCTCTCGCCGCGTAGTCCGTCAGGGGTAGGGGGAGCGGGTCGGCGGGCGGCAGATTCTCGTAGCCGTACGGCTCTTGCAGGGCCGTTCCGGTGCGTAGCGCGCTGTATGAGCCCAGGGCTGGTGGGGCCACCAGGATCAGGGCCAGTACGGGGAGGGTCAGGAGCCAGCTGATTCGTGGTTCCGGGTGGGTGGCGGGGGTGGGGGTCTTTCGTTCGTACCAGGCCGTTGCCAGGGAGGCTGTGATCAGGATTGCCGCTGAGAGCAGTAGCAGGGGGCGTAGGCCTGACTTGACGTACCGCAGGTACAGGTCCGTCGTGGCCGCGTGCAGCAGTGACGCGCCCAGCAGGAACAGGATCGCCGCCTGGGCCTGGCGCTTCACAGGAGCACCGTTCCGGTCGCCGTCGAGATCGCTACCGCCACCACGAAGGTCGTCGGCGCGAAGCGCAGGGCGAAGGCCCGGCCGAAGGTGCCTGCCTGCATCGCGAAGAGCTTCAGGTCGATCATGGGGCCCACGACGAGGAAGGTGAGCCTCGCCGTCAGGGAGAAGTGGGTCAGGGACGCCGCCACGAATGCGTCCGCCTCCGAGCAGAGTGAGAGCAGTACGGCCAGGACTGCGAGGGCGAGGATCGCCAGCGGTGGGCTGGATGCCAGTTGCTGCAGCCATGTTTCCGGTGCCGCCGCCTTCAACGTCGCCGCGGCCATCGCGCCCACCACCAGGAAGCCGCCGGCGTGCATCACGTCATGGCGGACCGAGCCCCAGAAGGCGGCTCCCCTGGTCTGGCACTCGTGGGACGAGCGGGTCGGTGGGCGCAGCCAGTCCGTGCGGCCCAGGCGTAGCCACAGCCAGCCCATCGCGCAGGCCGTCAGGAGGCTGGCCACCAGGCGGGCCAGGACCATCTCCGGGGCGCCCGGGAACGCCACCGCCGTCGACGTCAGCACGATCGGGTTGATCGCCGGAGCCGAGAGGAGAAAGGCCAGCGCCGCGGCCGGGGTTACTCCTCGGCGGACCAGTGCTCCTGCCACGGGGACCGACGCGCATTCGCAGCCCGGCAGTACCGCTCCCGCCGCGCCCGCCACCGGGACCGCTAGAGCGGGGCGGGTGGGGAGGGCTCGGGCGAAGAACGTCGGGGGGACGAACACCGCGATCGCCGCCGACAGTAGAACGCCCAGCACCAGGAAGGGCAGCGCCTGGATCATCACCGCCACGAAGACCGTCGTCCAGCTCTGCATCACGGGGGCGGACAGGGCTCCGCGCAGGGGGTTCTGCAGAAGTACGGCGAGCAGGAGCAGTGTGATGAAGAGGAGGGGGCCCGCTTGGCGGCCTTCGTCCTGGTCGGGGTCGGGGTCGGGGTCGGGGGGTCGGGTTCGGGTGGTGGTCGCCACGGGCGGTCGCGTCCCTCCGGTGGGATCTTGCTCGTCTTCCTCCCCTCTCTTACGGGGAGTTGGCGTTCCTTGTTCAGGTGCCTGCTGGAACCACTCGTCCCGGTGAGGCAGTCTTTTCCCTCGTGGGGAGCGTTCCGAGTCAGGCTCAGCCGGGTGGTGTGCCATCCGCGCACATGGTGGTGTGCGGCGACGACGGGCTCGCGCATCGGCTCGTCGCCGAACTGCGGGGGGTCTACGGCGAACAGGTCACGCTCGTCGTACCGCCCTCCGAACGGAGGGTACGCCCGCCGGTGGTCGGGCGGGCGCGTGCCGCTTCGGCTGCCCTGCTCGACCGGGTGGTCAACGCCGCCGTGGGCCGGGCCGCGGGGAACGGGGCGCCGGTCGACAGCGAGCGGGTCGTCGAGGCCGCCGAGGTCACGGAGGCCGTGCTGGCTGACGTCGGCGTCGAGCGGGCCGCCGCGCTCGCCCTCGTCTATGACGACGACGAGACCAATATCCGCGCGGCCCTCACCGCACGCCGGCTCAATCCCCGGCTGCGGCTCGTCCTACGGCTCTACAACCGGCGGTTGGGGCAGCACATCGAGGAACTCCTCGATCAGGCCGCCGCGTTGGCCATGGGAAACGGTGTCTCCGATGCCTCCGACGCCTCCACAGTCGTACTGTCCGACGCCGACACCGCCGCTCCCGCGCTGGTCGCCACCGCGCTTGTCGGTACCAGCAAGGTCGTACAGACCGATGGGTTACTGCTGCGGGCGGTGGAGCGGCAGCCGGGTGGGGACGGGCGGGTGGCGGCTTCCGGGCTGGTCACCTTGGCGTTGCTCTCCGCCTCCGGGAACGATTCCGGTGGGTCCGAGAGCGGGGAGCAGGGGCCGCAGTTGCTGCCCGACGAGACCGCGGTGCGGGAGGCGCGGGGGCGGGGGGCCGTCGTGCTGGAGCAGGTGTCGTACTCGGGGCCTTCCATGTCGGGTGGGCGGGGGGTTGTGCCGGCGTTCGCGTCCTTGTTCTCGCGGCGGCTTCGGTGGTCGTTGGCGGGGCTTGTGGGGTGTGTCTTCGGGCTGGCCGTGGCGTTGACCGTGGCTACCGGGGATCATCCGCTGCACGCGACTTACGAGACGCTTCTCGATCTCTTCGCCATCAATGAGCCGGCGCTGCATGAATCCACGAGTCGGCAAGTGCTTCAACTCCTTTCCGGGCTGCTGGGGTTGCTGTTGTTGCCGGTGTTGTTGGCGGCGGTGCTTGAGGCGTTGGGGACCTTTCGGAGTGCCTCCGCTCTGCGGAAGCCGCCTCGGGGGCTGGGTGGGCATGTGGTGCTGCTCGGGCTGGGGAAGATCGGGACTCGGGTGCTGACCCGGTTGCGGGAGCTGCATATTCCGGTGGTGTGCGTCGAGGCCGATCCTGAGGCCCGTGGGATGGCCACGGCTCGGCGGTTGCGGGTGCCTGTGGTGTTGGGGGATGTCACGCAGGAGGGGGTGTTGGAGGCCGCGAAGGTTCATCGGGCGAATGCGTTGCTGGCGGTGACCAGTGCGGATACGACGAACCTTGAGGCTGTGCTGGCGGCTCGGTCGGTTCGGCCCGACTTGCGGGTGGTGCTTCGGCTCTACGACGACGACTTTGCGACGGCCGTGTATCGAACGCTGCGGGCCGCGCATCCGTTTGCCTCCACTCGGAGTCGGAGCGTTACGCATTTGGCGGCGCCCGCGTTTGCCGGGGCGATGTTGGGGCGGCAGATTCTGGGGGCGATTCCGGTCGAGCGGCGGGTGTTGTTGTTCGCGGCTGTGGAGGTGGGTGGGCATTCGCAGTTGGAGGGGCGGACTGTGAGGGAGGCGTTTCGGGCGGGGGCCTGGCGGGTGTTGGCGTTGGATACGGCGGCGGGGGATGCGGCGGCTGGTTCTGGCTCGGGTTCCGGTTCCGGTTCCGGTTTTGAGGGTGGGGGCGGGGATTCGGGTGTGCGGGGGTCTGGGCTGGTGTGGGATCTGCCTGACACGTATGTCTTGAGGGCTGAGGACCGGGTTGTGTTGGCTGCTACGCGGAGGGGGCTGGCGGAGTTGTTGGGGCGGAGGCGGCGGGAGCCCGCGGGGGCGTGAGCTGGGCCTGGGCTGAGGTGCCCGTCGGGTGCGCTTCGCTTGCCCGCGCTTGTGGGGCGCCGCTGCGTGGGGGTGACCGCCGGGCGGGACACGCGGCCCGGCGCTGACGGGGCGCCGCAGCGTGCAGGCGACCACCGGGCGGGACACGCGGCCCGGCGCTACGGGGTGCCGCAGCGCCCACCCGTGCCGCCCCAGCGGCACGACTGCCCGCAGCTACGCAAGTTCTGCGGCACCGCAGCACGCGTGGGCGCCGGTGCGGCGGACGGCGCAGAAGATGGGCACCGTCGCTTGGGTGGGCGCCGCCCCAGCGGCACAACTGCCCGCAACTACGCAGGATCTACGCACCGCAGCACGCGTGGGCGCCGGTGCGGCGGACGGCGCAGAAGATGGGCACCGTCGCTTGGGTGGGCGCCGCCCCAGCGGCACAACTGCCCACAGCTACGCAGGATCTACGCACCGCAGCGTGGGTGGGCGCCGGCTCTGCGGCAGGGGGCTGGCCGGCGCCGCTCTCGTCAGGGGTTCAGGTGGCGGTTTGCGAAGTCCAGTTCCAGGCGTACCTGTTTGATTCGTTCGTCTACTACCAGGGAGCCGTGGCCCGCGTCGTAGCGGTAGACCTCGTGGATCGCTGCTCGGGATTCCAGGCGTTTCACGTAGTTGTCGATCTGGCGGATGGGGCAGCGGGGGTCGTTCACGCCTGCCGAGATGTAGACCGGGGCTTTTACCTCGTCCACGTAGGTGAGGGGGGAGGATGCCTCGAAGCGTTCCGGAACCTCCTCCGGGGTGCCGCCCAGGAGGGTGCGGTCCATGGCCTTCAGGGCTTCCATTTCGTCGTGGTAGGCCGTTACGTAGTCCGCTACCGGAACCGCCGCGATGCCCAGGGTCCAGGCGTCCGGCTGGGTGCCCAGGCCCAGGAGGGTGAGGTAGCCGCCCCAGGAGCCGCCCGTCAGGATCAGGCGGGTGGGGTCGGCCAGGCCCGACGAGACCGCCCATTCTCGGACCGCCTCGATGTCTTCCAGTTCGATCAGGCCGACCCGGTGCTTCAGGGCGTCCGTCCAGGCTCGGCCGTAGCCCGTCGAGCCTCGGTAGTTGACTCGGATGACCGCGTAGCCGTGGTCCACCCAGGCCGCCGGGCCCGCGGCGAAGGCGTCGCTGTCGTGCCAGGTGGGGCCGCCGTGGATGTCGAAGACCGTGGGGAGCGGGGTGGTCGCGTTCGCCGGCTTCTGGATCAAGGCGTGGATGCGGCCTCCTGGACCCTCCACCCATACGTCCTCCACCGGAACCGAGCCCGGGGACTTCATTCCCGGTGGGTCAAGGACCACCTTGCCCGTCGTCGATCGGACCGTCGACGGTTCGGCGGCCGAGGACCAGAGGAACTCGACCGTGCCGTCGGGGCGGGCCGTCGCGCCCGAGACCGTGCCCTCAGGGGTGGGGATCTTGGTCAGGTCATGGGTGGTGAGGTCATAGCGGAAGAGTTCGCTACGGGCCTCGTAGCTGTGCGCCACCAGCAGGCCCGAGCCGTCCGGGTACCACTCGGCGCTCACATCGCCCGGGAGGTCCAGGGACAGGTCCGTCTCCTCGCCCGTCGCCACGTCCCACACCAGCGGTTCCCAGCGGCCGCGACGCTGATGGCCGACGAGGAGACGGGTGTCGCCGTCGACCGGGGCGAAGCCCAGCACCTCCAGGCCCAGCTCGACGGTGCCGCCCTTGGTGTCGTCCAGCTCGGCGACCGCCGTGCCGTCCGGGCGCAGGACGCGCAGGGCGGAGTGCATCGCGTCGCCGTGCTCGGTGTGCTCGACGGCGATCAGCGAACCGTCGTGGGAGAGGTCGCCGACGCCCGCGGACTCGCGGTGGCGGTAGATCTCCGCCGGGGGCTCGCCGAGGCGGGCGAGATGGATCGTGGTGCCCTCGTCGTCCGTCGAGCGGCCCACGATCGCCGTACGGCCGTCGCGGCCGAGGGCCAGGCCCGCCGGGTAGGAGGGGTCGAGGCCCGGGGTCGCCAGCTCGTCTTCGGCGCCGTCGAAGGGCTGGCGGCGCCAGACGCCGAACTCGTCGCCGTCCTTGTCGTCGAACCACCAGATCCAGGCGCCGTCCGGGGAGAGCACGCCGTCCGTCGTGCCGTTCGGGCGGTTCGTCACCTGGCGCTGCTCGCCCGTGGCTCGGTCCCAGGCGTACAGCTCGTACGTCCCCGTCGCGTTCGACACGAACAGGGAGCGGTCCGGGGCGTCCTGCGCCCAGTCCGGCAGTGACACCCGCGGCGCCCTGAAGCGCTTCTCCCAGTCCGGCATGTCCCGGTTCTGCTCCTGCTGATCCGGCGCGGCGGACCCGTTGCTCTCAGTCATGGCCCCATAGTGCCTGCCCGAACCGACAATGCGCTGGCTCGGTCCTCAGCCTGTGGATAACTCCCGTCACCGGCGGCCGCTGCCCGTTGTCAGTGGCGGGGTGCACACTGCGGGGCATGACCGATTTGCGGAAGACCGTCGAGGTGTTCTGGGCCGCCGCGGAGGCCCGGGACTGGGACGCGTTCGCGGGGACGCTCGCGGAGGATGTGGTGTACGAGGCGCCGCTGAGCCGGGAGCGGGTGCGGGGGCGGGAGGCGTATGTGCGGTTCAATCGCGAGTTTCCCGGGGACTGGCATGTACGGGTCGAGCGGGTGGTCGCCGAGCCGGGGCAGGCCGTGTCCTGGATACGGTTCACGCTCGGGTCCGAGGTGAATGTCGGGATCTCCTTCTTCACCGGGGACGAGCGGGGGCTGATCACCGGGGTCACGGACTTCTGGCCCGATCCGTACGAGCCGCCGGCGAACCGGGCCCATCTCACCGAGCGGTACTGACCCCGCGGGATCGGGGTTCGGGCGGTGCCCGTACCGTGGTGGCGTGTACCGGTTTCTGCTGACGCCCCGTTGGTGGGGGATCAACGTCTTCGTGCTGCTCGCCATTCCCTTCTGCATCTTCATGGGGTCCTGGCAGCTGGGCCGGTTCGAGGAGCGGGTGGCGGACCACCAAGGGGCCGAGGCGCGGGCCGCGTCCGACAAACGGGAGGCGGCTCGGCCGGTTGCCGAGATGCTCCCTGTGGACAAGACGACGGTGGGGAAGCAGGTCACGGCGACCGGGCGGTACGGAAAGCAGTTGCTCGTGCCGGATCGGGAGCTGGACGATCGGCGGGGGTTCTACGTCCTGACGCTGCTGCGGACCGATGACGGGTCGGCGTTGCCGGTGGTGCGGGGGTGGGTGCCTGGCGATGCTGATGCTTCCAAGGTGCCGACCGCGCCTTCGGGGAAGGTCACCGTGACCGGGGCCTTGCAGGCGTCCGAGCAGCCTGGGGAGAACGGGGTGCCTGGGCAGGGGGGGTTGCCTGCGGGGCAGACCGGGGCGATCAGTGCGGCGTCTTTGGTGAACCTCGTTTCTTACGACGTGTATGACGCGTGGGTGACCCTGAACGAGGGGGACGGGGGGATGAAGGCCGTGCCGGTGAGTGCGGCGCGGGATTCCGGGTTGGATCTGAAGGCGTTCCAGAACCTTGGGTATACCGGGGAATGGTTTGTCTTCGCGGCGTTTGTGGTTTTCATGTGGTTCCGGTTGTTGCGGCGTGAGGTGGAGTTCGCGCGGGACGCGGAGCTGGGGTTGGTGCCGCGGGAGGACGACGAGCGGGTGGCTGTGTGACGTTCTGCCGGCCCGTGCTGGTGTGACGCCAGCAGCGGGTACGGCGGTACGGCTGTCCGCAGCGGCGGGTACAGCGGTACGGCTGTCCGCAGCCACGCGGGTTCTGCCGCACCGCCCAAGCCCTACGCCCCCGCCAGCACCCCGGTCCAGTAAACCGTCCCCGCGCATGCCCCCGAGATCGTCGTCTGGGCTGTCGGGGCACCCGGCTCCGCCGTGTTCGTCACCGTTACCGTGCCGTCCGTCGTGCCGTCTTCCGTGACCAGCTGGGTGGACATGCCGTCGTCGGTGCCTGTTGAGGTGCCCCCTGTTGTGCCTGTGCCGGCGGAAGGGCTGGGGTCGGGGGTGGGGTCGCCGCCGCCGCCTACTGTGCCGCCCGAGTCGCCGCCCGTGGAAGAGCAGGCTTCTGATGCGACCCAGGCGAACTTGACCTCGTACGACGCGCCCGGCTGGAGCAGCAGGGACGTCAGTTCCAGGGACGGGTCGGGCAGGGCCGTGGCCGGGTCGCCGGAGATATGACGGGCCGTCGAGATCTTCGTCGCGTCCGCCGCGCCGCCGGGCACCGTGCTCAGCGTGCCGGGGCTGGTGACCGTGCAGGGCACGAGGGAGGAGTTGGTGAAGCGGAACGTGCCGTAGACCGTGCCCGCCGTGTCCGGCGCGTCCGCGCCCGCCGCGGCGACCGCCAACTGCTCCGCCGTACAGACGGCCGCGCCCGTGCCGGTGGTCACCGCCGGGTCGGCCGAGCCGCCCGAGCCGGCGCCGCCGCCGTCGCCCTTGCCCTCGTTCTCCTTCTGCTCGCTCTCCTTGCCCTGGTCCTCGGTCTTGTCCGAGGCACCGCTGGAGGAGCTCTCGCCGGTGTCCGGGTCCGCGCCCTGGCTGGCGCCGCCCTGTGCCTGGGTGCCGTGCCCCGCCACGGAGGGGTTCGCGTCCGGGCCGGTCGTCTGCGA
Source organism: Streptomyces cupreus (assembly GCF_014257025.1). Taxonomy (GTDB): domain Bacteria; phylum Actinomycetota; class Actinomycetes; order Streptomycetales; family Streptomycetaceae; genus Streptomyces; species Streptomyces cupreus. The sequence goes on from NZ_JACMSF010000018.1 coordinate 58,745, forward strand.
GACGTGCACCAGCGCCGGGACCGCCGTACCGACGAAGAGGGCCGCCGCGGCCATGCCGACGAGGGCCTGCCGCTTGCGCGCCCGACGGGCGGGCACCGCCCGCCGCAGGTGCTCCAGCGTGCCGTCGCGCGGCTCGATCTCCTGCACCGCGTCGTGCAGCAGCCTGCGCAGGTCCAACTCGTCCGAGCCGGGACCGGCCTGACCCTGGACCTGCGCCCTCAGCGCATCCGGCTGCTGGCCGTCGGGGCCGTGGTTCACAGTTCCGTTCCCAGCGTGCGATTGCTTCGGCGTCCGGTCCCCCTCGGGGACGTCTCGGTGGCGCCGCCGTTCCTCGTGGCCCTCGCTCATGCCGGCGCCTCCATCGCGACCCGCAGCGCCGCGATGCCGCGCGAGCCGTACGCCTTGACCGAGCCCAGCGACAGGCCGAGCGTCTCGGCGACCTGCGCCTCGGTCATGTCCGCGAAGTAACGCAGGACGAGGACCTCGCGCTGCCGGCGCTGGAGGCCCTTCATCGCCTTGATCAGGGAGTCGCGCTCCAGCTGGTCGTAGGCCCCCTCCTCCGCGCTCGCCATGTCCGGCATCGGCTTGGACAGCAGCTTCAGGCCGAGGATGCGGCGGCGCAGGGCCGAGCGGGAGAGGTTCACGACCGTCTGGCGCAGGTACGCCAGCGTCTTCTCCGGGTCTCTGACTCTCTTGCGCGCCGAGTGGACGCGGATGAACGCCTCCTGGACGACGTCCTCGCAGGAGGCGGTGTCGTCGAGGAGGAGCGCGGCGAGACCCAGCAGCGACCGGTAGTGGGCGCGGTAGGTCTCGGTGAGGTGGTCGACGGTGGTACCCGCCACGACGTCGTCCGCACCTTCACGCGGGCTGGGGATGCGGGCGGGCCGCGCTGCGGGCATGGGCGCGATCACCGGCATGCCGCCGGGCGCGCCGGGCATGCGGGTTCGGCGGGAAGGGCGCGGCGGCCGTAGGGCCGTGCCGCGCGTCGCCGCAGGGAAGTCGAGTACCTCAGCCACGCCAGTTGGACACGCTTCCCCCCGAGAGGGTTGTACGTGCCGGACGTCACTTTTGCGTCAGGCAGCACGGCTGACGGTGCCTCACATGCACTCATGCGTCCCGCTCTTCCCCTATGTCCCATATGAACGGGCGTCCCCACGCCCGGCTCATGGCGTCCCCACGCCTAAAACGCGTCCACACACCCGCCGAAGGGCGACCGCAAAGACGCTCCCCGCCCTCCGCGCGGTTGCGGAGGGCGGGGAGGAAATCTTCGAACGCCGAAGAGGTCCTGTTCAAGTGGTACGGACCATCATCCGGCTCACATCTCTCACGCAGATCCTACAAACGTTTTACGGCGGGCCCCCGGAGTTTTCCGGCCAACGGCTCCCGTCACGAAAACTCTGCCGCCACCAGCTCGGCGATCTGCGCGGTGTTCAGGGCCGCTCCCTTGCGCAGATTGTCTCCGCACACAAAGAGTTCGAGCGCCGTCGGGTCGTCCAGCGCCCGTCGCACCCGCCCGACCCAGGTGGGGTCGGTGCCGACGACATCGGCCGGTGTGGGGAACTCCCCCGCCTCCGGATTGTCGAAGAGGACGACCCCGGGTGCGGTGGCGAGGATCTCGCGGGCCCGGGCGACCGTGACCTCGCCCTCGAAGCGGGCGTGCACGGTCAGGGAGTGCGTGGTGATCACGGGGACACGGACACAGGTGACCGCCACCGGGAGCTGAGGCAGTCCGAGGATCTTGCGGGACTCGTCCCGCACCTTCATCTCCTCCGACGACCAGCCGTCCTCGCGCGGCGACCCGGCCCAGGGGACGACATTCAGCGCGACCGGCTCCGGGAAGGGACCGGTGTTCTCGCCCACGGCCCGCCGTACGTCACCGGGGCTGGTGCCGAGTTCCGTACCGGCTACCAGCGCCAGTTGCTGCCGTAGCGTCTGCACGCCCGCGCGGCCCGCCCCGCTCACCGCCTGGTACGACGAGACCACCAGCTCGCGCAGGCCGAACTCGGCGTGCAGCGCGCCCAGGGCGACGATCATCGAGAGGGTCGTGCAGTTCGGGTTGGCGATGATGCCGCGCGGCCGCATCCGGGCCGTGTGCGCATTGACCTCGGGGACGACGAGGGGCACCTCCGGGTCCATCCGGAAGGCGCCCGAGTTGTCGACGACCACGGCACCGCGCGCGGCGGCGATCGGCGCCCAGCGCTCGGCCACCTCGTCCGGTACGTCGAACATGGCGACGTCGACCCCGTCGAAGGCCTCCTCCGACAGGGCCACCACCTCGACCTCCTCGCCGCGCACGGCCAGCTTGCGGCCGGCCGAGCGCGGCGAGGCGATCAGACGGATCTCGCCCCAGATGTCCGCGTGCTGGGACAGGATCTGGAGCATGACCGTGCCGACGGCTCCGGTCGCTCCCACGACCGCGAGCGTCGGCCGTCCCTTGAGGGCCATCAGCGCCCTGTGCCTCCGTAGACGACGGCCTCGTCGCTGTCGGAGTCGAGCCCGAAGGCGGTGTGCACGGCGCGTACGGCCTCGTTGACGTCGTCGGCGCGGGTGACCACCGAGATACGGATCTCGGAGGTCGAGATCAGCTCGATGTTCACGCCCGCGTCGGACAGGGCGGTGAAGAAGTCGGCGGTGACCCCGGGGTTGGTCTTCATACCCGCGCCGACCAGGGAGATCTTGCCGATCTGGTCGTCGTAGCGCAGCGAGTCGAAGCCGATGCCGTGCTTGTTCTTCTCCAGGGCGTCGATGGCCTTGCGGCCCTCGGCCTTGGGGAGCGTGAAGGAGATGTCCGTGAGCCCGGTGGAGGCGGCGGACACGTTCTGCACGATCATGTCGATGTTGATCTCGGCGTCCGAGATCGTGCGGAAGATCGCGGCGGCCTCGCCCGGCTTGTCCGGCACGCCGACGACCGTGATCTTGGCCTCGGAGGTGTCGTGCGCGACACCGGAGATGATGGCCTGCTCCACCTTCTTGTCCCCTTGCTCGATCGGCTCGCTGCTGACCCAGGTGCCCTGCAGCCCGCTGAAGCTGGACCGGACGTGGATCGGGATGTTGTACCGGCGGGCGTACTCCACACAGCGGTGGAGCAGCACCTTCGACCCGGAGCTGGCCAGCTCCAGCATGTCCTCGAAGGAGATCCAGTCGATCTTCTTCGCCTTCTTCACCACACGCGGGTCGGCGGTGAACACGCCGTCGACGTCGGTGTAGATCTCGCAGACCTCGGCGTCGAGCGCGGCGGCCAGCGCGACGGCCGTGGTGTCGGAACCACCCCGCCCGAGCGTGGTGATGTCCTTCTTGTCCTGGCTGACGCCCTGGAAGCCGGCGACGATGGCGATGTTGCCCTCGTCCACCGAGTCACGGATCCGGCCCGGCGTGACGTCGATGATCCGGGCTTTGTTGTGGACCGAGTCGGTGATGACGCCTGCCTGGCTGCCGGTGAAGGACTGGGCCTCGTGACCCAGGTTTTTGATCGCCATGGCCAGCAGGGCCATGGAGATCCGCTCTCCGGCGGTCAGCAGCATGTCGAACTCACGCCCGGCAGGCATCGGGGATACCTGCTCGGCGAGATCGATCAGCTCGTCCGTCGTGTCGCCCATCGCGGAAACGACGACGACCACCTGGTGGCCGTTCTTCTTCGCTTCCACGATCCTCTTGGCGACGCGCTTGATGCCCTCGGCATCGGCTACGGAGGAGCCTCCGTACTTCTGCACGACAAGGCCCACGTGCGCTCCTCGCTCAGTCCGTGTGTGTCGGCTCAGTTTAACGAGCGCCCGAATCTCACCTTCGCGGTATCGCATGGTGAGATTTCGGCGCCCAGGTCAGCGCATGCCCAGAGAATCACTCCGGGAAAAGTGCCTCGCGTCACAAGTGACCCCTGTGGATTAAGTTTCAAGCACTAAGGTGCGGCTGTGCGCGTACTCCTGGTGGAAGACGATGAGCCGGTCGCCGAGTCCCTCAGACGCGGCCTGATCCGCTACGGCTTCGAGGTCGAGTGGGTCACCACCGGCGGTGCGGCCTTGGCCCACGAGGGCCCCTACGACGTCGTACTCCTCGATCTCGGCCTGCCCGACACCGACGGCCTGGACGTCTGCAGGGCGCTGCGGGAGCGCGGCGAGGTGCCGATCATCGTGATCAGCGCCCGCAGCGACGAGACGGACCGGGTGGTCGGCCTGGAGCTGGGGGCGGACGACTACGTCTCCAAGCCGTTCGGGGTGCGCGAGGTCATCGCGCGAATACGAGCGGTCATGCGCCGTGTGCAGCCCCGTACCGCCGCTTCGGACAACGGCCCCGACCGCTACGGCACCCGCCTGACCGTCGACCGCAAGGCGGCCCGGGTCCGGCTGGACGGCGAGGAGGTGGCGCTCGCGCCCAAGGAGTACGACCTGCTGGCCTTCCTCACCGAGGAGCCGGGCGCGCTGATGTCGCGCGAGCAGATCATGGAGGCGGTCTGGGACGCGAACTGGTTCGGGCCGACGAAGACGCTGGACGTCCATGTGGCGGCGCTGCGCCGCAAGCTGGCCGGGGTGATCACCATCGAGGCCGTCCGGGGCGTCGGCTTCCGGCTGGAGATCGACTCCTGATGATCCGCCAGCTCATCGTCAGTTACGTCCTGCTGGTCGGCGTGGCGCTGGCCGCCTTCACCGTGCCGGTCGCCTTCACACTGACCGCGCAACTGCGCGGGGACACCGAGCAGACGGTACGTCGTGAGGCGCAGACCATGGCGGTGCTGCTGGCCGACGGCGACCCCTCGGCGCGCGAGCTGCTGAACCGTAATGTCGAGGCATACGCGGAACAGGGACTGGGCCGGATCGAGGTGCTCCCCGCATCGGAGGCGCCCACGGGCACCGAGGAGCACTGGGGCGACGACACTCTCCAGGTCACGGTCCCGGCGCAAGGGCGCGACGGCGATCTCGTGGGCGCCGTGCGCATCACCTATCCGACGAAGGAACTCACCGACCGCCTGTGGACGATCTGGGGCTTCCGGGCGATCCTCGCCGTCGCCGTGCTCGCGGTGGCCGTCGGCATCGGCGCCCTGGTGGCGCGCAGGCTGACCCGCCCCCTGCGCCAGCTCAACGACATGGCGAGCAAGCTCAGCGACGGCGATCTGACCGCCCGCGCCCCCGTGACCGGGCCGCAGGAGACCCAGACCCTGGCCCGCACCCTGAACCAGGCCGGCGAACGCCTCGACACGCTGGTCGCCTCGCAGCGCATCTTCGTGGCGGACGCCTCGCACCAACTCCGCACCCCCCTCACGGCGTTGCGGCTGTCCCTGGACAACATCGCGGACGGCGTCGACGACGAGTTCGTACGGGAGGACGTGGAACAGGCGACCGCCGAGGTCGTCCGGATGAGCCGGCTGGTCAACGGACTGCTGGTACTGGCGCGAGCGGAAGCGAAGGTCACGGCCGCCGAGCCGCTGGCGCTGCCGGAGATCGTGTCCGAACGGCTCGCGGTGTGGCGCCCCGCCGCCGACGAGCGCGGAGTGGCCATCGCCCTGCGCCTGGACGCCGACGAACGGCCACTGGTGCTGACCAGCCCCGGTCACCTCGACCAGGTGCTGGACAACGTGCTCTCCAACGCCCTGGAGGTGTCGCCGGACGGCTCCACGATCACCGTGCGGATCGAGTCCCGCGGCGACACGGTGACGCTCGCCGTGCTGGACGAGGGCCCGGGCATGTCCGACGCGGAGAAGTCCCGTGCATTCGACCGCTTCTGGCGCGGCCAGGGCCTGACCGGGCGCTCCGGTTCCGGCCTCGGCCTCTCCGTCGTCAAGCAGTTGGTGACGGACGACGGCGGGAAGGTGATGCTGGAGGACGCGCCGGGCGGCGGGCTGACGGTGCTGATCAGCCTTCGGGCATCGCAGAGGAGTGGTGGTTGACGATCTTCCACTCGCCGCCGCGCTTCTCGTACTCGTAGGTGTAGCGGGCCGTGACGGTGCTCTTCTCGCCGGTGTCGTGGTCGGTGAGCGCGAACTGGTAGACCCCGGTGTCGATCGCCGAGTTCCCGTCGAGGATGTTGATGCGCGTCTCGACCTTCGTGCCGACCGGCTTGTTCTCCAGGAAGTGCTCGAAGTAGTCGACGATTCCGGCGCGGTCGGTACGGACCTTGTTCGAGACGGTGGGGAGAAGGACGGCGTCCTTGGCGTACCGGTCCGCGACCTTCTCGGGGTCGCCGGTCTTCAGAGCGGCGTTCCAGCCGTCGAAGAGGGCGGCGATCTGCTTCTTGGAGGGCCTCTCCTCGGTACCGGCGGCGCCGATCCCGACGGTGACGGTGCCCACAGCGGCGAGGGCGGTGGCGGTGACGACGGCTGCGCGTATGCGGGTCTTGCGGGTCATCGCAACTCCAGTGCGGTGAGAGGTGGGGTCTCTGTGAAGTGACTCCAGGCTCTCTTTGCACTGGTTAGGGGGTGTGCAGGGGAGATACAGGGGGGAGACAGGGGTCGGTCAAATCTGGGGTGGGGTGAGGAAAGGGGCGTATTCCTCGCGGAGTTGGCGGACGTGCGGGCCGTCGCAGAGGAGGCGTTGGCAGTCGGTGATGAGGGATGCGGCCAGGTCTCGGGCGCGGGGTAGGTCGCCGGCTGCCTTCCAGAGGAAAGTGACAAGCGCACGGCGGCTGGTCAAATTGATCGTGCGCTGTCGGCGACCGGAGGATACCGAGCTGTGACAGGCGACAACGCGCTTCTGACGGCGATCGTGCTGCTCGGCTCCTCCGTGCAGTGGCTGACCGGCATGGGGTTCGCCCTGGTCGCCGTACCGGCGCTGATTCTGCTGCTCGGCCCGACCGACGGCGTGGCCCTCGCCAACTGCGCCGCCGGGGCCATCTGCGTCGTAGGGCTGGCAGGGGGCGGCTGGCGGCAGGTGAGGGCGGGCGCGATGGTCCCGCTGTGCGTGGCGGCGGCGTGCACGGTACCGGCGGGGACGTGGATGACGCGGCAACTTCCCGAGCCCGTCCTGCTGTTGGTGATGGGCGGTTTGGTGACCGTGGCGGTACTGCTGGTGATGCGGGGCGCCCGGGTGTCCGCCCTGTCCGGGCGCTGGGGCGCGGTCGCGGCCGGCGCGGCGGGCGGCTTCATGAACTCGGCGGCGGGGGTGGGTGGGCCGCCGGTGTCGTTGTACGCGGTCAATGCGGGGTGGACGGTACGGGAGTTCGTACCGGACGCGCTGTTCTACGGCGTCGTCGTCAACGTCTTCTCGGTGACGGCGAACGGGGTTCCGGGGCTGAGCGGAACGAAGTGGGTCTCGGTGCTCGCGGCCATGGCGGCGGGCGGGGTGATCGGCAAGGGGCTCGCCTCCCGGATACCCGAGAAGCGGGCCCGCCTGCTCGTGCTGCTGCTGGCCCTGACGGGCGGCGTGACGACTTTGGGGAAGGGGGTGTGGGGGCTGTGATGTTCACCGGTTCCGGAAGCTTGACGGTGGCGCGCCGAAGGGGAGCTTCTCCTCGTGTCGGTAGCGGCCGTCTTCCGGCTGGTTGAACACGACGACCGAGCAGTCGTCGCGGTCGATGAGGAGGTGGACGGGGATGCCTGCGGCGGCGTAGCCACGGTGCTTCTCCACACGCGTGTGCCAGTCCGTGTCCCGATCACCCGCGGTGACCTCGACGGCCATGAGCACCCCCGCGGCGTCGCTCCATTCACCGTGCCCGACGAAGTGCCGCGCCGGAGCAAGCACACCGTCGGGGCGCACCCGCCCCATGCGGTCGGCTTCCTGTCATGCCCCGGAGACTGTGTGGTCCAGCTCCTCGAACTCCTCAACGGACAGCTGCGGCCGGTGTTCGATCCTGGGAGGCATGGCACGCTCACAGCAGGCCCGCCGCGCGACGCAGCGCGTCGACGCGCTCGGTGACGTCGATGGGCTCGTCGGCGCCGGGCGGGGTGCCGTCCTCGCGTGGGGCGGGGAGGAACGTGTCCGGGATGTACCCGTCCCCGGGCCCCGCCGCCTCGATCTCCGCCAGGCATTCGCGGCACAGACCGTTCACGATCTCCGTCGTCCGCTCGTCCGCGTCGCACAGAGGACAGACCATGATCACGCGGGTCACCCGAGCACGACGGGCGGCCTTCTGCCGGATCTTCGCCTTCTTCGGGGGCATCTTGTTCTCCAATCGGCTGCGGGCGAATCCGCCCGGGTTGGTCACAGTGGGCGGGAGCCCGTCGATCAGGGCCTTGGTGATGTCATGGGGCGTCGCGCCACGGGACAGCCACTGGGCTGCGAGGGATTCGAGAGAACGGCAGTCGCGGTCGGACAGCGGCATACGGGCGTCCGCGGTACGGAGTTCTGCGAGGGTCCGGTACGCCGTACTGGACTCCTCCGCGACCTGCTCCTCCGCGGCCTGCTCCTCCGTCTCCGGAGCCGCCTCTTCGGCCTCCTCGGCGCGGACCAGCCCGGACATGTAGTCATCGGTCACGTCCCTGCCGTGCCGCTCCTCCGCGAACTTCGCCCACCACTCCGGTGACCTGCGCGTACGCTGCCAATACGTACGCGTCACCCATCGCATCGAGTTGTCCTCGACGGTGATGTGCTCCCTGATCCAGCGCAGGTGGCCGGCCGTCGTGATCCATCCCAGCGCCGAGCGCACGGCCTGCTGGCCGTAGTGGGGGTGCGCCGCCGCGATTGCCTTGTAGCCCATCGCGTGGCCCTCTTCGAGATGGTCGACGAAGACGGCGATCTCGCGCTCACGGGGGCTCAGGTGTGCGAAGTCCGGGTCGGCGTGCGGGTCTTCGTCACCGCCGGAGCGTTTGCCGTAACCCGTTTTGGCCATGGGGTGGGACGGGGACGGCAGGGCAGGGCTAAGCTGCAAGTAAGCCACGATCGAGTCCTGTTCGATCCGTAGGTCCAGGCCCCGGAGCCGGTGTTGGCGCACCGACCGGGGCCGAACTATTTGCTCGTTTGCCGCGAACCTAGAGCGGCTTTACGTTCCGACGCAAGCCGATCACGGAACGTCACCCGTTCGAGGTGCGAACGCCTCAACTCACGTACAGACTTGGTTAGTTGGGTGGGATTTCAACCAAACCAAGCGCCCGGAAACCCATGGGAAGAGCTCGAAGCCCGAGGCTCAAGCTCCGGGCTGAACTGCGGAAATGAAGGCCGCCCAGGCGGGGCCGGTGAGGTGGAGTTCGGGGCCGGTGGGCTGTTTCGAGTCACGGATGTGGACGCGGCTGGCGAACGCGACTTCGACGCAGGCGCCGCCCTCGTCGTCGCTGTAGCTCGACTTGAACCACTTCAGCCGGTCATTCATGTCGCATCCACCATCCGCTCGATGAAGCGGGCCGACTCAGCGGGGCTGAGGGCCTGCGCGCGGATCATGCTAAGGCGCCCTGCCACCCGGCTGACAACCTCCGGTTCGGTCGACAGCTCGCTGGCGAACGGCCCTTCCGTGAACACGGATTGCTCGTGTTCGCGCGCCTCCAGCAGAACCATGGGCCCCATGAGTGCTGCTGTGATGGCCCGCTCGAACGGGAGCACCTGCAACTCGACGTTCCGCAGACGGGACACCTCCAGCAGGCGGCGCAGCTGTTCGACGTCTGCATGAGGGCTGCGCAGCACCGCCTCGTAGAGCACGAAGCCAAGGGCCACGGGCGGCTTTCGCTCGGTGAGAATGGCCTGCCGTTCCATCCGCGCCGCGATGCGCTCCTCCACCGTCTCCTCGTCCAGAGGCGGGTAGCGGTTCTCGATCAGCGCCCGTGCATATCCCCTCGTTTGCAACAGCCCCGGGATGAGGGTGACCTCGTACCACCAGAGACTGATCGCCTCCCGCTCGCGCTCCATGAAGTCCTGCGCCCGCGCCGGGAACTTCTCCCGCTGCAAGTAGTCCTTGCCCGCGCTCAGCAACCCGTCCGCCTTGCACAGCACATCCGCCGCATCGAGCGCCCGCGGCGTCGGCATTCGTACGCCCTGTTCCATGGACTTGCTCGTGTCCGGGGAGTAGTTGGCCGCGGCGGCCAGCTCCTCGTGGGTGACGTTCGCCTTGATGCGCCAGCACTTCATCTGGTTTCCGGTGTAGCGCCAGGCCATAGGGGCCTGGGAGTTGGAGTTGTACTGGCCCGACACAGCACCCACCTCCGACCGATACACCCCGGCGTGTATCACCTCAGTCACTACCGAGCGTAGCCTCGCGGGCGTCACCGTGTGACCATGACGAAAGTAATCGACCCGCTTGAGTGGGTCCCCGCCTCGGGCCACCAACTCCACATGGTCGGCGTGCACTTCGACGCCGTACGGATCGAGGGGGTACGCGGAGAGCTGGTCGCGGAGGAACTCATCGAGGCGGCCAAGGGTGACGCGGGGCCAATCGTGTGCGAGGCCACAGGGTTCCGGTGGATGTACTTACTGCTGGCGCCAGGGGTAGCGCGGAAGCACCACTGGCCCCTGGGCGTGCAGCGGTTCGGTGGCAGAGGCTCGCGGACCGTGGCGTACATCGGGATCCCGGCGCTGGACGGCAACACCTGGCCCCTGCGCTGGTACAGCGAGCCGACCCCGACGGCGCCGTACGTCGTCGCGGGGGCGTTGCTCGCCGCGTGTCAGGCCTTGGAGTAGTTCTCGGGAGGCGTGCAGGCGATTCCGGAGGGGCGCTGCTGACAGAGGGTGATCTTGATCCGATCGATTCCGCCTACGAGATCCGTGTCGCCGATCGTGAAGTTGAAGTCGCGGATCTGACCGAGGTCACTGGCGTCGTTGGCGGTCCTGGACTCGGAATCGATCTTCGTCGACCCCGCGTAGGCCTCGAAGTAGACCGTGGTCGGAACGGGGCCGGCTTCGATGTCCGTCACGGAGCCCTGGATGTTCGCGGTGCGGTTGTACCAGGTGATCACGCCCGACGTGTAGCCATCCACGTTGTCTTCGGTGCAGGAGACACCACAGAGGCTGAACTCATCCGTCGGGTACTCCGCCGCTGCCGCAGGGGCGGCCGCGACAGCGAGAGCGCCGACGGCCGCCAGGACGCCGACAGCCGCCTTGCGTACAAATCGAGACATTCCTCTACCTCTCCGCTTTGCCAATCGAGTTGGCGTTCTCGTGGCGGTGCACGAGGAATGCTCACGCATGGCGAGCGCGTGAGGAACCTGGATAGTTGCAGGGTCGGCGGGGCGCTACTTCACCGTCCGCATTCCCAGGGGCCCCGCGATCTCCTCCGCCATGACCTTGCCCGCCTCGAACTCCAGGGTGTCGTCGCCCATGGACTGGTCGGTGTCCAGGCCGTCCAGTTCCTCCAGGGGCTGGTTCAGGCGGACGTGGGCCAGGACCGACTGCAGGGCGCGCAGGGAAGCCGAGGCGGTGGAGCCCCAGTTGGAGAAGTAGGAGAACTGCCACCACCACAGGGCCTCCGTGGTGCGGCCCGCACGGTAGTGGGCCATGCCGTGGCGCAGGTCGGTGATGACGTCCGCGAGGTCGTCCGAGATACGGGCCGGGACAGGCGCCTTGCGGGGCTCGTACGGGTCGAAGACCTCCGAGTAGACATCCACGGGGTCGAGCAGCCGGGCCAGGTTCTCGCGCAGCTCGTCCACGTCCGGCTCCGGGCCCAGGTCGGGCTCGTAGCGCTCCTCGGGGACGATGTCCTCGTGCGCGCCGAGCCGACCGCCGGCGAGCAGCAGCTGGGAGACCTCCAGCAGCAGGAAGGGGATCGCCGATTCCGGCTCGTCGCCCTTCGCCACCTCGGTGACCGCTACGAGGAAGCTCTCGACCTGGTCCGCGATCTGGACCACGAAGTCGTCCGGGTCCTGGTTCGTCGCGTGCAGCGTGGCGTCAGACATCTAGGAGTCGTCTCCCCTCGAAGGCGCGGCCGAGTGTGACCTCGTCCGCGTATTCCAGGTCGCCACCCACCGGGAGGCCGCTGGCCAGGCGGGTGACCTTGAGGCCCATGGGCTTGATCATGCGGGCGAGGTACGTGGCCGTGGCCTCGCCTTCCAGATTCGGGTCCGTGGCCAGGATCAGCTCCGTGACCGTACCGTCGGCCAACCGCGCGAGAAGTTCTCGTATACGCAGGTCGTCGGGGCCCACACCTTCGATGGGGCTGATCGCCCCGCCCAGGACGTGGTAGCGGCCGCGGAACTCGCGGGTGCGCTCGATGGCGACCACGTCCTTCGGCTCCTCCACCACACAGATGACCGCGGGGTCGCGGCGGGCGTCGCGGCAGATGTTGCAGAGCTCTTCCTGCGCGATGTTTCCGCACGTCGCGCAGAAGCGGACCTTCGCCTTGACCTCCATGAGGGCCTGGGCGAGGCGCCGTACGTCCGTGGGTTCCGCCTGCAGGATGTGGAAGGCGATCCGCTGCGCGCTCTTGGGACCGACGCCGGGCAGCCGACCCAGCTCGTCGATCAGGTCCTGGACCACGCCTTCGTACAACGGACTGCCGCCCTTCCTGGGGGTTCCTTCACTACGTACGGTAGAGGGCCCACGGCCGTCTTAGAAAGGCAGGCCGGGGATGCCGCCGCCGAGGCCCTGCGCCAGCGGACCGAGCTTCTGCTGCTGGAGCGCCTGGGCGTTCTCGTTGGCCGCGTGTACGGCCGCGACGATCAGGTCGGCGAGGGTCTCGGTGTCGTCCGGGTCCACCGCCTTGGGGTCGATCTTGAGGGCGCGGAGTTCGCCGGCGCCGGTCACGGTCGCCTTCACCAGGCCGCCGCCCGCCTGACCGTCGACCTCGGTCCTCGCCAGTTCCTCCTGGGCGTTCGCCAGGTCCTGCTGCATCTTCTGAGCCTGCTGGAGCAGCTGCTGCATGTTGGGCTGGCCACCACCGGGAATCACGATCAGCTCCTTGTCGTACGGCTTCTGGAACCGAGCCTACGTGGTCCGCGCAGCCATCGCCCCGGCACTCTTTCGAGTGAGGCGAATGTGTGGCCTATACCTGATCAAGGGCCACTTCCGAGCGGAAAAGCGGCGAAAGCCGCTCCTTCGCCACCCATTGGGCGGTAGGAAGAATCTGCGCATGAGTGGTCGGCCGTCACACACTGTGATCGGCGAGGGCCGGGTAGGTACCACGTAGACCAGGTAGGGACCAGGTAGGGAGTGCCGGGTGGGTCAGCCGGAGATGCAGCCCGAGTATCCGCCGGGCGATCTGACGGGGCGGGTGTTTCCGCCGGGCGACTGGGGTGAGCCCGCGGTGCGGCTGGACGAGCTGTACCAGTGGGTGGAGCGCGGGGCGCTGGACACGGCGGCCTGGTATCTCGCGGACCGGGTGTGGAAGCGGCGGGGGGCGCGGGTGCTGCGTGGGGGCGCGGCGGTGGGGGCGGTGTCGGGGGCCGCGCTGCCGTTGCTGGACATGACGGGGGCGATGGGCGGGGCGGCGCCGTGGGGGTATCTCGCGCTGCTGCTCGCGGTGGCCTGCGTGGCGGTGGACCGGTACTTCGGGGTGACGTCCGGGTGGATAAGGGACGTGGCCACGGCGCAGGCGGTGCAGCGGCGGCTGCAGGTGCTCCAGTTCGACTGGGCGTCGGAGAGCGTGCGGGAGGTGCTGGGGCCGGCGGAGGGGACGGCGAGCGAGGCGGCTGAGCGGTGTCTCGGGGTGCTGCGGCGGTTCTCGGAGGATGTGACGGAGCTGGTGCGCACGGAGACGGCGGACTGGATGGTGGAGTTCCGGACGGGGTCCGCGCCGATGGGGATCCAGGGGGCCGTGGCGGGGGGCGGCCGGCAGGACGGGACGGTGGTGCATGGGCGGTTCCCGACGTCGCCGGGGGGTTCAGCGCGACCGAACATGCCACGTCAGCGGCCGCCGGAGCCCAGGTGAGCCCGCCTACTCGGACTCCCTGCACAGCCGTTCCCCCTCCGGCGTCGAGCACGGGACGTGGTCGTGGGTTCGGATCAAGGTCTCGCCGTTGTTCCGGATGTAGTCGAGGAAGCTGCCCGCCAGGGAGCCGCCCGGTGGGTCGCCGTAGGTGTAGGCGTACTCCACTCCGAAGTACGGGTACGGGGCCGCCCGCTCTATCGCCGCCACCGAGGCCGTGGCGCCGCCCAGGGGGACCCTCGTGATGTGCTGCTGGGCCGTCGCGAGGTTCAGCTCGCTGTAGCCGATCGCGCCGCGGATCTCCGCCACCTTCTTCAGGACCTCCTCCGTGGAGTCCAGTTCGCAGCGCACGGGCGCCGAGCGGTCCGTCTGGATGTCGCAGTCCAGGGACGTGCTCGGTACGCCCTCCCAGGTGCCGTCCAGTACCTGGTCCTGGAAGACCTGGCGGGTGCCGGAGTCCGCGTCCCGGCTCACCAGGACGACCCGCCAGTGCGGCAGCTTCGGGTCCAGCTCGTCCCAGTGGGTGATGTCGCCCACGTAGATGCGCCGCACGTCGGCCAGGGACAGGCCGTTCGGAAGCTTCAGGCCGTCGTTCGCCACCAGCGCGAAGACGGAGAGGGCTATCGGCAGGCGGGTCAGCGAGTCGTCCGCCCGCTTGCTCGCCCCGTCGTGGAACGCGATCATCGACGCCCGCCTGCTCCTCGACTCGCCTTCCAGCGCCGCCAGTTCGCCCACGCCCGCCGAACTTCCCCTCGCCTCCACCGTGATCTCCGAGCCCTCGCAGTCCTTCTCGTACTCCTTCGCCAGATCCCGTACCACCGGCGCGAAGGCCGTCGAGCCGGTGATCGTCAGGCTGCCCCTTTCACAGCCGAGCGGCGGTGGGCTGTCGTCGCGGACCACGACGATCGTCGAGAGGGTGAGGACCGAGACCGTGAGCATGATGGTGATCAGCCGGGCCGCCCGGCTGAACAGCGGCGGCTTGTCGTCCGGTGTGGCGCTGCGGTTGGGGTGCACCTCCCCGTCCCGGATGCCGCCGATGAGGCGGATGTCGCGGCCCACGTCACCGCCCGACAGCAGCACGAGCAGCTTGAAGTGCTCGCCCCGGTTGAGCGGGACGCGCGGGATGCGCAGGGTGTTGCCGCCGTTGTCGTAGCCGAAGCCGGCGTGCGGGGTGAAGTGGCTCATCAGGTGGTCGGTGCCGGGCGGCTGGGTGACCGACACACCGCGGATGTTGCGGTCCGTGAACACCGCTGTCAGACCGTGGAGTTCACGGCTCGTGTAGTCGTCGTGGCCGATGCCCTGCGAGCCGTCGTTCTCGATGCGCAGCAGCACCAGGGTCGCCTGGTGCATGCCCGGCGCCTCGTCGAAGAGGCCCAGGCGGACGTTGGCCCGGCCGGACGTCACATCGTCGCCGATGGGGTTGTCCATCTGGACGCGGTAGCCGATCCGCTTACGGCGCGGCACCCGGCGCTCGTACCACACCATGACGGCCGAGGCCACGATGCCGGCCACGGCCGTCGCCACGGCCACGACGTTCTCTGCGCTCAGCAACTCCATCGGGTGCCCCCGCAACTCCCCGGAGCCGGACAAGTGCCGACACTTTATGTTCGGCGGAGGGGGTATTCCGGGCTCGTCCGCAGATGTTCGCTCAGCATTCAACTAGGGTCGGGAGAGGGCCCGTTGGTCACTCCCTCGTGTAAGTCAGCCTCTCGCCGGTGCTCGTGTTGACCCGCTCAAGACTGCCGTCCCCGAGGAGGGTGAGCTCCGTGGCAGCGCCCGGGGTGCAGGAGGAGGCCGGTTCACCGACGGAGACGGTGGAGGGGCCGATCTCCAAGGGGCCGTCCCCCGTGGGCTCTTCGGCCAGCTTCGCCTGGAAGACGCAGTGGTAGTCCGCGCCGTCCGCGACGAGCGAGAGCACGGTGTCGCCCACCTCGCCCTGCTGGAGGGTGAGGTGGCGGGTGTGGAGACCGGCGTCGTTGTCGAGGGTGGTGGACCAGGTGCCGAGGTAGTCGGCCGGGATCGGTCCGCCCGATGTCTCCGAGGCCGTCGGGGACGGGTCCTCGGTCGTCGGGCCGGGTGTGACGGGCGCACTGACCTGGGGGGTCGACGTGGGCTTGCCGTCCGTGCCCTCGCTCCCGTCGTCCTCGGAGCCGTTCATGAGGGCGTACACCGAACCGCCCGCGGCCACCGCCACCACCAGCGCGACCGCGAGGAGCAGCGCGGTGGAACGGCCGCTGCGGCGGGGCGGCTGCGGCGGGGGTACGGCCGGGCCGTACGGCGGGGTGGAGTAGGCGGGCGGCGGGGGCTGGTAGGCGGGGTGGGGGTAGCCGTACGCCGGATGCGCGGGAGCGGGATGCGCGGGAGCCGGATGCCCTTGCGCCGGCTGTGGTCCCGCCGGATGGGCCGGGGCCGCCCCGAAGGCGCCCGGGGGCGGAGCGGCAGGAGGCGTCAGAGGTGCGGTCACCGTGGGAAGGTGCCCCATCGGTCCGCCCACCCCGGGCTGCCCCGGCACGGGCGGGCCCTGGACGGCGGCCGGACCCGGAGCGGGGCTCTCCGACTCGTCGGCGGCCGGGGCGTGTTCCGGGGACGCCGGTTCCTCCGCCTCCAGCAACCCCACCGCGTGCCGCCCGAGTTGGGCCACCAGCGCGCTCGGCAGCCAGGGATCCCGGGAACGGCCGTCGGAGACGGTGTCCTCCACCCCCGTACGCTCCAGAATCCGCGCCAGCGTGGGCCGCGCCCCCGGATCCTTGCGCAGACAGTCCCGGACCAGGTCGGCGATGCCCTCCGGCACGCCCTCCAGGTCGGGCTCCTCCTGCGCGATACGGAACATCTGCGCGTGGGCGCCGCTTCCGCCCGCGCCGAAGGGAAGGCGGCCGGTCGCGGCGTAGGCCAGGACCGACCCCAGGCAGAAGACGTCGCACGCGGGCGTGATGCGGTCGCCGCGCACCTGCTCGGGGGCCATGAAGCCGGGCGAGCCGACGAGCGCGCCGGTGCGGGTGAGGCCGGATTCGGCGACCGTCTCCAGGGCTCGGGCGATGCCGAAGTCGATGACGCGGGGTCCGTCGATGGTGACGAGGACGTTGGAGGGCTTGAGGTCGCGATGGACGATTCCGGCGGCATGGATGTCGGTCAGCGCGTGGGCGAGTCCGGCGGCGAGGATCCGTACCGAACGCTCGGGCAGCGCGCCGTGGTCGTGCCCGACGACCTGCTGGAGGCTGGGCCCGGCGACATACCCGGTGGCCACCCAAGGGACGGGGGCCTCGGTGTCGGCGTCGAGGACGGGCGCCGTCCAGTAGCCGCCGACCTGCCGCGCGGCCTCCACCTCCTGCCGGAACCGCGCCCGGAACTCCTCCTGCGCGGCGAGCTCCTCGCGCACCAGCTTGACCGCGACCGTACGCCCGCGCTCGGACCGGGCGAGATAGACGCGCCCCATCCCACCGGCCCCGAGCCGCGCGATCAGCCGGTACGCGCCGATCTTCCCCCAGTGCTTAATGCCTGGGGGGACCCCCAGTGGATCCCCCGGCCCCAGCTGGTCCATTCAGGCCCCTCCCCCGAAACGCCCCCCACGACGAATCCACGATAGTGCGGGCATACGGGGAGGTGAGCGGGCCGGTGTCTACGGTTCCGTAACAGCCGGGGCCGTCTCCTCCAGGACCTTCGACAGCCGTTCCAGCAGCCGTACGGCGTCCGCGAGTTCGGCCTCGCCGAAGGCCTCCGCGAGCCGGTCGGCGAACGCGGCGTGCCCCGGGTCGATCCGGCGGACGGCGGCGAGGCCCTCCTCGGTCGGCGCGAGCAGTTTGGCGCGCCGGTGGGCCGGGTTGGGCCGGTACTCCGCGAGCCCCCGCTCCACCAGCAGATCGGCGATCCGCTGCACGCTCTGCCGCGTGATGCCCATCGTCCGGGCGATCCCGGCGACGGGCAGCGGTTCCCGCAGCACCGCGCCGAGCACCTGCCACCACGCCGCGGTGATCCCGGCCGGTTTGGCCAACTCCTCGGCCACCGCGAGGAATTGGCCGTTGAGCCGGAAGACCCCGAGCGCACCGCGGCTCAGCAGATCCTGCCGCTCACGGCTCACTGAGCCGCCTCCAGTACGGCGTAGGCCTCGGCGTCGGAGTCGTGGAACAGCCGGTACCAGGCGTCCAGCACCTCGCCCTCGTACACCCCGAGAAGCCGGAAGATCTCCCGGGCGAAGGCGACGGGTTCGGTGGGCCCGGCGGTGATCAGCCCGCCGTCGGTGACGGCATCAGTGTCGACGTAGCGCTCGCCGCCGCCGTACCCCGTCGCGGCGAGATAGAAGGAGACGGCGCTGGTGTGCGCCCGGTCGTCGAGCAGCCCCTCCCGGGCAAGACCGGCGGTGGCCCCGCAGATCGCGGCGACGGGCACCCCCGCTGCCAGGAACTCCCGCGCCTTGCGGGCGAAGGGCGCCAGGTCGTCGGAGCCCGCCGCGGTAGCGGCTGATGTCTCAGTCCAGAGGTCAGCGCCCGGGAGGATCAGCAGCGCGCTGTCCTCGGGGTCGACGTCGTCCAGGGCGAGGTCGGGCTGGACGCGCAGTCCGCCGATGCTGCGGACGGGGGCGGTGGTGGGGCCGAGGGTGCGGATGTCGTACCCGGCGCGGGCGAGGTAGGCGGTGGCGTACCCCGTCTCCCAGTCGGCGTAGGTGTCGTAGACGGCGAGGTGTACGGGCTTGCGGCTCATGACTGCCTCCTCGACTCTCAGGTTTATGACAGCATGCTGTCACTTAGACAGGATGCTGTCAATTGACCCCGACAGGGGCCGTTCGACAACCTGTCGCGGAAACCCCCGTCCCACAGACAGGACGCCGATATCGCTTCCGCATCGCGGACATTTACCCTCGGCCGCATGACCCCTCAGCCAAACCCCGAGGTCGGCGCCGCCGTGAAGGCCGCGGACCGTGCTCATGTGTTCCACTCCTGGTCCGCGCAGGAGCTCATCGACCCGCTCGCCGTCGCCGGCGCGGAGGGGTCGTACTTCTGGGACTACGACGGCAACCGCTACCTCGACTTCACCAGCGGGCTCGTCTACACGAACATCGGCTACCAGCACCCGAAGGTCGTCGCCGCGATCCAGGAACAGGCCGCGCGGATGACGACGTTCGCGCCCGCGTTCGCGATCGAGGCGCGGTCGGAGGCGGCCCGGCTGATCGCCGAGCGGACGCCGGGCGACCTGGACAAGATCTTCTTCACCAACGGCGGCGCCGACGCCGTCGAGCATGCGGTGCGCATGGCCCGGCTGCACACCGGCCGCCCGAAGGTGCTGTCGGCCTACCGGTCGTACCACGGTGGCACTCAGCAGGCCGTGAACATCACCGGGGACCCGCGGCGCTGGGCCTCCGACAGCGCGACCGCCGGTGTCGTGCACTTCTGGGCGCCCTACCTGTACCGCTCCCGCTTCTACGCCGAGACCGAGGAGCAGGAGTGCGCGCGGGCGCTGGAGCACCTGGAGACGACGATCGCCTTCGAGGGGCCGTCCACCATCGCCGCGATCATCCTGGAGACCATTCCGGGTACGGCGGGGATCATGGTGCCGCCGCCGGGCTATCTCGCCGGGGTACGTGAGATATGCGACAAGTACGGGATCGTCTTCGTCCTCGACGAGGTCATGGCCGGGTTCGGGCGGACCGGTGAGTGGTTCGCGGCGGATCTGTTCGGCGTCGTGCCGGATCTGATGACCTTCGCCAAGGGCGTGAACTCCGGGTATGTGCCGCTGGGCGGTGTCGCGATCTCGGGCGCGATCGCCGAGACCTTCGGGAAGCGCCCGTACCCGGGTGGTCTGACGTACTCCGGGCATCCGCTGGCCTGTGCCGCCGCCGTCGCGACGATCGACGTGATGGCGGAGGAGGGTGTCGTCGAGAACGCGGCGAGGCTCGGCGCGACCGTCGTCGAGCCGGCGCTTCGGGAACTGGCCGAGCGGCATCCGTCGGTGGGCGAGGTGCGCGGTGTCGGGATGTTCTGGGCGCTGGACCTGGTGAAGGACCGGGAGACGCGGGAGCCGCTGGTGCCGTACAACGCGGCCGGCGAGGCGAACGCGCCGATGGCGGCCTTCGGGGCGGCCGCGAAGAAGCACGGCATCTGGCCCTTCGTGAACATGAACCGGACCCATGTCGTACCGCCGTGCAATGTCTCCGAGGCGGAGCTGAAGGAGGGGCTCGCGGCGCTGGACGCGGCGCTGTCGGTGGCGGACGAGTACACGGAGTAGCCTTCAAGGACCGCTGCAGTGGCCGGGGTCACCCATGAGCGACCCCGTAGCTCGAACGCGTAAGGTGGCGTGCTCGCAGACATATGCGTGCATGCCACCCCGCGCGAACGAGGAGACCTCCCGACCATGCCCGGCTCCAGCGGCAACGCTGCCGTGACCCGTAGCACCCTGCGGCAGCAGATCGCGGATGCCTTGCGGGACGAGGTGCTGGCCGGGCGGCTTCAGCCGGGGCAGGAGTTCACGGTCAAGGAGATAGCCGAGCAGTACGGCGTCTCCGCCACCCCGGTGCGTGAGGCGCTCGTCGATCTGTCCGCGCAGGGGCTGCTGGAAGCAGACCAGCACCGCGGCTTCCGCGTCCACGAGTACTCCGTGGACGACTACCGCGGGATCATCGAGGCCCGCAGCCTCATCATCGACGGCATGTTCCAGGCCCTCGACGACAGCCGCAAGGGATACCGGGAGCCCGGCGACCCCCGCACCGCCGCCGCCCTCGCCGGTGTGCGCCGTCGCGGCGAGGAGGCCCAGCGGGCCGCAAGCGCCGGTGACCTCACCGTCCTCATCGGCTACGACCTGCGCTTCTGGCGCGAGCTCGCCGCCCTCTTCGGCAACCCCTACCTCGCCGACTTCCTGCACCGCCTGCGCGTCCAGTCCTGGGTGTGCGCCGTGCAGCCGCTGCGCCGGCTGGCCGACCTGCGCGGCGAGCTCTGGTCCGGCCACACCGAACTCGTCGACGCGCTCTCCCGCCGCGACATCGCCGCCGCGCGCTCGATCATCGACGCGTACCACACCCACTCCCTCTCCCTGATCGAGCGACTCGCGACCTGAGGGATGGGTATGGGACCTGCACCACCCGTACCCACGACCGGTACTAGGGGGTTTCACCCCGGGCCGTACCGATTACCCTTCCCTGACCATCGCACTACGCCGCGCT
Organism: Streptomyces cupreus; assembly: GCF_014257025.1. GTDB lineage: Bacteria > Actinomycetota > Actinomycetes > Streptomycetales > Streptomycetaceae > Streptomyces > Streptomyces cupreus. The sequence continues at coordinate 79,599 of NZ_JACMSF010000018.1, forward strand.
ACGCGAGGAGTCCTCTTTTGGCCTGTGACCTGTGGCTGGTACCGCTCGTCGATGTGTTGTGCCACACCCCCGACAACCCGTTCGCCGAGGAACTCGCGCAATACAACAAGGTGCTCGCCGAGGCCGGGCTCCCGCCGGTGCCGGTGTACCAGTACATGCCGGGCCTGTCCGGCGAGGTCGCCCCGGTGGCCGGATTCGACTACGACGCCCTGCACTTCCTGCGCCGCGCGTATCTCCTCCAGGTGTGCGGTCTGCCGATGACGCCGGTGGACGAACTCGGCGGCGACTACGAACAGCTCCTGGAGATGTTCGAGACGACGGCCCAGCAGTCGCACCTGGTCTGGCACTACGACCACGCGGGGGCGTATGTCCCGGTGGACTTCCCGCACCCCCTGTCGAGCGATGAACTCCTCGCCGGGGGCGGCCCTTTGGGCTCCTCCCAGACTCTGCTCCGGGAACTGGAGTTCGTCGCCCCGTCGATCGGCATCGACCCCGCGAACCCTCCGGCGGCACCCCGACCGCCTCTGGCCCCCACGGAGTTGGAGGAACCGGCCGTCCCCGCGCCGTACGACCCCAGCCCCTTCGCCCGCGAACGCCATGTCTGGCTGGGCCTCCACGCGGCGGCGACGCGCAGCCTGGCACAGGGCTCGATGATCATCTTCAGCTGAAGGGTGACGCCAGGTCAGTCGCCGCCCAGTTGGGAGAGCCCCTTCTGGAGGTCCTCGGCGTTCATGATCGGGGTGAACGTGATCTCGGCGTTGAGCTCGGTGAAGAACGGTTCGGCCGTCGGCGGGAGTTGGGAGCTGTCCTGGAGGTCCAGGACCAGCCAGCAGGTACGGCGCCCGCCCTCCGGACCGAAGTACGCGGCTTCCGGCCTGAGCTTCTCCAATGCGGTCTTGATCACCTCGGGCATCCGGCCGCTGCGGATGGCCTCGTTGCCCTTCTCCGTGTCCAGCGTCGCCTTGAGCATGACTCGCATCGCAGTCTCCTTTTCGCCGTCTACCCGCTTCAGGATATGCCCTATATGTCAGGGTTCGCAGTTCTCAACGGCCGCTTGCTCCCGGAGTGATCAGCCCCGTCTCATAGGCCACGACAACGGCCTGGGCGCGGTCCCGCAGGCGGAGTTTGGCCAGGATCCGGGCCACGTGCGTCTTCACGGTCGCCTCGCTCAGGACGAACCGCTCGGCGAGTTCGGCGTTGCTCAGCCCGGTGCCGAGGGCCTGGAGGACCTCCACCTCGCGCGGGGTGAGGACGGACAGGTCCCGGTGCAGCACGGCGGTCCGCGTGTCCTGCGAGACGAAGCGCTCGACGATGCGCCGGGTGATCGCCGGGGCGAGCAGCGCGTCACCGGAGCGGGCCATGCGGACGGCGGCGACCAGGTGTTCGGGGGTGACGTCCTTCAGCAGGAAGCCGCTGGCACCGGCCGTGAGGGCCGCGTAGACGTAACGGTCCAGATCGTACGTCGTGAGGATCAGCACCCGGGGCGGGTCGGGGACGACGGTGCCGGACAGGATGCGGCGGGTGGCCTCCAGGCCGTCCAGGCCCGGCATCCGTACGTCCATCAGCACAAGGTCGGGGCGGGTGCGCCGGACCGCCTCCAGCGCCTGCTCGCCGTCCGCCGCCTCCGCGACCACGTCGATGCCGTCGGCGGTGAGGATCATGGTGAAGCCGGTGCGGACCAGCGCCTGGTCGTCGGCGATCACCACCCGCGGCGCGGCCGTCACGGCGCCACCGCCGGAACCATGGCACGCACCCGGAAACCGCCGGTGGGCCGCGTCCCCGCGTCCAGCGTCCCGCCGTAGACGGCGAGCCGTTCACGGAGTCCGATCAGGCCCCGGCCGCCCTCGGGAACGCCCACGCCCGCTGCCGTACCCCCGCTGTCGGACACCTCCACGCGCACCCCGTCCCCGGTGTGCTCGACCGTCACCCGTACCCGCGCGCCCGAGGCATGCCGGACGACGTTGGTCAGTGCCTCCTGCACCACGCGGTACGCGGCCAGGTCGGCGCCGGCCGGGAGGGCGGCCGGAGTCCCTGTCACGGTCAGTTCGACGGGGACGCCGGTCGCGCGGACCCGGTCGACGAGGGCGGGCACCTGGGCGAGGCCCGGCTGGGGAGCCAGGCCGGGGTCCGAACCCTCCGCGCGGTCCCCGGCCTCGCCGTCCATCGTCAACAGGCCCATCACATGCCGTAGTTCGGCCATTGCGGTACGTCCGCCCGCCTCGACGGCCAGCAGTGCCTCGCGGGCCCGGTCGGGGGCGGCGTCCATCACCTTGCGGGCCGCGCCCGCCTGGATCACCATCACGCTCACATTGTGGGTGACGATGTCGTGCAACTCCCGGGCGATCCGGGCCCGTTCGTGCTCGACGGCGAGACGGGTGGCGGCCTCCTGCCGTTCCTGGAGGTCGCGCACGCGCTGCTGCCAGACATGGATCGCGTTCGCCCCGAGCCCCACCCCGACCAGGGCCAGGAACGGCACGACACTGGTGGTGAAGTACGGGAAGTACTCCTCGTGCAGCACCGTCATCAGCACGGCCCCGACCAGCAGGCTGGCCAGCGCGTACAGCCGGTGCGGACTGTGCACGGCGGCGCTGTACGCGGCAACCACGCACGACAGGAACGGATAGACGCCGGCCCCGCTCTCGCCGGAACGCTGACCGAACAGCAGCGTCAGGACGAGCACGGCCCAGAACGCGGCCAACGGATACCGCCGCCGCACGATCAGCGGCAGCGCGGTCAGCGCGGCCAGGACCAGCTCCCCCGGGTCCAGCGCGGTGTCCGGGGGCACGGGCAGGGGCGGCGGCGGCTCACCGAACTGCGGAGCCGGCGCCACCTGGTCCTGCTGCGGCCGCCCCACGGCACCCACCGTGCAGGCGGCCAGCACCAGGGCCAGGACGGCGTCGGCCGTCCGGCTCCACCGCGAGGGGCGCGGCAGCGGTCCGGAGTGCAGCAGTGCCGCCACGCCCGACTTCCACCGCTCCGCGCCCGCCCCGCTCATGGGCCCAGTCTGACAAGCGCCCGGTGCGGTCACATCCCTCTCGCCGGGGAGGGGCCGTACATCCGCCGCGTACATCTCAGGGATGACGTGCCCGCCGGGTCCTCCCGGTACGGCAGCCGCACTCGCCGCCGCGGGCGACGCCCCGGAGTCGGCACCGCGCCTAGCGTCGCGCCGAACCGTCCGTCAGAACCGGGGAGGCAGCGATGGACACACCCGTCATCGACATCAGCGACGTGAGCCGTACGTACGGGGAGGGGCCGCCGGCGCTCGCGGGCGTCAGCCTGACCGTGCGGGCCGGGGAGGCGGTGGCCGTGCTCGGTCCTTCCGGCAGCGGCAAGTCCACGCTGCTCAACCTGATCGCGGGTCTTGACCGGCCGTCCGCCGGCAGCGTCACCGTCGACGGGCTGCGCGTGGACCGGCTGAGCGAGACCGCCTCGGCGAAGTACCGGCGGGCGCGGATCGGCATGGTCTTCCAGTTCTTCCACCTGCTGGACGATCTGACGGTCACCGAGAACGTACTGCTGCCCGCCCGCCTCGCCGGAACACCCCGAGCCGAGGCCCGCCGACGCGCCGCGGACCTACTGACACACCTCGGCATCAACCGCCACGCCGACGCCCGCCCCGGCACCCTGTCCGGCGGCGAACGCCAACGAGTGGCGGTAGCCCGCGCCCTGATGAACCGTCCGGCCCTGCTGCTGGCCGACGAGCCGACCGGCGCCCTGGACTCCGCGTCAGGCGAGGACGTACGGGAACTGCTGACCGCGCTCAACGCGGACGGCCAGACGATCCTGCTGGTCACCCACGACCCGACCCTCGCCGAATCCTGCACGACCCGCACGATCGAACTGGTCGACGGCCGGATCGCCCGGGACACGGCGGGGGTGCTGCGGTGAGGGCGGGGGGTGGATTCGGGCGGCGTCGGCCGCGGGCCGTGGGTGCGCTGGGGGCGGTGGTGCGGGCCGGGGTTGGGCGGCGGCGGGTGCAGACCGCGGTGATGGTCCTGACCACGTTCATCGCGGTCACCTCGTCCGTGGTGGCCGTCGGGGTGCTCGTCGCGTCCCGGGCGCCCTTTGACCACGCCATGGCCGAGCAGCGCGGCGCACATCTGACCGCGTGGTTCGACGCCCGGAAGGCCACGGAGGCCCAACTGGCGGCCACCGCGCGGGCCTCCGGGGTCACCGGCGCGGCCGGTCCCTTCCGGACCGTGTCACTGAGTCCGCGTACGGCCTCGGCCTCCGGTGAGATGCCGTCCGGTACGAACCTGCCCGAGCTGACCGTCACCGGACGGGCCGACGCCGTCGGGCCGGTCGACCGGCTTGACCTGGTCTCCGGCAGGTGGGCCACCCGCCCCGGCGAGATCGTGCTGGCCGAGGGTGACAGCGCGCTGCCGACCGGAACACGGCTGGACTTCCCCGGCCTGCCGGGCCCACCGACACTCACCGTCGTCGGCATCGCCCGTTCGGTCACCGGCACCGCCGACGCCTGGGTGACGCCCGCCCAGGCCGAGGCGCTCACCACGCCGAACGGCACGTCCGGGTACGCGATGCTGTACCGCCTCAGCAGTGCCGGCACCGACGCCGAGGTAGCTGCCGGCCGGGCCGCGATCACCGCCGCCGCGCCGGAGGGCGCCCTGACCGGCACCCGCTCCCACCTCGCCGTCCGGCAGGAACAGCTCGCCAACGCGCTCGCCTTCGTGCCCTTCGTGGCCGCGTTCGGGGTGCTCGCGCTGGCCATGTCGGTGCTGATCATCGGCATCGTCGTCAGCGGCGCGGTGGGCGCCGCCACCCGGCGCATCGGCATCCTGAAGTCCCTCGGCTTCACCCCGGCCCAGGTCGTACGGGCCTACGTCGCCCAGGCCCTGCTCCCGGCCGCCATCGGCTGCGCCCTAGGAGTGGCCCTCGGCAACCTGCTCGCCGGCCCGGTCCTCGGCAGCGTCGAGGACGTCTACCGCGGCGCCCCGGCAACGATCCCCTGGTGGGTCGACGTAACGGCTCCCGCCGTAGCCCTGGCCCTGGTCGCCGCCGCGGCCCTCGCCCCCGCCCTGCGAGCGGGCCGCCTGCGTACGGTCGAGGCGCTCACGGTGGGCCGTACGGCGGAGACGGGGCGGGGGCGACGGTCGACGCGGCTGCCGAGGGGGCGCACACCGGGGCGCCCGGGCAGGCGGCTGACGGGCCGACTGCCGCTGCCCGGACAGGCCGGACGTACGCCCAACCCCGCACAGGCGCCGACGACCCACCAGCCGCCCGAACCCACACCGCACCCGCCCAGGCAGCTCACGGAACGACTGCCGCTGCCCGGACAGGCCGGACATACGCCCAACCCCGCACAGGCGCCGACGACCCACCAGCCGCCCGAACCCACACCGCACCCGCCCAGGCAGCTCACGGAACGACTGCCGCTGCCCGGACAGGCCGGACATACGCCCAACACCGCACAGGCGCCGACGACCCACCAGCCACCCGGACCCCCACCGCACACCCCCCACGGCCGCCCGCCCCGCCGTCCGACTGCCCGGCTCCCCCAACCCGTCGCCCTCGGCCTGGCCCAGTCCTTCGCCCGCCCCGCCCGTTCGGCGACGACCGCCGCCGCCGTTGCCCTCGCCACCGTCACCGTGACCTTCGCGGTCGGGCTGGCTCTGACGCTCGGTGCTGTGCAGACGCAGCGCATGCTCGACTCCTCCGCACCGGTCGTCGTGGAGACCGGCCGGGGGCAGGGCGGCCCTGCCGGTGCCGCCGTGGTCCCCGCTCCCGGGCAGCAGCCCGGGCCGCAGGCCGACCCGGCCGACGTGGCCGCCGCGCTGAAGGCCGAGCAGCGGACCCGCCGCTTCTACAGCACCGTCCAGGGCGAGGTGCAGGTGTCCGGGATCACAGGGCGGACCGCCGTGGTCGGGTATGACGGCGACGCGTCCTGGGGCGCCCCGGAGCTGGTCGAGGGGTCCTGGCTCGGCGGGCCCGGCCAGGCCGTGGTCACACAGCGGTTTCTCGACGCCGCCGGGGTCCGGGTCGGAGACTCCGTCACGCTGACCGAGAAGGGCCGCAGCAAGACCGTACGCATCGTCGGCGAGGCGTTCTTCACCGAGGACGACGGCATGGTCCTGCTGACCCGGGCCACGACCCTCACCGCCCTGGGCCTCGACGCCGACGCGCACCGCTTCCACGCCCAGCCGGTATCCGGCACGGCTACGTCGGCCTACCTGACCGCGCTGAACGAGGCCCTGGCCGACACCGGCGCCGTCGCCCACACCAATGTCGACAACGCGTCCGGCGTGATCGCGGCCATGGACGCCCTGATCGCCATGCTCACCCTGATGCTGGTCGCGGTCGCGGGCCTGGGCGTGCTCAACACGGTCGTCCTCGACACCCGGGACCGCATCCATGACCTCGGCATCCTCAAGGCCCTCGGCATGACGCCCCGGCAGACCGTCAGCATGGTCCTCACCTCGGTCACCGGCATCGGCCTGCTCGCCGCGGCCGCCGGGGTTCCGCTGGGCATCACCCTGCACCACTACGTCACCCCGCTCATGGGCAACGCCGTCGGCATGGACCTGCCCGACGCGTTCCTCACCGTCTACGACCCGCTCCCGCTGGCCCTGCTCGCCCTCGGCGGAGTGTCGATCGCGGTCGGCGGCGCCCTGCTCCCGGCGGGCTGGGCGGCACGGACGGACACGGCGAAGGCACTACGGACGGAGTGAGCACGCGAAAGGGGCGTCCCGGCCGGGACGCCCCTTTCAACACAGCTCACACAGCCGCTGCCGCTCAGATGAACGAGTTGATCTCGATCGTCTCGTCCCGGCCCGGACCCACGCCGATCGCGGAGATCGGGGCGCCGGACATCTCCTCCAGCGCCTTGACGTAGTTCTGGGCGTTCTTCGGCAGGTCGGAGAACGACTTCGCCTTGGTGATGTCCTCGGACCAGCCCGGCAGCGTCTCGTAGACCGGCTTCGCGTGGTGGAAGTCGGACTGCGAGTACGGCAGCTCCTCGACCCGCTTGCCGTCGATCTCGTACGCCACACAGACCGGGATCTGCTCCCAGCCGGTGAGCACGTCGAGCTTGGTCAGGAAGAAGTCCGTCAGGCCGTTGACCCGGGTCGCGTACCGGGCGATCACCGCGTCGAACCAGCCGCAGCGCCGGTCACGGCCGGTGGTGACACCCCGCTCGCCGCCGATGCGGCGCAGCGCCTCGCCGTCCTCGTCGAACAGCTCGGTCGGGAACGGGCCGGCGCCGACACGGGTCGTGTACGCCTTCAGGATGCCGATGACCCGGCTGATCTTCGTCGGACCGACACCGGCACCGGTGCAGGCGCCACCGGCGGTGGGGTTGGACGACGTCACGAACGGATACGTGCCGTGGTCGATGTCCAGCAGTGTGCCCTGGCCGCCCTCGAAGAGCACGACCTTGTCGTCCTCCAGGGCCTGGTTCAGGATCAGCACCGTGTCGGCGACGTACGGCTTGATCTGCTCGGCGTAGCCCAGCAGCTCCTCGACCACCTGCTCCACGGCGATGGCGCGCCGGTTGTAGAGCTTGGTCAGCAGCTGGTTCTTGACGTCGAGCGCCGCCTCCACCTTCTGCAGGAGGATCGACTCGTCGTACAGGTCCTGCACCCGGATACCCACACGGTTGATCTTGTCCGCGTAGGTGGGCCCGATGCCGCGCCCGGTCGTGCCGATCTTCCGCTTACCGAGGAAGCGCTCCGTCACCTTGTCGACGGTGACGTTGTACGGCGTGATGATGTGCGCGTTTCCGCTGATGAGGAGCTTGGACGTATCGACGCCTCGCTCGTTCAGCCCGCTCAGCTCGGAGAGCAGGACCGACGGGTCGACGACGACGCCGTTGCCGATGACCGGGGTGCACCCCGGGGACAGGATTCCGGAAGGGAGAAGGTGCAGGGCGTACTTCTGATCGCCCACGACCACCGTGTGGCCGGCATTGTTGCCGCCCTGGTAGCGCACCACATAATCAACCGAACCGCCGAGCAGGTCGGTGGCCTTTCCCTTGCCTTCGTCACCCCACTGAGCACCGAGCAGCACAAGTGCGGGCACGCGCGTACACCCCTTCCGGGCGGGGCATGTCCAGGGTCAGGGGCGTACGACGTACGTACACCGGCGGCCTTCGTCGGCCGCAACCCGTCGGACCGGATGCCCCGGAATAGACGAAGCCCCTGGCGCAATAGCGCAAGGGGCTCTTGCACAAAGATGCTACCCGAGGAAGCGAGGCATGGCCGAGGTGGCGACTTTCGCGACGTCCGATCAGCTGCTGGTGGTCATCGACCCGGTCGCCCGGCATACGGACGGGGAGTCCGTACGGATCGCGAAAGACGTGCTCAGCGCGGGTGCCGCGACAAAGGTGTGCCTTCCGGAGGGCCCCGAGGAATTCGCCCGGGCCCTGGCGCGTCGCGGGACCCGTCGGCCCGTCGTGGTGGGCGACGACCGGGCCCTGGTGCGCGCGGTGTCCCTGCTGCACCGGCAGCGGGAGCTGGCCGGATGTGTGCTGTCGGTGGTCCCGGTCGGCGCCGTGCTGAACCTGGCCGGCGCCCTGGGGGTCCCCACGGGCGCCGTGGCGGCGGCCCGGGCGGTGCTGGACGGGGTGGAGCGGCGCCTGGACCTGCTGGTCGACGACAGCGACGGGGTGGTGCTGGGGGCGCTGCGGATTCCCCCGGTGTCGCCGACGGGGAGCACCGAGTGCGTGGACGGCCGCCCCTGGGTGCGGACGTACCAGTCCCTCGTGAGGACACTGGTCCCGGCCCGCCCGGCTCCGGCGCCCTCGGGCCCGGGACCCGCGCGGCTCCGGGTGGAGGTGGACGGGGTGACCCTGGTGGACCTGGACCAGCCGGTGGAGGGCATCTCGGTGACCCCTCACGGCTCGGGCACGGCATCGGTGGAGGTCCGCCCGGCCTCGGTGGGCGCGGAAGCGGCACCGCTACTGGCGAGGGGCCGCAGGGTGACGGTGTCCGGGGCGGACTTCAGGTACCGGGCGGACGCGACGGAGGCGGGCCCGGTACGCAGGCGGACCTGGACGGTGTGGGAGGGGGCGCTGGGGCTGGTGGTCCCGGCCTGAGTGCCTCCTCAGGCCGCCTACTCCGAGCCCCCGAACCTCTCCTCCCGGTGCCGCTTCCAGCGCTCCATCATCGCCGCCACCTCCGCGTCGATGAACTCGAAGAACGCCAGGGTTTCCGCCATACGGCGGCCGGCCTTCGTGTTCGGGCCCAGGCTTGCCACGCCCTCCCTCAGGGCGACCTCCCAGCGCTTGATGACGGCCTCGCGGTTGGTCAGGGCCTCGTACCACTGGTCGCCGTGGACCCGGTAGCGCTCTCGGCGGGAGCCCGGCTCGCGTTCCCGGGAGACCATGTGGGTCTGGGCGAGGTAGCGGACCGCGCCGGAGACCGCCGCCGGGCTGATCTGCAGCTGTTCGCCCAGTTCGGCCGAGGTCATCACGCCCTCCTCGGAGGCGAGGAGCGCGGCGAAGACGCGGGCCGCCATGCGCTGCATCCCGGCCTCGACCAGCTGCGCCGCGAACGACTCGACAAACCTCGACACGGCCTCCGTGTCCCGCCCCGCCTCGGCTGCTTCCGTCATGCGCACATCCTAACGGGGCTTCACTCCCTTCCTTAACTTCACAAATTTCTGAAAGAAGCGTACGTTCTGAACCATGACCAGGGCAATCACCATCTCCGGGCTCCACAAGGCGTTCGGCAAGACGCACGCGCTCGACGGCCTCGACCTGGAGGTGGCGGCAGGCGAGGTGCACGGCTTCCTCGGCCCGAACGGCGCCGGGAAGTCCACCACCATCCGCGTCCTGCTCGGCCTGCTGCGCCCCGACTCCGGCGCCGCGCAGATCCTCGGCCGCGACCCGTGGGCGGACGCCGTGGAGGTGCACCGCCGGATCGCCTACGTCCCCGGCGACGTCACGCTCTGGCGGAACCTGTCGGGCGGCGAGGTGATCGACCTGTACGGCCGACTGCGCGGAGGACTCGACAAGGGCCGACGCGCGGAGCTGATCGAACGCTTCGAGCTGGACCCCACCAAGAAGGGCCGCACCTACTCCAAGGGCAACCGCCAGAAGGTCGCCCTGGTCGCCGCGTTCGCCTCGGACGTGGATCTGCTGATCCTCGACGAGCCGACGTCGGGCCTCGACCCGCTGATGGAGGAGGTCTTCCAGCGGTGCGTGGCGGAGGAGCGGGAGCGCGGGCGGACGATCCTGCTGTCCTCGCACATCCTCAGCGAGGTCGAGGAGCTCTGCGACCGGGTGAGCATCATCCGCAAGGGGCGGACCGTGGAGACGGGGTCGCTGGCGGACCTGCGGCATCTGACGAGGACCAGCGTCACGGCCGAACTCCTCGCCGCCCCCAACGGGTTGGCGCAGCTGCCGGGCGTGCACGACCTGGACGTACAGGGCCACCGGGTCCGCCTCCAGGTGGACACCGACAAGCTGGACGCCGTACTGAAGTCGCTCGCCGAGTCCGGCGTACGGTCGCTGACCTCGACCCCGCCGACGCTGGAGGAGCTGTTCCTCCGCCACTACCAGGAGGCGGCCCGATGACCACGGCCGCCGCCGAACTGGCGGGCACCGGAACGCTGTTGCGGTTCGCTCTGCGCCGGGACCGGCTGATGATCCCGGTGTGGGTCGCGGTGAACGCGCTGATGATCCTGTCGATGCCGAGCACGCTGGAGAACCTCTACGGACCCCGGCGGACCGCGCGAACCTCGTCGAGGACACGGCGACCAACGCCTCCTTCCGGGCCCTGATCGGCCCGGTCTTCGACGACTCCATCGGCGCCCTGACGGCCTGGCGGGTCGGGGTGTACGCGGGTGCGCTCGCGGCCGTGGTCAGCCTGCTGGTCGTCGTACGACATACGCGCGACGAGGAGGAGAGCGGGCGTCAGGAGCTGGTGGCGTCCGGGATGGTGGGGCGCAGGGCGTCCCTGACGGCGGCGCTGCTGACGGCCGGTGTCGCGAACGCCGTGCCGGCCGTGCTGGTGGCGGTAGGGCTCGCGGGGCAGGGGGCGGCGGGGGCCCTGGCCTTCGGGCTCGGGCTTGCCGGGGTCGGCATGGTGTTAGCGACGCTGGCGGCGATCGTCGCGCAGTTCACGGAGAGCGCACGGCTGGCGCGGGGGCTGACGGCGGCGCTGCTGGGCGCGGCCTTCGTGCTGCGCGCGGCGGGGGACTCCGCGTCGGACGACGGCTCGTCGGTGCTGACCTGGGTGTCGCCGCTGGGGTGGCTGGAGAATCTGCGGTCGTTCGCGGACGAGCGGTGGTGGGTGCTGCTGCTGTTCGCGGGGGCGGCGGTTGTGCAGGGCGCGGTGGCGTACGTGCTGGCCGGGCGCCGGGATGTGGGGATGAGCTTCCTGCCCGCCCGTCCGGGACCGGCGCTCGGTCGCCTCGGCACGGCGGGTGCGCTGGCCTGGCGGTTGCAGCGGGGGTCCGTGGTGGGCTGGTCGATCGGCTTCTTCCTCGCCGGGGTCGTCTACGGCGGGCTGACAGACGGGGTGGCGGACCTGGTCGGCGACAACGAGAACGCCCGGGAGGTCTTCCAGCGCATGGGCGGCCAGTCCGGGATCACGGACGCGTTCCTGGCCTCGATGGTCGGGATGCTGGGACTGATCGCCGCGCTGTACATCGTCGCGTCGACCCTGCGTCTGCACGGCGAGGAGACCTCGATGCGGGCGGAACCGGTCCTGGCGAACGCGGTCGGCCGTCTCCGCTGGGCGGCGGGCCACCTCCTGATCGCCTTTGCGGGCGCCGCCCTGATCATGCTCCTGGCGGGCCTGGGCTTCGCGGTGGGCTACGGCAAGGAGGTCGGCCCCGTCCTCGGCGCCTGCCTGGTCCAGCTCCCGGCGATCTGGGTCATCGGCGGTATGGCGGTCCTGTTGTACGGCGCTTTGCCGAGGGCGGCGATGGCGGCCTGGGCGGTGGCCGGAGCGGTCCTGCTGATCGGCTGGGTGGGCCCGGCGCTGGACGCTCCGCAGGCGGTGCTGGACCTGTCCCCGTTCGGCCATCTGCCGAAGCTGCCGGGCGGGGGGATGGAATGGGGGCCGGTGCTGGTGCTGTCGGCACTGGCGGCGACCCTGGTCGGCGTCGGCCTGGCGGGCCTGCGCCGCCGGGACATGACGACCTGACCGGTTCAGTCGACGTACTGCTTCAATTCCTCGGTGTCGAGTTCGATGCCGACCGGATCAGGGAGAGCAAACCTGTCGCCGAGCCTGGCCACGTGGATGTCCTGGTAGCCGAACTCCGGGTTCGGGTTGCTGTGCACAAGAACCGAGAGGTTGTCCCGGTCGATCAGCAGATAGACCGGGATGCCCGCCTCGGCGTACGCCCGAGGCTTCTCGACCCGGTCACGCTTGTGGGTGTCCGAGTCGTACGACGTGATCTCGACTGCCATCAGCACGCCGCGAGGATCGGCCCACTCCCCTTTGCCCGCGAAGTGATCGACAGGGGCGAGCACCCCGTCAGGCCGGGCCCGGCCCTTGCGGTAGGCCTCCACCTTGAGCCCTTGCAGAGGGTTGAGGTCCAACTCGGGCCGAGCACGCATGCACTGACGGATCAGCCACATGGTGATCGTGTTGTGGTTGCCGTTCGTCACTTTCTTGAGCCCGATCCGTCCGTCGATGAACTCGAACCTGACGGTCTCGTCCTCCCTCTCGGCGAACTCGGCGATCCGCTCGAAGATGTCCACCGACAACTGAGACGACGTACGTTCTGCCATAACCGTCATGGTGCCTCCCTTCGCAGGCAGGCACCAGCTTGACGAGCCACCGACGACCACCGATCGGGATTCGCTCAGCGATCATCCGAACGAGTGATCACCCCACCTCGACGCTCAGCCCCTCCAACCCCCGGATCACGAAGTTCGGCTTCCGCTCCGGTTCCGCCGCCAGCCGCAGCGTCGGCGCCTTCTCCAGCAGAGCCGTCATCGACGCCGACAATTCGATACGGGCCAGCGGCGCGCCGATGCAGTAGTGGATGCCTGCGCTGAAGGAGATGTGCGGGTTCTCCTTGCGGGTGAGGTCCAGTCGCTCGGGGTTCTCGAACACCTCGGGGTCATGGTTCGCGGAGCCGAAGAGCATCGCGATCTCCGCGCCCCTCGGGATCGTCGTGCCGTCGATCTCGATCTCGTCCAGGACCCAGCGCTCGAAGAGCTGGAGCGGGGTGTCGTAGCGCATCAGCTCCTCCACCGCGGAGGGGACCAGGGAGTGGTCGGCGCGCAGGGCGGCCAACTGCTCCGGGTTGCGGAACAGCGCGTACCAGCCGTTGACCGTGGAGTTCACCGTCGCCTCGTGCCCCGCGTTCAGCAGCAGCACACAGGTCGAGATCATCTCCTGCTCGGTGAGCCGGTCCCCCTCGTCATGGGCCGCGATCAGCCCGGAGATCAGATCGTCCCCCGGCTCCTTGCGCCGCTCGGCGATCAGTTCCCGCAGATACGCGGAGAACTCGACGGAGGCCCGGACCGCCTTCGTGGCCGTGTCCTCGGACGGGTTCAGCTCGTACATCCCGCAGATGTCCGCCGACCAGGGCCGCAGCGGCGCCCGGTCCGCCTCCGGAACGCCCAGCATCTCGGCGATCACCGCGACCGGCAGCGGCTCGGCGACATCGGCGAGCAGATCCCCGCCGCCCGCCTCGACCAGCCGGTCCACCAGCTCACCGGCGAGCCGGTTCACGTACGGCTTGAGCTGCTCCACCGTTCTCGGGGTGAACGCCTTCGACACCAGGCGCCGGATGCGGGTGTGGTCCGGCGGCTCCAGATCGAGCATCCCGTGGTCGTTGAGCGTGTGGAACGGCTCGTGCTCCGCCGGGGGCGCGGCCCGCCCGAAGTCCTCGTGCGTGAACCGGTGCTGATACGTCCGCCCGAGCCGCCGGTCGCGCAGCAGCGCCGAGACGTCGGCGTGGTGCGGGACCAGCCACTGGTTCGTGGGCTCGTAGTAGTGCACACGGCCCTGGGCACGCAGCTCGGCGTAGGCGGGGTACGGGTCGGCGAGGAACGCCGGGTCCCAGGGGTGGAAGGCTGTCATGAACGGACGCTAGCCCGGGATCCCCCGGTCTGACCAGGGGTGACTCTGCGGGTGGGCGACGACGTACACCTCGGCGGGCGACAGAACCGTTTACCCCTCACCGAGCGTGACATCCCCGTGTCCGCGCACGTCACGGGCCCTGATACCGTCCCCGCCAACGGCCGAATGATTCTCCTGGTCCGCCAATTCCTCCCCCAGTGCCGAAAGCCTGGGAGGTACCCCCATCGCCGCTGAGAGGTTGGAGCATGCCGGACGACGCCGCCGCAGCCCGGTCCGCCGCCGAAGAGGAGTCGGCCTTCTCGCACCCGCCCGTCGACCCCGACGCCACCGCCGCGTACGGCGACCACCCCGACCAGGTGATCGACTTCTACGCCCCGCGCGGCGAGGAGGCCATCGCCCCCCTCGTGGTCGTCCTGCACGGCGGCGCCTGGCGGGCCCCGTACGACCGCCGCCACATCACCCCGTTCGCAGACTTCCTGGCCCGGCGCGGATTCGCCGTGGCCAATGTGGAGTACCGGCGCGGTGAGGGCACCACGGCAGGGCGCTGGCCGGACACCTTCGACGACGTGGCCGCGGCCCTGGACGCCCTCCCGGCGCTCGTCCGCGAGGCGCTCCCGCAGGCCGACCCGCGCCGCACGGTCGTCACCGGCCACTCCGCCGGCGGCCACCTGGCCCTGTGGGTGGCCGCCCGGCACCTGCTACCCGCCGACGCCCCCTGGCGCACCGACCGTCCCGCCCTGCTGCGCGGTGTCGTCGCGCTCGCCCCGATCGCCGACTTCGCGGTCGCCGACAAGCTGGACGTCTGCGGCGGAGCGGCCCGCCAATTCCTCGGCGGCGACGAGGGGTTCGCCGAGCGCCGGCCGTACGCCGACCCAGCGCTGCTGCTGCCCACCGGCATCGCCACCACCCTCGTCCAGGGCCGTACGGACGTGGACGTGCCGCAGGCGGTCGCCGAGGCGTACGCGGAGGCGGCGGCGAAGGCGGGCGAGGTGGTCGGGCTGACGCTGCTGGAGGACGTGGGCCACTTCCCGCTGATCGACCCGGCGGCGGACGCGTGCGCGGTGGTGGCGGAGGAGATCGCACAGCTCGCCTGGTGAGCCGTAGTTGCCGAGGTAGTACTTGAGACGGACCCGGAAGGACCCTTCTCGCAGGTGACGACGGCGCCCCGGGCCTCCCCCTACCGTGCTGTACGTGACCGAGACGACCAGCAAATCGCACAGCCCGGAGTTCCGGCTGGCCGCGGACGCCCTGCGCGGGCTGCGGCAGGACCTGTTCCACGACGTCTTCGCCTACCGCCCGCTGCCCCGGATGAACGTGGACGGCCCGCTGACCCGTCGGCTGCCCGGCCGACTGCGGGAGAACGCGAGCTGGACGCCGCACGCCGTGATAGCCGCGGCGGCCCTGCTCACCCTGGCCATTGCGAGCATCGACACCGATGGGCCGCCCCTGCTGCTCGGTCCGCTCTGCGTGCTCCCCGTGCTGCTGACCATGGTGCGGCCCGTCGGCGCGTTCTGGCTCTCCATGGCCGCCACCCCGGTCACCGGCGCGATCGGCGGCAACTGGGGTGAGTGGCCGTGGATGCCCGGCGCCTTCGCCTGTCATCTGACGGTGCTGACGGTCGTGGCCGTGCGCACCAGGCCGCGTACGGCGGCGTGGATGTGGGCGCTGACGGCGGCGTACGGCCTGGTCGCGGAGGCCGGTTTCGGGCCGAGCTACTACTACGGCACCAACACCGGCCCCATGCTGGTCATCTCCGCGCTGGTGCTGCTCGTCGTCGCCGTCCGGCACATCCGCCGCGAGGCGAAGCAGGAGGTCACCGCCCAGCAGACGGAGACCGCGCAGGAGCGTTCCAAGCGGACCCTGCTGGAGGAGCGGACGACGATCGCCCGCGAGCTGCACGACGTGGTCGCGCACCACATGTCGGTCGTCGCCATCCAGGCGGAGGCCGCCCCCTACCGGGTGGAGAACCCGCCGCCGGAGCTGGAGCGCGCCTTCGCCACCATCCGGGAGAACGCGGTGGCGGCCCTGACCGAACTGCGCCGCGTCCTGGGCGTCGTACGCGCCGAGGACTACGAGGCGCCCGACGCCCCGCAGCCCACCCTCGGCGACCTGGACGCGCTGCTGGCCAATGTGCGGGACGCGGGTCTGAGCGTGGAGAAGACAGTGACCGGCGCGGTGCGTGAACTGCCGCAGGGCGTCGAGCTGTCGGCGTACCGAATAGTCCAGGAGGCGCTGAGCAACACCCTGCGGCACGCGCCCGGCGCGAGCGCCAAGGTGGAGATCGGTTACGTCCTCGGCGGCCTGGGCCTGCGGGTCGTCAACACCCCGCCACCGGCGCCCGCCCTGGTCAAGCCCTCACCCGGCGCCGGGCACGGTGTCACGGGTATGCGGGAGCGGGTGACGATGCTGAACGGCGAGATGACGGCGGGCACGACGGACGAAGGCGGCTACGAGGTGACGGTGTTCCTCCCGGTGCAGCTCACGGGTGACGAGGCATGACCATCCGCGTGCTGATCGCGGACGACCAGATGATGGTGCGCGAGGGCTTCTCGGTCCTGCTGAACGCGATGCCGGACATCGAGGTCGTCGGCGAGGCGGTGAACGGCCGGGAGGCCGTGGCGAAGGTCCGCGAACTCGCCCCGGACGTCGTCCTGATGGACATCCGCATGCCCGAGCTGAACGGCATCGAGGCGACGCGGGAGATCGTGGCGGCGGACGGCGCGGCGAAGGTGCTGGTGCTGACCACGTTCGACCTGGACGAGTACGTGTACCAGGCGCTGCGCGCGGGCGCGTCCGGCTTCCTCCTGAAGGACGCCTCGGCGCGCCAACTGGCCGACGGGGTACGGGTGGTGGCCTCCGGCGAGGCCCTGCTCGCCCCCTCGGTCACCCGCCGTCTGATCACCGAGTTCTCGAAACTGTCCGAGGCGCCACGGGCGTTCGCCGGGGCACAGGCGGCGTACGGCGAACTGACGGAGCGCGAGACGGAGGTCCTGGTCCTCATCGCCCAGGGCCTGTCCAACGCGGAGATCGCCGCGCGCCTGGTCGTGGCCGAGTCGACGATCAAGACCCACGTCAGCCGGATCCTGGTGAAACTGGGGCTCCGCGACCGCACCCAGGCCGCGGTGTTCGCGTACGAGGCGCGGCTGGTGACGCCGGGCTGATCAGGCCGCGAGCAGGAGGGACAGGGTGAGGAGGAAAAAGAAGAGGGCGGGGATGCCGAAGAGGTACATCGGGAGCAGCAGGGCCCTCGCCCGAGCACGAACTCCCTCTCGACGCCGTTGAAGGGGTCGCTGGGGTCGTAGACGAGCTCGACCTGTTCGCCGCGGTAGTCGTGGGGGGCGTAGGCGTACGGCCGCCCGGCGAGGTCGGTGAAGTCGTACAGGTACATCCCGTCGACGTAGTCCTTGAACGGCGCGATCACCGTGATGCCGTCCTTGGACAACCGCCACCGCGGCTTGCCGTACGGCGCCACGCGAATCGCCGTAACGCCCAGGGCGCCGCTGCAGAAGCCCCCCATCACCACCAGCACGGAGAGTTCGGGGATACCGGCCGCGGTGACGAGCACGCACAGCACGCCATGCAGCAGAACGAAGGCGAGTGAGCCGGCCCAGATCCACCGCCGCCGCTTGCGCGCGCTCTCGGAGTCGATGGTCCGGACGGTGACGAGAGAGGCCCCGTCGACCTGGCCGGAAACGGGACCGGGCAGAGCGGAGTTGACGGCCCCGGCGAAGGCCGCGCCGGCGGCCTCACCGACGTCCTCGACCCGGTGTACGGCCGGTGCGGCCCCGTACGGCGCCGCCAGCACGACCTCGACCACCCGCCCCGCACTGCGCACTTGGGCGACGGCGGCCAACGGTATGTCGGTGAAGGTCAGGCCGCCGTTCATGACGAGGCCCAGGCCTCGCCCCTCCTCTTCGTCCGTGAGGTCCGTCAACCTGCGGGGACAGTCGGGCGGTTCGGGATCCGCATGGGGCTGACGACCCCGGCACAGTCGGCGGCCTACGTGCAGATGTTGTCCACCACCGCCTACACGGCGGCCCGGGCCGACGAGGATGCCGGGGCCGCGATTCAGGCCGGCGATCCGGCAGATCGTCAGCGATCTCTCAGCCCGTCACCCGAGGGTCAGCGGCGTCCGTGAACTGGTCTCGGCGACCAGTGCGCGCGACTGACATCGAGTCCCGCCGACTACGAACCACCGACTACCTCCCCCAGCACCCGCGCCGCCCTCTCCACATCCGCGAACCCGACATACAGCGGCGTGAAGCCGAAGCGCAGGACGTCCGGGGCCCTGAAGTCGCCCACCACTCCCCGCTCGATCAGCCGCTTCATCACCGTGCCCGCGTCATCGCAGCGCAGGGCAACCTGGCTGCCGCGTTCCTCGTGGGCGGCCGGGGTCAGGGACTCGACCCTGCCCTGAGGGACGTACTCCCCGACGCACTCCAGGAAGAAGTCCGTCAGCGCCAGCGACTTGGCCCGTACCGACTCGATCGACACGTCCTCCCAGACATCCAGCGCCGCCTCCAGCGCGAGCATGGAGAGGATGTCCGGGGTGCCGACGCGGCCGCGCAGGGCGCCCGAGGCCGGTTCGTAGTCGCCGCGCATGCCGAAGGGCTCCGCGTGGGAGTTCCAGCCCGGCAAGGGGGAGTCGAAGCGGGGCTGCAGGTCACGTCGTACATACAGGTACGCCGGTGAACCCGGGCCGCCGTTGAGGTACTTGTACGTGCAGCCGACCGCCAGGTCGACCCCGTGCTCGTCCAGGCCCACCGGCAGCGCGCCCGCGCTGTGGCACAGGTCCCAGACGATGTACGCGCCCGCCGCGTGCACCGCGGCCGTCAGGGACGGCAGGTCGTGCAGGCGGCCGGTGCGGTAGTCGACGTGGTTGAGCAGGACGGCCGCGGTTCGGGGGCCGAGGACCCCCGGGACCTGCGACGGCTGTACCGGGCGCAGTGTGCAGCCCGTCATCCGGGCCGCCGACTCGGCGATGTAGCCGTCCGTGGGGAAGGTCGTCGCGTCCACGACGATCTCGTCGCGGCCCTCCCCCGCCATCCGCACCGCCGCCACAAGTGCCTTGAACACATTGACACTTGTGGAGTCGCCGACCACGATCTGCCCCGCCGCCGCCCCGACCAGCGGAGCGATCCGGTCGCCGATCCGCTCGGGCGCGGTCCACCAGCCGCTCTCCTCCCAGGACCGGATACGAAGGGAACCCCACTGCCGTAGAACGACGTCCGAGACCTGGCCGGGCACGTTCGCCGGCAGTGCGCCCAGCGAGTTCCCGTCCAGGTAGACGACCTCGTCGAGCACGAACTCCCCGCGCTTGGCGGCGAGTTCGTCCGCCGCGTCCAGCTTCTCCGCCTTGGCCGACAGCTCAGACATGGGACCTCGCCGTCCACAGCTCGGGGAAGACGTTCTTCCGGGCCCGCTTCTCCAGCCAGGCCACCCCGGCCGAACCGCCCGTACCGGCCTTCGAGCCCATCGCGCGCCGGGTGGCGACCAGGTGGTCGTTGCGCCAGCGCCACACCAGCTCCGCGACATCCGTCAGCGCTTCGCCAAGACGGGCGACCTCGTCACCCGGGTCGCCGGAGTAGACGGCCGTCCAGGCGGCCTCGACCTCGTCGGAGGGCTCGTAGCGCTGCGAGACGTCCCGCTGCAGCACGGACGCCGGGATCGCGTACCCGCGCCGCGCCAGCAGCCGCAGCACCTCGTCGTACAGGCTCGGCTCGTGCAGCGCCTTCTCCAGTTCCGCGTGGACGCGGGGCGCGCCGCGGTGCGGGACGAGCATGGACGCGGACTTCTCGCCGAGCAGGAACTCCATCCGGCGGTACATCGCCGACTGAAAGCCGGAGCCCTCGCCGAGGGCGGAGCGGTACGAGTTGAACTGGGCCGGGGTGAGCCGGCCGAGCGGCTTCCAGGAGGCGTTCAGCGCCTCCAGCTCCAGTACCGAACGCTTCAGCGCGTCGATCGCGACCGGCACCCGGTCCTCGCGCAGGGCGTGCGCGGCGGTCTCCCACTCATGGACGACGACGGTGAACCACAGCTCCATCACCTGGGTGGTGACCAGGAAGACCATCTCTCCGGGATCGTCGGAGAGGGTGTGCTGGAGGTGGGTGAGCACATCCGCCTTGACGTAGTCCTCGTACGGCGTCGTGCCGGCGAAGTCGAGATGCGGGGTCTCGGGCTCGTTCGTTTCGTGAGCCTCGTGGGACATCGCTGTCTCCTGTTGTGTACTCCGGGTAGCGGTCCGCCCCTGCCGTTACCGACACGGGGGCCCCGGTCCCCACTCGAATCCTCAGGGGTCTCCCCCGAAGAGTGCAAGGCACGACTGCATCACAGAGTGCTGGGGCGCCGATGGCCTGGTGATCTATGGTTGACCCCACTTGACGTGCGCATTACCGCCCCCTCATGATCGCGTAGCAGTTTTGATCTTGTTCACAGCCCTCCCCGATCGGGGCAAGGGCCATTTCCTGGAGCGCTCATGAGCCTCAACCATGCCCGCATACGCCGCGCCGGCGTGACCACCCTGCTGGCCGCCCTGGCCGTCGGTGCGGTCGCCTCCACCGCGTCCGCCGCGACGTGGAGCACGTCGAACCGCTACCTGAGATCCGCCGTGTCCGGCGACGAGACCAGCAACTGGTACGCGGTCGGCACCAACACGCAGTACATCACCCAGAACCTGTGCGTGACCCGCTACGGCGGCCGCATCGCCTACGACTTCAAGAAGTCGGTCACCGGCTTCGACGAGTGGGTCGCCTGGCGTGACTGGTCCTGCGACAACGACCCCTACACCAAGAGCTACGCCGGCAAGGGCAACGGCTACTACTACGCGAAGGTCGCCTCGACCCCCTCCGGCGGTGTGGTCGACGAGCTCAACCTCAAGATCTACCGCGTCACCTCCTGACTAGGAAACCCTTTCATGGCACCCGTTCTCTCCTGCCGCGGTGTGGTCAAGACGTACGGTAAACGCACCGTGCTGGACGGCGTGTCCCTGAGCGTGGAGGCCGGTCAGGTGACCGGCCTCCTCGGCCTCAACGGGGCAGGCAAGACCACTCTCATGCGCATCGCCACCGGTCTCGTCGCCCCCACCGCGGGCAATGTGCGTGTCCTCGGACAGGCGCTGCCCATCCGGCCCGCCGTACTGGCGCGCGTCGGCGCCGCCCTGGACGCCCCTGCCTTCTACCGTTGGATGACCGGGCAGGGCATGCTCCGCGTTCTCCTCGACACCGCCGGCCTGCCCGACGAGGGCCGCACCACACGTGTCCTGGAACGCGTCGGCCTGGCAGATGCCGCGGACCGCCGGATCCGGACGTACTCACAGGGCATGCGTCAGCGGCTGGCGATCGCCGCTGCCCTCATGAAGGAACCGGACCTGCTGATCCTCGACGAGCCGACCAACGGCCTCGACCCGGCCGGCGTGCGCCTGGTGCGCGGCATCATCGCCGAAGAGACCGCACGGGGTGCGGGAATCCTCATCTCCAGCCATCAACTGGACGAGATAGCCCGGCTCTGCGACAGCATCGTCATGATCTCCCAGGGCGTGGTGAGCGCGTCGGGGACCGTCGACCAGCTCGGACTGGGCGCGGCGGGCGGGCAGCAGAACCTGGAGGACTGGTTCTTCGCCCAGCAGCGGCCGATGGCGGGCACCTCCGCCGTGGAGGGCACGGACCGATGAAGTCCTGGCTGCGACTGCTCGGCAGTGAACTGCGCCGAACCCTTCCCCGCCTGCTCTCCGTGACGCTGCTCCTCCTGCTCGCGGTCGGCATCACCCTCCAGACGCTCAACGTGCAGCGCGTTTCGCACAACAACCTGGAGAACGTGCGGATCGGGCTCGCGAAGCTGACCCCGGAAGGCTGTGCCGAGGACGCCAGGAACCTCCCGGCCGACGTCCCTGCCGAGCCGTTCCTGAACGACTGCCTGGCCGGACTGGAGCGCACCCGCGCGGCATACACGGACATCGAGGCCGGCTTCGCGGCGACCGCGGACCACATGGGGCTCGCTCAGCATCCCCTCGGCGCTGTCGGCTGGGCGTTCGGCTGGCTCGCCACCGCTCCCGGTCTGCTCGCGGTACTGCTTCTCGCCGCGTTCTTCACGGCCGGTGAATGGTCACGCGGTACGGCCGTGCCCCTGCTCCTCCAGGAACAGCGGCTGTGGCGCCTTCTCACTGCCAAGGCCGCCGTGCTCTGGCTGTGGTCCCTGCTGGCCGCCGCGGCGACCTCGCTGGGGGTGTGGCTGCTGGCCGTCTCGCACACGCGGGGCGCCTTTCCGATGTACCGCCCGGTGACGTCCGACGAGGTCCTGTCCTTCGCCGTGCAGCGCGGCGGCACCGGCGTGCTGGTGCTCGCCGTGGCCTGCGCGGCCGCGGTCGCGCTCGCGGCAGTGGTACGGATGCCGTTGCGCACGGTCCTCGTGGGTGTGCTGGTCCTGGCTGTCGCCACGTGGCCCGGCACTCCGTGGCTGCCCGGTCCCGTCGTGGCGGACGGACTGGGCCTCTCGTCCGGGCTGAACGTCTACGACCATCTCTGGACCGCGGTGAAGGACTCGGCCGCTCCCGCTGTCGTACGGGCCCTGCCCTGGATCGCGTTGCTCTCCCTGGGGCTGTGGCAGGCATGGCGTACCCGTCCGCGTGACCTCGTCTGAGGGGCGGGGGCATGACACGGATGATCACTCCGCTGCGGGCAGAGGTACGGCTGGCGGCCCAACCGGCCGCCGTCCTGACCGTCCTGATCGCCGGTGCCGCGGCGGTGCGCGCGGTGTTCTGGTACCTCGACGCCGCCACGCGCGGAATGGCGGAAGCGGACCAGGGACTCGCGGCACTCGCCACTCCGGCCGGAGCTGTCCAGGCAGCCGCATGGCACCACGCCTCCCTGCTCGGCCTGGTGCTCGCCGCGCTGCTCGGCGGTGTGGTGCTGGCCGAGGGGCTGGAAAGCGGAACATGGCCGCTGGTGCGGCTGTACCAGGCCCGCGTATGGCTGTTGATGGTGCGCAAGCTCGTGGTCGTGCTGTTCCTCGGGGTGCTCAGCATGGCCGTGACAGCGGCGGTGCTGTGGACAGCCATCAGGATCTGCCAGGTCGTGGAACCTCCGGGAGGTCCACGGCATCTCTCGGCCCCGTCGGACCCGGCGCCACCGGATGTCCATCTGCCCGGGTGGGGCGACGCGTCGGCTGCCTGTGCCAAGGCCCTGCTGGTGTTGTCGTTCTTCGCCACACTCACTCTGTGCGCGGCTGCCGCCGCACGAGCCGTCATCCCCGCTGCCGTCCTGGGAGCGGGCCCCCTGGCAGCCACCCTGCCTCTGGTGACCACGGGCTGGCGTACCTGGACGCCGCACTACTGGATCGCAGCCTGGATGGAACTCCCTGACAGCACGCAGTGGAACGCGTACTGGTGGAGTTCGACCCCCGGAGCGCCGGACACCGACACGGCACTGGCCGTGCTGTGCACCTCCAGCGGCGCCCTGCTGGTGGTGACCTTGCTGCTGCTGCGTGCGGAGAGGTCACTCTCGGCACGCATATGACAGACATCCAACTGAGGCAGCTCCCGGCGCCCGTTCCTCTGAGGCCGGCGGCGACCCAGCGAAAGGCCTGTTCCGCTGCGGTCGTGCTGACGGCTCTGGCCTGCTTGCAGCAGGTCATGCTCGCCGCCGGGCTGGGGGGCTGGCTCCCCGGATACCAGCCCTGGCCGTACCTGTTGGCCGCCGCTCCGCTGTGGCTGCTGGCCCGGCCGTGGGAGGACCTGACGGACGAGCCGGTCGGTCGGGTGCCGCCGGCGGACCGGCTCCGGCGCGTGCCCGCATGGACCTATCTGCTCGGGGTGCTCCTTCTCGCCGCCGGGGTGTGGGCCGCGTTGCAGGACCACGAGCCGTACATCGGCCACGAAGAGGCGGTGTACGCCAACAAGGCCCGTTCCTGGCTGAACGGGACGCCCGACGCCGGCTGGGGCATGTACCGGCCCGTCGGGCTCCCCGCGCTGGGCGCCCTCGCTCTGGCCCTGCACAACGACGTGGGCGCCCTGCGCGCGGTGGCGCTGATCCTCGCCCTGTTCACGCTCACGGCCACGTACCTGGTCGCTGCCCGCTGGACGACACCCCGGCGGGCTGTCGTGGTCGTACTCCTCCTGCTCAGCGGGCTGGGCTTCCTGCGCCGAATACCGGAGTTCCTCAATGACATAGGGGCGACGGGCCTGCTCCTCCTCGTCGTCTTCCTCCTCGTACGCGCGCAGGAGAAGAAGGGCTCGCGCGCGCTGCTGGCTGTGCCCCTGGTCGCCCTGGCCGCCTTCTACCTGCGCTACGGAGTGGTGGGGAACCTTGCGGCGGTCTGTCTGGCCGCGCTCCTCGCCTACGGTCCGCGAGCCTGGGCCGTCCAGGGTCGCCGGCTCCTCGCGGCCGTGGCCATCGTGATCGCAGGGCTGTTCCCGCACTTCGTGTACGCGACGAAGGTCGCCGGCTGGCCGCTCGGCCTGGTCTTCTCGGCGACGGCGCAGGCCAACCGCGCCTACGTGGGCGACGGCCTCGTCTACTACCTGGCGATCTTCCCGTATCGACTGGCAGGCGACCTGGGTGCCGTGGTGATGGGCGTGGGCGTCATCGCCGCCATCGCCGCCGTACGCCGGGTCCGCCGGGCGAGGGCGCACGAACTGCGGGCGGACGACCGACGGCGGGTGTTCCTGGGCACCACCGCCCTGCTCGTCTTCGTGATCCTGGGCTTCGCCACCGACGGCGAACCGCGTTTCGTCTACCTCTCCGTCGTCCTCCTCACCGTTCTCGGTGTCGACGCCGTGGCCGAACTGACCGGCAGGCAGGCGGTGCGTGTGCTCACCGCCGTCGCCACGCTCGCTGCCCTCACGGTCCTGGGCACTGCCCAAGTCGTGGCACATGGCGCGATGCCGGGGCCGACACGCTTGGCCGCGTCCACCGTTCCAGCAGCGCGGCAGCTCGCGTCTCCCGGCCCGTGCCTGGTGGTGACGGGCTACGAGCCCGAGGTCGGCTGGTACTCCGGGTGCGATGCCGTCACGTATGCGCAGTACAAGAAGATGCGCGTACCCGCCGACACCGAGGTCAGCCTGCTCCTCTTCGAACGGGGGCGCCTGCAGCCCGGCCCCGCCGGCCTCAAGCGGCTGATCGGTGACCGGGAGCCCCTGATCCGCAGGATCCCGACCCAGGGCTCGCTCGGGACAGCCACGGTCCTCACGCTACGGTGACCACCTGAATGGCCCCATCCTCAAGTGGCAGACTGCTTCCATGACGACGCACAAGAACCTGCTCGGCGGCCCGGAACCGACGTACCTCCCGGAGAACGAAGAGGCGTACCGCCTGCTGGGCGAGGAATCCCAGCCCCCGGCCGAGGTCGCGGCGAAGCACCCCACGTTCTCGCTCGCGTGGGCGATGCTCGCCGACGACGCCTTCGAGGCGGGGCGAGTGGTCGAGTCGTACGCGTACGCGCGGACCGGCTATCACCGCGGTCTGGACTCGCTGCGCCGGGCCGGCTGGAAGGGGCACGGCCCCATCCCTTGGGACCACCGGGCCAATCGCGGGTTCCTGCGCTGCCTCGCCGCCCTCGCCCGTGCCGCCGGCGAGATCGACGAGAAGGACGAGACGGAGCGTTGCTGGCAGTTCCTCAAGGACAGCAGCGCCGAGGCGTACACCGAGCTGAAGCGGTAGTTGCCACTATCCGATGCGCCCCTTGGCTCGGTCCCCCTCCAAGGGCGGAGCGGTGATCGAGCCGTGGGTGAGGCATTCGGGGTGTCGGCAGTCCGGCGGCAGGCGTCGTACCGTCGCGAAGGCCAGGGCGGAGCCTGCCACGAGGATGCCCGCGCACCAGAGCATGGCCTGGCCGAAGGCGTCGTCGAAGGCGTCCGGCGAGCGGTAGGCGTCCTCCCCCATCCCGGTCAGCAAGGGCAGCGCGGCCACGGCGACGAGGCCGGCGGCGCGGGCGGCCGCGTTGTTGATGCCGCTGGCCAGACCCGCCCGCGCGACGTCCACGGAGGCGAGGACGGTGGCGGTGAGCGGAGCGACCAGGGTGACCAGGCCGAACCCGAAGACGAGGACGGCGGGCAGTACGTCGGCCAGGTAGGAGGCGTCCGGGCCGACGCGCAGCATCAGCAGCAGGCCGACCGCGCTCACCAGCGGTCCGACGGTGAGCGGGATCCGCGGCCCGATCCGGTCGGCCAGCTCGCCGGACCGGGCGGAGAGCAGCAGCATCAGCACGGTCGTCGGCAGCAGTGCCGTACCCGCGCCCAGGGCCGAGTAGCCGGAGACGACCTGGAGCTGGAGCGCGGCGAGGAAGAAGAACCCGCCGAGGGCCGCGTACACGCACACGGTGACCAGGTTGACGGCGGTGAACTGGCGGGACGCGAAGATGTCGAGCGGCATCATCGGGTCGGGGCGCCGCTTCTCGACGTAGCCGAAGGCGACCCCGAGGGCCACGCCCAGGGCCGCCGTGATCCAGTCCGCCTCGATCAGCGCATACGTCACCAGGGCGAGCGCCAGCGCCCCGAGGGCCGCGCCGAGCACGTCGAAGCGGCCGTGCTTGGTGCCGTCCCCGGATTCGGGGACATGGCGTACGGCGATGGGGACGCACAGCAGCGCCAGCGGCACGTTCAGCAGGAACACCCACCGCCAGCCGGGCCCGTCCACCAGCCAGCCGCCGAGGAACGGCCCCACGGCCGCCCCGATCCCGCCGAACCCGGACCACAGGCCCACCGCCCGTCCCCGGTCGTCGGGGTGGAAGGAGGCCTGGATGAGGGCGAGGGAACCGGGCGTGAGCAGCGCTCCGCCGATCCCCTGGAGGGCGCGGGCGGCGATGAGGACCCCTGCGTTCGGGGCGAGCCCGCACAGCAGGGAGGCCGCCGCGAACCAGATGACGCCGATGACGAAGATCTTGCGGCGGCCGTAGCGGTCGCCGAGTGAGCCCCCCAGCAGAATCAGTCCGGCCAGGGTGACCATGTACGCGTTGACCGTCCACTGCAACGCCGCCAGATCGGCGTCCAGATCGCGGCCGATGCGCGGCAGGGCCACATTGACGACGGTCGAGTCCAGCAGGGCCATGCTGGAGCCGAGGATGGTGGTCAGCAGGATCCAGCGGCCCTGCGGGGAGGCGAGCCGTACGTCGGGCATGACCCCAGGTATACAGCGAGCCCGGTGCCGTAGCACCGGGCTCGTCGCACAAACTCCGCTTACTTGATCTTCGTACCCGTGGAGCGCAGGTTCGCGCAGGCCTCGACGACGCGCGCGGCCATGCTCGCCTCGGCCAGCTTGCCCCAGGTGCGCGGGTCGTAGGTCTTCTTGTTGCCGACCTCGCCGTCGACCTTCAGGACGCCGTCGTAGTTCTGGAACATGTGGGCGGCGACCGGACGCGTGAAGGCGTACTGGGTGTCGGTGTCGAGGTTCATCTTCACGACGCCGTTCTCCAGCGCGGTGGCGATCTCCTCCGCGGTGGAGCCGGAGCCTCCGTGGAAGACGAAGTCGAACGGGCTCGCCTTGCCGTACTTCTCGCCGACGCCCTGCTGGAGGTCCTTCAGCAGCTCGGGACGGAGCACCACGTTGCCCGGCTTGTAGACGCCGTGGACGTTGCCGAAGGAGGCGGCCAGCAGGTAGCGGCCCTTCTCGCCCAGGCCGAGGGCCTCGGCGGTGCGCAGGGCGTCGTCGACGGTGGTGTACAGCTCGTCGTTGATCTCGTGGCTGACACCGTCCTCCTCGCCGCCGGTCGGGGTGATCTCGACCTCAAGAATGATCTTCGCGGCGGCGGCGCGGGGCAGCAGCTCCTGGGCGATGGCCAGGTTGTCGGCCAGGGTCTCGGCGGAGCCGTCCCACATGTGCGACTGGAACAGCGGGTTGCGGCCGGCCTTCACGCGCTCCTCGGAGACCGCGATCAGCGGGCGGACGTAGCCGTCCAGCTTGTCCTTCGGGCAGTGGTCGGTGTGCAGCGCGACGTTGACGTCGTACTTGGCGGCGACGATGTGCGCGAACTCGGCCAGGGCGACGGCGCCGGTGACCATGTCCTTGCTGTGCTGGCCGCCGAGGAACTCCGCACCACCGGTGGAGATCTGGACGATGCCGTCGCTCTCGGCCTCCGCGAAGCCGCGCAGCGCAGCGTGCAGGGTCTGGGAGGAGGTCACGTTGATGGCCGGGTAGGCGAACTTGCCTGCCTTCGCCCGGTCGAGCATCTCGTTGTAGACCTCGGGGGTTGCGATGGGCATCTGTCCGCTCCTTGTGATGTGCGGGTTGCGTTCTGCGTACTTACGGCCCTGACCTAGACCTGGGGAGGCGACTTCATCGTCGTCGGGCCCATCTTTCCAGACGAACCGGGATGCTCCGAGAGCTGTCTCAGGCCGGACCTCAGTCCAGTCCGAGCTCGTCCTTGGCGTACGCGTAGCGGTACGGCACGCCCGCGCCCTCTTCGATCTTCTCGGCGGCCCCGGTCGCCCGGTCGACGATCGTCGCGACGGCCACGACCTCGGCGCCGGCCTCGCGCACGGCCTCCACGGCGGCCAGCGGGGAGCCGCCGGTGGTGGAGGTGTCCTCGACGACGAGCACGCGGCGGCCGGCGATGTCCGGGCCCTCGACCCGGCGCTGGAGCCCGTGCGCCTTGGCGGCCTTGCGGACGACGAAGGCGTCCAGCCTCCGGCCCCGGGCCGCGGCCGCGTGCAGCATCGCCGCGGCGACCGGGTCGGCGCCCATGGTGAGGCCGCCGACCGCGTCGAAGTCCAGGTCGGCGGTGAGGTCGAGGAGCACCTGGCCGACCAGGGGGGCGGCCTCTCCGTCGAGGGTGATGCGGCGCAGGTCGACGTAGTAGTCGGCCTCCAGACCCGAGGAGAGGGTCACCTTGCCGTGCACCACGGCCTTGTCCTTGATCTGCTGCAGCAGCTCGCCGCGTACGTCCGTCATGCCGAACAGCTTAGAGGCGGGTCCAGCTCCAGGTGGTCGTGGCCTCCAGCGGCTCCAGCGGGGTGACCAGGCGGGGGAGCGTGTTCAGGCCGTTCGGCGGGCCGGTCTGCGGCTCCACGCACACGGCGGCCTCCTGCTCGTCGTAGACGACGACCCACTCCTCGGGGCTGGTGACCTTCAGGACGAGCTGCCCGGGCCAGGTGAGGGTGACGTCCACGCCGTCGGTCATGCCGAAGCAGTCGTCCCAGGGGCCCGGCTCGGGGTCGACGCGGTTGCCGGTGGGCAGATGGTCGGGGCCGCGCTCCTCCTGCCAGGTGGGGGTGAAGTCGAGCGTCACGTCCTCGCCGCCGAGGGTGCGGTTGAACCACGGGTGCCAGCCGATCTGGGCCGGGAAGGAGTCCGCGTACGTCTCCACCGACATCGTGAGCGTCAGCGAGCTCTCGGTGAGGCCGACGACCTGGGTGACGCGTCCGGTGTGCGGCCAGGGGTCGACGAGGTCGTACGTGATCACCGCCTCGTCCGCGGTGGTGCGGGCGGTGCGCCAGGCGCCGTCCCTCGCAGTGCCGTGGATGGCGTGGGGTGGGGAGTTCAGGGGCATCTGGACGACGGTGGCGCCGTCTCTGAAGCGGCCGTCCCTGATGCGGCCGCACCACGGGACCATCGGGAAGCAGCCGAAGCGGTCGCCCTGGCGGAGGAGTTCGGTTCCGCCGACGCGGAGTCCTCCGATACGGCCGCCGTTGCCCGGTTGTACGGTCACCTCCGCGTCGCCCGCGGTCAGCGTGATGTCTTCGTTACTCACGGGACGACCCTACTGGGGTGATCAAGAGGGCCTCCGCCTCACCGCTGTCCTATCGGCGTCTTCTGAGGACTCGGCTCACGACGATCGCGGAGGCTACGGCGAGAGCGGCCGCCGGGGCTGCCCAGCGGAGGGTGGAGGCGGGTTGGTTGGGCTGGGGGGCTGGGACGGGGGAGTAGCGGCCGCGGGGTGGGGCGTGGTCGACCTCTTCGGCGCTGCGGCCGATCATGGTGCGGCGCGCATGGGCGGCTTCGGGGGGCGCCCCGGCTTCGCCTTCGGCGGACTGGTTCCCACCCGCACTGTCCGTGCGGCTTTCGTCTTCGGGTGCGGGTGGCCCCTGTGGGGCTTCCTCGACGTCGGCGCCCGCGGGCTCCGGCGCCTCCGTCTCCTCCGGCTCAGGAAGCGTCGGCCCCGGCTCCGCCTCCATCGCCCCCAGGTTCTCCGCGAAACGGTTCAGCAGCCTTGTGACCGCCGATTGCACCTGTTCCGGCGGGAGTTGGGTGATGCGGCCGTCCGCCTTTGCCCTGGCCTCGAAGGTCAGGGTCGAGCCGTCTTCCGAATCGGTCACCCGGAGCCTCAGGGACAGTTGCACCGAGCCCGTGCCCCTCGCCTCGGCCGCCTCGCCCTCCACCTCGTACGAGCCGTCCTCGCTCGGTGTGACGGCCAGGGCGCCCCGGTACGTGATCGTGTGACCGCCCACCCGTACCCTCAGGCGGCCGCTCACCGGCGTATCCGCACCCGCGTCCTGCTGGAGCCCGGGAAGCGCCCGGGCGATCCGCGCGGGATCGGACAGCGCCTCCCTCAACCGAGCCGCGGCCACCGGAACGAACACCTCAAGCTCCATGTCAGCGGAGCCTACCCAGGACGACCGCCGCCGCACCCCCCATCGGCGTAATCAGTACCGCGGATGCACCAGCGTCGACGCCGCCAACCCCCGTACCCGCAATTCCTCCGCCGCTCTCGCGTCCTCCCGCAGCCGCCCCTCCGTCAGCGTCCGCAGGCGCGGGCCCCCCGGGGACAGGCCCAGGGAGGGGCCGCTGCCGCGGGTCGCCAGGATGAAGCCCCAGTCGTCCGGCGCGTCCGTCCGGCCGGACGAGCGGTCCGGGCCCGCCGCGAAGCCGGGATCCCTCCCCACCACGGAGTAGGGCGCCGTCCACAGGCCCGCCGCCCGCAGCGTCGACTCGACCGTCCAGAAGACGCGGGAGCGGGACGCCACCGGGCCCGCATGCACCACCAGGCGCCCGTCGTCGGTCAGCATGCGCCGGGCCAGGCCGTAGCACTCCTGCGAGTACAGCTTCGTGCTCGCCGTGATGCCCGGGTCCGGGAGGTCGGAGACGACGACGTCGTAGCGGGCCGTGGGTGTACGGCGCAGGTGGCGGAAGGCGTCCGCCGTGGTGACATGGACGCGCGGATCGTCGTACACCTGGCCGTTGAGGCCGGCGAGTGCCGGGTCCTCGCGGGCCAGGCGGACCACCTCCGCGTCCAGTTCCACGATGTCCACCCGCCGCACCCCCGGGTGCCGCAGCACCTCCCGCGCCGCCAGCCCGTCGCCGCCGCCCAGGATCAGCACCCGCTCGTGCGGGCCGTTCATCGCCGGGTGGACCAGCGCCTCGTGGTAGCGGTGTTCGTCGCGGCCGCTGACGCGGAGCCGGCCGTCGAGGTAGAGGTCGACCGGGTGGCCGTCGGTGCCTCCGGTGAGGACGACCTCCTGGACGTCGGTCTGGAGCGCCACGCGTACGTCTGCGCCGTACACCGCGTGCCGGGCGGCCCGTTCGAAGTCGTCGACGTGGGCGGCGGCCGCGGCGAGGATGCCGAGGACCGTGAGGTTGGCGGCGAGCAGCAGCAGCCGGGCGCGCCGGGTCAGGTCGCGGCGGAACAGTCCGAGGACGAGGACGCCGCCGGCCAGCGCGTTGACCGCGCCGGTGATCAGCGCGCCGGTCAACTGGCCGAGCAGCGGCAGGAGAAGGAAGGGGAAGGCGAGGCCGCCGACGAGCGCGCCGACGTAGTCCGCGGCGAACAGGTCGGCCACCGCGCCGCCCGCGTCCTGACGCCGGATGCGCTGGATCAGCTCCATCAGCAGCGGGACTTCGGCGCCGATCAGCAGGCCGATGGCGAGGGAGAAGGTGACCAGCAGCACCCGGGGCCCCTGTGCCCAGAGTCCGCCCCAGTCGCCGGTCCAGGCGAACACGCCGTACAGAGCGAGCGCGCTGCAGCCGCCGACGAGGGCGAGGACCGTCTCGATCGCGCCGAAGCCGGCGGCGGCGTGCCAGCGCAGGCGTTTGGCGACGAGCGAGCCGAGGCCCATCGCGAAGACCATGACGGACAGCACGACGGAGGCCTGGGTGACCGAGTCGCCGATCAAGTAGGAGGCGAGGGCCACCAGTTCGAGTTCGTACACGAGTCCGCAGGCGGCGCAGACGAAGACGCCCGCGAGGACCAGAAAGCGTCCTGTCCCCGGCCGGACGGGCAGCCGCGCCGGGCCGCCCCAGGTTGCCGGGGGGCCTGGCGGGGCGGGCGCGTGCGGTTCGATCACGCTGCGACGTTACGTCACGCGCCCAACACGCCTCGTCACCCACACGTGTGGAACTGGCGCCCTCAAATACCCGACGGGCTCAGGGCGCTCGCCGGAACCCGGACGCCGACCCGGGTCCGGGTCGCCACCAACTGGCCGTCCTGCGGGTAGGCGTGCCAGGTCCGCCAGTGCATCTGCCCCTCGTGGCTGTGCACCAGCAGTGCGGTGAAGGCGTGCGGGCTGCCGGGGAAGACGCCGACCAGTCCGTTGGGGCGTTCGGCGACCAGCGCCAGCAACTCCTGTGCGCGGGCCGCGAACTGACCCGGCGCCAGGACCTCGACGCGGGCGGCGAATTCGTACTCCCAGTCGCCGACCCGTTTGGCGACGCCCAGCGGGAGTGGGGTGCTGCTGCCCGGGATGCATGCCACCGTCTCCGAGCAAGTGCCCCGCTCCTCCTCCAGGAGCACCTGGTGGGACGCGCCGAGCAGTCTCAACTGCAGCTTCGCCCCGGACAGTTCGAGGTCGAGTGTGGCCAGTGCGGGGAGCGGCTCACGCCCCAGGGCCCAGGCGAGGTCGGCCGCGCTCGTGTCGGTGTAGGAGGTGTTCAGGGTCGTGAGCATGGATCGGCTCCGCTAGCACGCAAAGAAAAGGGAGATGTGGTCCGGCGCAACCCGGTCGGCACCGGAAGATCGGCCCGGTTCGGCCCGGTCGGCGAGTCAGGGGGGTGGCCGCGGGGCGTCCGAGGGGCTGCGTTGGCGATTTAGAGGGAATCATGAACGGTGGCGCCACCACAGCGCTTTTACCCAACTTCGTGGGGTTTCCATCCCTCAGGGGGCTCCCCAGCGCAACTGTTCAACCTCAGCGTGCGCCGTGTCGGCTGGGTCGCACGCCGAGGCGAACGACCGTGCCGTGGACACTGAAGCGGGGCCCGCCCCCGTGGGCGGGCCCCGCTGTCCGGATGCGGTTCCCCCTGCCGGAGCTCAGCTGCCCCGTGTCAGCTGCCTCCCCCGCATCCGCCACCGCCGCCGCAGGACGACGACGATCCGCCTCCGCAGGAGTGTCCCGAGGAGCCGCACGACGAGCCGCCGCTGTCTCCTCCGCCGGCCCACCAGCTGCTGCTGTCGTTGCTGTCGCGGCGGCCGTACGAGCGCCGGTTCCGCTGCGTCTCCTGCCGGCGGCCGGCCCCCACGAGCGCCAGCGTGACCAGACCCGCGAACAGAACCACCAGGATGATGCCGAGAGCCATGGGCATGACGTCACCCTCCTTCCGTTTCTCCGCAGCTCCCCCGAAGCGGCCCCCCGTGGGCGCCTCGCTCGCTGCGTGACCGGGAAATGCCCTCCCCGCTCACACCCGAAAGCAGAGTTGAGGAACTCCAGAGCTTCGGCGCAGGATGGCCGGCATGACCTCAAGCGCGCGTCCCCTTCTCAATCGCAGCCTCGCCGAGTTCGGAACGACGATCTTCGCCGAGATGTCGGCGCTGGCCCTGCGGACCGGATCCATCAATCTGGGCCAGGGTTTCCCCGACACGGACGGCCCCGAGGAGGTCCGGGAGGCGGCGGTGCGCGCGCTGCGCGACGGACGCGGCAACCAGTACCCGCCGGGCCCGGGCGTGCCCGAGCTGCGCACCGCGGTGGCCGCGCACCAGCAGCGGCTCTACGGGCTGACCTACGATCCGGACACCGAGGTTCTGGTGACCGCGGGCGCGACGGAGGCCATCGCCGCCTCGCTGCTGGCACTGCTGGAGCCGGGCGACGAGGTGGTGGCGCTGGAGCCGTACTACGACTCCTACGCGGCCTGTATCGCGATGGCCGGCGCCCGCCGGGTCCCCGTCACCCTGCGCCCGGCAGAGGGGCGCTTCCGGCTGGACCTGGACGAGCTGCGCGCCGCGGTCACCGACCGCACCCGGCTGCTGCTGATCAACACCCCGCACAACCCGACCGGCACCGTCCTCACCCGCGAGGAGCTGGCCGCGGTGGCGGAGCTCGCCGTGGAGCGGGATCTGCTGGTCGTCACGGACGAGGTGTACGAGCATCTGGTCTTCGACGGCGCCGAGCATCTGCCGCTGGCGACCTTCCCCGGGATGCGGGAGCGGACGGTCACGATCGGCTCCGCGGGCAAGACGTACTCGTTCACCGGCTGGAAGGTCGGCTGGGTGACCGCCGCGCCCGGCCTGGTGACGGCCGTACGCTCGGCGAAGCAGTTCCTGACGTACGTCGCCTCCGGGCCGTTCCAGTACGCCGTCGCCGAGGCGCTCGCGCTGCCCGGCTCCTACTTCGCCGACTTCCGCGCGGACATGCAGGCCAAGCGGGATCTGCTGGCGTCGGGCCTGAGGGACGCGGGCTTCGAGGTGTTCACCTCGGCGGGCACCTACTTCATCACCACCGACATCCGCCCCCTCGGCGAGTCGGACGGCTTCGCCTTCTGCCGTGCCCTGCCCGAGCGCGCCGGGGTCGTCGCCATCCCCAACGCCGTGTTCTACGACCACCGGGACGCGGGCGCGCCCTTCGTCCGGTTCGCGTTCTGCAAGCGGACCGAGGTGCTGGAGGAGGCCGTACAGCGCCTGAAGACCCTCGCGGGCTGATCCACCCGGCCCATCCGGCAAGAGCCCGCCCCTGGCACGCGACCGTGGTGGTCGGTGCCCTGGCCGGGCTCTCGTGGGTAAGACCTGATTACTCCTCGTCGCCCTCGGGCTTCTCGGCGTCGTTGATCTCCTGTTCCAGGCCGAGCTGCTCCACGAGCCACTTGTCGAACTCGATGGCGGCCCGCACCCAGCTGACCGTGGAGGAGACGAAGTGCTCCAGGCTGACTCCGGTGCCGATCAGCATCTGCGCCTCACCGATCAGGCGGACGGTGCCGTCGTCGTGGGTGTGGGTGTAGAGCTTGGGCCACAGGGTCCGCCGGTTCCAGTCGTCGATGGACTCCAGCAGCTGGGGCTTCTCGTCGATCTTGTGGGGCCGGTCGTAGAACGTCCGCACCGAGAAGACCTGCTGGTCACCCTCACCACGGAACATGAAGTACGTACGGAACTGCTCCCACGGCGCCGCGAGGTCACCCTCGTCGTCGACGACGTACTTGAGCTCCATCTGGTCGAGGAGCTGCTTCACGAGGTCCTGATCCGGGACGACGGGGCCCGCCGGTCCTTGGGGCTGCGGCTCGGGCTGGCCCCCGAAGTTCGGAATCGAGGACGGGTCGATGCTCACCGTGAATTTCCCTTCGTACGGATCCCGCCATCCTCCCCCATGCGGGGAGGGGGGTGGCAAGCCCCGCCCCGCATGGTTCACCTGCGGTTGGCGGATTTCCGCTCAGAGCGATTTTCCGGTGGACGGTCCTACGATCAGACCGTTCCCGAAGGCATCCACCCGGACCGTGTCCCCCTCCTTGACCTCGCCGGAGAGGATCTCCTTGGCGAGCCGGTCGCCGATGGCCGTCTGGACAAGGCGGCGCAGCGGGCGGGCACCGTAGGCCGGGTCGTTGCCCTCGTCGGCGAGCCAGGCCAGGGCCTCGTCGGTGATCTCCAGGGTGAGCCGGCGTTCCGCGAGCCGCTTGGCGAGGCGGTCGATCTGGAGCCGGGCGATCCGGCCCAGCTCGTCCTTGGTGAGGGCGGAGAAGACGACCAGGTCGTCGAGACGGTTGAGGAACTCCGGCTTGAAGGCCGTCCGGACCACCTCCAGGACCTGCTCCTTCTTCTCGCGCTCACTGGTGAGCGGATCCACCAGGAACTGGCTGCCCAGGTTCGACGTCAGCACCATGATCGTGTTGCGGAAGTCGACCGTACGGCCCTGGCCGTCGGTCAGCCTGCCGTCGTCCAGCACCTGGAGCAGGATGTCGAAGACCTCGGGGTGCGCCTTCTCCACCTCGTCCAGCAGCACCACGGAGTACGGCCGCCTGCGCACCGCCTCGGTCAGCTGGCCGCCCTCCTCGTAGCCGACGTAGCCGGGAGGCGCGCCCACCAGCCGGGCCACGCTGTGCTTCTCGCTGTACTCCGACATGTCGATGCGGACCATCGCCCGCTCGTCGTCGAAGAGGAAGTCCGCGAGGGCCTTCGCGAGCTCGGTCTTGCCCACACCGGTCGGGCCGAGGAAGAGGAAGGAGCCGGTGGGCCGGTCCGGGTCGGCGATGCCCGCGCGGGTGCGCCGTACGGCGTCGGACACCGCCTGGACCGCCTCCGTCTGGCCGATGAGGCGGCGGCCCAACTCCTCCTCCATGCGCAGGAGTTTCTGTGTCTCGCCCTCCATCAGGCGCCCGGCCGGGATGCCGGTCCAGGCGGCCACGGTGTCGGCGATGTCGTCGGGGCCGACCTCCTCCTTGACCATGGTGTCCTTGGCGGCCTCTTCCTCGGCCTCGGAGGCGGCCTCCAAGTCCCGTTCCAGGGTGGGGATCTCGCCGTAGAGGAGCTTGGAGGCGGTGTCGAAGTCGCCGTCGCGCTGGGCCCGTTCGGCCTGGCCGCGCAGTTCGTCGAGCTTCTCCTTCAGCTCACCGACCCGGTTGAGGGACTGCTTCTCCTTCTCCCAGCGGGCGGTCAGGCCCCGCAACTCCTCCTCCTTGTCGGCGAGGTCACGGCGCAGCTTCTCCAGGCGCTCGCGGGAGGCAGCGTCGGTCTCCTTGCTCAGCGCCAGCTCCTCCATCTTCAACCGGTCGACGGCACGCTGGAGTTCGTCGATCTCGACGGGGGACGAGTCGATCTCCATCCGGAGGCGGGAGGCGGCCTCGTCGACCAGGTCGATGGCCTTGTCCGGGAGGAAGCGGGAGGTGATGTAGCGGTCGGAGAGGGTGGCGGCGGCGACCAGGGCGCTGTCGGCGATCTGCACCTTGTGGTGGGCCTCGTAGCGGCCCTTCAGTCCGCGCAGGATCGCGATCGTGTCCTCGACCGTCGGCTCGGCCACCAGCACCTGCTGGAAGCGCCGCTCCAGGGCGGGGTCCTTCTCGATCCGCTCGCGGTACTCGTCGAGGGTGGTGGCGCCGACCATGCGCAGCTCACCGCGCGCGAGCATCGGCTTGAGCATGTTCCCGGCGTCCATGGCCGAATCGCCGCCGGCCCCGGCGCCCACGACGGTGTGCAGCTCGTCGATGAAGGTGATGATCTGCCCGTCGGAGTCCTTGATCTCCGCGAGCACGGTCTTCAGCCGCTCCTCGAACTCACCCCGGTACTTGGCCCCCGCGACCATCGCGCCCAGGTCCAGCGCCACCAGCCGCTTGTCCTTCAGCGACTCGGGCACGTCCCCCTTCACGATCCGCTGGGCGAGCCCCTCCACGACGGCGGTCTTGCCGACGCCGGGCTCACCGATGAGGACGGGGTTGTTCTTGGTACGGCGGGACAGCACCTGGACGACCCGGCGGATCTCCTGGTCCCGGCCGATGACCGGGTCGAGCTTGCCCTCGCGCGCGGCGGCGGTGAAGTCGGTGCCGAACTTCTCCAGGGCCTTGTACTGGCCCTCCGGATCGGCTGTGGTCACCCGGCGTCCTCCCCTTGCCTTCCGGAACGCCTCCAGCAGCTTCTTCGCGGTGGCGCCCTGCTGGGAGAGTACGTCGGCGGCCGGGCCGCCCTTCGCCGCGATCCCGATGAGCAGATGCTCGGTGGAGAGGTACTCGTCCCCGAGCTCCTGGGCCTTCGTCTGCGCCTCGGCGATCGCCGCGAGCAGCTCCCGGTTCGGCTGCGGCGGCGCCACGGTCGATCCGGTCACGCTGGGCAGCCCCGCGAGCACCTTCTCGGCCCCGGCACGGACGGCCGCCTGATCGGCCTCCACGGCGGCCAGCAGGTCGGTGATGTTCTCGTTCTCCCGCCCCTGAAGCAGAGCCAGGAGCAGGTGGGCCGGCGTGAGGTCCGGGTGCCCCTCGGTGACGGCCCGGTTGCTGGCCGCGTTGATGGCGTCCCGGCTCCTGTTGGTCAGCTCTGCGTCCACGTATCCCTTCTCCTCCTGTCGGCAGCGGGCGAGCAGCCCTCATCCACGCTGACTCAAGCAACGTACACAAAGTTGAGTCTATTCCACTCAAGTATGTGCGGGGAGGCTCCGGCGGTTAAGTTCCGGCACCATGAGCTACTCCGTGGACCCGAGCGACCCCGACGCCTCGTATCTCAGCTTCTGGCGGGAACGGCACCTGTGCACTCTGACCACCCCGCGCCCGGACGGCAGCCCGCATGTGGTGCCGGTCGGGGTGACCTACGACCCCGAGGCGGGGCTGGCCCGGGTGATCGCGAACAAGGCGAGCACCAAAGTCTCGAATGTGCTGGCCGCCGGGCCCGAGGGGGCGCGTGTCGCCGTGTGCCAGGTGGACGGGCGGCGCTGGGCGACGCTGGAGGGGCGGGCGTATGTGCGCACCGAGCGGGAGCGGATCGCGGAGGCCGAGCGGCGGTATGCCGAGCGCTATGAGCGGACCCCGTCACCGAATCCGGCACGCGTGGTGATCGAGATCGAACTGGAGCGGGCCATGGGGCGCGGCTGAACCCGTGCGACTGATGGTTTTCGGCCAGCACCGGATCAGGCGGATAACCGGAAATGTGCCGTAAAACTGCAGCGGCGTCACCGTGTTCAGGTCACGGTGACGCCGCTGCGGGGGGAAGCACCTGAGCGATCTGTTACGACGGGGGAATCGCGTCAGGCACTGCGGGGGGTGGCTGAGATGGTCCGGGGTACCGGGACCTCTGGGTCCACCAGCTGCTGATGGTCCCGCTGGTCCAGGTTCACAAAGATCATTCCGTATCGGATGGCACAGCGCACCGGCTGTGGCGCCCCTCGGGGCCGCCGCAGGCACCGGTAGGCCCGCAGGTCCTCGTCCTCGTCCCGGGTGACGACGACCGGCTCTCCGAAGACAGTCACCATGAGCGAGTCACCAGGGTGGGGGATGGCGGTGACCAGATCGATGAAGTGCCAGCCGGAGCGGTAGGCGGTGGCCATTTCGCGACGGAACGAGCGGTCGTCGGGTGGGGTCGTCACGTCAACTCCACGCGCTGTCATCCGTGTGGACAGGAGTATCGCCCCCAGCCGCGGTAGCGGCCGGACTCGACCAGGCACTGTCGCCGTTCACACCCGAGAGGCCACTCAGCGATCCGAAGGCCACAACGGCGGAGAAGGCGGCGACAAGCACCGAGCGAAGCATTCTCTTACGCATAGTCGGCTTCGTCCTCACTTGAAGGTCCCCTCTTCCCCCGTCGAGTAAGACGATGGCTCATTCGGGCACGTCATGGCCACACGATCGGTGCATCATGTTCCTGCATGTTCAGGACCCTGGGGGGTGGAGATTTAGCAATGAATCGGACTAAAGCGACGCATCCCCACGCTGTGACGGAGTTGTGCGAGGAAGGCGGTCGTCTTTACGCGAACGCACTGCGCACGGGACGTATCGCCCGTTCAGACGTGGAATCCGCCCCTTGTCTGATGGAGTTCGCCCTGCTCCACCCCGATCCCGACGACGCGAGCTGGCTGCGCCCGGTGCCGCCCGCGGTCGCCCTCGCCCAGCGGCTCAATCCCATAGAACGGGAGATCACCGAGCACCGACGGCTCTCCATCGAGCTGGCCAACGCTTTCGAGCCGTTCATGGCCCTCACCGCCCAGGGCGAGGCCTCCACGCATTCGATCACCGTATTGGAGGGCCTGGACCGCATCAACGGGGCGCTCGACCTGGCCATCGCCCAGTGCCGGAACGAGATGCTCACCGTCCAGCCGAGCCACCGCCACCCCGAACGGCAGCTCGTCCAGGCGCTGGAGCGGGACAAGCTGCTGATCGAGCGCGGAGTGCGGATCCGCACCCTCTACCAGCACACCGCCCGCTACAGCCCCGAACGGCTCGCCTGGGTGGACCACTTCTCCGACGGCAAGGCCGAATACCGCACCATCGACGAACTGGTGGAGCGCCTCATCATCTGCGACGAGGCGGTCGCCTTCATCCCCATCCGGGACGACCGCCAGGTCGCCCTCGAACTGCGCCACCCCGGCCTGGTCGGCTATCTCATCAAGGTGTTCGAGTTCATGTGGAACCGGGCCGTCCCGCTGAGCGCCGGCGCGCCCTACGAGACCGACCCGGACGGCATCACCGACATCCAGCACTCCATCGCCAAACTGCTCGTGGAGGGCCATGTCGACGAGGCCATCGCGCGCCGCCTCGGCATGAACGTACGCACCTGCCGGGCCCACATAGCCAAGCTGGCCAACGCCCTCGGCAGCGGCAGCCGGGCCCAACTGGGCTACCTCATCGCGCAGTCCGGGATCCTGGACCGCGAGCAGTGAGCGGGACCGGGCACCTCGAACACGGTGTGGACGAGCTGTGCGCGCCCGGCGCACTCCTGTACGAGCACGCCCTGCGGAACGGCCCGATAAGCGCTCAGGAGGCCGCCCAGGCCCCTTGCCTGGTCGACGCGGGACTGCTCCAGCCCACCGTGGAGGACGTCGACCTGCTGGAGCCGGTCGCCCCGGCCACCGCCCTGCACCGGCTGCTGCGCTCCTCCGCGGAACGCGTCGCCGAGGAACGCCGGCGCGAACTGGCCCTGGCGGAGACCTTCGAGGCGTGGATGCGCATCGGCGGCCGGCGCACGACGGAGACCCAGCAGCCCCTGATCGAGGTGATCAGCGGCAAGCGGCGCATCAACGACGTCCTCACCGAGTCCATGGCCGAGGCCGAGCACGAAGTGCTCACCATCCAGCCGCACACCAGCTACGGCTCCCGCACCAACCCCGCAACCCACCTCACGGCCATGACCCGCGACCAGGAGCTCCTCAACCGCGGCGGCCGCATCCGCACCCTCTACCCGCACACCCTGCGCCACTCCCCCCAGGTCATGGCGCGTTACGAGGACCTGGTGGGCGATGTCGAGGCGCGCACCCTGGACGAGGTCACCGACCGGCTGATCTGCGTCGACCGTACCGTCGCCTTCATCCCGGCGAGCGCCGACGCCAACCACGCCCTGGAGATCCGCCACCCGGCACTGATCTCCTACTTCGCCACCACCTTCGACCGGCTGTGGCAGCTGGCGACCCCGATGTACCCCGAGGCCGTCCAGCAGCCCACGCTGAACGGCATCACCCCGCGCCAACGGGCCATCGCCCGGCTGCTGGTGGAGGGCCACACCGACGCCGTCATCGCGGACCGGCTCGGCATGAACATCCGTACCGCCCGTGTGCACATCGCCAAGCTGGCGGCGACCTTGGGCAGTGAGAGCCGGGCCCAACTCGGCTATCTCATCGGACAGTCGGGGATCCTCGGCCAGGAACGTCAGGGAGGCTGATCGGGCCGAGGCCGCTCGGCCGTGGCGGCCCGTCGAGGCCCGCCTGGGCGATCCGGACGCCGAGCTGGGTACGGCTGGCCGCGCCGAGCGTCTCCGAGAGCCGGGCGATATGGGCGCGGCAGGTACGGACGCTGATGCCGAGACGCTCGGCGATCACCGCGTCCTGGTGGCCCTCGGCGAGCAGCGCGGCGATGGACCGCTCGCGGTAGGAGATGCCCTCGATGCCCGTCTCGGGCAGGGGCGCGGTGAGCGGGATCGCCAGGCGCCACAGGCGTTCGAAGACCGTCACCAGGTACTGCACGAGCGCGGGATGGCGCAGTTCCAGGGCGAGGGTGCGGTCGGCGTTGGCGGGGATGAAGGCGACCGTACGGTCGAAGAGGATCAGACGGTCGATGACCTCCTCCAGCGTCCGCGCCTGCACGGCGTCGCCCATCAGCTCCAGGTAGTTGAGCAGGCCCTGCCCGTGCCGGGCGACATGCGTGTACAGGTCGCGCATCCGTACCCCGCGGGCGCGCAGGGCCATCGCGCGGTGCAGGCCCTCGGTCAGCTCGTGCTCGGGGCGGATGCCGCCCGGCTGGACGGTGAGCACCTCGGTGGTGCAGGCGGCGGTGGCCTCGTCCATGGCGGCCTGGATCCGGGAGAGCCCGTCCAGGACACGGATCGCGGTGCCCTCCGCGGGGCCGTTCTGCGGCTGGGGGCCGAGTCCCGCGTACCACTCGAAGGCGGCCACCGCCGAGCCCATCCGCCGCTGGCTCGCGCTGACCTCGTCGTACACCCCGCGCAGCAGCCGGGTCATGACCTCCTGCGGGGACGTCGGCACCAGCCAGGCCATGTCGTCGGGATCCGGGTGCAGTAAAGCCAGCTCCAGCAGACACGGCACCGCCTCCGCCTCCTCGCGGGGCACACGGCCGCGCCGTACGGCCCGGGAATACACCCGATCCCCGGCCTCGCACAGTCGGTCAGCACCGTGTGGATGCCCATCCGTCCCGTGCCCGGCCATCGCCCATCCCACCCCCAGTTCCAGCGTCTTCCGCAGCGCAAACTATGCGCGGACGGAACGTGGTCCGCAACACGCCTCAGCGGCCGGCGCGGCCCGGCCGGCCCCGGTGTGTCCGGTTATGCGACATGCGTGCGCGAACTCGGTTTCCAGACATGGGGAATGGCCCGGTCCGCGCGGGACCGGGCCATGACCTATGTCTTCACGGGGCTACTTGAGCCCGATCTCCTCGCACGCCGCCTTGTACTTGGCGGTGCAGATCTCGG
This sequence comes from Streptomyces cupreus, assembly GCF_014257025.1. Classification (GTDB taxonomy): domain Bacteria; phylum Actinomycetota; class Actinomycetes; order Streptomycetales; family Streptomycetaceae; genus Streptomyces; species Streptomyces cupreus. The sequence goes on from NZ_JACMSF010000018.1 coordinate 122,264, forward strand.
AGAGCTTGTAGATGCCGTCGTTGATGACGGTGTCGTTGATGTTCTCCGTCGTCAGCGCGACCACGGGGACGAGCTGGGCGGGGATGTCCTGGGTGGTGGGGCTGTCGACGCGGTCCGCGGTGAGGGAGTCGAACTTGATGTCCTTGCCCTGGATCAGGGCCACGGCCATCTCCGCGGCGGACTCGGCCTCCTCCGGGTAGGACTTGTACACGCTCATGTACTGCTCACCGGTGACGATCCGCTGCACGGCGTCGAGTTCGGCGTCCTGGCCGGTGACCGGCGGCAGTTCGGTGACGCCCGCGGCCTCCAGCGCCCTGATGACACCGCCGGCCATGCCGTCGTTGGCGGAGTAGACGGCGGCGATGTTGTTGACGCCGATCTCCTCGATCGCCTCGGCCATGTTGGCCTCGGCGTTCTCCGGCTTCCAGTCCTTGGTGTCGTAGGTCTTGGCGATCGTCACCTGGCCGTTGAGCTCGGAGAGCGCGCCCGCCTTGAACTGCTTGGCGTTCGGGTCGGTGGGCGAGCCGTTCATCATGACGACCTTCGTCGCGGTGTCGACGTCACCGCCGAGCGCGGCCATCAGGGAGCGGCCCTGCACCTCGCCGACGAGCTCGTTGTCGAAGGAGATGTACGCGTCGATCGGGCCCTCGGCCAGGCGGTCGTAGGCGATGACCGGGATACCGGCGTCCTTGGCCTTCTGCACATCGGTCGCGATGGCCTTGGAGTCCACCGCGTCCAGCAGGATGACATCGACCTTGTCGTCGATCATCTTCTGCATCTGCTCGCTCTGCGCACCGGCGTCCGCGTCCGCGTTGGCGTAGACGACCTCGCCCTTGTTGTCGGTGAGCTCGGCGACCTTGGCCCGGATGATGGGGTGGTCGAACTTGTCGTAACGGGTGTTGGCCTTCTCCGGCAGCAGCAGGCCCAACGTGATGTCGTTGCCCTTGGTCGGACTCGCGTCGGCACTGTCCCCCGTCACTCCCAGGCCCCCGCAAGCGGAGAGCGAGAGGGCCATCGAGGACGCGGCCAGACATATGGCGGTACGACGCATTGGGGAGCTCACTTCTGGTGCCTTCCGGACGCGGGCGCAGCATTGCGACCCAGATGACTGAAAAGCCAACGCGGCGGCGCCATCCCCCGTCAAGCGGAATCACTTAACGACTGCGCAACACCACGCTCCGCTTGGCTTGTGAAGGTACGGCGGAATCCCCTCCAAACACCCGTTACGCCCCCTCCGTACAACCAACTCCACTCCTCGCGAGTCGTGATCACGACAGCTTTCCCCTGGCTGTTCCCATATCTCAGAGGACCGAATGAACCCAGCCAGAAGCACGGCCACCGCTGTCGTGCTCGCCACCGCGGCCGGCCTCCTCGCCGCCGTAGCGACCCCCGCCTCCGCGGCGGTCACCTGCACCTCCCCCGTCTTCAAGCGGACGTTCTACGCGAACACCACCTTCTCCGGCACCCCGAAGAAGACGGACTGCGACAGCACGATCGACCAGAACTGGGGCACGGGCGCCCCCGCTTCGGGTCTGCCGACGAACAACTTCGGCGTCCGCTGGACCGTGACGCGGGACTTCGGGTCCGGCGGCCCCTTCACGCTCAGCGCCTCCGGTCTGGACGGCATCCGGGTCTATCTGGACCCCGGCACGACCGACGCCCGCAAGATCAACCTGTGGACGAACGGCTCGACGACCGTCTCCAAGACGGTCAACGTCACCATCCCCAAGGGCCAGCACACGCTGCGCGTCGACTACGTCAACTGGACCGGCGGCGCGAAGGTCAAGTTCAGCTACACGCCTCGCACTTCGGCAAGCGTCGACACGGTCAAGCCCCTGGTCCCGACCGGGACTTCGGTGTCGTACGACACCGCCACCGGCAAGGCCGAGCTGACCTGGGCCAAGAACAAGGAGATGGACCTCGCCGGCTACCGCGTCTACCGGCGGCCCAAGGGCGGCTCGTACCCCGCCACCCCGCTGGCGACGACGACTTCGACGTCGTACACCGACACCACCCTGCCGCTCACCGGCGCGGTCTACGAGTACTCCGTCCGCGCCTACGACAAGGCCGGCAACGAGTCCTCGGGGACGGCCGCGTCGGCCGTCACCACCGCGGACCGGACGGCACCGGCCGTGCCCGGCTCGCTGAGCACCGCCTCCGAGCAGGACGGGCTGTGGATCGGCTGGGGGGCCGTCGAGGGGGCGGCCTCGTACCGGGTGTACCGGGCCGCGAGCGCGGACGGGACGTACACACAGGTCGGGAGCGGCTCCGAGGACTCGTACGTGGACACCTCGGCCGTCGAGGGCGCCACCTACTACTACCGGGTGACCTCCCTCGACGCCGCCGGCAACGAGTCCGCGCGGTCCGCCGCCGTCAGCGGCAAGCGCACGGACCTCACCCCGCCGTCCGCGGTGACCGGGGTGACGGTCACGCCGACCGAGTACGGCTTCTTCGTGACCTGGGACGCCAACCCGACCCCCGACCTGGCGAGTTACGTGGTGCGCAGGGGTGAGCTGCTCGGTGACGAGGAGGAGCGGATGTGCTCCCTCTACCCGGGCTACTACGTGGGCCCCGAGACCACCTCGTACGAGTACCAGACCGTCCCGGACGGCGAGGAGTCCTGCTTCATCGTCGACGCCGTCGACGACGACGGGAACTCCTCCTTTCAGTGGACCGGTGAGGCGCAGATCGTCATCGCGACCGAACTCGATCTGACGACATGAGAAGGGCCTGAGAAAACCGGGCCCACCTGGAACGGCAAAGGGCCGTGGGTTCGAACCCACGGCCCCTGTCACGCCTTGACCCGACGTCAGTCGTTCTGCTGCCGCTTCGGCCGCCACACCACCAGTGCGCTGGTCTGCTGCACTTCCTGATACGGCACCAGGTCGCGGCGGTACGAGGCATGCACCGCCGCCTCTCGCTGCTGCATCGCGGCAGCGGCCCCGTCGAGGGCCGACTGGAGTTCCGCGACCCGGTTCTGCAGGGCGGCGACCTGGTTCTCCAGTTCGATGATCCGCTTGATGCCGGCCAGGTTGATGCCCTCGTCCTGCGACAACTGCTGGACGGTGCGCAGCAGTTCGATGTCGCGGGCCGAGTAGCGGCGGCCCCGTCCGGCCGTGCGGTCCGGAGACACCAGGCCCAGTCGGTCGTACTGGCGCAGCGTCTGCGGGTGCAGGCCGGAGAGCTGGGCCGCCACCGAGATGACGTAGACCGGGGTCTCCTCGGTCAGTTCATACGGATTGCGTCGACGGCCGTCCATCTGGATCAAGCTCCCTTCGCGGCCTGGAACAGCTCCGCCCGCGGATCCTCACCCGCGGTCGCCTCGCGATACGCCTCAAGCGCGTCACGAGCCTTCCCCGTGACGTCCTTCGGGACACTCACCTCGACGGTGACCAGGAGATCCCCGCGGGTGCCGTCCTTGCGGACCGCGCCCTTGCCCCGGGCGCGCATGGTGCGGCCGTTGGGGGTGCCGGGCGGCAGCTTCAGGGTGACCGGCGGTCCGCCCAGGGTGGGCACCCTGACCTCGCCGCCGAGGGCCGCCTCCGCGAACGTCACCGGGACCGTCACCGTCAGGTTGTCGCCCTTGCGGCCGAACACCGGGTGCGCGTCCACATGCACCGTGACGTACAGGTCACCGGACGGGCCGCCCCGCTCTCCGGGCGCGCCCTTGCCGCGCAGCCGGATGCGCTGGTTGTCGCTCACCCCGGCCGGGATGCGCACCTGCATGGTCCGCGACGACTTGGCGCGGCCGCTGCCCTTGCAGATCTCGCAGGGGTTCTCCGCGATCAGACCGCGGCCCTTGCAGTCCGGGCAGGGGTCGGTCAGCGAGAATCCGCCGCCGGAGCCCCGGGCCACTTGTCCGGTGCCGACACAGGTCGGGCACACCCGCGGGTTGCCGTTCTTGTCGCCGGTGCCCGAACAGGCCTTGCACGGGGATTGCGAGGACATCCTGAGCGGCACGGTCGCGCCCTCGATGGCCTCGGTGAAGGTGAGCGTGACCTCGGTGTCGATGTCCTGGCCGCGCCTGGGCTGGACCCGGGTGGTACCCGAGCCGCCCCGGTTGAACAGTCCCCCGAAGACGTCACCGAGCCCGCCGCCGAAGCCGCCGGCGCCCTGACCGCCGCCCTGGGCGCCGCCTCCGAAGAGGTCGCCGAGGTCGAAGTTGAAGTTGCCGCCGCCCGCGCCCGGCCCCGGGCGGAAGCCGCCGTTGCCGAAGAGGGCGCGGGCCTCGTCGTACTCCTTGCGCTTCTTGGGGTCGCCGAGTATGTCGTTCGCCTCGGAGATCTCCTTGAAGCGCTCCTCGGCCTTGGCGTTGCCCTTGTTGGCGTCCGGGTGGAACTCGCGGGCGAGTTTGCGGTACGCCTTCTTGATCTCGGCCTCGGTGGCGTCCTTGGGGACGCCGAGGACCTTGTAGTAGTCCTTCTCGATGAAGTCCTTGGTGCTCATCCTCGACGTCCCTCCTTCCTGTGATCAGCCCTCTTCAGGGCCGTTGTCCTTCTCCTCGCCGGCCTCGGGGGCGTCCTCGGCCTTGACCGTCTGCGCGCCCGGCTGGGGCTCGGCGACGGCCACCCGTGCGGGGCGGATGGTGCGCTCGCCGATGCGATACCCCGGCTGGAGGATCGCGACGCAGGTCGTCTCGGTGACGTCCGGCGCGTAGCTGTGCATCAGGGCCTCGTGGATCGTCGGGTCGAAGGGCTCGCCCTCCTTGCCGAACTGCTGCAGGCCCATCTTCGCCGCGACGGTCTCCAGCGACTCCGCGACGGACTTGAATCCGCCGACGAGCTCGCCGTGCTCCCGGGCGCGGCCGATGTCGTCGAGCACGGGCAGGAGCTCGGTCAGGAGATTCGCGATGGCGATCTCCCGGACCGTGATCCGGTCCCGCTCCACACGGCGGCGGTAGTTCTGGAACTCGGCCTGGAGCCGCTGGAGGTCCGCGGTGCGCTCTTCGAGCGCCTTGCGCACCTGGTCCAGCTGGGCCGTCAGACCGGCGATCTGTGCTGCGTCCCCGGCCGGGGCCGCCCCCCCGCCGTTCGGCGGGGTTGCGGCCTGCGGCTCGGCGTCGTCGGGGGTCGCGCCGGAGGGGACGTCGGGCTTCTCCTCGAAGCCCGGGGTCTCCTCGGTCACGCGGCACCGTCCTTGCGCTCGTCGTCGACGATCTCGGCGTCGACGACATCGTCGTCGGCCTTCGGGGCCTCGTCGCCGGCGGACGCGCCGCCCGCGGCCTGGGCGCCCTGGGCGTCGGCGTACATCGCCTGACCGAGCTTCTGCGAGACCGCGGCGACCTTCTCGGTGGCGGTGCGGATCTCGGCGGTGTCCTCGCCCTTGAGCGCGGCCTTCAGCTCCTCGACGGAGGCCTCGACCTCGGTCTTGATCTCGCCGGGGACCTTGTCCTCGTTGTCCTTGAGGAACTTCTCGGTCTGGTAGACGAGCTGCTCGCCCTGGTTGCGGGTCTCGGCGGCCTCGCGGCGCTTGTGGTCCTCCTCCGCGTACTGCTCGGCCTCCTGGCGCATGCGGTCGACCTCGTCCTTCGGCAGCGAGGAGCCGCCGGTGACGGTCATCTTCTGCTCCTTGCCGGTGCCGAGGTCCTTGGCCGTGACATGCATGATGCCGTTGGCGTCGATGTCGAAGGAGACCTCGATCTGCGGGACGCCGCGCGGGGCCGGCGGAAGGCCGGTCAGCTCGAACATCCCGAGCTTCTTGTTGTACGCCGCGATCTCGCGCTCGCCCTGGTAGACCTGGATCTGCACGGAGGGCTGGTTGTCCTCGGCGGTGGTGAAGATCTCCGAACGCTTCGTCGGGATCGTCGTGTTCCGCTCGATCAGCTTGGTCATGATGCCGCCCTTGGTCTCGATACCGAGGGACAGCGGGGTCACGTCGAGGAGCAGGACGTCCTTGACCTCACCCTTGAGGACACCGGCCTGGAGCGAGGCGCCGATGGCGACGACCTCGTCCGGGTTCACACCCTTGTTGGCCTCCTTGCCGCCGGTCAGCTCCCTGACGAGCTCGGCGACGGCGGGCATACGGGTGGAGCCACCGACGAGGACGACGTGGTCGATCTCGTTGATGGAGATGCCGGCGTCCTTGATGACGTTGTGGAACGGCGTCTTGCAGCGCTCCAGCAGGTCCGCGGTCAGCTGCTGGAACTGGGCGCGGGTGAGCTTCTCGTCGAGGTGCAGGGGGCCCTCGGCGGAGGCGGTGATGTAGGGGAGGTTGATCGAGGTCTCGGTGGAGGAGGACAGCTCGATCTTGGCCTTCTCGGCGGCCTCGCGCAGGCGCTGGAGGGCCATCTTGTCCTTGGCGAGGTCCACGCCGTGACCGGACTTGAACTGCTGCACCAGGTAGTCGACGACGCGCTGGTCCCAGTCGTCACCACCGAGGTGGTTGTCGCCGTTGGTGGCCTTCACCTCGACGACGCCGTCGCCGATCTCCAGCAGGGACACGTCGAAGGTGCCGCCACCGAGGTCGAAGACGAGGATCGTCTGGTCGTCCTTGTCGAGGCCGTAGGCGAGCGCGGCCGCGGTCGGCTCGTTGACGATACGAAGGACGTTCAGACCGGCGATCTCACCGGCCTCCTTCGTGGCCTGGCGCTCGGAGTCGTTGAAGTACGCGGGGACAGTGATGACCGCGTCGGTCACCTTCTCGCCCAGGTAGGACTCGGCGTCCCGCTTCAGCTTCTGCAGGATGAAGGCGGAGATCTGCTGCGGGTTGAAGGGCTTCCCGTCGAGCTCGATCTTCCAGTCGGTGCCCATGTGGCGCTTCACGGAACGGATGGTCCGGTCCACGTTGGTGACCGCCTGGCGCTTGGCCACCTCGCCGACGAGCACCTCGCCGTTCTTCGCGAAGGCGACGACGGACGGCGTGGTCCTGGCACCCTCGGCGTTGGTGATGACGGTGGGCTCGCCGCCCTCCAGAACGCTGACGACGGAGTTAGTCGTGCCCAGGTCGATGCCGACCGCACGTGCCATGGTTGATTCCTCCAGCTGACTTGAGTGGAACGGACTCAAGTGTGCATGAGCCGCCCCTCCCGGTCAACAGACCTGAGTCCCTGAGGCTCAACTCTTATCCGTTCCTTACACGCAACTGCGTCCTGACCTGCACGGATGCGGTGGGGGGAGGCGCCGGCCGCTTCACTCTCAACAGCAGGAGTACGCCCATCAGGACACCGGTGCCCACCCACAGCGCCCCCGATTCGGCGACCCACCCCAGGTGTACGAGCACCCCGACGAGCACCCCGCCGAAGGCGCCCATGCCGAGGACGACGGTCGCGCCCTGCGGAGTGAGCCCGAGCCGCCGCAGCCGATGGGCGAGATGATCCGGCCCACGACGCAGCAACGGCCGCCCGCCGAGCCGCCGCGCCAGGACGACCAGGACGACGTCGGCGCTCGCGACCGCGGTGAGCGCGAACAACACCCCCGCGCTGGCGCCCCCTTCGTACCCGGCCCGGGTCAGCACGGCCGCCGAGGCGAGCACGAATCCGGCGAACAGGGAGCCACAAGCGCCGAGTCCCACGCGCGCGGGATGCCAGTTGTGCATGAGGAACCCGGTCAGCGCGGCGGCCAGCACGCTCAGCAGCACCGCGAGCCCGTCCATCACCTCCGCCGCCGCACAGGCGCCGACCCCGAAGGCGGTGACGACCCCGACGGTCCCGGCGAGCGCGTCGGCGTGGTCGAGCGCCCGGAAGGCGAGCGTCACGCCCACGATCCAGCCGACGGCGACCAGGCCGCCCAACACCCCGGTCTCCTCGTACGGCACCGCGCTGGCCGCCGCCACGGCCGTACCGCCGAGCAGGAACCGTGCCTTGACCCGCCGTGCGTCGGCGACCAGGCCGAGCGCGGCGACCGCCGCGGCCGCGACGAGCAGCCGGGGGATGCCCGAGCCGAGGGGGGCGACGCCGGTCCACTCCCCGGCCGCCGCGACCAGACAGGTGACGAGCACGACGGCCACTCCGCCGCCCAGCGGCAGGGCCCGTCGGCACCGCCGGTCGAGCAGCCCGAGGCGCAGGGCGGGCGCCCGGACCAGGGCGGTGAGGACGGCGGAGAGGAGCAGGGCGGTGGTGGCGGCGGCGATCCCGTAGAGCACGGATCTAAATTAGTGCTGTATGTACTAATTTGACGTGAATAACACGATCTGTTCTTAAGGCAACCCTCAGCGACACAGATCACCGAGGCGGTGACTACAGTGCGATGCAGGATGGGGGTAGTCTCAGACGGACTGCATAAGTTACCGCTTAGTAATACCGCTAAGTGTCCTCCCCGAAGAACCTCGCAGGCCCGAGGAGCCCCGAAATGCAACTCGCCGCGATCATCGTGTCGATGGTCCTCATGGCAGTCGGCGTCGCCCTGTTCGGCCGTGCCATCCTGCAGATCGTCCGCTTCATGATGCTCGGCCAGCCGCTGCCGGCCGGCGCCAGGACCAACGACCCCGTCCTGCGGACCATCACCGTGGCCAAGGAGTTCCTCGGCCACACCCGGATGAACCGCTGGGGCATCGTCGGCATCGCGCACTGGTTCGTGGCGATCGGCTTCTACACGCTGCTGCTGACCATCGTGAACGCCATCGGCCAGCTCTTCCAGGCCGACTGGCTGCTGCCGGTCATCGGTGAATGGGCGCCGTACAACGTCTTCGTCGAGTTCATCGGCACCATGACGGTCGTCGGCATCCTGGTGCTGATCGCCATCCGGCAGCTGTCGCGGCCGGGCGGCGCGGGCCGCAAGTCCCGCTTCGCGGGCTCCAACACGGGCCAGGCGTACTTCGTCGAGGCGGTCATCCTCGTCGTCGGCGTCTGCATCTTCATGCTGCACGCGCTGGAGGGCGCCCAGCACCACGTGGACAGCTACGAGGCGTCCTTCTTCATCTCGTACCCGGTGGTGTCGGCGCTGGAGGGCCTGGACCTCTCCACCCTCCAGAACCTCACCTACTTCTTCGCCGGCCTGAAGATCGCGGCCTCCTTCATCTGGATGATCACGGTCTCCCTGAAGACCGACATGGGTGTCGCCTGGCACCGCTTCCTCGGCTTCCCGAACATCTGGTTCAAGCGCAACGCCAACGGCGACACCTCGCTGGGCGCGCTGCTCCCGATGACCTCCGGTGGCAAGCCGATCGACTTCACCGACCCCGGCGAGGACGACGTCTTCGGTGTCTCCCAGGTCGAGCAGTTCTCCTGGAAGGGCCTCCTCGACTTCTCCACCTGCACCGAGTGCGGCCGCTGCCAGTCGCAGTGCCCGGCCTGGAACACGGGCAAGCCGCTCTCCCCGAAGCTCCTCATCATGTCGCTGCGCGACCACGCGCACGCCAAGGCGCCGTACCTGCTCGCGGGCGGCGGCAAGACGATGGAGGGCGAGGAGAAGGCGTCCGAGGAGCAGCTGGCGGGCGTGCCGGCGGCGGCTCTGGCCGAGGCCGAGCGGCCCCTCATCGGCACCGCCGAGGAGAACGGCGTCATCGACCCGGACGTCCTGTGGTCCTGCACCACCTGCGGTGCCTGCGTGGAGCAGTGCCCGGTGGACATCGAGCACATCGACCACATCGTCGACATGCGCCGCTACCAGGTGATGATCGAGTCCGCGTTCCCGTCCGAGGCGGGCACGATGCTCAAGAACCTGGAGAAGAAGGGCAACCCCTGGGGCCTGGCCAAGAAGCAGCGCCTGGAGTGGACGAAGGAAGTCGACTTCGAGGTGCCGGTCGTCGGCAAGGACATAGAGGACCTGTCCGAGGTCGAGTACCTGTACTGGGTCGGCTGCGCCGGCGCCCTGGAGGACCGCGCCAAGAAGACCACCAAGGCCTTCGCGGAGCTGCTGCACATGGCGGGCGTCAAGTTCGCGATCATGGGCGGCGACGAGAAGTGCACCGGTGACTCGGCACGGCGCCTGGGCAACGAGCCGTTGTTCCAGGAGCTCGGCATGGAGAACGTGGCCGCGCTGAACATGGCGTTCGGTGAGTCCCTCAACGAGGAGGGAGAGGTCGACCCGGAGACGAAGAAGCCGAAGTCCTCCAAGAAGATCGTCGCCACCTGCCCGCACTGCCTCAACACTCTCGGCAACGAGTACCCGCAGCTCGGCGGCGACTACGAGGTCATCCACCACACCCAGCTGCTCCAGCACCTGGTGGACGAGGGCAAGCTGATCCCGGTGACCCCGGTCGAGGGCATCATCACCTACCACGACCCCTGCTACCTGGGCCGCCACAACAAGATCTACACGCCCCCGCGCGAGATCATCGCCAATGTCCCGGGCCTCCGTAACGAGGAGATGCACCGCCACAAGGAGCGCGGCTTCTGCTGTGGCGCCGGTGGTGCGCGGATGTGGATGGAGGAGCGGATCGGCAAGCGCATCAACAACGAGCGTGTTGACGAGGCGCTGAGCGTGAACCCGGACATCGTCTCCACGGCCTGCCCGTTCTGCCTCGTCATGCTGACCGACTCGGTCAACGGCAAGAAGAACGAAGGCAAGGCCAAGGAGTCCATCCAGGTCGTCGACGTCGCCCAGCTGCTGCTGGAGTCGGTGAGGACCCCGGTGGACCCGGAGGACACGGCGCAGACGGAGAGCGAGCCGGAACCGGAGCCGGTGAAGTAGCGGTTCTGGTACGCGAGACGCCCCCTGCCCGAATCGGGTGGGGGGCGTCCGTCGTCATGGCCCACACTGGGGGCAGGAAACCGATCGGGAAGGCAGCGGGATGATCATCTTTGGCACCAAGGGCTACCTCTACCAGCTGGCGATACTCACCCTGGTCTGCGCCCAGTGCGGCAACCCCGCCGCGCACACCCTGCGTAAGCGGGTCACCAAGTTCACGCTGTTCTTCGTGCCGTTGTTCCCGTTCTCGACGAAGTTCTCGACGCAGTGCACCTTCTGCGGTGCCGAGCAGAAGGTGACGAAGGAACAGGCGGAGCAGCTTCAGGTGCAGGGCGCCGGGGGTGCCGCGCAGCCGTACGGGCAGCCGCAGCAGCAGCCGTACCAGTAATGCTGCCGTACCAGTGATACTCAGGCCGCCGGGCGCGGCTCGGGGGTGCGCACCCTGCGTACCACCAGTCCGAGCAGCGTGGCGTTGACCAGTCCGGCCGCCGCCGCGCCCGCGCTGAAGACGATCGGGCTCAGCCACTCCACCCCCGCGACGGGCGTCGTCAGCAGCAGGGCGAGGACGCTGAAGGGTGCCGTGGTCATCAGCGGCCAGATACCGGCGAAGCCCACGTCCGGGGAGAGATAGGCGGCGTACAGGAAGAAGCCGATCGACGCCGCGACCACCGCGAGGTACCCGCGCGAGAGCCAGTTGTCCGTCGCGGGTGCCAGCAGGGTCCGCAGGCTGCGTCGGCGGGGGCGGGAAGAACGCTCCATGTCTGTTCCTTTCCTCGGTGAGTTCACGCGTGCCGCGCTGCGCGGCTGTCGCGGACGTGGTGGGTGAGAGCGCCGAGCGCGGCCGCGTTCACCAGCGCGCACAGCAGCAGCCATACGGCTGAGAAGCCGACGGCGAGCACCTGCGCCGCTCCGCCGCCCTCGGTGCCGGGGCCGAAGGGGAGGGTGATCGCCATGGTGGACAGGGGCGCCGTGAGCGGCACATGGGCCATGGCGAAGAGGCTGTCCGGGGCGACGAACGCGGTCCCGATCGAGGCCGCGCACACCGCCAGGCAGCCCCGCGCCGGCCAGTTGTCCGTGGCCAGCGCCAGCAGCCTGCGCAGTCGAGAGTCCTTCGGTTTCATCGCGGATCCCCTGAAGTCGGTCCGTGGGTCGGTGAGGTCCACAGTGGACCGACGGGCGCAGCCGGACATGAGTACGCGTACTCAACGCGCAGGCGGCGGGAGACCTACCCGTAAGCCCGCCACTGTCCTCCACCCTCGAACACATGCATCATGTCGAGGTCGTTGCCAATGATGCTGACGAGGTGTGCGGTGCGTGTGCGAAGCGGTGGGACCTGTCTGGCGGCCCTCGGCTGCTCCGCCCTGCTCCTCCTCACCGCCTGCGGGCCCCACACGGAGGCCGCGGCCCCCGCGCCCTCCCCGTCGGTTCGGGTCGCCCAGCATCCGGCCCTGCTGCCGGTCCCCCGCGGCGACGGCAGCAGGACCCCGGACGACTTCAACGGCGACGGCCACCGCGACCTCGTCCTCGACGACCTCGCCAAGGCGCAGCCCCACGCCGACGACCCGGGCATCGGCATCGTCTACGGCGGCCCCCGCGGCCTCGTCCCCGGCGCCCGCCAACTCCTCAGCCCCAAGGAGCACGCCGCAGCGACCGACGGTCAACTCCCGGCGCTGTTCGAGGCGGAGGCTGGCTGCGATCTGGACGGTGACGGCTTCACCGACCTCGTCGTGTCCACCGATCCGCCCTACGACGGCCAGGGGCAGCCGCCGGTCCCGCTCCAGCTCCTCTTCGGCTCGCCCAAGGGCCTGACCGGCAAGGGCGTCAAGCTCGTCATCCCCGCCCGCGCCCGCGTCGGCAACGACTGGCCCGACCAGCCGGTGTGCGGCGACTTCGACGGCGACGGCGCCGAGGACCTGGTCCTGCACGCCTCCGGCGGCCAACTGAGCTTTCTGCGCGGCCCGTTCAGCCGCAAGGGCGCCCCCGAGGCCGCCGCCGCCCCGATCGCCTCCCCCGGCAACAACCCCACCGGCCCGGCAGCCGACGTGAACCTCGACGGCTACGACGACCTCCTGATCCGTACCGCCGAAGGCACCGGCCCCTCCGCAGTCGTCCTCGGCGGACCCGCGGGCCCCACCCGCACCGGCGTCGCCCTGCCCGCCGGGATCGACATCGCCCTCGGCGACTTCGGCAAGGGCAAGGCACTGGACGCCGCCGTCGGAGCCATGGGCGAAACGTCCCTGCGCTACGACCTCCCCACCGCCGGCCGCGCGACCCTCGCCTCCCCCGGTTCGATGCTGGACGCCGCCGACTTCGACGGGGACGGGCTGAGCGAACTCGTCTCCAGCGGCGCGCGCCTGCGGTTCTTCCCCGGCCGTACGGCAGGACTGTCGACGAAGGGCATGGTGACCGTCGAGCCGCCCGCCACCGGGACCACCCGTGTCCTGTCCGTCGCCGACCTCGACGGCGACGGGCTGGCCGACCTGACGGTACGGACGTATCGGAGCGAAACGCGCGACACCGTCGCCGTGTATCCGGGGGCGGAGGAAGGGCTGGTCGCGAGGGAACCGGCCGTCACGTTCTCCACCGCCGGGTTCCTGAGCCACTGACCCACGGCCGGGTCACAGGCGGTTCAAGAATTTACCCAACTCACGTACAACCCTCGGGCACCAGTGCGGGTCTCCTGATCGCCGACCGAGACGTGAATCCCGGAACAACTCCCGGCGAACGCGACCGACGGCACCCCATTGACTGCGGATGCCCCGCCAGGCATCCCCGCATGCAGCAGGAGAACCCGCATGCACCAGACGCTGCGACTCGCCCTCGCGACGGCCACCGCGGCCGCGCTGACGGGCGGGCTGCTCACGTTCACGGCCGCCACCGCGACGGCCGCGGACTCCACCGCCGTCGCCAAGGCCGACTTCAACGGCGACGGCCGCGGTGACGTCGCCTTCTCCGCGGACGGCGCCTACGTCAGCGGCAAGAAGGAGGCCGGTCAGCTCGTCGTCCTCCACGGCTCCGCCTCCGGCGTGTCCTCGACCAACCGCGTCACCATCAGCCAGAACACCACCGGCACCCCGGGCACCGCCGAGACCGGCGACCGTTTCGGCGTCGACACCGCCTACGCCGACTTCAACGGCGACGGCTACGACGACATCGCCGTCGGCGCCCCGGGCGAGGACGTCAGCGGCGACACCGACGGCGGCAGCCTGGCGATCCTGTGGGGCTCGGCCTCCGGTATCACCGGCAAGGGCGTCACCGTCGCGGACCCCGCCCCCTCCTCGCACGACTACTGGGGCAAGAACCTCGCGGCCGGCGACTTCGACGGCGACGGCAAGGCCGACCTCGCCGTCGGCGCCAACACCGCCACCTTCCACGTCTTCAAGGGCGGCTTCTCCGCCACCGGCACCGCGGGCGGCCGCTACACGATCAAGCCCCCGATCATGGGCACCGACGCGGGCGGCCCGATGAACCTGACCGCCGGCGACGTCAGCGGCGACGGCCGCACCGACCTGATCGTCGACGGCTACGAGTCCCAGACCGAGTACGGCTGGAACCGCAACTACTACATCCCCGGCTCCTCCGGCGGCCTGTCCACGGCCGGTATCCAGGAGACCAAGCCCGGCGTGATCACCGCGATCGGGGACATCAACGCCGACGGCTTCGGCGACATCGTCAGCGGCGCCCACTGGAACGCCACCACCGGCGACGGCACGACCATCCCGGACTCCGCCAAGGGCGGCAAGGTCTGGGTGACGTACGGCACGGCGAACGGCCCCGGCACGGCCACCGGCATCACCCAGGACACCGGCAACGTGCCCGGCACCTCCGAGGGCAACGACTTCTTCGGCTACGAGCTCGACCTCGGCGACATCAACGGCGACGGCTTCCTCGACCTCGGCATCGGCGTCGCGGGCGAGAACATCGGCGAGGCCGCTAACACCGGCTCCGTCACCGTCCTCTACGGCACCGCGAGCGGCCTGAACACCGCTTCCGGCGCCCAGTCCTTCGCCCAGAGCACCGCGGGCGTCCCCGGCGACGACGAGGACGACGACTTCTTCGGCATGGACCTCAAGGTCGACGACGTCACCGGCGACGGCAAGGCCGACCTTCTCGTCGGCTCCGGCGAGAACGCCGGCAACGGCGCGGTGACCTACCTGCCGTCCAACGGCACGAAGATCACCACAACCGGCTCCCGCACCATCTCGCCGAGCAACGCGGGCGTCTCGACGACCGGCACGCCCTACTTCGGCGCGAACTTCGCCGACTGATCCACCGTAGAACCGCCTCGGGCCCGCACCCACCGTGCGGGCCCCCTACTGGAGCCACGTCTTGAAGCGCACTCTCGTGATCGCCGCCGCCCTCACCGCCGGCGTGCTCACCGCCCTGCCCGCCACCCCCGCCCTCGCCGCGCCCTCCGGGCTCGCGAGCGACTTCAACGGCGACGGCTACCGGGACATCGCCATCGGCGCGATGGGCGCCACCGTCGGCTCCGCGGACAGCGCCGGTGCCGTGGTCGTGCTGTACGGCTCGGCCTCGGGGGTGCCGTCCACCAAGAAGACCGTGATCACCCAGAACTCCACCGGCGTCCCCGGCACCGCCGAGTCCGACGACCGCTTCGGCGCGAGCCTGGCCGCCGGTGACCTGAACGCCGACGGCTACGCCGACCTCGTCGTCGGCGCGGAGTTCGAGAGCATCGGCGACCGCAAGGGCGTCGGCAGCGCCACCGTCATCTGGGGCGGCTCCTCCGGCCTGACCGGCGGCTCGGCGCTGCCGCAGCCCTCGGCGGAGGAGCTCGCCGAGTGGGGCGGCTACTCCCGGGGCGTCGCCACCGGCGACTTCGACGGCGACGGCGACACGGACGTCACCGCCACCGGCCAGACCCACACCCACCTCTACCGCGGCCCCTTCACCCGCACCGGCACCCCGGTCGGCCACACCGGCGTCTACGAGCTGGGCACGACGTACGAGGTCATCGCGGGCGACCTCACCGGTGACGGGGCGGCCGAGCGTGTGTACCCCTTCGGGCACGACAACGACCCGGGCGGCGACATCCGCTACTTCCGCCACGACCCCGGCGGCTGGGACGAGCACCCCGAGTCCGACTACGCCATGGTCGGCCTGCCGAACGCCGACGGCGACCTCGGCGCGACCGGCGACATCAACGGCGACGGCTACGGCGACCTCGTCCTCGGCGACTACGCGGGCCCCGGCAGCCTCAAGGGCGGCCGTATCACCGTCTGGTACGGCGGCCCGAACGGCCCCGACCCGCAGCAGACGCCGACGGTCATCCACCAGGACACCCCGGGCGTGCCCGGCACCGACGAGGAGGCCGACCTGTTCGGCTCCGCGGTCGACGTCGGTGACATCAACGGCGACACGTACGCCGACGTGGTCGTCGGCGCCTGGGGCGAGGACATCGGCTCGGCGCGCGACGCCGGCTCGGTGACCGTCCTGTTCGGCTCGGCCACGGGCCTGAGGACGACCGGCGCCAAGTCGTACACCCAGAACACCGCGGGCGTGCCCGGCGGCGCCGAGAGCGGCGACGCCTTCGGCATGTCCGTCCGGCTGCTCGACCTCGACAAGACCGGCAAGGCCGACCTGGTGACCGGCGCGGGCTACGAGAACGGCCATGGCTCGATCACCTACCTGCGCGGCACCGCCTCCGGCCTGACCACCACGGGCGCC
This sequence comes from Streptomyces cupreus, assembly GCF_014257025.1. Lineage (GTDB taxonomy): Bacteria > Actinomycetota > Actinomycetes > Streptomycetales > Streptomycetaceae > Streptomyces > Streptomyces cupreus. The sequence continues at coordinate 138,514 of NZ_JACMSF010000018.1, forward strand.
AAGTCCCTCACCGCCGCCGGCGCGGGCCTCAAGGGCGGCGCGAACTTCGGCTGGGACCTCGCCAAGTGACGTACCGACACCGTCAGGAGACCTCCGTGATGACCCGACGCACCGCCGCCGCACTCGCCGCCGCACTCCTCGCGACCGGCGTCACCCCGCTGTTCCTCACCACCCCCGCCTCGGCGGCGGTCGCCAAGCACTACGACGACTTCAACGGCGACGGCCACCGCGACCTGGCGTACGGCGGCTACAACGGCGTCGGCCAGGCCGGCGGCACCGTCACCGTCGTCTACGGCACCGCGAGCGGCCTCGACACCGCGCACCCGCAGGCCATCCACCAGGACACCGCCGGCATTCCCGGAACGGACGAGGAGGACGACCAGTTCGGCGCCTCCCTCGCCAGCGCCGACCTCAACAAGGACGGATACGCGGACCTGGTCGTCGGCAACCCCACCGAGCACGTGGGCAGCCAGCGGTACCGCGGCTCGGTGACCATCGTCTGGGGGTCAGCCTCCGGCCTGTCCGGCGGCACCGACGTGGCCCCGAGGACGGGCGCGCAGAGCCAGTTCGGCAGTGACCTCGCCACCGGCGACTTCACCGGCGACGGCTCCCCCGACCTCGCGGTGGTCGGCGGCGGCGAGACCTGGCTGTACCGCGGCGGCTTCACCAAGTCCGGTTCCACCGGCACCGTCAGCGAGATCGACAAGGAGGGCGCGGGCTGGTACTCGTACGGCCTCGCCGTCGGCAAGGTCAACGGCGACGGCAAGACCGACCTCGTCATCCTCGGCGAGCAGTTCGTGAACAACCAGCCGGTTCAGCGCGCCTGGTTCCTCAAGGGCGCCTCCGGCGGCCTGACGTCGGGCGCCTCCAAGACGGTCACCGCCACGAACGCCGCGATCGGCGACTTCGACAAGGACGGCTACGGCGACATCGCCTTCGGCAGGCCCGACTCCACCGACGGCAAGGGCTCGGTCCTCGTCTGGCGCGGCACCTCCTCGGGCCCGAGCGGCTCGACGACGTACAACCAGGCCAGCTCCGGTGTCTCCGGCAGCCCGGAGCAGGACGACAACTTCGGGTACGCCGTCTCGGCGGGCGACGTCAACGGCGACGGATACGCGGACCTCGCGGTCGGCGTCCCGCACGAGGACGTCAGCGGCAAGGAGGACCAGGGCGGGTGCACCTGTTCCACGGCGGCTCCGGCGGCCTGTCGGGCCTGCGCTCCGCCTGGATCCCGCAGACCGTCTCCGGGCCCGCGGACTCCCACGTCTCCTTCGGCTACACCGTGCGACTGCGCGACCTGACCAAGGACGGCAAGGCCGACCTGGGCATCGGCGCGGCCGGTACGTCGCTGGTCCTGCGCGGCGCCACCGGAACCCCGACGGCCACGGGCGCCTTCATCCTGCCGGAGTTCGGCGGCTCCTTCGCGGACTGAGCCCCCTCTCCGAAGAGCGGCCGACCGGGCCGGCAGATGCTGGGTTGAGCCCCGTGTCCCGGAATCAACCCCCAATCCCCCCTTAGGGGATGTCACAGCTCGGCAGCAAAGCCGGGCCCGGACACCCGGGCCCGGCACGTCACTCTCCGGGACCAGGTACGTTCGAAGACGTGGCTGGATTCAGGATCGGACGCGGCGGCCGGGACAACCGGACCCCGCAAGCGCGACCGCAACAACCTCCGTACGGGCAGCAGGGGCCGTCGCAGGGCTATCCCCCGCCGCCGCAGCAGCCGTACAACGGCGGCTACGGCGGTCAGGGCAATGGCTACGGCGGCCAGGGGGGCGGCTACGGCGGTCAGGGCGAGCCGGAGTACTTCGGCGACGGCGCACACCACCCGCCGGCCCCGGACCCGTACGCGGCGAACAACCCTGGCCACACCCAGGCGTTCTCCGTCCACGAGGACCCCTACAACCAGGGCCAGACCTACCACGCGGGCGCGGCCCCGGCGGCTCCCATCGGCCCCCGCCTGCACTGGAAGGACCTCCTGAGGGGCATCGTCCTGTCCCCCGCCAGGACCTTCCTCCAGATGCGGGACTACGCGATGTGGGGCCCCGCCCTGATCGTGACGTTCCTCTACGGTCTGCTCGCGGTCTTCGGCTTCGACGGCGCCCGAGAGGACGCGATCAGCGCGACCCTGTCGAACGCGGTCCCGATCGTCCTGAGCACAGCGGTCGCCATGGTCCTCTCCTCCTTCATCCTGGGCGTGGTCACCCACACCCTGGCCCGCCAGCTCGGCGGCGACGGCGCCTGGCAGCCGACGGTCGGCCTCTCGATGCTGATCATGTCCGTGACGGACACCCCCCGCCTGGTCGTGGCCATGTTCCTCGGCGGCGACGCGACCTTCGTCCAGCTCCTCGGCTGGGCCACATGGGTAGCGGCCGGCACCCTCCTGACCATGATGGTCAGCCGCTCCCACGACCTGCCCTGGCCAAAGGCACTGGGCGCGTCGGCGATCCAGCTGGTGGCCCTGCTGTCGATCGTGAAGCTGGGCACGTTCTAGGGGTACAGGGGTACCAGGGGTACAAAAAGGGGGCTCCGGGCGACACACGCCGGGAGCCCCTGTTTCTTGCTCCCGCAGTGCCCATGCCGGTCATCATCCCCGGCCATCCGCGGCCATCCGGGGGATACGCGGGCGGCCTCGTGGCGTTACCCACCCCGCGGGGGCATCCCTTGATGGGACGAAAGGGAGACATGATGCCGCTGTATCTATCGAGGTTCAGCTACACGCCGGAGACCTGGGCGAGACTCATCAGCCACCCCGAGGACCGCGCAAAGGCCGCTGAGTCGTACATCGAGTCCGTCGGCGGCAAGCTCCACGGCTTCTGGTACGCGTTCGGCACCCGCGACGGCTACAACCTGTGGGAGGCCCCCGACAACGTCTCCATGGCCGCGGTCGCCCTGGCGATCAGCGGAGGCGGCGCGCTCAGCTCGTTCGAGACGACCGTTCTCCTGACCGTCGACGAAACCATGGATGCCCTGCGCAGAGCCGGGGAGGTCCAGTACCGGGCTCCCGGCGCGTAGCGGTCAGGAAAGGGCTTCCTTGTTCTCCCTCGGCGCCTCGCCCGACCTGCTTACCGGAGGCAACACACTCCACGGGAAGTTGATCCAGTCATCCGTCCGCTTCCACACGTACTCGCACTTCACGAGGGAGTGGGACTTCTCGTAGATGACGGCGGTGCGTACCTCGGCGACGTGGTCGAGGCAGAAGTCGTGCACCAGCTTGAGCGTCTTGCCGGTGTCGGCGACGTCGTCGGTGATCAGGACCTTCTTGTCGGAGAAGTCGATGACGTTGGGGACGGGAGCGAGCATGACGGGCATTTCCAGGGTCGTCCCCACCCCGGTGTAGAACTCGACGTTGACGAGATGGATGTTCTTGCAGTCGAGGGCGTAGGCGAGCCCGCCTGCGACGAAGACACCACCACGGGCTATGGAGAGCACGATGTCGGGCTCGTACCCGTCGTCGGCGATGGTCTGGGCGAGCTCGCGGATGGCGACGCCGAACCCCTCGTAGGTCAGGTTCTCCCGTACGTCGCTCATGCTCACACCTGGGTCCGATGGAAGTTGAGGTAGGACCGGGAGGCGGTCGGTCCGCGCTGCCCCTGGTACCGGGAGCCGTACCGCTCGCTGCCGTAGGGGAACGCGGCGGGCGAGCTGAGCCGGAACATGCACAGCTGCCCGATCTTCATGCCGGGCCAGAGCTTGATGGGGAGCGTGGCGAGGTTGCTGAGCTCCAGGGTGACGTGCCCGGAGAATCCGGGGTCGATGAACCCGGCGGTGGAGTGGGTGACCAGCCCGAGCCGTCCGAGGGAGGACTTGCCCTCGAGCCGGGAGGCAAGGTCATCGGGCAGGGAGATGACCTCGTACGTCGATGCGAGCACGAACTCCCCGGGATGGAGGATGAACGGCTCATCGCCCTCGGGCTCCACGAGCCGGGTGAGGTCGGCCTGCTCGACGGAGGGGTCGATATGGGGGTACCGGTGATTCTCGAACACCCGGAAATACCGGTCGAGCCGTACGTCGATGCTGGACGGCTGCACCATGGATTCGTCGTAGGGATCGATCCGTACCCGTCCGGCGTCGATCTCGGCCCGGATGTCCTTGTCTGAGAGAAGCACGTCCCGAGGATACGCAAGGCGCGCGGACCGACCGAATCGGACGGCACCGCGCGCCTGCGCTCACGCTCTGTTGCTACGGCCTGCTACCGCCAGCCACCGCTGGCTACGGCTTGCTACCGCTTCTCCAACGCCACCGGCACGACGCTGCGAAGCCGGGCACAGCGCGGACATCGGACCAGCCGTCCGGGACCGAGCCGCTCGGCCTGCTGCATCGGGAACGAAGCGGTGCTGAACACGTGCCCATCGGCACAACGGACGACGGTGCGCTCCATCAAGTCCTTTGAGTCCCTTCCCCAAGAGCCGCACCCGGCTGCTGCCCGCCGGGCGAAGAAAGGCCACATTACGGGATTAAAGGGACGGCCCTCCAGGCGGCACTCCGGCCCCCCCCCCAGACCCTCTCCCACGCCTCCACCGTACGCCCCAACTCCGGCCTCCCGCAGCCGTATCCCACCCCTGAAACACGGTCAGACCCCGCGGTCCGAGCACCGGGGGTCTGCGATGGGGTACAGTGAGCGAGCATTCGACACCGATTCCGATCGGCGTCTTACGCGGGTGTAGTTTAATGGTAGAACATCAGCTTCCCAAGCTGAGAGCGCGAGTTCGATTCTCGTCACCCGCTCCATGGATAAGGCCCAGGTCATCGACCCGGGCCTTTTTGCTGTGTGCGGTGATCACTCGCCGCGTGCCAGATTCGTGCCAGAACGTTGATCGCCTGGATCATCAGCGTCTTGTTCTGGCACGGCCGCAGCTTCCTGGCGTGCCTTGCGTACGGTCGCATCGAGACCGGCTGCAACTTCCTGCTGTCGGTCGTCGTCGGAGTGCTGATAGATCAGCGCCGCTTTCTCGGAGGACTGGCCGGCGCGGACCATCGTGTCCTTGAGGGTGGCTCCCGAGCGGGTCGAGAGCGTGTGTCCGGTGTGACGAAGGTCGTAGAAGCGGAAGCCCTCGGGGACGCCGACGACGGTACGGGCCTTGCGCCACTTCCGGCCGAAGGAGCTGCGTCGGAAGGGGGCGCCCTTCTCTCCAAGGAAGACCAGCCCGTCGGGGCCCCTGCCCGCGAACAGCTCCATATGAATGCGGAGCTCCGGACGCAGGAACTCGGGAAGGTAGACGGTCCGAGTACCGGCTTCGGACTTGGTGTCGCCAGGGGTGCGGCGGCCGTTCGTCCGCTCTGGCTCAGCGATGCGAACCGTGATCTTCAGGGCCTCGACGTCGACATCCCGGCGGCGGAGGCCGGCCAGCTCCTCGGGGCGGAGTGGGCCGTAGGCGCCGAGGTAGACCATGAGACGCCAGCGCGGGCCGAGCTGATCGGCGAGGGCATCGACCTGGGCGACGGTGGCGATGCGACGTTCGGCCGCCTTCTCCTTTCCGGCTCCCTTGATCCGGCACGGGTTGCGCTTGATCAGGTCGTCGTCCACGGCCGTCTCCATGACGCTTTTCAGGAGGCGGTACGCCTTGGCGGTCGTGGTCTTCGCCTTGGTCGTACGGAGGCGTTCAGCGCGCCACTCGCGGACGAGGGGCGCGGTGATCTCGTCGAGGTCCGATTCGCCGAAGGTGGGAAGGATGTGGTCGTCCAGGAGGTAGTGGTACAGGTCCTCGCTCAGGACTGAGAGCTCCCGCTCTTCCACCCACTTCTCCGCGTAGACCTTGAAGTTGACCGACCCCGCATCCGGGTCTCGCCAGTCTCCGCGTCGGATCTCGGTCTGCTTCTCGGCGAGCCAGTCGTCAGCGTCCGCTGTCGTGGCGAAGGTTTCCGGCGCTGGGCGCATGACACTGTCAGGCCCTGGATAGCGCGCCTGATAGCGGCCGGACGGAAGCCGTCTGATCGCGCCGAAGCGACGACGCCTGCCCTTGCTGTTGGCCATCAGGCAGCCCTCCCGAAGCGTGTACGGGGGCGCCTCAGCGGCTCGACCGTGCGGGCCTGGATGAACTCGGCGACCGCGCTTTCGGGGATGCGCACATGCCTGCCGACCTTCACGTATCGGATGCGCCGTTCCTCGATCAGTCGCCGGGGGAAGCGGGTGGTCGTGCCGAGCAGCTCGGCGACCTGGTCGACGGACAGGTAGCGGTCGGTCGTCATGCGGTCGGTTCCCCTTCCGTTCCGGGGGCGGGTTCGAGGGTTGCGGCAAGCCAGGTCTCGGCAGCGCTGAGGCCCGTACCGGCGAACACCCAGTGGGCGAGGACGAGCGTGGTTTCGCCGTCATGCGTGGCAGGCGGAGCCATCTGGGCGCGGCGCCAGTCGGCGCGGGCGGTGCGCAGGGCGCCGAGGGTGGTGGAGTAGCGGCGGGACTTGGTGGAGAAGTGGCCGCGGAAGCCGAGCATGTGAGCCCAGGCGCGCAGGCGGAGGTGTTCCAGCTCTTTGCGCGCACCG